>NZ_CP137861.1:0-2500 GCF_050920675.1 Novosphingobium rhizosphaerae
ATTCTGGTTGCGGGGGCAGGATTTGAACCTGCGACCTTCAGGTTATGAGCCTGACGAGCTACCGGGCTGCTCCACCCCGCGATGTTAGCAACAAAGCCCCGTCGATGTATTCGACGGGGCTTTGTTGGATTTGAGATTGTGATGGGTTTTTTTCATGCGCGCCGGCTTCAATGCCTGGCGACGACCTACTCTTCCAACGCTTGAGCGTTAGTACCATTGGCGCGGACTGGTTTCACGGCCGAGTTCGAGAAGGGATCGGGTGGTTCACAGACGCTATGGTCACCAGGCAATGGAGCGGGCGCACATGATGTTTTTAGATCGATGGTTTGGGATCTGGCTTGGTATCGTCCGGGTTTCACCGTTGGTTCTGCGGGTTGCGCAGGGTTGTTGGTGAGGGTGTGGATTCTACAAGCATGATAAGAGTGATTAGGACCGGTTAGCTTCATGCGTTACCGCACTTCCACACCCGGCCTATCAACGTGGTGGTCTACCACGACTCGATGATACCTTATCTTGAGGGAGGCTTCCCGCTTAGATGCTTTCAGCGGTTATCCCGTCCATGCATAGCTACCCTGCTGCGCTCCTGGCGGAACGACAGGTACACCAGAGGCATGTTCACCCCGGTCCTCTCGTACTAGGGGCAACTCCTCTCAAGTATCGACGCCCACGGCAGATAGGGACCAAACTGTCTCGCGACGTTCTGAACCCAGCTCACGTACCACTTTAATTGGCGAACAGCCAAACCCTTGGGACCTGCTCCAGCCCCAGGATGTGATGAGCCGACATCGAGGTGCCAAACGATTCCGTCGATATGAGCTCTTGGGAATCATCAGCCTGTTATCCCCGGCGTACCTTTTATCCGTTGAGCGATGGCCCTTCCACGAGGGACCACCGGATCACTATGACCGACTTTCGTCTCTGCTCGACTCGTCAGTCTCGCAGTCAGGCAGGCTTATGCCATTGCACTCTAGCAGACGGTTTCCAACCGTCCTGAGCCTACCATCGCGCGCCTCCGTTACTCTTTAGGAGGCGACCGCCCCAGTCAAACTACCCGCCACAGAGGGTCCCCGCACCGGATGACGGTGCTGGGTTAGACATCAGAAAACAACAGGGTGGTATTTCACCTATGGCTCCACACCGGCTGGCGCCAGTGCTTCAAAGCCTCCCACCTATGCTACACAATTCTTTCCTAATGCCACTCTGAAGCTGCAGTAAAGGTGCACGGGGTCTTTCCGTCTAACCGCGGGTACTCCGCATCTTCACGGAGAATTCAATTTCGCTGAGCATATCCTGGAGACAGTGGGGAAGTCGTTACGCCATTCGTGCAGGTCGGAACTTACCCGACAAGGAATTTCGCTACCTTAGGACCGTTATAGTTACGGCCGCCGTTTACCGGGGCTTCAATTCGGAGCTTGCACTCCTCCTCTTAACCTTCCGGCACCGGGCAGGCGTCAGACCCTATACGTCGTCTTGAAGCCGACTTAGCAGAGTCCTGTGTTTTTGCTAAACAGTCGCTACCCCCTGGCCTGTGCCCCCCACAAGTGCTTGCGCATATGTGGGGCCTCCTTCTTCCGAAGGTACGGAGGCAATTTGCCGAGTTCCTTCAGGATACTTCTCTCAAGCGCCTTGGTATACTCTACCTGACCACCTGTGTCGGTTTCGGGTACGGTCTATATGGAGAGGCTATTTCCTGGAACCTCGTCACAGCCAGCTCAATCCGATAAGAGCTGACAATTTAAGAGATCCGTCACTCATCTCCAGGCCCACGAATATTAACGTGGTTCCCATCGACTACCCCCTTCGGGCTCGTCTTAGGGGCCGGCTCACCCTGCTCAGATTAGCTTTAAGCAGGAACCCTTGGTCTTTCGGCGAGAGGGCATCTCACCCTCTTTGTCGCTACTCATGTCAGCATTCGCACTTCCGATACCTCCACGGTCGGTTACCCTTCCGCTTCGCAGGCCTACGGAACGCTCCGCTACCGCTCAGATCAAAGATCTGAACCCTAAGCTTCGGTGCACGTCTTGAGCCCCGTTACATCTTCGCCGCAGGAACCCTTATTTAGACCAGTGAGCTGTTACGCTTTCTTTAAATGATGGCTGCTTCTAAGCCAACATCCTGGTTGTTTTGGGATTCCCACATGCTTTCCCACTTAGACGTGACTTGGGGACCTTAGCTGTAGGTTAGGGCTGTTTCCCTTTTGACGACGGACCTTAGCACCCGCCGTCTGTCTGCCGGATAAATCTCGTTGGTATTCGGAGTTTGGTTAGAGTTGGTAGATCTCGCGACCCCCGCATCCATCCAGTGCTCTACCCCCAACGGTATACGTCCGACGCTCTACCTCAATAGATTTCGCGGAGAACCAGCTATTTCCCGGTTTGATTGGCCTTTCACCCCTAAACACAACTCATCCGACAATTTTTCAACATTGAACGGTTCGGCCCTCCAGTGCGTGTTACCGCACCTTCAGCCTGGTCATGCCTAGATCACCGGGTTTCGGGTC
>NZ_CP137861.1:7500-497500 GCF_050920675.1 Novosphingobium rhizosphaerae
CGCGGTCTATCTTCATGCCGAGGATTATGACTTGTGGCTGCGCCTGGCCGGCCGCACGCGCATGGCCAATCTGCCCGAATGCCTGCTGGCCTATCGCATCACGCCCGGCCAGGTCAGCACGCGCCATGTGGTGACCCAGGCGCGCAACGCCGCGATTGCCTGGCTAGCCCACCGCGCGCGCCAGCAAACCGGGCAGGATCCCACCGCAAGCCTGGCCACCCTGCCCGAAATCGACGCGCTCGATGCGGTGTTCGGCGCGGGCAGCGCGGCCTATGTGCGCCAGCGCATGATCGACCGGCTGATCTATGCGCCCGATCGCCTGGCGGGCGAAGCATGGCCCGTGCTGGCCGGCCATATTGCCGACGTGGGTGCGCAGCCGCGCCTGTGGCGGGCCGCGCTGCGCATGCTGCGGGCCGGGCGACCGTTGCGCGCGGCGCAGGCGGCGGCCACGCTGCTGCGGCACGCGGCATGAGCACGACAAACTCCCGCCGCCCGCATCCGGCCACCGGCAGCCCGCCACCGGAAATGTCCGTGCGCACGGCCGCCGCCTGGGCGCTGGTATCGCAATATGCGTCTTTCGCGATCCAGTTTGCGACCAGCGTCGTCTTGGCACGCTGGTTCATCACCCCGGCGCAATTGGGGCTGTTTTCGATCGCCTTCGCCGCGGTCACGATCGTCGCGTTCCTCCAGGATTTCGGCGTGGCGCGCTATGTCAACGGCGAGCGCGACCTGACGCCCGAAAAGCTCCAGACCGCGTTCACCATTTCCGTGATCTTTGCCTGGGGCATTGCCCTGCTGGCACTGGCCTGCGCGGTACCGGTCGCACGGTTCTATGGCGATCCGGCGCTGCTGCCGGTCCTGCTGGTGGTGGCATCGTCGTATCTGCTGGTACCGCTGTCGATCGTGCCGCAGGCCACGTGCCAGCGGCGCATGGACTACAAGTCCAACACCATGATCGAGGTGGGCTCTTCCATCGCCAACGCAGCGGCGGCCGTCACGCTGGCAGTGCTGGGCCATGGCGCGCTGGCGCTGGCCTGGGGCGCCTTTGCCCAGCAGGGTGCGCGCCTGGTGGTGAGCCAGTGGCGCGCGGGATTGATGGTGCCCTGGCCGCTGCGGCTGAAAGGCGCACGGCCGGTGCTGGAACTGGGCGGCACCAATTCGGTGCTCTCCACCTGCTATTCGATCACCGCCCGCGCGCCCGAACTGGTCATCGGCCGCTTGATCGACAACACCGCCGTGGGCCTGTTTGCCCGGGCGTCTGGCCTGGCCCTGCAATTGCGCATGCTGGTGGCCGGCGCCGTAACCGGGGTGTTCTATCCCGCGTTCCGCCGCGTGCGCGACCAGGGCGATCCGCTGGGGCCGCCCTACTTGCGCGTGGTGGCAGCCTATACCGGCGTGACCTGGCCGGCGATGGCGGGCATTGCCACGCTGGCGCAGCCGCTGATCCTCGCGCTCTATGGCCCGCGCTGGGTGGCGGCCGCCCCGCTGCTACTGTGGGTGGCGTTGGCGCAGTTGTGCTATATCTCCTTGCCGCTCAATGCCGATCTGCCGTTGCTGCTGGGCCGCAAGCGCGGCCTGATCCATCGCAATGTGGCCGAAACGGTGCTGTCGGTGGGCATGATCATGGCCGCCGCGCCCTTTGGCCTGGTGCCCGTCGCGATCTCGCGCTTTGTCCATGGGCTGTTGTGGATGGCGATCTATGCGCCGTTCATGCGCGCCATGCTCGATTTTGCCTGGCGCGACCTGCTGCGCATCTATGCTCAAAGCCTGGCTGCCACGCTGGCCGCCGTGGCGCCGCTGCTGGCCAGCTATGCGCTGTGGGCGGGGCCGGCGGCGTGCAGCCTGGGCCAGGCGGCCAGCATGGTGGCCGCCGGCATCCTGTGCTGGCTTTTGGTGATGCGCATCACCCGCCATCCGCTGCTGGGCGAAGTCCTGGGCCTGCTGGGCGAGATCATGGCCGCCCTGCCCTGGCGCAAACAGACCGTTTCGGGCTGAAAACGGGCGAAAAATTCGCAATGCAGCATTGAAATAAGCCATGGCGCTGCCGTTCAAGCAGGCGTAACCTGCGTGGCGGAGAGGAACAAGAACCATGACGATGCTGGCCCCCAAGGTTGCCGGCACGCTTGGCCTGCTGGCCCTTGCGGCGGCGGCCCTGCCGGTGTCGGCGCAAACCGCGCCATCTGCCCCCGCGCCCGCGGCACTGATGCCCGATATCCAGCCCCCGATGGAAGAAATCCGGTTAAGCCACGATGCCCGTGCCCGGCTTACCGTGCCGGTGACGATCGGCAGCGCGGGGCCGTTTGCCTTCCTGGTCGATACCGGGGCGGAGCGCACCGTGCTGACACGGCAGACCGCGCAAGTGCTAGGCCTTGAGCCCAGCGGCCGCGCCCGGTTGGTGAGCGTGGCGGGACTGGAAGACGTCGACCTGGTGAAGGTTGCGGAAATTTCGCTCGGCACGCGCCGCTTTGCCGGACTGGAAGCGCCGCTGGTCGACGGCGCGGATCTGGAGGCTGAGGGGATCGTGGGTCTCGATGGCTTGCAAGACCAGCGCATCACGATCGATTTTGCCGCCAACCGCCTGATGATCGGCAATGCCGCGCCCGATGTACCCCAGGCAGACAGCTATGACATCGTGGTCACCGCCCGCCGCCGCTCGGGCCAGCTGATCATGACCGAAGCGACGGTCGATGGCGTGCGCACCGATGTGATGATCGACACCGGATCGGACGTCTCGATCGGCAACCGCGCGCTACAACGCGCGCTATCGCGGCAGGGGGTGGTGCAGCAGGCCCGCCTTGTCGCGGTGACCGGGCAAAGCATCGCCGCCGACGTGGGCCATGCCCGCACCATGCGCATCGGCGGTATGGATATCAACAACCTGACGTTCGCCTTTGCCGATGCCCCGGCCTTTGCCCACCTGCGGCTCAACCGCCGCCCTGCGCTGCTGCTGGGCATGCGTGATTTGAGCGCGTTCCAGAAAGTCGCCATCGATTTTGCCCGCCGCAAGGTGATGTTCGATTTCACCCCGGCACCGGCGCCGGCACTCGCCGCGCGTTAGGCCGCTTTTCCGGGCGGCACGCAAACCGCCGATGCCGTCTGGCATCTGCAGACAAAATGCCTATGTGGGGGCGATGCCGCCCGAAAAACCCACCGAACCCGGTGCCCGCCCGGTGCAAAAGCACGCTGGCTGGGGCACGCTCAAGCGCTTCCTGCCCTACCTTTGGCCGGCCGATAATCCTGGTCTGCGCCGGCGTATCGTAATCGCCAGCATACTTATCTTGGCATCGACCGGCATGCAGATGTATTTGCCCTATTTGTTGAAATGGGCGGTTGATGCCATGAACGCCACCGGTCCACGGCTGGGCATGCTGGCGATGTGGACGGTGCTGGGCTTTTCCGCCGGGCGCTTTGCCGGGGTGGTGTTCGACAACTTGCGCAACGTCGCATTCGAGCCAGTCGGCCAAGATGCGACGCGCGCCTTAGCAGAGCATGTCTTCGCCCAGCTTCACCGCCTGTCCTTGCGCTTTCACCTGGCGCGGCGCACCGGCGAAGTGACAAAGACGATCGAGCGCGGGACCAAGAGCATCGACACGATGCTCTATTTCATGCTGTTTAACATCGCGCCGACGGTCTTGCAGTTGATCGGCGTAGCACTGATCTTCTGGCTCAATTTCGGCTGGGAACTGGTGGCGTCTACGGCTTTGGCGGTGGCAGCCTATATCTGGTTGACGCGCACGATCACCGAATGGCGCAGCCACTTGCGCGAGCGGATGAACCGACTCGACGGTCAGGCCCTGTCGCGCGCGGTAGATTCGCTGCTCAACTACGAAACAGTCAAGTATTTCGGCGCCGAAAAGCGCGAAGAGGCCCGATATGGCCAAGCCGCGCGCGCCTATGCCGATGCCGCCGTCACCAGCGAGAACAGCTTGGGCTTGCTCAACATCGTGCAGGCGCTCGTGACCAACCTGCTGATGGCCTTCGCGCTCGCCCATACGGTCTGGGGCTGGTGGCACGGGCGCTATTCCGCCGGGCAACTGGTATTCGTGCAATCCTATCTCACCACGCTGTTCCGCCCGCTCGACATGCTCGGCATGGTCTATCGCACGATCCGCCAGGGGCTGATCGACATGGCCGAGATGTTCCGCCTGATCGACACCCAGGTGGAAGTGGCCGACAAGCCCGGCGCGCCGGCGCTGGTGGTCCGGCGCCCTTCGGTCACGTTCGACAACGTGGTGTTCGGTTATGATCCCGACCGCACGATCCTGCATGGCCTGTCGTTCGAAGTACCGGCCGGCAGCCGCGTGGCCATCGTCGGGCCGTCGGGCGCGGGCAAGTCCACCATCGCGCGCCTGCTGTTCCGGTTCTACGATCCGCGTTCGGGCCGTATCCTGATCGATGGGCAGGACATTGCCGGGGTCACCCAGGCAAGCCTGCGCGCCGCGATCGGCATCGTGCCCCAGGATTCGGTGCTGTTCAACGACACCATCGGCTACAACATCGCCTATGGCCGCGAAGGCGCCACCGCAGACGACGTGGCAGCCGCCGCGCGCGGGGCGGCGATTGCCGATTTCATTGCGCGTCTGCCCCATGGGCTCGACACCGAAGTGGGCGAACGCGGCCTGAAACTGTCGGGCGGGGAAAAGCAGCGCGTGGCGATTGCCCGCACGCTAGTGAAGAACCCGCCGATCCTGCTGTTCGACGAGGCGACCAGCGCGCTCGACACCCGCACCGAGCAGGACATCCTGGGCACCTTGCGCGATGTGGCGGGGGGCCGCACCACGCTGTCGATCGCGCACCGGCTTTCCACCATTGCCGACAGCGACACGATCCTGGTGATCGACCAGGGCCGCCTGGTGGAACAGGGCGGCCACACCGACCTGCTGCGCCGCGCCGGCCTTTATGCCGAAATGTGGGCGCGCCAGGCGGCCGAGGGCGAGGAACTGGGCCAGGCGGCAGAGTAACGCGCGCCAGGTTCAGGGTTGCGCGGGGCTCCGGGCGTGGCAGCCCAGCGCACACTTACTTCACCACATCGGCCTCGTGCCAGACCACGGCCTGCGCCACCTTGATGCAGTCCATGCCGCCATCATACGTGATCGAGGGTGAGCCATAGAGCCGCCAGCCCTGGGCCAGGGCTTCGGACACGCGCTCGCAAAAGGCGCGGTCGTCCTTGCCGGTGAGCAGGCGATAGATCGGGCGATTGTCGGGCGTTTCATGCATGGCCTGCGGTGTATCACGCGGGCGTGCGCTTGCCAGCCCCGGCATTTGGCGGCACCAGATGCGCGCATGGAACCGATCGCCAGCCCCGACGCAATTGCCGCCCCGATCCCCGAAAAGCGCGCGTTGCTCGACCATCCAAGGGGGCTGTGGGTGCTGGCTGGCACCGAACTGTGGGATCGCATTTCCTGGCATGGCATGGTCGCCATGCTGGTGCTCTACATGACGGGCGAATTGCTGCTGCCCGGCCGGGTGGAGCACGTCATCGGCTTTGCCGGCTATCGCGCCGGGCTGGAGCACGTGTTGGGCCCGATGAACGTGACGCAACTCGCCACGCAGACGTTCGCGCTCTATTTCGCGGCGATCACGTTCCTGCCGCTGGTGGGCGGATGGATCGGCGACAGGGTCATGCCCCGGCGCGCGGCGGTGAGCCTGGGCGCGCTGACGATGACGGCGGGCCATTTCGCCATGGCGTTCGATGCCACGTTCCTCATGGCGCTGGTCCTGCTGGTGATCGGCGCCGGGCTGTTGCGCGGCAACCTGATGCCACAGATTCGCGCGCTCTATGCCGCCGGGGATCGCCGGCTGGGCGATGCGTTCCAGGTCTATACTTTCGCGATCAACGTGGGCGCCTTCATCGCGCCGATCGCCAGTGGCACGATGGCCAAGTATTATGGCTGGCACGCCGGGTTTGCCGTGGCGGGCGTGGGCATGCTGGCCGGCCTGGTGTGGTATCTGGCCGGCTCGCGGCACCTGCCCGCGCAAGTGCCGCCGCTCCAGGCCGGCCCGGCCCGGCAGCTGACTGCGGCGGAAAAGCGCAATATATGGCTGCTGGCCCTGGTCTGGCCGTTCAGCGTGGCGTTCTGGACCGCCCAGGCACAAGTCTGGAATGTCTACAGCCTGTGGGTGCGCGACCATATCGACATGGTCGTGGGCGGCTTTGCTGTGCCGATCCCCTGGCTGCAATCGCTTGACGGGCTTGCCCCCGCGTTCGAGGCGCCCTTGCTGATCCTGCTGTGGCGCTGGCAGGCTTTGCGCCAGGCCGAATCCGACAGCCTGGGCAAGCTTGCCACGGGCTGCCTGATCTTCGCCGGGTCCACCCTGTTGCTGGCGCTGGTGCCCACCAACACGCGGGGCACGATCTGGCTGCCAGTGGCGTTCCACCTGCTGTCCAACCTGGGGGCGATGTTCTTTGCCCCGGTCATGCACGCAACGTTCGCGGCGCGCGCGCCAGAGCGCTGGCGCGGTACGCTGATCGGGATGGACATGATGTCGGTGGCGGTGGCCAGCCTGATCAGCGGGCCGATGGGCGGCTGGTACACGCGCGTCAGCCCGCCGCTGTTCTGGCTGGTGACGGCCGCGATTCCGGCGGTGGCCGGGGTCCTGCTGCTAGCCCTACGCCGCCCGCTGCGCGCGTTCGGCGGCCCCGATCCGCTGGTGCAAACGACAGCAGCGCCCGCCCACTGAGGGCTGGCGCTGCCATCTGGTCACAGGATGTACTTCGACAGGTCGGCGTTGCCGGCCAGGCCGGCCAAGCGGTCTGCCACATAGGCCTCGTCCACCGTCACGGTGGTGCCGACCCGGTCTTCGGCGTCAAAGCTCACTTCCTCCAGCAGCTTTTCCATCACGGTCTGCAGCCGCCGGGCGCCGATGTTCTCCACGCTTTCGTTCACTTGCGCGGCAGTGCGGGCAATCGCGCGCACGGCCTCGGGCGTGAAATCCAGGGTGACCTGCTCGGTGCCGAGCAGCGCGCGGTACTGTTCCACCAGGTTGGCGCGCGTTTCCGCCAGGATGCGCACGAAATCGTCCTCGGTCAGCGCCTTCAGCTCCACCCGGATCGGCAGGCGGCCCTGCAATTCGGGCAGCATGTCCGATGGCTTGGCCACGTGGAACGCGCCCGAGGCGATGAACAGCACGTGGTCGGTCTTCATCGGGCCATACTTGGTGGCAACCGTCGTGCCCTCGATCAGCGGCAGCAGATCGCGCTGCACGCCTTCGCGGCTGACCGAACCGCCGCGCACATCGGACACCGCGATCTTGTCGATCTCGTCGATGAACACGATGCCGTTGGTTTCCGCGTTCTGCAGCGCCACGCGGGCCACGTCATCCTGGTCCATGCGCTTTTCGGACTCTTCGTCCACCAGCTTGTCCCAGGCATCGGCCACGCGCATCTTGCGCCGCTTGAGCTGGTTGCGCCCGAATGCCTTGCCCATCATGTCCGACAGGTTGATCATGCCGACATTGCCGCCAAGGCCGGGGATTTCCATCGGGGCGGCAGGCGCGTCCTCCACCTCGATTTCCACTTCCACCTCGTTCATCGCGCCTTCGCTCAAGCGCTGGCGAAAGCTTTCGCGCGTCGCCTCGCTGGCGCCGTCGCCCACCAGGGCCTTGAGCAGGCGGTCCATCGCGGCCTTGCTGGCGGCATCGCGCACGGCTTCGCGGCGGCGGTCCTTTTCCAGGCGGATCGCTTCTTCGGCCAGGTCGCGGGCAATCTGTTCCACATCGCGGCCGACATAGCCCACTTCGGTGAACTTGGTCGCTTCCACTTTCACGAATGGCGCATCGGCCAGCCGCGCCAGGCGGCGGCTGATCTCGGTCTTGCCGCAGCCGGTCGGCCCGATCATCAGGATGTTCTTGGGGGAAACCTCGTCGCGCAGATCGGGCGAGAGGCGCTGCCGGCGCCAGCGGTTGCGCAGCGCCACGGCCACCGCGCGCTTGGCATCGGCCTGGCCCACGATATGTTCGTCCAGCGCGCGGACAATGGCCTTGGGGGTAAGACTGTCGAGCATCAGATTTCCTCAACCGTCACGCGGTCGTTGGTGAACACGCAGATTTCCGCCGCCACCTGCATCGCGCGGCGGGCAATCTTTTCGGGATCGTCTTCATAGGCATCCACCGCGCGCGCGGCCGCCAGGGCATAGTTGCCGCCCGAACCGATCGCGGTGATGCCGCCTTCGGGCTCCAGCACGTCGCCGTTGCCGGTCAAGACCAGCAGCGTGCTGGCGTCGGCCACGATCATCAACGCTTCCAGGTTGCGCAGGTATTTGTCGGTGCGCCAGTCCTTGGCCAGTTCCACCGCGGCGCGCATCAACTGGCCGCGATGCTGCTCCAGCTTGCGCTCCAGCCGCTCGAACAGGGTAAAGGCATCGGCCGTCGCCCCGGCAAAGCCGGCGATCACCGATCCATCGCCAATGCGCCGCACCTTGCGGGCATTGGGCTTCATCACCGTGTTGCCCATGGAAACCTGGCCGTCACCCGCGATCACGGTACGGCCGTTCTTCTTCACCCCGATGATCGTGGTGCCGTGCCACTGGACCAGGCCGTGGCTCGCCTTGCTATCGTCCATCCCGGCGATATGGGATCGCCGGCCGGCCGTTCAAGCCACAGCCCGAACGGCCCAGACCGATCAGCTGCCGTTCGGGCCCGAGCCGGTCGGGCCACGGCCCTGGCCGGTGCCACCGGTGCCCGTGGGCATGGCGCCGACAGCGCCGATGTTGCCGAACAGATCCTGGAAGAAGCTGCGATGGCGGCCCAGCGTGGGCGTCGCTTCGCGCACCGGGTGGATCGTGGGCACACGGGTGAGATTCACGCGATCGACAGTGCTGACATTGCCGGCGGTGTCAAAGTTCACTTTCAGCACCTGCTCGCTGGTGGTGCGCGGGCGCTTGAACGGGCGTTGCCGGGTGTCGACCGAAACGTAATACCAGCTTTGCGGGCCGAACTGGCTCTTGAACGTGGCCTGGCCCAGCGCGCGTTCCACCGAATTGCGGTTGTCCACGCCCGGCTGCACCGAATCGGTCAGCGCCTTGTCCATCTGGAACCCACGATGGTCGCGGATGCTGGCACAGCCGCTGACCAGCACGACAAGACCTGCCAGCGCAGCGCTTTTCAGGGCCATCCGATTCTCGCGCATTCCATCACTCCAAATACGACCCACTGCGGGAACACCCGGCACCACCTGGCCGGGAACCCCCGCCGGCACAACGCACAAAGGCCCACTTTGCCTTCGCGCTGCAGCGCCCTATATCCGCGCAAGCCTTAGGGGCGAAACGGGTTGTCCGCAATGGCGGCGTGCCGGTTTGCGCCGGGCTGCGCAAATTGGCCGCGCCTGGCGCTGCCACAACGAACCAAAGGATGCCACGCACCATGTCCCTGCTCGCCCGCCTTCTGGGCCAGACCCGCGATGATCGCGATGCCGCCCGCCCGCTGTGGCACCGCGTGGTGGAAATCGCGCGCGAAAAGGAATGGTATGCGGCATGCGGCGTGGCCGACAGCGTCGCCGGCCGGTTCGACATGATCACCCTGGTGCTTTCCATCGTGCTCTTGCGGATGGAGCGCGATCCCGGGCTGGTCCAGCCATCGGTATGGTTGACCGAACTGTTTGTGGAAGACATGGATGGCCAGCTGCGCGAAAGCGGCGTGGGCGATCTGATGGTGGGCAAGCATATCGGCAAGTTGATGGGCACGCTGGGCGGCCGCCTGGGCGCCTATCGCGACGGCCTGGACGCAGGCGAGCAGGCCCTTGCCGCCGCGCTTGCCCGCAACATGACATTGCAGGACGGTACAGATCCCCTCCCCCTGGCCCGCCGCGCCCGCGCCTTTGCCGCCGGGCTCGCGCTGGTGCCGGCCGACAGGGTTCTGGCCGCGGAGATTGGACGATGAGCGACACCCACGAATTCACCCGCTGGATCGATCTGCGCCAGATCGGTGACGCGCCGGTGGTGCTCGAACCCGATGCCGACGAGCGCCGCCGCCTGGCCGCGCGCTTTGCCATTTCGGCGATCGAGACGATGCGGGCAGAGGTCAAGCTCACTGCCGATGGACCGGTGGTGCGCGCCGATGGCCGGTTGACCGCGGCCATCCAGCAGGCCTGCGCCATTTCAGGCGAGGATTTCCCGGTCCGCATCAACGAGGCGCTGCACTTGCGCTTCGTGCCGGAAAGCCAGATCGAAGTGTCCGCGGAAGAGGAAATCGAGATCACCGCCGACGAGTGCGACGAGATTCCCTACAGCGGCCTGACCTTCGACCTGGGCGAGGCGGTGGCGCAAAGCCTGGCGCTGGCGATCGACCCCTTTGCCGAAGGGCCGCTGGCCGACAAGGCGCGCGCCGAACACAACCTCGCCGGCGATGACGCCAGCGGGCCTTTCGCGGCCCTGGCCGCCTTGCGCAACAAGGATTGAACACCATGGCAGGTCCGCAAGGCAACACCGCTCCTGGCGGGCCCGGGGCGCGCGATCTTACGCGTGGCCCGATTCTGAAAACGCTCATGCTGTTTTCGATGCCCACGCTGGTGGGCAATATCCTCCAGTCGCTCAACGGCTCGATCAACGCCATCTGGGTCGGCCGCCTGCTGGGCGATTCGGCGCTGGCCGCCACGGCCAATGCCAACGTCGTGATGTTCCTGGTCTTTGCCGCCGTGTTCGGCTTCGGCATGGCCGCCACGGTGAAAGTCGGGCAGTCGTTCGGCGCCGGCAATGTCGATGCGGCACGGCGCACGTTCGGCACGGCAGTGGGCTTTTGCGTGGGCCTGGCGATCATCGTGGCCACAGCCGGCTGGCTCGGCGCGCCGGCATTGCTGCGCATCATGTCCACCCCGGCAGACATTTTTGCCTTCGCGCTCGCCTATCTGCGGGTGATCTTCGTGGCGCTGCCGGCCACGATGATTTCGGTGATGATCTCGATGGGCCTGCGCGGCGCGGGCGATGCCAAGACCAGCCTCTATTTCATGATCGTCTCGGTCGTGCTCGATTGCGGGCTCAACCCTGTGTTCATCGCCGGGCTGGGGCCGATCCCGGCCATGGGCATTGCCGGCTCGGCGCTCGCCACGGCCATTTCGTCCTATGTCTCGATGGTGGTCCTGGTGCTCTATGCCTATGCCCGCAACCTGCCGCTGCGGCTGCGCGGGGCGGAACTGGGCTATCTGCTGCCCCGCATGGACGAGCTGCGCTATATCGTCACCAAGGGCCTGCCGATGGGCGCGCAGATGCTGATCGTGTCGGGCGCCGGGATCATCATGCTGGGCCTGGTCAACCGCGAAGGTTCGGTCACCAGCGCGGCCTATGGCGCCTCGCTCCAGGTGTGGACCTACCTGCAGATGCCGGCGATGGCCATTTCCGCTGCGCTCAGCGCCATGGCGGCCCAATCGATCGGCGCCGGCCTGGTCGATCGGCTGGGCCGGATCACGCGCGCAGGTCTCATTCTCAATTTCGCGGTCACCGGCACGATGACCGCGCTGCTGCTTGCCTTCGACCGACCGGTGCTGGTGCTTTTCCTGGGCTCGACCAGCCCGGCGGTGGACATGGCACGCCACATCCAGCTGCTCGCCAGCTGGAGCTATATCCTGTTCGGGATGACGATCATGCTGTTCGGCACCATGCGCGCGGGCGGCGTGGTCATGGCGCCACTGGTCGTCCTGGCCATCGCGATGTTCCCGGCGCGGCTGGGGTTCTACCACCTGGCCTATCCCTCGATCGGCGCCGATGCACTGTGGCTGGCTTTCCCGGTGGGTTCGCTGGCCGCCGTGGCGATGAGCGCGATCGCCTATAGCCGCCCTGGCTGGCGCAAGCGCGCGCAGGCAATCGGCGCGGCGCGGCGCCAGGAAACCGAGGCCGCAGCCGAATGCTCGGCCGAGACGATGCCTGGCTGATCTGGGCCTGGCCGATCTGGGCCCGGCTGATCTGGGCCAGGCTGATCTGGGCCAGGCTGAAATGGGCCGGGCCAAAGCGGGCGAAAATGAAGGAAGGTGGGGGGATTTCTGTTGCCCGGCACCCCCCGGGCCGCTGGTATCACTTCTGTTGACCGGCGTGTCCAGCCGCGCTTTCGCTTTGTAAGATCAGGCCGTTAGGCCGTCAGGTTACGCGGCGAGAGCAAGTGCTTCGTTGTCGTTGGCACTTGTTGGTTTTGAGCCTTTAACGGGTTACTCAGCCCGGGCGAAAACAGCGCTTTTCAACACACGTCGATCCTAGTTCGGCCCCGTCATCTGCCCCGCATGCGCGAGAGAGGTGGTGGAGCCGCCGGGTACCGCCCCCGGGTCCGCTGCGCCTATTGTACGCCGCAGTTTATCGCCATAGCCGGGTCAAACCCGGCAGAGCCCCATATAGGGATTCCTTCCGCAATGGGAAGAGGGCGCGAGGAAACCGGCTTCGACACGCTCAGGCCGGGGCAATTCGGAATGGAAAACCCAACCCCGTTCGCCCTGAGCCTGTCGAAGGGCCTGTCCCGAACCGACCCCGAGCCCGCGCCCAACCGTGCTTCACCCCTTGGCCTTGAGCGCGTCCCTGATCTCGATCAGCAGGTCCACTTCGCTCGGTCCCTTGGGCGCTTCGGGCGCAGCGGGCTTTTCCTCGTGCTTGCGGATCAGCGAATTGGCGAGCTTCACGATCAGGAAGATGATGAAGGCCACGATCAGGAAATTGACCGCCTGGGTGATGAAATCGCCATAGCCGATCATCGGCACGCCCGCAGCCTTGAGCTGGGCATAGTTGTCGGGATCGCCCTTGAACGTTGCCGGGATCGGCCCCAGGCGCACGAAATAGCGCGTGAAATCCACGCCGCCGGTGACGAAACCCACCACCGGCATGATCATGCTTTCGGTCAGCGAGGTCACGATCTTGCCAAAGGCGCCGCCGATGATGACACCGACCGCCAGATCGAGCACGTTGCCACGGGCGATAAAAGTCTTGAATTCGTCGAGAATGGCCACGGCCCATTTCCCCTTCTTAACCAGGTCGTCGCGGATGATTGCCACCACCCCTGCCGGGCGGCAAGCGCCAAGGTAATTGCTTTACAGTTCGACCAACGACGTTGCGCTGCCCTTGATCCGCAACGTCGCAGCGCTATGTCATCAGCGCATCTGCAACGAGGATCGATCCATGTCCCGCCTCTTCAATCGTTTTCTGCCCCGCTTCGCCCTTGCTGCCGTGGCAGCGGCAAGCCTTGCCGGCTGCGGGGTCAACTCGATTCCCACGGCCGAGGAAAATGCGAAGGCCAAGTGGGCCGATGTGCAGAACCAGTACCAGCGGCGTGCCGATCTGGTGCCCAACCTGGTGGCCACCGTAAAGGGCTATGCCCGCCAAGAACAGGACACCCTGGTGAAAGTGACCGAGGCCCGCGCCAAGGCCACTTCGGTCCAGATCACGGCGGCCGACCTTTCCGACCCCGACAAGGTTGCCGCCTATCAGAAGGCGCAGGGCGAGCTGTCGCAGGGGCTGGGCCGGCTGATGGCCAATGTCGAGGCCTATCCCGATCTCAAGTCCAACGAGAATTTCCTGGCCCTGCAAAGCCAGCTTGAGGGCACCGAAAACCGCATCGCCGTGGCCCGCCGCGATTACAACGACGCGGTGCAATCCTACAACACCACGATCCGCACGTTCCCGGCGGTGATCGGCGCCAAGGTGATCTATGGTGCCAAGCCGATGGTGCCGTTCCAGGCCACGACGCCCGGGGCCGACGAAGCGCCCAAGGTCAATTTCAATTAAGCCGGTGAAACGGCACTTCGTACAGCGCTGGGCCGCCCTTGCCCTGCTGGTGCTGGCGATCTTCGCCACGCCAGCCTGGGCGCAGACGTTTCCGCAGCTGACCGGCCGCGTGGTGGACGACGCGCACCTGCTTTCGCCCGAACAGGTACAGGCCCTCGATGCCAAGCTGGCCGCGCTGGAACAGCAGTCGCAGCGCCAGTTGGTGGTGGCCACCGTGCCCGATCTGCAAGGGCAAGAGATCGAGGATTATGGCTATCGCCTGGGCCGCGCCTGGGGCCTGGGTGACAAGCAGCGCAACGATGGCGCGATCCTGCTCGTCGCGCCCAACCAGCGCAAAGTGCGGATCGAGGTGGGCTATGGCCTGGAAGGCATCCTGACCGACGCGCTTTCGGAAGTGATCATCCAGCGCGAAATCGTGCCGCGCTTCAAGGCGGGCGATTACGCCGGCGGCATCAACGCGGCCACCGACCAGCTGATCGCCCAGCTCAAGCTGCCCGAGGATCAGGCGCGCCAGGTGGCGGCACAGGCGGCCAAGGCGCAGAAGAAGGCCAACGAGCCGCACTTCGACGCGGGCACCGTGGTGTTCCTGGTGATCTTCGGCCTGTTCTTCGTCCTGCCGTTCCTGCGCGCCATGCGGGGCGGCGGGCGCCGCTATGGCGGCGGCGGGCCCGGCGTGTTCATCTTCCCGAGCGGCGGATGGGGCGGCGGCGGTGGCGGTTCCGGCTTTGGCGGCGGATCGGACTGGGGCGGCGGTGGTGGCGGCGGCTTCTCCGGCGGCGGTGGCAGTTTTGGCGGCGGTGGCGCTTCGGGGGATTGGTGACATGCTGTTGACCCAGGATGACAGTGCCCGCATCGCGGCCGCCGTGGCCCAGGCCGAGCGCGACACGGCGGGCGAGATCGTGACCGTCGTATCCGCGCAGTCAGACCCTTACACCGACGTGGCGTTGGCCTGGTCGGTGTTCATCGCGTTCCTGGCCCTCGCCGCGCTGGAAGCCACCCCTGCGTTTTACGTGGCGCTGGTCGATCGCGTGCTGGGCCTGTGGGCCACGGAATGGAGCGCGCGTGCCTATTTCGGCCTCGCCCTCACCGTGGCGGTGGTCAAGTTCGCCGCCAGCCTCGCGATCCTGCAGTGGCATCGCCTGCGCCTGTGGCTCACCCCGGCGCCCATCAAGCGCGCCCGCGTCCACGCCCGTGCCCTCACTGCCTTTCGCCTGGGCGCGGAAAGCCGCACCACCGGGCGCACCGGCGTGGTGCTCTATGTCTCGCTGGCCGAGCGCAAGGCCGAGATCATCGCCGACCGCGCGATTGCCGACCATGTCAGCCCGGAAGTGTGGGGCGATGCCATGGCGGCCCTGCTGGCGCCCTTGCGCGAGGGGCGCCTGGGCGATGGCATGGTCGCGGCGATCGAGCGCATCGGCGCCGTGCTCGCCCAAGCCGCCCCGGCCCTGGCGGATGACCGCAACGAACTGCCCGACGGACCGATCCTGCTATGAGCCTTGAAGACGAATTCCGCGACAATCCCGAGGAAACGCCTTGGGAAGGCCGCTTCATTGCCGCCAAAACGCGCGGCCGCTGGGAATATGTCAGCCGCGCGCGCAACATTCGCGCGGCGGTAATCCTGGCGATGACCGAAGCGCGCGACGTGATCCTGGTGGAACAGTTCCGCGTGCCGCTGGGCCGCCCCTGCCTGGAATTGCCCGCCGGCCTGATCGGCGATGACGATAGCAGCCAGGACGAAGACGCGAGCCTTGCCGCCTCACGCGAACTGGAAGAAGAAACCGGCTATCGCGCCACCCGCATGGAAGCGCTGGGCGAATTCTGGTCCAGCCCCGGCATGGTCTCGGAAAGCTTTACCCTGTTCCGTGCCCATGGCCTGACGCGGGTTTCGGCCGGCGGCGGGGTAGAGGGCGAAGGCATCACCGTGCACCACGCGCCGCTGGACGATATTGCCGGCTATGTCGCCGCCCGCCGGGCGGAAGGCATGGCGATCGACGTCAAGATCCTGACGCTGCTGGGGCCCGGCTTGCTGATGTAAGCATCCTCGCCTGACCCCAGTTGCGCCCCCGTCAGTGCGCCTCGCGCAGGCGCAGCGCCAGCAGCGTGGCCGCCGCGCCAAGCGAGCCCAGCCCCATGATGATCGACACGGTCAGCAGCGGCAATTGCGCGGCATGGAACAGTTCGCCCGCCAGGATGGGTGAGCCGGCCGCGCCGATCCGCCCCGCGCCGATGGCAAAGCCGGTGCCCGTGGCGCGCACCTTGGCCGGAAAGCCCTGGGCAAACGCGGAATAGAACCCGACGATCGCGGCATTGGTGGTAAACCCGGTGCAGAACACCGCCACGCGCCAGCCGACCAGGCTGTCTGCCCCCAGGCCGAACAGCGAAACCGCCACGGTACCGGCCAGCAGCATGGCGATCGTCGGCCACTTGATGCCGAACCGGTGCATCAGGAACCCGAACAGTCCACCGCCGATCGCCCCGCCGATATTGGCCCACACCAGCACGCTGGCTGCCTGCGGCTGGGTATAGCCGAAATCGGCCACGATCTTGGGGCTCCACTTCAGGATGTAATAGAACGTGATGCAGTGGAGCGAATAGCCCAGCGTCAGCAGCAGCGTGGTGCCGACCAGGCCCGGCCGGAAAATGTCGAACAGGCTGGACTTGGCCGCGCCGGTTTCCACCGGAGGCAGCGCATGCACGGCAGGCAGGCGCAGTGCACCCAGCGAGCGGTTGACCCGCGCCAGGGCATCGGCCGGGCGGCTGACCAGGAACCACGCCGGCGTTTCAGGCACCAGGAACCAGACCAGCGGGATGAACACCACCGTGGCGATCGCGCCAAATTCGAACACCACGCGCCAATCGCCGCTCTTGAGCAGGAGGGCGGCAATCGTGCCGCCCACCGTGGCACCGATGGGATAGCCGATCACCATCAGCGACATCGCCAGGCTGCGGCCCTTGGTGCTGCAAATCTCGGCCGTCACCGCGTTGATCGCCGCGAGCATGCCACCGATGCCAAGGCCGGTGAGCAAGCGCCACAAGCCCAGCGTGACCGGGCTGCTCGCCGTGGTCGCCAGGCCCATTCCCAGCGCCATCACCACCAGGCAACCGAGCACCGTGGGCCGCCGGCCAAACCGGTCTGCCGCGCCGCCCAGCACGATCGAGCCAAAGCCCATGCCGATCAGTTCCATCGACAGCACCACGCCCAGCGCGTCGCGGCCGATGCCCCATTCCTTGGAAATGCCGGGCGCGGCAAAGGCGCTGGACAGCACATCGAACCCGTCGAGCGCATTGAGCGCGATCATCAAGGTGACGGCAATCCACTGCCGCAGCCCCATGGGCGATTGGCGAATCACTTCGCGCGGATCGTTCAACATCGGTTCTCTCCCACAGGCCCGGCTGGCGTATTATTGCTATGCTTTATAACATGCCGAAACGATCTGGCTACTCGTGAATGCGCGCCAGCAGTTCCAGCAGGAGCTTCACTTCCTTGTCGGAAAAATGGCGCTTAACCCAGGCTTCGTGCTCGGCAATCGCGTGCTTGGCGCGCGATAGCATGATCTGGCCCTGCGGTTCCAGGAACAGCGCCTGCTTGCGGCCATCCTCGGCTGATCGATCGCGCCGCAGGAAGTGCTTGGCCTGCAACCGGTTGATGATCGCCATGGTCGTGGCGCGGTCCATCCGCAGGCGCTGCGCCAGGTCGGTCTGCGCGATACCGGGGTGATCGTCCACCAGCCACAACACCGAAACCTGCTTCTGCGTCAGGTCCAGCTCGGTGAAGGTTTCGGTGAAATGGCGCAGGCACGCGCCATGCGCCAGGCGGATGTGAAAGCCCAGGATTCCGTTGATTTCGCCGATATCGGCTTCTTCGCCCGGGGGCGGCGTCACCGCATCGGCAAACTTGTCCTTGATCAATGCCTGCTCCCCATTGCCTTGCGCATCAGAAGAGCGCAATTGTTAGCCAACCATACAATACCAGCAGGAGGATGCCAGTGTCTCACTTTCCCGCTTCGCCCAGCTTCACCGGCTTCAACACCCCGTCGCGGATCGAAGCCGACATCGCCGACCTGGCCCACGAAGGCGAAATTCCCCGCGAACTGAACGGGGCGTTTTACCGCGTTCAGCCAGACCCGCAATTCCCCCCGCGTCTGGGCGATGACATTGCCTTCAATGGCGATGGCATGATCACCCGCTTCCACATTCACGATGGCCAGGTGGATTTTCGCCAGCGCTGGGCCCAGACCGACAAGTGGAAGCTGGAGAAGGCGGCCGGCAAGGGCCTGTTCGGCGCCTATCGCAATCCCTTGACCGATGACGAGAGCGTGAAGGGGCAGATCCGCTCCACCGCCAACACCAACGCCTTCATCTACGCCGGAAAGCTGTGGGCGATGAAGGAAGACAGCCCCGCCCTGCTGATGGACCCGGCCAGCATGGAAACCATCGGCTTTGAAAAGTTCGGCGGCAAGATGACCGGGCAGACTTTCACATCCCATCCCAAGATCGATCCGGCCACGGGCAACATGGTGGCGATCGGCTATGCCGCCAGCGGCCTGTGCACCGATGACGTGACGTACATGGAAGTAAGCCCGAGCGGCGAACTGGTGCGCGAGGTGTGGTTCAAGGTTCCCTATTACTGCATGATGCACGATTTCGGCATCACCCAGGATTACCTGGTGCTGCACATCATCCCCTCGATCGGCAGTTGGGAACGGCTGGAAGCAGGGCTGCCGCACTTCGGCTTCGACACCACCAAGCCAGTGTACCTGGGCGTGATCCCGCGCCGCGATGGCGTGACCCAGGATGACATCCGCTGGTTCAAGCGCGACAACTGCTTTGCCAGCCATGTGCTCAACGCCTGGCAGGAAGGCAGCAAGATCCACTTCCTGACGTGCGAGGCGAAGAACAACATGTTCCCGTTCTTTCCCGACGTGCACGGCGCCCCGTTCAACGGGCGCGAGGCAATGAGCTATCCCACCGATTGGGTGGTGGACCTGGCCAGCAACGGCGAGGACTTTGCCGCGATCGATCGCCTGTCGGACACGGCGTGCGAATTCCCGCGCATCGACGATCGCTTTGCCGGGCGCCAGACGCGCCATGGCTGGTTCCTGGAAATGGACATGAAGCGTCCCGTGGAACTGCGCGGTGGCAGCGCCGGGGGCCTCTTGATGAATTGCCTGTTCCACAAGGATTTCGCTAGCGGAGAAGAGCAACACTGGTGGTGCGGCCCGGTCTCTTCGTTGCAGGAACCGTGCTTCATCCCGCGCAGCAAGGATGCCGCAGAGGGCGATGGCTGGATCGTGCAAGTGTGCAACCGGCTGGAAGAACAGCGCAGCGACCTGTTGATCTTCGATGCCCAGGCCATCGCCAACGGCCCGCTGGCCACCGTGCACATTCCCATTCGCCTGCGCTTTGGCCTGCACGGCAACTGGGCCGATGCGGCCGAGATTGGCCTGGCGGCGTGATCGCCTTATGCTATGCCGCATAACTATCTGGTCGATGGGAGAGCACGCATGATCAAGCCCGAACTGGAATTCGTCTATGAGGCCAGCGGCGAACTCGAACCGCCGCGCCAGATCGGGCCGACTTATGACGGCACCCGCCGCATCATCCCCATCGTGGGCGGCGGGCGCGTGGAAGGGCCGCTGATCCAGGGTCGCCTGGTGGGCAATTCGGCCGATTGGCAGCTCACCCGGCCCGACGGCGTCACCGTGGCCGATGCGCTCTATGCCATCGAGACCGACGATGGCGTGCTGATCCAGATCCGCAACAAGGGCCTGCGCCGCGGCCCGCCCGACGTGATGGCGCGCCTGGCTGCGGGGGAAGAGGTCGATCCGGCCGAATACTATTTCCGCACCGTGCCCGAATTCATCGCGCCGTTGGGCAAATACGAGTGGATGAACCAGTCGATCTTCATCTGCAGCGGCGCGCGCTATCCGCTGGGCATCAAGCTGTGGGTGTGGCGGGTTTTGTGACGTTGATTGCGGTTTCCACCACCCCCAACCCCCTTCTCTAAAGAGGATGGGGCTTTTGGTTTATACTCCCCCTCCTCTTTAGAGGAGGGGGGTCGGGGGGTGGTGGAAGCCTTGTGCTACTTCCGTTACCGCCCCACCAATCCCGCCTCATCCCGCGCCGAACGCCGCGCGATCAGCAGCATCAGCACCACGATCGGCACGGCCACCGCGTTCATCGTCAGCATCGCATGGGTGAGGTTGCCGGTGGCGTCGGAAATCAGCCCCACCGCATAGGGCCCGATGCCCATGCCCACGATAGTCATGGTCAAGAGATAGAGGCTGGCGGTGATCCCGCGCATGCGCGGCAGCACCTGATCGTACATGATCGCATAGAGCGGGGGCATCCAGCCCGTCAGCACCAGGCTGTAGATCGCAAAGTGCCAATAGAACGTGGCCGGATCGGGTGAAAGGTACGTCCAGAACGAGAGGATGGGCGAAACCCCCATGGCGAACAGCGCCACCATCGCCCGGCCCGACGACGGCAGGCGGCGGTGCAGCAGATCGGCCAGGGGGCCCCAGATCAACGGGCCGACAATGCCCATCCCGGCCGAAAGCAGCCCGAACTGCAACGCCGTGTCCTTCATCGAAAGATGATAGGTCTTGATCAGGAAGCTGGGATTGAATGCCATCATGCCATAGTTGATCGCCGATTGCAGCGTGCCCACGGCAATCGCCATGATCAGCGTGGGTGATCCGGCGATCACGCGAAACGCCTGGGCATCATCGGCGCGCATCCGCTGCATCAGGTTGACCAGCACGAACAGGCCAAAGCCGATCACTGTCCATTGCAGGGTGTGGGCATCCACGGTGACGGGGCCAAGCGGCACCGGCGGGCGCAGCGAAAGGCCGCGGCAAACCACGGCCAGCCCCGCCATGACCGCCACGATTGCCGCCAGCGCTGCCAGGTTGAAACCCAGTGCGCGCAGATGCACGCGGCGCAGCGCCATGGCAATCCAGTGCAGCCCCGGCGTCACCCCACCCAACAGGGCAAAGCTGGCACGAAACGGATGCGGATCGACCGGCGCGGCCAGACCGTCGATGGCGCCGCGTGCCGGTTCCTTCATCGTGCCGACGAAGGCCGCCAGGACAAAGCCGGGCGCGGCGGCCACCAGAAACGCGAACTGCCAGCCCTTGAGGCCCCAGGGCGCCGCGCCGCCGGCCCAATGTTCGGTCCAGGCCTGCGCCGCCACTCCGCCCAGGATCAGCGAGCCGCCCAGCCCCAGCGCAATGGCCGAGGCCATCACCGCCATGACGAAACCGCGCCGATGCTTGGGCCAGAAATCATAGATCAGTGATGTGCCGGCCGGCTGGGTCGCCGCCTCGCCGATCCCCACGCCCAGGCGCGAGAGGGCAAGCAGGGCAAAACTGGTGGCAAGGCCACCCAGCCCGGTCGCCGCCGACCACAGCACCAGGCTGATCCCCAGCAGCCGGGTGCGCGTCCAGCCATCGGCCAGACGGCCGACCGGTAGCGAAAACAGCGCGTAGAACAGCGCGAAGACCGTGCCGTAGAGCAGGCCCATCTCCGCATCGCCCACCCCCAGGTCCTGCTTGATCGCCGGGGCCAGGATCGCCAGGATCTGGCGATCGAGCAGGCTCATCGCATTGGTCAGCGCCACCAGCACCAGGGCATACCAGCCGCCCTTGGCAATGAGGCGAGAGGGAACGCCAGAAGGATTGGGCGCGTCGCCGGATTCCGCCATGATCAGACCAGCGCCGCAGCGATGGTATCGCCAATCGGCGTGGTCGGCCGGCCGATCAATGCGCTGAGCGTGCGGCTGGCATCGAACAACTGGTCCTTGCTCGATTCAAAGCTGGAATCGGCCAGCATCTGCGCCAGGAACCCGGGCAGGCCCACGCCTTCTAGCGCAGCGGCATAATCGGCCTTGGTCATGTTGACATAGGCCACCGGCTTGCCCGCCAGGCGCGAAACCTCTGCCGCGAATTCCGCCATGGTAAAGGCGGTGTCGCCCGCCAGTTCATAGACCTCGCCCCCGCGCGCGCCGATCAACGCGGTGGCCGCCGCCGCCGCATAGTCCGCCCGCGTGGCACTGGCGATGCGTCCCTCGCCCGCGGCGCCGATGATCGCACCATGGGCAATCGCGGGCGCCAGCGCGCCGGTATAGTTCTCGTTATACCAGCCGTTGCGCAGCAACACGAACGGCACGCCGCTGGCGCGCAGCAAGGCTTCGGTCTGCCTGTGCTCTTCGGCCAGGCCGATGGTGGACGTATCGGCATGCAGGATCGAGGTATAGGCGATCAGCTTGACGCCAGCCGCCACGGCCGCATCGATCACGGCCTTGTGCTGCGAAACGCGCGCGCCCACGGCGTTGCCCGAAATCAGCAGCAGCCGTTCCACCCCGGCCAGCGCGGGCGCCAGCGTTTCGGGCTTGTCGTAATCGGCCACGCGCCCCAAGACTTGGGCGCCAACGCCCGCGCCTTCCAGCTTGGCCGGATCGCGCGCCAGCGCCACCACCTGGGCCGCGCCCGCGCGCGCCACCAGTTCGGCCAGCACCAGCCGCCCCAATTGCCCCGATGCCCCTGCCACTGCGTACATCGTCTCTCTCCCGTTGTTCTTGTCGTGCCGGCTTACAGCTTGAACCAGCGCTGCGCGTTGGTCTGGAAGAACTTTGCCTTGGTTTGCGGCGTCATGTCCATCGCATCCATCGCACGCACTTCGTCGGCCAGGTATTGATAGGGATAGTCCATGGCATACATCACCCGGTCCTCGCCCATCACCTCCTGGCAGAACTTGATCGCCGGCTCCCACGCCATGCCCGAATTGGTAACCAGCACGTTGGAGCGCAGGTATTCGGCGATGGTCTTCTTGAGCGGCTTCATCCGCGCATAGCGCTGCGAACGCACCCCGGCCTGGTGCATGTAGTCCAGGCGATAGAGCCAGTAGGGCAGCGCTTCGCCCATGTGGCCCACCATGATCTGCAAGCTGGGATACTTGTCGAAAATGCCGATGGTGATCAGCCGCAGCAGGTGCATCCCGGTTTCGACGCCGAAACCAAAGATCGCGCCGTCAAGGCCGGCCTCCAGCATCGGCCCGATCATGGCATCGGGCGGGGTTGCCGGGTGGATGTACAGCGGCTGGTCCACTTCGACCAGTGCGCGGAAGATCGGATCGAAGAAATCCTCGTCCAGATAGCGGCCTTGCGTATGGCTGTTGATCTGGATGCCTTTGAAGCCCAGTTCCTTGGCCCCGCGATGGATTTCGCGGGCGGACCATTCCGGGTCCTGCGGCGCCACCGTGCCCAGCCCGATGAAGCGGTCGGGATAGGTCTCGCACGCCTGGGCCAGCCGGTCGTTGGCGCGCGCGGCAATCGCCTTGGCCTCGTCCAGGTTGGTCAAGGGCTGCACGCCGGGCGATGTCAGCGCCAGGATCGCCTTGTCGATGCCGGTGGCATCCATGTCGGCAATGCGCCTCGGCCCCAAGTCGAGCAGCCGCTCCATGATCTGCACCGCCCGCTCCGACGGCGATTGCGCATAAAAGCCCCAGAGCGAGACCATGCCCTTGTCCGCCTCGCCATCGCGGATCATGCGCAGATAGGCATCGACCTGTTCCTGCGTGGCAAAGGCTTCTTCGGTGGCGATGCGCAAGTATCCTTGCGCGCCACCTGTTTTCAGATCGTGCGTCATGCGGGCCTCTCCTGGTTATGGGCCAGCCCGCGCGCGATCACCTGCGGATCATCAGCGACAGGCTGGCAATGTGATTCATCCGGTCTTCGCGCGCCGGGCGGGACACGTATTGGCCCGAGTAGCCGGCCTCCACGCTGATCCCCTTCGCCAGCGGCACGGCCAGGCCGGCAAAGCCGCGCAACTGGTCGAAGCCCGATTTCTGGCCCCACCCGGTGCGGTTGAGGCCCACGAACGGCTCGGCCCAGACCACCGCCTGCGGCGTGCCCGGTTTGCCCAGCGGCACGTCCAGGCGCACCAGTTGGCGCAGGCGCCAGCCGGTGCCGCCCTGCCCTTCCAACATGCGTTGTTCCAGTCGCGTCCGTCCGGTCAGTGTCGGGCGCGTGGTGCCATTGCCGGCCCCGTCGCCAAAGGCGCGCCAGGTCACCTGCTCGAACACGCGATGCTCGTGGGTCACCCGGCCGCCCAGCGGATCGGTGCGGATATAGCCATAGCCGCCCCACACCGTGGTCGATCGATCCAGCTTTACCCCCAGCGCGCCGCGCGCAATCGCCTGGCCGGCGCGCTCGGCATCGTCGGTCAGGCGCAGTTGCAGGTCGGTGAACAGCACCAGGTCCTGGTTCAGGTTGAGAAACGATTGCTGCGCCAGCCACACTTGCGCGTCGTCCTCCGCGGCCAGCGCGGGGGTGGCGGCCAGCATCAGGGCACAGGCAGAAAGACGGCGCATGGGGCACTCCGGCAGGAAGGGGGTAAACCCGCCCCGCTATGCCTCTTGCTTTGCCACAGTGTTGCCCAGCCATGACGTTGCGTATGACTGGGCACATGACGGGGCGCATCAGGCTTCGTGCACGGTCTTGGTCACCAGGCACGCCATCAGGCCCTCGGGCCCATCCTCGTGCCCGTGGCCCGACCATTTCACCCCGCCAAATGGCGCATCCGCCCCGCCGATCATCGTGGTGTTGATGCCCAGCATCCCGGTTTCCACTTCGGCCGCGACGCGGGCACGCGTGGCGTGGCCCTGGCACCAGGCATAGGCCGCCAGGCCATAGGGCAGGCGGTTGGCTTCCGCGATCATCGCATCGGCATCGGCAAAGCGGTTGATCAGCGCCACCGGGCCGAACGGCTCCTCGTTCATGATCGCGGCATCGAGCGGAATGTCAGACAGCACGGTGGGCGCAAAGAAGAAGCCGGCATTGCCGATCCGCTCGCCCCCGGTGTGCAGCCGTGCGCCGCGCGCGCGCGCATCGCCGATCAGCCGTTCCATCGCTTCGGGCCGGCGCGGGTTGGCCATCGGCCCCATCTGCACGCCTTCGTCCAGCCCGTTGCCCACGCGCACCTGGGAGGCGCGCGCGGCAAAGCCATCGCGAAACGCCTCGAACACCGGCCCTTCCACGATGAAGCGCGTGGGGCTGACGCAGACCTGCCCGGCGTTGCGATACTTGTGCGCCACGGCGGTTTCGATCGCGCGGTCGAGATCGGCATCGGCAAAGACCAGCACCGGGCCATGGCCGCCCAGTTCCATCGTGGTGCGCTTCATGTCGTCGGCCGCCAGCTTGGCCAGATGCTGGCCCACCTGGGTCGATCCGGTGAACGACAGCTTGCGGATCACCGGGCTGCCCAGCAAGTGCCGGCTCACTTGATCGGGCACGCCGAACACCGCCTGGGCCACTTGCGGCGGCAGCCCGGCGTCGAGCAGGCATTGCAGCACGCCCAGCGCGCTGGCCGGGGTTTCCTCCGCCGCTTTCAGGATCACCGAACAGCCCGCCGCCACCGGCGCGCCCAGCTTGCGCCCGGGGTTGCCCAGCGGGAAGTTCCACGGCGCAAAGGCCGCCACCGGCCCCACCGGCTCGTGCGTCACGGTCGATCGCATGCCGGTGGGTCGCACCAGCGCGCGGCCATAGATACGCTGCACTTCCCCGGCATAGAACTGGAACAGGCCCACGTTCATCAAGACTTCAATCCGCGCCTCGGCCAGGGTCTTGCCCTGTTCCAGCGTGGCAACGCGGGCGAGGTCTTCCTGCCGCTCCAGCATCAGCCGTGCCGCGCCATTGAGCACGGCGGCGCGCTGCTGCGGGGTGGACTTGCGCCACAGGGCAAAACCCTGGGCGGCCGCCTCCAGCGCGGCATCGAGGTCTGCGGCGTCGGCCAGCGGCAATTCGCCCAGCACGGCGCCGGTGGCCGGGTTGACCACGGCATGGGTGCGCCGCCCACCCCCGCTCACGCGCTGGCCGTTGATGATCATGCAAAGCGAGGGATAGGCGGTTGTCGTCATGGTCTGTGGCTTACTTCGCAGCGATGGCGGCATCGTGATCGAGGTCGCGCTGCAGGCGCTGCGCTTCGATCGGCTTGCCGGTAATCGGATGGTTCATGTGGAACGGGGTGATCTTGTGGGTGGGCCACAACCAGTGGCCTTCCAGCAGTTCGTCCGGCCCGGTGGGATCGGTGGGATAAGTCACCTTGGGGAACGGCACGTATTCGGGCGGGGTATTGGCCCAGCCGCTTTCAAAGTCGCCGTGCCAGATCGGCATGTAGTTCAGGATATGGATGTGCCACTTGCCGTCCACCTTCTTGTAGGTGTTCTCGTAAATGCCACCTTCCCACCACTGCCGGGCCTTGAGGTGCGGCGCATCGCCCTCGAAATCCTTGTGGCGCCCGGCCTGCATCATCGAGCGCGCACGCGCCAGCGCGGTCACGCCGTCAGGCTGGATGTCGATGATGTCCTGCAACTGCGGATGGTCGAGCAGGAAGCCATCGATCGGGCCGTTGTTGCCATAGGTGAAGCGCTTCTGGAACCGCTCCACATAGAGCCGGCGAATGCCTTCCTTGCCTTTCCAGGTGCCGCCGAAGAAGCGCACTTCGCCATCCGGGGTGAACAGGTCCACCGTCTCGTTATAGAGGCACTTGTCGATCAGGTAGCCATAGAGGTGCTGCAGCTTGCGCACGTCCAGTTCATCTTCGCGCACGGTCAGCCGCGCTTCCACTTGCGCCAGTTTTTCCTCTAGCGCGGCAATACGATCGCTTCCGGTTTCGCCCGTCATCACTCTCTCCACTTTGTTTGTCTAACTAACAAATTGCGGATCGGGACCGGGCTGTCAACGCCCTTGCGCCTCCAGGCGGGCCACTTCCTCCCGATAGGGGCGGATGGCCAGGATCATCGAGATCGTCGCAATCGGCAGCAGGGCGGCGGCGGTGATCACCAGCGCCTTCCACAACTGTGCTTCCACGCCCACGATGCGCTGCGCCACAACGCCCACCACAAAGCTGCCCATCGCACCGAAAAAGGTGAACATGAACAGATAGATCGCTGTTACCTGCCCGCGCATTTCATTGGGCGCGATGCGCTGGATCGCGGCGTTCTGCGGCACGGCCCCAGCCAGGCCGAACATGCCGCTCAGCGCCATGACCGCCAGGCTCGTCTCGCCCGTGGGCATCAGGGGTGAGACGATCGCGCAGACCGTGACCAGGCCGAACAGTATCGCTGCACAGCGCACGTTGGCATCCTTGTGGCGCTTGGCCATCCATTCCACGAACACACCGCCCAGGAACACGCCCAGCAACGAGCTGACCAGCAGCATCGGGGCCATGACCATGCCGATCCGCCCTTCGTCCCAGCCATACGTGCGGATCATGAACGGCACCCGCCAGAACGCCAGGCCGAACGTCTCGACCGCCGCCAGCGCCAGCCCCAGGAACAGCGGATAATAGACCCGCCCGCGCGCATGGATCGCACGCATGGCATCAAGCCCGGTGAACGCCAGGATGCGCCGCCCCAGACCGGGGCGTTCCAGGTCTGCCCCGCGGCTCGCGGCCGGCGCCAGGCCCCGCCGCGCCGGCTCGCGAATCGCCAGCAGCAGCAGCGCCGCCACCAGCCCGAGCGCGGCCTGCCCCAGCAGGATCAGCTGCCAGGAATGCACGTGCAGGCCCAGCACCACCGGATCGGACACGCCCGCCAGCCACACGATCAGCTTGCCGCCCAGCGCCACGCCCACCGTGGTCCCGCCGATGAAGCCCAGTTGCAGCACGGCAAAGGCGCGCGTGATCTTTCGTGGTGGGAAGAAATCGGCCAGCAGCGAATAGGATGCCGGCGCATGCGCCGATCCGCCCGCGCCCAGGAACATGCGCGTGCCCACGAACTGGCCAAAGCCCTGGGCCAGCCCGCCCAGCGCCATGATCGTGCCGGTGGCCAGCATGCCCCCTGCCAGCACCAGCCGCCGGGGATAGACATCGGCCAGTCGCGCCAGCGGAATGCCCACCACCACGAAAAAGATCACGCTGGCCGGCCCACCCAGAAAGCCAAGCTGTTCGTCGCTCAGCCCGAAGTCCAGCTTGATGCGCTGGGCCAGCATGCCGAACACCGTCTGGTCGAAGAAATTGAGGAACGTGGCCAGCACGATGGCAAAGAGCGCGAACCACGCCGCCCCTGCCGAAGGCCAGCTTCGTGCGTCGGTTCCGCCGCCCGGCGCGCCTTGCGCCGCATCGGCTTCTGCCTGAATCGCCGCCACCCCGTCATCAGGTAGCGTCGGCGCCATTGCACCTGCCATCGCTTGTCTCCTCTCCCGGCCGGCCCCTGTTTGACACAGAGCTTGAATCGGGGCCTTTTGATCCGGTGCATTGTTAGTCTTGCATACAATTCCCAGGTAGTGAATAGGTAAGGCGAAAAACAGATTCCGCGCCGCAGCCGGCGCTGGTCATCATAACAAACGTTACATCGAAACAATCGGAGAGGAAGCATGCAGAATCTTGCGGGCAAGACGGCACTCGTCACCGGGGGGGCCAGCGGCATCGGCCTGGGCATTGCCAAGGCGCTGCTTGGCGCGGGCATGAACGTGGCCATCGCCGACATTCGCGACGATCACCTGGCCGAGGGCGGCGCCGAACTGGCGCAAGGGACCGATGGCGCCACCGATCGCATCCTGGCGCTCAAGCTCGATGTCACCAACCGCGCGAATTATGCCGAGGTGGCCGACGCGATCGAGGCGCGCTTTGGCAAGATCCACCTGCTGGTCAACAATGCCGGCGTGGCCGTGGTCGGCCCCACCGACCTTGCCACCTTTGCCGATTGGGACTGGGTCATGGGGGTGAACCTGGGCGGCACGATCAACGGCATCGTCACCGTGCTGCCGCGCATCCTCGCCCATGGCGAAGGCGGCCATATCGTCAACACCGCGTCGATGTCCGCGCTGGTGCCCGCAGCCGCCACCACGATCTATTCCTCGGGCAAGGCCGCCGTCACCTCGATGATGGAATGCATGCGCCCCGAACTCGAACCGCGTGGCGTGATCTGCTCGGCCTTTTGCCCCGGCGCCGTGCAGTCCAACATTGCCGAAGCGGGCAAGACGCGCCCCGCAGACCTGGCCGAAACCGGCTATGCCGAAGCCGACAAGCGGCGCCAGGCCGGGGGCAATTTCTCGCACCTCTACCAGACCAAGGAAGAAGTCGGCCAGCGCGTGCTCGAAGGCATCCTGAACGACGAACTCTACATCCTCACCCATTCCGAATTCCTGGTGGGCGTGCGCGAGCGCGGTGAAGCGACCACGGCCGCGGTGCAAACCCACCTGCCGGAAAACCCGGAATACAAGCAGACCTTTGCCATGCTGTTCCGCAACCCGGCGATCACCGCCGAAATCGAACGGCAAAACGCGCTCAAGGCCGCGCGCACCGAAAAGACGCCGGCCTGACCGGAAGGAGAGGAAAGACCATGAAGGATTTTGCCGGCCGCACGGCCTTTGTCACCGGCGGCGCCAATGGCGTCGGCATCGGCCTCGTCCGCCAGTTGCTCAACGAAGGCTGCAAGGTGGCGATTGCCGACATTCGCCAGGATTCGATCGACAAGGCCCTGGCCAGCCTCGACAATCGCGAAGTCATGGGCGTGCAGCTCGACGTATCGAGCCGCGAGGCGTTCCGCGATGCGGCCGACCGGGTGGAGGCCGAATTCGGCCCGGTCTCGCTCCTCTTCAACAACGCCGGGGTGAACCTTTTCCAGCCGATCGAGGAATCGAGCTATGACGACTGGGACTGGCTGCTCGGCGTCAATCTCCACGGCGTGATCAACGGCGTGATGACGTTTGTTCCGCGCATGGTGGAACGGGTGAAGGCCGGCACGCAAAAGGGCGGGCACATCACCAACACCGCCTCGATGGCCGCGTTCCTCGCCGCCGGCACGCCGGGCATCTACAACACCACCAAGTTCGCCGTGCGCGGTCTTTCGGAATCGCTGCACTATTCCCTGCTGCAATATGGCATCGGAGTGTCGGTGCTGTGCCCCGGCCTGGTCAAAAGCTATATCTATGCCAGCGACGCGATCCGCCCCGATGGGCTGAAAGCCGGGGCCAAGCCGGTGAACCAGGAAGCGGTGGAGCGCCTGGCCGGAGTGCACGAATTCGGCATGGAGCCGGACGTGATCGCGCAGCGCACGCTCGACGCCATGCGCGAAAACCGCCTGCACATCTTCTCGCACCCCGATCACAAGGAAGAGATGCGCGAGATCTTCGACGAAATCATCGATGAATACCGCGACTATCCCAAGGACAACGGCCACGACCAGCGCGTCGCCTTCGAGGGCTTTCGTCGCGACATGTTTGCCAAGGCGCGCGCCGCCTCCCGCGCGTCGGATTTTTGAATGGGTGGGGGGAGCGCAACCGCGCTCCCGCCATCACGCCAGGATCAAAGCGGGCGTTTCAATAAGTTTTTTCACGGCCTGAACGAAGCTGGCGGCATCCCAGCCATCGACCACGCGGTGGTCGCAGCTGATCGAAATGTTCATCAGCTTGCGCTTGGCTAGGCGCTCGCCGCCCAGGCCATCGGGCACGAACATCGGCCGCTCGACGATGCGATTGGGGCCGATGATCGCCACTTCGGGCCGGTTGATCACCGGCGTCGTCGCGACGCCACCCAACGGCCCCAGCGAAGTGATCGTGAACGTCGAGCCGGAAAGCTCGTCCGCCTTGGCCGTGCCATTGCGCGCGGCTTCGGCCAGCCGCGCGATTTCCTGCGCCAGCGCCCAGGGGTTCTTGTCTTGCGCGTTGCGGATCACCGGGACCATCAGGCCAGCCGGGGTCTGCGTCGCCATGCCCAGATGCACCGCGCCGTGGCGCGTCACCACGCCCGCTTCATCGTCATAGCGGGCATTGAGCATGGGAAACTGCGGCAACGTGCGGCAGATCGCCACGATCAGCAGCGGCAGCATGGTCAGGCGCGGACGATCGAGCCCCCCGGCATTGAGCTGCGCGCGCAGTTCCTCCAGCGCCGTCACATCGCATTCTTCCACATAGGAAAAGTGCGGGATCGCGCGCTTCGATGCCGCCATGTTTTCGGCAATGCGGCGGCGCAGGCCGATCACTTTCACCTGCTCGTCCGCGCGCGCCACGCCCGCCGGGGCATAGCTGCGGTTATAGGCCAGGAACTGGTCCAGATCGCCATGGCGCACGCGCCCATCCTGCGAGGGGCGCACTTGCGCCAGATCGATCCCCAGTTCCTGCGCGCGCTGGCGCACGGCCGGGCTGGCCAGGACGCGCATGCTTTCCCGCCCTTCGAGAAGCTCAGGGCGAACGAGTTTTGAGGTTTCTTGCCTGGTTTCCGTTCGGGCTGCGCTTGTCGAAGCCCCCTGCGCAACCTCAACCTCCGGCCCAGGCCCTTCGACAGGCTCAGGGCGAACGGAACTTGGGGCAATTTCCGCAGGTTCCGTTCGGGCTGAGCCCGTCGAAGCCCCCGCCCCAACATCGGCAACCTCGATTTCCACCAGCATCGAGCCGATCGGAATCCGCTCGCCCACTTCGCCCGCGATCGCCACCACGCGCCCCGCCACCGGGCTTTCCATCTCCACGGTGGCCTTGTCGGTCATCATGTCGGCCAGCGGGCTGTCCTCGCCCACCATGTCGCCTGGCTGCACATGCCAGGCCACGATCTCGGCCTCGGCAATGCCTTCGCCAATGTCGGGCAGGCGGAAGGTGTAAAGCGCCATGGGATCAATCCTTGCAAATGCGGTCAAGGGCTTCGCCGATGCGCACGGCACCGGGGAAATAGGCCCATTCCAGGCTGTGCGGATAGGGCGTGTCGAACCCGGTCACGCGCTCGATCGGCACTTCCAGTTCATAGAAGCAATGCTCCTGCACCAGGGCGGAAAGCTCTGCGCCAAAGCCCCCCGTGCGCGTCGCTTCGTGCACGATCATGCAGCGCCCGGTCTTGCGCACCGATTGCTTGATCGTCTCGATATCCAGCGGCACCAAGGTGCGCAGGTCGATGACTTCGGCGTCCACGCCCTTGTCCACGCACACCGCGTGGGCCACGTGCACCATCGTGCCATAGGCCAGCACCGTCACGCCCTCGCCCTCGCGCACCACGCGGGCCTTGCCCAGCGGCACGGTGTAGTGGCCTTCGGGCACTTCGCTGTCGGGGTGCTTGCTCCACGGCTCCACCGGCCGGTCATAGGCGCCGGTAAACGGCCCGTTGTAGATGCGCTTGGGCTCGAAAAAGATCACCGGGTCGTTGTCTTCGATCGCCGCGATCAACAGCCCCTTCGCATCATAGGGGTTCGAAGGAATCACCGTTTTAAGGCCCGCCACATGGGTAAACAGCGCTTCCGGGCTCTGGCTGTGGGTCTGCCCGCCAAAGATGCCGCCGCCAAAGGGCGAACGCACGGTCAGCGGTGCAATGAACTCCCCCGCCGAGCGATAGCGCAGCCGCGCCGCTTCCGACACGAGCTGATCAAGGCCGGGATAGATATAGTCGGCAAACTGGATTTCGGGCACCGGGCGCAGGCCATAGGCGCCCATGCCCACCGCCACGCCGATGATCCCGCATTCGCTGATCGGGGTATCGAACACCCGGGTCTTGCCATATTTCTTCTGCAGGCCGGCGGTAGCGCGGAACACCCCGCCGAAATAACCCACGTCCTCGCCCATGATCACCACGGACGGATCACGCGCCATCATCACGTCGAGCGCGTCGTTGATCGCCTCGATCATCGTCATGCGGCGGCACGTCACAGGCTCGCTCATGGCATATCGTCTCCGTCCTCGGGCCGCCAATCGGGCCACTTGATCCGCCGCTCGCGCATCGCCTGCTCGCTCTGCTCCTGAAGGTGCCACGGCAGCGTCTCGAACACGTCCTCGAACATGGTGTGGAACGGATGGTGCAGGCCGTGGCCCAGCACGCCATTGGCCTCCGCCGCGCGGGTGGCGGTCTTCACCTGCTCGGCCAGGTCCAGGTCCATCGCCGCCTGGCGCTCCTCGTCCCATTCGCCCAGGGCAATCAGGTGGTCTTTCAGCCGCGCAATCGGGTCGCCTAGCGGCCACGAACTGCGCTCCTGCGCGCTGCGATATTGCGAGGGATCGTCGGAGGTCGAATGCCCCTCGGCGCGATAGGTAAAATGCTCGATCAGCGTGGGGCCGGCATTGCTGCGCGCGCGGTTGGCGGCCCAGCGCGTGGCGGCATAGACCGCCAGGGGATCGTTGCCGTCCACGCGCAACCCGGCAATGCCATGGCCGATGGCGCGCGCGGCAAAGGTCTGCCGCTCGCCCCCGGCAAAGCCCGAAAAGCTAGAAATGGCCCACTGGTTGTTGACCACATTGAGCACGACCGGCGCGTTATAGACCGTGGCAAAGGTCATCGCCGAATGGAAATCGCCCTCGGCGGTCGATCCTTCGCCCACCCAGGCGGCAGCAATGCGCGTGTCTGCTGAAATCGCGCTGGCCATGGCCCAGCCCACCGCCTGCGGCAATTGCGTGGCGAGGTTGCCCGAAATGGTGAAAAAGCCATAGTCGCGCGCCGAATACATGATCGGCAACTGCCGGCCTTTCAGCTTGTCCGCCTTGTTGGAATAGATCTGGTTGATCATCTCTGTCAGCGGATAGCCGCGCGTGATCAGGATGCCCTGCTGGCGATAGCTGGGAAAGACCATGTCATCGGCGGCCAGAGCCATCGCCGGCGCCACCGAGGTGGCTTCCTCGCCCGTGCACTTCATATAGAAGCTGGTCTTGCCCTGGCGCTGGCCGCGAAACATGCGCTCGTCAAACGCGCGGGTCAGCGCCATGTTGCGCAGCATGGCGCGCAGCGTTTCCGCGTCCAGCCGGGGATTCCACGGTCCTTGTGCATGGCCTTCTTCGTCCAGCACGCGGATCAGGTCGGTGCACAACGGCCAGGTTTCCGACGCGGCGCAGACCTCGTCGGGACGCGGCTGGGCGCCCGCCTTGGGCAGGAACAACCCGCGCCAGTCGGGCGCCGCGCCGGGGCGGGCCTTGGGCTCGGGCACATGCAGCGCCAGGGGCTGCTGGTTGGCGATTTCTGCCACGGGCTTTCTCTCCCAAGCCTTGAACGGTCATGACAGGATAACGCAAAAGGGTTGGAAAGGGTTGCCAAATGCCGCACCGGTAAAATCCCGTGCCAGTATTTTGCACTACCATCACGCCATATCATGGTGCATTCACGCTGCATGGCCGAAACCACCGCTCCGCCCGAACTCGATTCCTGGGATATTCGCATCCTGCAATGCCTCACCCGCGATGGCCGGATGAGTTGGCGCGACCTGGCCGAGGAAATCGGCCTCTCGCTCACCCCCACGATCCGCCGCGTGCGCCAGTTGGAGGCGGCCGGCCTGATCACCGGCTACTTCGCCCGGCTCGACGAGCGCGCCCTGGCCGGCAAGATGAGCGTGTTCGTCTCGGTCACGCTTGAACGGCAACAGCGCGAGGCACTGGACCGCTTTGAGGCGCAAGTTGCCGAACTGCCCGAAATCATGAGCGGATTCCTGATGTCGGGCGGGTCGGACTTCCTGCTGCGCTGCGTCGTGCGCGATCTCGATCACTATCGCGAACTGCTCGAACGGCTCACGCAAATCGAGGGCGTCGCCCATGTGCAAAGCAGCTTTGCCCTGAAAACCTTCATCAACCGCCCGGCCCCGCTGATCAGCGAAAGCCGCATCCGGCGCGCGCGATGACCGAGCGCCGCATCGCCCTGGTCCTGCTCGCGGCGGGCCGCGCCAGCCGCTTTGGCGGTGGCAAGCTCTCGGCCCTGCTGGCGGGCAAGCCGGTGATCGAACATGTCGCCGCCGCCACGGCCGCATTGCCTCTGGCGCAACGCATCCTGGTGGCCGCACCCGGCGTGCCAGACTTGCCCGGCTTCACCCGCATAGCGCTCGATCCGCCCGATGCTCCGCAATCGCGCTCGCTTGCGCTGGGCCTTGCCGCCGTGCAAGGGGCAGACGCGGTGCTGATCGCCCTGGCCGACATGCCGCTGGTTCCGGCGCAGCATTTCGCCGCGATGCTCGACCGGTTCGATGGGGACCGGCTGACCAGCATTTGCAACGGCCAGCCCATGCCCCCCGCCCTGCTCGGCGCGCAGCATTTTCCCGCGCTCATGGCGCTGACCGGCGATCGCGGCGCAGGTGCGCTTTTGCGTGATGCGCCCAAGCTGGCGCTCACGGCCGAACAAGCACTGGATGTCGACACGCCCGAAGACCTGGCGCGTGCGGAAGCGCTGCTACCCCCTGCGTCAGCCCTGCGGGCTGCCACCTCCCCCGAGGGCGGAGGATCGAACGGATAGACCCTCCCCCCTCGGGGGAGGTGGCGGTCGCAGGCCGTCGGAGGGGGCGGCCCTCACGCCAGCGGATGCAGCCCCTCATAAGCGCCCAGAATCTCCGCCAGCGCGGACAACGCCAAGACGCCCGGCTCGCGCGTGCGCGGGATCAGGCCGATGGGGCTGGTCACGCGCGAAAGCTGGGTTTCGTTCACGCCGTCGCGCGCCAGGTCTTCCAGCCGCGCCATGCGCGCGCGCAGGCCGCCTTGTGCGCCGATGTAGAAGGCCGGGGTATCGAGCGCCCAGCGCAGGATCGTGCGCTCCCATTCGTGATCGTGGAACAGCAGCAGCACCGCCGTCCAGGCATCGGCCCGCGCCCCTTGCGGCACGCCGCCCAGGCGCAGGGCGCCAGCGTCTTCCTTGGCATAGACCTGCGTGGCGATGCCCATGGTCTGGGCGAGTGCTGCCGTCGCGGCCAGTTCGGCCCCTTCGCCCAGCAGCACCAGCGACAGCGGCGGAATATAGGGCCGCGCGCGCAGCAGGTGTGCGGGCGCGTCATCGGGCACCGGCAGCGGCAGGTTGGCCGGCTGGCGATCATCCAGCGCCGCCACGGCTTGCGCCAACGCGGCGCGATCGGGCGCGGGATCGAGCAGGATGTCCAGCCCACCACCGCACGGCAGGCGGAAATCGATGATCGGCGATCCGCGGCCATAGCGCTGCAGCATGGGCACGGCGCCCGGCGCCAGCCCCGCCAGATCGCCCGCCAGTTGCCGTTCCAGGCAGACATCGGCAAGCGAGCCGGCGATGGCTTGCGCCACGCCGGCCCGGCTGGCCGCCATCTGCGCGCCGACGCGGCGCGAGAAGCTTCCGTCGATCCCCACCACCGTGCACAGCCCCGTGCCCTCGTCCAGCGCGGCCCGCAGCGCGGCATGGTCGGTGTGGATCATCGCATCTCCAAAGGGCTTGGCGTCAGCCGATCAGGTCGGCGGCCGGGATATAGGTATAGCCCAGGTCCTTTGCCACCGCTTCATACGTGACCTTGCCGAACGCCACGTTGAGGCCGTTGGCAAGGTGCACGTTGCGCGCCAGCGCGGCCTTCCAGCCCAGGTTGGCAATCGCCAGGGCATGGGGCAGCGTCACATTGTTGAGCGCATAAGTGCTGGTGCGCGCCACGCCGCCCGGCATGTTGGCCACGCAATAGTGCACCACGCCGTCCACCACGTAAGTCGGTTCGGCATGGGTGGTGGCGTGGCTGGTTTCAAAGCAGCCGCCCTGGTCAATGGCCACGTCCACCAGCACCGCGCCGGGCTTCATGGTGGCAAGCATCTCGCGCGTCACCAGCTTGGGCGCGGCGGCACCGGGCACCAGCACCGCGCCGATCACCAGGTCGGCCTCGGCCACGGCAGCGGCGATATTGGCCTTGCCGGCATAGAGCGTCTTGGCGCGGCTTTCGAAATGGTTGGACAGGCGCTCCAGCACTTCGGGGCTGCGGTCGATGATCGTCACGTCGGCGCCAAGGCCGGCGGCCATCTGCGCGGCGTTGAAGCCCACCACGCCGCCGCCGATCACCGCCACTTTGGCCGGCAGCACGCCCGGCACGCCGCCCAGCAGCACGCCGCGCCCGCCATGGGCCTTTTCCAGCGCGGTTGCGCCGGCCTGGATCGCCATGCGCCCGGCCACCTGGCTCATCGGCTTGAGCAGCGGCAGGCCGCCAGTGGCATCGGTCACGGTTTCATAAGCGATGCACACCGCACCCGACTTGACGAGGTCGGCAGTCTGCTCTGGATCGGGTGCCAGGTGCAGGTAGGTGTAAAGGATCTGCCCTTCGCGCAGCATGGCGCGTTCCACCGCCTGCGGTTCCTTGACCTTGACCACCATCTCGGCGCGGGCAAAGACTTCGGCTGCCGTCGCCACGATCTGCGCGCCGGCGGCCAGATAGGCTTCGTCGGCAGCGCCGATGCCGGCCCCGGCGCCAGTTTCGACCAGCACGGTGTGCCCATGCGCCACGAGTTCGTGCGCGCTCTCGGGGGTCAGCCCGACGCGATATTCGTGGTTCTTGATTTCCTTGACGGTGCCGACAAGCATGGCCTGAACTCCCAAAGTGATCCATTGCGATCTCAGCGGGATGATATGGGAAATTCGCTGATGATTTTTCCCTATTTTTGGCGCCACAGCGCCGAATGGCGGGATTTTTTACCAGCCATCCGGCGCCGCGCGCGATTTATGCGGCTGGCACTGCGATACAGGCCAGCTTCACGTCAAGATAGTCTTCCACGCCCAGATACGAACCTTCGCGGCCCAGGCCCGATTCCTTCACCCCGCCAAACGGGGCCACTTCGGTGGAAATCAGGCCGGTGTTGATGCCCACCATGCCATATTCCAGCGCCTCGGTCAGGCGCCACTGCCGCGCGGCATCGTTGGTATAGGCATAGGCCGCCAGGCCCGAGCGCGTGTCGTTGGCCAGGGCCACGGCTTCCGCCTCGCTGGAAAAGCGCACCAGCCCTGCCAGGGGCCCGAAGGTTTCCTCGCGGTTGAGCAGCGCATCGGCCCGCACGTTTGCAATCACCGTGGGTTCGAAGAAGCGCGCGCCGATCGCCTGGGCCTGATGCCCGCCGGTCAGCACTTTGCCACCCTTGGCCACGGCATCGGCCACATGGGCCGTCACTTTGGCCACCGCGCGATCGTCGATCAGCGGCCCCTGGTCGGTCGGCCCGTCCAGCCCAGGGCCCACGCGGAACGCGGCCACGCGCGCGGCGAGCTTTTCCGCAAAGGCATCGTGCACCGTTGCATGGACCAGCAGGCGATTGGCGCAGACGCACGTCTGCCCGGTGTTGCGGAACTTGGAAGCCAGCGCCCCTTCCACCGCCGCATCGAGATCGGCATCCTCGAACACGATGAACGGCGCGTTGCCGCCCAGTTCCAGGCTGACCTTCTTCACCGTGCCGGCGCACTGCGCGGCCAGCAGCTTGCCCACCGCGGTCGAACCGGTGAAGGTGAACTTGGCCACGCGCGGATCGCCGGTCAGCACTTCGCCGATCGGCTTGGCCTGGCCGGTTACCACGCTAAGCAGCCCCTTGGGCAGCCCAGCTTCCTCGGCCAGAACGGCAAGCGCCAGCGCGGAAAAGGGGGTCAATTCCGAAGGCTTGATCACGATGGGACAGCCCACCGCCAGGGCCGGGCCGGCCTTGCGCGTGATCATCGCCAGCGGGAAATTCCAAGGCGTGATCGCGCCCACCACGCCCACCGGCTGGCGGGTGACGACCAGCCGCCGGTCCGCCTGGTGCGGGGCGATCACGTCGCCACGAATGCGCCGCGCCTCTTCGCCAAACCATTCCAGGAACGATGCGGCATAGCCCACTTCGCCCTTGGCCTCGGCCAGCGGCTTGCCCTGTTCGGCGGTCATGATCGTGGCCAGATCGTCGGCATGTTCCAGCATCAGCGCGGCCCAGCGCTTGAGCACGGCGCCGCGCTCCTTGGCCGTCCTGGCCTTCCACGGGCCGAACGCGGCCTGGGCAGCAGCCACGGCTTCTTCCGCCTCGGCCGCACCCAGATCGGGCACATGGCCGATCACCGCGCCGGTGGCGGGATTGTCCACCGCGATGGTCTTGGCGCCCTTGCGCCATTCGCCCGCCACGAAAGCGGCCTCGCGCCACAAGTCGGCGCGGCGCAGCGCGGGGCGGGTCACTTCCAGAATATCGTTCATGCCATCACCTTGCCGGCCACCGTTGCCAGGGCCTGTTCCACCAGATCGAAGCCTTCGTCGATCAATTCATCCGATGCCGTCAACGGCACAAGCACGCGAATGGTTTCGCCTTTGGTGCCGCATGACAGCAGGATCAGCCCCAGATCGAGCGCCGCAGCGGTCACCGCCTTGGCGACGGCGCCATCGGTTTCCCCAGCGGCATTGGTCACGTCGAACCCGAACATCGCGCCCAGCCCGCGAATATTGGCCACGGGCAGACCGGCGGCGGCAAAGCCCTCCACCCGCGCGCGCATCCGCGCACCGATGGCGGTGGCGGTGGCGCAGAGGCCCTCTTCGGCAATCACCTCCAGCACGGCGAGCGCCGCCGCGCAGCCGATGGGCGAACCGCCATACGTGCCGCCCAGGCCACCGGGATCGAGCGCGTCCATGATCGGCGCGCGGCCGATCAGCCCGGCCAGCGGAAAGCCCCCGGCGAGCGACTTGGCCACGCAGACCAGGTCCGGCTCCACGCCCGAATGCTCGATGCCGAACAGCGTGCCGGTGCGGGCAAAGCCGGCCTGCACTTCATCGGCAATCAGCAGGATGCCGTGCTGGTCGGCCAGCGCCCGCAGCGCTTCAAGGAATTCGGTCGGCGCCACATGGAACCCGCCCTCGCCCTGCACCGGCTCGACGATGAAGGCCGCCACGCGCTCGGGCTCCACATCGGCGGCGAACAGGTACTGGATCGCTTCCAGCGTGCGTTCCACCGTGTTGCCATTCAGGCCCGTGGGGAACGGCGCGTGGAACACTTCGCCCGGCATCGGCCCGAAGCGGCGCTTGTAGGGGGTGGTCTTGCCGGTCATCGCGCTGGCCAGCAGGGTGCGGCCGTGGAACCCGCCGGTAAACGCGATCACGGCGGAACGACCGGTGGCGGCACGCGCAACCTTCACCGCGTTTTCCGTGGCCTCGGCCCCCGTCGTCAGCAGCAGAGTCTTGGCCGGGCCGGAAAATGGGGCGGCTTCGTTCAATTTTTCCGCGAGCGCGATATAGCTTTCATACGGGCTGACCTGGAACGCGGTGTGGGTGAAGCGGTCCAGTTGCGCCTGCACCGCCGCGATCACCTTGGGATGGCGGTGCCCGGTGTTGAGCACCGCGATGCCCCCGGCAAAGTCGATGTAGCGGCGCCCTTCCACGTCCCACAGTTCGGCATTGTCGGCGCGATCGGCAAAGACGGCGGTGGAAGAGGCCACGCCGCGCGGCACGGCCTGTTCGCGGCGGGCATGAAGGGAAGCGTTGTCGGCCATGGCGGGCACTCCGGGCAAGGAAAACAGATCATGCCTTGTCGCACCAACGGCTTGTGCGCAAAAGCCCACTAATGCTACCCATGTGGTGACCAAGAGTTACCACAACCATGCCAGACCGCCCCCACTTGCCCCCCTTTGCCGCCTTGCGCGCGTTCGAGGCGTTCGGCCGCCACGGCGGGGTGCGCCGCACGGCTACCGCGCTGGGGGTAAGCCACGCCATCGTCAGCCGCCACTTGCGTGCCCTGGAAGACTGGTTGGGCGTGATGCTGGTGGATCGCCAGCACGGCGGATTGACCCCGGCAGGAGAAAGCTATCACGCGCTGATCGGCCCCGCGTTCGATCAATTGTGCACCGCCACCAGCCAGGCGCGGGGGCAGCATGGCGGGCGGCTCGACGTGTGGTCGGTGGCCGGCCTCGCCTACTTGTGGCTCACGCCCAAGCTGCCCGGTTTCGGCCGCCGCCACCCCGGCATGGCGCTGGACTTGCGGCCCAGCGACAGCCCGCCCGATCTGTCCCGGCGCGAGGCGCATGGCGATATTCGCTGGTATCTCGACGATGCGCCGGGCTTGGCCACGCCGCGCAGCCTGATGCGCCAGGCCGTGGTGCGCCCCCGCCTGTTTCCCGTGGCCCGCGCCGATGCACCCTGGCTGAAAGACGCAGCCGTATCCACGCCGCAAGACCTGCTCGCCCTGCCCCTGCTGCACGAGGATTCCGACGCCGAATGGCGCGCCTGGTTTGCCGCGCAGGGCCTGGGGCACGCGCAGCCGCCGGTCTCGGCCCGGCTGTGGCAGGCCCACATGACCCTGGCCGCCGCCGCCGATGGCCAGGGCGTGGCGATCACCAACGGCTTCCTGGCAGCCGAACACCTGCAAAGCGGCCGCCTGGTGGAACTGGGCGCGGGCAATCCCACCTTCGCCGCTTGCGCGCCGGGCGCCTATTACTTCACCGCCCGCGCCGACATGTGGGACGCCCAACCCATCGCCCGCTTCCGCATGTGGCTGACCGAAGCGGTGGCGGCCTCACCGCCCGACTGGCTGGCATAGCGCGCTTGGGCAGATGGAGATGTGCGAGGGGTGCCCATATAAAAAAGCGGGACCCCGGATCAAGTCCGGGGTGACGGTAAGTAATTAGACTATTTGTTATTTCGTCACCCCGGGCTTGACCCGGGGTCCCACGCAACGGTTCGCTCTATGATCGCTTCCGCGCGCAGCCAGTCGGCCAGGGCATGGACATGCACATCGCCCCGCCCCTTGGCTCGCACCACCATGGTCAGTTGCGCCGCCCCCGGCCACACGCGGTCACTCACGGGCACCAGTTCGCCCCGCGCCACCCAGGGCGCGGCATAGGCCTGCGCGGCCAGGGCCAGGCCCAATCCGTCGGCTGCGGCGCCGAGCAGGCCGGGCACAGCGGTAAACGTCGGCCCGGCGATCAAGGCATCGCCGCCAGGCATCGCCAGCCCGAAATGCGCAAACCAGCCCGCCCAATCCACCGGGCCTTCATCGTGCAGCAGCGGCACCGGAGGCCCGCCATCGAGGAATGCCGCGCCCGCCTGCGCCAGCACCGGCGCGGCATAGACGGCGTGGTCCAGGCGCAGCAGCACTTCCTCGGGCAAGCCGGTGTCCCCGCCATCGGGCGCGTCGGTCAGGAAGATGTCCAGCTCGGCCGTGTCGAAATCCACGGCCAGGCCCCGGCTGTCGAGCCACAGGTCCATGCCCGGCAGATCGGCCATCAACCGCCCCAGCCGGGGCTGCAACCAGCAGCCGGCAAAGCCCGCATCGGCATAGACGATCACCGAATTGGCCTTGCGATAGGGCGCCAGCCGGCTCACCCCGCCGCGCAGCACCTTGAGCATGTCGCGCACCGTGCGGTGGAAATCGCGGCCCGCGTCGGTCAGCACCACCTGACGATAGACCCGGCGGAACAAGGCATGGCCCAGCGCCTCTTCCAGGTTGCGCACCTGGTGGCTGATCGCCGATTGGGTCAGCCCCAGTTCCTGCGCGGCGGCGGCAAAGCTGCCGAGCCGCGCGGCCGCCTCGAACCCTTCCAGGGCCTTGAGCGGGGGAAGGCGGTCGCGTGCCACGGGTTCAGGCCAGGTCGGTCAGGATCTCGCGCAGCATGGCAAAGATCGTGTCGATCTGCGGGGCCGTGATCATCAGCGGCGGCGAGAGCGCAATGATGTCTCCCGTCACGCGGATCAGCAGGCCGGCATCGAACGCGCGGTGGAAGGCTTCCATCGCCCGTGCGCCCGGCGCCCCCGCGCGCGGGGCCAGCTCGATCCCGGCCACCAGGCCCAGATTGCGAATGTCGATCACGTGGGGGCAATCCGCCAGGCTGTGCGCCGCCGCTTCCCACTGCGCAGAGAGCGCCGCAGCGTTCTCGAACAGCCCTTCCTGCCGATAGAGCTGCAAGGTGGCCAGGCCCGCCGCCGCCGCCACGGGATGGCCGGAATAAGTATAGCCGTGGTAGAACTCGATGCCTTCCGGGCTGCCGTTCACCACGGTGTCGTGCACTTCGCGGCTGGCGATCACGGCGCCCATCGGCACGGTGCCGTTGGTCAGCCCCTTGGCCGTGGTGATGATATCGGGCGTCACGCCGAAATATTCGGCCGCCGTGGCCGCGCCCAGGCGGCCAAAGCCGGTGATCACTTCATCGAAGATCAGCAGGATGCCATGCTTGCGCGTGATCTCGCGCAGCGCCTGGAGATAGCCCTGCGGCGGCACCAGCACCCCGGTGGAGCCGGCCACCGGCTCCACGATCACGGCGGCAATCGTTTCGGGGCCGTGCAGCGCCACCAGTTCTTCCAGTTCCTCCGCCAAGCCGCCATTGCCCGGCTGCATCCCGCGACAGAACCGCACCGCCTGGCCATGGGTGTGGCTCAAGTGATCCACCCCCCACACCTGGCTGACGAAACGGCGCCGGTTGCCGCCAATGCCGCCCACCGAAAGCCCGCCGAAATTGGTGCCGTGATAGCCGCGCTGCCGCCCGATCAGGCGGAACCGCGTGTGATCACCGCGCGCGTGATGATAGGCCAGCGCCATTTTCAGCGCGGTATCGGCGCTTTCCGAACCGGAATTGGTGAAGAACACCCGGTCCATTCCCGCCGGCATGATCCGCGCCACTTCGCTGGCCAGGCGAAACGGCAGCGGGTGCCCCAGCTGGAAGGTCGGCGCGAAATCGAGCGTGGCGGCCGCTTCGGCAATCGCCGCCGTGATCGCGGCGCGGCCATGCCCGGCGTTCACGCACCACAGGCCGGCTGTGGCGTCCAACACCTGGCGCCCATCGGCCGTGGTATAGTGCATGTCTTTGGACGCCACGAACAGGCGCGGGTTCTGCTTGAAGAACCGGTTGTTGGTGAACGGCATCCAGAAGTGGTCAAGGTCCACGCCGTCCATGCTGGCCGGATCGAGCGAGGCAAAAGGCTGGGTCTGGCTGGCCATGAAACGCTCCTGCATGGTCGGCTGCCTGGGGCAATGCCGTGAATTGTTTTCAAGTCATGCTTTGATAAAGCGCGGCCTGCGGCGGGAGGGGGAAAAGCGGCCTGGCATGGTGCAGACCATGCACCACAGCCTTATTCCACCCGTTCGCGCAGGAACCGGCGCAGTTGCGCGATCGCCGGATTGTTGGCCCGATCGGCACGCGTCACCATGCAATAAGACCCGATCGCCACCGCCGTGGCACCGGGCACCGCCAATTCCACCAAGGCCCCGCTGGCGAGGTCTTCGGCCACCAGGTAGCGGTTGGCCAGCGCCAGCCCACGCCCGGCGCGTGCCGCCGCCAGCGCAAGATGGGCATGCCACAAGAGCGCACCGGGCAAGGCCTGCTGCCCCACATCCAAGCCATTGCCGCGCAGCCAGAATCGCCACTGCTCGTGGTGCTCTTCATGCAGCAGCGGCGCCGCCAACAGGTCTGCCACCCCGGAAATGCCGGAAAGGCTGGCGGCCAGTGCCGGGCTGGCCACCACCAGCAGCGGCGGCCGCGCCAGCACCAGCGTGTGCAACCCCGGCCCGCCCGGCTGCGGCAGCCATTCGTCGCCGTAAAAGCGGATGTCCACGTCCGCTTCGAACTGGATCAGGTTGGCCGGGCGATCGGTGGGACGCAGTTCCACCTGGAAACCCGGCCCGTTCTGTTCGAACGCGGCGATCTGGGCGGAAAGCCATTGCGTGGCAAAACCGGGCACGCACCACAGGCGCAAGTCGTGGATCTGCCCCTGGGCCATGATCTCGCGCGTGGCGGAAACCACATCGAGCATCGCGGCCGAAACCCGCGCGTGATAGGCCTGCCCCGCCTCGGTCAGCGTCAGCCGCCCGCCCTGGCGATCCACCAGCATCACGCCCAGCCATTCCTCCAACGCCTTGAGGTGCCGGCTCACCACCGTATGGTCCAGCCGCAGCAGCGCCGCGGCACGCCGCACCCCGCCCACGCGGCCCACCACTTCGAACGCGCGCAGGGCGGCAAAGGGCGGAATGGCCTTGCCCGACAGGAAATCGCCCGAAGCAGTTTCGTTTGGCACGATGCCCCCATATGCCTGCATGTCGTCGGTTGTGCGATCGCATCATAGCACGAATGAAACGGTGCACCAGATGCACCGAACGTCGTCAGATCGCACCGGCTGCGGCCACCTGGGCAGTTGACGGCGGCGCCGGCACCCGCGATTGAGATCGCAGTATCTTGCCACAGGAGACCGTCCGATGCGCCCGATCCCCAAACTTGCCCTGGCGCTGTGCCTGGGCCTTGCCCTGCCCATCCCTGCCGCCCTGGCCGATACTGGCGCTGCCAGCATCGCCAAGCCGGCCAAGCTCGCCAGCAGCGCGGTGGCTGCGGCCCTCGCCGGCAGCGCCGCGCACCACAGCAGCGAAGGCGGCGTGGCCGTGTCAGACCTGCCGCAGCTGCATTCGGCCGACAAGAAGTTCATGAGTGGCGCCTATGCCGTGGCCGGCCCCAACCACGACAGCTTCACCGGCGAAGGCTATCCGGTGAACGAATTCATGGTGTTCCTCTCGGGCGGCGTCACGCTCACTTCGGCCGATGGCACCGTGCTGGAGGTGAAGGCCGGGGATTCGGTCTCCATCCCCAAGGGCTGGCTCGGCACCTGGGATTCCAAGGGATACCAGAAGTTCTACGTGGTTTATGACCCGGAAAAGCCGGTTGAATAAGATACTTAAAGCCCCCTCTTCTTCAGAGGAGGGGGCGCCCTGATCCAATCAAGCCGCGCGCACGCGGGTGATCACGTCCTGGAACGCGCGATAGGCATCCTCGCCCAGGTAGTTGGCGTATTGGCACTTGGCCAGCGCCGCTTCGGGCGGGAAGATCGCCGGATTGTCGCGATATTCGGCGTCCATCTGCGCCAGCGCGGCGCCATTGGGCGTGGGATAGCGGATGGTGCGCGAAATGTCGGCGCCCGCCTCCGCGCTCAGCAGGTAGTTGATGAACGCGTGCGCGGCATCGGGATTGGGCGCGCCGGTGGGAATGCACAGCTGGTCGGATTGCAGGATGCTGCCTTCCTTGGGCACCACGAAAGCGAGGTCCTTGTCCTCGCGCATCACCTGGGCAATGTCGCCGTTGTATTCGATCACGATGTCGCAATCGCCCGACAGCAGCAGGTCCTGCCCGTTGTCGTCATGGAACGTGGCGATGTTGCCCTTCTGGCGGATCAGCAGGTCCTGCACTTTGGCCAGGGCACCCTTGTCGAACGTGTTCATGTCGGCGCCCAGGTAGATCTCGGTCAGCCGGCACAGATCCGCCGCGTCGGACAGCACGGCGATGCGGCCCTTGTACTGCGGCGAATCCAGCACCCATTTCCAGCTGTCGGGCACGCCCTGGATCTTGGACTTGCGATAGCCGATGCCCAGCACCAGCCAGGTATAGGGCATGGCATACTTGCGGCCGGGATCGAACGGCGCATCCTGGAACCGCGGCAGGATGTTCTTCATGTTGGGAATCTTGGCGTGGTCGAGCGGCATGAGCATGTTGGCCTTGGCCATGCGCTGCACGAAATCGTTGGCCGGCACCACCACGTCATAGCCGGGATTGCCGCCGCGCAGCTTGGCAAACAGCTCGTCGTTGTTGGAATAGAGGCTCATGTTCACGCCGATGCCGCTGGCCTTTTCAAAGCCCGACAGCGTGTTCTTGCCGACGTAGGTATCCCAGTTGTAGAAATTGACCATCTGCGAAGGATGCTTCTTGCATCCCGCCAGCCCCGAAAAGGTGATGCCGACCGCAGCCGTGCCAAGGCCGGCCAAAAATCCGCGCCTTGAAGGGGTTGCTTGCATGGGTGCCCTCATGGTTGGCCCGGTTCGATATCGGGCATTGCTTTTGCGCACGATATGTGATCACAGGATGCAGGTAAAGCCTTTCATCATAGGTGATCAAAATGGCATCCGAAGGCAATCCCGGCGGAAGGCTGACGCGCCGCACATTCGTGAAAACCGGTTCGGCCACGGCCGCCACCGCCATGGCCGCCCCCGCCGTTGCCACCCTGCCCAAGGCCGAGGCCGCGCTCGCCGCCCCCTTGCCCGCGCATCCGGGGGAACCAGGCGGTTATTACCCGCCGCTGCGCACCGGCATGCGCGGATCGCACCCCGGCTCATTCGAAGTGGCGCACGCCCTGCGCGATGGCCAAGCGGTGGGCCAGGCATTGGCCGGCCCGGCGCACGAAAGCTATGACCTGGTGGTGGTGGGCGGTGGCATCAGCGGGCTTTCCGCTGCGCTGTTCTACCGTGATCGCAACCCGGCCGCCAAGATCCTGATCCTGGAAAACCACGACGATTTCGGCGGCCATGCCAAGCGCAACGAATTCAAAGTGCGCGGCCACACCCTGCTGATGAACGGCGGCACCGCCGGCATCGAAAGCCCCACGCCCTACAGCAAGGTGGCCGATGGCCTGCTCAAGCGCTTGGGGATCGACGTGCCCGCGCTGGCCAAGGCCTATGGCGGGGCAGAGGCCGACGAAGGCATGCTGGCCGGCGTGAAGCTGGGCCGCGCGGTGTTCTTCGACAAGGAAAGCTTTGGCGCCGATGCGCTGATCCCCCTGCCCGACGATGCCCCGCTGGGCGAAGCGCTGGCCAAGGCGCCGCTTTCCCCCGCCGCCCGCGCGCAGATCGCCGCGCTGGAATCGGGCGAGACCGATCCGCTCGGCGCCATGCCGATGGCCGAGCGCAAGGATTACCTTTCCACCATCAGCTATCGCGATTACCTGATCAAGCACGGCGGCCTGTCCGAAGAAGCCATGCTGTTCTACCAGAACCGCCCGCTCGGCTGGTGGTGCGTGGGCGCCGATGGCATCTGCGCGCTCGATGCCTGGGGCACGGGATTCTTCCCCGGTTTCAAGGGCCTGAAGCTGGAACCGGGCGGCACCATGCGCATGGGCTATACCCCGCGCGGCTTTGCCAGCACCGGCGGCAGCTATGATTTCCACTTCCCCGATGGCAACGCCACGATCGCCCGCCGCCTGGTGGCCGACCTGATCCCCGGCTTCATGGCGCCGGGCCTCACCGTGGAACAATCCATCCTCGCCCCGGCCAACTATGCCGCGCTCGACCGCCCCGAAAACGCCGTGCGTCTGCGCCTTTCCAGCATGGCCGTCCACGCCGTGAACCGCGCCCAGGCCGGGGCCGACGTGGTCTATTCCCACGCCGGCAAAGTGCACAAGGTGGCCGCGCGCCACGTGGTCATGGCCTGCTACAACATGATCATCCCCTACCTCGTGCCCAGCATGCCGGCGGCGCAGAAGGAAGCGCTGCACGAACTGGTCAAGGAACCGCTCGTCTATGTCAGCGTCGCGCTCGACAACTGGCGCGCCTTTGCCAAGGCCGGGATCAGCGGCATCCAGTTTCCCCAGGCCTGGTTCCAAAGCGCCAATCTCGATCACGCCGTGGCCCTGGGCGGCTATGCCGGGCCGAAATCGCCCGACGATCCCATCCTGCTGCACCTGACCGGCATTCCCCACCAGCCCGGCCTGCCCGAACACGACCAGAGCCGCGCGGGCCGCATGGAACTGCTCGGCACCGATCTCGCCCTGTTCGAAACCCGCATCCGCGACCTGCTCACCCGCGCCATGGGCCCCTATGGCTTTGACGCGGACAAGGATATCGCGGCCATCACGGTGAACCGCTGGCCCCACGGCTATGCCCCCGAATTCAACGCCCTGTGGGACAAGCACCAGGACGACGACCCACAAGCCCCCCACAAAATCGCCCGCCAACGCTTCGGCGCGATCACCATCGCCAACTCCGACAGCGGCCGCGCCGCCTACACCGACAGCGCCATCGACCAAGCCTGGCGCGCGGTGGGCGAATTGCTGGGGTGAGGCGGGAGGCTGCCAAAAGCCCCCTCCTCTTCAGAGGAGGGGGTTGGGGGTGGTGCGAAGCCTGGCAAAAGGCTTGAAGAAAAAAAAGAAAACACAGGGGCATGTCGCCCCTGCACCCCGTTCGTTCAGGGCAAGCCGCCCAGCTCCTCATGCACCATGCTGGTCATTACCGCAACATAGGCCAGCAAGCCGAGATAGAGCGCCGCATATTCAAACTTCGTTTCGGCCGGAATGCCGTAATAGGCTTGGTTCTCCGGGTCTTCGGGATCGAAGTGCCAGGCCTTTTTGAGCGCAGGAACGGCCATGATCGCGATCATCACCAAGAGCGGGCTGGGATGATAGAACAGCATGCCCAGCATGATCGGCACCCCTACGAACCAGACCCTTGGCCCCAAAATCCCGGTAATGCGTCCGCCATCCAGTGGCGATAGCGGAATGAGATTGAAAAAGTTCAGGAAAAATCCCGAGTAGGCCACCGCCATCAAAACCGGGCTGCCGTTCTCGCGCGCCAGGAAATAGCAAACCGCCGCTCCGACAGTCCCCAGAAAAGGCCCCGCCAGCCCGACGAATGCCTCTACCTGGGCATTCATCGGCTGCTCTTTCAGTTCGATCCACGCGCCGACAAATGGGATGAACGTGGGGGCACCCACCGCCAAACCCTTGTAGCGCGCCGCCAGATAATGGCCCATTTCATGGACAAAGATGAGGCCGATGAAGCCCGCAGCATAGCGCCAGCCGAACGCCAGCGCATACAATCCCAGCGACACGATCATGGTGATCGCGGTGCCGCCCAGTTTGCCCAGCTTGAAGACGCCGAAAACAAGCGCCAGCAACTTGATCATGCCACAGGCCTTGCCTCTTCCGGCGACTTGGTCAGCACAACGGCCGGCTCAGGATCAGGCGCGACGGCACCTTCCGGTGCGGCAGGCTCGGAGGGATCCGGCTCTGTCGTCACATATTCGGCAAACGGGTCCTCGGCCTCCTTCCGGCCGAACAGGCGCGCGAGGCGGCGGCGCAATGCGGCCCACCCGCCCAACACGACAAAGATCACCAACTTCCAGATCTTGAGCAGGAAGACCCCGATGACCGCGAGCAGACCCATCTTCTTGATCGCGACGGCACCGATCAGGCCGGCCAGGCCAAAGGCGGCAACCTTGTCGGTCGACGAGTCAAAGTCCTCGTAGCGCTTTCCGGGGTTGAACGACAACCCGGCCAGATCGGCCTGAACCGCGCTCTTGTCCGCCGCCACAGCGGTCGAATCGGTCAGGAGATTGAGCGTAAAGAAGCCTTCCCGGCCAAGGGCATAGGTGTTGTAGTTGATCGTCTCTGGTCGCCCATCGGACGTGCCGCGATCATGCGCGGCAATGGACCAGACCAGTTGGTGACGAGCGCCATCGTAGACCGGCTGCTGCACCCACCCGGTGATGTCCAGAGCAGGCATGCCGCGCGCCTGCCGGCCCTTGTTGTCTTCCTCGGTGCCCGCCTTCAGGCTCTCCAGCAGGGCGTCCGGCTCCCATTCCTTGGCATCGCCGTCCTTGACATAGCCTTCCTTGGCCCAGACGATATCGATGATCCAGTTGTCCTTCCCATTGGCGGGAAGAATGAGGCCAAATCGCGAATCCAGCGTGCGATTGCCCAGCACAGCCATCAAGCGATTGGCCGTGGACGCCGGAACGAAAACCTGCCCTGCGGGGAGGTTGAGCGTACCCTGGTCGAGCAAGGCGATCTGGCGCGGCCCCACTTGCGCAACGCGGCCGATCTCCTGCCAAACGGCTTTCGCCTCCGCCTCGCGGTCTGCGGCGTCGAGCGCGGCAAACTTGTCTGCCGGCGGTGCCGGCTGCAATGGCGGCATTTGCGCATGGGCTGCCTGCGGCAAAATTGCCGGGGCCATCAAGGAAACGAGAATGGCCGCCGCAAAGCGCCGTCCATGGCGCTTTACGCCAAGATCAGTACAATGAATCATGATGCCCCCGTCCAAGGCGCGAGCACGCACCCCCAAGCGGTAGACATAATCAGAAACAAAAAAGAGCAAAAGCCTTTAAAACGGCCACTTGGTCCGAAACGAGAATAATAAAAACGGCGTCCTACCCCCTCACCGCCCCTTCTTGGTCACACTCGCGGTAAAGTCCGGGTCCTTGTTCGCCACCCAGTCCACGAACTTGCGGATCGGCGGGTGGGCCAGCAGCACGCCGACATCCAGCCCCGCGCGTTGCAGTTCGGAGTTGGTGAAGTTGGCGGTCAGGGTTTGCTGGCAGATGCCGTGCATCGGCACCACGTCGCGGCCGCCGCGGCTCTTGGGCACGGGGTGGTGCCACACGATTGTGCTGCCGGTGGGCCGGCCGCAGAGCCAGCAGGGGACGGGCGGCGGCGCTTCTTCCTCGGCCTCGGGTTCATCTGCCCAGCCGCCGCGCTTGGCGTGTTTGCGAGCCATCAGAGGTTCAGCCGGTCCCAGTCCTGCATCAGGTCTGCGCAATCGCCGATATCGCCGGCGATGGCATCGTGCAGCCCCTGCGCATCGCCCTTGGCGATGGCCTTGGCCGCCGCCTGGTGGTGATCGACCATGGCGGCGGTGCCATAGCGGCCATAGACCACGCGCATGAACGGGCCGAACTGCATCCACAGGCTTTCGATCATGCGGTTGGCCAGCGGCATCGGCGCCGCGCCATAGATCAGCGAGTGGAAGCGGAAGTTCGATTCCATGTAGGCGTTCACGTCGCCTTCGCCCAGCGCCGCGTCGGTCGCCTCGTCGGCGGCGCGAATATCGCGCAGGCGCTCAGCATCGATGTGCGGCAGGGCGGCCACGGCGGCGACGGGTTCGAGCAAGGTGCGCAAGCGCATGATCTCGTCAAAGCGCTCCAACGTCATCTTGGGCACCATCACCGCGCGCTTGGATCGGATGTCCACCGCCCCTTCGGCCGCGATGCGGCTGAGCGCATCGCGCACCGGCATCTGGCTCACGCCCATCTGCTGGGCCAGGCCGCGCGTGGAAATGCCCACGCCCGGCGCGATCTTGCCGGTGATCAGGCGATAGCGCAGGTCTTCATAGACCTGCTCGCGCAGCGAGGAGGTCACTTCGCCCTCGTCCGCCTTGGCCGCCGCGGCTTTGGCACCGGCCGCCTTGGTCGCGCGCGCTACGCGGGCCACAGGCGCCTTGGCCACGCCCTTGGGCGTTGCAGGCTTGCTCGCGGCTGCCTTGCCCGTTGCCGCCTTTGCCTGGCCCTTTGCCGTGGTGGCGCCGATCTTCATGCCTGTCTTTTCCAAATCAACCTGTCTTCGTGATGGCGGTTCTTCATGCCGCTGGGGCCTGTCTGCGAAACCGTGATCTTGGATCAGGCCCAGCCGTTTGCACCCGTGATGAACCTTTTGCGCGGCCGCGCCAAGGGTTTTCGTTTGACGAGCCCAAAGGGCAACCGTATCTGTGATCTTAGAATACACGGGTGGGACAAATTCGGGATCACGTCATGACCATCGTTCGCAACCACGATATCGCCACCTTGCGCCAGCTTGACGTGGCCCACCACCTGCCTGCCCAATCGAGCTATGCCCTGCAACAGCAATTGGGCGGCAGCCGCGTGATCACCCATGCACAGGGCTGCACGATCACCGATGGCGAAGGGCATTCCCTGCTCGATGGCATGGCCGGGCTATGGTGCGTGAACGTGGGCTATGGCCGCGATGAACTGGCCGACGTGGCGCGCGCGCAGATGCTGGAACTGCCGTTCTACAACACCTTCTTCCGCACCGCCACACCGCCCCCGATCGAACTGGCCGCGCGCCTGGCCGGCCTGCTGGGTGGCGAACTGCAGCACGTGTTCTTCAACAATAGCGGCTCGGAATCCAACGATACCGTGTTCCGCCTGGTGCGCACCTATTGGGCGCTCAAGGGGCAGCCCAAGCGCACCGTGTTCATCAGCCGGCGTAACGCCTATCACGGCTCCACCGTGGCCTCGGCCAGCCTGGGCGGCATGGATTTCATGCATGTGCAGGGCGGCATGCCGATCCCCGGCGTGGAGCACGTGATGCAGCCCTATGCCTTCGGTGAAGGCTTTGGCGAAGACCCGGAAAGCTTTGCCTCCCGCGCCGCCGCCGCGATCGAGGAACGCATCCTGGCCATCGGCCCTGAAAACGTCGCCGCCTTCATCGGCGAGCCGGTGCAGGGCGCGGGCGGCGTGATCATTCCCCCGCCCACTTATTGGCACAAGGTGGAGGCGATCTGCCGCAAGTACGGCATCCTGCTGGTGTCCGATGAAGTGATCTGCGGCTTTGGCCGCCTGGGCGCCTGGTTCGGCTTCCAGCACTTTGGCTTTACCCCCGATATCGTCTCGATGGCCAAGGGCCTGTCATCGGGCTACCTGCCGATCTCGGCCACCGGGGTCAGCCGCGAAATCGTGGAAACGCTGCGCGCCTCGGGCGAGGAGTTCACCCACGGCTATACTTATTCCGGCCATCCGGTCTGCGCGGCCGTGGCGCTGCGCAACCTGGACATCATCGAGCGCGAAGACCTGGTCGGCCGCACCGCACGCGACACCGGGCCCTATCTGGCCGCGGCCCTGGCAGAACGCCTTGCCCCGCACCCGCTGGTGGGCGAGGCGCGCTCGCTCGGCCTGATCGGCGCGGTAGAGATCGTGGCGGAAAAGGGCACGAACCGTCGGCATGGGAAAGGCGGCCAGGCCGCCCCGATCGTGCGCGACCATTGCATCGCGCGCGGACTGATGGTGCGCGCGGTGCGCGACACCATCGTGATGAGCCCGCCGCTGGTGATCACCCATGCGGAAATCGACCGGTTGGTCGATACCATCGCGGCCGCGCTCGATGCCGCGCAGGACGAACTCGCCGAGCTTTGAGCGCGGCGCTGGCCGCTCAGCCCGCTGCGGCGCCCAGCACGATCGTGCGCAAGTCGTCAGGCGCGTCGGCCATCACGAAATGGCGGCCGCCCACCTCGTGGTATTCCCACGCGGGGTCCTGGCGCACCGCCTGGGCAAAGCGGGCAAAGGGCGTGGGCTGCCAGCCGGTGGCGAAGATATAGATGCGGCGCGGCACCTGGGCTTCCTCGCCCGTCAGGCGCACAGCCTCCACCAGCGTCAGCAAGGGATGCGGCGTGAGGCGCGGATCGGCAAAGCCGGGGAGTGGCGCAATCGCGCCGGGCGTGTGCTTCTGCCCGTCGATATAGTGCGCGTGTTCCCAATCGCCGGTCAGGTCCCACAAGGACTGGCCATCACCGGGCAGGAACGCATCGACATAGACCAGCGTGTCGATCCGCGAGCCCAGCCGCGCGGCAAGGCCGGTGATCACCATGCCGCCATAGCTGTGCCCGACCAGCACGAAGCGATCGAACCCGGCACGCGCCACTTCAGCTTCCACATGGGCGATATGGTCGCTCAGGGTAATGCCGGGGTGCAAGTGCGCCGCATCGGCGCCCAGGCCGGGCAGATCGACCGCCACCACGCGATGGCCGGCAGCGCGCAATTCGCCCGCCAGTTGTTCGAAGCACCAGGCGCCGCACCAGGCGCCATGGACCAGGACGTAATCAGCCATGTCAGGCTCCTTCAGGCAGGATGGCGACGGCGATAGTCCTCGATCCATTCCACGGTCTTTTTCAGCCCGCCGAACGGATAGAAATGCAGCCGCACGCGGCCATGCTGCGGCCCCAGGCCACGGGCAAAGGCATCGACCAGCTTGTCGGGCCCCGCGCTGCCGATCAGGTTGCCCAGCGAAATGCCGTACTTCTTCATCACGCTGGCCGAAGCGCCCACGCCGCAGCGCGCGGCGAACGAGAGCAGGCGCTTGATCCCGGCCGGGCCAGGCACGCCGATCCGCACCGGCGCATCGATGCCGCGCGCGCGCAGCTTTTCCAGCCAGACGAGGAACGAATCCGCATCGAAACCGAACTGGGTGACGATCAGCGGGGCCATGCCGCGCGCGGTGATTTCCGCCACTTTCTTGTCCAGCACGGCCCAGCATTCCGCTTCGCTCATGTTGGGGTGGCCATCGGGGTGGCCGCCAATGCCGATCGCGGTAATCCCCGCGCGCTCGAACGCGCCGGTGGCGATCAGGGCAGAGCTATCGAAGAACGGGCCCTGCGGCTCGGGCGGATCGCCCGCCACGATGAAGCAGCGGCGCACGCCGGCCCGCTCCACCACGGCCTGAAGGTAAGCCTCGAATTCGGGCACGTCGATGATCCGCCGCGCCGAAAAGTGCGGCATCGGCTCGAAACCCAGCTCGCGCACGGCAATGGTGGCGGCAATGCGGGCCTCGGCTTCCTCGCCGGGCAGGAACGTGACGGCCACGGGTGTTTCGGGCGGGATCAGGGGGGCGGCTTCGCGCAAGGACTCGATGTCCTTCGCGGTCATTTCCAGCGAATAGCCGTCGGTGATGCCGGCTGGTTCCTTGTCCCAATTGGGATGAATCTGTGCGTATGCCATCCTCTGATCCCTCGCCCATTCGTGTTGTTATGCTTGGGGTAGCGCCCCTCCCCGCCGGGCGGGGAGAGAGCTGTCACGAGGTCCGGTCGCCATTGTGGCCAGACCGAGCCGAGAATGGTGCTGTTTCGCGACCCGGAGCGCAGCGTACTTTAGGTACGTGAGCACCGGAAGCGCGAAACAGTGCCGTTCGCAGGCCGGTATGGGTGCAATGGCGACTGGGCCTCAACGACCGGTGCGCCAGCCTTCGGCGTAGGCTTCGCGGGCCACGCGGCTATAGGGCACGGGCGAAACGATCGCGCGCACTTCCAGCTGCTTGTGCGGTTCCACGGTGGTCTTCTTGGTCCCGCCGTTTTCTTCGCCCCACACCACGCGCAGTTCGGTGCCGACCGGGATTTCCGGATCGATCGTGGCGAGCGAAAGCGCCTGCTTTTCGTTGTAGGAATAGCCGGTGAACATCGAGAGACCCACGGTCTTGCCGCCGGCATCGACCACGCGGTCATAGTTCGACGAGGCATAGTTGGCGAGCGGCACGTCGAAGAACTTGTACTGCTCCCCATCGGGGTTGAACAGCGAGGCCGTGATCTTGGCCATGTCTTCGGGGTGCCACGCCAGCGTCACCTTCTTGCGCTGCTCGGCGGGGTTGAGCGCCTCGAGCGCTTCGCGGCCGTGGAATTCGTGGTCGAACTTCACGAACGAGCCATAGCCCAGTTCCCAGGGGTTGAGGTAATAGTCCTCGATGTTGTCCGAAACGAACGAACCGCCGATCGAGCCGGTCGCTTCATAGCTGTCGGCACCCAGCCATTCGCGGAAGCCCTTGAGCTTTTCGCCGGTGTAGATCGCCGGCAGCGGCGAGGGGATCCAGCCCGATTCCAGCGTGTTGGACGGGTAAGCGCGGCTGCCGCAAGCGATCAGGCCGAATTCCTTGCCGGCTTCCAGAATGGCGGCGCGGATTTCTTCCTGCTCGGCATAGGGGCCCCAGATTTCCAGGCCCGGCGCGCCCGACATGCCGTGGCGCAGCGTGCGCACGGTCTTGCCGGCGATGTTCATGGTGCTCATGTTGAAGAACTTGAGCTGTTCCAGCGGGCCGCCGTGCAGCTTTTCGATCACGGCCCAGGCGTTGGGGCCCTGGATCTGGAAGCGCCATTCCTTGCGGCTGACCGGCTTGCCCATCGGGCGCATCGGCGAACGGTCGTCCAGCTCGATCTCCACGTCATAGCCGCCGGTGGCGCCATGGTAGCGCAGCCAGTTCGAAGCTGGCGCGCGGCCAACGTACGTGAAGCTTTCTTCTTCTTCCCAGAAGATGATGCCGTCACCGATCACGTGGCCATAAGGCGTGGTGGGCACATACTGCTTGGCCTTGTTGACCGCCCAGCCCTTGGGGCTGTTGATCATCGTGTCGGACAGCAGCTTGAGCGCGTCTTTGCCCCGGATGTAGAGGTTCACCATGTGGTGCGACTGGTCAAACAGCACGGCAGAGTGCTGCCAGGCCCACTGTTCGGAACGCCAGTTGGAAAATTCCGGTGCCACCACCGGATAGACATAGGCACCCAGCTGCGAGTTGCGCAGCATGCCGACGATATCGCCGTTTTGCTGCAGCAGCTGGTCAAGGTTGGTCGCGGCCATGCAATCTTCTCCCGACTAAAAATGCTTGGTTGAAATTTGTATGCAACACATACAATATCAAATCAGATTCGCAATGGCAAAATCGACAGGCCGGCGCGAGACAACGACGGGAGAGACACTGATCATGGCCGCACCGCTGATTCTCACCATTTCCTGCACCGACGTGCCTGGAATCGTCGCCCGCGTATCGGGCACGCTCTACGAACAGGGCGCCAACGTGCTGGAGGCGCAACAGTTCGACGATCAGGAATCTGGCCGCTTTTTCATGCGTGTGGTGTTCGATCCAGGCGAAAAGACCGCAGAAATGCTGCGCGCTGCGCTTGAACCGGTGGCGCAGCAATATGGCATGGCGTGGAACCTGCGCGACACCGCACAAAAGCGCCGCGTGGTGCTGATGGTCAGCAAGTTCGACCACTGCCTGGGCGACCTGCTCTACCGCGCACGCATCGGCGAACTGCCGATGGACGTGGTGGCGATTCTGGGCAACCATCCCAAGGAAGCACTGTCGATCTCGTTGATCGGCGACATTCCCTATTACCACCTGCCGATCACCAAGGACACCAAGCCGCAGCAGGAAGCGGAAGTGAAGCGCATCGTCACCGAATCCGGCGCCGAACTGGTGGTGCTGGCGCGCTACATGCAGATCCTGTCAGACGATCTCGCCAAGTTCCTGTCGGGCCGTTGCATCAACATTCACCACTCGTTCCTGCCCAGCTTCAAGGGGGCCAAGCCCTATCACCAGGCGCACGCGCGCGGGGTCAAGATGATCGGCGCCACCGGGCATTATGTGACGGCAGACCTCGACGAAGGGCCGATCATCCATCAGGATGTGGAAACCGTGACTCATGCCGACCGTCCCGACGACTTGGTGCGCAAGGGCCGCGATATCGAACGCCGCGTGCTGGCCGAAGCGGTGCGCCTGCACCTGGAAGACCGCGCGCTGCTCAACGGCAACAAGACGGTCGTATTCAAGAGCTGACGGGAAAGGAAACGCCATGCAGGTCAATGCCCTCGATCACGTGAACATCATCACCGACCGACTGGGGGAAACCTGCGCGTTCTATGTCGCGCTGCTGGGCCTTGAGCAGCGCGACGCCCCGCCCCCGCTGACCCCGCAAAACGCGCAGTGGCTTTACGACAAGGGCGGCCGCGCGGTGCTGCACATCAACAGCACCGATTGCCCGCGCACCTATGATCGGCCGGTGACGCCGGGCACGGTGACGGGGGCGATCCACCATGTGGCGCTCAACTGTTCGGGACACGCCATCGTGAACCAGCGGATTGCGGACATGGGCCTGGATGCCAGGCACAATTTCGTTGCGGCGATCGGCCTGCGCCAGATTTTCGTGGCCGATCCCAACAACGTGCTGCTGGAATTGAACTTCTTCGCAGACTGATCCTTCCCCGTGGGGCGGATCAGATCGCGGTTTCCAGCGCGTCGGCCAGGGCTTCTGGCACGGACAGGTAGGGGCTGTGGTCGGCCTCCAGCGTGATCACCTGCGCGCCGGGTGACATGGCGATCATCCTGCGCTGGCTGTCGATAGGGATCGTGCGGTCCTGGGTGCATTCCACATAGACGCGCGGCTTGCTGCCCCAGCGTTCGGGCGTGACCACGATCTTCTGGCGGCGCGGCTCGCTCGGTTCGGCCAGCAGGCGCGGCAGCACGGCAGCCACGTCTTCGGGCGGGGAAAGCTGCGCAAACACCGCACCGGCATCGTCAACCGGATCGATCACCGTGGCAATGCTGCCGTGCAGCGGCTTGATGATCGCCTCGAACGGCGCATTGGGGCCGACGATTTCCTTGAATTCGGCGCGGGAAAGCCCCGCCGGCAGCATCATCGCACAGATATAGACCAGGCTGTCCATCGCATCGGGATGGCGTTCTGCCGCTGTGCTGACCACCAGGCCACCCCGGCTGTGCCCGACCAGCACCACCGGCGCGCCGCCCAGCTTCTGCTTGAGATCGCGGCAGTGCTGCGCAGCAAAATCCCCCCAGCTTTCCAGCGTGACGGCGGCCATCTCTTCGGCGGTGCCGCCCATGCCGGGCAAAGTGGGCGCCACCACGGTATGGCCGCGCGCCGTCAGGATCGCGGCCACTTTGTCAAAGCACCAGCCCCCGTGCCAAGACCCATGGATCAGAACGAAACCCGCCATTCCCTGCAATCCTCCGTTATCGCGCGTGCCCGGTCCAGGTGCGCAGGCCCGGCGCCGTGCGGTCCTCGCCGGCAAGCGCGGCCGCCACGGCGGGCCGCGCGGTCATGCGGTCGCGCCAGGCCACCAGGCGCGGCGCGCGTGCGGCAATCTCCAGTTCGGGGAACATGCGCTCCACCATCATGCCGCAATGGGCATAAAAGTTGATATCGGCAAGGGTATAGCTGTCGCCAGCCAGCCATTCCGTCTCGCCCAGCTGGCGCTCCACTTTGTCCACGGCATAGGTGATCTTGTCCATCGCATTGGCCAGGTCGCTGTCCGAAAAGCCAGAGCGGGCCGTGGCCCATTTCTTGCGCTGGTCGGGCAGGGGAATGTTTTCCAGCAGTTTTTCGAAGTCGCCGTTCTCGATGTTGCAGGCGATGATACCGACCATGCGATGCCAGCCGTGCATCGAGACATGGTTCATCACATGCTCGTCCACGAACTTGTTCCAATAGCGCATGCGCGCTGCGCCCACCGGATCGCGCGGGCGCAGCGGTGCATCGGTGGGCTGGGCATCGGGAAAGGCATCTTCAAGGTATTCGTTGATCACCGTGGTATGGGTGATGATCGTGCCATCGTGATCGAGCACGGGCACCTGGCCTTCGGGATTGATCGCCACGAACCAGGGCTGGTGCTGTTCGAACTTGTGCAGGTCAACATAGCGGCTGGTGAAATCCAGCCCCTTTTCCTTGAGCGGAATCATCGATTTGAGCGAATTGGCCGCCGGTTCGGCGTGGTAATAGACAAGGGCCATGGTCGGTCTCCTTCAAAGCGACAACGTGCCCAGCAGGCCGCCATCGGCTGCCCAGCTTTGGGCGGTAACGTGAGAGGCCGCGTCCGACAGCAGGAACGCGGCGACCTGCGCCAGTTCGGCGGCGCTGCCGGTGCGGCCCTGGGGCACGCGCGCGGCCATCGCCGTGGCAGCGTCGGGCGGCAGGGCATCGAGCATGGGCGTCTCGATGAAGCCGGGTACCACGCAATTGCAGCGCACGCCGAACGGCGCGAGTTCCAGCGCCACCCCGCGCGCCAGGCCGAGCACCGCATGCTTTGACGCGACATAAGCCGCGTTCATCGCCATGCCGCGCTCGCTGGCCAGGCTGCCCGTGACCAGGATCGCGCCGCGCCGCCGCGCCTTCATGGCCGGGGCGACATGCGCGATGGCATGGAACGCGGACTTGAGGTTGACCGCCAGGACCACATCGAACGCTGCGTCGGCATAGTCTTCCACCGCTGCGAACGTACCGCCGATCCCGGCGTTGCAGAACAGGCCATCGATCGGCCCGCGTGCGGCCACCGCATCATCAAGCGCGGCCAGCAGTTGCGCCTTGTCGGCCACGTCCGCCGCCGCCCAGCCGGCGCGCGAGCCCAATTCAGCCGCCGCTTGTTCCAGCAGGCCGGCACGCCGCGCGATCAGCGTGACGGTACCGCCGCCCGCCACCACCACATCGGCCGTGGCGCGGCCGATGCCGGTGGAAGCCCCGGTGATCACCACGTGGCGGCCGGCAAAATCCATCAGGCGCCCTTCCCGGCGATGAAATCGGACCAGACTTGCGCCTCGGGCCGGTCTGAGCCTTCGGGCGTCCATTGCTGCGCCATCAGCGCGCGGGCCTGCGGTTCGGCCATCCCGGCCACATCGCGGTGCCAGCGGTAGAAGAACGCGGCCACGCGCCAGTTCATGATGCAATGCACGTGCACCGGGCGCGGCCCCTGCTCCAGTGCCTGGCAAAACGCGGCGAAATGTGCGTTGGCGGGCGCATCGAACGGCACCGGTATATGGGTATAGGCAATGCCCGCCGCTGCCAGCCGCGCGCCTTCGTCGGCCAGGGCTTCGGGATGGGTTTCGAGCGCCAGGTTGATCACATGGCCCACGCCCAGCGCCGCCAGCCGCGCCACATCGCGCGGCTCCAGCCGGCCCGAGGTCGTCACATCCGCGCCCAGCCGCTGCCAGGCGCGAATGTCTGCCGGGTCAGAAGGCGGATCGGCGATCACGCCAGGCCCAGCAGCTTGACCGCGTTGTCCTTCATGATCCCGGGCAGCACGTCGTCGCGGAAGCCCACCTGCCGCGCGGCATCCAGCCACTTGTCCGGCCGGATCAGCGGAAAATCGCTGCCGAACAGCATCTTCTTGCGCAACTGCGTATTGGCGTACTGGATGATCTGCGGCTGGAAATACTTGGGACTCCACCCCGAAAGATCGATGAACACATTGTCCTTGTGCAGCGCCATCGACAGGCTTTCATCCACCCACGGCCAAGACGGGTGCGCCAGGATGATCTTCATGTCGGGGAAGTCCACCGCCACATCGTCGACCAGCATGGGCTGGCCATACTTCAGGCGGATGCCCCCGCCGCCGCGCATGCCGGTGCCCATGCCCGAATGCCCGGTGTGGAAGATGGCCGGCAGCTTGTAGTGGTTGATCACTTCATAGATGGCATAGCCGACCTGCTCCGCCGGGTGGATGTTCTGGCAGATGTGGTGGAACTTGAAACCCTTGACGCCGTGGTTCTCGATCAGGTCGCGCGCCTCGCGGGCGCCATACTTGCCCTTGTGCGGATCGATCGAGGCGAAGGGTATGCAGACATCGTCGTTTTGCGCAGCGAATTCGGCGATTTCATAGTTCGACACGCGCTTGGCCCCGATGCCGCTCTCGCAGTCCACCGTGAACAGGCAGAACGCGATGTTCTGCTCGCGATAGATCTGCGCGATCTCGGGCATCTTGGGCCGCTCGCGCGGGGCCTTGAAATAGCTGGAGGCGGCATCGAAGAACTTGCCCATCACCGGGTCTTCGGGATCGTGGCACGAAACTTCGGCGTGCACGTGCACGTCGATGGCGGTGATCTTGGACAGGTCGATGGGCATTACTGGTTCCTTGCGGCGCTTGATATGCCTGCCGTTTCCGCCTCATTCCCGTCACCCCGGACTTGATCCGGGGTGAGTTAGAAAGCGGCAGGCACCACAAGCTTGGTAACTTACAGCTGGATAATCACGGTCTTGGTTTCGAGATAGGCTTCCACGCCCTGGCGGCCCTGTTCGCGGCCCAGGCCGGATTCCTTGTAGCCGCCAAACGGCAGCGCGGTGTCGATCATGGCGTGGCAATTGCCCCACACCGTGCCCGACTTGATGCGCGCGGCCAGCTTGTGCATCGTGGCCACGTCCTTGGTCCAGATGCCGGCGCCCAGGCCAAAGCAGGTGTCGTTGGCCATGCGCGCCACTTCGTCCAGGTCTTCGAAACGCTGTGCAACCACCACCGGGCCGAAGATTTCCTCGCGCACCACGCTCATCTGCGGGTTCACGTCGGCCAGGATCGTGGGGTTGACGTAATAGCCGCCATCGCTGGCCGGCACGTCGCCCCCCATCACCACGCTGGCGCCATCGCGCTTGCCGGCCTCGATATAGCCCATCACGCGCTCGTGCTGTTCCTTGGACACCAGCGGGCCCATGTGCGCTTCGGGATCGAGGCTGGGGCGCGGGCTCCAGAACGGAGCGGTGGCGGCCATGCCTTCCAGAACCTGGTCGAACACCGACTTGTGCGCGAAGAGGCGCGAGCCTGCCACGCAGACCTGGCCCGAATTGAAGAAGATCGCGCCCGCTGCGCCCGGTGCCGCCTGCGCCACGTCCACATCGGGCATCACCACCACCGGGCTCTTGCCACCCAGTTCCAGGGTCACGCGCTTGAGGCTGGCGGTGGCGTTGCGGTTGATCAGCTTGCCGATCTCGGTCGATCCGGTGAAGGCCACCTTGTCCACGTCAGGATGCTTGACCATGTGATCGCCGGCGGTGTGGCCATTGCCGGTGATGATGTTGATGACGCCGGCGGGGAAGCCGGCTTCCACCACCAGGTCAGCGAGCTTGAGCGCGGTGAGCGAGGTCTGCTCGGCCGGCTTGAGCACCAGCGTGCAGCCCGCCGCGAGCGCCGGCGCGATCTTGAGCGAGGCCATCAGCAGCGGGAAATTCCACGGCACGATCTGCGCACAGACGCCCACCGGCTCGCGCACGGTATAGCTGAACACCTGGCCGCCGGGCATGGTGTAGGGCTGCGTGGTTTCGCCCGAAATCTTGCTGGCCCAGCCGGCCATGAAGCGCAACTGGCTGATCGCGCCGGGAATATCCACGGCGCCCGCCATGGTCATCGGCTTGCCGTTGTCGATCGCTTCCAGTTCGGCGAACAGCGCGGCGTTGGCTTCGAGCAGGTCCGCCAGGCGGTTCATCGTGCGGTCGCGCACCATCGGCGGCAGGCCCGACCAGCGCCCATCGTCGAAGGCCGCACGGGCCGCCGCCACGGCGCGGTCCACGTCCTTGTCCGACGCATCGACCACATGGCCCACGATCTTGCCGCTGGAGGGGTCTTCCACCTCGATCACGGCATCATGGCTGCTGTCCACCCATTCGTTGTTGATGAACAGCTGCGGCTTGCGCGCCAGGAAAGCGGCTGCCGCGGGCGAATAGGCGCGCTGCTGGCGCGAAATCGTCGTCATTTCGTTCATGGCCGACTCCTCTCCGTTATTTGTAATGTAACATAACAATTTTGGTGGGCCAAGCGCGCATCAGTTGCGCGCCGTGCCCTTGCCGATGCGCTTGCCCGTCTTGGCTTCCAGCGCCTTGTCTTCGTTGGCGCGGGAAATCAGGTATTGGCGGATGGCTTCGGCATCGTCGGCGCTCAGCACGCTCTTGAACGAAACCATGCCGGCTTCGTGCAGCGCACCATCGAGCACGACCATCTTGATCCCCTCGGCCGAACCGATCGCACCCGAGTGGCGCAGGTCCGGGTTCACCCCGCCGGCCACCGCCGCATCGCCGTGGCAGACGTTGCAATAGCGGCCATAGAGCTGCCCGCCATGTGCCACCTGCTGCGGCGTTCCGGTCAGCGGGGGCGGATCGAGCGGCCCGGCGTTGCTGGGCGGCGGCGCGGGCAACTGGCCCTTGGCGCCCAGCTTGAACACCAGAAGGCGGCTGATATTGCGCGAGGCGCCACCCTTGTGCGCCAGGATGCCGGTGGCCACGTCCCACACCCCGCCCCAGCCGACCATCACGGCCACGTATTGCTCGCCACCGATGGCATACGTCATCGGCGCAGCCACGATCCCGCTTTGCGCCGGGAACGACCACAGCTTTTCGCCCTTGTCGGCGCTATAGGCCACGAACTGCCCCTGGGCATTGCCCTGGAACACCAGGTTGCCGGCGGTGGACAGGATGCCCCCATTCCACGGGGAAACCTGGTCCACCCGCCAGGCCACCTTGCGATTGGCCACGTCCCAGGCGATCAGCGCGCCGGTGGTGCCGGCCAGGGCGCCGGCCTGCACTTTGGGATCGGCCGGCATCGAAGTGGTATAGCCATCGATCGCGGTCTGGAAGCCAAGCCCGCTCGGTTTCCAGTCCTTGGCGGCGAAATAGGGGAAGCCCGCCACATTGGCTGGGATATAGAGCAGGTTGGTCTTGGGGCTGAAACTTTGCGGCTGCCAGGAATGCGCCCCGCCCGCGCCGGGCAGGCCGATGAACGGCTTGCCGGTCTTTTCATAGCGCGCCTCGGGGTTGATCGTGGGGCGGCCGGTCTTGGGATCGATGCCGGTGTTCCAGTTCACCGGCACGAAGGGCGTGGCCGACAGGAACTGGCCCGTGGTGGCATCAAGCACATAGACATGGCCGTTCTTGGGCGCGTGCAGCGCCACGTGGCGCTGCTTGCCATCGATCGTCATATCGGCGAGCGTGATCTGGGCATCGGAATCGAAGTCCCAGCGATCCTCGGGCGTTTCCTGGTAATGCCAGGCATAGGCACCGGTATCGGCATTCACCGCCACGATCGACGAGGTGTAGAGCGCGTCGCCGCTGCGCCCTGCCGGCGCCGGGTTCCACGGTTCAGCATTGCCGGTGCCGAACAGGATCAGGTTGGTCTTGGGATCAAAGGTGATCCCGTCCCACACCGTGCCGCCGCCACCCAGCGTCCACCAGTCCCCGGTCCAGGTCTTGGCGGCTGCCTCCATCGCCTGGTTTTCAAAACCGTCCTTGGGATTGCCCGGCACGGTGTTGAATTTCCACACTTGCGCGCCGGTCTGCGCGTCATAGGCGGCGATATAGCCGCGTGCGCGGTATTCCCCGCCGCCCGCGCCGATCACGATCCGCCCTTTCACCACCCGCGGCGCGCCGGTGATCGCATAGTTCTTCTGGTCGGGCACGACTTGCCTGTCGAACACCACCTTGCCGGTCTTCTGGTCCAGCGCGATCAGCCGTCCATCCAGCGTGCCGACATAGATCTTGTCGCCATAGAGCGCCGCCCCGCGGTTCACCGCGTCGCAGCAGGCCGAAACCAGTTGCTCGCGTGGCACCTTGGGATCGTATTCCCAGATCACCTTGCCGGTGCGCGCGTCATAGGCCTTGACCATCGACCAGGCGGTGGTGGTGTAGAGCACGCCATCGTGCATCAGGGGCGTTGCTTCCTGCCCGCGCGCCGTGTCGAAATCGACCGACCAGGCCAGCCCCAGTTGCCCGACATTGCCGGCGTTGATTGCATCGAGCGGCGAGAAACGCTGCTCGGCATAGTCGCGGCCATAGCTGAGCCACTCGCCATCGGGCGCCTGGGCGATCAGTGCATCGGTCACCCCGCTGTTGGCCGGCGCCGCCTTTGGCGCGGCATCACCCTTGGTGCACGCAGCAAGCACCAGGGCCAGCGACAGCGACACCCCACCCAGACATGCCACGCCCCAACCGGCCGTGAACCTTTTTTGCATCACCCGTTTCCTCTCCACCACCGCTTGTTTTCGCGCCTGCTTTTTTGCAGGTCAGTTTACCATGCGCTGGGCATTGCCCCAGTATTTCGTGCGCAGGGCTTTCTTGTCCATCTTGCCCGCCGCGGTGCGCGGAATGGCATCGACGAATTCCACCGACTTGGGCGCTTTCACCCCGCCCAGCCGCGCCTTGGCAAAGCTGATGATCTCGGCCTCGCTCACCCCTTGCGCCACGACCACGGCGTGCACCTGTTCACCCCACTTTTCGTGCGGGATGCCAAAGACGCAGGCTTCGCGCACCTGGGGCAGTTCGGTCACCGCCGCTTCCACTTCGGCAGTGAACACGTTGAACCCGCCCGAGACGACCATGTCCTTCTTGCGGTCGACGATATAGAGATAGCCCTCGGCGTCGAGCTTGCCCACGTCACCGGTGTGGTGCCAGCCGAACTTGCGGATTTCGGCGGTTTCCTCGGGCTTTTCGAAATAGCTGTGGGTGACAAGGGCCCCGCGCGCGCAGATCTCGCCCGCCTCGCCCGCAGGCACGGGCTGGCCATCGTCGTCGAGCAGCGCCACCTTGATCGAGCGGGTCGGCTTGCCGCAGGCAGCCAGCTTGTCGGGCGCCTCTCGGGCAAAGCGGGCCACATCCTCGGGCGGGAACCACGCCACGATCATCGGGCATTCCACCTGGCCATAGGCCTGGCACATGCAGGGCCCGAAGATTTCCACCGCCTGGCGCAGCTTTTCGGGCGAGCAGGGCGAGCCGACCAGGATGAAGATCCTGAGGCTGGAATAATCGTGCGCGCCGATCTGGGGAGAGGCCAGCAACTGGTACAGCGCCGTGGGCGGCAGGTACATGTGCGTGACCTTGTATTCTTCGATCGCGGCCAGCACGGCTTCCGCGTCGAAGCCCGGCAGGATCACCTGCGTGGCACCCAGGCTCATCGTGGAAAGCGAAATCGGCCCGGCGGCGTGGGTGATCGGGGCGGAAACCAGCGCCACGGGATCATCGGTGCGCCCGCCCATGGCATCGGCCGCCGTCTCGATCATCGTGCCCCAGCCCAGGTTGGTGACGTTGGCGCCCTTGGAGGGGCCGGTCGTGCCGCCAGTGGGAAAGATGCCGACCATGTCGAACAGGTTGCCGAAGGCGTCGATTTCCGGCTCGACGAAATCGGCGGCGTCCACCCCGGCCATGAACTCTTCCAGGCTGGGGTCATCGCCCATCCGCCGGTCGAGGCAGACGAAATGCTGCATCACCGGGCACAGCGCCTTGAGCTGGGCCACTTCGTCGGCCTTGCTGGAATGATAGACCAGCCACTTGCAGCGCACGTAGTTGATATAGGCCGCGTTGGCATCGATGGCGTTGCGGGTGTTGACCGGGATCCATTTGCCATTGGCGCGCCACATCGCCAGCAGAACCACCAGCAGCATGCCATCGTTGGGGCCATAAAGGCCCAGCAGGTCCTGGTTCTCGAAGCCGTTGCGTTGCAGGGCTGCAGCGATCCGCTCGCTGAGCGCCTTGGTCTGCGCAAACGTCAGCTTTAGACCGGTTTGCGTATCGACAATCGCCAGCCGCGCGGGATCGCGGTCATGGCCACGGTCGAAATAGTCAATGGCACGCATGGCTTCTCCTCATCCGCATCTTGGCAGAACCGGGAGCGCGCCGACGTGCAGGCAAAAACCAAATGCGCACAAGCCGCTATGGCATCGACTCTCCCGATTCCGGTTACCCCGGTATTTGTTAGTGTTGCATACTAATTGCGGATCATCGGCGGTCAAGCCGCCACGTGCGTGCGTTTCACGTTTGCTGCCCAAAAAGGCAATTGGGGATGCTTCCCCCCGTCACCCCGGGCCTGACGTGGGATGACGGGGGATAGCGAGCCGATGCTGCGGCTAAACCCGCTCTGCCATGCTCCAGCGGAACAGGTTGCGCTTGCCCGAAACCGGGGCGGGCACGGCATTTTCCGCCGTGGGGCGCAGGCCCTGCCCGCGCGCGGCGCCGCGCAGGGTGACCCAGTCGCTCCACCCGGTCAGCCCTTCGACGCGGCCCGGCGCCAAGCCGGCGAGGCGGCGGCGCAGCGCCAGAGGACCGTGCATCACGTCATGACGCGCGGCGAGCGGAAAGCTGGCGGCAAAGGCCCGGCTTTCCGCGACGCGGCTGTCGAACACCACCAGCGCGGGTGGTGCCACGGCCTGGGCGCCGGCGGGAAGCGCCGTGCCAGCCGCCACCAGCGTGCCGGTGCGCAACAGCGTACGCCGATCAAGAGCGCCGCGCATCAACCGGCCTTCCCCAGGTATTTGGCCACGGCGTCAAGCTCGGCGTCGGTGATATCCACGCGGGTTTGCGTGGGCATGGCGCCCTTGCCATTGCGCACCACGGCCTTGACGTAATCGGCGGTCAGATCGGTGCGGTTGGCCAGGAGGCCTTGGTCAGGCGTGCGTCCGATCATGATCTGCTGCTTGGTCACCAGGTTGGTGCCCATGCCACCGGCCAGATGGCAATAGCCGCAATGCGCCTCGAACAGCACTTTGCCATCGCCGCCGGCGGCGTTGCGGTCCCCGGCGGGATAGGCCGGGCGGAGTTGGTAGGGCGGCGGTGGCCCCGGCGGTGGCCCCATCGGGGCATGGGGTGCATTGCCTTGCGCCAACGCGACCGACGCGCCGAGCACCACGGCCGCCCCTGCCAGAACTGCGCGCTTCATGGCCTTCCTCCCTTGGCGGCGACGCTGCCTTTGGTTGCGGCACCCTGCGGCGCGGAATTGCGTTGCGCGGCATAGGCAGCGGGCCACACCCCCTGCTTGCCCGGCGCAATGATGCCATTGGGATCGAGCGCGGATTTCACCTTCTCGTCGAACCGCCGCAGCGCGTGGTTGTTGAAATCGAACGTGTCCATCACCGGGTCCATCCAGCCCAGGTGCGTGCGGTATTCGCCGTAGCCGGCCTTGGCCGTTTCGCTGATCAGCGCATTGAACAGCGCCTTCATGTTCTCGACCATCGGCGCATCGTCGCGATCATACATCAACATGTTGATGTTGTTGGCAAAGCGTCCGCCGATGGTGAAGCTGGCATAGAAATCCACATCGTGATCGGCGATGATCTTGCGGCTGCGCTTCAACTGGCCCAGCACATGCTCGCTGCTGGCCGGCACCACGGGGGAAAAGCCCATGTGCGCGCCGCGCCCGCCGATCCAGTCCGACATCTGCAGCGGCACGGCCGAGGGCACGCCCATGGTGATCTCGTACTGGCCGATGGCGTCGCCCTGGCGCCACCAGTTCTCCTGCGGCGGGGCGGCCAAGTGCCGCTTCATTGCCGCCTTCACGATCTCGGCCTTGGCCTTGATCACGCTTTCCTCGCCATAGAGGCGCAGCGCCACCTGCCAATAGCCCAGCTTGTATTGCTTGAGCAGCTCTGCCACGCGCCATTCGGGAATGGCGCCCGGCTTGTCCCAGAAATCGTGACGCTGCCCTTTGAGCACCATCTTGCCCAGCCAGCTGGGGATGAACACGTTCTGTTCGATCAGCCCGGAAATTTTCATCGGGGCAATGGTATCGACCACCCAGCCGATATCGCCCTCTTCGGGAATGTCGAAGATCAGTTCGAGCGAGGCTTCGGGCGCGGGCTGCAGCCACAGCCCTGCCTTGGTCACCACGCCCAGGTTCGATTGGGTGAACGCCAGATCGAACGTGGGGCCATAGCTGAACGGGAAATGGTGCCAGGCCGGGTTGTTGTTCATCGCGCCCATGCCGGTGCGCAGCAGATCGCCATCGGGCAGCACCACTTCCAACCCGCACAAGTTGCGCGCGTGCAGGCCATAGGGCGTATAGCCGATGCCGTGATCGAGCGCGTTGCCGATCACCGAGCCCCAGCCATTGCCCGGCACGCTCATCCACAAGGGATGGTTGCCGCGCAGGATCGCATCGTGGAGGTCAAAGAACCCGACCCCCGGTTCCACCACGCAGGTGGCCAGCTTGGGATCGATGTCGATGATCTTGTTCATCCGCCCCAGGTCGAGCACGATCGACCCGGCCATGCGCGGCGCGGCCGTGCCATAGCCCAGGTTCTTGCCCCGCGCGACGGGCCAGAGCGGCGTCTTGTGCTCGTTGGCCAGGCGCACAATCGCGCGCACTTCCTCCACATTGGCAGGTGCCACGGCGGCAGAGGCCGCCCATTGCTCGGCGTCTCCCGGGCATAGATATCGGAATAGGCGTCACGGTCGCTTTCGCTGGCCATGACCCAGTCCTTGCCCACTACGCCGGCATAGGCCTTGAGCGCGGTGGCAAAGCCCTGGGGGCTGACGCGGGGCGGCAGGTGCAGTTTCACCGGCAGATTTCTCCCATCACGGTCCCTCATGCGGGGACTTGTTTTCTGACTGGCATTTTCTAACAATTGTTATCGTTCTGCCGCGTGATCGGCTGCGCGTCAAGGCCGCACCTGCATTTCCTGTCGCGCCGCACGCGCCGCTGCGCTATCACCCCGGCGGGGACCAGGACTTTCAAGCAAGCAAGACCCTGGCATGACGAAACACCGATGGGCGCAAGCCGCCTTTTCCCTGGCGATCCTGGCCGGGACCGCCGCCTGCGACAAACTGACTCCGGGCGCCGATGGTGCCGTTGCCGCCACCGGCGCGGCCGGATCGCTCGATGCCGATCCCAGCGACGGCGCCACGCCCGATGTCTTTACCACCGGCACGCCCGATGATCCGGTGGCCTTCCTCAAGGCGATGTTCGCCGACGATGGCATTGCCGGATCGGTTTCCACCGTAGGCGACCTGCGCCATCGCTATTTCTCCGAAGAGCTTTCGGGCATGCTGTCCGACACGCTGCGCGGCGGCGATACCGTTGCTCTCACCGCCAACCCGCTATGCCTGTGCAACAATCCCAGCAAGCTGCGCCAGGCAATCATCCTGCAACACGCCGATGCCCGCCACGCCGTCGCCCGCGTGACCGTGACTCGTTATGGCGTGAGCGACGGCCCCACCGCGCATCTGGTCATCACCATGACCAAGGACGTGGAAGGCTGGAAGGTAACCGACGTGCTGTATCCCGATGAAAAGGAAAGCCTGCGCAGCATCCTGGCCAAGGCCAACGCGCCGCAACTGGACGAGAACGCGGCGGTGTGAGGGGGCGGGCCTAGGGCTTCGGCAAGCTCTGCCCGAACGGGGTTTTGGGGACAATCTTGCCCCCTTCCGTTCGCCATGAGCTTGTCGAAGGATCCCGGCGCTGCCCGCTGCTCACGTCAGCGCGTAATACTTCACATGGTTGCCGTCCGGGCGCCGCTCGCCCACGCCGATGAACACGTGGCGCGTCAGCCAATCGTGCGGCCCCTTGCTCGTCTCGAACGTGGGCTGGGCGCGCAGGTAGTATTCGGCGTGGGGCACCGGGGCGCCGCCGGCAAAGGCCCAGGCGCGCAAGCGATCCATCGTGCCCGGTTCGCGCCCCCACAGGAAGCCCTTGTTCTGCATGTAGATCAACGTGCCATCGTCCACTTCCAAGACGTAGCGCGCATCGAACGCGGCGGTGTCATCCGGGCGAAAGAACGCATAGTCGCCGCCCGAATTGGGCACCGCGCGGCCCCTCAGGCGCGGCCCCTCGAACACGCCTTCGTCCACATAGACCGCGCTGCGCATGCCGCCGCTGGGCAGATCGGGGACCATCTGCACGCGCGTGAATTTGAGCGTGCAGGCAAAGGCGAACTCCAGGCGGGGATTGTCGAGCGTGGAAAAGTCCATGAAACAAGGCCCAATCAATAGTTGGATAGGATGGTCAGGCTCGGCCCGTCGATCGGCTTGCCGGCCTTCTGCTTGGCCAGTTCGTCGGCGCGGGTCTTGCCTTGCAGGTCGATCAGATAGGCGTGGATCGCATCGGCATCGCCAGGCTTGAGCACATCGTCCCAGCGCGGCATGCCGGCCGGCAGCAGCGCCCCTTCCAGCACGATCTGCTTGAACGCCTCGTGCGTGGCGGGCTGCATCCGGCGCAAGTCCGGCGCCATGGAGCGGTGGATATTGGCGTGGCAGATCGCGCAGTTGGCAAAGAACAGCCCCTGCCCGCGCGCGATCGTCTCGGCGGTGACGCCAGCCGCTTGCGCCGGTGGCGGCGGCGCCACTTCCAGCGGCGGCAGCAGCGGCGGCAACGGCACTTTGCGGCCATCCAGGCGGAAGACCAGCAGGCGGTTCTGGTTGCCGCGTGCGTAAGCTGCCGAATAGCGCGGGGTAAACGCCCAGCCACCCCCGCCCCAGCCAGCCTGGACCGCGATGTATTGCACGCCCTTGACCGTATAGGTGATCGGCGCGGCCATGATCGGGCTGCCCGTCTCGATGCTTTTCAGCACCGCGCCATTGCGCGCATCGCGCACCACCAGCTTGCCCGAAAGCGTACCCTGCACGATCAGCCCCGATGCCGTGGCCAAGACCCCGCCCCGGTCCTGCCAGCCTTCGCTGTCCACCGCCCACACCGTCTTGCCGGTCAGCGGATCGATCGCGCGCAACTGGCTCTTGCCCGGATTGGCTTTCGCGTCGGCAAAGGCGGGCAAGGCCTTCACCGCCTGCGCCATGGGCGGCGGCAAGGTTTCCACCGCTGCTGCCACATCAGGGGTAAAGATCAGCGCGGCATCGTTGTTGAGCGCGCGGGCGCGATAGGGCTTGGCGCCCGGCGTCATGAAGATGAGGTTGCCGATATCGGCCACCGATCCGTAATAGAGCCCGGTCTGCGGGCTGTAGGCCGCCGGAAACCAGTTGCGCGCGCCCACGGTGGAGGGGAAGACGATCTTGGGCCCGTCGGTATAGTCCGAGGCTTCCGGGTTCAGGATCGGGTGCATCGTGCCCGGCTCGAACCCCTTGGCCCAATTGACCCGCGCAATGGCATTGGCGCGCAAAACCTGGCCCGTCTTGCGATCAAGCACATAGAGAAAGCCGTTCTTGGGCGCATGGAGGATCACGCCCCGGTCTTGCCCGTCCACCGCCATGTGCGTGAGGATCATTGGCTGGGTGGAGGTGAAATCCCAATTGTCGCCGGGCGTTTCCTGGTAATGCCAGACCATCCGCCCGGTCTTGGGATCGAGCGCGACGAGCGAGCCGAGATAGAGATTGTCGCCGCCCGAGGGCGACCGCTTGGACCGGGCATAAGGCCCGCCATTGCCGGTGCCGACCAGGACGTAACCGGTTTCAGGATCGAAATTGATCGCATCCCACGGCGCGCCGCCGCCGCCCACGTCCCAGCGGCTCTTGGGGTCCCAGGTCTTGAGCGCCGCTTCCAGCTCGGGCGTTTCCTGCGGCCCCAGCGCGGGATCATGCGGCACCACGTGCCAGCGCCAGCGGATCGCGCCGGTCTTCACGTCGAGCGCGGTGACATAGCCGCGCACGTCATACTCTGCGCCGCCCATGCCGATCACCACCACGTCGCCCGCCACTTCGGGCGCGCCGGTGGAATTGTCGCCGCGCTTGCGGTCTTCGATGAAATCGGTCTTCCACACTACGGCGCCGGTCTTGGCATCGAGCGCAACCATCCAGCCATCGAGCGTGGCGATGAACACCCGGCCGTTCGACACAGCGAGGCCACGGTTGACCATGTCGCAACACGCGGTGCGGTTGCGCTGCATGTCCACCTCCGGCTCGAACCGCCAGAGTTCGCGGCCCGACGCCGCATCATAGGCATAAGCGCGCCCGGCATTGCCGGCGACATAGAGCACGCCATCGACCATCACCGGGCTGGCTTCCTGCCCGCGCGCGGTGCCCAGGTCCGCCTCCCACGCCAGGCCGAGGCGCGCCACGTTGGCCGGATTGATGCCGGTGAGCGTGGACCAATGCGTCTTGCCCGCGTCTCCCCCCGGTGCCGGCCACTGGCTGCCGGCCCCTTGGGTGAGCGGCGCCGCAGCGGCCAGCGCCAGGCTGGCGGTGGCGAGAATGGCCAGGTTGCGAACGGGGGTGGCATTCTTCTCCCCCTCCTCTTCAGAGGAGGGGGTCGGGGGGTGGTGGATGCCTTGCGCCAGGTGCCTACCACCCCCGGCGCCTCCTCTGAAGAGGAGGGGAGAACATGGCGGATCTTGCCTCTCCCCGTTCAGGCAGAGCTTGTCGAAGCCTTCATCGGTCGAGCGCCGCGCAGGGCCCTTCGACAGGCTCAGGGCGAACGGATTCATGGACCTGAACCCCGTTCGGGCTGAGCCTGTCGAAGCCTCCCGCAGCCACGCACACACCCCCCGCATCACAGCGCATCCCACGGGCTGGGCATGCGATAGGGCACGGTGATGAAATTGGCCTCGATCTGCTCGATCATGCCGTGGTCGATCTTGAACAGTTCTGAGATGTAGAAGCTGTGCGGGCGGCGCACCGGGCTTTTCACCGTGCGCCCGTCGGTCAGTTGATAGGTGTCGATCCGGCCCGAATGATCGATGAAGCCAAACGCCAGCACCAGCCCGCGCTCTTCATCCACCAGGGGGAAGCGCCGTGCGCGCAGTTCGTCGTCATAGCGATAGTTGCCCATGCGGAACTGCTCTTCGCAGCCCAGCGCCGAGACCGGTACGATCTTGGCAAATTCGGGATTGCGTGTGGTCTGCACACCGTTTTCCACGCGTTGGCAATCGGGGTGGAACCGCGTGTGGATCGTGCCGTCGTTGCGTTGCAACGTGTCGAAATAGCCGTTGGACACGCGCACCATCTCGGCCCGCTCCACCGGGCTTTCGGGCGCGCGATGCAGGATCGGCTTGTCCCAATAGCGCGGATTTTCAAACTTGATGCCGCTATCGGACTGGCGCACGATCAGCAGCTCCGCTTCCGCCACCTCGCCCGCCTCGTTGAGGGCGAGCCGCACGGTCAGCGCCGATTCCTCGATCGCCTCGATCAGGGTGCCGAAATAGCCGACCTGGCGCGTGCGCGTATCGGCAAAGCGCAGTTGATAGCTGCCCAGCCCCTGCACTGTGCCCCACACCCCGTCATCGGTGGCCAGCATCACGTTGTTTTCGGAAAAGAGCGCATCGGCTGCCCAATTCACGCGGGCACTGTCGCCCTTGTCCAGCGCCGCCAGAAACGCATCGAGTGCGGCATAAAGGGCCTCGCGGTCCATCATCTCTCCCTTTTCGCGCTCTATTGGCAACAAGCCTTTGACGCGGGTTTAGCCATAGCATATCCTACCAATTGTTAGAATAAAAGGGGAGAGTTGCGGATGTCTCGAACGCCGGCCGAACAGGCCCTGCTGGCGCGCGTGCTGGCCATGTACCAGGATGTGCTGATCGCCATGGATAGCAGCGCAGTCGATCGTTACATCGCCCCGGAATACATCCAGCACAGCTCGCTGGCCGAACCCGGCGTGCCCGCGCTCAAGGCCTTTCTCGATCGCGTGAAAGCCGAATCGCCCGATGCCCGGCAGACAATCCACCGCAGCTTCGTGGATGGCGATCACGTGGTGGTACACACCCATGTGGAACGCTGGCCGGGCGACCCCGGCCTTGCCGTGGTCGATATCTTTCGCTGCCAGGGCGACATGATCGTGGAGCACTGGGACGTGATCCAGGACGTGCCGACCGCGCCGGTCAATCCTCTCCCTCTGTTTTGAAAGGCGCTCGCTTCATGCGCTTTACCGACAAATGCGTGGTCATTCTGGGCGGCAACGCCGGCATCGGCCTGGCTGCTGCGCGCCAGTTCGCTGCCGAAGGCGCCCGGCTTGCGCTTACGGGTCGCAACGAACAGACCCTGCATGCTGCGGCACAGGAATGTGGCGCGCTCGCCGTCCGTGCCGACATGGGCAACGTGGCGCAAACGCGCGCGGCGCTGGCCGAGATCGAGCAGGCGCTGGGCGGGATTGATGTCTTGTTCGTCAACGCCGGCGTCGGCGGCTTTGCCATGGTGCCGGAAGTGACCGAGGACTTCTGGGACCAGATTCACACCGTCAACCTGCGCGGCGCATTCTTTGCCATCCAGCATGCCCTGCCGCTGCTGCGCGATGGCGGGGCCATCGTGATCACCGGCTCGATCGGTTCGATGGCCGCCGTGCCCGGCAATGTTGCCTATGCCGCCGCCAAGGCCGGCCTGCGCGCCATGGCCCGGATCGTGGCCAAGGAACTGCTGCCCCGCCGCATCCGCGTGAACCTGATCAGCCCCGGCCCCACCGACACCGAAATCTTCAAGCGCGACGCCAGCGCCGAAGAGATCGCCGGCATGCGCGACATGCTCTCGTCCGTGGTTCCGCTCGGCCGCATGGGCACCGCCGAAGAAGTGGCCAGCGCCGCCTTGTTCCTGGCCAGCCAGGAAGCCAGCTTCATCAACGGCGTCGATCTCTATGTCGATGGCGGGTGCCTGGAATTGGGGTGAAGCCAGCCGGCCGCCCTTGCACGAATTGCGAAAAATCGGCGCAGCCGAAGCGAATAATCCTTTCTTCTTCCCTTTGTGGCTTTGTGTCTTAGTGTGAAATAAATTGTCCATTTTAATTTCACACAAAGACACAAAGCCACAAAGAAGAAGGGAAATGAAGTTTTTGCTCCGGCTGCGCCGGGTTTGGCGTTCTTTTCAGACGCGCGGCGACGCACTGCCAAACTGGCGGCATTCTGGCTTGTCGGGGTTGAGTCTACGGCACACTATGCAGTGATGTATGGCAGCAACGCCTCGGCAGACCTGGAAAAGCTTGCAGCAGCCGTCATCGACTGCGGATACAAGCTGCACGTGGATCTGGGGCCGGGACTGTTGGAATCAGTCTATGAGGCGATCTTGTGCCATATGCTGGAGCAGCGCGGCATGCAGGTGGAGCGCCAGAAAACCATACCTATCGTCTGGCACGGCATGGTGCTGAGCGAAGGTTTTCGCGCCGATCTGATCGTGAACAACGCCCTGCTGGTTGAAATCAAGTCACTGGAACGATGCGCCCCGGTGCATGGAAAGCAAGTGCTGACCTACTTGCGCTTGCTGTCCATGCCCTTGGGACTGCTGTTGAATTTTGGCGGAGCAACATTCCGGGAGGGCGTACGCCGCATCGCCAACGAGTATTATGGCTTGCGGCCACAGAGCCGCGACGCCGTCGAGTGAGCGTCACAGTCCTTCCGGCAGTGCATCCAGCAGCATCGTCTTGGTTTCCACGTAGGGCATCAAGCCTTCCGGCCCGCCTTCGCGGCCTACGCCCGATTGCTTGAAGCCGCCGAACGGCAGGCCGAAATCCATGCGCAGTCCGTTCTGGCCAAAGCCGCCGGTGCGGATGCGACGGCCGATGGCCCAAGCGGCCTGCGCGTCGTGGGTCAGCACCGAACCGTTGAGGCCATAGGCGCTGGCATTGGCCACGGCCACGGCCTCCTCCTCGTCGTCCACCGGGATGAGCGACAGCACCGGGCCGAAAATCTCTTCCTGGGCGATCGCGTCGGCGTTGTTGACGTTGGCAAACAGCGTCGGCTCGATGAAATAGCCGCGGTTCAAGTGGCTGGGCCGGTTGCCGCCGGTCACCAGGTCGGCGCTGGCCTTGCCTTGGGCGATATAGCCCTCGATCCGCTCCAGCTGGCGCTGCATTGCCACCGGGCCAAGCTGGGCGGCCGGGTCGTCGCTGTGGCCGATGACCACGGCCCGCATTTCGCGCGCGATGGCATCGGCCAGTTCGTCGTGGCGCGCGCGCGGCACGATCACGCGGCTGAGCATCGCGCAAACCTGCCCGCTCATCATCGTAATCGTGCCGGTCAGCAGCTTGGCGGCATGGTCGATGGCGAAATCGTCGCGCACGATGGCAGCAGACTTGCCGCCCAGTTCCAGCGTGCAGCGCGCCACGCGGCCGGCGCAGACCTGGCCGATGCGCTTGCCCGCCAGGGTCGATCCGGTGAAGCTGACCTTGTCCACGCCGGGGTTGCTGACCAGGTGATCGGCCGCCTCACGATGGCTGGGCACCAGGTTGACCACGCCGGGCGGCAGGCCCGCCGCCTCCGCCGCTTCGGCAATGATATAGGCTTCCAGCGGGGTTTCGGGTGACGGCTTCATCACCACGCAGCATCCGGTCAGCAGGGCATAGGCCACCTTGTTGGCCATGATGCCGAACGGACCGTTCCACGGCGCGATGGCGGCCACCACGCCCACCGGTTCCTGCACGATCAGTGCGGCGGCGGCGGCATGGCTGGGGCGCTGTTCCACGAAGGGGAAGTTTTCAGCAAAGCCGGCAATGCCATCGAGCGCGAACAGCGCGCCCTGGTGCATCGGCCCGGCAAAGCTGGCCAGCCCACCGATCTGCGCGGTCCAGGCGCGCGCCAGTTCTTCGGCACGCGGGCGCATGTGGTCGATCATCGCCCGGAATGCCGCAATCCGCGCGGCCGGCGGCGTGGTCGGCCAGGGGCCATGGTCGAACGCGGCGCGGGCGGCGGCCACGGCGGCGTCCATGTCCACCTCGTCCGCCTCGGCCACGCGAGCCACGACCTGCTCGCTATCGGGCGAGACCACCTCGATCAGCCGGCCGCTGTGGGCCGGCACCCACGCGCCGCCGATGAAAAGGCGCTCGGGATGGGCGATGTGCACGCCCTGGGGAAGCAGCATGGGACTTTCCTTACCTTGCATGGATCAGGCCGCGAGGGGCGGCGGCAGCGCGCATTCCACTTTCTCGATGCGGCCATCGCGCGTGGTGTAGAAAATGAACTGGCGGATTTCCTGCACTTGGCCCGCCTGGATGGGGAAGAATCCGGTTGCCCCCTTGGCATCCAGTTCTTCGCGCGTCAGGTCGCGCAGCGCCTCGATCCGCACGATCGCATCCACGGCAGTGGCCGTGTCGCTTGCGGCAAAGTTATGGATCGAAACGCTTTCCTTCACGCAGGAATGCAGCCAGCCATAGAACGCCTTCAAGTCTTCACGGCTGGTGATGACAATGCCGAAGAATTCCATGTGCGGCGGATCGACATAAAAGTCGGCCACGCCGTCATAGTCCTTGGCGTTGAACGCGGCCAGGTAGCGTTCGTAGCCGGCTCGATCGAGCATTGGCCCTTCTCCCGTTGGTCCGGCCGGATTCGGCCCTGCCTCAACGCTAACAAATGATACGGTTATGGCAAGCCCGAACCGTGCCCTGAAACGAAAAGGGGCAGCCCTTGCAGGCTACCCCTTTCCCCTCATGACTGGAAAATCAGTTCAGAACTTCTTGGCCACGCTCAGCGCCCATTCGCGCGGGCGTCCCACGTTGCTGTAGACCGTGCCGGCCGAGGCATAGAGCGCCTGGAAGCGCAGCGGCAGGTAATAGTACTTGTCGAACAGGTTCTGCACTTCAAAGGCGACGGTCAGGTCTTCCTTCTCGTTGCGCCAGGTCAGCCGCGCATTGCCAACGGCAAAGGCCGGGTTGTAGTCCAGCGGGCGGGTGCCACTCAGGCGGCCCACGCTTTGCTTGCCGGTATAGGCAAGGTCGAAGCGCGGAGTAAGCGAGCCGTGGCCTTCCACCGGGATGCGATACTGGATGCCGAAGCTGCCGCGCCAGTGCGGCGTGACGATCGGATCCTGCAATTGGATCGATTTACCCACCGTGGCGCCGATCCGGTTCCATTTGCCGTCGATCCAGCTGAGCGTAGCGTCGATATCCAGCCCCTCGACCGGGTGCGCGGTCAATTCCGCTTCAGCGCCCCACATCTTGCCATCGCCGGCATTGCCGATCGCCGCGCAGGGGAACGGATCGGTGCCCACGGCAAAGCCGTCAAGGATCGAGCAGTCCGCCAGCGGGAGTTGGATATTCTTGTAATCGTTGACGAAGCCCGAAAGGTTGAAGCGCACCCTGCGATCGAACAGGTCAGACTTGATGCCCACTTCATAGGCGGTGAGCGTTTCGGGTGTGAAGGTGCCGTTGACGGCCTGGTTCTTGGTGAACGGCCGCGCGGTAACGCCGCCGCCCTTGAACCCGGTGCTGACCGTGGCATAGGCCAGCAATTCGGGGCTGAAGCGATAATCCACCGACAGGCGCCAGTCGAGCTTGCTGCCGTTGTAGTTCGCCACCGTGCCATCGAGCGCGCCCACGCCGAAGATGTCGGTCAGCGTGCCGCCCGACCAATTCTTGCGCACGAAGGTATAGTCCTTGTGCTCCTTGGTATAGCGCAACCCGCCCGTGATGTTGAGACCGGGCGTGGGATGCAGGATCACGGTGCCGAATGCGGCCTTGCTGTTGGCGTTGACCGGGTCATTGCCCAGGAACTGCAGGAACAGGAACGGCGCGCCGTGGCCGATGTAGCGGATGTCCTGCCGCGTGAAATAGACCGAGGTCTGGTCGTTGTAGAACCCGCCGATCGTCCAGTCGGCCAGATCGCCGATCTTGCCGTTGAGGCGCAGTTCCTGGCTGAAGAAGTGGAAGCGCAGATCGTTGTAGCCGGCCCCGGCAATGTTCGGATCGGGCGTGAAATCGTCGTCGGTGCCGAACGTCTGCTTGTACTTGCGATAGGCGGTGATCGAAACCAGCTTGAGATCGTCGGTCAGGCCCAAGGTCAGGTTGCTGGAAACGCCCCAGCCGGAAAACACCGTGTTGCGCGGCATGGAATAGCTTTGCGCGGCCTGGCCACCTGCATCCATGTACCAGTTGGCATACGTGCAGCGCGGGCCGCAGATGAAATTGATGCCGTCGGTCTTGGTGGTATCGTCGACCGTCAGCACGCTCGCCGCGTTGGAGCGGTTTTCATAGGTATAGTCGCCGGTCACGACCCAATCGATCTTGTCGTTGGGATTGTAGCGCAGCGAGCCACGCAGGCCGGAATAGTTCTTCTCGCCCAGCTTGCCGGTCACGCAGTTGGCCGGCACGTTGGCGCCCGCCGTCAGCCCCAGCGAATTGCCCGGCTTGGCACAGCCATAGTCGACGATGTCGATATAGCCGTCCTGACGCTTGTACACGCCCGAAACGCGGGCATAGAGCCCGTCGGCCAGCTGGAAATTCAGGCTGCCGCGCAGATCGACGCGGTTGCGCGCGCCATAGACAGCTTCGATCTGGCCGGAATCCCCCGGCTGCGGCTTGACCGAAAACATCTTGATCGCGCCGCCGATCGAGTTACGCCCGGTCAGCGTGCCCTGCGGCCCGCGCAGCACTTCCACCCGGTCGAGATCGAGCAGGTCCATCACCGAGCCGGTCAGCGTGGCATAGTAGACATCGTCGACATACATGCCCACGCCCGGTTCATAGGCCGGGTTGAAATCGTACTGGCCGATACCGCGGATATAGGCGGCCATCGACGAACCGAACGCCCCGCCCATCTGGGTAAGCTGCACGTTGGGCGCTTGGGCCGCGATCTGCGAAATGTCGGTCTGGTTGCGCGCGGCCAGCAGCCCGGCATCCACCGCGGTGATCGAAAGCGGCGTGTCCTGCAGGCGCTGGTTGCGGAACTGCGCGGTCACCACGATCTCGCGAATGCCCTGGTCTTCGCTCGCCGCCTGCGCATCGCCCTGGGGCGTGGTGGCCTGCGGTGCGGGCGCCTGCTGCGGCGCTGCATCGGCAGCCTGCGCGGCCGCGCTCAGCGCCAATGCCATGGCGGCCGCGCTGCCTGCGGCAAAAAGACGCAACGATAGCGTGTTGGGAATCATGCTGGCCATAAGCCCCTCTCCTGGATCGGCCCGTTATCGAGCCTCGTTCTGTTTGTTAGTTAGACATACTAATTAGCAGAGCGCAAGAGGGCGTTTGCAGCCGCCTTCGGATAATAACAACTGATGCAATCCAACAACAAGCCCGAATGCGCAGGATGCCGCCAAAATCGGCGGAATTCTGCGCCGTTCACCATGCAGCGCAGCAAAGCATGCGGCCTCTTGCCGCGCTTGCCATGGTTGTCATACTAAGCGGCATGATCAGCCGCACGAACTCGGGCCGCACCGCCGCCGAACCACCCCGCAATGCCATGGATGGCGTGGACGAGGACGCCGCGCTGCTGGTCGATCTGTTGAAACTGGCCACCTTTGTGGCCAACCCGATGCGCATCGGCGTGGCCGAGCCGCTGGACCTGGCGCCGACCGACTTGCGCATCATCCTGGCGCTGGGCGGCGAAGGCGAACTGGCTGGCCACGAACTTTCGGAAATCATGGGCGTCCCTCCCATGAATGTCAGCCGCGCGCTGGTTGCACTGCATCATAAAGGCCTGGTGGAACCGGGTGAAGACTTGCGCAATCGCCGGCGCAAACCCTTCCGTTTGAGCGAGGCCGGACAGGCCATGTTCGACCGCAGCGTGCCCGCCATGGCCGAAGTGAGTCGCCAGCTCTTTGCCGATTTCAACAGCCGTGACCGCGGCACGTTCCGCCGCGCCGCCAGCCGGCTGCTGGCGCGGATGACCCAGTGGGACCACCAGCTGGATCAACCGCGCGAAAGCCAGGACGTGGCCTAGCACGCCTTGGCGCGCCCGATCAGGGCCAGCGCTTCTGCAAGGGGGTGAAATCGCCCACGGCAAAGGCAGCAGCCAACACCGGATGGGCAAAGCTCATCGGCACTTCCTGGCGATGCGGCCAGGTTTCGCGCACTTGCGTTTCGGGCAGAATCACATCGGGGCCGATGGGATTTTCGGGGTAGCATTGCACCGCCGGTTGCAAGTGGGCGGTGGTCTTGGCCCAGCCGGTTTCATAGTCGGCCTGCCATTGCATCATGTAGTCCAGGCGCTTGATCTTCCAGACGCCGTCTTCCTTCACATAGTCGTTTTCATAGATGCCCGATTCCCAGAATTGCTGCGGCATCCCTTCGGGCTTGGCATCGAGGATCGCATCGTGCCAGCCGCCGGCCAGGATGCCGCGAAAGCGGCCCTTGGCGGTCTGGCCATCGGGCGCCAGCGTGATCACGTCCTGCAACTGGAAATGGTCGAGCAGCAGGCCCTTGACCGGCCCGCGCCGCCCGCCGGTAAACAGGTTCTGGAACCAGGTGCCATAAAGGCGCATGATCCCTTCATAGCCGCGATATTCGCCCGACAGGAACACCACGGCGCCATCCTTGGCAAACAGGCCGGCCACTTCCTCGGGCCGGTTGTAGTCGATGTAATAGCCATAGGCCCACTGCAGGCGGCGGATGGCGTTGACATCCTCGATCTGCGTCACGCGCGCTTCCAGGTCGGCAAGGCGCTGCTCCAGCTCGCTCATTTTAGGCTCTCCCATTCTCTTTGTTAGTATGCAACACTAACGATTATAGAAAAGATGGCGAGAGGAAATCATCGATGCACGCGCAAGAAAACCACGCGCCCTGGGCCGGCCAGGTGGCGCTCGTCACCGGCGGTGGAACCGGCATCGGCCTGGGCGTGGCCCGTGCTTTCAGCGATGCGGGCATGGCCCTTGGCCTGACCTATCGCGACACGCGGCAACGCGATGCCGTCGCCGCGCAGTTTGCCGCAGAAGGGCGCCCCGCGCCGCTGTTCCTGCCGCTCGACGTGACCGACCGTGCCCGCTGGGCCGAAGTGGTGGCACAGACCGTGGCGCATTTCGGCGCGCTGCACGTGCTGGTCAACAACGCCGGGGTCAGCGTGTTCGGCGATACCGACGAGGCGAGCTTTGCCGATTACGACTGGATCATGGGGGTCAATTTCGGCGGCGTGGTCAATGGCCTGGTCAGCGCCCTGCCGGCGATCAAGGCCGCCAGCGGCCCCCGCGCCGTGGTCAACGTGGCCAGCATGGCCGCTTTCCTGCCCGGCCCCCAGGCGGGCATCTACACCGCCAGCAAGTTTGCCGTGCGCGGGTTGACCGAATCGCTGCGCTATAACCTGGCGCCCCATGGCATCGGCTGCGCCCTGTGCTGCCCTGCCCTGACCCGCACCAATGCCTGGGACAGCGCGCTCAAGCGGCCCGAGGCCTTTGGCGAAAGCGGCTTTGCCCCGGTGAGCGCGGCACAATTGCAGCAGTTCGGCACCGCGTTCGAAGCGGGCATGGACCCTTATGAAGTGGGGCAGAAGATCTTTGCCGGCATGGCGCGCGGCGATGGCCTGATCCTGACGCACCCCGAATTCGCCGAGGATTTCCGCGAAATCTATGAAGCCAGCCTGGCTGCCCTGCCGCAGGAAGAAGCCCCGCCGGCCCGGCTGGAAATCGAACGCCTGCGCCGCGCGGCCATGGCCCAGGCGCAGGCCGGCATCAAGGTGGGCCTGGCAGACCTCACCTGAAACCGCTTGCCCCAAAAACCGATTCCCGTTGCCCGCCCGCCTGCGCTAAGAGACTGTTTGGAAATCCGGCTTTGCCGGATTTGCGGCACCGGCCCGCTCCCCCACCCGACCTCCCAACGATAGTACCCTATGGGAGGTCGGGTGGGGGAGCGGGCCGGTGCCGCAACGAAAATGCGCCATAGCGCATTTTCCAAACAGACTCTAATCCTGTGGGCGGACGGGGAACAGGTTCTGGAGAGAAGCGCCATGTGCGACAGCTTGACCGAAGACGACAACACGCAGTGGCTGGCGGTGAACCGTCGCCAGTTCGCCGCCATGGGCGCTGGCGCCGCCACCCTGGCCATTGCGCCCGGTTGCGTGGCCGCCACCCCGGCCGGTTTGGCAACGCAATCGCGCCCGGTTACCATCGAGACTGCCGACGGCACGGCCGATGGTTTCTTCGTCTATCCCACCAAAGGCAAGCATCCCGCCGTGCTGCTCTGGCCCGACATCGCCGGCCTGCGCGATGCGTATCAGACCATGGCGACGCGCCTGGCCGCAGCCGGCTTTGCCGTGCTGGCGATCAACCATTATTACCGCAACAGCCCGGCCCCGGTGCTGCCTGATTTTGCCGCCTGGCGCACGCCCGAAGGCCAGCAGAAACTGCAACCGATGATCCAGGCGCTGAGCCCGGAAAAGATCCAGGCCGATGCCGGCAGCTATATCGACTGGCTCGACCGGCAGCCGCAGGTGGATACGGCGCACAAGATCGGCACCCAGGGCTATTGCATGGGCGGCCCCTATACCGTGTTCGCGGCCTATGCCCGGCCCGCGCGGGTTGGCGCGGCGGTGTCGTGCCACGGCGCGAACCTGGTGAACGACACTGCCAACAGCCCGCACAAACTGCTGGGCCAGACGCAAGCCTCGTTCATCTTTGCCATCGCGCAAAACGACGATGCCCGCGCGCCGGGTGACAAGACCGCACTGAAGGATGCCGCCGCGGCCGCCGAGCGCCCGGCCGATGTGGCCGTCTATCCCGCGCAGCACGGCTGGTGCACGATCGACGCGCCGGTCTATGACAAGGTCCAGGCCGAAAAGGTCTGGAGCAAGCTGCTCGCGCTCTACGCCAAGGCTTTGTGATTTTGGTTTAGCAGGCCCCTCCACCAGCCCGCGCAGCGGGTGGTGGAGGGGCCTGCCTCCTACCGCCCCGCCGCCGCGCGCAGCATCGCCACGTTGGCTTCCACCATCGCCCGCGTGGATCGCGCCGGGCGGCCGGTCAGGCGCTCCACATCGTCGGTGCAGATCTCCAGAAAGCCCTCGCGGATGGCACGGCCGAACGTGACCATGTCGTCGCTGTTCCACGGCACGCCGGCCACGGTCTGATCGTCCACCGGGCGGCGCGGGATGCCCAGGCCGTCGAACAGCGCATATTGCGCGTCGTCGTCCAGATCCACGTAGTCCACCGGGCAGCCGGTCACTTCGGCCATGATCGCGGCCACTTCGGCAAAGGTCTGCAATTCCGGCCCGGTGATGTTGTAGATGCGGTTCTCGTGGCCGGGCGTGGTCAGCACGGCCACGGCGCTGGCGATGCAATCGTCCCGCCAGACCATCGCCTCGCGCCCCTGCCCGGCATTGGCAAACCACTTGCCGCTCTGCATCACTTGTGGCCCGGCCATCAGCAGCATGGCATCGGCATAGTGCGCGTCGCGCAGCATGGTGAAGGCCAGGCCCGAGGCGCGGATCAGGCGCTCCGTTTCGATATGGTCGTGCCGCACTTCGGCGGGGTTGGCCGGATCGTCGATGCCGATGAAGCTGGTATAGACGATATGCCGCAACCCGGCCGCCACGGCGGCATCGATCGCGGCCTTGTGCTGCACCACGCGGGCACCCACGCGGGTGCCCGAGATCAGCAGCAACACATCACCGCCGGCCATCGCCTGGGGCAGCGTGGCTGGATGATCGAAATCGCCCTGCCGCACCGTGCAGCCCTGGTCCGCCCGCTCGGCCAGCTTTTCCGGCTTGCGCGTGATCAGGATCAGGTCTGCCGCCCGGCCCATGGCCACCAGCGCATCGGCCACGCCCCGCCCATAGTTGCCCGAAGCCCCGGTAATGACGATGCGCGTCATGCCCCAGCCTCATCGAGCACCGCGTCCAGCTGGTGTTGCGGCACCCACCAGCCGTGCACCTGCGGACGCAGCCGGGTGGGGATTTTCACCGTCGCCACCGGCCCTGCCACCAGGTTGCCGGCGTCGATCACCCAGGCGAAATGCTCGAAATCATTTTCGCCGATCTGGTGGTCCACCATGGTCACCAGGTAACCGTCGTGTCCCGGGGTGGCGCTGGGCACGTGGACCGGCTCGTTATAGCACCAGCCCGGCTGCATCGGCAGCGCCTGGGTGACCTGCGGGGCGGCTGTGTCCATCCCGTCGAGCCGCACCAGCAGATCGAACATGCCCAGCACAGGGCCGCCCATGACCGGCGGCCCCTGCCGATCGGGATTCATCGTCAGCATCCATCCCGTCTGGTAGGGGCGCCCCTGCCGCGCGGCGGGAATGATCGGAAAGTCGCCCGGCGGGCCGATGACGGTTTCGGTCACTTCGCCGGCCGGGCCATTGGGATCGACGGTCCAGCGCGTGAGCCCGCCGGTGATCTCCCAAGGCTGGAGGAACAGGCCCGCCGGCTCGCGGATGAAGGAAAACGCGTTGCTGCTCGACAGGCACTGGTCGAAATGCAGCAGGCCCGCCTCATCCTCCCAGGCGTTCATCATGTGATAGCAATAGACGCCCTTGGGGCCCTTGAACCACTTGATGTCCTTCACATCGCCATCGCGTGGCATCACGCCCAGCCAGGAATCGAGGCCCTGCTGGTGATGCCAGTGCTCGCCACCCGCTTTCATCCGATCGAGATCGGCGGTGGTGGGGTAGATCGGGAACAGCGCCCAGTTCCTGGTTATCGTGAAATCATGCATCATCGCGCAATAGGGCGCGTCGAACCACTGTTCCGATTTCAGTTCGCCATCGGCGCCCACCCGCGCATAGGCGATCGTGGTCGACGCCAGGCCATCGGCCTCATAGCCGTAGAAATAGAGATCGCCGCTGTCAGGATCGATCCGCACATGCGCGGTCATCGTTTCGGACTTGAGCAGGCCATCGAAATCGAACGATCCCAGCGTGTCGAGCGTGTGGGGATCGATGCGATAGGGCCGCCCGTCCTCCTTGGTCATCAACAGGCGCCCGGCGTGCCACACCGGCGTGGTGTTGGCCACGGTGCGATCCACCCCGGCCACTTCGGGATCGTCGGTAAAGGGGTTGCGGTATCGGCCAAAGCGCGCTTGGCCCGCTTCCTTTTCCGCCTTATGCCGCGCGGTTTCGACAAAGCGGATGGCATAATCGGCGGTGCCATCGGCGTTGAAGCGCACCCGGCTGATCATGCCATCGCCCGACAGCGTGTGATCGTCAGCAAACTTGGGCGGAAAGGCCGGATCGGGCACCGCGCGAAAGAATGCGCCACGCACTTCGGGCGGCAGGGTGCCTTCCACGCGCAAGCCCTCCAGCGTGAGTTCGGTGCGCACCGGGGCGTTGAGCCCGATGAAATAGGGGGTTGGCGGATAGTCGCCCATGGCATCCTCACCTTATCAATTGTTAGGATCTTTGTACCACCGGACGCCCGCGGATCAAGGGGATTCGGCCAAGAAAAAGGCCCCCTTCCGCCAAGGGAAGGAGGCCCATTTCATCGGCGCGCGGGCAATGCCCGCTCAGAAATTGCGCTTCACCGTCACCGCCCAGGTGCGCGGCAGGCCCGGGGCGCCCGCGCTGGTGCCGATCGGGCCATAGTTGGCGGTCATCGAGGTGAAGTAATACTTGTTGGTCAGGTTGCGCACTTCGGCGCTGACCGACCAGGTGTCAGCATCGCTTTTCCAGGTCACGCGCGCGTTGGCCAGGAAGTAGTCGTCGATGCGGTTGGTCGCCGTCTGATAGGCCAGCGGGCTGGCCGTGGCGGCGGGCACGTTGACCGCGTCGACGTTGGTGGGATCGACATAGATGTGCGATTGGTAGCTGCCATCCAGGCGCACCGTGACCAGGCCCTTGAGCACGTCGGGAATGTCATAGGACAAGCCCGCGTTCCATTTCCATTCGGGCGTGTAGGGCGGCACCATGTTCGCCGAAACCCCGGTGTTGGCGGTATCGACCGTGGTATATTTGAACTTGAGCCACGAGAGCGATCCGTCGAGCGTGAGGTGCTCGATCGGGCGGATGGTGGTTTCGACTTCGATGCCCTTCACATGGGCAGAGCCCACGTTCTTGGGCTGGAGGCAAGGCGTGGTGGGGAACCCGGCGGTGTTCGGGCAATTGAGCACCGTCAGGATGATGTTCTTGTAATCGTTGAAGAATGCCGAAACGTTGAAACGCAAGCGGCGATCGAACAGGTCAGACTTGAAGCCCGCTTCGTAAGCCGTGATCGTCTCGGGCCGGAAATCCTCCACCTGGCTGGGATAGAACGGGCGCGGGTTGACGCCACCCGAACGATAGCCGGTCGAGACCTGCCCATAGACCATCAGCGCGGGCGAGAAGCGATAGTCGGCCGCCACGCGCCAATCGAGGCGCGAGGCATCGAACGTCTTGTAGAGCCCGTTGAGTGCGGCCAGCGCGCAGTTGGGCGGCTGGTTCACGCCAAAGGGATAGCCGGTGCAGGGCTGGATCGTGCTGCCATCCGGGTTGTGGCGCACATAGCCATATTCCTTGTGGTCCCACGATTCACGCAGGCCGCCGGTCAGCGTGAAAGCCTCGAACGGCTTCCAGCTGGCATTGGCGAACAATGCCTTGTTGGTGGCTGGCGTCGGATCGGGGCCGTGGAGGAAATCGATCCCGGCATAGTTGAGGTCGATGCGGCCCGTGAACAGGCCCTTGGCGTGGAAATAGAACCCGCCCAGCACGAAATCGAGCGTGTTGTTGAGTGCCTTGCCGGTAAGGCGCAGTTCCTGGCTCCACTGCGAATTGCTCTGCGCCTGGTTGAGCATCGAAGGCACGACCGGGGCGCTTTCGGCAAACGACCAGTCCGAATCGTAATGGCGATAGGCGGTGATCGATTTCAGCGCGAGGCTCGGCCCCAGCGTCCAGTCGATCGTGCCGGCAAAACCATAGTTGTCGAGGTTGGAATGGCGGTTGAGCGCCAGCGGCTTATACGGCACCTGGTGATCGGGGCGCGCCGCGTCATAGAACGTGGCATAGCTGACATAGCGCTTGTCATAGCCCTTGAGCGTGTCGCAGCTGTTGCGCCCGCTGGGCACGAAGCGGCAATCGAGCGGGATCGGCGCGCCGTCGGTGCCATAGAGCCAGGCGCGGTTGGGGTCCTTGGTGACCGGCGATCCGGCGAACTGGGCAATGTTGTTGCCATAGATCAGCACCGAGGCGCCGGGCTCGTCGCGCTCGCGCGTGTAGTCGGCCGAAACGTTGACTTCCACGTTGGCATCGGGCGTCCAGCGGAAAGCCACCTTGCCGGCGGCAAAGCTGGTGCCGCCCAGCGTGCCCACTTGCGGATTGGCACCGGTCGCCATCGTCGGGACCGTGCTGCCGGGATGGGTCAGCGCATAGTCCAGGATCTTGACATAGCCATCGCGGTTCTTGCTCACGCCCGAAACGCGCATCGCCAGGGTGTCGGTCAGCTTGAGATCGAAATGGCCTCGCAGGTCGACGCGGTGATAGCTGCCATAGGTCGCTTCGAACGAACCGGAATTGTCGCCCTTGGGCTTGACGCCATAAAGCTTGATCGAGCCGCCCAGCGAGTTGCGCCCGGCCAGCGTGCCCTGCGGCCCGCGCAGCACTTCCACCCGATCCAGGTCCATCAGGTCGAGCAGCGATCCGGTCAGCGTGGGCAGGTAGACATCGTCCACATACATGCCCACGCCCGGTTCCAGCGCAAAGTTCGGGTCGGACTGGCCCACGCCGCGGATGAACGCGATGATGCCGGGGCCCAGGTACTGGTTCTGCGGGGCCAGCGTCACGTTGGGCGTCTGTGCGGCCACTTCGGAAATGTTGGTCTGCCCGCGCGCCGCCAGGGCCGCGCCGTTGATGGCGGTGATCGCCAGCGGCGTGTCCTGCAGCTTCTGGGTGCGGAACTGGGCGGTCACCACGATTTCAGGCGTGGTGGTCGGTGTGCTTTCAGGCGCGGATTGGGCTTGGGCCGGCGCGGCGGCGAGCGAAAGCAGAACGGCTGCAGAGCACAGCAGATCGGAGCGTGAAAACGCCATTTCGGTATCCTCCCAAGGATAGCAGCCGGATGGTTCCGGTCTGGGAACCTTGGTATCACATATGCGAAACTTTCAGCAATGCGAAAAAATGGGCCGAAATGTATAATTCATAACTGTTGCACAACTGCGCCGGTTCAGGCCTCCCAGAAGGCGGTGGCGCGCATCTCGATGCTGACGCGCGGGGGCGCATCGGCCGGGCAGCCGGGCATGTCGAACGCCACGTGCGGAACGTGGGTGGCACGGCGCGAATCGCTGTCGAATGTCTTGAACACGATCGCCTCGTCCGCCGTCAGGTCGGAAAACCAGTGCCAGCGATGCGCGGGATTGGCAGCAATCACATAGCTTTCGAACGACCATTCCGGCGCGCCGCCGGGGGGATCGAAAATCGCGTCGGCAGCGATGCAATCCTCTGCGGCCAGGCTGCGCGCATCGCACAGCGCCAGGGGCACGTCCTGCGGCGGCGCGGACAGCGCACGCCAGATATTGTACTGCGCCACGCGGGTGTGCGGCCGCCCGGCGGCCAGGCGCTGGCTCATCGTCAGGGCCGTTGCCGGTGACACGTCGATATGGGCAAAGCGCGCCGGCATCGAATTGTCGAGGCTGCCCGCCCGGCCCGACCGTTCGGAAAAGCGCAGCAGGCCCGCGCCCGTCACTTCCACGCGGGAGGCGCCAGTCAGGTCCTTGATCAGCGCGGCGATTTCGGGAACGTGGACGGCCATGACCTGCGCGCGATCGGCAAAATCGGTCACGGCGCTGGGATCGCGCACCAGCTCGAAGCCTTCCACGTCAAGGCTGGTGCCGCGCCCCCGCGCATCGCGGATCGGCATGGCGACAGGGGCGATTTCTACCGCGTCCTTGTCATGGGCATTGGCGTAATAGCGCGGGCGCGCCAGGCTGCGCCCGGAATAGGCGATCAGGGCTTCCATCATCGACATCCTCTTCCTGGGCCTGTGGCTTTTGCTGCCCCATGGCCCGATACGAAAAGGCCCGCCGTGGCAGGCGGGCCTTCCCTTTTTGCAGCTTACCCGGCGGCGAGCTGTTTTTCCAGTTCGCCCAGCACGCGATAGCAATCGAGCACTTTGCCCACCGAGCTGTTGGGCTCGCGCCCTTCGCGGATCGCGGCGATGAATTCGCGGTCCTGCAACTCGATGCCGTTCATCGACACGTCGACATGGCTCACGTCGATCGGCTCTTCCTTGCCGTTCACCAGATCGTCGTAACGGGCGATATAGGTGGCGGTGTCACCGATATAGCGGAAGAACGTGCCGAGCGGGCCGTCGTTGTTGAACGAGAGCGAGAGCGTGCAGATCGCGCCGCTTTCGCTCTTGAGCTGGATCGACATGTCCATGGCGATGCCCAGTTCCGGGTGGATCGGCCCTTCGACGGCATTGGCCTTGACGATCTTGCCGGCCTGGTAGGCGAACAAGTCCACCGTGTGGGCGGCGTGGTGCCACAGCAGATGGTCGGTCCACGAGCGCGCTTCGCCCTTGGCGTTGATGTTCCTGCGGCGGAAGAAATAGGTCTGCACGTCCATCTGCTGGACGTTGAATTCCCCTGCCTTGATCTTGTTGTGCACATACTGGTGCGACGGGTTGAAGCGGCGGGTGTGGCCCACCATGCAGACCAGCCCGGTTTCCTTCTGCTTGGCCACCACGGCTTGCGCATCGGCCCAGCTATCGGCCAGGGGGATTTCCACTTGCACGTGCTTGCCCGCGTTCATGCAGGCAATGGCCTGCTCGGCGTGCATCTGGGTGGGCGTGCACAGGATCACGGCATCCACGTCGGGCAGGGCCAGCGCTTCTTCCAGCTCGGTGCCGGAGTGGCGGGCGCCATACTTGGCGGCAACCGCAGCGGCCTGATCGGCGCGGCGGCTGATCACCGAAACGATTTCGACGCCGTCGACATTCTTGAGACCATCAAGGTGCTTTTCGCCAAAGGCGCCGGCACCGACCAGGGCAATACGCATGGGGTAACTCCTGTAAGGCTCCCGTCCCGCTGGCGGGAGGGATTGGGAAGGGTTTGTTGACCCTTCCCGGACGCGAATTGAGGGAGCGCACCTTGCCATGCCCTCCCCCGGCCCCTCCCGCAGGCGGGAGGGGGATAAGAGTGTGCCTTGGCTTACGCCGGCACGGTTTCCTCTTCCACCGGTTCGAGCACGATGTGCCCGATCGCGGTGTTGGAGCAGGGGATATGGTAATGCCGGTGCAGCAGGCGGGTCTTGTCACCCAGCGCGCCGCGCATGATCAGCCACATGACCATCTCGATCCCTTCCGAGCCGGTCTCGCGCAAGTATTCGATGTGCGGAATCCAGCGCGCTTCGTCGGTTTCGCCGATCAGAAGGTCGAGGAACTTGTTGTCCCACTCGCGGTTGAGCAGGCCGGCGCGCTTGCCCTGGAGCTGGTGGCTCATGCCGCCGGTGCCCCAGATCTGCACGTTGAGGTCTTCGGGGAAGCTTTCCACCGCACGCTTGATCGCTTCGCCCAGCGCCCAGCAGCGGTTGCCCGAGGGCACCGGATAAGTCACGACATTGACGGCGAGCGGGATGACCTTGGCCGGCCAGGCATCTGGCTGGCCGAACATCATCGACAGCGGCACGGTCAGCCCGTGGTCCACGTCCATCTCGTTGATGATGGTCATGTCGAATTCGTCGAGGATCAGGCTTTGCGCGATGTGCCAGGCCAGATCGGGATGGCCTTCCACATCGGGCACCTGGCGCGGGCCCCAGCCTTCGTCGGCCGGCTTGTAGCTTTCGCCGCAGCCGATCGCGAAGGTGGGCACGATCTTCATGTCAAAGGCCGATGCGTGGTCGTTGTAGACCAGGATGATCACATCGGGCTTCTGTTCCTTTTCCCACTGACGGGTCCATTCATATCCGGCAAAGATCGGGCCGAAATAGTCGTCGTTGGATTTGCCCTGGTCCACCGCCACGCCCAGCAGGGGCACGTGGCTGGAACCGACGCCTGCGGTAATCCGCGCCATGGTCAGTTGTCCTTCCCGGTTTCCTGTGCGCGCGCGGCGGCGGCCAGGTTTTCCTTGATCGAGCGATTGCCTTCGGGCGAGCGGCCGCCATCGAGCATCATCTGGCGATATTCGGGCCAGGTCATGTCCGTCATGGTCGAGACCGCCTCGGCAAAGGGCAGGCCATCGGACGAGAACAGCTTGGACAGGAAATAGACATTCCCGCCCATGTCGAGCAGCGTGTTGTAGTCGCGTGCCAGCAGCGCCTGCTTGGCCTCATCGCTGATCTTCCATTCGTCCAGATAGGCGCGTTCATCCGCCTTGAACCGGGCGCGGTTTTCCGCCTTCATCAGGCTCATCGCGAACTGGTTGATGTGATAGCCCTTGCGAGCACGCGCGGCGGTATAGACGCGGGTGCCGGGGATATCGTCGAATTCGGCCAGATATTCGTGGATGTCGCGCGGCTTGCTGTCCGGCGCTCCCTTGTCGATGCTCACAGGCCTCTCTCCTTCAGCTTTTCGTCAAGGCGCGGGAACACGCGGCGGGCATTGCCTTCGAAGATCGCATGGCGCTGCGCGTCGGAGATGTTCAGCGCATCGACATAGCGCTTGGTATCGTCGAAATAGTGGCCGGTCGTCGGGTCGATGCCGCGCACGGCCCCGACCATTTCCGAGCCGAACAGGATGTTCTTGGTTTCGATCACTTCGGCCAGCAGGTTCACGCCGGGCTGGTGATAGACGCAAGTATCGAAGAACACGTTGTTCATCAGGTGCCCGTCGAGCGCCGGCTTTTTCAGCATGTCGGCCAGGCCGCGATAGCGCCCCCAGTGATAGGGCACCGCGCCGCCGCCATGCGGGATGATGAAACGCAACGTGGGGAAGCGGCTGAACAGATCGCCTTCGAGCAACTGCATGAACGCGATCGAGTCGGCCGCGATGTAATAGGCGCCGGTGGCGTGCATCGCCGGGTTGCAGCTGCCCGAAACGTGGATCATCGCCGGCACATCGAGTTCCACCATCTTTTCATAGAAGGGGAACCAGAATTCGTCCGTCAGCGGCGGATGCTTGAAATGGCCGCCGCCCGGATCGGGATTGAGATTGCAGCCGATGAAACCCAGCTCGGTCACGCAGCGCTCCAGCTCGGCAATCGAGCTGGTCATGTCGGCTTCGGGCGACTGGGGCAGCATGCACACCCCGGCGAACACGTCGGGATAGAGCGCCACGACGCGCGCGATCAGGTTGTTGCAGGCCTGGGCCCAAGGCACGGCCACGCTCTGGTCACCCACGTGCGGGGCCATGGCGCTGGCGCGGGGCGAGAAGATCGTCATGTCGGCGCCGCGTTCCTTGATCAGGCGCAGCTGGTTGGCCTCGATCGTCTCGCGGATCTCGTCATCGGAAATATCGGGATAGGGCGGTGCCGCCTCGCCCGCCTTGAACGCGGCCTTCTGCGCTTCGCGCCAGGCATCATGCGCCTTGGGCAGCACGGTGTAATGGCCGTGGCAGTCGATAATCATGGTCATTCGGCCGGTTCCTTGGTGGTCTTTGCTGGTGTTTCGAAGGCGATGGTGTGGCCGGCCTGGCTGCGCTGGCGCGCCACGGTGCCGGTGGTCATCAACGGTTCCACGCCCAGGCCGATGAGAGTCTTGGCCGACTCCTCCATCTCGGCGGCGCGGCGCAGGCCGTGCGTCGTCATCCGCTCGATGTTGTAGGCGGCGCGGGTGAACCAGCTTTCGCTCTTCTCGCTCGCATCGAGCGAGGCCAGCACTTCTTGCACCACGTCCGCCTTGGTGGCGGCAAGCATCATTTCGGCGGTCAGCGCTTCCACGCCCTTGACCATGATCGAGCGGATCATCTTGATCGCACTGGCCCGGCCCACATCGGCGCCGACCACGCGAACGTTGGTAAAGCCGACCGCGCGCAGGGCAGCCGCCGCATCATCGGCCGCAGGGCCGGATACCAGCAGCGGCACCTTGAGCCGCGCGGGGTTGACCGGGGCCAGCACCGCCACGTCGACATAGCGCGCGCCGGCCGCTTCCACTGCCAGCGCGGCCGCCCGCTTGGTATCGGGCGCCACCGAATTCATGTCGCAGAACAAGGTGCCCGGTTCGAGCACGGGGGCCACATCCCGCGCCACGGGCAGCGCGGCATCGGCAGTGACCAGACTGAGCACGAGGCCGGCACCAGACAGCGCGCTGTCGGCCGTGGCCGCAGAGAGCACCCCGGCCTCTTCCATGGCCGCATGGCGCGCAGGATTGATGTCAAACGCCTGTGCCGACGCTTCCCAGCCAGCCGCCTTGGCAAAGGTCGATCCGGCTTCGCCGAACCCGATCAGGGCAAGTGTTCTCTCCATGGCGCACCTGTTGCGACCCTTACGCTACGCATACAAATGCAAAGAGCGCGCAAGGTATAAATTTATGCGAAGCCTTTGTCGGCCACCTCGCGCAGCAGGGCAAGGAATGCGGCCTGCGGCGCGGTGGGCCGCCACAGCGTGCGGTGCGTCATCCCGATGGTGCGCCGCACCGGCACCGGGGTGGGCCGTGCAGCCAGCAGCCCGACATCGAGTTCCACCGCCAATTGCGCCGGGCTGAGCAGCGTAAGCGCATCGGAACCCACCAGCAATTGCCGCACCGTGAGCACCGAACCGCATTCGATGCCCACGTGGGGCGGCGCCTGGCCGGTGGCAGCCTGCATCATCGCTTCCCAATAGTGCCGCAGCGGCGTGTCGCCGCCAGGCAATATCCACGGATAGTGCCGCAATGCCGCCGGATCGAGCGGCACGGCCGGATCGGCCAGCGGATGCCCCGCGCGCATGACCAAGGCGGGGCGATCCTCGAACGCGGCTTCCTGCACCAGATCGTCAAGCGCGGTGGTTTCGCGCAGGGCGCCCAGCATGAAGTCGATTTCCCCGTCGCGCAGCGGGCCGACGAGTTCGGCATGGCTGCCTTCGACCACGGCCACGTCCACGCCGGGATAGCCTTGCGCAAAGCGCAGCAAGGTTTCGGGCAGCCAGCGCGCCCGCGACAGCGGCATGGCGCCGATGACCACGCGGCCCGCCGCCTTGCCCTGCCACGCCGCCACTTCGGCAAGGCCGCTGCGCAATTCGGCCATGGCCAGGCCGAAGCCGCGCGCGCGGCGCGCGCCGGCCGGGGTGAGCAGCACGGTGCGCCCGCGCCGGTCGATCAGCCGCTGGCCCAGCGCCACGCCCAGATCGGCCACGGCGCGGTGGAGCGAGGCCGCCGAAAGCCCGGTATCCTGCGCCGCCCCGGCATAAGAACCGGCCCGCGCCAGGGCCAGGAACGCGCGCATCTGCGTGCCCGTCACGCGCGGCGAGCCGATGTGCTCGATCGCTGCCTCGGCGCGCGGGGCCAAGAGGCGCGCCGGTTCGGTGGCGGTCATGCCGGCCGCGCCGCGTTCGAACAGCAGGCAGCCCAGGTCCGCCTCCAGCCTGGCGATCGCCTGGGTCAGGGCGGGCTGGGTCAGATTGATGGCACGGGCCGCGCGCGTCACGCTGCCGTGGCGCACGGTGGCGGCAAAGGCCGCAAAGTGGCGGATGTTAAGCGCGGAATCGGAGCGGTTCATCCATCCAGACTTAGCATTTCCTTATGACACACGCCAAACATTGCATTTGGCGCTGCCCGCCCCCGGTTCCAAATGCAGCCATCCGTGCCGAACCGGCTCAGCTATCAAGGGAGACAAGCGCCATGTCGGGTATCGTCGTGCAGAACATCGAACGGGCCGATCCGGCCGTGATCGACGGCCTGGCCGCCTGTGGCGTCGCCACCGTTCACGAAGCGCAGGGCCGTACCGGCCTGCTCGCCAGCTATATGCGCCCGATCTATCGCGGCGCGCGCATTGCCGGCTCTGCCGTGACGATCAGCGCTCCTCCGGGCGACAACTGGATGGTCCACGTTGCCATCGAACAGCTCAAGGAAGGCGACATCCTGCTGCTCGCCCCCACCTCGCCTTGCGAAGACGGCTATTTCGGCGACCTGCTCGCCACTTCGGCCCAGGCGCGCGGCTGCCGTGGCCTGGTGATCGACGCCGGCGTGCGCGATGTGAAGGACCTGACCGAGATGCAGTTCCCGGTGTGGTCCAAGGCGATCTATGCGCAAGGGACGGTGAAGAACACGCTGGGCAGCGTCAACGTGCCGGTGGTCTGCGCCAATTGCGCGGTTAACCCGGGTGACGTGATCGTGGCCGATGACGATGGCGTGGTGGTGGTGCCGCGCGAAAAGGCCGCCGAAGTGCTCAAAGCCGCGCAGGCACGCGAAGCCAACGAAGGCGAAAAGCGCGAGAAGCTGGCCAATGGCGTGCTGGGCCTCGACATGTACAAGATGCGCGAGCGGCTGGAGAAGGAAGGCTTGAAGTACGTTTGAGGCGTGGGTGCAAATGGCCCCCTCCTCTTCAGAGGAGGGGGAGATAGGCTCGTCCCTCCCCCGCAACCAAGGAGCAAGACCCATGACCACCGGAATTTCCGCGCCCTGCATGTGGATGCGCGGCGGCACGTCGAAGGGCGGCTATTTCCTGAAAGACGATCTGCCCGCCGACGTGGCGACGCGCGATGCGTTCCTGCTGGGCGTGATGGGTTCGCCTGATCCGCGCCAGATCGACGGGCTGGGAGGCGCCGATCCGTTGACCAGCAAAGTGGCGGTGGTCAGCAAGTCTGCGCGCGAAGGGATCGATGTCGATTACCTGTTCCTGCAGGTCTTCGTCGACCAGGCGATCGTCACCGACGCGCAGAACTGCGGCAATATCCTGGCGGGCGTGGGCCCCTTTGCGATCGAGCGCGGCCTTGTGGCGGCGACGGGCGATGAAACCCGCGTGGCGATCTTCATGGAGAACACCGGGCAAGTGGCCGTGGCCACGGTGCGGACGCCGGGCGGCGTGCCGACTTATGCCGGGGAAGCCGCCATCGACGGCGTGCCGGGCACCCATGCCCCGGTGCCGCTGGAATTCCGCGACACCGCCGGCTCCTCGTGCGGGGCGCTGCTGCCCACCGGCAACGCGGTGGACACCATCCAGGGCGTGGCGGTGACGCTGATCGACAACGGCATGCCCTGCGTGGTGATGAAGGCCGAAGATGTGGGCGTGACCGGCTATGAAGACCGCGACTGGCTGGACAATGCCACTGACCTGAAAGCGCGGATCGAGGCGATCCGGCTGGAAGTGGGCCCGCTGATGAACCTGGGCGACGTGAAGGACAAGTCGGTCCCCAAGATGATGCTGGTCGCCCCGCCGCGCAACGGCGGCGCGGTGACGGTGCGCAGCTTCATCCCCCATCGTGCCCACGCCACGATCGGCGTGCTTGGTGCGGTTTCGGTGGCGACGGCCTGCCTGCTGGACGGATCTCCTGCGGCCGAAGTCGCCCAAGTGAGCGATGGACCGCGCAAGACGCTCTCGGTGGAGCACCCGACCGGCGAGATGAGCTGCGTGCTGGAAGTGGACGAGGCCGGCGCAGTGAAGACCGCCGCCCTGCTGCGCACCGCGCGCAAGCTGATGGATGGGGTGGTTTTCGGGTGACGTTGCGCTTCTTGCCCTTCGACAGGCTCAGGGCGAACGGAGCGCAAGAATTCAAATAGGATGCCGTTCGGGCTGAGCCTGTCGAAGCCCGGTTTTCAAGGACAAGACCATGACCGACCGTATCGTTTCCTGGCACGGCAATCCGTCGAAGCCGCGCTATACCCCGCCGGCCGGCGCGATCGATGCGCATTGCCATGTGTTCGGCCCGATGGCGCAATTCCCGTTCAGCGCCAAGGCCAAGTACCTGCCCGAAGATGCCGGGCCAGACATGCTGTTTGCCCTGCGCGACCATCTGGGCTTTGACAAGAACGTGATCGTGCAGGCGAGCTGCCACGGCACCGACAATGCCGCCACGCTTGATGCCATTGCCAAGTCGAACGGAAAAGCACGCGGCGTGGCCGTGGTCGATCCGGCGATTTCCGAAGCCGAGCTGGCCGCGCTGCATGACGGCGGCATCCGCGGCATCCGCTTCAATTTCCTCAAGCGCCTGGTGGACGATGCGCCCAAGGACAAGTTCCTCGACGTGGCCAAGCGCCTGCCCAAGGGCTGGCACGTGGTGATCTATTTCGAGGCCGACATCCTTGAGGAACTGCGCCCGTTCATGGATGCGATCCCCGTGCCGCTGGTGATCGACCACATGGGCCGCCCCGAAGTGACCCAAGGGCCGGACGGGGCCGACATGAAGGCATTCCGCGCATTCCTCGATTCGCGGCCCGACATCTGGTTCAAGGCCACCTGCCCTGACCGGCTGGACAGCGCCGGCAGCCCGTGGAACGCCTTTGCCGATGCGGTGGCGCCGCTGGTGGCGGACTATCAGGACCGCGTCCTGTGGGGTACCGATTGGCCGCACCCCAACATGCAGGACGCCATCCCCGATGACGGGCACCTGGTCGACATGATCCCGCGCATCGCACCCACGCCGGAATTGCAGCGCAAGCTGCTGATCGACAATCCGACCAGGCTTTACTGGGCGGATTGACCGCCATGCCCCGGCCCGCTCGATCGGCCCCGGGGCATGCCAATTCGGCAGCATATGGGCATTGACGCGGCAGTCTGATCGGGCATCCCTGGGCATTACGTAACGCAGCGCCATGTGGCGCCTGCGCCGGGCCAAGGGGGACATGGCGATGCAGTCAGACAGTGGGCAACGCGGTGACGAGGATCTCAAATACGATCCTGTCCGCGACGAGAAGGATTGGACGATAGGGGCCACGGCAGTTGCATGGGGCGTCGGCGTGGTCGTGGGCGGCGGCCGCGACGCGGATGACAGCACGCCAACGGACCCGCTTGTCGTGGATGAGACACCGGTCGATCCGCTGGCCGCGCCCTCTGCCGAACAGCCCGCGGCGCCCGAAACCGCCCATGCCACCTTGCACCTGGCCGACCTGCCGCTGGCGTGGTCGTTCGACATTTGCGGGTTGAACAGTGGCGGGCTGGCGGTGGCCTGGGGCACCGATGGCAACGCACCCGCGCAGACCGGGGATGTGCTGGTGCGCCTGCTGGATGCGACACTGGCGCCGATGGGCAACGGCCAACCGATCACGGTCAACACCGATCCGGCCGGCACCGCGTATGGTATCGGCCTGACGCGCCTGAGCAACGGTGGCTTTGCCGTGTGCTGGACTGGCTATCCCGCCGCCACGCCGGGCCGCGCCGCCCTGATGGTGCGCCGTTTCGATGCTGCCGGCGCGCCGTTGGGCACGACATACACGATCGCCAGCGAGGCCGGGCCTGTGCTTGGTGCGCTGATCCCGCTGGACGACAGCGGCGAAGGCAGTGTGGCAGTGCTGAGCGCTTTTACCGGGCAGGCCTGGATCCTCAACGCCCACAACGGCACGCTGTCCGCCCCCTTTGCCATCGATAGCGGGCACGACGGCTTTGCCCCGATCAAGGCGGCGCCGCGACTGGGCGGCTTTACCGTGCTGTTTGGCGAGCGCAGCGTGCCGACGTCTGCCACGGTGCCGAGCCGGTTGGTGGCGCGCGATTATTCCGTGCGGATCGGGCGGCAGCAGATCGCGCCCGTGGCGGTCGCCCATGATGTCAACAGCCCGCGCACCCCGGTCAACGACCTTTCCGACAGCAATTACCAACCCGACTTATGGGTGCGCGAAACCGGCGAGACGCTGGTGACGTGGATCTCCAACGGCACGGACGATGCCGCCGCCGGCCAGGTGCTGATCGCGCGGTCGGAGGCGAACGGGGCGTTTTCGCAGCCTGCCTTGGCCAGCCAGGGCGCAACCACGCCCTATTCGTTCTCCTCGGCGCTGGCCGGCACCGCCGATGGGCGCTTTGCCGTGGCATGGGACAGCCGCGACGGGGTGCGCTATCCGGTGGCGACGACCATCGCGTTCCAGCGCTTTGACAGTGCCTGGATGGCGGTGGGCGGGGTGGTTTCCTGCCTGGCAGGCGGGATGGCGCCGCTGGTGCGCACCCTTGCCGACGGGCGGCTGGTAGTGGCCGCCGTGGTCAGCACGGGCACGACCAATACTCTCAACGCCGCAGTGTTTGCCGCCTGACTGTGCTCTCTCCCGCCCCGCGCGGGGCGGGAGAGACGCCGTTCAGAACGTGTAGCCCAGCGTGAGCACGGCCGAGCGCCCCTCGCCCGGCACGGCCCAGCCATTGTTGCGGATGGAAGTGTAGTACTTCTTGTTCGTCAGGTTCTGCACGTTGACTTGCGCCGACAGGCCATTGTCGAGCTTGTAGCCCAGCGAGATGCGGTGGGTGAGGTAGGACGGCGCCTTGTACATCGTCGCACCGGTGGAGTTGGTGAGGTACCAGCTGCCCTGGTACGTCACACCATAGCCGGCTTCCAACCCGAACGGCAGGTGATAGCTGGTATAGAGGCTGCCCGACCACGCCGGCGTGTTGGTCAGCGGGTTGCCGGCCTGCACGTCGCTGGTGGGGCAAGTCACCGTGCCGCCCGTGGGCAGCGTCTGCGTGGCGCCAAGGTGGCCCTTGCAGTAGTTCGAGATCGACTGCTTGACCACGCCGTCGAGGTACATGCCGTTGGCAAAGATCGTCCAGGCCGGGGTGATCTTGCCCGAGAGGCCCAGCGACACGCCATCGACCTGGCTGCGCCCGTCGAGCACGTTGGTGGTGCCGACCAGTGGATCGTTGGCCGCCACGGGATAGTTCGTGCGTTCGTTGCGGAACACCGAGGCGGTCAGTTGCAGCTTGCCCTGCGCCAGATCGACCTTGCCGCCCAGTTCGAAGTTGGTGGCGGTTTGCGGGGCAACGTTGCAGGGATCGCCCAACAGGGTCGTGCTGGTCACGCCGCAGCCGCTGCGCACCGTGGACGAGGCCGGCGTCTTGCTGTTGCCATAGGCGACATAGAGGCTGGCATTGGCGGCCGGCTTGTAGACCAGGCCCACGCGATAGCTGAACAGATCGTCGGTGTTGTTCTGCTGGGCACCGGTGGTCACCGCGCCGCTCACCGCCACGGTATCGCTCCGATAGCGGGCGCGGTTGTTTTCCCACCGGATGCCGCCATTGACTTCGAATCCGCCGCCCAGCTTGACCGCGTCGAACGCATAGAGCGCGATGTTGCGGGTCGAGCCATGGGCAATGGCCGTGGTGATAGTGTTGATCGGGCCGGTATAGACCGCGTTGGGGTTGGCGATGCTGATCGGTGTCATCGTGGGGGTGGTGCCATCGGCATTGCGCAGGCCATTGCCGGACGTGACATCATAGTCTTCCTGCGAATAGGCCGCGCCCAGCGCCAGGGTATGTTCCAGCCCGAAGGTGGAAACCGTGGCGGAGAGATCCACCTGGTCGTACCAGATCGACGTATCGGTCAGGCGGAAGGTGCCGCGCGGGCCACTGGGATAGAACGTGCCGGCCGCCTGGGTGGACGAACAAGCCGTGGCCGCGCCGGTGGAATTGGCGACCGTGCCGTTGGCAAGGCACCACGTCCCCTGCGGCGGATCGACGAAGGTATCCTGCTTGACCTTCTGATAGCGCGCCAGGTTGCGGATCGAGACCGTGTCGGAAAAGCGGTGATCGAGAATCGCGGTGGCCTGGTCGACCGTCTGTTCCTGGCGGTCATAGTTCTTGTAGCCATAGTAGCCGGCATAGCTGGCGCCCGGCAGCAGCCCGCCATAGACCGCGTAATAGGGCACGCCATACTGCGGAATATTCTTGTCGCGCTGGTGCAGGTACATCAGGGTCAGGCTGGTATCGCCGGTTAGCCCGAATTTCACCGAAGGCGCCACGCCCCAGCGGCGGTTGTATTCGAAATCGCGGCCCGGCACATCGGCGCTGTGGCCCATGGCGTTAAGCCGTACGGCCACTTCATCGCCCAGCTTCCAGTTGCTGTCCACCGTGCCGCGCCAGTAGTTGGCGGTGCCCACGCCGCCCTGCACGGTCGTGCTGGTTTCGTCCTTGGGCCGCTTGGTCACCAGGTTGATCGTGCCGCTGATCGAACCCGATCCGCCGAACACCGAATTGGCGCCGTTGGTCACTTCGACCTGTTCGATGTTGAACAAGTCGCTGCGCGAATATTGCGCGCTGTCGCGCACGCCGTCGATCTGGATATCGGTGTTGGCGCTTTGCCCGCGCAAGTTGATGCTGTCGCCATAGCCGCCGCCGCCTTCGCCAGCGCCCAGGGTGATGCCCGGCAGGATCGAGAGCGCGTCTTTCAGCGAGAGCAGGTTCTGCGCCTCGATCACGGCGCGGCCCACCACGGTGACGGTCTGCGGCGTGTCGAGCAATGTCCGGGTGTACTTGGGCGATTCGGCCCGCTCCACCTTGATCGGCGCATCGGCAATCGCGGTGTCCGTCACGGTCACGCCGCCCAGCACGGTCGGCTGCGTTTCCTGCGCCTGGGCAGGCATGGCTGCAAGCACGCCGATGCAACCAACGGCGAGGAACGCGGGCACGGCCGCCGAGCGTGAATTTCCGCTGCGGGCAGGCCGGCGATTGCCTGCCTTGCGAGCAGACGCGGGCTGGGTCGGGCTGGTCATGGTTGGATTTTCCCCTTTGCTCTGAACGGGCTGTTGCGCCCTGGTTCGGATAGCCGCGCCTTTATTGCGACTGATTTGCATAATCAACCATGTTGCTAATGATTCGCAGTTATTTCTTTTTGATGGCGATTGGCGGGTGACAGGAACGCGCGGCCGTGTCAGGCTGAGCGTGCCATGAGCCCTGCCCCGATCCGATCCGCCACCGTGCCGTCATCCGCCCTGCGCCAGGCCAGCACCGAGCTGACGCTGCACACGCCCGGCCCCGGCCTGCACGAATTCACCCGCGAGGCAGCGCAGTGGGTTGCAGAGCAGGGCATGGACAGCGGGCTGCTCACGGTGTTTTGCCGGCACACTTCTGCCTCGCTGTGCATCCAGGAAAACGCCGCGCGCGAAGTGCGCGCAGACGTGCTGCGCTGGCTCGACCGCCTGGCCCCCGAAAACGCGGCCTATGCCCATGATGACGAAGGGCCCGACGACATGCCGGCCCACCTCAAGAGCATCCTGACCGGTGTAAGCCTGTCGATCCCGCTCATCGGCGGGCGCCTGGCGCTAGGCACGTGGCAGGGGCTTTATCTGTGCGAGCATCGCCGCATCGCGCACCGGCGCCACCTGGTGCTGCATCTGCTGGGTGCATGACGATGGCGACGCCCTTTTCACTGACATTCACCGCGCTGCCCGACCACATCGATGAAATGGGCCATGTGAACAACGCCGTGTGGGTGCAGTGGATGGAACAGATCGCCACGCGCCATTGGGAGACTGTGGCATCCGCCGATGTTCAAGCCGCTTACATCTGGCTCGTAACCCGGCACGAGGTGGATTATCGCGGCAATATTACCGTCGGGCAAAGCGTGACGGCCACGACCTTCATTCCCGATCCACCCCAAGGCGCGCGGTTCGACAGGCGAGTGGATTTCACCAATGCCGAAGGCAAAGTGATCGTAAGCGCACGCACGACTTGGGCCTTGCTCGATAAGGACAGCGGCCGCCTTCTGCGCGTTCGGCCCGATTTAGCGGCGCTCTTTTACGCAACGCCTTGAAGTTCGACTCGCCTTATCCGCAATAGCCCGTATCATTACGCCAAAATGGATGTTCCCGGTTTTGTCCTGAAGGACCATGACCATGGCGCGCATGATTATCAGGACGTTGGGCCGAGACGCCAAATGGTCGCCCGCTGCACTTGCTTTTGCACTGGCCGCCTGCGGCGATGGCGGAGGCGTCGCCAGCAGCAACCTTCCCAACACGCCGCCCTCACCCCCGCCCAAGCCGACCAACGCCGACTTGGTCGGCAGCCTGATCACCGAGTCGTTCGTCAACGACGCACGCACCGAGACGGCCTATATGCCGATCACCTCGGCCCGGCCCAACACGGTGACGAGCAGCCCGCTGACCATCGCGTACAACGCGTCGACACAGACCTACACCGTTACCACCCAGGGCCGCACGCAGGACTTTGGGCCCGCGCAAAAGGACGCGACGCTCACCAACGCAGATGCCACAGTTTACAAGCGCACTGACGGCACGCTGACGGAAACGCTGTCGCTGTCAAAGAATAGCTCCAGTCCAGGCACGCCGGACGCCCCCCGCTTCCGTTATGTCGGGGCTGGCCTGTGGCAGCGCACGCAGACCGATGCGTCCAACAGCACCACGACCATGGACTATTTCACTTATGGCGTACCCACGCCCGCATCGGCGATGCCAAATTCGGGCACGGCCACCTTTGCGGTGCGCGTCGATGGTGAGGCAGGCTATAGCAAGTACATCCTGGTATTGCAGGGTAGCGGACGATTCTCGGTCGATTTCGCCAGTGGCAAGCTCTCCGGCAGCGGCAAGATCGACGGCTATGTCGATGGCCGCATGACGCTCAGCAACCTCGCCTGGTCCTCGCAGGCAAGCCTTGCGGCGGGCGGCACCACATTCTCTGGCAGCTTCAAGACCGGGGACCGGCAGGGCGGGCTCAGCGGCCGGTTCTACGGCCCAAATCACGAGGAGTTGGGCGCCGTCTGGGACAGCAAGCTGCTCGACAATGTGGTGGCGAGCGGCACGATCCTGGGGCGCGACACAGCGACCATGCCATCCAACACGAGCCTTGCGGACCTGTTGATCAACGAGGATCTGGGCGGCCTGGCAAGGTCTGTGCAGTATTCGAAAAGCGCAGCCACCAACACTTACGTGGCGCTGAATCTGAACCGGGTGGATGGCGATACACTGGACATCGACTATTCCGAGACACAGCACGCGCTCGTGCTCGGTGGCGAAAGGACCGGACTTAACGGCCTCCGGGGACCGCTCACCTCCGCCATCAAGGACAACGCCGCCAGCGATGCCACCTACGATGTCTATAGCGCCCGCGACCTGACCAACCAGAACCGCGACGGCACGTTTCGGATATCGCGGCCCGGCCCCGGCAACCAGCTGATCGCGCTGACTTATACCGGGTTCGGCAACTACGAATCGGCAGAAGTAAAGCCCAGCGCCAGTTCCCCGCAATATGTCGATACGGCCTTTGGATTCGGGCTGTCTACGCCCGCATCGGCCATGCCGCGCACCGGCACTGCCAATTATACCGGGATCATCGTGGGCTATTCCGGCCTGCCTTCCGGTGGTGCCATGCGCCCCTATGCCATCAGTGGCGATGTGCAGATGGCCTATGATTTCGGTGGTGCCAAGCTGGCGGGCACGCTCAACCCGGTGGCGACCGACCGCGATACGGGCACCGCTTATGCCTTGGGCGCCTATACGTTCAGCGGCCAGGGTGATGCAGGCAAATCCACCTTTGCCGGTACGTTCGACAAAGTGCTCAACGTGCCGGGGACGGGCAACACCAACGGCGCCGTCACCGGGCAATTCACCGGTCCGCATGCCGAGGAATTCTACGCCTCGTGGCATGCCGGCATGATAGATCCCAAGGGCGGCAGCAATATCGATATGGGCGGTGTGATCGTGGGCAAGCAGAGTAACTGACGCGCTGCCTTTCCTGGCCAGGCAATCGTCGCTAAGGCGCGGCCATGACCACCGATCTTGCCCTGGCCCGTCTTGGCCGCCTGGTTGCCGCCAGCCATTCCTGGGAAACCGCTCGCACGTTCAAGGCTTATGTGCCGAGCGAAGATGACAAGGCCGTGATGGCCGCGCGCGCGCAGGACGTGCTCAAGGTCATGGCCGGCAAGGACGTGACCGCGCCAATGCTCAATGCTGCCTACGCCGTGCATCTGGCGCGGGCCCTGCAGGCACCCATCGTGGTGGCCGAAGGGGTGTTGAGCGTGGCCGGCACGCCGGTTGCCGAAGACCATGGCTGGGTCATGATCGGCCCATGGCTGGCCGACATGGCGCTGTTCTCGCGCGCCTATGCCCCCGATGCCCCGCCGCGCCTGGCCGCCCACGTGCTGCGCGCGTTCGGCCCGAACAAGGGCCTGTTCTGCGAGGCCTGGCGCCGCACCCCGCGCCTGGGGCTGGGCTATGAACCCCGTCGCGTGCTGGCCGAGGCGGACGTGACCGCGCTGGTGGGCGAGGCGACCGAGGTCTTGCGCGGGGTGGCTTAAGCCCCTCCACCACCACGCTTCGTGGGCGGTCCCCCTCCCCGTCGTGCAGAGGGGGCAGGCCCTCGGCCTGACGGAGGGGCTAGACGCCCGTCCTCACAGCGGATTGCCATCCTTGTCGCGATAGATCTCGCGCCGGCCCACATGGTTGGCCGGGCCGACCAGGCCATCCTGCTCCATCCGCTCGATCCATTTCGACGCGGTGTTGTAGCCCACGCCCATCTGGCGCTGGATCCAGCTGGCCGAGGCTTTCTGGCTTTCGAACACGAGCTGGCAGACCTGGCGATACTTGCGATCTTCCGGATTGTCGGAGGTATCGAGTTCATCGAAGCCGAACGAGCCTTCCTCGGGCTCTTCGGTGACCGAATCGACGTATTCTGGCTTGCCCTGGCCGCGCCAGTGATCGGCCACGCGCTCCACTTCCTCGTCGCTGACGAAGGGGCCGTGGACGCGCTTGATCGGGTCGGTGTTGGGCTTGTAGAGCATGTCGCCCTTGCCCAGCAGCTGTTCGGCGCCTTGTTCGCCCAGGATGGTGCGGCTGTCGATCCGGCTGGTGACGGCGAACGAGATGCGCGTGGGCAGGTTGGCCTTGATCACCCCGGTGATCACGTCCACCGACGGGCGCTGCGTGGCCATGATCAGGTGGATGCCTGCCGCGCGGCTCTTTTGCGAGAGGCGCTGGATCAGGACTTCCACTTCCTTGCCCACCGTCACCATGAGGTCGGCCAGCTCGTCCACGATCACCACGATCTGCGGCAGGACCTGGTATTCGAGCTGCTGTTCCTCGAACAGTTCCTCCCCCGTTTCGGGATCGAAGCCGACCTGGATGCGGCGGCCGAGCGGCTTGCCCTTGGCCTGCGCGGCGCGCACCTTTTCGTTGAAGCCCGACAGGTTGCGCACGCCGATCGAGGACATCTGGCGATAGCGCCGCTCCATTTCCTCCACCGCCCATTTCAGCGCGCGCACCGCCTTGGCCGGCTCGGTCACCACGGGCGAAAGCAAGTGGGGAATATCGTCGTAAGACTTCAATTCCAGCACCTTGGGATCGACCAGGATCATGCGGCACTGCGCCGGGGTGAGCCGGTAGAGCAGCGAAAGCAGGATGCAGTTCAAGCCCACCGACTTGCCCGAACCGGTGGTGCCGGCCACCAGCAAGTGGGGCATGGTCGCAAGGTCTGCCACGATCGGTTCGCCGGCAATGTCCTTGCCCAGGATGATCGGCAAGAGGCCCTTGGCGTTGACGAACTTGTCGCAGGCGACCAGTTCGCGGAACGAGACCATGTCGCGGATCTGGTTGGGCAATTCGATGCCCATCACGGTGCGCCCGGGAATGGCCGAGACGCGCGCGGAAACCGCGCTCATGTTGCGGGCGATATCGTCGGCCAGGCCGATCACGCGGCTGGCCTTGATGCCCGGTGCCGGTTCCAGTTCGTACATCGTCACGACCGGGCCGGTGCGCACGGCGGTGACTTCACCCTTCACGTTGAAATCATCGAGCACGTTTTCGAGCAGGCGCGCGTTGCGCTCCAGCGCCAGCTTGTCGATCTTGGGCTGGGCGCTGGCGGGAATTTCCTCGAGAATGTCGATCGAGGGCAGCGCGAACTTGTCGAACAGGTCGCTTTGCCGGGCCTGCGCCTTGGCGGCGGGCGCGGGCGTGCGCTGTGGATCGCTGATTTCGGTGGGGCGGCGCGGCGCGGCGGCATCAGCCGGAATGACGGGCGCGCGCGTGTCGAACGGCGGCTCGTCGTCATCGGCCTCGTCGTCATCGGCCAGCAGCGCTTCGCCGGGGGCTGCCGCCTTGGCCTTGGGCGCGCGGCGCTGGCGGGTGGGGGCAGGGTCGGCAGCGCCGTCTTCACGCTGGCCCCGGCGCAGGAACGCGGGGACCGACAGCAGCCGCGCCCAATTGAGCGCAAAGACCCGGCCGGTGAGGAACAGGCCACCGCCCAGTGCCAGCAGGGCCAGCGCCAGGATGATCCAGCCCTGCCCCACCGGCACCAAGCCAGCCAGCGCACGCACGCCGGCCGCCCCCAAGAGGCCGGAAACGCCACCAAAACCCGCCGGCAGGCTGCCACCCGGCCCGGTGAAAGCCAGCGCCAGCGCGGTGCCCGACAGCATCATGGCGAGCGCGAGGCCGATCGCCAAGCGCCACCATGCCGGATCGGGAAGCGCTTCTTCCTCTTCCTCGTCCACGTCGATCAGATCGCCGGCGGCGTCCCACAGGCGGCGGGCAAACACGAACAGCAGCGGCACGAGCAAACCGCCAGGCAGGCCGAACAGCACCAGCACCCGCTCTGCCGCCCAGGCGCCGGGCAGGCCCATCCAGTTGTCCACCGGGCTGCCCGAGGCGGTGCTGCCCGAAGGATCGGTCTGGGTATAGCTGGCCAGCGCGAGCGCCAAAAACACCATGGCGCCAAACAGCGTGGCCCCGCCGATCAGTTCGAAACTGCGCCGGAAGCTGCGCCGCAGGACGGCGCGCCAATTGGGGCTGCCGCGGCCAACGCCGTTGTTCAACCGGTTGGGCGCGTTGGAACGGTTGGGGGTGAGTGCCCGCGAAGCCATGATGCTGTGTATTCCCTTCTGGCCCCATCATCGCCCCAACCGCCGGGCCGGTCAAGAATCCGCCGTGAAAACCCCCGGATTACCGTGATTTTTGCGACAGGCCGTCGATCGCTGCCCAACCGGCCACGCGCCCGCGAGCCGGCAGGCGCCGCGCCGCGCCGCGGGTCATCCCGCCCAGCGCCAAGACCGGCAGCGGGCTTTGCCGCGCCAGCAGCAGGAACCGCACCATGCCCAGCACCGGGGCGCCGGGATGGCTGCGCGTGGGCAGCACGGGCGACAGCAGCACGACATGGGCCCGCGCCCGCGCAGCCTGCCCGATTTCGGCCAGGGAATGCGCCGTGGCCAGGCGCAAGCCCCGTTCCCGCTCCAGCGTGGCCGGCGCGCCATAACGGCCCTGGGCACCCCTGCCGCAAGGCGCGCCGGCCGCGATCAGCAGGACGCCATGCGCCAGCGCCAGGCGACGCAGCTTGGCCCAGCGGCGGCGGCGTTCTGCCGGTGCCAGGTGATAGTGGCGGAATACCAAGGCACTGCCCGCGGGCAGCCGCGCCAGCGCGCGCGCCAGCACCGCATCGTTGCGCGCATCGCTGAGCAGGACCAATCGCGGCACGGGGTAGCGCTTTGCCATGACCGCGCTATAGCACCGCGCCATGACCGGACCAGAGCATCCCCACCCAGAGCATCTCGCGCTTGCCGACATTCGCGCCCGCATCGCCCAGGCGGCGCGCATCGCCCGCCGCGCCGCCGCAGACGTGACGCTGGTGGCGGTATCCAAGACGCACCCGGCCGAAGCGATCGCCCCGTTGATCGCCGCGGGGCAGACCGTGTTCGGCGAAAACCGCGTGCAGGAAGCGCAGAGCAAGTGGGCGCCGCTGCGCGAGCAGCACCCCGGCGTGGAATTGCACCTGGTGGGCCAGCTGCAATCGAACAAGGCCGAAGACGCTGTGGCGCTATTCGATTGCATCCATTCGCTCGATCGGCCCTCGCTGCTAACGGCGCTGGCCCGCGCGATGGACAAGACCGGGCGGCGCGTGCCGCTGTTCGTCCAGGTCAATATCGGCGCGGAAGACCAGAAGGGCGGCTGCGCCATTGCCGACTTGCCCGGCCTGTTGGCCCAGGCGCGGGATGCTGACCTGCCGGTGACCGGCCTGATGTGCGTGCCCCCGGCCGGCATCGAGGCCGCACCATTCTTTGCCCTGCTTGACAAGCTCGCCACCGACCATGGCCTGGCCGGCCGATCGATGGGCATGAGCGACGATTTCGAAACCGCGATCCAGCTTGGCGCCACGCATGTGCGGGTGGGATCGGCGCTGTTCGGCGTGCGAGGCTGAGCCAGGCCCACAATCCTTAGCGCGGGGCCGCCGTTACCCTAGGCATTCATGCGCAGGCACGCGTTCAGCCACTGCCACCAGCCAACCGACTAATGCTGCGCGATGGGGCCTGCATCCGCACGGATGCGGGCTGTTCGCCCGGGTATCCCCGTGGCCGATCCAGGTTGGAAGGGAGCCTCTCAGGCGTGGCGAAAGAGCGGCGGCATTGGTGGCGTCGATTGCGCATTCTGGAACAGCGCGGGTCAACGCTGCAGCGCCTTGGCCTGATGTACAATGGCGCGATTTTGCTGCAGTGCCTGTCGATCACGCTGGTTGCGATCCACGACCTGCTCGACCGGCTGAATGCCGGCGACAGCGATCTCCTGCTGATCCTGGCACTGGGGCTGCAAGTGACGGTCGTTGCGTCACTGCTGGGTTTTCGCACAATCCTGATGGCCAACCGCGATTACGAAGAGCACATGCGCGCCGATTCCGAAGCAGCACGGCGGCGCACGGCCGAGCTTTTCGCGATGACCGACATGCTGCAGGCGGCCGAGACCAACGAGGAAGCGGGCGCGGTGCTGATGGTGACCGCGCGGCGCCTGCTCGGCGGCTATGGCGCGGCGCTCTATGTGCTCAACAACTCGCGCGACCGGCTCGACCTGGCGCGCCACTGGGACCTGCCGGCGGGATACATCGCGCCGGATTCGCTGGCGGCCAACCATTGCTGGGCCTTGAAACGGGGCAAGGCCCACGTCAACGCACCGGAGGAAGGCGGGCTGTGCTGCGCACACCATGGCGGCGTCAACGCCGTGCTGGAAATCCCGATGATGGCGGGCGGCCAGGTACAGGGCCTGCTGATCCTGGCCCGCAGCGATGCCTTGATCCAACTGGATGGCGGGGAGGAACTGGCCAACTTGCGCCACCTGGGCTCGGCCCTGGCGGACTCGATGTCGCTGGCGCTGTCCAACATCGCGCTGCGTGATCGGCTGCGCACGCAATCGCTGCGCGATCCGCTGACCGGGCTCTATAACCGCCGCTACATGGAAGACACGCTGGAGCGGTTCCTGGCGCTGTCCACCCGGTCGGGCAGTTCCACCGCCGTGATCATGATCGACCTGGATAACTTCAAGGATCTCAACGATCGCTATGGTCATGCCAAGGGCGACGCCGTCTTGCGCGACGTGGCGGCGCAGATCGTGGGCGCGCTGCGCCCGACCGACGTGGTGTGCCGTTATGGCGGCGAGGAAATCATCGCCATCCTGCCCGATTGCGCGCTGGCCGATGCCGTGGCCAAGGCCGAGCAGATCCGCCTGCGCATCCAGGGCGTGACCGATATCCAGGGCTGCCCGGTCAGCGCGTCATTGGGCGTTTCGGCGATGCCTGAAACATCGGTGCGGGGCGAGGAACTGGTGCCCGATGCCGATGCCTCGCTCTATCTGGCCAAGGCATCGGGCAAGAATTGCGTGTTCGCCGCAGAGCGCATCACCTCGGGCCTGACGGTGGCCCGGGTGAGCGACAAGGGTTAGTTGAAAGGGGGGGTAGAGCTCAATCCCCCTGGTGGTGCTTGAGCTCGTCGCCCGTGAGCGTGACCACGTGGAGCAGGTTGGTGGCGCCCGGCGTGCCGAACGGCACCCCGGCCAGCGCAACCAGCTTGGACCCGGCGGTGCCGAAATCGTGGCGCAGCGCCATGCGCTTGCCCTTGGCGATCATTTCCTCGAAGCTGCCGATGTCCTTGGTGTTGACCGCGTGCGCGCCCCACAGCAGGCCGACCTTGCGCGCGGTCTTCTGGCTGGGCGTGAGCACCAGCATCGGCACGCCGGGGCGTTCGCGCGCCACGCGGCGGGCGGTGGAGCCCGAACCGGTGAACACGATGATGCCCGAGATCGGCAGGGTTTCCGCGATCGAGGCACAGGCCTGGGCCAGCGCATCGGCCGTGGTGGGATCGGGCAGGGTTTCGATGAAGTGGACGCGCGCGGCATAGCCGGGATCGCTTTCCACCTGCACCGCGATGCGGTTCATGATGCTCACCGCTTCTTCCGGCCAGGCGCCGGCGGCGGTTTCGGCCGACAGCATCACGGCGTCGGCGCCATCATAGACAGCGTTGGCCACGTCCGACACTTCGGCGCGGGTGGGCGTGGGCGTCTCGATCATCGATTCGAGCATCTGCGTGGCCACGACCACCGGCTTGCCCTGGCGGCGCGCGCTTTCGACGATGCGCTTCTGCAGCGGCGGCACTTCCTCGGGGTTGAGCTCCACGCCCAGGTCACCGCGGGCGACCATGATGCCGTCGGAGAGTTCGATGATCTCTTCCAGCCGCGAAATCGCCGCCGGCTTTTCGATCTTGGCCATCAGCGCGCCATAGCCGCCCATCAGGCGGCGGGCCTCGGCCACGTCCTCGGGACGCTGCACGAACGAGAGCGCGATCCAGTCCGCACCTTGTTCCACGGCAAAGGCCAGGTCGCGGCGGTCCTTCTCGGTAAGGGCGGGAACCGGCACCACGGCATCGGGCACGTTGACGCCCTTGCGGTCGGAAATCACGCCGCCCACTTCGGCCGAGCAGAGGATTTCGCTGTCGCTGGCGCGAATCACCCGCAGGCGCAGCTTGCCATCGTCGATCAGCAGGCGCTGGCCCTTTTGCAGGATGCCGAACAGTTCGGGATGGGGCAGGCAGACGCGGGTTTCATCGCCCGGTTCGGGGTTGCGATCGAGCGTGAAGTGGCCAGAATGGCGGATGACCGCACGGCCTTCCTTGAACGTGCCAACGCGCAGCTTGGGGCCCTGGAGATCGGCCAGCACCGTGATCGGGCGCTTCACCTTGGCTTCGAGCGCGCGGATATTGGCGATGGTTTCGGCATGGATGGCGTGCTCGCCATGGCTCATGTTGACGCGAAAGGCATCGGCGCCGGCACGAAACAGCTTTTCCAGCATTTCGGGCGAGCGGCTGGCCGGCCCCACCGTGGCGAGGATCTTGACCTTGCGTTCGCGCTTGTCAGGCTTGGCCATGGTGCAACAACTCCTCTTCCTATCAAACCTACGCAGGCTTTCAATCGCGCTGCCCTATGGCCTATGCTGTGGCAAAACCCAAGGGACGATAACCATGGATACGAATTCCCCCGCCGCGCAAAAGCCCCGTTCTGGTGCCGATCCGCTGGATAGCCTTGACGATGCGGTGGCTGCCGCCGCGTTCCGTCGCCTGGTGCGCCACTTGCGCCACCGCCACGACGCGCAGAACATCGAGCTCATGGGCCTTGCCGGCTTTTGCCGCAATTGCCTGGCAGACTGGATCGTCGACGCCGGCGCCCCGCTCGACAAGGCCGCGGCGCGCGAGGCGATCCACGGCCTGCCGGCCGATGAATGGAAAAGCCGCTACCAGACGCCCGCCACGCCCGAGCAACTGGCGCGGATGGAAGAAAGCATGAAACGCAACGCGCCTTCCCCCGCGTGATGATGCTGGCGAGAGCCGGTTCGGATCAATCTTTCCACAGGCACGGCTTTGCCAGGTTGGCCGCAGGCGGCTATTTGCCCGCGGCTGAAGGCCGCACCGGCCGCCCATAACCAGATTCGGAGCTTATCCCATGGCCGACGCCGCCGATGATCGCCTGCGCCTCTTGATCGAGCGCATCGAACGCCTGGAAGAAGAAAAGAAGGGCATCGGCGACGACATCAAGGATGTCTACAGCGAAGCCAAGTCCGCCGGCTATGACGCCAAGATCATGCGCCAGATCGTGCGCCTGCGGAAGATGAAGCCAGACGATCGCCGCGAGATGGAAGCGATCCTCGACGTGTACAAGAACGCGCTGGGCATCGACTGAGGCTTTCCGCCGCTCCCGCCGCATGACGGCGCCGGCCTGCCCGATGGGCGGGCCAAGGCGCCGTCAGCGCAGCAGAAAAGCGGCCGTCACTGCCACCAGATTGCCCAGGGCATGGGTCATCATCGCCGCGGGCAGGCTGATCCGCACGCGCACGAAGCCAAAGACCAGCCCCGCCCACAGTTGCGGCAGCACCATCGGCAGCAGCGCCGGCGTGATGCGCGGATAGTTGCCCAGGTGGAACAGCGCGAAAACCACTGCGTGAACCACGAACAGCGCGGGAAACGCCGCCGTAAACCAGCGCGGCGTTTCCCGCTTGCGCCAAGCGAGCCACAGCCCCCCTGCCCCGATCAAGGCCAGCGCCACGATCGCCCAGCCCAGCGGATGCGGCGCGCCATCGCGCATCGTCCACAGGCTGCCCCCGGCGATCACCAGGCCCGCCAGCAGCGCCAGGGCGCGCGGCCGGCCCGATAGCCAGCCGCGAAACACGCATTCCTCGGCCACCGGGGCCAGCAGCGTGACCATCGGCAGCAATAGCGCGGGCGGCATCTTGCCAAAGGCATCGGCCGTCGGCAGCCCTAGGCTGCGCTGCCACAGCCCGAGCAGCGGCAGCAGCACGACCAGCCCGGCGAGGTAGAGACCGGTCGCGCCCCGCCACAAGGCCCAGCTTTGCGCGGAAGCCAGCCCCATGGGGCGCGACCATCGCGGATGACGCAGGAATTCGAACAACGCCTGGGTGGCGGACAGGGAAAGGCGGACCATGGCACGTGGCTTACCGCAGCAGCGGTTAACACCATGTTTGCTGCGTGCCCCAAGGGCTGATGCCCCGTGCGCCAGGGGCCGGTTTGGCCGGGCAGTGCCAGCCCGCCTCTGCCGGATTGCCGTTTTGCCGCGCTTGGTCTAGGGGCCGTGGCAAACCCGCATTCCCACCATCAGCCGCAAGAAGCAGATCCATGGCAGGCCATTCCAAATTCAAGAACATCATGCATCGCAAGGGCGCGCAGGACAAGAAGCGCTCGGCAATGTTCTCCAAGCTCAGCCGCGAAATCACCGTCGCTGCCAAGATGGGCATGCCCGACCCGGACATGAACCCGCGCCTGCGCGCCGCGATCAACGCCGCCAAGGCGCAATCGATGCCTAAGGACAACATCCAGCGCGCGGTCGATAAGGCCAGCAAGGGCGATGGCGAGAACTATGAAGAAGTGCGCTACGAAGGCTATGGCCCGGGCGGCGTGGCGATCATCGTCGAAGCGCTGACCGACAACCGCAACCGCACCGCCACCAACGTGCGCACCGCCTTTGCCAAGAATGGCGGCAACCTGGGCGCTTCGGGCGCGGTGAGCCACGGCTTCGAGCGCCTGGGCCTGATCGAATATCCCGCCAGCGTGGGTGACGAGGAAAAGGTGCTGGAAGCGGCGATCGAAGCCGGCGCCGACGACGTGGAATCGGATGAAGACACGCACCAGATCTGGACCGCGATCGACAACCTCCACCCCGTTTCGCGCGAGCTGGAAAAGGCGCTCGGCGAAGCCGAAGCGGTGAAGCTGGCGTGGAAGCCCAATCTCAAGACCACGGTTTCGGCCGATGACGCCGCCACGCTGCTCAAGCTGATCGACGTGCTGGACGACGACGATGACGTGCAGACCGTGTGGGGCAACTATGAAATCCCCGACGACGTGATGGAAAAGCTGGGCTGATCGGGAAGCCTCTCCCTCGCAAGCGGGAGGCGCATCCTAAACTCCCCTCCCGCTTGCGGGAGGGGTTGGGGGAGGGCATGTTAGGTCCGCTCCGATTTCCGAGCAACAGCGGGACCCCGGATCAAGTCCGGGGTGACGAGAAAAGAAGCCCTCTCTTGACCATCGCTTCATGATCATTCTGGGCATCGATCCCGGCCTCACCTGCACCGGATGGGGCGTGGTGGCCAAGGCGGGAAGCCGGTTGAGCCATGTTGCCAACGGCCAGATCCGCACCGATGCCAAGGCCACCATGGCCCAGCGCCTGGTGGAACTTGATGCGGCGCTCACCGACGTGATCCTCACCCACCGTCCCGACGAAGGCGCGGTGGAGGAAGTCTTCGTCAACGTGAACCCGCAGTCCACGCTCAAGCTGGGCCAGGCGCGCGGCGTGGCCATGCTGAGCCTGGCGCGTTCGGGCATGCATGTGGCCGAATATCCCACCAAGGTGATCAAGAAGGCGCTGGTCGGCACCGGCGGCGCCGAAAAGCAGCAGATCCAGCACATGCTGAAAATCCTGCTGCCCGGCGTCAAGCTGGCGGGGGAAGACGCATCCGACGCGCTGGCCGTGGCAATCACCCACGCCAACATGCTGGGCAGCCACCGCTGAACCTTCCGGCTGGCGGGAACACGTGCCCGCCCGCCGCGTAGCAAGTTCATGAACATTGCCGCCACAGACGACGCCTGGATGGCCCGCGCCATTGCTCTTGCCATCCGCGAAAAGGGTGACGACCCGGCCAACACGCCGATCGCCGCTCTCGTGGTGCGCGCGGGCAAGCTGGTGGGCGCGGGCGTGAACCGCACGACGGAACATTGCGACGCCACGGCCCATGCCGAAGTGGAAGCGCTGCGCGCCGCCGGGCAGGAAGTGGGCGACATGAAAGTGGATGGCGCCACGCTTTATACCACGCTCCAGCCCTGCGGCATGTGCACGATGGCGGCCATCTGGGCGGGCATCAGCCGGATCGTCTATGGCGCGGGGCGCAGCCAGGTCCACGCCATGTATTTCGAAGACCGCCACCTATCGACGTTCGACTACATCCGCGATGCGTTCAAGGATGACCTGACGCTGGACGGGGGCGTGGCGGCCGAGGCTTGCGCCCGGCTCTATTACGGACCGCACGACGACGTGCCCGAGGATCAACAGGCCAATACCTGAACCCCGGTTGCGCGGCAAAAGGTTCCCTGCCATAGGGAACAAACCATGATCGCCAAATTGACCGGCATTCTCGACGACACCGGCCCGGATTGGGCCATCATCGACGTCAATGGCGTCGGGTACCTGGTACATTGCTCGGCCAAGACGCTCAGCCACCTGGGCGTGCGCGGCGATGGAATCGTGCTCCACACCGAAATGCAGGTGAGCGAAACCGACCAGCGCCTGATCGGCTTTGCCAGCGCGGGCGAGCGCGCGTGGTTCCGCCTGCTCACCGCGGTGCAGGGCGTGGGCTCGAAAGTGGCGCTGGCGATCCTTTCGGCGCTGTCGGTGGACGAATTGCAGCGCGCCTGTGCCGGGGGCGATGCCGCGATGGTGGCGCGCGCCAATGGCGTGGGGCCCAAGCTGGCCAGCCGCATCGTCAACGAATTGAAGGACAAGGCCGGGGGCCTGGCCGGTCTATCGGGCGGGCTGGGCGTGGCGGCAGAGGCCGATGTGCCCGTGCCCGCCGGTTCGGCCAGCGCCGACGCGATTTCCGCCTTGCAGAACCTGGGCTTCAAGCCCGCCGTGGCATCGAGCGCGGTGGCCTTTGCGATTCTGGACCTGGGCGAGGACGCAAGGCTGAACGACCTGGTGCGCGTGGCGCTCAAGCGGGCGACGGGGTGATGCCGGCCCTGCCCCGCCCCTTGCCCTCCCCGCTGTCAACGGCCCTCGCATGACCGACAACCCCCTGCTTTCCGCCCAGGCCCAGGCCGAAGACCTTGATGCTGCGCTGCGGCCCAAGACCCTGGCCGAATTCGTTGGCCAGGAAGCCGCGCGCGAGAATCTCAAGATCTTCATCGAAAGCGCCAAGCAGCGGCGCGAGGCGATGGACCATGTGCTGTTCTTCGGCCCGCCGGGCCTGGGCAAGACCACGCTGGCGCAAATCATCGCCCGCGAACTGGGGGTGAATTTCCGCGCCACGTCGGGCCCGGTGATTGCCAAGTCGGGCGATCTGGCCGCGCTGCTGACGAATCTGGAATCGGGCGATGTGCTGTTCATCGACGAAATCCACCGCCTCAATCCCGTGGTGGAGGAAGTGCTCTATCCCGCGATGGAAGACCGCGCGCTCGACCTGATCATCGGCGAAGGGCCCTCGGCCCGCTCCGTGCGGATCGACCTGCCGCCTTTCACCCTGATCGGCGCCACCACCCGCCAGGGCCTGTTGCAGACGCCGCTGCGCGATCGCTTCGGCATTCCGGTGCGCCTGCAGTTCTATACCGTGGCCGAACTGGAGCGGGTGGTGACACGCGGCGCCACGCTGATGGGCGTGGGCATCGATGCCCAGGGCGCGCGCGAGATTGCCCAGCGCGCGCGCGGCACCCCGCGCGTGGCCGGCCGCCTGCTGCGCCGGGTGCGCGATTTTGCGCAAGTGATGGGCGATGGCACGATCACCCGCACCCTGGCCGACGAGGCGCTGACCCGGCTGGAAGTCGATTCGCTGGGGCTCGACCTGCAGGATCGCCGCTACCTGATGATGATCGCCGATATCTACAAGGGCGGCCCGGTAGGCGTGGAAACGCTCGCTGCCGGCCTTTCGGAGCCGCGCGACACCATCGAGGAAGTGATCGAACCCTACCTAATCCAATTGGGCCTGGTGGCGCGCACCGCGCGCGGCCGCTGCCTGAACGACCGGGCCTGGCAGCATCTGGGAATCACCCCCCCGAGCGCGCAGATGCCAGCGCCGCTGCCAGGTGCCTTGCCCGGCCTGTTCGACGCCGACGGCGGCAAATAGCCCGGCAAGGCTGTCGGAATCGGCAACACTAGCGCGGCCAAAAGTTCCAGTTTGGGACAGAGTTAACGCCGAGACCCGAAATGCGACGAAATATGGCCACGATCCATGTCGATTTCAGGTTAACGCGATGGACGCTGCGGCTATGATCTGCGTTGTTCATGGGAGGGAAAGCCTGGCAGCACCCTGTTAAGCCGTTTCTGCTAGGCCGCCCTGGGGTTCAAGCGAAAGCAACAATCATGTCGGTTCGGATGGCATTGGCAAAACTGGCGGCCTGCGCAGCAGGTGGCGCGGTGCTGGGCGGCGGGGCGGTACACGTTTCCGAGGCGCCCTCTTCCGGTGAGATCCATCACGTCAAGCCGATCAAGATCAAGCAGGCCAAGCCGCGCCGCGTGGTGCACCGCGCCGCGCCCCGCGTGGTCCATCGCCAGCGCAAGATCGTGACCACCGCCACGACCAAGTCGTGCATTCCCGCCCAGCAATATGCCATGGCCCCGGTGCCCTACATGGCCCCCTTGCCGCCGCAGGCGCAAGGCGGCGGTGGCGGCGGCGTGCCGGTGGTGATCGGCGGCGGGCCGGTGGGCGGCTTTGGCGGCGGCTTCTTTGGCGGATTCTTCGGCGGCAGCGGCGGGGGCGGCGGCAGCGTGGTGGTTTCTTCCACCAGCACCGGTTCCTCCTCCACCTCGGGCGGCAGCACGTCCACCTCGGGCGGTTCGACCTCCACGTCTGGCGGGTCCACCTCGACTTCCAGCGGCAGCGTTTCCACCTCGAGCGGCAACGTCTCCACGTCGAGCGGTAGCGTCTCGACCTCGTCGGGCAACGTGAGCACGTCCTCGGGCAGCGTCAGCACCTCGTCCGGCAACGTTTCCACCAGTTCGTCGACATCCTCGGGCAACGTCTCCACCTCGTCCGGCAATGTCTCGACCAGTTCGTCCACGTCGACTTCCTCGGGGAACGTGTCGACCAGCTCGTCCACGTCCACCAGCAGCAGCACCTCGTCTTCGACGTCGAGCTCGACCAGTTCGTCCACCTCCTCCAGCACGTCGAGCAGCACGTCCTCCTCGTCGAGCGGGACGACATCGACCAGCAGCGGCACCACCAATGGCGGCACCGACGTGCCCGAGCCTTCGATGGTCCTGCTGTTTGGCACCGCCGCAGCGGCACTGGTGGCACGCCAGCGCTGGGGCCGGAGCCGCCGCAGGCCGGCTTGAGCATCCACGGTCAAGCCCGGTCCTGACGGGCTCCACGGAAGGGGCGGTCTTCGGGGGGAGGCCGCCCCTTTTCGTGGGCTGCTTCGGCACAGACGCCCCTCCGTCAGCCGCTGCGCGCCGCGCAGCGATGGGGTGGTAGGGGCCGATCCCCCTTCCCCGCACAAGAAAAAGGGCGGCTCCGGAGGGAGCCGCCCTTCTTGCGTTTGGCGATAAAGCCGCTGGCGGATCAGGCCGCCAGCTTGCGCAGCACGTAGTGCAGAATGCCGCCGTTGTTGAAGTATTCCAGCTCGTTGGCGGTATCGATGCGGCACAGCGCATCGAACGTGAACGTGCTGCCATCGGCGCGCGTGACCTTCACGGTCACGGTCTGGCGCGGCTGGAGATTGGCGACGCCTTCGATGGTGAACGCATCGTCGCCGGTCAGGCCCAGGGTCTGGCGGGTCTGGCCTTCCAGGAACTGGAGCGGCAGCACGCCCATGCCGACCAGGTTCGAACGGTGGATACGCTCGAAGCTTTCGACGATCACGGCGCGCACGCCGAGCAGGTTGGTGCCCTTGGCCGCCCAATCGCGCGAGGAGCCGGTGCCGTATTCCTTGCCGGCGATGACCACCATCGGCGTGCCATCGGCCTTGTACTTCTGCGCCACGTCATAGACCGCGCCCACTTCGTCGCCATAGCGCGAGAAGCCGCCTTCGGTGCCGGGGACCATTTCGTTCTTGATGCGGATATTGGCAAAAGTGCCGCGCATCATCACTTCGTGGTGGCCACGGCGCGCGCCGTAGGAGTTGAAGTCTGCCTTGGCGACCTGGTGTTCCTGCAGCCACTTGCCCGCCGGGCTGTCGGCCTTGATCGAGCCGGCCGGCGAGATGTGGTCGGTGGTGATCGAATCGCCCAGGATCAGCAGCGGCTTGGCGCCGACGATGTCGGACACCGGGGCCGGCGTCATGCTCATGCCTTCGAAGTACGGCGGATTGGCGACATAGGTCGATCCGGCGCGCCACGAATAGGTTTCCGAACCCGTGACGTTGATCGCCTGCCAGTGCTGGTCGCCCTTGTAGACGTCAGCATAGCGGGCCTGGAACATCTGGCGGTTCATCGCGCCGGCCATGACCGAAGCGACTTCGGCGTTGGTCGGCCAGATGTCCTTGAGATAGACCGCCGCGCCGTCCTTGCTCGTGCCGATCGGGGTGGTGGTGAAATCCTCGATCACCGTGCCCTTGAGCGCATAGGCGACAACCAGCGGCGGCGAAGCCAGGAAGTTGGCGCGCACGTCGGGGCTGACGCGGCCTTCGAAGTTGCGGTTGCCCGAGATCACCGAGGCGGCGACGATGCCATTCTCGTTGATCGCCTTGCTGATCGGCTCGGCCAGCGGGCCGGAGTTGCCGATGCAGGTGGTGCAGCCGTAACCCACCAGGTTGAACCCGATGTTGTCGAGGTGCGATTGCAGGCCGGCCTTGATCAGGTAATCGGTGACGACCTGCGAGCCGGGTGCCAGCGAGGTCTTGACCCAGGGCTTGGGCTTGAGGCCCAGTTCGTCGGCCTTCTTGGCGACGAGGCCGGCGGCGATCAGCACGCCGGGGTTCGACGTGTTGGTGCAGCTGGTGATGGCGGCGATCACCACGTCACCGTCGCCGATGTCATGGTCCTTGCCGTCGACGGCCACGCGCGACTGGGTCTTCTTGTAAAGGTCGCCGAGGTCCTTGTTGAACACGTCGTCCACGTCGGGAAGGTTGACCTTGTCCTGCGGGCGCTTGGGGCCGGCGAGCGAAGGCACGACGGTCGACAGGTCGAGTTCGAGGGTCGAGGTGAACACCGGCTCGACCGAGGGGTCGATCCAGAAGCCCTGCTCCTTGGCATAGGCTTCGACCAGGGCGATCTGGTCTTCCTCGCGCCCGGTCAGGCGCATGTAGTCCAGCGTCTTTTCGTCGATGCCGAAGAAGCCGCAGGTGGCGCCATATTCCGGCGCCATGTTGGCCAGCGTGGCGCGGTCGGCCAGGGTCAGGCCGGCAAGGCCGGGGCCGAAGTATTCCACGAAGCGGCCGACCACGCCATGCTTGCGCAGCATGTTGGTGGCGGTCAGCACGAGATCGGTGGCGGTCACGCCTTCCTGCAGCTGGCCGGTGAACTTGAAGCCCACCACTTCGGGGATGAGCATCGAGACCGGCTGGCCGAGCATGGCCGCTTCGGCTTCGATGCCGCCCACGCCCCAGCCCAGCACGCCCAGGCCGTTGACCATGGTGGTGTGGCTGTCAGTGCCGACGCAAGTGTCAGGGTAAGCCACCAGGTTGCCGTCCTGGTCTTCCGCGGTCCACACCGTCTGGGCGATGTGTTCCAGGTTCACCTGGTGGCAGATGCCGGTGCCCGGCGGCACGGCGTGGAAGTTCGACAGCGACTTGGAACCCCACTTGAGGAAGTCGTAGCGTTCGCCGTTGCGATAATATTCGATCTCGACGTTCTGTTCGAACGCCTTGGGGTGGCCGAATTCATCGACCATGACCGAGTGGTCGATCACCAGGTGCACGGGCACCAGCGGGTTGATCTTGCTGGTATCGCCGCCAAGCTTGGCAATGGCGTCGCGCATCGCGGCCAGATCGACCACGCAGGGCACGCCGGTGAAATCCTGGAGCAGCACGCGCGCGGGGCGGTACTGGATTTCGGCGCTGCTCGACGGGTTCTTCTGCCAATCGACCAGGGCCTTGACGTCGTCGGTCGAGACCGTGAAGCCGCCGTCTTCGAAACGGAGAAGGTTTTCCAGCAGCACCTTCATCGAGAAGGGCAACCGCGAGACATCGCCGAACTTTTCGGCGGCCTTCTTGAGGGAGTAATAGGCGACGTTCTTGCCGCCTACGGTAAGCGTGCTGCGCGTGCCGAGCGAGTCCTGTCCGACCTGGGTCATGGCTAAGCGAAATCCTCCTGCCGTTGGCGAGGGACCGCAGGGGCAAAGAACCGGTGCCTTTGCCGGGGGCCACGCCCATGTCCGGGGGCACCGATGGCCGAGCGGGCCTCTCGTGAACGGCGCCGCGATGCGCTGTATGGGCCGCCTCGTCAAGGGCGGGAAATCGCTAAATTTGCGCGATTTCGCTTATTGCGACGCAATAGCAGAAGTATTGTCTCACGCTGGGTGCAGTTGGTCGATTTGGGGTGGGTGTGGGTAAAGCGCGCCGCGAATCGGACGCCCGCGCTCGGATCGGGCGCGTTCCTGGAACTTGTTGAAGCGATACTTGAGCGCGGTCCAAGGCCGTGTAAACGCGGGCCAAGCCAAAAGATGATAACAAGCGCATTTTCGCCGTAGCCCTGTCACCGTAACGCCAAGTGCACTGTCACTGACACCCAACTTGCGGTGGGGAGTTGCAGTCCGGCGCCTTCCGCTACAGAATCACCGGCATGTTCAATTACTATCTGATCTCACCAAGTGAGCGGCCACAATCCGCCTCTGTCGCACGCCACCTCTGGGGTAACGACTGCGACTTCGATTCAGATGGAAATGATGATGATGCCCCCGTCGGTGGTTGGACGGAACTGACCGTTGCACTCCGCCCGCAATGTGAAGAGCGCGTCGATGTCGATCCGATCGACGACAACGAGCCGCTTGTGCTCGTAAGAATGGGCCGATCTTGCGAAGAAAGCCGCGCTGTTTCTCCAGCTACATTCCGGCGGAGAACTCAGCGAACAGGCGCCTCGCTAACCCGGCTTATTCATGAGCCCGCTGCACTGGGGCGTGCCGGGTTTGATGTGTCGGTGGCCGCGTGATCCGGGCGCGCGGTTTCGGCGGCGTTTTTCGCCGCAGCAAAACCGATGGCTTTTCGAGGTTGATGGGCGATGGCTCGGGCTTTGTGCGGCACAGCCGCGCTGGCTATGTCGGCGCTGGCCGGAGACTGGTGGCGATGGCTTTGAACACGCCGGCGTCGGGGCATGCTGACGCGAAGGCGACACGGATGCGCGAGGCGGTCTCGATGACGCGGGCGGCGACCTTGAGCAGCCGCAGGCGCAGCGTTGCGAACTCGGCAGTGGCCAGAGAGGTGGCCTTGGGGATGGCCTGCTGGACGCGCCACATCAGCCAGTAGGCGGCGGTATGCAGGATGAGGCGCATCTGGTTGGCATTGGCCGAGCGGCACGAGGTGCGATCGCTGGCCAACTGGGTCTTGTGGCGCTTGATCAGGTTTTCGGCTTGGCCGCGCGCGCAATAGAGCGTGTCGTAAATGTGCTCGGGCGAGCCTTCTGTCAGCGAGGTGACGACATAGCGGATGTCCATGCCCAGCGTGCTGGCCTCAATCCGGGCGACGACGCGGCGTTGGCTCTTCCAGCTTTTGGCGCCGTAGCGGGTCTCGACATAGTTGCGCAGGACCGGATGTTGGGCCTGGGCCCGCTTGACCGCGCAGGCATCGGCGACGGCAACGATGGCCGGATCGGCCCGCAGCGCGGCGTTGGTCGGCAAGCCGAACACGTAATCGACCCCGGCCGCCTCGCAGAACGCCATGATCTCGGGACGGGCGTAGTGCCCATCGCCGCGGATGGTGATGTGGGTATCGGGCCAGTGCTGGCGGATATGACGCACCAGGCGCCGGATGTGGCCGGCACCTTCGGCACCCGACGGCGTCTTGCCAGTGCGCAGCAGCATCGCCACCGGCCGCCCGCTCGCGGTATCGTACACATGGATCGGCAGGAAGCAGCGCTCACCGTGATGTCCGTTCCAGAACGAGAGCTGCTGATAGCCGTGCACGACATCACACGTGTCATCGATATCCAGCGTCACCGCCGCCGGTGGGGCCGGATAGCTGGCACAGTAAACGCCGATCATCGCGACCATCATCCGGGCCAGTTCACGCGTGGTCGGTGCATTCTCCCAGCGGCTCATCGTCGGTTGGCTGGCCAGCCCCGCGCCCGATCCCGGCAACTTGCCCAGCGCCAGGCGGAAGCCCGGATCGTCGCGCAGGGCATCGAGATCATCGGCGTCCTCATAGCCACACGTGATCGCGAACACACGGGCACGCAGAATGTCATCGAGGCGATGGATCACCCGCGTCGGGTCACGCGGATCGGCGATGCACGCAGCAAGCTGCCGGCAGATCCCCATCGCGCGCTCGGCCTGCGCCAGCAGCAGAACGCCGCCGTCAGAGGTCAGCCGGCCACCGTCGAACGCGGTTGTGACCTTCTTGCCGCCAACCGCTGGAAACGAAAATCCCGGTGCGCTATCATCGCTCCCGGCGGGTGTGGTCCGTGGCATAAATTGCCTCGCTGAAGGACTGGTCTAGACACCCATTTTCCTACTGCAAAGCAATCGCTTACGCCACTCCCGCCAACCCTCTCACCCGCCGCGGTGAATAAGACAGGCTAAAACTATATCGCCCCATAACTTTATGGGTTCACAGCCTAATGAAGTTTACGGGCACCTCTTACACGACCCGACGAAGGACGTGGACCTCATGGGCGAGATGAAGCGAGGGTTATTGGCGGCCTAACCGGTGGAAAGCAGCTTAGGCGAGCGGACGCATGCCAACGATCGCATAAGCACAGCATTGCCTGAACTGACTTCACTCCGTAGTGTTCGAATTACGGTGACAGGTGCGTAAACCCCTAAATCATCTCAGGTGGCGGATCGTCGCGCCGCGTCGCCAGCGCGCAGCCGGCGACGATCAGGGTGACACCCGCGATCGTGCCGCGTGTGACCGGCTCGGCGAAGGCCAGCCAGCCAACGATGGCGGCCCAGATGAAGGCGGTGTATTCCAGCGGGACCAGGACTTGCGCCTGGGCGCGGGCGTAGGCCCAGGCGAGCAGCATCATCGCCAGCGCGGCCAGCACGGCGCCGGCGAGGACCAGGCCCCACTCGCCCGGCGTGGGCCAGGGTGCCCAGACCACGGCCAGGGGCGCGAGCAGCAGGGCGATGACGATGCTTTGGTAGAATGCCACTTCCACCGGCGTGGCCAGTTGCGCCTGGCGTCGTTGCAACACCAGGGTGACGGCATACAGCACCGAGGAAGTGAGGATTTCCACCAGCCCGCGCCAGGCATCGGGGCCGGGGGCGGCGCCGAGCTGGTCGGCCGCGATCACGGCCACGCCGACCAGTGCGAGCAGCGAGCCGGTCACTGCGCGGCGACTGAGCTTTTCGCCCAGCGTCACTGCCGCCAGGTAAAGCGCGATGAGCGGCGCCACGAACGACAGGGCCATGCCTTGCGCCAGTGGCATTCGCACGACGCCATCGAAGAAAAGGATGGCCATGCCGGCCGACACCACCCCGCGCAGCACGTGCACTTTCAGGCTGGCGGCGGGCGGCAGGCGTCCGCCACGCAGCACCATCGTTTCGCGCAGCCACAAGGGCGCCATGACAAGCGCGCCGGCGGTGCTGCGCCAGAAGATCGCCGCAAAGGCGCCCAGCGCGAGCGAGGCGGCTTTCATCACCCCGTCCATCATGCTGAAACTGGCAAGGCCTGCCAGGGCGACAAGGATGGGCAGCAGCGGGCGCGGGGCAGGCACGTCTGAACCAGGCATGGCTGGGCCATAGCGCCGCCCTGCCGCACTGGCCATTGCAGATCGGGGCAAAATGCCGGAAACGATGCGGCGCCCCTTTCGTTTTCAATGAAAAGCGCCTTTGCCCATGTGCGGATTCAGCTTGGCGAAAGCCTCGCTGCTTGATTGGCAGGTAGGCATGGGGCAGTAGATGAACCGTGCACCACGTGCGTGCAACCGAATGGCAACAGGGAATTTCGAACCGATGACCCCCCGCAAGACCTGGCCGCAGCGCGGTTTCCGTGCGCGCCTTTCCGGCGCGACGACGCTGGCCATGGCTTCCATCGTTTCTGGCCTTGTTGCCGGATCAACGCTTGCCACCCCGGCCCTGGCCCGCACGCAGGACAGCAAGGGACCGGTGGACCTGACCGCCCAGGCCCAGCCCGCCACGCCGCAGACACCGCAGGCGCGCGCCAACTCCGGCCGGCCGGCAACGCCCGCCCAGGTGCCCCCTGCCCCCGCCACCAGCCCCGCCGTGCCCCCCGCACCGGGCGCTGCTGTCGCCGTGCCAACTCCGCCCCCGGCACTGCCCGAAGTGGAAGCGCCGCCGCCCGTGGCGGTGTGGACGCTGCAGGATGCCAAGGACCTGCTTTCGGCCATTCGCGGCATCGGCACCGAAGGGCTGTTCGCCCGCGATTACCAGCCCGCCGCCCTGGCCGCCGCGATTGCCAAGGGCGAAGGCGACGATCTGAACCAGCTCGCGAGCCGGCTGTTCGTGTGGCTGGCCGAAGACTTGCGCGACGGGCGCACGCCGATGACCGCGCGCGAGCAGTGGTTCGCGGTGGACCCGGACCAGGACCTGCACCCCAATTCCGCGCTGCTGGCCCAGGCCACCGAAAGCCACGACGTGAAAGGCACGCTGCGCGGCCTCTTGCCCACGCACCCCGATTACGCGCTGCTGCGCCAGTTGCTGCAGACCACCAAGGACCCGGCCAAGCTTGCCCTGGTGCGCGCCAACATGGACCGCTGGCGCTGGCTGGCGCGCGACCTTGGCCTGCAATACCTGATGATCAACGTGCCCGAGCAGATGCTGCGGCTGACGGTGAACAACCAGATCATCACCACCTATCGTGCCATCGTGGGCAAGCCGGGCAAGACCGCCACGCCGCAGCTGGCCGAAATGGTTGAGAACGTGGTGTTCAACCCCACGTGGACGGTGCCGCAGTCGATCGTGAAGGGCGAAGGCCTGGGCGCGGACCTGCTGGCTCACCCGGCCAAGGCCAAGCGCATGAACTATGCCGTCAAGCAGTTGTCCGACGGCACGATCCAGGTGGTGCAGCAGCCGGGCGAGAACAATTCGCTGGGCCGCGTGAAGCTCGACATGCCCAACGAGTTCGCCATCTATATCCACGACACGCCCAACCGGAACCTGTTCGCGCAGGAAAACCGCGCGCTGTCGCACGGTTGCATCCGCGCCGAACGCGCCACCGAACTGGCGATGACCATGGCCATCCTGGGCGCCGACCTGCCCAAGGAAACGGCGGTGGAATACAACCTTTCCGGCAAGTACACCAAGGTGCCGATGACCAAGCCGTTTCCGGTCTACATCACCTATTTCACCGTGGCGCGTGACGTGAACGGCACCATGCGCAGCTTTACCGATATCTATGGCCGCGATCCCAAGGTGCTCGCCAGCTTTGCCCAGCCGCGCCAGCTGCACACCACGCAGCGCAAGAGCAACGAAGCGGTGATCAAGCTGGACAACCCGCTGTAAGCCGCGAGCACGAAGACAGGGATTTCGAAGGGGCATGGCCCCCTTCACCGCATGACTCCGGCTGGGCGCGCAGGTTCGCGTGTGGCGATCAGGCGCGATCGTTTTTCGCAACGACCGCCAGCCTCACGGCAATCCGGTCGCCCAAGTCGATCCCCGTCGCCTTGCGCACTGCAACCTTGAGCGGCAGCAGATAACCTCCCTCCCGCGGGAACAGCGAGGTGGTGAAGGCAACATCCCCCACCCACACCGCGACCGGCACGACGCCCCAACCATAGCTCGCCTCCCGCGCCGCCACGCGCACCGGCATGACCGTCTCGTCCGGCAGGGCAACGAACACATAAGGCGCTGGCCCGCGCCAGGCGATCACTTCGCCGGTGAAGGTGATTTCGGCAAGCGGTGGGGATGGCGGTGGCATGGCGGCATTGACGCATGGGAAGGGCGATTTGGCAACGGGGTTCCCGCTCCTGCCGCCGTGCGCCGCCACCCACGACAGGCGGTTAGCAAAACTTTGGTGTGAAGGACCTAGCCCGGCTTATTCATGAGCCCGCTGCACTGGGGCGTGCCGGGTTTGATGTGTCGGTGGCCGCGTGATCCGGGCGCGCGGTTTCGGCGGCGTTTTTCGCCGCAGCAAAACCGATGGCTTTTCGAGGTTGATGGGCGATGGCTCGGGCTTTGTGCGGCACAGCCGCGCTGGCTATGTCGGCGCTGGCCGGAGACTGGTGGCGATGGCTTTGAACACGCCGGCGTCGGGGCATGCTGACGCGAAGGCGACACGGATGCGCGAGGCGGTCTCGATGACGCGGGCGGCGACCTTGAGCAGCCGCAGGCGCAGCGTTGCGAACTCGGCAGTGGCCAGAGAGGTGGCCTTGGGGATGGCCTGCTGGACGCGCCACATCAGCCAGTAGGCGGCGGTATGCAGGATGAGGCGCATCTGGTTGGCATTGGCCGAGCGGCACGAGGTGCGATCGCTGGCCAACTGGGTCTTGTGGCGCTTGATCAGGTTTTCGGCTTGGCCGCGCGCGCAATAGAGCGTGTCGTAAATGTGCTCGGGCGAGCCTTCTGTCAGCGAGGTGACGACATAGCGGATGTCCATGCCCAGCGTGCTGGCCTCAATCCGGGCGACGACGCGGCGTTGGCTCTTCCAGCTTTTGGCGCCGTAGCGGGTCTCGACATAGTTGCGCAGGACCGGATGTTGGGCCTGGGCCCGCTTGACCGCGCAGGCATCGGCGACGGCAACGATGGCCGGATCGGCCCGCAGCGCGGCGTTGGTCGGCAAGCCGAACACGTAATCGACCCCGGCCGCCTCGCAGAACGCCATGATCTCGGGACGGGCGTAGTGCCCATCGCCGCGGATGGTGATGTGGGTATCGGGCCAGTGCTGGCGGATATGACGCACCAGGCGCCGGATGTGGCCGGCACCTTCGGCACCCGACGGCGTCTTGCCAGTGCGCAGCAGCATCGCCACCGGCCGCCCGCTCGCGGTATCGTACACATGGATCGGCAGGAAGCAGCGCTCACCGTGATGTCCGTTCCAGAACGAGAGCTGCTGATAGCCGTGCACGACATCACACGTGTCATCGATATCCAGCGTCACCGCCGCCGGTGGGGCCGGATAGCTGGCACAGTAAACGCCGATCATCGCGACCATCATCCGGGCCAGTTCACGCGTGGTCGGTGCATTCTCCCAGCGGCTCATCGTCGGTTGGCTGGCCAGCCCCGCGCCCGATCCCGGCAACTTGCCCAGCGCCAGGCGGAAGCCCGGATCGTCGCGCAGGGCATCGAGATCATCGGCGTCCTCATAGCCACACGTGATCGCGAACACACGGGCACGCAGAATGTCATCGAGGCGATGGATCACCCGCGTCGGGTCACGCGGATCGGCGATGCACGCAGCAAGCTGCCGGCAGATCCCCATCGCGCGCTCGGCCTGCGCCAGCAGCAGAACGCCGCCGTCAGAGGTCAGCCGGCCACCGTCGAACGCGGTTGTGACCTTCTTGCCGCCAACCGCTGGAAACGAAAATCCCGGTGCGCTATCATCGCTCCCGGCGGGTGTGGTCCGTGGCATAAATTGCCTCGCTGAAGGACTGGTCTAGACACCCATTTTCCTACTGCAAAGCAATCGCTTACGCCACTCCCGCCAACCCTCTCACCCGCCGCGGTGAATAAGACAGGCTAGATTGGGACTTATCTGGTTTACTATTTGACGCGTCGACGGAAGAGATTTGCAGCAGCAGACGTCCAGTGCTTTCCCAACCGGCAATCCGAGTGCGACTGAAAATGGGCCGAAGCCGGTCTGGCGGCTTCTGAAAGGCTGTGCCGTTAAAGTAGGCGTTGACTTAGCAGGTTAGGCAGGATCCGATTTTGACCTAGCGGAGTGGCAATTTTCGAACAGAGCGTCTCAAATTTCAGCGCCGCATGATCGAGACCACATTAGTTGAATCCGATCCTGACCCTTCCGGCAAACCAAGACCTGCAACGCTTTCGAACATGTCGTCCTCAAAGCCGGCGTCGGCAGCGATCCGACGCACGGCGCCGGGATAGGCGTGCTCCAGCGCTGCTATCGCCGACGATAGCAGCTCGGGCTCCTCTGCCACGATAACATCGTCATACCGTTCGAACTTGCGCTGGCCAGTCTTGCTCAGGTGAATGTAGCCGGTCCGATACTGATCCGCGGTCAATATCTTCAGATCATAAGCACGCCGAAGGATCGCTGATGCCGACACTTTCCAGCGAAGTTTCATTTCGAAGATAGCGGTCCAGTTCAGCATGCGGCTGTGGGGGAATTCGTGGATGAACGCCGAACGAGGCAGGAGAAAAGCGCTGGCAAAGCGATTGGCTTGATCTTCGGTGACCTTGTCACCAGTCACTATACCCTTGTGCATCACCAAGTGCCCGCACTCGTGGGCCAGATCGAAGCGCAGTCGGCATGCGGCTGGCTTGGCCTCGCTCCGAATGATCATGGGCCGCGGCCGATCAATGGATAGCGCGTCAACACGCTCCGACACTCCGCCGAAGAAGCTCACCACGGCCCCGGCATTTTCGACAACGCGCATCATATTAGATATCGGGCCAGTACCCAACATCCACTGCTCGCGCGCTTGTTCGGCAGCGTCTTCGATATCGGCCGTGGACTTCACCGGAATGTCGGGGAATGACACTTTAGGCAGTTCCAACGCTCGGTCCAGACGGTCGACGAATCCATCGAGGAGCGTCCCACGCGCCAGTACCTGACTGACAACAGATACCGGCGTCGTTCTTTGCTTTCGGAAATGACACTGCTCGGCAGAGACCCCGCCCCGCGCCGACAACGTGAAGAAACGGACCGTCACTCCCAAGGCGGCCGCAAGCGCCTCCACCATCTCCTCGGTCGGCAGTTTTATACCCTGCTCAAGCTGGTTGAGATATTGCCGCGTCGCGCTGACACGGTTGCCCAGCTCGTCGAGCGTGAACCCCTTTGCCACGCGCGCGAGTCGCAGGCGCTCGCCATCGAAGACTTGCGTTCCGACCATGGATCTCTTCCGATCAACCGTTCCAGCGTCAGACGCCCGCGCTGTCTTCCGCGATGTCGTCGTCGGTACGCAGACCAACGCTCGGGGGCGCGAGCTCGACACTCTCCGTCGCCGCACGACCGACCGATCCGACGAAGCCAGACAAGCCATCTAGCGGCACATCCCAAATCAGCACGGCAGACTCGCCACGCAGGCCGACAAACTTCACCGCGAGCACGCTACCGTCTATGTCGGTCTCAACCGCAAACCGGTATGCCAAGTCGCGGCCCTCATCATGCTCGTGGAACAGGATTTCGAGTTGGCGCCGTTCGCCGAAACTCTGCTTCAGCGTCCGATCAGTCGGCTCCTCGGCATCGCCCCTGTAAATCCGCACGGGCACGTCGCCGATCTTGAAGATTAGTTGGAGCGTCCGATCAATCGCGGTCAGCCAGACAAGCTCGCCGCTGTCGATCGCCTGTAGCACACGATGCCGACAAAACTGGAAGGCACGGCACCCATGAGTCCAGCCATTGTCCCCGGCCTCTTCATCGTATCGCTCGAGCGCGGCGTGACGACCATCGACCAGCATCGCAGCGACAATCTTAAGCCGCTCCTCGGTGAGGTCCGGGTGATACTCCCACGGATAAATCTTTGCCACTAACGTACCCCATCCTGCTCGCGCTGGCGGCACAATGGGCTTTTTTTTATTTTTGTCAACCGTTGGGTTTTTTGTAAACCAGATCATAGGCACGGTTACGACCGTCACATCAGGAGGGCCATGTGCTTCATCTGCATAGCGATGACCGCGTTTGTTGTCGCGCGAGATCACGCTGAATGACAGGGATTGGGGCGTCTTTTTGACGACCCGCTACAGGGCATTCCATTGGCAGCTTCCGTCAGGAGCTGACGTTCGAGTTGGCCGATCTGAACGACCGGCTCTGCTCGGGAGCCTCCATCACCATCTCCAGTATGGGATGACTGCCACCTAAAGGCGGAAGCCCTGACGCCGCAAGTGCGTTAGCTGCGAAGTCACGGCAGAACAGCGCGCCGCCGTTAAGCGCAGCGCTCTATCTCGCACCACCCCCAACCCCTTCCTCTAAAGAGGAGGGGGCCTTTTGCTTTTATACCATGGCGTTGGCGCTGGAGCCCAGTTCGGCGAAGTAGCGGGCCATGGCGTCGGCGGCTTTGTCAGTGAGGGTGATGAAAGCGCGGCGGCGGTCGGTTTCGTCGTCCACGCGCTGGAGCAGGCCGGCGTCGGTCATCTGGCCGATCCAGCGCAGGGCCGTCGTGGGCGGTACGCCCGAGGCGATGCACAGCGAGGTGACCGAGACGCGCACGTGTTCGACGCGGGCGGCGGTGAGATCAAGCAGCATGTCCCACGCCGGATCGGCGAACAGATCGCCTTCGAAGAAGCGGGCGCGCAGCTGGCGCTGGCGGATGATCTTGCGCACCAGGCGCGGATCGGGAAGCGGCGGGCGCGCGGTGCGCACCAGGCGATCGGTGCCTTCGTCGAGCTTGGCCGGGCCGGCTTCGCCACTTTCACCGTTGAAGCGGAACGCCGAGGCGCTTTCTGCATCGACATTGTTGCCCGACGAAAGCTGTTCCAGGCGCGCGGCGATATTGGTGACCTGCTCGGTCAGGCGCAGCAGGGTGAGGCGGTCTTCCTCCCCCAGTTCGCGCACGCGGTTGCCGGTGCGGGCCAGCACGCGGCCCATGGCGATCACCCGTTCGGCCCGGCTGGGCGTGACGAGAATCTGCGCTTCGGACTGGTCGAGACAGCCATAGACATCGTCGAGCGAGCCGATGCTGGTGGATACCACCAGTTGCGAGCCGCTTTGCGCGGCGCGGCTGTCCAGGCGCGAAAGCGCCGCCAGTTCCAGCCCGTCGATCACCGGGCAATCGACCAGCACGACATCGCCCAGCGCAGGCGAGGCGGCATCGGCCACCAGCCGTTCCAGATCGCTGGTCTGCGCCACCCGCAGGCCGGCAGCGGCGGCATCCTCTGCCATTTCGGCGCGCAGATAGCCGCGATCGGCGAAGATCGAAACCGCCAAGGGATTGATCCCGCGCCCTTCCTGGCCCCAACCGAGCGGGCGTTCCTGCACCCGGTCGTTTGCTGCCCCGCCATCGCCAGGAAGCCCATAATCGAAACGCGCTGCCGATTGCCCCATGTTTGCCCCCACTCCGTAAAACCGCGTATACGAACATCTGCGGAACAAAGCGGGATCAGGTCAACGCCAGATACCTCGGTTTTGGATCAAGCTGCGCGCCTCACGGCAGCACGTCGATGGGTGTTCCGTCGCCCACGCGCTGCCAGATTTCCTCGATTTCGGAGTTGGTGAGCGCGATACAGCCTTCGGTCCAGTCCCCCGGTGCCCGCGCCGGCCCCATGAAATTGGGCTGGCCATGGAGGAAAATGTCGCCGCCCGGCGGCTTTCCCGCCGCCTGGGCAAAGGCCCGATCCGCCGCGTCGGGATAGGAGATGTGCAGCGAGAGGTGATAGGCGCTGTTCGGATTGCCGCGATCGATGGTGTAATGGCCTTCGGGCGTGCGGCCATCGCCCTGGAAATGCTTGGGCCCGATCGGGTTGGGGCCAAGCTGGATGCCGGTGAACACGCGCAAGGGCTGGTCGTTTTCATCGAGCAGGACCAGGCGCCGGGCCGCCTTTTCCACGCGCACCCGCGCCACCTCCCCCGCATCCTGGGCGCGGGCCGGCGCGCGAAACAACAGCGGCGGCAAGGCCCACAGGCCTGCCGCCGCCAACAATCCGATCAGCAGGACAAGAGGGCGGCGCATGGGCGCCATCCTATCGCCGCGTTTCGGGCGATCAATCCACGAAGGGATCGCGCACGAGGATGGTGTCTTCACGCTCGGGCGACGTGCTGACCAGCGCAACGGGCGTTTCGATCAGTTCCTGCACGCGCTGGATGTACTTGATCGCCTGGGCGGGCAGATCGGCCCACGAGCGCGCACCGGCGGTGGTGCCGTGCCAGCCGTCCATTTCCTCGTAGATCGGCTCGACATTGGCCTGGTCGGCAGCATGGCTGGGGAAATAGTCCAGCACTTTGCCGTTGAGGCGATAGCCGATGCAGATCTTCACCTTGTCGAAGCCATCGAGCACGTCGAGCTTGGTCAGCGCGATGCCGGTAACGCCGGAAATGGCGCAGGACTGGCGGGTGAGCACGGCGTCGAACCAGCCACAGCGGCGCTTGCGGCCAGTGACGGTGCCGAATTCATGGCCGCGTTCGCCCAGGCGCTGGCCCACGTCATCGGCCAGTTCGGTGGGGAACGGGCCGGAGCCGACGCGGGTGGTATAGGCCTTGACGATACCCAGCACGAAGCCGGTGGCCGCCGGGCCGAGGCCCGAACCCGAAGCCGCCGTGCCCGACACGGTGTTGGACGAAGTGACGAACGGATACGTGCCGTGGTCCACATCGAGCAGCACGCCCTGCGCGCCTTCGAACAGGATGCGCGCGCCGGCCTTGCGCACGGCATTCAGGCGCTTCCACACCGGCTGGGCGAATTGCAGCACATAGGGCGCGATCGCCTTGAGCTCTTCGAGCAGGGCGGCGCGATCGACCGGCGGCTGGCCAAAGCCGGCGCGCAGGGCATCGTGATGGGCGCAGAGCCGGTCGAGCTGCGCATCGAGCGCGTCGAGGTGCGCCAGGTCGCACACGCGGATGGCGCGGCGGCCGACCTTGTCTTCATAGGCCGGGCCGATGCCGCGCCCGGTGGTGCCGATCTTGCCGGCGCCGGCCGCCGCCTCACGCAAGCCATCGAGATCGCGGTGCAGCGGCAGGATCAGCGGGCAATTGTCGGCAATGGCGAAATTGTCGGCGTTGATTTCCACGCCCTGCGCGGTCAGCTTTTCGATCTCGGCCTTGAGCGCCCAGGGATCGAGCACCACACCATTGCCGATGATCGACAGCGTGCCGGTGACGATGCCCGAGGGCAGCAGCGAAAGCTTGTAGACCTGTTCACCCACCACCAGCGTGTGGCCGGCGTTGTGCCCGCCCTGGAAGCGCACGACGGCGTCAGCCCGGCTGGCCAGCCAATCGACGATCTTGCCTTTGCCTTCATCGCCCCATTGGGCGCCGATCACGGTTACATTTGCCACAGATACACTCCTCCACCTGCCAGGTGGACCCGAACAGCGCCCTTCGACAGGACTCGGCGCAGCGGGTGGGTTGGGCGCGTAGACGCGCAAGGATGTGTGCGGGTGGCGCCCTAGTGGCACCGCCCCGCGCGAGTCAAGAGCAGGGCAGCCGCTTTACAGCGCCTGGGGCCCTTGCGAGCCAAGCACATGGGTACAGCCAAGCGACACCGCCTCGTCCGCCTCGCTCAACGCCGCCACCGTGCGCCAGCCGATGGCGCGCAGCCGGTCGGCGGCAGCGCGATCGTGGCCCAGCGGCAGGAACAGCTTGTCGGCCGGGGGTTCGGCACTGGCGATCAGGTCGATCAGGGCATCGGGATAGAGCGAGAAGCCGGTGGCCACTTCCCCTTCCCCCCCATCCGGCGCGGCGATGCGATACGTGCCGCCCCGGCCCAACGCGCCGCGCACGCCATCGGCATAGAGCACGAAACCGAACCACGACTGATATTCGAAGCCATGCCGTTCCGAGGGATCGAGCGTGAGGCGCGCGCGACCATCCAGGCGCAGGGCAATTTCGCGCAGGGCGGCGATGCGCCCGGCCAGCGCCCCACCGGCATCGATGGCAGCCAGTTTCTCGATCGCAGTGTCGAAATCGCCGGTTGCGTAGAGTAGCGGCACATAGGCCTCGCCACCCGCCTCCACCAGGCCGCCGGCATCCTTGGTATCGAGTTCACGGCGCACGGCGTCGATCTGACCGGGCCCGAGCGGCAGGGCCTTTTCCGCCAGGGTATCGACCAGGTCGGGCAGGGTGAAATCGACGCTGACACCCTTGGCCCCGGCCGCCTGGAGCGCCTCGATCGCCACGGCAACCACTTCGGCGGCGGCGGCGACATTGTCGGCCCCGATCAGTTCGGCGCCGCACTGCAGCTTTTCGCGCGCGGGATCGAGCCCGGCGCCCTTGATCGTCACCACCTGCCCGGCATAGCACAGGCGCAACGGACGCGGCGCGGCGGCCAGGCGCGTGCCGGCGATGCGGCCGATCTGGGGCGTGATGTCGCTGCGCAGGGCCATCATCCGCAAGCTTTGCGGATCGACGAAACGGAACATGCGGCGCGAACTGATCCCGGCCATGCGGCTGGCCAGCGAGCGCTCGAACTCGATCATCGGGGGAAGCACACGGTCATAGCCGTGGCCTTCCATCACGCCGTGGATGGTGCGCATCACGCGCGTGGCGGCCGCCGCGCCACGCGGCAGGCGGTCTTCGAGGCCTTCTGGCAGGAGATCGGGATCGCTGGTGTCCATGGCCCGCGCCTTTAGCGGCATTGGCCCTTGGCGGGTAGGGAAAAAGCCACGCGCAAATCCACGGCGATGCCGGCCGCCGTTGCCCCGGCGCCACATGACATTCGAAATACCGGCACATGACAAATTTCAAATTGTCGTTGCCCCGATGGCGACCCTAGAGCGCCATTGACGCTGACCAAGGCCGCCAAAGAACGGAAAGATCAGCGCAAATTGTTCGTCACGGGGTTTTGCATGACTATTACCAATCGTTACGTCTTCCTGGCTGGTGCTGCGCTGGCCCTGCCGCTTGCCGCGGTACAGCCGGCCTTTGCCGCCGATGAAGGCCCAGCCGCAGAACAGGCCGCCGAGCAACCCGACGCGCAGATCGTGGTGACCGGCACCCGCGCGCAGAACCGCACCAAGCTGGACACCGTCGCCCCGGTCGACGTGCTGACCGCCGAAGCCTTGACTCGCCAGGGCACCACCGAACTGGGCGCCGCGATTGCCAATATCGCCCCCTCGATCGATTTCCCCCGCTCCTCGGCGGTTGACGGTACCGACTCGATCCGTCCCGCGACGCTGCGTGGTCTTTCGCCCGACCAGACCCTGGTGCTGATCAACGGCGTGCGCGCCCATGCCTCGGCGCTGGTCAACCTGGGCGGCTCGATCGGTCGTGGCTCGGCCGCGGTCGATCTCAACACCATTCCCACGCTCGCGCTGGGCTCGGTCGAAGTGCTGCGCGATGGCGCATCGGCGCAATATGGGTCCGACGCGATTGCCGGCGTGGTCAACATGCGCCTGCGCGAAGCCGATCACGGCGGCGGCGCGGTGGTCAGCTATGGCCTTTATGACACGCAGTTCAACGGCGCGCGTTCCTCGCGCCACATCACCGATGGCGATACGCTGAACGTGAGCGCATGGCAGGGCATGAAGCTGGGCAACAACGGCGGTTTCCTGACCGTGACGGGCGAATACCTCAACCGCCTGGCCACCAACCGTTCCGACCTCGACACCCGCGACACGCCCAACAAGGTGCGCTCGCGCCTGGGCGATCCCAAGGTGCAGCAGGGCACCGGCTATATCAACTCCTCGCTGCCGCTGGGCGACAGCGGGTGGAGCGCGTTCCTGTTCGGCGGCTACCAGTTCCGCGACAGCACCAGCGCCGCCTTTGCCCGCAACCCGTCGAACGTGAACAACGTGACCTCGGTCTATCCCGATGGATTCCTGCCGCTGATCAACGTGCGGTCCAAGGACCTGACCGCGACCACCGGCCTCAAGGGCAAGTGGGGCGAATGGGATGCCACGATCAAGCTGTCCTATGGCCGCAACCGCCTGGACTTCCGCACGCTCAATTCGATCAATTCCACGCTGGGCGCCGCTTCGCCGACCAATTTCTATGACGGCGCGCTGATCTATGACCAGTGGGTGGGGGGCATCGATGCGAGCCGCGCCTATGACCTGGGTGGCACCAGCCTGAACGTGGCGTGGGGCGTGGAAGGCCGCCGCGAAGGCTATCGCATCAATGCCGGCGAGGAAGCCTCTTACATCCGCGCCGATGGCGCCTCGACCGCGCTGACCGGTGGCGCGCAGGGCTTCCCCGGCTTCCAGCCGGGCAATGCGCTGCGGGTGAGCCGGGTAAGCAATGCCGCCTACCTGGACCTTGAAGCCAAGCTGCCCAAGGTGCTGACCCTGGGCGCGGCGGTGCGCGGCGAACACTATTCCGACTTTGGCGACATCGCCACGGGCAAGGTTTCGGCCCGCGCCGATTTCACCCGCTGGTTCGCGCTACGCGGCGCGGTGTCCACCGGGTTCCGCGCGCCTTCGCTGCAACAGCAGTATTTCACCTCCACCTCTTCGGTGCTGGTGGGCAGCAACATCGTCGAAACTGGCACCTTCCCGTCGACCAGCGCGGTGGCCAAGTCGCTGGGCGGCCAGGCGCTGCGCCCGGAAAAGTCGGTCAACTTCTCGGCCGGCGCGGTGGTGCGCGTGGGCGGGTTCGACCTGACGGTGGACGGCTACCTGATCAAGGTGCGCGATGGGCTGGGCCTTTCGGAAAACCTCAACCTGAGCGCGGCCGACCAGTTGCGGTATGACGTTTCCGCCGCGCGCTTCTTCGTCAACGGCATCCACACCACCGCGCAGGGGATCGACGCCGTGGCGCACTACCGCCATCGCACGGCTGCCATTGGCACGTTCGATTTCACCGTGGCCGGGAACATCAACAAGGTGACGGTGGACAGCGTGCCCGCCAACACGGTGGGCACCACGGCGCTGTTCGCACGCCAGCGCATTATCACCATCACCAACGGCACGCCGGGTGAAAAGGTGGTCGGCACGCTGGACTGGACGCTGGGCAAGCTGGGCGCCACCGCGCGCGTCAGCTATTACGGCAACATCATCGAACCGGCGAGCACGGCCGCGAGCGACCTGTTCACGGGCCAGCGCGCGATTGCCGACCTGGAACTGCGCTACAAGCTGCTGGACAAGGCGACGATCAGCCTGGGCGCCAACAACCTGTTCGACATCTACCCCGACAAGGTGCCTGCCAGCATCCTGGCCACCAATGGCGGGGTGGCGTTCCCGTTCTTCTCCCCGTTCGGGTTCGGCGGGCGCTATCTTTATGCGCGCCTGGGCGTGAACTGGTAAGCCGTCAATCATCGGCAAATCCAACGAGGGCGGCCCGGCCAGGGCCGCCCTTTTTCGTGGCCGTCCTGCCCCAAAGACAGTGGGCCACGCAAACGCGGCTTTAACGCGAATCGTGCCACCAATCTGGCGACAACGATCAACGGGGGCCGCCCATGCGCCATGCTTTCGCGCAGGAATTCGATTTTGCCAGGCCCACGGTGGCCACAACTTCGCTCAGCGAAATCCTGGGGGCATTCTCCTATGCCCTCGACCTGACCGAAGGCCAGCCGGCAGGCCATTCGCTGCGCGCCTGCTGGATCGCCAGCCAGGTGGCAATCGCCTTGGGCCTCGCCCCGGCGGAGCGGCGCACGATCTATTATGCCACCTTGCTCAAGGACCTGGGCTGTTCCAGCAATGCCGCGCGCATTGCCGAACTCTACCTGGCCGACGATCGCACGTTCAAACAGGAATTCAAGCTGATCGGCCAGGGGCTTGGCCCCACGCTCGGGTTTGTCTTCCGGCGCACGGGCGCCGGTGAGCCCCTATCGGCCCGGATGCGCGCGATCGCCACGATCCTGCGCGACGGCAGCCGCATCGCCACCGACCTGATCCAGACCCGCTGCACGCGCGGCGCGACGATCGCCCGGCAATTGCGCTTTCCCGAAAGCGTCGCCGCCGCCATCGCCGCTCTGGATGAACACTGGGACGGCGGCGGCAAGCCGCTGGGCGTGGCCGGGCAAGCCATTCCCCTGGCGGCCCGCCTGGCCTTGCTTGGCCAGATTGCCGACGTGTTCCAGAAGGCTGCCGGGCCCGAGGCGGCCGAGGCCGAAGTGCGCGCACGGCGGGGCACCTGGCTCGATCCCGAACTGGTCGACGCGTTCCTGAAAGTGAGCACGCGGCCTGGCTTCTGGAGCCATTGCAACGACCCGGCACTGGAATTGCACGTCCGCGCGCTGGAACCCGAAGAGGCCCGCGTGGCGGTGGACGAGGACTACCTCGACGATATTGCCGATGCCTTTGGCGCCGTGATCGATGCCAAGAGCCCATATACCGGCGGGCATTCCTGCCGCGTGGGCCGCTATGCCACGGCGCTGGGCCGGGCGATGGGCGTACGCGAGACGGACTTGCGGGCGCTGCGCCGGGCAGCCGTGCTGCACGACGTGGGAAAGCTCGCCGTGTCCAGCCGCGTGCTGGAAAAACCGGGCAAGCTCGACGATACCGAATGGATGGAAATGCGCAGCCATGCCAGCCACACCACGGAAATCCTCTCGCGCATCGGCCCCTTGCGCGACATGGCGGCCGTGGCAGGCGCGCACCACGAACGGCTCGACGGCAAGGGCTATCCGCTCGGGCTGGACCACAGCCTCATCGCCACCGAAGCGCGGATCATCAGTGTGGCCGATTTCTATGACGCGCTGACCGCCGATCGGCCCTATCGCGCCGCCATGCCAGTGGAACGCGCGCTCGACATCATGTCCGGTGAAGTGGGCAAGGCGATCGATGGCCCGTGCTTCGAAGCCTTGCGCGCGATGGTCGGCTGACCCTTTCGGCTCAGCGGCGGTTCATCGCTGCGGGGGCATCGCACCGGCCATGGTTGCGATCGGTTGTCTTGCCCTGCTGCTGTTTCCCATCCTGGGCCTGATCGCGGGCGGCCTGCTTGCCGGGCGCGCGGGTGCGGAATGGGGGGCAGCCATCGGCCTTGCCCTCGCGCTCGCCTTGAGCGGCGCGATGGGGTGGGCCTTGGTCAAAGTGGCGCGAAAGCCTTAGACCGGGCCCAGCCGCCGCAAGTTGGCGCGCACCTTGCGGCGATAGGTCTGTACCGCCCGACGCGCCTCGCCATGCGCGGTTGGCATCGCCTTGCCGCCTAGCAGCGCGCGCGACGGGGCCAAGGCCATGTCCCACCAGACTTTCGCCAGGGTTTCCACCTTTTCGGCCACCATTCGCTGGCTTTCGGCCGCGGCGCGCGGATCGGCGAGCGCCACCAGCCACATCCGCCGGGCAATGACCATGGCGGCCTCGCTGCCCAGCAGCATCTGCTGGTTCCACAGCGGGATCATCGGGGCCAGCCAGCCAGCGGGCGAAGTGGGGACATTGGTGGTCATGCGGTTTCCTTGATCGGGGTGTGGCGTCAACGGACCACGGGGCATAAAGGTCCGGCCATCACAGGCTGTCCAGATAGGCGCGAACCGCCGTCTGCACATGGCGAAAGCGATCGCCGCCCAGATGCTTGCCACCGTACCATCGCGTGACGATGACGAGATGGTCTTGCAATCCCGCGCGTTCCAGCATGCGTACGATCACCATGCCTGCGCCGCTTTCGCCGTCGTCGTGCTTGATCGGCCCCTGGGCGCAGAGCAGGCCCCAGGTATTGTGCGTGGCCTTGGCAAACTTCTTGATCGTCTTGAGCTGGTCGAGCAGCGTGCGCGCTTCTTCGGCAGAGTGGCACGGCGCGCCGGACACCGCGTATTTCGAGCCGCGATCGGAAAGGATGTTGTCCAGCGTGCGCATGGCCGCAGCGCGTGGCGCGGAAGGACGGGCAATGCAAGCGGTCAACGCGGCTGGCCCGCGCACGCCGCCCGCCACGCCGGCAGGTCGGCCGGGCGCAGCGGGCCGCGCCATGGCTGGCAGGCGCTTCCCGATGCCACCGCAGCTGGCAGGCCGAAACCCACGCCCAGCCGGCGCTCGGCGAGTTCGCGCGCGGCGGCCGGCGGCATCGTGTCCACCTGGCCTTGCAGGCCCGGTGGCGCCGCGATCGGGCGATCGATCCAGGCCAGCACGATGCGATCGGGCGCGGCTGCCCGCACCAGCGCAGGCAGGTTGGCATATTCGGCCATGCACGGCGCACACCATCGCGCCCCCAAAAGCACGATGCGGTTGGGCGCCTGCTCTGCAGGAGCCGGCGCCGCGCCCGCGCCGGGGGCAGACAGGCACCCGCCGGCAAGCAAGGCAAAGACAAGCCGCCCACAGGGCACCCCGAAGCGGGCAATGGACGTGGACAGGTGTGTCATCAGTTCATAGTATTTGACGGCAATATTCATGTAAATGCCACGGGAGAACTGTGTTGCGCTATCGATCGACGTGGCTGTTGAGTGCCTTTGCCCCCGCCGCTGCGGCGCTTGCGCAACCGGCGCCGCAAAACACGCTGCAGCAGCGCTTTGACGCGGCAACCGCCGCCTATGACAAGGACGACTGCGCAACGGCACTGCCCCTGCTCGACGCGCTGGCCGCCGATCCACACGTGAAGCCGGGCAGCCTGCCAGCCGTGGTGATTGCCGCACGGCGCGGCGCCTGCCAGGTCCGCACCGGCCATGCCGAACAGGGCGAGTCCCTGCTCCTGGCCGCGCTTGCCGCGATGCGCCCGCATGCCGACCAGCTGCCGATCGATATTGCCCAGGCAGAAATCATGCTGGGCACTCTGGCAGCCAGCCGCTGGGACCATGATGGGGCGCTCGCGCATTTTGATGCCGCGCTTGCCTTGCAACAGGACGGCGCGCGCAGCGTCGCGCTGCAGCGCATTGCCCTGCTGACGGCATTCGACAGCGATAACCGATCGATCGACGCGGCCAACGAAGGGCTGCGGCTGGAGACGGCCAAGCCGGCGCCCGACAAGATCATGCTGGCGCAATGGCACCTCCTGCTCGGCCGCACCTGGCTCAATCGCGGCCAGGTCAAGACGGGCAAGGCCGAACTTGAAACCGCGCTGAAGCTGGCCGGCGGCCTTCACGACCATATCAGCGCGTTCGACGCCGGCCTGCGCCAGGACTTGGCCCAAGCCGCCTTGCTCGACAACCAGATCGAAGACGCACGCCGCTACATGGCCTACTCCGGAGCCGGGCACGCCGGCAGTGCGAGCTTTGGCAGCGCGGCGGATATGGATTCGCCCGATTGCGGGCCGGAAACCGGCCTCGAACCCGACGACATGGCCATCGTGCAATTGATGATCAGCGAGAGCGGCGACGTTCTGGGCAGCCAGACTCTCTACAGCACGGGCAGCTATGCCAAGGCCCAGGCCTTTGCCCGCGCCGCAGCCAGTTGGCGCTGGAAGCCCGAAGATGCGGCCAAGATGCCCGCCTTCTTTCGTTCCACGGCACGCGTGGAATTGCGCTGCAGCCGGGGCGGTGGCGGCCTTTCGCCAGCGGCACCGCTGAACGAGGCGATCACCGCATGGGCACGCCAGGCTGCCCTGGCGCTGCCGATGAACCGCCAGACTTGGCCCGCATGGCTGGCCGCAACCGATGCCGCGCGGCAAAGCGGCGACAAGGCCAGCGAACTGGTGGCCCGGGTGGCCATGGCCGATATGGACCTGCGCACCGATGCCGACAGGCTCGCCTCGATCGATCGCGGCCTGGTGCTGGCCCAAGACGCGGCATTGCCGCAGGCCTTGCGCAACCAGGCGCGGGTGCTGTTGACGTGGCAGCGCGAGAGGATCGTGCAACCCGAAAACCGGGTGATCACGCGAAGCGGGCGGGGCTATCCCGCGCTGCAGACGCTGGCGGAGGAACCGGCGATCGCCGCCGATCCCTTGGCACGAAACGCCAGCCTGCTCCTTGCCTTGCCGATGCGCCCCGTGGCCGCCGACCGGGCCAACGCCACGGCCGTGCTGCAACGCGTAGCCGGCGATACCGGCCTGCCCCCACGCCATCCGTTGCGGCAGTTCGCGCTGTTGCGTCTGGCCAATGACGCCGCCAGCAAAGGTCGCTTGGACGAGGCGCAGCGCCTGTTTGCCGACACCGGCCTGAGCGAGGAACAATGCGCACTGATCGGACCCAAGCCTGCGCTGACGGCCATCAACACCAGCGCCGGCGCTTTTCCCGCCGATGCGGCACGCTGGGGCTTTGAAGGCTGGGTGCGCAGTGAATACGATATCCAGGCCGATGGCCGCACGGCGGCCTTGCGGGCGGTGGCGTCTTATCCGCCATTCGTATTCGACAAGGCCGCGCAAACGATCCTGGGCAGGGCCCGCTATCAGGCGAGCTATCGTCCGGAAAACGGCGCGGCGTGCAGCGCCAACCGCGAAACGATCCGCTTCAACATTCCTGGCAACCTGATGGTCGCCAAGGAAATCAAGAAGAAGTCGTGATATTCCAGAAAGACCGCCGCACCACCATGGCGCGCAGCAAAAAGGGCGGCGCCGCAAGGCACCGCCCTTTCCTGCCTTTCAGGCCCGGCCTGAAGTGATGTGAACGGCCGAGCCGATCAGAACTTGAGCGCCTTGATCACCCGCACGCCCTGGATTTCGCGCGCGGCGGCGAGCACGGCTTCGTTCACCGGGCTGTCCACCGAAAGCAGCAGCACCGCTTCACCACCGGCTTCGCGGCGGCCCAGGTGGAACGTGCCGATGTTGATGCCAGACTGGCCCAGCAGCGTACCGATCGAACCGATGAAGCCCGGCGCGTCGGTGTTGACGATGTAGAGCATGTCGCCATCGAGATCGGCTTCGATGCCGATGCCGAAGATTTCCACCAGGCGCGGCTGGCCGTTGCCGAACAGCGTGCCGGCCACCGAACGGTCGCCCTGGCTGGTCGAGACGGTGACGCGCACCAGGGTGCGGTATTCGCCTTCGCGATCGTGGCGCACTTCGCGCACGTCGAGCCCGCGTTCCTTGGCCAGGAACGGCGCGTTGACCATGTTCACGGTGTCGGAATACTGCTTCATCACGCCGGTCAGCACCGCCGCCGTGATCGGCTTCTGGTTGAGCTGGGCTGCTGCGCCTTCCACTTCGATGGCGATCTTGGCGAGGTTGTCGTGCGCCAGCTGGCCCACCAGCGTGCCGAGCTTTTCGGCAAGCGCCATGTAGGGCTTGAGCTTGGGCGCTTCTTCGGCCGAGAGCGAGGGCATGTTGAGCGCGTTGGTCACGCCGCCGGTCACCAGGAAATCGGCCATCTGTTCGGCCACCTGCAGCGCCACGTTGACCTGGGCTTCGGTGGTCGAAGCGCCCAGGTGCGGGGTGCAGATGAAGTTGGGGGTGCCGAACAGCGGGCTGTCCTTGGCCGGTTCGGTTTCGAACACGTCGAGCGCGGCGCCGGCGATGTGGCCGGAATCGAGCAGGTCCTTCAGCGCCTTTTCATCGACCAGGCCACCACGCGCGCAGTTGACGATGCGCACGCCCTTCTTGGTCTTGGCCAGGTTTTCGGCCGAGAGGATATTACGCGTCTGGTCGGTCAGCGGGGTGTGCAGGGTGATGAAGTCCGCCTTGGCCAGCAGGGTTTCCAGGTCAGCCTTCTCCACGCCCATTTCGACTGCGCGTTCCGGAGTGAGGAACGGGTCGAACGCCACGACCTTCATCTTGAGGCCCAGTGCGCGGCTGGCAACGATCGAGCCGATGTTGCCCGCGCCGATCAGGCCCAGCGTCTTGCCGGTCACTTCCACGCCCATGAAGCGGTTCTTTTCCCACTTGCCGGCCTGGGTCGAAAGGTCGGCCTCGGGCAGCTGGCGGGCGAGCGCGAAGATCAGCGCGATGGCGTGTTCGGCGGTGGTGATCGAGTTGCCGAACGGGGTGTTCATCACCACCACGCCCTTGGCCGATGCGGCCGGAATGTCGACGTTGTCCACGCCGATGCCGGCGCGGCCGACAACCTTGAGGTTGGTGGCGGCTTCGAGGATTTCCTTGGTCACCTTGGTGGACGAGCGGATCGCCAGGCCATCGTACTGGCCGATGATTGCCTTCAATTCTTCCGGCGTCTTGCCGGTGATCACGTCCACGTCGCAGCCGCGCTCCTGGAAAATGCGGGCGGCGTTGGGGTCCATCTTGTCGGAAATGAGAACCTTGGGCTTGGTCATGGTCTTTGCTCCATGGGTGCACGGCACGATAGCCGCGCGGCCGGGTGTGCCGGCTGGAAATCGGGAATGTGCGCCCCCTGCCCCGTCACCCCGGATTTGACCGGGTGCGACGGGTGGCGGGAAGGGCGCTAAATGCGGATCAGGCTTCGGCGGGCGTGGTCAGCTGGGCATAGGCCCAGTCGAGCCAGGGGCCGAGCGCGGCGATATCGGCCGTATCGACCGTGGCGCCACACCAGATGCGCAGGCCCGCCGGGGCATCGCGATAACCCGCGATGTCAAACGCGGCGCCTTCCTTTTCGAGCAGGCCGGCAAACTTCTTGATGAAGTCGGCGTCCGCCCCTTCGACGGTGAGGCACACCGAGGTGCGCGAGCGGATGCCGCTGTCGACCGCCAGGTGGCCCAGCCACGAACGCTCGGCCACGATCTTGTCGAGCGCGTGGGCATTGGCGGTGCAACGCGCCTTGAGCCCTTCGAGCCCGCCGACCGACTTGGCCCATTCGAGCGCGAAGATCGCGTCTTCCACGGCCAGCATCGAAGGGGTGTTGATGGTTTCGCCCTTGAACACGCCTTCGGCCAGCTTGCCCTTGGACACCAGGCGGAACACCTTGGGCAGCGGCCAGGCCGGCGTATAGGTTTCCAGGCGCTCGACCGCGCGGGGGCCGAGGATCAGGACGCCATGCGCGCCTTCGCCGCCCAGCACCTTCTGCCACGAGAAGGTGGCAACGTCGATCTTGTCCCACGGAATGTCATAGGCGAACACGGCGCTGGTCGCGTCAGCAAAGGTCAGGCCTTCGCGGTCGTCGGGGATCCATTCGCCATCGGGCACGCGCACGCCGCTGGTGGTGCCGTTCCAGGTGAACAGCACGTCGTCGGCAAAATCCACCTTGGAAAGGTCGGGCAGCTGGCCGTAATCGGCGCGGAGCACGGTGGGCTCCAGCTTCAATTGCTTGACCGCGTCGGTAACCCAGCCTTCGCCAAAGCTTTCCCAGGCCAGCGTGGTCACGCCGCGGGCGCCCAGCATCGTCCACATCGCCATCTCGAACGCGCCGGTATCCGAACCGGGCACGATGCCGATGCGGTGCGTGGCGGGCAGCTGCAGCACGTCGCGCATCAGGTCGATGGCGAGTTGCAGGCGCGCCTTGCCGATCTTGGCACGGTGCGAGCGGCCCAGCGATTCGGTTTGCAGCTTGTCGAGAGAATACCCCGGCGGCTTGGCGCACGGACCCGAGGAAAAGAAAGGACGCGCCGGCTTTGCGGCGGGAATACCAACAGTCATGTAGACTCTCCTCACAGAGAGCACGCGCGGCGTTGGGACCGCGTGGCCCGGAGCCGCTCATAAGGGCGTGGGCGGGCGTGTCAATCGACCTTCCGGCCAGGAGGGCAAAAAATGCTGCGCAGCGGTTCGTCGCAAAAACACCCCCCAAGTGCATCTGCGGGCTTTCCATTTACCCTGGAGTAACCAAGACTGCGCCAGGCTTAAGTTTATGGCACGACGCATTCTTCTTGCCTGGGCCATGCTGCCGGTGATTGCCCTTGCCGGCTGTGTCGATGCTCCACGCGGCCCGCGCCGCCCGGCGCGCATGGTCTCGCGCCCGGTGGTGCAGCCCGTGCCCAATTCGGCGGCGACGCGCGCCTGCATGGTTTCGCTGCGCCAGAATGCCATCGGCTATGTGCCGGTGCCCGATCAGTATTACGGCGCGGGGTGCAGCACGATCGGCAGCGTGCGCCTGGCCTATCTGCGCAGCGACAGCGCGCAACTGGGCCTGGCCAATGCCGGCCCGGTGACCTGCCAACTGGCCAATGCCCTGCAAGGCTGGGCACGGTTCGGCGTGGACCGCGCCGCGCAGCAGATCCTGGGCAGCCCGCTGGTCAAGCTGGAGACGATGGGCAGCTACAACTGCCGCAACGTGGCCGGCACCGCGCGGCGTTCGGCCCACGCCACGGCCAATGCCATCGACATTTCCGGCTTCCTCCTGGCCGACGGCCGCCGCGTGACCGTGCTGCGCGACTGGAACGACCAGGACCCACAAATCCGCGCCTTCCTTCGGGCGGTGCACACCAGCGCCTGCAAGCGCTTTGGCACCGTGCTGAGCCCGGATTACAACGCCGCGCACCGCGATCACCTGCATTTGGAGGTGGGGAGCGGGCGACCGCTGTGCGGGTGAGATTGCGGGTTGGGCTTGGTGCTGTTCGGACGGGGCGGCTTTGGGGCGCTTTGGGAAGAATGCTGCTGTTCTGGACGTGGTGCGGTTGCGGTCGTTTCTAACGCTGCTATCCAGTTCAGATGAAGCAGGCGATCTGGCTCTGGATAAAGCGTGGCGTCTTTACAATTGCGGCGCTTTTTGCGCTTATCGCGATCAGTTCAGCTCTATTCCTCTTGTGGGAAAAGCATCGGCTCGCCCAATTCAACCGAACCCACCAGCGGCCGTTATTAGTTGATGCACGCGATCCGGTGTTGGCCAATGCTCACGCCTTGCTGGCGCAATTGCCTAATCCCAAAGCAGCAGACAGTCTTCAGTTTACTGCTATGCCATCGTTTGGCGAGAGATGGTTCGCAATATCGCTTTCCGAGACCGGCACACGAAGCATGGGAGAAGTGATCGTCACAACCCCAGCGGGTCAGGTTTTGCGGCGAGATACATTCGTCGTACCCAGAGACGATTTGGCTTTGTTCCTGCAGCGATGGGATGAAATCACTGATGGGTATTCAGGCGAAGGACGAAGTCTTACCGATGGAAATCCATTAGCATTCGAGCGGCGGCGCGCTGGGGCAATAACCTCAGGAGAAGGAAACTCACCTTGCCATTACGACGTCTTAGGCGACTTGGCTGCTCAGGCTTTAGGCCGATATGTGCCAGAGCTTGCCGATCTGCGCGATCCGACTCTTCCGGCGAAACTGCGAAGCAGCCTCTGTAACCGTTCCATTTTCGCGTTGCGCTGACGTCCGCTCCCCCTTCATTTCCTGACCCTCCGAGGCTCACGCATTAGACCTCGGGTGCAGCCAATTCAGACAAAATGATTGATTTCGCGCAGAGGCGCAGAGATTCTGCTCTTTCTCTACGCCTCTGCGCCTCTGCGCGAACAAACCTTTTTCTTTTATTCTGCTCATTGCCTGACGGCACATGATCCCGCAGCGCGGGGCAATCTCCTTGCTCTCCGCGTGCAAAATGACTCACGCGGAGACGCGGAGTATTTGGGGGCGGGATTGGTGCGGGTTGACCGTTGCGGGCGAGAGTGGACGAACATGCCCCCTCCGTCAGCCCTTCGGGCTGCCACCTCCCCCACAGTGTGGGGGAGGATCTTGGTGCCGGAATGCAGAAAGGCGGGAGGATCCCGCCTCCCGCCTTCCTGAAGGCCTCCCCCCAATGGCCGATGTCGTGTGTCGGTGGTGGCGTCAGGCCACTTCGCCCAGGCCCGTTGCCTCGATGCGCAGGCGCACGGCTTCGGCGGCGTGGCGGGCGCCCAGCTTGCCCATCATTTTCATGCGGTGGATTTCCACGGTGCGCGGGCTGATATCGAGGTCACGGGCGATGGCCTTGTTGCTGCACCCTTCGGCCAGGCGATCGAGCACTTCGCGTTCGCGCAGCGAGAGGCGGGCGATGCGCTGGCGCGCTTCGGCGGCGCGGGCGCGTTGCACGCGGTGGGTTTCGGCTTCGTGCGCGGCGCGGGCGATGGCTTCGTTGAGCGGGGCGATCTGGCTGGGAATGGCCAGGTAATCCAGCGCCCCCGCCTTGATCGTGCGCACCACCGCCCAAGTATCGGGCGCATCGCCGATGGCGATCACCGGCAGCCAGTGCCCCGCCCGCATCATCGCGCCGATCAGCGCGGGCACCGCCTCTCCCGGCGGATCGTCATGCGCGAGCAGCAGACCCGTGCTGGGCGCGTGGGCCAACAGCTCGTCGGTGCTGCCGTATATCTCGGCATGATGCCCGGCGGCAAAAGCGAGGCGAGCGAGCTGTGCCCGGCGGGCAGAGTCGCTATCGAGGATGTGGAGTGTGACACGTTCGACCATGGGGCCGAAGTAACCACCCTCGGGCGTGTTCGCGCCATGCGCGAATGCTTCGTTCTGAACGCTTCCCTTAGGACTGGGGAGGATTACCGTCCCATATTCCTTAGGGATTTCGGCTCCGAAGCGGAGCCGATTATTCAGTCGAAGTTCATCAATATGTGTCGATTCCTGTCCCATGCCGACAATTTGCCGCAAGCACATGAGTCAAGTCTTGCGAAGCATGCCTGCCGGCCTTTGATCGACACATACGCGATCTCTCATAGTAAATCTGCTACGTATATTTACTATGAGCGCTATTTCGCCCTCAATCGAAACGATAATCGGGCAACTGGTGAAACGCGTTGCGCAGCGCCTCGCTCCAGCTTGAGGAGATCGCGTTGAAATAGGGATCGTCGGCGCGGATGCGGCGCTGGTGCAGCGGCTCGAAGCGATCGCGCTCGATCACGGTCAGGTCGAACGGCAGGCCCACCGACAGATTGGCCGCGATCGTGGAATCGAACGAAACCATCAACAGCTTGACCGCCTGTTCGAAATCCATGCCCTTGTCATAGCCGCGCAGCAGGATCGGCCGGCCATACTTGGTTTCACCGATCTGGAAAAACGGCGTGTCGAAATTGGCCTCGATGAAATTGCCTTCGGGGTAGACCATGAACAGGCGTGGTTCCATGTCCTTGATCTGGCCCGCCACGATCATCGTGGCGGTGAACCGCGCGCCCTCGCCCTGCACCGGGCCGGACTGGCGCCCTTCGATCACCTTGCGCAGCAGATTGCCAACGTGGGTGGCAACCTGGAACATCGTCGGCTCTTCCAGGATGGAAGGACGGCGCTCGCTGGGTGCCTTGTTGCGCTCTTCCAACTGGCTGATCACCGACTGGGTGGTCGCCAGGTTTCCCGCGGTCATGATCGTGATGACCCGTTCGCCCGGCACCGACCAGGTGAAGCTCTTGCGGAACACCGAAATGTTGTCCACGCCCGAGTTGGTGCGGGTGTCGCTCATCAGGACAAGCCCCTTGTCGAGCATCATCCCCACGCAATAGGTCATTGTCCGTCCCCGTCCGGCCGGGCATGTGCCAGGCCGGTTCCCCTTTGCCATACGCCAACGATCCTTGCCGCCGGCCCAACACGGGGCCTGCGGCGAATCCGGGCGCTTCTTATTGTTCCATACGCTGCTGTTCAACGGCAAGGCTGACGTGCATCGCCTCGTCGCGCGCGCCATAGCGAATGCCGGTGATCGGCGCGCATGCGGTATAATCGGCCCCGGTGGCCAGATGCACATATCTCGCATCGGGGCAGATCGCATTGGCCACGTCAAAGCCCACCCAGCCCAGCCCCGGCACATGGGCCTGCGCCCAGGCATGGCCGGCATCCTGCTCCACCCGATCGTCCATCATCAGGTAGCCGCTGGCATAGCGGGCCGGAATACCCAGCAGCCGCGCCGCACCAATGAAGACGTGGGCCTGATCCTGGCACACGCCCCGCCCGGCGGCGAGCACTTGTTCGGCGGTGGTGGCAACGTCCGTGTGGCCCGGTTCATAGGCCACTGCCTCGCGCACCAGAGCGCAGAGCGCGTGGAGACGGGCCAATGTATCTTCCGATTCCACCGGCAAGGCATCGACCAGCGCTTGAAGCCGCGCGCCACCGCGGGTCAGCGCGGTATGTTCGGTAAAGTGCCATAAGGGCAGATAGCCCGGCTGCTTGCCCAGAACGCCCGCCGTGTCAGACGTCTGGACCACGCCCTGGCTGCGGATGACCACTTCGCGCGCGCCCGGCACGAACGAGATCAGGGTAACGCGGTTGCCGTTCTCGTCGTCATAGCTGACTTCGGGCTGCGCGCCCTCAAGCTCGATCTCCCAGAATTCGGTAGTTTGCCCCCGGCAGGCCAGCGGGGTGAGGCGCAGGCGCTGCAGCCCGTGGGCGACCGGCGTGGAAAAGGTGTAGCGCGTGGTGTGGCTGATCGCGAGGCGCATGGGCTGGCCTTTCCCCTTTCCTTATTCGGTGAAGCGGTAATCGCGCTGGATCTGCTGCGCGAGGTGGTTGTTGGCGGCGATGAACTGGCCGATCACCTGGTGCAGGCCCTGTTCGAACACCGCGTCGATGGTCTGGTGCTTGAGCTGCTGGTGGGTGCGCGCGACGATCTCGTGCGTTTCCAGCCGATCGCCATATTCATCGGAGAGCCGATCGAGATAGTCGCGCAACTGGGCATAGCAGAACGCCAGGCTGCGCGGGAAACGCCCGTCGAGCATCAGGAATTCGGCAATGCCCCGTGCCTCCATCCGCCCGGCATTCAGCCAGCGATAGGCGCGATCCCCGGCCACGGCGCGCAGCACGTTGTCCCACTGCACGTTGTCCAGGCTGGACCCCACATACGAAACCGAGGGCAGCAGCACGTAATACTTCACATCGAGCAGGCGGGCGGTGTTGTCGGCCCGTTCGATGAAACTGCCGGCGCGGGCGAAGTAATAGATGTCGTTGCGCAACATCGTGCCTTCCATCGCCCCGCGCACCAGGGTGGACTGGCGGCGGACCAGGTCGAGCACGCCGCCCAGCCGGGTTTCGGTCACGGTGCGGGCCAGTTCCTCTTTCAGGACCATCCAGCTTTCGTTGACCGCTTCCCACACCTCGCGGGTGATGCCGGTGCGGACCATGCGCGCATTATGACGCGCCTGTTCCACCATGCTCAGCACATTGCCGGGATTATCGCGATCGCGCAGGATAAAGTTGAACACATTGCTGCCGGCATAGTCGCTGCCGAACTTGGCCTGGTAGGCGCCCTGCAGCCCCAGCGTGACGACGACCGAGCGCCATTCGTCGCTGGCATCGGCGGCATCGCGGGTGAGCGCCATGCGAAAGCCGGCTTCCACCAGCCGCGCGGTGTTTTCCGCGCGTTCGAGATAGCGGAACAGCCAGAAGATACCATTGGCGGAACGTCCAAGCATTTTATCGTTTTCCCTTCCGCCTCAATCGTCCAGCACCCAGCTGTCCTTGGTGCCGCCCCCTTGCGACGAATTGACCACCAGCGATCCCTTCTTGAGCGCCACGCGGGTGAGCCCGCCGGGCGTGATGTCGATCCCCTGGGGCGAAACCAGCACGAAGGGGCGCAAGTCCACATGGCGCGGGGCCAGCCCCGCCTTGGTGAAGATCGGCACGGTGGAGAGCGAAAGCGTGGGTTGCGCGATGTAATTTTCGGGGTTGGCGCGCAGCTTTTCGGCGAACATCGCGATTTCCCGCCGCGACGAGGTAGGCCCGATCAGCATGCCATAGCCGCCCGAGCCATGGACTTCCTTGACCACCAGATCGGCCAGGTTGTCCATCACATAGGCCAGCGAATCGCTTTCGGCGCAGCGCCAGGTCGGCACGTTGGCCAGGATCGGCTTTTCACCGGTGTAGAATTCGACGATCTCGGGCATGAAGCTGTAGATCGCCTTGTCATCGGCAATGCCGGTGCCCGGCGCGTTGGCGATCGTGATGCCGCCGGCGCGATAGACGTCCATGATGCCCGAAACGCCCAGCACGCTTTCTGGCTTGAAGGTCAGCGGATCGAGGTAATCGTCGTCCACCCGGCGATAGAGCACGTCGATCGCTTCCCAGCCGCGCGTGGTGCGCATGGCGACGCGGCCGTTTTCCACTTTCAGGTCGCTGCCTTCGACCAGTTCGGCGCCCATCTGGTCGGCCAGGAATGCGTGCTCGTAATAGGCGCTGTTGAACGTGCCGGGGGTGAGCACCGCCACCACCGGCTTGTGCCCGTTGGCGGCCGGCGGGGCGCAGGCGGCCAGGCTGCGCGCCAGGCGGCGGGGATAGTCCGAAACCTCGCGCACCCGCACCTTGGTGAACAGTTCGGGGAACATGGCCATCATGGTTTCGCGGTTTTCGAGCATGTACGATACGCCCGATGGCGTGCGTGCATTGTCTTCGAGCACCATGAAATCGTCTTCGCCCGTGCGCACCAGGTCGATGCCGACGATGTGGGTGTAAACGCCGCCAGGCGGCGTGAACCCGGCCATCTGCGGCAGGAAGGCCTTGTTGGCCTTGAGCACGCGTTCGGGCAGGCGGCCAGCCCGAACGATTTCCTGGCGGTGATAGAGATCGTGCAGGAAGGCGTTGAGCGCGCGGACCCGCTGCTCGATCCCGCGCGACAGGCGCCGCCATTGCGCGGCGTTGATGATGCGGGGAACCATGTCGAAAGGGATGAGGCGCTCTTCGGCGTCCTCGTTGCCATATACGTTGAAAGTGATCCCGGTCTTGCGGAAAAAGGCTTCGGCTTCGCCCGATTTCCGCCGCAGCAATTCTGGTGGCTGTTGTTTCAGCCACTCGCAGTACCCGGCATAGGCAGGGCGCGTGAAGCCGTCGGCGTCAAGCATCTCGTCATAGGACGAGAGCGAGGAATTGGTCATGCAGAACCTCCCGTCTGACACATTGCTTGCACACGATTCGCACCGCCGCAAGCGCCGATGCTGCGCGTGCGAAACAATTGATTCGATCGTGGCGCAGGGCCTTGCACCGGGCGATTTGGCGTGGCAGCATCCGCGCCGCGCTGGTTCGCGTCAGTTTTCGTCCGTTTACTGGCAGGAAAACCCCGCGCCACCCGGTCAGTGGCGCGCGACGAGGTCGACGAGCGTGCGTGCGACTTGCGGATGGGCGGCAAAACCCAGGTGGGTGACTCGCAGCGGCACGGCTAGGTCACGCTCGCCCGGCCATCCGGCCGCGCTGCGCGGCGCCACGATGCCATCGCGCGGGCTCCACAACGCGATCGTGGGCACTGGGGGCTTGGTCGCCAGGTCTTGCGCCATCGGCGCTTCATCCACACTGTGCCCCGCCACGACCTGATATGCGCGCCAGGCATTGTTGGCACGCCGATCACCCGAAAAGGGCGTGCCCATCGTGATCACCAGGGCAACGTCATCCGGGCAGGTCTTGGCCAGCTGACGGGCAAACAGCCCGCCCAGGCTCCATCCCACCAGAACGAGGGGCTCGCCTTCGCGGCGGGCCATGGTTTCCACGCGCTCTGCCAAGCGGGCAAACCGATCTTCGCTGGATCCGAAATTGAACCCCAGGCCCCAGTCGCTTACCCGGTGCCCGGCGCTTTCCAGCGCGGCGGCCAAAGGCTTCATCCGCACCGGGTGGGTGCCGAAGCCGGGCAACAGCATGACCGGGCGCGAATGCGGCGCGGGCGGCGGCGGCGTAGCCAAATCGGCGCGGGCGGCCTGCCAGTGATCGATCGGCGTTGCCAGTTCACCCAGCAGGCGCGGCCAGGCCGGCCCGCGCACCCCTTGCGGCCGCGGCGCAAAGGCCAGCGCGCGCCGACGCGCCAGGGCAGCCCCGAGCGTCTCGAGCGTTTCCCAGGCAGTGCGGGGCGTGGAAGAAGGATGCGAAGCCATATGTGTCACCGGCCAAGAGCTATCTCATGCCGGAGATGAACGCCACAAAGACGGGATTGTTTCAAATTCATGTCACAAACCGCACTCTGCCGCATTCATCGGCCGATGCGGCGAGGCCGATCGTCAGCCGGCCGCCAGGCCGTGCATCACCACTGCAAGGGCCTGGCGCAGATCTTGGCGCGAGAGGGCCCCGCCGCGATCGAGTTGCAGCATCGCCAGCCCGTGGACCAGCGCCCAACAGGCAAGCGCCGCACCAGGCGCCGGCCGGGGCAGCAGCGCGGTGATCCGCGCGGTCAGCACGCCATAGGCGTGGTCGCGCGATGCCGCGCCACCATCGCGCCCGGCCAGCCCGAACATCAGGCGGAACAGGCCCGGCTGGGCCATGGCGAAATCCACATAGGCCAGACCCTGGGCCATCAGCGCCTCGGCACCCGGCGCGGATTGGTCCGCCGCGCGCAACGCGGTCTCCAGCCGGGCAAAGCCTTCTGCCACCACGGCGCCAAGCAGGGCGGCCTTGCTGGGGAAATGGCGATAGGACGCCATGGCCGAAACGCCGAGTTGGCGTGCCAGCGCGCGCAGGCTGGGTTCGCCTCCGCCATGGTCGAGCGCAGCGATCGCTTCGTCCAGCAGCCGTTGGCGCAGTCCCTGGGGTTCATTCACGCTTGTTTACACCGCCTTGCCGCCTCGCTATGTTTACAGTGTAAACTGCATGGATACGGCAGGCAAGGGGCGGCCGACAGCCGTCCCGCCAATTGCCCAAGGAGGCGTCATGATCATCGTCCACCATCTCAACAATTCCCGCTCGCAACGCGTGCTATGGCTGCTGGAAGAGCTGGGCCTGCCCTATGCGCTGCGTCGCTACGAGCGTGACGCCAAGACCATGTTCGCCCCGCCCGAGCTGCGCGCGGTGCATCCGCTGGGCAAATCGCCGGTGATGGAGGACGAGGGCCGCGTGCTGGCCGAAAGCGGCGCCATCGTGGAATACCTGGTGGCCAAGGCGGGCGGCTGGCTCGGTGCGCCTGAAGACGAGGACGACGCGCTGCGTTACACCATGTTCCTGCACTATGCCGAGGGGTCGATGATGCCGCCGCTGCTGCTCAAGCTGGTGCTGTCGCGCGTGCCGATCATGGGCAAGATCGCGCTCAAGAAAATCCAGCCGCTGATCGACGTGCATCTCGATTTCGTCGAACGCGAACTCGCCAGCCGGCCGTGGTTCGCGGGCGAGCGCATGACCGCGGCCGACGTGATGATGAGCTTCCCCCTGGAAGCCGCCCGCGCCCGCGCCGGCCTGGACCGCACCCGGCCCCATACGATCGCCTGGCTGGACAAGATCCAGGCCCTACCCGCCTATCGCCGCGCGATCGAGGTGGGCGGGCCTTATGCCTATGATTGAGCGCCCGGCGCAGCGAGGCGAACCTGGCTCCGGTCGAGCGCCAGGGTGAACAGGCCACTGGCGGCCGCCGTCACACCCGCGGGTACGATTTCCAGCACCATGGCATCGGGCGTGTCACCGGCGCTGGGGTGTTCGTCGATCACCTTGTAACGGCGCTGGGCCGACAGCATGTAGCAGCGCGGGCCATCCCCATCGACGGTATCGAGATAGGACCGCATCTTGGTGGTGCGTCCGCTCTGGCGCAACGCGATGACCGCGTGCAGGTCCTCCTGCTCGCGACAGGCGATCCCCGCCTGGGGAAACGTCACCACGTTTTCCACGTCCACCCAGGGCTTCGCACGCTCCAGCCGCAGCGGCATCGGACGGCGATCCTCGGGCGAGGCCACGGCGGCCGGAATCAGCCCAAGCACTGTGGCACAGCCAGCCATGAGCAACAATTCAGGACGCTTGCGCCCCGAACGCCTGCGCCTGTGCGGCAATGCGGCAGCTTTGCATATCAAAATCAGCAGGCACACCGCCAGCACCGCATCAACCACGGCAAGAACTTCGCCGATCATGAAGACCCCCGTATTCACAACCCCGGGGCATCATCCCATAAAATACAAGTCATGATCAATGGCATTGTGTCATTTTAAATGGCGCTTGCAGTACAAGTTCAGAAGTAAAGATTTTTACTTCTATTTAACCATAAATAGATAGAATGGCTGTGCCGCCACGGGCTTCGGCCGGGACGGCGGCGCCCCTGGCAGACACCGCCGGATTTAAAACCCACCGCCGTTGACCGCAAACGCGCCTAGATCGCCGCCGCCTTCTCGTCGGCTTCGGCCTGGGCCTTTTCCTGCGGGGTGCATTCGCCCGCGTGGGTGGACTGCGTGGCGACGTGCATGCGCATCTGCTTGCCGGCCGGGCCGGTGCCGGTCATGTCCATGTCCATGGCGAAGTGCTGGGCATCGTACGTGCCCTTGAGGGTGATGGTCTGCGTCGCGCCACCGCGCCCGCAATTGAGCACGCCGTCGATCTTGCCGTCGGCCATGGCAAAGGTCTTGTACCGACAGGTCTTGTCTGCCTGCCCAAAGAAATCGCCATCCGGGCGCGCCGCCTTTTCCTTGGTCAGGCAGGATCGCTCAGCGCGGGCGCGGCCCAGGGCTTCCTTCATCTTGCCGACCATTTCGGGGGGCATGCCGGGCATGTCGATGTCGATCGCCTTGACCTGCGTAGTCCAGGCGCCGGGCTGAAACTTCACGCCGGCCTCGGCCACCTTGGCCGCCACTTCGCCCGCGTCGGCATCCTTGGCCACCACGGTGGGCTCTTTCTTGCAGCCTGGCAGCAACAGCGCCACAACCAGCAGGGCGGGCCCAAGCAAGGCGGATGGGGTCTTGGCAATCATCGTCACTCTCCCGATTGGGCGGGAGACGCTATCACGCCATGTCGGCCAAGGCCATGGCATGATCGGGCGCTTTGCCGCCGATTGCATCTGGCGACCATGTTCCCCATATGTTGCCCATGGCCGAAATCATCATCCGCAGGGGGCTGGAAGAGCCCGACACATCCGGCAACTTCGTGCCGCACAAGCCCCAGCGACCGGAAAAGCTGGAGCCGGGCCGCCCGTTCAAGGTGGTGTCGGACTATAGCCCGGCCGGCGACCAGCCCACTGCGATCGCCGATCTCGTGGCCAGCGCGCGCGAGGGGGAGCGCACGCAAGTGCTGCTGGGCGTCACCGGCTCGGGCAAGACCTTCACCATGGCCAAGGTGATCGAGGAATTGCAGCGCCCCGCCCTGATCCTGGCGCCCAACAAGATCCTCGCGGCGCAGCTCTATGGCGAGATGAAGAGCTTCTTCCCCGAAAACGCGGTGGAATATTTCGTCTCGTACTACGATTATTACCAGCCCGAAGCCTATGTGCCGCGGTCGGACACCTACATCGAGAAGGAAAGCTCGGTGAACGAGGCGATCGACCGCATGCGCCACTCGGCAACGCGCGCGCTGCTCGAACGCGATGACGTGATCATCGTCGCTTCGGTCTCGTGCCTCTATGGCATCGGCTCGGTCGAAACCTATTCGGCCATGGTGTTCGACCTCAAGAAGGGCGAAAGCGTCGACCAGGGCGAGATCGTGCGCAAGCTGGTGGCCTTGCAGTACAAGCGCAACGACCATGCGTTCCAGCGCGGCACGTTCCGCGTGCGGGGCGACAACCTCGAGATCTTCCCCTCGCACTACGAGGACACCGCCTGGCGCATCAGCTTTTTCGGCGACGAAATCGAAGACATTGCCGAATTCGATCCACTGACCGGCAAGGCCGACACGCGGTTGTCGCAAGTGCGCGTTTACGCCAACTCGCACCACGTCACGCCCGGTCCCACGCTGATGCAGGCGCGCGAGGCGATCAAGTTCGAACTGGCAGAGCGGCTCAAGGAGCTTCAGGCCGAGGGCAAGCTGCTGGAAGCGCAGCGGCTGGAGCAGCGCACCCATTTCGACCTGGAAATGATGGCCGCCACCGGATCGTGCGCGGGGATCGAAAACTATTCGCGCTTCCTCACCGGGCGCCTGCCGGGCGAGCCGCCGCCGACCCTGTTCGAATACCTGCCCGACAATGCCCTGCTGTTCGTGGACGAAAGCCACCAGACCGTGCCGCAGATCGGCGCCATGGCGCGGGGCGACCACCGCCGCAAGATGACGCTGGCCGAATATGGCTTCCGCTTGCCCAGTTGCATCGACAACCGTCCGCTGCGCTTCAACGAATGGGACGCGATGCGCCCGCAGACGTTTGCCGTTTCGGCAACGCCAGGCAATTGGGAGATGGAGCAATCGGGTGGCGTCTTTGCCGAACAGGTGATCCGCCCCACCGGCCTGATCGATCCGCCGGTGCTGATCCGCCCGGTCGAAGACCAGGTGCAGGACTGCATCAACGAATGCCGCCTCACCGCACAGAACGGCTATCGCACCCTGGTTACCACGCTGACCAAGCGCATGGCCGAGGACCTGACCGAGTTCATGCACGAAGCGGGCCTGCGCGTGCGCTACATGCACTCCGACGTGGAGACGCTGGAGCGCATCGAACTGATCCGCGACTTGCGCCTGGGCGTCTATGACGTGCTGGTGGGGATCAACCTGCTGCGCGAGGGGCTCGACATTCCCGAATGCGGGCTGGTCTGCATTCTCGACGCGGACAAGGAAGGTTTCCTGCGTTCGGAAACCTCACTGATCCAGACCATCGGCCGAGCCGCGCGCAACGTGGACGGGCGCGTGATCCTCTATGCCGACCGCATGACCGGGTCCATGGAACGCGCGATTGCCGAAACCGATCGCCGCCGTGAAAAGCAGAATGCCTACAACGAGTTGCACGGCATCACCCCGGCCACGATCAAGCGCCAGATTGCCGACATCATCGCCGATACGGCCAGCCGCGACGGCGTGCTGGTGGATCTGGACGACGACACCACCAACAATCTCGTCGGCCACAACCTGCGCAGCCACATCGAAGACCTGGAAAAGCGCATGCGCAATGCCGCCGCCGATCTGGAATTCGAAGAAGCGGGCCGCCTGCGCGACGAGATCCGCCGCCTGGAAGCGACCGAACTCGGCCTGCCCGAAGGCGAGCACAAGGCGCCCATCGTGGGCCGCAGCAACGAAGGCAAGCCCGGCACCCGCAAGACCCGCTACGGCAAGTCTCAAAAGAAGTGGGGGAAGTAAGGAGAGGGTGACATGCCCTCCCCCAACCCTTCTCGCACGCGGGAGAGGCTTTGATCCTCCCTCCGCAACGCGGAGGGAGGTGGCGGCCGCAGGCGGTCGGAGGGGGGACTCACATGGTTGCTTGCCGCGCCGGTCCGCGATAGCACCCAAGCCATGATCTTGCGTCGTCCGGTTTCGCTGCTCGCCCTGCTTGTCCTTGCCGCCTGTTCGCAAAAGGCGCCCGCGCCGCAGGATAGCGGAGCCCCGCTCAATGCCGTGCGCGTGCCGCTGCCCGAAAGCCAACCTTTGCCCGCAGCGCCGGCCGGCAACGAGAAGCCGATCTGGGCCGGTGCACCTGGCGGCGACAGCGTGCACTATGGCGCGCCGGGCGCTGGGCCGGACCTGTCGCTTGCCTGCCGGCAGGGCGTGCTGGTGGTGACGCGGCATGTGCCGGCCGAAGTGGGCGCGCAGGCGCTGTTCGCCCTGCAGGGGCGCAAGCGCATCGTGCGGCTGGCGGTGGATGCCACCGCCGTGCCGGGATCGCAGGGCTATCTCTGGCAGGGCAGCCTGCCCGCGGGCGATCCGGCAGCGGACGTGTTCGAAGGACCGTTCGTGGGCACGCTGCCCGATGCCGGCAAGATCAGCGTGCCTGGCAGCGATCTCGTGCGCGCGCTGATCCGCCGTTGCGGCGCGCGGCCTGCCACGGGGGCGACGCCGGCCGCACCCCAGGCACAGGAATAGCGTTACAGCTTCCCGAACTTGTCTTCATAGGCAGCGGTGTCACCACTGCTCAGCAGCTTGGCCTGTTCCACCCAATTGTCCCGCGTGGGGCGGCCGGCAAAGGCGCCCAATTGCGCGTCGATCCGCGCCACGTCTTCGTCGCTCCATGCCGCGATCTGCTCGAACCGCGTCACGCCAAGGCCAGCCAGCAGCGTCTTGAGCTTGGGGCCAAGGCCCTTGATCCGGGTGAGGTCGTCACCCTCTGCAACTGGTGCGGGCTCCACCGGTGGCGGCGCAGGCGTGACGATCGCGGCCGCAGGCGGCGCATCGATCAGCGCGGTGTTGCGCTGCGCAGGCGCGGCCCCTTCAGACAGCACATCGTTGAATTCGCGGCGCTCGGGCGCCTTGCCGGCGCGGCGCAGCAGCAGGATTGCCACCACCAGCAGCAGCGCCACGGCGCCAGCCACCAACGGCCAATTGGCCTCGATCAGTTGCAGCATTGTCTTTCCAGGTTCCATGTCATCGGAAAAAGCGACTGGAACCGCCATGGCAACAAGCGCGCTGCGGGGCAAGCGGGGCGGCGCGCCAGAACACCCCGCCCCGCCGATCGTTCAGGCAGGTTCTGCCACCAAGGCCGCTGCCTTCTTGCGCCGGCGCCAGGCGTGGAGCAGCGGCTCGGTATAGCCGCTGGGCTGGCTCACACCCTGGAACACCAGATCGCAGGCGGCGCGGAAGGCAAAGCTGGTTTCCCAGTTGCCGGCCATCGGTTCGTAAGCCGGATCGCCGGCATTCTGCGCATCCACCTTGGCGGCCATGCGCTGCAACGCATCCATCACCTGTGCGCGCGTGCACACCCCATGCAGCAGCCAGTTGGCCAGATGTTGGCTGGAAATGCGCAAGGTGGCGCGGTCTTCCATCAGGCCCACGTCATCCAGATCGGGCACCTTGGAACAGCCCACGCCCTGGTCGATCCAGCGCACGACGTAGCCCAGCAGGCCTTGCGCATTGTTGTCCAGCTCGGCGCGGATATCCGCTTCCGACCAGTTCGCCCCATCGGCCAGCGGAATGGCCAGCAGGGCATCGAGCGAGGGCACCGGCCGCGCGGCGATCTCGGGCCTCAGGCCGAACACGTCCACCTGGTGGTAATGGGTGGCGTGAAGCGTGGCCGCGGTGGGCGACGGGACCCAGGCGGTGTTGGCGCCGGTTTGCGGATGGGCGATCTTTTCGGCCACCATCGCACGCATGCGATCGGGCGCGGCCCACATGCCCTTGCCGATCTGCGCCTTGCCCGAAAGCCCGCACGCCAGGCCGATCCCCACGTTGCGCGCTTCATAGGCGGCGATCCAGCCCGATTGCTTCATCGCACCCTTGCGGATCATCGGTCCGGCCTGCATCGAGGTGTGGATTTCATCGCCCGTGCGATCGAGGAAGCCGGTGTTGATGAACACCACGCGGTCCTTCACCGCCGCGATGCACGCGGCCAGGTTGGCGCTGGTGCGACGCTCCTCGTCCATCACGCCCACCTTGATGGTATGGCGCGGCAGGCACAGCAGGTCTTCCACCGCATCGAACAAGTCGTTGGTGAAGGCCACTTCCTCGGGCCCATGCATCTTGGGCTTGACGATGTAGATCGATCCCTCGCGGCTGTTGCGATAGCGGCCCTTCTGCATCACGTCGTGCATGGCGATGGCCGAGGTGATCACCGCGTCCATGATGCCTTCGGGAATCTCGGCACCATCGGCCAACAGGATCGCCGGGTTGGTCATCAGGTGGCCGACATTGCGCACGAACAGCAGGCTGCGCCCGGGCAACGTGAAGGCGGAGCCATCGGGCGCGGTCCAGGTGCGATCGGGCTCGAGCGAGCGGCTCAGCGTCTTGCCGCCCTTGGCGAAATGGGCGGTCAGGTCCCCGCGCATCAGGCCCAGCCAGTGGCGATAGGCCACCAGCTTGTCTTCCGCATCCACCGCCGCGATCGAATCCTCCAGATCGACGATCGTGGTCAGCGCCGCTTCCAGCACGATGTCGGCGAGGCCGGCCTGGTCGGTGGCGCCCACGGGGTGCGCGCGATCAATCACCAGTTCGATGTGCAACCCGTTATGCACGAACAGCAGTCCGCCCGGCTTGTGGCCAACCCACTGCGCCGGATCGGCCAGCGCGGGCACGCCCTGCCCATCCCAATCGCCCCACGATCCGCCCGCCAAGGGCAGCGCGGCATCAAGGAACGCGCGCCCGGCCGCAATCACCGCCGCGCCGCGCGCCGGGTCATAGCCGCCGGGCAGCGCCGGGGCGGCATCGAGCGCATCGGTGCCGTACCACGCATCGTAAAGGCTGCCCCAGCGCGCATTGGCGGCATTGAGCAGGAAGCGATCGTTGAGCACGGGCACGACCAGTTGGGGGCCGGCCATCGTGGCAATCTCGGCATCGACGCCTTGCGTGCCCACGGCAAAGGGCGCCGGCTCGGCCACGATATAGCCGATTTCTTCCAGCAAGGCGCGATAGGCGGCCGGATCATGCTGCTGGCCGGCCCGGGCCAGATGCCAGGCATCAATCGCGGCCTGGATCGTGTCACGCGTGTCGAGCAGCGCGCGATTGACCGGGGCAAACCGGGCCACCAGCGCGGCAAAGCCCGTCCAGAACGCGCCCACGTCAAGCGCCAGGGGCGCCAGCACGTCGCTTTCCAGGAAGGCCGCCAGCGCGGCATCCACATGCAACCCGGCGCGCGTGGTGCGGGGGCGCAAGTCGGCAATTTCGGTAAACTCACCCATGGTCATCTGCCTTTGTCGTCAAAACGGGCACGGCAAGACCGGCTCGTGGCCCCGTATCGAGTCGATACCGAAACCCTGCCGACCTGCCTATTGAACCTGGGGAGGAACGCCCTTGTTTTGCCCGATTCGCCCGCGCTTGGCAACCGGGTTCCATTCGCTGCGGCTTAGGCAGGGGGTTCACCCCGGCCGCGGGAACCGCTAGGCGTGGTTTCCGATGCAACAGTTTTCCGCCCGCGAACTTTCAGGCTCCGAACAGGCCCTGCTTGCCCGGATCGAGGGCGCCGCCCTGCTGTCCCAGGTCCTGGCGTGGAGCGCGATCAACACGGGCACCCGCAACTTGTCCGGGCTGGCCGCGCAGGCCGGCCTCCTGGCCGATGCCTTTGCCGCCCTGCCCGGCACGGTGCAGCTGGAACCGCCGGCCCCGGTGGAAACCGTGGGGCCGGATGGCACCTTGGGCCTTCTGGACCATGGCGCGCATCTGGTGGTGCGCGTGCGGCCAGATGCGCCGCGGCGCTATTTGCTGACGGGGCATATGGACACGGTGTTCCCGGCCAGCGATCCGTTCCAGACGGCCACCTGGCTTGACGAAGTGACGCTCAATGGCCCCGGCGTGGCCGACATGAAAGGTGGCATTGCCGTCATGCTGGCCGCCCTCCTCGCCTTCGAGCGCAGCCCGGCTGCGGCGCAAGTCGGCTACGACGTGATGATCAATGCCGACGAGGAAACCGGCAGCCTGTCCTCCGCCCCGCTGATCGCCCGGCTGGCAGCGGGCAAGGCGGCGGCGCTGACGTATGAACCTTCGGCCCTCCCCGATGGCACGCTGGCCGGCGCGCGGGCGGGCAGCGGCAATTATTCCGCCGTGATCACCGGCACATCGGCCCACGCCGGGCGCAACCCGGACGATGGCCGCAACGCCATCGTGGCCGCGGCAGACCTTGCCCTTCGCCTCAAGGCACTGCACCGCGCCGGGCTTTCGGTGAACCCCGCGCGGATCGACGGGGGCAGCGCCAACAACGTGGTTCCCGACAAGGCCGTGCTGCGCTGGAACATCCGCCCCGCCAGCACCGAGGATGCGCAAGGCTTTGCCGTGGCGCTGGGCCAGGCCGTGACCGAAGTGGAGCGCGTGCACGGCGTTGCCATCCATGTCCACGGCGGGATCAGCCGCCCGCCCAAGCCACTCACCCCGCCAGCCCAGGCCCTGTTCCATCTGGTGCGGACGTGCGGCGCCGCGCTGGGCCAGACCATCGGCTGGAAAGACACCGGCGGCGTGTGCGATGGCAACAACATCGCCGCGCTGGGGGTGCCGGTGGTGGATACGATGGGCGTGCGTGGCGGATCGATCCATTCGCCGCAGGAGTTCCTGATCGTGCCCTCGCTGGCCGAGCGCGCGGCGCTCTCAGCGCTGGTGCTCCATCGTCTCTCGGGCGGGGAATGAACGATGACGTTCCGTATTCGCGCCGCGCGGCCCACCGACCTTGAGGCCATGTATGAAATGGCCAAGCTGGGCGGCAGCGGCTTTACCAACCTGCCCGCCGACCGCGCCTCGCTGCGCGCCAAGCTGGAACGCGCCGCCGCCGCCTTTGCCGAGCCGCGCGAGCGCCTGCCCGATGGGCCAGGCGACGAACTGTTCGTCATGGTGCTGGAAAACGTGGCCACCGGCGATCTGCGCGGCACGGCGCAGATCTTTGCCTGCGTCGGGCGCAGCGGGCCGTTCTATTCCTATCGCCTCACCACGCTGACCCAGCATTCCAAGGAACTGGACCGCACGTTCCGCGCCGAGATGCTCCATCTGGTCACCGACCTGGAAGGATCGAGCGAAGTGGGCGGCCTGTTCCTGCACCCCGGCGAGCGCGCGGGCGGGCTGGGGCTGCTGCTGGCGCGCAGCCGTTATCTGTTCATCGCCATGCACCGCGCCCGCTTTGGCCCGCGCATCCTGGCCGAACTGCGCGGGGTGATCGACGAGCGCGGCGGATCGGCATTCTGGGACGCGGTAGGCGGCAAGTTCTTCGGCATGGGCTTTCAGGATGCCGACCATTTCAATGCCTTGAACGGCAACCAGTTCATTGCCGACCTGATGCCCAAGCATCCCGTCTACGTGGCGATGCTGCCGGAAAGCGCGCGCAGCGTGATCGGCATGCCCCACCCCAACGGCCGCCCCGCCATGCGCATGCTGGAGGCCGAAGGCTTTGCCTATGAAGGCTATGTCGACATTTTCGATGGTGGCCCCACGCTGAGCGCGCGGACCGACCAGGTACGCTCCATCGCCGGCGCGCGCGCTGCCACGCTCGCGCAGGTGGCCGCGCCCGAAGGGCATGGCCCCGCCCGCCAGGCATTGGTCGCCACCGGGCGCCTCGCCGAATTTCGCTGCACCCTGGGGGAAGTGACCGATGGGCCAGAAGGCCTGATCCTCGATCCGGTTGCCGCTGCTGCGCTCGATGTGCGGCCCGGCGACACGGTGTGGCATGTGGACCGCTGAAGGACGGAAACAAACAGATGGCGACGGTGGAAATCAACTTCGACGGCCTGGTCGGCCCCAGCCACAACTATGCCGGGCTGAGCTTGGGCAACCTCGCTTCGGCCAGTCACGCGGGTCAAGTGTCCTACCCGCGCGCGGCGGCACTGCAGGGCCTCGGCAAGATGCGGCACAACCTGGGCCTGGGACTGGCGCAGGGCCTGTTTGTACCCCTGCCCCGCCCCAACCCGGCGTTTCTGGCACAATTGGGCCTGACGGACCGCGAGCCTGCCGACGAGGCCGAGCGCCGGCTGCGCGCCGCCGCCTGGTCGGCCAGCGCAATGTGGACGGCCAACGCCGCCACGGTCAGCCCCGCAGCCGATACCGCCGACGGGCGCTGCCATCTCTCGGCCGCCAACCTCGTCACCATGCCCCACCGCGCGCAGGAATGGCCCGATACCGTGCGCCAGTTGCGCCTGGCCTTTGCCAGCGCCGCCCACTTCGCCGTACACGATGCCGTGCCGCCCTGTTTTGGCGATGAAGGCGCAGCCAACCACATGCGCATGGCCACCAGCCATGATGCGCCGGGCCTGGAAATCTTCGTCTATGGCCGCCCCGGTGGCGCCTTTCCCGCGCGCCAGCACGAGCAGGCCAGCCGCGCCATCGCGCGCGTCCACGGGCTCGATCCGGCCCGTTGCCTGTTTGTGGAACAGGCCCCCGAAGCGATCGCGGCCGGCGCGTTTCACAACGATGTGGTGGCCGTGGCGAACGAGCGCGTGCTGTTTACCCACGAACAGGCCTTTGCCGATCCCGAAGGCACTTATGCCGCGATTCGCGCGCGCCTGCCCGAGGCCGAGATCGTGGTCGTTCCAGCCAGCGCAGTCAGCCTGGCCGACGCGATTCGCTCTTACTTGTTCAACGCCCAGTTGCTCACCCTGCCCAGCGGGGAAATGGCGCTGGTGATTCCGCTGGAAGCCTGGGAAACGCCATCAGTCCGCGGCTGGCTGGATACCATGCTCGCCGGGAATGGACCGATTCGTCAGGTCCTGCCGGTGGACGTGCGCCAGTCCATGGCCAATGGCGGCGGGCCCGCCTGCCTGCGCCTGCGCGTGGTGGCCGATCCGGCCACGGTCGATCCGCGCTTCCTGCTCGATACCGCGCGAATCGAACGGCTGGAGCATGTCGTCGCCACGCACTGGCCCGAGCAGATCGACGCGGCCGATCTGGGCCAGCCGGCACTGGCGGCAACGGTCGTGGCGGCCCGCAACGCCTTGCTCGATGCGCTGGACCTGGGCGAACTGGCCTGAAGGCCGAACTTTCCCGACCAAGGAACTGGCCTGAGGCCACGCGCGTTGCTGTCCTGTCCCTGGATTGTCGCCCCCCTTTACAATGAAGGGCGCATTAAGGTTTAATGCGCCCGGAAACATTGGATTGGCACGAAGGTTGCGACAGCCTGCTGGGATCGCAAGCCGCCCCGGGGATGCCAGCCCCGGGGGTGGAGACCACCCGCGAAAGGGGACAAGGACAGGACATGCTCCGCAAGATCGGCCGCCTCTTCATGATCAAGAACCGCTTCGAGGCGTTTGCGGTGATCTATGCCCTGGCGCTGGGCGCCGTGGAGCGCGGACAGGCCTATCTCACGCGGTTTCCCGGCTTTGGTGGCAAGCTGCTGTTCCTGGCGACGACCTGCGCGGTGTTCATGGCAGGGGCCAAGATCCTGGATTGCTTGCGTTTCGAGCAGGAACGCGCCGCGCGCAACGCGGTGGAGGCAGAACCGCCGGCCTGACCGGCACTGCTGCCCCCGCGCGCGTTGCCGCGGGCCTCAAGCGGCGCGGGGCACGGGCACCATCGAACGGCGATCGCCGTCGCAATTTCCCGGCGGATCGAGATCGAGCGCGTAGCCGAGCGTGGGCGCCACGCCTTCACGCGCGGGGCTGGCACCCGGGCGGATTTCCCCGGTGGACCGAAAGCCGAGCTTGGCCAGGACGCGACCCGATGCCGGATTGTCGAGGAAATGGCGCGCAGCCACGCGACGATGGCCGAGCGTGGCGGCAAGGGCCAACACGGCGCGCGCCGCTTCGGTTGCAAACCCCCGGCCCCAATGCGCCCGCGCGATCCAATAGCCCAGCCGGGGTGGTCCGTTGGGGTCATGATCGTCGGGCATCAGGCCGACGCAGCCGATCAGCTGCGCACCTTCCGCACCGGGCAAAGTGACGAAGAAATGCGGGTACAGCCCGCTCTGCGCCCGTGCGGCATAGGCACGGGCATCATCGGGATGATAGGGCCATGGCACGCGCACCAGATGGCGCACGACGGCTTCGTCGTCGATCAGGCCAAACAGTTCGGCCCAGTCTTCCGGCCAGCCGGGCCGCAGGAACAGCCGCTCGCTGCGAATGAACATCGGTAGTCTCCAGTCAACCGCTCCCTTTCGCCGGATGCTTATGCACTTTCCGGTGACAAGGATATTGCGTGGTGCGCCAAGTGCTTCGGTTTTCGAGGCAAATGGCGCGGTTGCGGATGAGGGAGACAAAGAAAAAGGGAGATGGGGCAGGCCCCTCTCCCTCGTTCAGCCGGCGCGAAACCGGCGGGGCCATCCCAACAGGATGGCCCTTGGCATGACCATCCGATTACTCGGCAGCTTGCGCCATCAGGTCCACCGACACGTACTTGCGGCCAAGCTTGCCGGCGTGGAAACGCACGCGGCCGTTAGCAAGCGCAAACAGCGTGTGGTCCTTGCCCAGGCCAACGTTGGCGCCGGGGTACACGCGGGTGCCGCGCTGGCGGATGATGATGTTGCCGCCGACCACTTCCTGGCCGCCGAACTTCTTCACGCCAAGGCGCTTGGACTGCGAGTCGCGACCGTTGCGCGACGAACCGCCTGCTTTCTTATGTGCCATCTCTGCTTACTCCGAACTGGCGCTCAGGCGACCGACACGATGCGCAGCAGGGTCATCTGCTGGCGGTGGCCGTTCTTGCGGCGATAGTTGTGACGGCGGCGCTTCTTGAACACCACGACCTTTTCCGACTTGGCCTGGGCGATGATTTCCGCCGAGACGGTAATGGCCGAAGCATCGGCCAGTTCGCCATCCTTGCCAGCCAGCAGGACGTCACCGAGGGTGATGGTTTCACCGGCTTCACCAGCCAGCTTTTCCACCGCGATCTTGTCTCCGGCGGCCACCCGATACTGCTTGCCGCCCGTGCGCACAATTGCGAACATGGTTCTGCTATCCGTTTCAAATGCCTGGCCCACCAAGCACCCCGATCGGCCAATTCCGAATCGCGGACAGCGGGCAATGTGCCGGTTCCCCGCAATGATGCGAAGCCCGGAAAGAGCGGCGCGGATAGTCCAACCGTGCCAGCATGTCAACGCCACAGCGCCGGGAAATCCGCAATGACGCCCTGCCGGCACTGGCGAATACCGGTGACCATGCTATGGCACCGCCATGGCCTGCCTGTCCAATCGCTTCACCACCCTGCAACGGCTTTGCATGTTCGGGGCGATCGCTGCCCCGGCGCTGTTGCTGGGCGCCTGCTCACCCGATCGGGGGCGCTTTCCCTCGCTGGCGATTCGCCCGGCGGAACGGGCCTTTGGCCAGGCCCAGGTCGCCCCTGCCAATCCGGCCCCGGCCAACCCGGCACCGCTTCCTACCGATGCCAGCCTGCCCCAGCGCCTGGCGGCCATCGAAGGGCGCGCACGCGAGGCCGACAGCCGCTTTGCCGCCCTGGTGCCCGAGGCCACGCGCGCCGTTGCCCGCGCGCAGGGCACGGCAAGCAGCGGCGAAACCTGGAACCTGGCGCAAGTGGCGCTGGCACGGCTCGAATCGGCGCGCAGTGAAACCGCCATCGCGCTGGCCGATCTGGACCAGATGGCCACCAAGGCCGAAATTACCGCGGTGGACCAGCCCGGCCCCGATGTCGCGACGATTGTCGCCGCGCGCGATGCGGTGGCGGCACGGGTGGCGCAGCAGGATGCCGTGCTGACCCGCATCAAGGGTTGAATCACCAGCGGGCGCGGTCGGCAAAGTCCTCGTCGCGCGGTTCGATCCAGCGCCATCCGGCTGCGGTCTTTTCCCGCTTCCAGAACCAGCTGTCGCTTTTGAGGTGATCCATCACGAAATCGGTGGCGGCAAAGGCATCACGGCGATGCCGTGCGGCGGCGGCGACCATCACGATCGGATCACTGGGTGCCATCACCCCGTGGCGGTGGATCACCAGCAGCCCCTCAAGATGCCATCGTGCCAGCGCGGTTTCGGCCAGCGCTTCCATGCCAGGCAAGGTCAGCGGCGCATAATGGCGCAGTTCCAGCGCTTCCACGCCTTCACCGCCGCGTACTTGGCCCAGAAAGCTGACGACCCCGCCCGCGCTGCCAAACCGCCCGGTAAAGGCGGAAAGCAGCGCGGCGGGGTCGAATGCCGCATCGGTCAGACGAACGTCTGCCGTCATGCCATCAGCCGACGAACGCGCGTTCGATAACGAAGTCGCCAGGCTTGGCATTGGAGCCTTCGACAAAGCCCAGGCCTTCGAGCAGGCCGGCGAAATCCTTGATCATTTCCATCGAGCCGCACAGCATGACACGGTCGGTGGCCGGATCGAGCTTCGCGTCGCCCGGAATGCCCTCGAACAGCGCGCCGCTTTCGATCAGCTTGTCGATGCGCACGTTGTTCTTGAACGGCTCACGCGTGACGGTGGGCACATAGTGCAACTGCTGCGCAGCCTGCTCGCCCACCAGCGGATCCTCGGCAAAGCCGCTCGACAGTTCCTCGTGGAACGCCAGTTCGCTGACCTTGCGCACCGAATGCACCACGATCACCTGCTCGTAGTATTCATAGACATCGGGATCGCGCGCCAGCGACAGGAACGGCGCAAGGCCGGTGCCGGTGGACAGCATGAACAGCCGCTTGCCCGGCAGCAGCGCATCGGTAACGAGCGTGCCGGTGGGCTTCTTGCCGAGGTAGATCTGGTCGCCGGGCTGGATCTTCTGGAGGCGCGAGGTCAGCGGGCCATCGGGCACCTTGATCGAGAGGAATTCCAGTTCCTCGGCCCAGGCCGGGCTCGCCACCGAATAGGCGCGCAGCAGCGGGCGGCCATTGTCACCCTGCAGGCCGATCATCACGAATTCGCCCGAGCGGAAGCGGAACGAAGCCGGCGGGTGATGGTGAAGCTGAACAGGCGCTCGTCCCAGTGCCGGACGGTGAGCACGGTTTCCACCGTGGCTGCGGCCGTGGGTTCAAGCGTGGCGACTTCCACCTGGGGCTGAGACATCGAAAGGGCTTTCCTTGGCATGCGGCCGGCAATCCGTCGCGGATCGTGGGCTTAAGGGGCCGGGCAAGCTGGCCCGGCAAGCGCCGCCCCCATACGGATTGGGCGCGGCGCTGTCAAAAACTGGCCCTGCGAAAATAGCTTTCAGGGCCTAAAGCGGGCGGCATGTCACTCGCCGCCGTTCGCCAGGCTCAGCGCAAACGGGCGTGGGGATACGCCGTGAAGTCCGTTCGGGCTGGGCGTGGTCGAGCGGCCAAGCGCTACCCTAGCCGCCGCTTACCGGCGGCAGGAATGCCAGTTCGTCGCCCTCGCCCAGGACCATGGCTTCGCTTTCGCCCACCAGTCTGCCGTTGAGCGCCCAGCGCACGCGCTCACCCAGCAAATCCAGCGCCAGGGCCGAATCGAGCCTGGCGAGAATATCCGCCAGGGGCCCGGCGGGCACAGCCATTTCCGCGCAGCCCGCGCGATCTTCCAGGCGGCCGAGGAATACCAGCTTGGCCATCGCGCTCAGCCGCCGGTCATCGACATATGGCGCGATACCGCCGGCGCTGCCCCGGCACGGTCGATGACGAAGCTGTGGGCTTCCTGCTTTTCCCCCATGGCGCGGGCAAAGGCATCGGCCAGCGCGGCATCGGGATCTTGCGAACGCAAGGCCGCGCGCAGATCGACGCGCCCTTCCCCGCCCAGGCACATGTAAAGCTGGCCCGTGGCAGTAACGCGCACGCGGTTGCACGTGGCGCAGAAATTGCCGGTCAGCGGGGTGATGAAGCCCAGCCGTCCGCCGGTTTCGGCAATGTCGACATAGCGCGCCGGGCCGCCGCTGCTGTGCCCGTTGGGCACCAGCGTCCAGCGCTGCTCCAGATCGCGGCGCACGGCGTCGAGCGGCAGGTAATGATCGATGCGATCCTCGCCCACATCGCCCAGCGGCATGACCTCGATCAGCGTGACATCGTGCCCCTGCCCGTGGGCCCAGGCGACCAGATCGGGCAGTTCATCCTCGTTCACGCCCTTGAGCGCGACGGCATTGAGCTTGACTTTGAGGCCCGCTGCACGCGCGGCCGCCAGCCCTTCGAGCACCTGGGGCAGGCTGTCGCGCCGGGCCAGCGCGGCAAAGCGCGCGCGGTCGAGCGTATCGAGCGAGACGTTGATGCGCCGCACGCCCGCCGCCGCCAGATCGTCGGCGAATTCGGCAAGGCGCGTGCCGTTGGTGGTAAGCGTGAGTTCCTGAAGGCCGCCCTCGCCCAGGTGCCGGCCGAGCGCGCGGACCAGGTCCACCATGTCGCGCCGCACCAGGGCTCCCCACCGGTCAGGCGCAGCTTGGTCACTCCGCGCGCGATGAAGTGCAGGCTGAGCCGATAGAGTTCCTCCAGGCTCAGCACTTCCGCCCGCGGCAGGAAGGTCATGCGCTCAGGCATGCAATAAGTGCAGCGCAAGTCGCAACGGTCGGTCACCGACAGGCGAAGGTAGGTTATGGCCCGCGCGAAGCGGTCAACCAGGGGCGCGGGCGCGTTCATCTTTCCAGATATACGAAGTCACGGGGGTAGGATTCAAGGCTCGCGCCGGCATCCACGAAAAGAGTTTGTCCCGTGACGGCGCGGGCCGTCGCCAGATAGTGCACCGCATCGGCAATTTCGTCGGCGCCGGGCAGCCTTTTCAGGGGCATGATCTCTTCCAGCCGCTGCCACTGCGCCGCGTCATAGTCCTGCGTCGGCAGGATCAGGCCAGGCGCCACGCCGTTGACCCGGATGCCCGGCGCAAGGGCGCGCGCCAGCGTGCGCACCGCCGCATGCAGGGCCTGTTTCGACAGGGTGTAGCTCAACTGGTCGGGCACCGGGTTCTGCACCCGCTGATCGAGAATGTTGACGACCGCGCCCTCGCGCGGCGTCCCAGGTCCGTCCCCGAGCGCCTGGGCAAAGGCGCGGGTCAGCAGCAACGGGGCGAAGAGATTGACGCCAAAGTGCTGGTCGAGCGCTTCGGGCACGAGCGACGCGATCGTGTCGTCCTGGAACAGCGACGCGCAATTGACCAGCAGGCAAGGCGCGCGCCCGGCCCGCGCGATCACGTCAGCCAGCATCACGGCCGGAAAGGCACTGTCGCCCAAGTCTCCGGCCACCGGATAGACCGCGGCGCCCAGCCACTGCAATTGCGCAGTGAATTCGGGATCGAACGTGGCAACGTGGTGCGCGTGCAGCGCCAGGTCCCACCCTTCGCTGGCCAGCTTGCGGGCGATCGCGGCCCCGATTCGGCGCCACCCCCCGGTGACGAGAGCGAGCGGGCGCGCCTCGCTCGTGTCCCCGCTCATCCGCGCCGTGCGCGGGTGAGCGTCATGCCGATGTCTTCGCCAGCCTGGCTGATCGCCAGCTTCACGATCTTCACTTCCACTTGCTTCACGCGCGCATCCTGAACGAACAAGGTTTCACAGATATGGTCTGCAACCGATTCGATCAGTTGGAAATGCACATCTTTGGGCAAACCGTCGCTGGCGGCGTGCTTGAGGTCCATGTAGTTCTTGCTGGCGTTGAGCGGACAATCGGCCGTGTAGCGATCCTGCGGGTTGAGCCAAGCCCGGATGGAAATCCGCAAGGGCTGCGGACGGCCGGTCTCCTCCGAATAGATCCCAGTCAGGACATCGGTTTCGACATTGGCGACTTCGAGGATCAGGCTGTCAGACACGCGCGCGCCCTTGGCACTTGGCGGCGCGAATGTCCAGCATCAGCCGCGCTTATTGGGTATTCCGCCAGCGCGCGAAGATCGCCGTGGGCAGCACGCGCCCGCCCGGCCCTTCCTCGGCCCCCTCTTCGGCAATGCCCAGGTCGCCGTGCTCGATCGTGCCAGGCAGGTGCGCCAGCGCCTCGGCGAGCAGGCCGCCGATCGCCAGGCTCGACATGCGCACGGCATAGACCGTGAGGAACAGGAAGCGGCTGTTTTCATCCAGCAGCTTGGCGCAATCGGCGATCAGGCCGGGCAGGCTTTCTTCCAGCCGCCACACTTCCCCTTCCGGGCCGCGCCCGAACTTGGGGGGATCGAGGATGATCCCGTCATAGCGCCTGCCACGGCGCACTTCGCGTGCGGTGAACTTCGCCGCGTCGTCCACGATCCAGCGCACCGGCCGCGTGTCCATGCCCGAAAGCGCGGCGTTGGCACGGGCCTGCGCGACCGACTTCTTGGATGCGTCGACATGGGTAACCGGCCCGAAGCGCGACAGCGCCAAAGTGCCCACGCCCGTATAGCCGAACAGGTTGAGCGTGGCAGCATCGCTGCGGCCATCAAGCTGCGTGCCCATCCAGTCCCACACCGGGGCCATGTCGGGAAAAAAGCCGAGATGGCGAAACGGCGTGCACGAGGCGGTAAAGCGCACCTCGTTCCAGGCCAGCGGCCAGCCTTCGCGCGAAACCGGCCGGTCGAACTGCCAGCGGCCGCCGCCGTCCTCGTCGGAGCCGGGCACGAATTCGCCATCGGCCTGCCAGTCGGCCAGCGCGGGCGCCCACATGGCCTGCGGCTCCGGACGAATGAAGCGATGCGGGCCATAGCGCTCCAGCTTGCGCCCATGGCCCGAATCGATGAGGGCGAAATCCCCCCAGGGCGATCCCACCATCAGTTGCGGCTGGAGCGTGAGAGCCGCCATCAGCCGTTCTTCTGGCCGGTCTTGAGCCCCGTCTTGGGCGTCGCGCGCGCAGCGACATAGGCGGAAACCGCCTCATAAGTGCCGGGCAGGTGGTCGCAACGCTCCTCGCGGTCGAACAGGTCGCCCACCCGCGCGGGCAACGGCGGGCGCACACCGGTGGCGCGTTCCACCGCATCGACGAACTTGGCCGGATGGGCCGTGGCCAGCGTCACCACGGGTACGTCGGCGGGCAGATCGTCGGCCACGCGCGCGGCATGCAGGCCGATCGCGGTGTGCGGATCGAGCACTTCGCCGGCCGCTTCATAGGCCCAGCGCATCGTCTGGGCCATTTGCGCCGGATCGCAACGCGCGCTGGAAAACAGCGAACCGATCGCCTCGCGCTGGGCATTGGTGAGTTGCAGCGCCTTGGTCGCATCGAACTGTTGCATCTGCGCGGCGAGCACGCCGGCATCGCGGCCGCAGGCGTCGAACAGCAGGCGCTCGAAGTTGGAAGAGACCTGGATGTCCATCGACGGCGCGGCCGTGGGCGTCACGGTGCTGGCCGAATAGTCCCCTGCCGAGAGCGCGCGGTGCAAAATGTCGTTGATGTTGGTGGCCACGATCAGCCGCTCTACCGGCAGGCCCATGCGCGCGGCGACATAGCCGGCGAACACGTCGCCGAAATTGCCGGTGGGCACCGAAAACGCCACCTTGCGGTGCGGGGCGCCCAGTTGCAGCGCGGCGGCAAAGTAATAGACCACCTGCGACATGAGCCGCGCCCAGTTGATCGAATTGACCGCGGCAATGCCGAACGTGCCGGTCATCGCGGCATCGTTGAACATGCGCTTCACCATCGCCTGCGCGTCGTCGAAACTGCCGTCGATGGCGATGTTGTAGACGTTGGGCGCGATCACCGTGGTCATCTGGCGGCGCTGCACATCCGAAACGCGGCCTTCGGGGTGGAGCATGAAGATATCCACCTTGGCGCGGCCGGCCACGGCATCGATCGCGGCAGAGCCGGTATCGCCCGAGGTGGCGCCCACGATGGTCAGGTGATCCTCGCGCCGGCCCAGGAATTCCTCGAACAGCAGGCCCAGCATCTGCAAGGCCACGTCCTTGAACGCCAGGGTGGGGCCATGGAACAGTTCGAGCACCCAGTGGCGTTCGTCCAGCTGCTTGAGCGGGGTGACGCCGGCATGGGCAAAGCGGCCATAGGCGGTGGCCGTCAATTCGCGCAGCCGCTCGGGCGAAAGGCTGTCACCCACGAAAGGCGCCATGATCCGCGCGGCCAGCTCGGCATAGGGCAACCCAGCCATGGCGGCGATTTCTTCGTGACTGAACTGCGGCCAGGCTTCGGGAACGTAGAGGCCACCATCGGACGCAAGGCCCGCCAGCGTGACGCCTTCGAAATCGAGCGAGGCGGCCTGCCCCCGCGTGCTGACATACTTCATCGCCAATCCCCGTGTGCCGCGCGCTGCGTGCCCGCCGCCAGTGTTGGTGGGGCGCCTAGCCTTCCGGGGCGGATGTGACAACCACTCGCGAAGCTTTCACCGGTCCGTCTTTCGCGCGCCGGCGCAGGGCGAGCGGATAGATCACCAGGGCCACGGCGGCGAACAGGAACCATTGCACCGCATAGGCCAGGTGGTTGTTGGGAATGTCAGACGGGTCGGGCTGGGCGTTGGCATCGAGCCCGGCCAGCGGCGGATCGGCGATCAGGCGGGTGATCTTGTGGAACGGCGCGATTCGGCCCGTCACGCGGCCGCCGCCCCATTCCGGCGGGTGCGGATCGCGCGACCAGCCAAGCTGGACCAGCGCCGGCGTGCCATCGGCCGTTTCACAATGCGCGATATGGACATAGCCGCTGTCCCCGCCCGCGTTGCGGCCGGCCACCGAATCCCACAAGCCCGGCTGCACCCGGCAATCGAACCTGGCCCGGCGATAGAGCACCGCGCTGCCATCCCCCGACACCGGAAACGCCACCGGCGCGGGATTCACGAGCGCGGCGGCATAGCGAGCCAGCAGGTGTTCCTTCTGCGCCTTGCGCTGCAATTGCCAGAAACCCAGGCCGATCATCGTGGCAACCGCCAGCAGCACGACGATCGTGGGCAGTACGGGAAGCCGGAACGGCGCGGGCCGGCCGGGCATCAGCGCTGCCCCCGCGGGGCCACGCGCGCCGCCAGCACGGCCGCCCGCGTGGCACGCACGGCAAGGCCCACCAGCAGGGCGCTGGCCGGCCCCCACACCACGGGATAGACCCACAGCGGCAAGCGCCAGATATCGTCCACGCGCAGTGCGGAAAAAACCAGCAGCGCCAAAAGCGGAATGACCACCGGATAGAGCGCGCGGCCGCTGGCCTCGTGCACGGCCAGCGCCTCGCCGCAGGTGCGGCAATGATCGGCGAGCTTGGGGGGCTCCCACACGCGGCCGGCCCAGACCATGCCTGGCGTGCCGCAAGCCGGGCATGTCCCCGCGCGCGCCACCTGCCACCAGCCGGGCCCGTTTGCCGGCCCGCTACCGCTGCTATCGTTCATGGCCGCCGGGATAGCGCCGTGGCGCGGCGGGGTCCAGCGGGCAAAGGCTCAGGCCGCCAGCGGCAGGCGCAGCGTCGCGGTAAGGCCGGTGATGCGGCCAGCCTCCCAGCGATTGGCAAGAACCAGCGAGCCGCCGTGCTGGTCGGCAATCGCACGCGCCAGGGTGAGGCCCAGGCCGGTGCCGCCGGTGGCCGTGTTGCGCGAGGCTTCCAGCCGGGTGAACGGCTCCATCATGCGCAGGATATCGCCTTCGGGAATACCAGGGCCATCATCCTCGATGCGCAGCACCGCCTCGGCCCCTTCGCGCGCCAGCGAGACGCGCGCGCGCTGGCCATAGCGCAGGGCGTTGGACACCAGGTTGCGCATCGCACGGCGCAACCAGGTGGCGCGCAGCGGCAAGACGATGCGCACGGTGTCTTCCAACGTCACGTCCTCGCCCATGTCCTCGTATTCGCCCATCACATCGGCGACGAGGGCGGAAAGCTCGGTGGTTTCAAGCGGGTCGGACGGGCGCCCGACGCGAGCGAGCGAGAGAATGTCGTCGAGCGAACGATTGATGTCCTCGATCGTGGCGGCCATGCGCGCCCGTTCGGTATCATCCTCCACCGCCTCGATCCGCACGCGCAGCGCGGCGAGCGGGGTCTTGAGATCGTGGCCGATCGCGCCCAGCATCACGTCCTTTTCATCGAGCAGGGCAATGATGCGCCCTTCCATGGCGTTGTGCGCCACGATCAGGCGGCGGATGTCATCCGGTCCCTCGGGTTCCAGCTGGCCATCGGCACTGCGTTCGCGGGCAAAGGCTTCTACCCGGCCGGTCAAGGCCTTCAGGGGACGGGCGATGCGCCGCAGGATCAGCGCGACCGCCCCTACCAGCACGAGATAGAGCAGCACCGTCTGCATCAGCAACGACAGGATCACCTGGCGTTCGTTGGCCGGGGCCAGGATGCGCGCGGTCAACCACGTGCCGTCGGGCCGCTGGATCGAGGCGATGATCAGGCGCGCATCGGGGTGATGGTCGCCATAGCTTTCCAGCCGCTTGCTGACATTGCCGAACCACGGCCCGACGATGGCATCGGTGCGGGGATCGCGCTCCACCACCAGCACCTGGCGATGGACAAGCCCCTGGGTGTCGAGCACGTCGTGCAGCGCACCGGCCACGTCGTCGCGCTGCCGGTCCCCAGCCTGTGCGGGAGACTGCGCATCCACCCGCACGCGCAGGGGGCGCGGCAGGCGCCAGATGTCATCGGGCGGTGGCGGACCATGCGGCCGGCCGTCCGGGCCATGGCTGTCGCGAGGGGGCTGGCCGATCAGGCGGAAAGCCGCCTCGTTGACCGTCAACTGCACGCGCCGCTCGTTCTGCTCGCGCCAGATCAGCCCGGCCGAAAGCCCCTGCGCCACCAGCAGCGCCAGGGCGATGGCCAGCAGCATCTGCCCTTGCAAGCTGCGTGGAGTGCGCGAAAGCGTCCAGGCCGGCAAACGCCTCATCAATCGCGGCCCGCCACCTTGCGCACTTCGGCCGCAAGCATGTAGCCACCGCCCCAGACCGTCTGGATCAGTTGCGGATTGCGGCTGTCTTCCTCGATCTTGCGACGCAGGCGGCTGATCTGGTTGTCCACCGCGCGATCGAACAAGTGCGCTTCGCGGCCCTGGACCATATCGAGCAGGCGATCGCGATCGAGCACCTGGCGCGGATGATCGAGAAAGGCCATGAGCAGGCGGAACTCGGCCGAGGAAATCGCCACGACCGCGCCCTCGCGGTCGGTCAGCCGGCGCTTGAGCGGATCGAGCGTCCAGCCTTCGAATTCATAGACCAGGGCTTCGGGCGCCTCGGTCGCCACGCGCGCGCTGCGCCGCAGGACCGACCGGATGCGCGCCACCAGTTCGCGCGGGTCGAACGGCTTGACCACGTAATCGTCGCCGCCAATTTCCAGGCCGACGATGCGATCGGTGGATTCGCCCTTGGCAGTGATGAAGATCACCGGCAGCGCGCGGCTTTCCGCCAGATGGCGGCACAGCGACAGGCCATCTTCGCCCGGCATCATGATGTCGAGCAGAACGAGGTCGAACGTATCGGCTGCGATGCGCGCGCGCGCTTCCACCGCATTGCCGGCCTGGGTCACGGCAAAGCCCTGGCGGACCAGATAGTCCGCCAGCACTTCGCGCAAGGCCGCTTCGTCATCGACCAGCAGGATGCTGGTTGCCGCTGCTTCACTCATGCCCGAATGGCCCGATGGTCAGTTGCCAGCCGGTGGCGGGGGCGGCGGCATGTCGTCGCCGTCACCCGGAGGGGGCGGCGGGCCATCCATGCGTTCGCCATCGCGGCCGCGCGGGCCGCCCTTGTGGGCCCCGTGCGGTCCGCCGTTGCGGCCGAACGCGGCGCGGATTTCATCGCGGGTAAGCTTGCCATCATGGTTGGTGTCGGCCTTGTCGAATTGAGACTTGACCGCCGCATCATACGCAGCGCGGGTGACGGCGCCATCCTTGTCGCGCAACGCATCGTGCAAAACCGGGCCCAACAAGCCCATTCCTGCGGGCCGCGGCGGCATGCCAGGGCGGCCATCGCGCGAGCCCGGCCCGTCGCTGCCGGGCGGCGGTGGGGGCGGCATGGCGCCATCGGGCCCCGCATGCGGGCCGTGGCCCGGCTTCATGGCGCGATGGTGGGCGAGGAATTCGTCGCGGCTGATCACGCCATCATGGTTGGCATCGATGGCATCGAACCGCTCGATCAGGCGCGCATCGCGATCTGCCTGGTCAATCTTGCCATCCTTGTTCACGTCCATCCGCTGCCACAGGGCGTCGGCCTGGGCCTTGGCATCAGCCCAGGTGATCGTGCCATCGCCATTGGGACCGCCGGCAAAGCGGGCCGGATCGGCAGCAGGGCCGGCCGGGGCGGCGGCGCAAAGCACACCGGCACCCGCCACGGCGACAACCGCCGCAGACAGACCGAGCACGAGTTTCTTCATTTCGGCAAGCTCCCGAAGAATTCAGGCCGTTCGCCATCGAGGGCGCGACGGCAGGCGTAAGGGGGGATGAGGAAGCTGCGGCGCCGCCTTGCCGAAAGAGGCTAGGGACTAAGGGGGGAGGGACACCCCTTCCGGCCGTGGGGACTGAGGTGGCGGGCACCGCAGCTTCCATGTCCCAATATATAGTCGGCGGATGTCGCGCGATTATGTCGGCGCAGGGGGTATTTTGTCGCCAATTGTCGCATGGTGTTGCTGGCGCCCCGGGCAGCGGAACGCCCCATCATTTTATATATAAATCAAATCTTTAAAATTATAAAAGCGGCGATATCCGGCCGGTGATGCGGGGTCGCCGGCTGCATTTCCCAGGCTTGGGTGCAATTCGGCTGAAACATGGCCGATACATTCGCGACAGGCCGGGATCGGCCCGGCCTGCGCCCGAACGCTTCGTATGCCCCGCTTATTCCGTGCCCATCACGAAGGCGTTGAGCTTGTTGCCATCGGGATCGCGGAAATAGGCGGCATAGAAACCGCCTTCGCCGCGTGGGCCGGGGGCGCCTTCGCACACGCCACCATTGGCCAAGGCCAAGGCATGCAACCGATCGACCTGCCCGGGGTCCTTGGCCTCGAACGCGACCATCACGCCATTGCCCACGGTGGCAGGCTGGCCGTCGAACGGCGTCATCAGCGCCACGCCGGCCGCGCCGCCCGCCGTCCCCCAGGCAATCGCCCCCGGCCATTCGTACATGCGCCCCGTGCCCAGTTCGGCCGACAGCGCATCATAGAACGGCGCGGCGCGCGCCAGGTCGTTGGTGCCCAGAGTCACATACCCGATCATCGTCGTTCTCCCTGCCGCGACTCGCGACAAAGAGAACGTATCATGAACGATGCGCCCATCAAACTCAGATCGCGGCGCAGGCTCCATCCAGCCATGCCAGGTCTGCCCCATCGAGCAGCGGCGCCAGCAAGGCGTGGGTGCGGGCGTGGTAATCGTTCCACCAGGCGCGTTCGGCCGGCGTCAACAGCGCCACATCGACCAGCGCCCGGTCGATCGGTACGAACGTCAGCGTTTCGAACCCGCAGAACGCGCCTTCGGCCCCGGCGATGTCGCGCGTTTCCACCAGCACGAGATTCTCGATGCGGATGCCGTACTCGCCGGCCTTGTAATAGCCCGGCTCGTTGGACAGGATCATGCCCGGCAGCAGCCCCTGCCCGGTGCCGGCCTGGGCGCCGGTGGCCTTGGCAATGCGCTGCGGCCCTTCGTGCACCGCCAGGAAGCTGCCCACGCCATGGCCGGTGCCATGGGCATAGTCGAGGCCGGCCGCCCACAGGAACTGGCGCGCAAAGCTGTCGAGCGCGCCGCCCGGCGTGCCCAGCGGAAACACCGCCTGGTCGATGGCGATATGGCCCTTGAGCACGCGGGTGAAGCGATCCTTCACTTCGGCCGGCGCCTCGCCCGGGCCGATCCACACCGTGCGGGTGATGTCGGTGGTGCCATCCAGGTATTGCCCACCCGAATCGACCAGATAGACGCTGCCGGGTGCGATGGCGCGGTTGGACTGCTCATCGACATGGTAATGCGGGATCGCCGCGTTCGGCCCGGCGCCGGAAATGGTGTCGAACGACAGGTCCTTGAGCAGGCCGGTCTTCTCGCGCTCGGCCATCAGGCGCGCGGCGGCGGAAAGCTCGGTTTCGGTGCCCTGGGGCGCGGCCTGCGACAGCCAGTGGAGAAAGCGGCTGACGGCGGCGCCATCGCGCGCCTGCGCAGCGCGGTGGCCGGCCTGCTCCACCGGGTTCTTGCACGCCTTGGGCAGCACGGTGGGATCGGTCAGCGTCAGCACGCGCGCGCCTGCCCCTTCCAGCGCGTGGAACACGGCCGCCACCGCGCGTTCGGGATCGACCGCCACGGTCTTGCCGGCCAATGCCTGGAGCGCGGGCACGAAGGCGGCGCGATCCTGCACGCGCACGGCATTTCCCAGGTGCGCGACCAGATCGGCATTGACCTTGTCCGGGTCTATGAACAGGTCGACCGTGCCATCGGCGTGGGCCACCACGAACGAGAGCGCCACCGGCGTGCGATCGACATCGGCGCCGCGCATGTTGAGCAGCCAGGCCACCCCATCGAGCGCGGTTACCACCGCCGCATCGGCGCCTTGGTCCGCCAGCCATTGTGCCAGGACAGCCCGCTTTTCCGCCACGCTTTGTCCGGCATATTGGTCGGCATGCGGCACTGCCAGGGCGGGCGAAGGCGCCGGCTGGTCTTCCCACACGGCGTCGATGGGATTGCTCTCCACCGCCACCAGCGTGGCGCCCTTGGCGGCCAGCGCCTTGGCCACGCCATCGGCCCAGGGCTTGGCATGCAGCCAGGCATCATAGCCGATCCTGGCGCCCGCGGGCGCATTCTGCCCCAGCCAAGCGGCTGGGCTGGTCTGCGGCACGGACTGGTATTCATAGAGCCGCCCATCGATCTGCTCGCGCACCTGGATGGTATAGCGCCCGTCGACGAAGATCGCGGCCCCAGGCCCGTTCACAGCGTCCTTGAGCACCACAGCCGTGCCGGCCGATCCGCCAAAGCCGGTCAGCCAGGCCAGCCGCTGCGCATAGCCACCGACATACTCGCTCATGTGCTCGTCGGAGATCGGGATGACAAAGCCATCCAGCCCCCGGCGCCCCAGTTCGGCGCGCAGCGCTTCCAGGCGGGCTTCGTGGGTTTGCATCAACATGGCAGAACGTCCTTGAGCGGTAATGGCGGGTAACTGGTTCACGTTGTAACCAACCGAGGCGGTAGACGCCAGAGGCGCGCCTTGCAGGCCGGGCACAGGCACCATAGATGGCGGTGATGAACACTGCCGCCAAGCCCCCCGTCGCCGCGAAAAAGCCCCAGAGCTTCACCCACCACGGCGTGACTGTCACCGACGATTACGCCTGGCTGCGCGATCCCGGCTATCCCGAGGTCAAGGACCCGGAAATCCTCGCCCACCTGGAAGCGGAAAACGCCTGGTTCCAGGCACATATGGCGCCGCGCCAGCCGCTGATCGACACGCTGTTTGCCGAAATGCGCGGGCGCATCAAGGAGGCCGACAAGTCCGTGCCGCAAAAGGACGGGGACTGGCTCTACTGGATCGAATACGAGGAAGGCGCCGAATACAAGAAGTGGTGGCGCCGCCCGGTCGATGCCGCCGCCGACGGCAGTGCGGACGAGCTGATTCTCGATGAAGTGGCGCTGGCGCAGGGCCACGACTATTTCCGCCTGGGGGCGATTTCGGTGTCGAACGACGGGCGCCTCCTCGCCTGGTCGGTGGACGACAACGGCTCGGAACGCTTTACCGCGCGGATCAAGGTGATCGCCAGCGGCGAAGTGCTGCCCGACGAAATCTCCGGCACCAATTCCGGCCTGATCTGGGTGAAGGGCGACACCGGCCTGGTCTACAGCTTGGCCAACGAGAACTGGCGGACGGACAACGTGCGGCTGCACTGGCTGGGCCAGCCGCTGGATGCCGACGTTGAACTCTATCACGAGGACGACGAAGGCTTCCGCGCCGGCGCGGCGCTTTCGGCCAACGAGAAATGGCTGCTGCTTTCCACCGGCGACCATGAAACCAGCGAAGTGCGCCTCGTTCCCGCCGACGATCCGCTCGCCGCACCGATCCTGGTGCGACCGCGCGAAAAGGGCGTGGAATACGATGTGGACGTGCGCGACGACACGCTGTTCATCCACGCCAACGACACCCACGAGAATTTCCGCCTCGCCACTGCGCCGCTCGCCGATCCCGCGCAGTGGACCACGCTGATTGCCGGCAGCGACGAATTCTACCTCACCGGCTTCGAGCTGTTCCGCGATTTCTATGTGGTCGAAGGCCGCGTGCGCGGGCTCGATCGCATCGAGGTACGCTATTACGACGATCCCGCGCGGATCGAGCCGATCGCCTTTCCCGAAGCGAGCTATGAAGCGAGCCTGGGCGACAATCCCGAATGGGCGACGCAGACTCTGCGGGTCGGCTACGAATCGATGGTCAGCCCTTCGTCGGTCTATGACTATGATGTGCCCACCCGCACGCTCACGCGGCTCAAGGTCCAGGAAATCCCCTCGGGCTACGACGCCAGCCTCTATGAAACCGCGCGGCTCGACATTCCGGCCCGCGATGGCACGCTGGTGCCGGTCTCGGTGGTGTGGCGCAAGGATCGCGCGGCCGGTGGCCCGCTCCATCTCTATGGCTATGGCGCCTATGGCATTGCCATCGGGCCGGGCTTTTCCACCACGCGGCTTTCGCTGCTCGATCGCGGCATGGCCTATGCCATTGCCCATATCCGCGGCGGGGACGATCTCGGGCGCGGCTGGTACAAGGCCGGCAAGCTGGAGGCACGCACCAACACGTTCAACGACTTCGTGGATGTGGCGCGCGGGCTGATCGGCCATGGTTTCACCACGGCGGGCAAGATTTCCGCTTCGGGCGGCTCGGCCGGGGGCGAGCTGATGGGCGCGGTGATCAACCAGGCACCCGAACTGTTCGGCGCCGTTGTGGCCGATGTGCCGTTCGTCGACGTGCTGGCCACCATGCTCGACGAGAGCCTGCCGTTGACGCCGGGCGAATGGCCCGAGTGGGGCAACCCGCTGGAAGATGAAGCCGCCTTCCACCTGATCCGCTCCTATTCACCCTATGACCAGGTCAAGGCCCAGGCCTACCCGCCGCTGATGGTCACCGCCGGCCTGAACGATCCGCGCGTAACCTATTGGGAGCCGGCCAAGTGGGTGGCGCGCCTGCGCGAATTCAAGACCGACACCAATCCGTTGATCTTCAAGACCAACATGGGCGCAGGGCACGGCGGCAAGTCAGGCCGCTTTGAAAGCCTCAAGGAAGCGGCCGAGGAATTCGCGTTCCTGCTGACCGAGCTGGGCATCGACGGCTGAGCGGCAGAAGGGGGCAAAGCCCCCTTCCCCATCGCGCGCCGGCCCAAACAAAAACCCCCGCTGTCGCCAGCGGAGGTTTTTCATGTCGTCGGGTTGGAAAGCCTCAGGCGGCTTGTTCCTTGCCCTTGTGGACCTGAACCGGTTCCTTGCGGCCATCGACCACGTCCTTGTCCACCACCACTTCGGTCACGCCGTCGAGCGTGGGGAGATCGAACATCGTGTCGAGCAGCAGGCCTTCGACGATCGAGCGCAGGCCACGCGCGCCGGTCTTGCGTTCGATGGCCTTCTTGGCGATCGCTTCCAGCGCGTCGTCGGTGAAGGTCAGCGTGACGTCTTCCAGCTCGAACAGCTTGGCATATTGCTTGACCAGCGCGTTCTTGGGTTCGCGCAGGATCTGCACCAGGGCCGGCACGTCAAGATCGTTGAGCGTGGCGATCACCGGCAGACGGCCGATGAATTCGGGGATCAGGCCGAACTTCTGGAGATCTTCCGGCTCTGCCTTCTGGAGCAGTTCGCCCACGCGGCGCTTGTCAGGATCGGCCACATGCGCGCCGAACCCGATCGAACGCTTCTGCAGGCGATCGGCGATGATCTTTTCCAGGCCGGCAAAGGCGCCGCCGCAGATGAACAGGATGTTGGTCGTGTCCACCTGCAGGAATTCCTGCTGCGGGTGCTTGCGCCCGCCCTGCGGCGGAACCGAGGCAGTGGTGCCTTCCATCAGCTTGAGCAGCGCCTGCTGCACGCCTTCGCCCGAAACGTCGCGCGTGATCGACGGGTTCTCGGCCTTGCGGCTGATCTTGTCGATTTCGTCGATGTAGACGATGCCATGCTGCGCCTTTTCGACGTTGTAGTCGCTGGCCTGGAGCAGCTTGAGGATGATGTTCTCCACGTCCTCGCCCACGTAACCGGCTTCGGTCAGCGTGGTGGCGTCGGCCATGGTGAAGGGCACGTCGAACGTCTTGGCGAGCGTCTGCGCCAGCAGCGTCTTGCCCGAGCCGGTGGGGCCGACAAGCAGGATGTTGGACTTCGACAGTTCGATGTCGCCGCCCTTGCCGCTGTGCTTGAGGCGCTTGTAGTGATTGTGCACCGCCACCGAGAGCACGCGCTTGGCACGGTCCTGGCCGATCACATAATCGTTGAGCGTCTCGAAGATGTCGCGCGGGGCAGGCACCCCGCCGTCCTTCTTGCCGGCGATGCCCTGCTTGGTCTCTTCCCGGATGATGTCGTTGCACAGCTCGACACACTCATCGCAGATGAAGACCGTGGGCCCCGCAATGAGCTTGCGCACCTCATGCTGCGATTTGCCGCAGAAGCTGCAGTAGAGCGTGCTTTTAGAGTCCGATCCGGAAAGCTTTGTCATTCTTCAATCCCAGGCGCCCCTCCACGAGGGGCGGGCCCGGCCATCCTACTACCGCAAGGGTATTAATCAACCGGACACGAAACGAGGTGATGATTCCTGCCACGCGGCTCCTTTCGCAAGGCTTAAGGAGCCGGGACAGAAGGCAAAATCAGGCCGAAGGTGCGCCCCCGCTGCCGCTTTCGAAGCCAACCTGTTCAGATTGGGGACGCGATTCGAACACCTTGTCGACCAGGCCGAAGGCCAGGGCTTCGTCGGCTTCGAGGAAGGTATCGCGGTCCATCGCCTTTTCGACCTCTTCCAGGCTCTTGCCCGTGTACTTCACGTAGAGGTCGTTCATGCGCTTCTTGATGCGCAGGATTTCGCGGGCCTGGATCTCGATATCCGAAGCCATGCCCTGCGCCCCGCCCGAAGGCTGGTGGATCATGATGCGCGCGTGAGGCAGCGCGATACGCATGCCCGGCTCACCAGCGGCGAGCAGGAAGCTGCCCATCGAGCAGGCCTGGCCGATGCACACGGTCGACACGCGCGGGCGGATGTACTGCATGGTGTCGTGGATCGCCATGCCGGCCGTCACCACGCCACCAGGCGAGTTGATGTACATCGAAATGTCCTTCGAGGGGTTTTCCGACTCGAGGAACAGGAGCTGGGCCACGATCAGCGACGCCATGTGGTCTTCGACCTGGCCGGTCACGAAGACGATGCGTTCGCGCAGCAGGCGGCTGAAAATGTCGAAGCTGCGTTCGCCACGGCTGGTCTGCTCGACGACGACCGGGACGAGCGCGCCGGTCACCGGATCAGCGTGGAACTTTCCTTGGGCAGAGCGGCTGCCGAACACGTCGAGCATGGGAATCCTCATCTGGTTACGATGGCCTATGTCGCGTGCCAGCAAAGGATGTTCAAGGGCATTAACCGCGAATGCGCGGGAATGCGTGGATAGTGGAGCAGTTTCTCGCCGCTTTTGGCCGCTGCTTCAGGCCTTCACCCGCTCGCGCAGCGCTTCCAGCGCGGCCAGTTGCGCTTCCATCGCGCGCAACCGGGCCTCGGCGCGGGCAACCCGTTCGCGCAGTTCGCGGCTGCGCTTGCGGCCGGGCAGCAGGCTGGCGAGCAGGCGCCCGGCATCGCCGAGGCTGGCCGCCAGCGCATCGAGCAGCCCCTGGCGCGGCATGGCCGGGGCGCGATGCCGCGGCAACGGACTGCGATCATCGGGCCCCACCCATTGCACGCTGGGCGGCGGCGCGGCGGGCGCAGATGCCGCAGCCATCCCGCTTGCCGGCACCGTTGCCCTTTGCCGCGCCACCGCCGGCGAGGTGCGCTGGCGGCCCGGAGGCGGGGCAGATTCGGCTGCGGCGGGGGCGGCCGCGCGCGCGGCGGCAACGGCCCGGCGGGCCAGTTCCGCCTCGATCATCGCGCGGCGTTGCGCCTTGCGGGCGGTGCGGGTGCCGGGGCGCGGCGGCAGATCGCGGTGCGGGGTCTTGCGCTGGGGGGCCTGGCGGCGGGGATCGCGGCCTGGCGCCTCGCGATCGGGTTGGCCTTGCGGATTGGTTGCCGGCACGCGCGGCATGATGAACGGCGCGCGCAAGGGTGGCGTCGCCGGCAAAGGCGCGGGGATCATGCCTGCCGGCCACGCCGCAGTGGTGATGATGGCGCCCCGATGGGGCGGCAGGATCAGATCGGCGGGAAATGCCGGCGCGGCCGGCTGCCCCAGCAGGAACGGCGGCTTGGCCCCTCCCTTGCTCGCTGGCTTGACATGGGCCTGCACCGTTGCGGTGACCAGCGCCTTGCCCCCGGCATGGCCACCCGCCTTTTCAGCGGCGGCGGCCCGCGGCGCGGGCTTGCCGGCGGATGGAACCGGCGGCTTGGCCGGCGTGGCATTTCCTGGGCGAGCGCCCTTGCGATTGCGCACCGTATGCATCGGCAGGTCCCCCCTTCCGGGTTCCGTTCCTGCCGATTCTCTCATGCCGAGAATCAACGCGCCAATCCGTATGATAGCTAAGGAATAACGCGTAAACGACGAGGGGCGCCACCGTTGCCGGCAGCGCCCCACATTGTCTCGATCAGGCCCTATGGGCGCTGGATCAGGCCTCTTCGCCTTCGGCAGGCGCCTTCTTGGCGGCCTTCTTCTTGGCGGGCTTGGCTTCGCCTTCGGCCACTTCAGCTTCTGCTTCGCCTTCGGCAGCAGCCTTCTTCTTGGCCGGGGCCTTCTTGGCGGGCTTGGCTTCTTCGGTTTCGCCAGCGGTTTCGGCTTCGGCGTCGGCCTTCTTGGCGGCCTTCTTCTTGGCCGGCTTGGCTTCGGCCGGAGCAGCGGTCACGCCTTCCTCGGCTTCGATCGCGGCCTGGAGTTCGTCGCGGGTCACTTCGCGCTCGGTCACTTCGGCCTTGTCGAACAGGAAGTCGACAACCTTGTCTTCATAGAGCGGCGCGCGCAGCTGGGCCGCGGCGAGCGGCTCGGAGCGGACGTAGTCCACAAAGCGCTGACGGTCCTGTTCGCGGTACTGCTGGGCCGCCTGGCGGATCAGCATTTCCATTTCCTGGGCGGTCACCACCACGCCGTTGGCCTGGCCGATTTCCGACAGGAGCAGGCCAAGGCGCACGCGGCGCTCGGCGATCTTGCGGTAATCGTCCTTTTCGGCTTCGATTTCCTTGAGCGCTTCCTCGGGGTTTTCCTCGTTCTGCGCTTCCTGGGTCAGCTGCTGCCAGATCTGCTCGAATTCGGCGTCCACCATCGAGGGCGGCACGGCGAAGTCATGGCCGGCGGCCAGCTGGTCGAGCAGGGCGCGCTTCATCTGGGTGCGGGTGAGGCCGGCGGTTTCCTGTTCGAGCTGGCCCTTGAGCAGGCCGCGCAGCTGTTCCAGGCTTTCCAGGCCGAGCGCCTTGGCGAATTCGTCGTCAGCCACGAACTCGCCCGGGTTCTTCACCGCCTTGACCTTGATGTCGAAGGTGGTTTCCTTGCCCGCCAGGTTGGCGGCCGGATAATCTTCCGGGAACGTCACGGTGATGACCTTTTCGTCACCAGCCTTGGCGCCGACGAGCTGTTCTTCGAAACCGGGGATGAAGCGGCCGGCGCCGATTTCCAGCGCCTGGTCTTCCGCCGCGCCGCCTTCGAACGGTTCGCCGTCAAGCTTGCCGAGGAAGTCGATGATCAGCTGGTCGCCGTCCTTGGCTTCCGCCCCTTCTTCGGCGTCCGAAAACTTCTTCTGGCCAGCAGCGATGCGGTTCACCGCTTCGTCCACCTGGTCTTCGGTCACGGGCACGACCAGCTTGTCGAGCTTGAGGCCATCGAGCGCGGGCGCTTCGACCTTGGGCAGCACTTCCAGGCTGACGGTCAGTTCGGCGTCCTTGCCTTCTTCATAGCCTTCGCCCAGGGCCACGTCGGGCTGCATCGCAGGGCGCAGCTGGTGGTCGGCCACCAGCTTGTCCATGGCTTCGCGAATCGTGGTCTGCAGCGCTTCCTGGTGCAGGGCCGGGCCGTGCATCTTCTTGACCAGGTTGGCGGGCACCTTGCCGGGACGGAAGCCGGGCATGCGCACCTGCGGGGCGATCTTCTTGATTTCACCTTCCACGCGCGCGGCGATGTCTGCCGCCGGGATGGTCACGGCATAGGCGCGCTTCAGGCCCTCGTTGCTGGTTTCGACGATCTGCATCCTGATCCAACTTTCTTGACTGACGCCGCGACAAGGCGCCTGAAAAATCCGTGCACAGCCGGCGGGGGATGATCCCTGGTGCGGGCGAAGGGACTCGAACCCCCACATCTTGCGATACTGGAACCTAAATCCAGCGCGTCTACCAGTTCCGCCACGCCCGCATCCGGCAAAAAGCGAGCGGTGCCCCTATCCCAGCGCGCTCAAAAGCACAAGCCCGGCGCGAAAACGGAGGGAACAAGCCCCCTCGCGCAGCGGTTGATAGGAAAAGCCCGCCCGCCACGGGCCGGCCGCAAGGAGCCTGACGTCATGGCCAGCACGCCCCCGCCCGATCGTATCGACCCGCAATCGCCGCCCGATGTTCCCCCCGCGATCACGCCCGACGAAACGCCGCTCGAAGAACCGCAGGAAACCCCGCCGGTCAGCCCCGACCGGATCGACCCCGTCACCCCCGACGAGGTCCCGGCACCGGATTGATCAGAACAGCTTGCCGACCACGCCCAACCACGAAGCCTGGGCGACGAGGCCCTGGGCCGGGCGCGCCGCGACCGGTCCGAGGCTGCCACATTCCAGGCAATAGACCTGCGCCCCGACAGCACTGTTGAGGCGTGCCAGATCCGACAGGACCCGCCAGCCCAGCGCCTGCTGGCGCAACGCCAGCATCCCCGTCACATCCCCGGCTGCGCGCGATTCGGTGCTGCTGTCGTCATTCATCAGGTCGGCCAGCAATCCCTGCCAGCTTCCCGGGTTGGCCCCGAGGAATTCGGCGTGCCAGCTATCTGCCTTGGCGGCCTTTGCCGCCCAGGCCACGGCATCTTCGAGTTCGCCGAACTGGTCGACCAGGCCAAGCTGGCGCGCGGTGCCGCCATCCCACACCCGCCCTTGCGCGATCTTGTCGATATCCTGCGGGCTCTTGTGCCGGGCATCGGCGACCAGGCGCAGGAAGCGGGCGTAATAGCTTTCAACCGAGGCCTGCGAGAGCGCTTCGAATTCGGGGCTGAGGCCGCCGACGATATCGGGCTGGCCCGAAAGCGGCGTGGTTCGCACGCCGTCGGCCGTCACGCCATAATTGGCGAGGGTGTCTTCAAAGCTCGGGATCACGGCAAAGACCCCGATCGAACCCGTGATCGTGGCCGGCTCGGCAAAGACACGCTGCGCCGGGGTAGAGACCCAATAGCCGCCGCTTGCGGCAAGATTGGCCATCGAAACCGCCACCGGCAGGCCCTTGGCGCGGGCGCGCGCGATCGCGGCGCGAATGCGCTCGGCCGCCGTAACCGATCCACCCGGTGAATCGACCCGCACCACCAGCGCGGCATAATTGCCACTGGTCACCGCTTGGTCGATCAGATCGGCAATGCGCGTGCCGCCTGCCGTGCCCGGCCCCGCCTCGCCGTCGACGATCGTGCCAGCCACGGTGACGACGGCAATCGCCTTGCCGGTCTTGGGCGCGGGCTTGTCGGCCAGGTATTGCGCCAGGGTGGTGCCCTTGTAGCCGCCGTCGCCGGCGGACAGGTCGTGTCCGACCAGATCGCCCACGCGCTTGCCGAAGGCCACCTTGTCGCCCACCTTGTCGACCAGGCCCGCCTTGACCGCGGCCTGGGCCATGTCGCCACCGCTTTGCGCCAGCCACTGCGCCGGATTGCGGGTGACCAGGTCGATATCGGCGCGGGGCCGCGCCTTCTTCACGTCGGCCTTCCATGCGTTCCACAGCGCGCCATAGATCGCCGTCAGGTTTTCCTTCGCCTCGGGCGAAGCATCGCTGCGGGCATAGGGTTCGACTGCGGACTTGTAGGTGCCAACCTTGAAGATATGCGCCTTGATCTTCAGCTTATCCATCAAGGCCTTGTAATAGAGCTGCGATCCGCCCGGCCCGGTCACCACCGCGCCGCCGATCGGATCCACCCAGGCTTCGCTGGAATGGGCGGCCAGTTGCACGGCATCGTCGGTATAGAGCAGCGCGCGAACCAGCACCGGCTTGTGCGCGGCACGCACCTTGTCCATCGCCGCGCCGATGCGGCTGATGTGCACCTGGCGGCCGCCGGTAAACGCCTCCAGATCGAGCACCACGGCCTTGATGCGCGTATCGTCGGCCGCAGCCTCGATTGCGCGGGCCACGTCGCGGGCCTGGAATTCCTTTTCGGGCGCTTCTCCCGACAGCAGGATCTGCGCCGGCTGCAAGCTGCTGCGTTCTTCCACCACGCTGCCATTGAGCGTGATCGTCAAGGCGCCGTCATGCACCTGGCCTGGCACGGGCCGGATGGTGAGCGCAGCATAGAGCACCCAGAAGAACAGCAGGAGGAACAGGAGGACGAGGCCATCCTTGATCGCGACGAGGACTTTCCAGACCGAGCGGGCAAATTTCATGGGGGATATCTAACCACCTGCTTATCGCTGCGCCAGTCGAAAGGCTTGCCCGTTGGCCCGCGCAAGTCTAGGGCGTGGTCTTCGATGCATCCATCGAGCCAATCCCCCTCGTCAGCCAGCCCAGCACGCAGCTATCCTGCGGGCGGCCTTGCCTTTCCTCACCGCGACCTGACCGGAATCGGCCAGCTTGCCCGGCACGAGATTCTCTATCTGCTGGACGAGGCAGAGCAGTGGGTGGAACTCAATCGCCAGCCGCAAAAGCGCGCCGACCTGCTTTCGGGCCTGACCATCATCAATGCCTTTTTCGAGAACAGCACGCGCACGCTGCTGTCGTTCGAAATCGCCGGCAAGCGGCTGGGCGCCGACGTGGTCAACATGCATGCCGCCACCTCCAGCGTGAAGAAGGGCGAAACGCTGATCGACACGGCGATGACGCTCAACGCCATGCGGGCCGATGCCATCGTCATCCGCCATGCCAGTTCAGGCGCGGTGCGGCTGATTGCCGAAAAGGTCGATTGCCCGGTGCTCAATGCCGGGGACGGGCAGCACGAACACCCGACCCAGGCCCTGCTTGATGCCTTGACCATCCGCCATGCCCTGGGCCTGCCCAAGGGCAGCGATCTCAATGGCCTGCGCGTGACGATCTGCGGCGACATCCTGCACAGCCGCGTGGCGCGCTCCAACATCCTGTCGCTGACCGCGCTGGGCTGCGAAGTCGGCGTCTGCGCCCCGCCCGCGCTGATGCCGGCGGAAATCGAAGTGATGGGCGTCAAGGTCTTCCACGATTTCGATGCCGCGCTCAAAGGCGCGCAAGTGGTGATGATGCTGCGCCTGCAGATGGAGCGCATGCAGGGCCAGTTCATCCCGTCCCCGCGCGAATATCGCCATCTCTATGGCCTCTCGCTCGATCGCCTGGCCAAGGCCGATCCTGCTGCGCTGGTCATGCATCCCGGCCCGATGAACCGAGGCATCGAAATCGACAGCCAGGTGGCCGACCATGTCGAACGCAGCCTGATCACCCGGCAGGTGGAAAGCGGCGTTGCCATTCGCATGGCCTGCCTGGAAGTGCTCACCCGCCGTGCCCGCCAGCTTCCCGGCTGGGACCACCTTGGCGGAGAAAACGCATGACGCCCCAACCCCTTGTCATCACCAATGGTCGCCTGGTCCTGCCTTCGGGCGAGCCGGTTGAGACCGATCTGCGCTGCCAGGGCGGCCGCATCGTGGCGATTGGCGCGCAAGCCGCGCCGCAGGACGGCGATGCGGTGTTCGACGCACGCGGCGCGCTGGTTGCGCCCGGCCTGGTGGATCTTGGCGTGTTTGCCATCGACAAGCCGGCTTTCCACTTCGGCGGGATCACCCGCGCCGCGCTGATGCCCGACCAGGGCCCGCCGCTGGATCATCCCGCCCGCGTCCGTTTTGCTGCGCAATCGGGCAAGCCCGATTTCTGGGTGCACCCCCTGGCGGCGGCCACCCGCGCGCTGGAAGGCACCGAACTGGCTGAACTGGCCCTGATGCGCGATGCCGGCGCCCGCGCGGTCAGCACCGGGCGACGCTGGATTGCCGATTCGGGCGTCATGCTGCGCCTGCTCTCCTATTGCGCGATGCTCGACCTTGTCGTCGTCAGCCATGCCGAGGACGCGGGCATCACGGGCCAGGCCGTGGCCACGGCTGGCGAAGTGGCGACGCGGCTGGGCCTGCCCTCTGCCCCGGCCGAGGCGGAAAGCCTCGCCGTGGCACGCGACATTGCCCTTGCTGAAATGACGGGCGCGCGCCTGCACATCCGCCAGGTTACCACGGCCAAGGCGCTCGACCTGGTGCGCGCGGCCAAGCTGCGCGGCGTGCCGGTAACGGCCGGCGTCACCCCGGCGCACTTCATGCTGTCGGACCTCGAACTGGTCGATTTCCGCACGTTCTGCCGCTTTTCACCGCCCTTGCGCGCAGATGCCGATCGCAAGGCGGCGATCGCCGCGATCGCCGATGGCACGATCGACGTGATCGCCTCGGGCCACGATCCGCGCGGCCCGGAAGACAAGCGCCTGCCCTTTGCCGATGCCGAACCGGGCATGGCCGGCGCCGAGACGCTGCTTGCCCTGACCCTGACCCTGGTGCGCGACGAGGTGATCGACCTGGCCCGCGCCTTTGCCCTGCTCGCAGCCAATCCGGCGGCCCTGCTGGGCGTCAACGCCGGCCGCCTGGCCGTGGGGGCAGAGGCGGATATCGCGGTCATCCATCCCACCCGGCCATGGATCGTCAATTCCGACAAGATGGCCGCCAGCGCCGGCAACACTCCGTTCGACCGTCGCCCGGTGGAAGGGCGCGTGCTCGCCCTGTGGAAAGGCGGCGCGCGGATCGATTGATTGCGCCCGCCATCGGGCTGCGCGTCGCGCCGGCTCGTGGTCTGGCGGGTTGATCAGTCCTGCACGTCAGACGGATCGGGCAAGGCCCGGCTGGCCAGCCAGAGGCGCACGGCGCTGGCTAGGCCCGGTGGCGTGGGGCTGGCGATGCGTTCGGCATCGATGCGGGCCACCAGCGCGTTGAGCGGCAGCCCTTCGGCTTTGGCCGCCGCGCGCAGCCAGTCCCAGAACAGCGGTTCGAGGCTGATCGACGTCTTGTGCCCGGCGATTTCGACCGAGCGCTTGACCGGGGGATGATAGGGACTGGTCATCTCGGGTATAAAGGGCGGCAACCGCGCCGCCCTTCATGCCGCTTAGTACATGTGCTGCCCGCCGTTGATCGACATGGTCGATCCGGTGACGAAGCCGCCCTCTTCGGACGTGAGGAACGCCACGCCGCGCGCGATTTCGCTCGCCTGGCCCAGGCGCCCGGTAGGAATGCGCGCCACGATCTTTTCCAGCACCGCCGGCGGCACGGCCGCCACCATGTCGGTGTCGATATAGCCCGGCGCGATGGCGTTGACCGTCACGCCGTACTTTGCGCCTTCCTGGGCGAGGGCCTTGGTAAAGCCGTGGATGCCCGATTTGGCCGCCGCATAGTTGACCTGGCCATATTGCCCGGCCTGGCCGTTGATCGATCCGATGTTGACGATGCGGCCCCAGCCGCGCTCGCGCATACCGGGGAACGTGGCCTTGGCCATGTTGAAGCAACCGCCCAGGTTGATGCGCATGACTTCGTTCCAGTCGTCAAAGCTCATCTTGTGCAGCACGCCGTCACGGGTGATGCCAGCATTGTTGACCACGATGTCGACCGCGCCGACTTCGGCGGCCACGCGCGCGCAGCCCTCCTGGGTCGCTTCGAAATCGCCCACGTCCCAGCGGTAGGCCTTGATTCCGGTTCGCTCCGTAAAGGCCTTGGCCTTTTCCTCGTTGCCCGCATAGTTCGCAACGACGGTGCGCCCCTGCTCTTGCAAGGCAAGGCAGATCGCCTCGCCGATACCCCGCGTCCCGCCCGTTACGATGGCCACTCGCGTCATTCCTGGTACTCCCGTACTCACCAGCTTGGAGAGCGCTAGGCTAGGGTGATGACATGCCCGCGACAAGTCGCGGCAGCACCAAACCGATAAATTTCTTCGACGGATATTGATAAACTTTGCCCGTGCATTGCCCATGCGTTGCCAACCGCCGGCGCAGCATGCGCGCGGGCAGGACGAGGCTGTTTTCCTGCATCAAGACAGAGCCACCAAGGGCCTGCCGGGGCCCGCATCGTGCAACAAAAAGGCCCGCCGAAGCGAGCCTGTTGTTCCACCGAAATGGAGTGGAAAATCAGAAGCGGAACTGGGTTCCGAGATAGACCGCCTGGCTGTCCTGGCGCCCATCGGTGAGCGGACGAAGACGATCGCGATCCGACGAATAGCGGATGCCGGCGGTAACATCGAGATTGCGCGTCAGGCGGTAGCTGCCGCCGAAGTCCACCTGGTAGTCGCCCTGGCTTTCCAGCGTGCGCGGCGCACGGCCCGCGCGCTCCTTCTCGTCCAGCGCAATGCGCGGGGCAATGCGGCTGGTGGAAGCCGAAGCCGCGCTCGCGGAAGGCGAAGCAGCAGCAAAGTGGCTGAGATCGGGCATGTCGATCCGCTGCATGTCGCGGTCGAAACCATTGGACGGGCCAAGGCCGCTGGTGACGGCAAAGCTTTGATAGCCGCGCGCCATGCCCAGGTTGAAGGCATTGGGCACGATGCGCAGCGGCGTGCCGTTGCCGGCCGCGCCACCGATGTTGCCCAGAACGCCGCGCACCGAAATGGCCTGCGCCACGTCGGTATTCACCCGAACCGCTACAGTGATGGCACGGTCGGAACGCGAATCGGAACCGGCCGGGGTGAAGCGGAACAGATGGCTGTTGCTCAGCCCGCGAACAGTGATCGCCGCGGCCAGCTTGGGATCGGCCGAAGCCGGCGTGAACGAACCGATGCCACCGCGCGCCGCCAGGCTCACCTGGGCCAGCGGCTTGAACGAGCCGGTGACCGCGCTACTCACGGTGGGGGCGATGAACAGACCGGCGGCAACGCACGTGGCGGCCAGCAGCGGAGCCTGCAAGGCGCGCGGCAGCGCGGAACGGCGCATGCCGTGCGCGTTCGCTGTTTTGCTGCCCCTGCCGCTCATGTCCTGCCTGCTTCCTGTCGTTATTCGTTGCGAATCACGGTACTTGATCATGCGATCCGTCTTGCGGCCAAAGGGCACGAACATGACATCGGCATGACAACTTCTCCCATCTACTCTCTCACCACGGCGATTTCCAGATTCGAAACGTCCGAACTCGCAAGGATTTCCAATGCTGTGGCCAAGTGGTTACACAAATCGCCACCCTGGCCGCAAACCGCCCGGAAAGCGTGCTTCCCGGGCGCCGTCGCGAAGGGTTTTCCCCGCCCGGTGCGTTCATCGGCCGTTCACCGCTGCAACGGCTTGACCAAGGCCCGCCTTTTGCCTTGTTGCCCGGGCGCATGCTCGCATTGCCACAACAATGCAGATGGCTTGGCAACGCGGCTTGCCGGGCGACGGGCCAGGGTGATAGAGGCGTGCCCATCCAGCCGTGCAGCCGCACGGATTTTTCATTGCTGCGGGGATGACCGCCGCTGCGCCAGACAGGACAGGATTGACGTGACGATCAGCGCCATCGCCCGCCACAACACCACCGCCGCCCAGCCTGCCAAGCAGGCCCCTGCAAAAGCGCGCAGGGATCGATCGGCGGCTGGCCGGCTGATCGGCCGCGCGCTTGCCGCGGGCGTACTGGCCCTGGCGGTTGCCGGCTGCGCCGGCCACGGCGAAAAGAAGCTGTCCAAGCTTTCCAAGCTCCACCCCGACATGGCATCGAGCAAGGTGACCACCATCGGCGTGAACGCCTATCTGTGGCGCGCCAGCCTCGATGCGCTGTCGTTCATGCCCCTGCTGCAGACCGACAGCAACGGCGGCGTGATCGTGACCGACTGGTATGCCAACCCGCGCAATCCGGGCGAGCGGATCAAGGTGACGGTCTCGATCCTCGACCAGGACTTGCGCGCCGACGCCCTGCGCGTGGCGGCCAGCCGCCAGGTGTCGCAGAACGGCAACTGGGTGGATGCCCCGGTCCAGGCGGCCACCGTACAGAAGCTGGAAGACGTGATCCTGACCAAGGCGCGCGACTTGCGCCGCCAGGCCCTCCCCGCCGGCATCAACTGATCGTCTGCGAAAAAGCGGCACGCCTGGAAGCGGCACGCGCTTGCGATAAGGCGTGCCGCTACCTAAAGAGCCGCGCATGACCTCTGCCACGCCTTCTGAACCGACCCGTTTCGATCCCGCATCCGCCGATCTGCGCTGGCAGCAGGCCTGGGACGAGGCGCAATCGTTCCGCGCCGACGATTCGAGCCCCAAGCCCCGCAGCTACGTGCTCGAGATGTTCCCCTATCCTTCGGGGCGCATTCACATCGGCCACGTGCGCAACTACACCATGGGTGACGTGCTGGCGCGCTACAAGCGCATGACCGGCCACGAAGTGCTGCATCCGATGGGCTGGGACGCCTTCGGCATGCCGGCGGAAAATGCCGCCATGGAAAAGGGCGTGCATCCCGGCGGCTGGACGCGCGAGAACATCGCCAACATGAAGGCGCAGTTGAAGCGCCTGGGCTTCGCACTCGACTGGAGCCGCGAGATCGCCACGTGCGAGCCCGAATACTATGGCCACGAACAGGCCCTGTTCCTCGATCTCTATGCCGCGGGCCTGGTCTATCGCAAGGAATCGGCGGTCAACTGGGATCCGGTCGATCACACCGTGCTGGCCAACGAACAGGTGATCGACGGGCGCGGCTGGCGCTCGGGCGCGCTGGTCGAAAAGCGCAAGCTGAACCAGTGGTTCCTCAAGATCACCGACTTTGCCGACGAGCTGCTCGACGGGCTGTCCAGCCTCGACAAGTGGCCGGAGAAGGTGCGGCTGATGCAGGAAAACTGGATCGGCAAGAGCCAGGGCCTGCAATTCGCGTTCGATCTGTCGAACGGCGAAAAGCTGGAGGTCTATACCACCCGCCCCGATACGATCTTTGGCGCCAGCTTCGTGGCCGTGGCCGCCGATCATCCGATCGCGCAGGGCGTGGCTGTGGGCAACCCGGTCGCGCAGGATTTCATCGCGCTGTGCAAGCAGGGCGGCACGACCGCGGCCGAGCTGGAAACCGCCGAGAAGCTGGGCTTCGACACCGGCATCACCGCGCGCCATCCGTTCACCGGCGCGGCGCTGCCTGTGTACATCGCCAATTTCGTGCTGATGGACTATGGCACCGGCGCGATCATGGCCGTGCCCGGCCACGACCAGCGCGACTTCGATTTCGCCACCAAGTATGGCCTGCCGATCCTGCGCGTGGTCGCGTCCGACGCGGCCGATGCCGACAAGCCGTTCGGCACCGAGGCGGAAGCCGGCGATGGCGTGCTGGTCAATTCGCAGTTCCTCGATGGCATGGCCGTGACGGAGGCCAAGCAGGCGGTGATCGATCGCGCGCAAGGCCAAGGTTGGGGCCAGGGCCAAACAGTGTGGCGCCTGCGCGACTGGGGCGTGAGCCGCCAGCGCTATTGGGGCACGCCGATCCCCTTCGTGCACTGCGAAGTGTGCGGCGTGGTGCCGGTGCCCAAGAAGCAGCTGCCCGTCACCCTGCCCAAGGATGTCGACTTCTCGGTGCCGGGCAATCCGCTGGATCGCCATCCCACCTGGAAGCACGTGCCCTGCCCGCAATGCGGCCATGCCGCGCGGCGCGAGACCGACACGCTCGACACTTTCGTCGACAGCTCGTGGTATTTCCTGCGCTTTGCCAGCCAGCCGGCCGACCGGCCGTTCGATCCCGAGGTGATCAAGCAGTGGCTGCCGGTAGAGCAGTACATCGGCGGGATCGAGCATGCGATCCTGCATTTGCTCTATGCCCGGTTCTGGACGCGCGCCCTGGCCCGCATCGGCAAGATCGACGTGGCTGAGCCGTTCGCCAGCCTGTTTACGCAAGGCATGGTCACGCACGAAACCTACAGCCGTGTCGATCCGGCCAATGGCCAGCCGATCTGGTATGCGCCAAGCGATGTCGATCGCGGCGGCGATGGCGCCACGCTTAAGGCCGATGGCCAACCGGTGGAAATCGGCCGCGTGATCAAGATGTCCAAGTCCAAGAAGAACGTGGTGGACCCGGACGACATCGTCGCACGCTATGGCGCCGACGCAATCCGCTGGTTCATGCTGTCCGACAGCCCGCCCGAGCGCGACCTGCCTTGGTCGGAAGCCGGCATCGAAGGCTGCGCGCGCTTTGTCCAGCGGCTGTGGCGCCTGTTCGCCCAGGTCGATGCCGCCGCCACCGGTGAGGACAAGGCGCTCGACCGCAAGGTGCACCAGACCGTGCACGCCGTGGGCCAGGATATCGCCGCGCTGGGCTTCAACAAGGCCGTGGCGCGCATCTATGAACTGACCGGTGCCACCGAAAAGGCCGCGCCTTCGGCGAGCCGCACCCAGGCCATCCGCACCTTGCTTCTACTGGTGGCGCCGATGATGCCGCACCTGGCCGAAGAGGCTTATGCCGCGCAGGGCGCTGGCCTCGTCGCCGATGCCGCCTGGCCGAGCGTCGATCCCGCGCTGCTGGTGGACGACGAAGTGACCGTGGCGGTGCAGGTCAAGGGCAAGCTGCGCGATACGCTCACCGTGGCCAAGGGAACCCCGCGCGAGACCCTCGAAGCCCTTGCGCTGGCTTCGGACAAAGTGCAGCGTGCACTGGACGGGGCAGCTGTGAAGAAGGTGATCGTGGTGCCCGATCGTTTGGTGAACCTTGTTGTCTAAATTGCCCAAATCCGGCCTGTTCGTGGCACTTGCCGCCCCTTCCCTGTTGCTGGCCGGCTGCGGGTTGCAGCCGATGTATGCCGGCGGTGGGTCGGGCGCGGTGGCGCGTTCGGTCGCCAGCGTCGATGTGGCGCCGATCGCCGGCAAGTCGGGCTGGCTGGTGCGCCACGCCCTGTCCGATCGGCTGGGCAGTGGCACGCAGCCACACTACCGGCTCGACGTGCGGTTGGATGAAAAGCTCCAGGGCCTGGGCCAGCTCTCAGACGACACCATCACCCGCGAACGCCGCACCATGCGCGCGCGCTATCAGCTGGTCGATCTTTCCTCCGGCGCAGTGATGCTCGATGCCACCGCCACCGCCGACGCGGGGATGGACGTGGTATCCAGCGAATATGCCGTGATCGCGGCCGAGCAGACGGCGCAGGAAAACCTTTCGCGCGAGATCGCCGACCAGATCGTGACGCGCGTGGCCACCCGCCTGCGCGAATCGACGCAAGGCACGGCGCCCGTGGCAGTGCCGGCGGCCCCCGCTCCTGCTGCCGGGCAATAAGCGCAACTTGTGAAGGCCACGCAGAAAACCTTTGCCGGCATGGCCGCAAGGGCCGCGCAGGACTGTCGTATCTTCTATTTCTGCGGCCCCGATGAAGCCGGCGCGGCCGATGCCGCCGCGCGCATTGCCGCGCTTTTGGGCGAAGCGGAACGCGTGGAACTTTCGGGCGCCGAACTGCGCCGCGATCCCGTCCGCCTGGCCGACGAGGCGCGCTCGGTCTCCCTGTTCGGCGACAAGCGGCAGATCCACGTGCGCACCGCAGGCGACGAGGCATTCGACGCGGTGGAAACGCTGTTGGCCAGCCCGGTGGATGGCTGGCCGGTGCTGATCGTGGCATCGTCGGCCACCGACAAGTCTCGCCTCGCCAAGCTGCTGGGCGATCGGGCCGATGCGCTGGTGGGCATGTTCCACCCGCCCGACCTGCGCTCCGTGGTCGATGCCGTGCGCGACATGGCCGGCGCCGCCGGCCTGCGCATCACCGGTGACCTGGCCGAACGCATTGCCAGGGCGACCGCGCTCGACACGCGAATGGCACGCAGCGAAGTCGAAAAGCTTGCACTCTATCTCGATGCCAGCCAGCAATCGCCGCGCACGGTCGATGCCGCTGCGCTCGATGCCATTGGCGCCTCGACCGAGGATGATGGCATGATGCCGGTGGTCAACGCCGTGCTTTCCGGCGATTCCCGCCGAGTCGGGGCCGAGTTGGCACGCGCGCGCGAAATGGGGATTAACCCGGTCGGTTTGCTGCTGGCATTCGAACGGCGTGTCGCACAATTGGCACAGCTCACCGGACGCATGGGAAGCCGTAGTGATATCAATAGCTTCCTTGAGCAGGAAATGTCTGCTCGGCGCGTCTTCTTTCGGGACAAGCCCGATCTGGCAAATCAGCTCAAACGTTGGCGTGGCCGCCGCCTGGAGCGCCTGCTGGAGCGTCTGATATCGTTGCATCGCAGCCTCTTGGCAGACAGCCGCAATGCCGACCTGGCGCTGTGGCAAGCGCTTGCCGAATTTGCACGTGCCGCTTCACGCTAGATTCGGCGGATTTGCCGCGCGTGGATCGCCCTGCGAAAACATGCTAAGCAGAGATACTTGCCATTACTGCGCAAGCATGTAGATATTGCAGCGCAACAAAGACCTGTTTTGGCGCTTCGGCAGCCGCAGGTCCATCGGGCGGGGCGTGATTCGTCCCTTTTGCGCACCGGTGAACGCGGCCGCTGGCATCGCAACGCCGGCATCGAAGGACAGTGAGAGCGGCAATGACCACGCTAGATCTCCCGGCCCAGACGGCCCAAGCCAAGGCAGGCGAGCAACGCCCGACGGGTGGCGCGCGGCTGAAGCTGCCGCTCGCCTCCTCGCTCGAGCATCGCCGCCTGCAGTGCTATGTGCTGCTCATGGCGGTCGATGTGCTGATGATTACCGCAGCGATGCTGGGCATCAGCCATTTCCAGTTCGGTTCGGTCACGCCGTCGGTGCTGCGCCAACTGGTGCTGCTCCTGCCGTTCTATGTGATCGGCGCGCTCACGTTCAACGCCTACTCGATCACCGCCCTCACCTCGGCCCGGTTCGGCCGCCACAGCGCTTTCTTCTCGCTGCTGGCGGCTTTTTCGATGGTGATCTTCGTCGCCTTCTTCGCCAAGGTTTCCGACCAGATTTCGCGCGCCTCCACCGGGGCAAGCTTCCTGGCCTGTGCACTCCTGCTGACGCTGGCGCGCACGTGGATGCAGCCACTGATCCGCAAACTGTGCGGCCCCACCGCGCAAAACGTGCTGATCCTGGACGACGGCGGTTTGCCGGTGCGCATTCCCCATGCCTGGCACATCGATACGCGCCAGCATCGCCTGGTGCCCAATCGCAACGACCCGCACATGCTCGATCGCCTTGCGATGTTCATGACCAACATGGATCGCGTGCTGGTCAGCTGCCCGCCAGAACGGCACATGGAATGGGCCATGGTCCTCAAGGGCGCCAACATCACCGGCGAACTGATCGACCAGAACGTGGTGGCGATGGGCGTCCTCGGCGCGCGCCGCATCAACGACACCGGTTCGCTGGTGGTTTCGGCCGGACCGCTGGGCATGCGCGGACGCGCCTCGAAGCGCGCGATGGACCTGGCCATTGCCGGCTCGGCAGTGCTGTTCCTTGCGCCCCTGCTGCTGACCGTTGCTGCGCTGGTCTATCTCGAAGATCGCGGCCCGGTCTTCTTCAAGCAGCAGCGCCAGGGCCGCAACAACCGCTTGTTCTGGATCTACAAGTTCCGTTCGATGCGGGTGGCCCAGCTCGATGCTGCCGGCGCGCGCTCGGCCAGCAAGGAAGACGATCGCATTACGCGGATCGGCCGCTTCATCCGCCGCACCAGCATCGACGAGCTGCCGCAGCTGCTCAACGTGCTGCGCGGCGACATGAGCATCGTGGGCCCGCGCCCGCACGCGCTGGGCTCGCTCGCCGGCACCAAGCGCTTCTGGGAAGTCGATCCGCGCTACAACCAGCGCCACTCGCTCAAGCCCGGGCTCACCGGCCTTGCCCAGGTGCGCGGTTTCCGCGGCGCCACCGATACCGAGGCGGATCTGTCCGGCCGGCTCCAGGCAGACCTTGAATATCTCGACGGCTGGACCATCTGGCGCGACGTGCAGATTATGTTCGCCACGTTTACCGTGCTGGTTCACGACCGGGCATTTTAACGCCAGTTTACGACAGGGCCGCTGCCATGCGGCCCTTTGTTGCGTCCAAGCGGATGGCTTGTGCGGCAGGCCGGGCCTCGGCGCCTCATTTTCCATGTTGCATTGCGGCATGACACGCCGCAATCCTTCGCCCCATGGCAAAACACACGCGTCGCACCTTCATTCGGGGCAGTGCCCTCTCCCTGGCCCTGGCCACCCCCGCCGGATCGGCCCTGGCCGCCGTGGTCCAGCCCAAGGGTTTTCGCCTCGGCGTCAACCTGGCCGGCGCGGAATTCAAGGATATCGGCGGGCGATGGAAATGGCCCGCACTCGATAACCTCGCCTATTACCTGGGCAAGGGTTTCAACGTCTATCGCGTGCCGTTCAAATGGCGCCGCTTGCAGCCGCAGCTATCCGGCCCCCTCGATGAAGCCGCCCTTGCCGGGCTGGATCAGATCGTTGCCACCGCCACTGCAGCGGGTGCCGTCGTCCTGCTCGATGCACACGACTATGGCCGCCGTGACAACCAGGTGATCGGCGACGTAGGGTCGAGCGTGACGGCGGAAATATTCGCCGATTTCTGGGGTCGCATGGCGCGGCGCTATAAGAACAACGCGCTGGTCTGGTACAACCTGATGAACGAGCCGCACGACCAATCGGCCGATTCCAACATTCGCGCGCAAAATGCCGCCTGCGCCGCCATTCGCGCCGCCGGGGCTCGCTCGAAAGTGCTGTTTTCCGGCACCGCCTGGACCGGCGCGCACTCCTGGCTGCGAACCGCCAACGCCGCGGCCACGTTGCAGATGGTCGATCCCGGCAACAACTTCGCGTTCGACGCGCACCAGTATCTCGATCGCGGATTTGGCGGCGGCAGCCTCGATGCCATTCCCGGCGTGGGCGCCCGTATACTGCAGGACATCACCGGCTGGGCGCGGCAAAACCGCAAGCAAATCTTCATCGGCGAGTTCGCGTCCGGCCCCACCCCGCCTTCGTTGAAAGAACTCAACGACCTTTTGCAGTTCATGGTTACGCACAAGGACGTCTTCATCGGCGCGACCTATTTCGCCGGCGGCGGCACGTGGGGAAAACGAATGGGTTCGGCCGATCCGGTCGACGGCGTGGACAAGCCGCAGACCCTGCTCATGCAGCGCTATCTCAAGTACTGATTGCGCTGAGAAACAAGCATGCCGGCCAAGCCCGATTGCGGGAATGGCCGGCACGCCTGCATTGGCGGCTGGGGCGCTGTACCTCGCCAATCTGGCCCACCAAGCATACAATATTGTGATTTTACAATATTTTGATCTGGCGAATCGCCGCCAACCTCAAATCCGAATCTGCGCACAAGTCCTTTTGGCACAGATTTGGTGAGATATTGTTGCTGCACCACACACCAAGCCCGTCGCAATCCGCATCAAAATCTTTTCATTCCATGAGATTGTTTGAAATGACACACTGCAAACAACGGCGTTGTCAATTCAGCCGATTTGCAGTAAATAAAACCCTACGATTTATAAAGTGAGGGCAATATGAAACTGCTTGGTATTCTCGGAACGGCAGCACTCGCATCTGTTGCCATCGCTGCCCCTGCACATGCTGCAGCCACCCGCGCCGGCATTGCCGCTCCTGTCCAGGCCGTGCAGGCCAAGATGCTCAAGCGTTCTTCGCAGGCGGTTTCCACGCGCAACAAGAACGTGAGCGAGGAATTGCTCGTGGCCATTCCGGTCGTGGCCACCGGCGTGCTGATCGCCGTGGGCAACAGCAACGACGATTCTCCCGGCGGCTGACCCCTGCCGCAGCGTGCGAGTGCTTCTGGTGCGCTGCGTTGAAGGCCTCAGTTCGTGCCAAACAAGCGGGGTCCGGGCAGTCGCCTTGGGCCCCGTTCGTCGCTCCAGGTTATTTTGCACTGCAAAATGTTCTTGAACGGCAGGGCCAAGTCCTATAAGTATTCTTCTGTAAGCCGATTCTGGAGTTGTGACCATGAACATCATGAAGATCGGCGCCCTCGGCGTCGTTGCCTCCCTGCTGGTTGCAGGGACCGCCCAGGCCGCTGGCACCCGCGCTGGTGTGCCCGTTGCCTCGGTAACCGCAAAGAAGCTGGTGCGTTCGTCCGCTCCGGTCGCCAAGCAGTCCAAGGACGCTGACGGCGTGATCATCGGCGTTGCTGCCGCTGCCGCGTTTGGCGTGGGCGCCTACGAAATCTTCAAGAGCGATTCTTCCGGCAGCTGAGCTGGATCTTGCTCTTGGCAAAAGAAAAGGCCTGCACGCCCCAGCGCGTGCAGGCCTTTTCTTTTGCCTGATGATCCCCGCTAAGCGCACGATTGCGCCGCGGGCAACCCGTCGGTAAAAGACGGGACGACAGCCGGCACAGACCGCCGGCGGCGTGGGGGCGATGCCGCTGTCCATGCCATTTTCCCCTTATCATCGAGCATCATCCCCGTGGAAGAAAGCCCCGCCTCGCAGCCGCAGCGCCGCTCTCGCCGGCGCAGGTCCAGCGCCTCGCCCACGCCACCCAGACCACTGGCCGTTCCCGACAGCACGCAAGGCCAGCGCCGCCGACGCTCGCGCAGCGGCAGCCGTGGCAGCAGCCGCAGCCTGCGCCTGCCCGCTGACATCGCCTTGGCTCCGCCGCAGGTTGGTGTGATCGTCGTGATGGCAGCGCTGGCCGTGGCCCTGGTGCTCGGCGGCGGCGGCACGACCAATCCCGGCACGGAAATGATCCTGCAGCCGCTGGTGGCGCTGATCCTGGCCCTGCCCCTGCTGCATCCTCGCCTGGCGACGGGATTGGGCCCGGTGCCGCGGGCAGCCTGGGTGATTGCGGCGCTGGTCTTGATCGTGCCCGTGCTGCAACTCATTCCGCTGCCCCCTGCGATCTGGCACGCCCTGCCCGATCGGGAAATGGAAGTGGCGTCGCTCGCCCTGATCGGCCAGGCCGATCGGTGGATGCCTTGGTCGATGGCACCGGCGCGCACTTTCATCTCGTTGTTGGCGATGGTGGTGCCCGTGCTGATGCTGCTGGCCGTTTCACGCACCGATCTGATTGGCCGCCTGTGGCTGTGCGCCACGATCGTGGCTGTTGCCGGCGCTTCGGTGATGCTCGGCGCGCTGCAACTGTCGCACGCCGCCGGCCACAACTGGACGCTCTATTCCTATGCCCACTTCGGGGTGATCGTGGGCTTCCAGGCAAACCATAACGCCGAGGCAGACCTTTTGTCGATCGCACTGATGGCGTGTGGCGTGATCGCCACCGCGGTGGTGGGCCTGGTTCCGAACCGATCGCTGTTCTGGGGCGGCGTGGCGTTTACCGGCGCAATCATGTTGGTGGTGGTGTTCCTCACCGGTTCGCGCACCGGCATCGCGCTCCTGCCGATTGCGCTGGCGTTCTGCGCAGCGATGGTCTGGCCCCTGGCGCGCCAGCAGTTTTCCCGCCGTACGCTTTGGCTCGGCGTGGGCGGCGGGGTGGCGGCCGTCGGGCTGCTCCTGGCGGTCGGGTTGCATTCGGTCGATCGCATCATGAACCGCTTTTCCAACCTCAACGATTCGCGCCGTGATATCTGGATCGATACGATCCACGCCCTGGGCCAGGTCTGGCCGGCCGGTGGCGGCGTGGGCAGCTTCCCCCCGATCTTCAACGCGGCTGAACGCCTGGAAGTGGTCCGCAACACCGTGGCCGGCCGTGCGCACAACGACTGGATGGAATGGACGCTGGAAGCGGGCCTGCCAGGCCTGATCGTGCTGGTGGCCGTGCTGGCGATCGTGGGCACCATGGCCTGGCGGCGGCTCGGCTTCGAACTGCGTGAAAAGGGCACGCTGCATTCACGCGCGCAGGCATTGTTTGCCTTGGGCATCATGGCGCAATTGGGCGTCCATGCGCTGGACGACTTCCCCATCCGCGAAATGTCGCTTGCTTCGTTGCTGGCGATGGCGGGAGCCCTGCTGTTCACCCCGCGCGCCATTGCCGCCTTGGCAGACCGCACGCCCGAAACGCCGCCGCTCCCGGCATCCGCCGCGCCGGCAGACAGCGCACCTTTGCCGCAACTGCTGGAAAACGTCTGACCCGCGGCCTGGCGGGCCAGACGGATCAGGGGCGCGGCGGGAAGACCGGCACCAGTTTCCGTCCGGCCAGGATTTGGGCCAGAAACAGCGCGTCACCGGCATAGCGGGGCAACAGGCGGCGCGGTTCGCTCAACATGCGATGGGCCCATTCCAGGCTCAGGGCACGCACCCACGCCGGCGCGCGCGCCTTGAGGCTGGACGAGAAATCCAGAGCGGCGCCAACGCAAAAGATGTGCGCGGCCGGCAGCCCAGCAAAATGGCGGGAAACCCAGATCTCTGACTTGGGCGCGCCAACCCCCATGAACAGGTGCGTGGCATCGAGTGCGGCAATGCGCGCGACGAGGTCGGCGCTATAGGCCGCATCCCGCTCGAACCCATAGGGCGGGCTGTCGTGCCCGATATCGGCAGGGTCGAAACCACGCGCCACCAGCTTGTCGCGCAGGATCTGCGCCGCCTGCGCAGAGCTCGCCACGAAGAACGGGCGATCGATCCCCGGCCGCAGCGCGTCGAGCAGCGCCGGGAACATGTCTGCCCCGGTCACCACCGGCACATCGCGCTTGGCCTGAAGGCGCGCGAGCATGCGGATCGGGCGGCCGTCCACGGTAACCACGGCCGCGCGGGCATAGGCCGCGCGAAAATCGGCATTGCCCTGCAGCTGGCGCAAGTGATTGAGGTTGCACGTGCAATAGAGCTGCGGCGTGGTGGCCGGCAGCAGCGCCCGCGCCACCACATCTTCCAGCGGATGGGAATCAAATTCCAGGCCATAGCGCGCGAACAGATCGCCCTTACCCGTGGTGCCCGCTGCCTCGACCGCCGGCCCCCCGGCCAGGCCCTGCTGATTCGATCCCATGGCGCGCGCCTCAGTCAGAGCCGAAGAGATCGCGGGTGAACACCTTGTCGGCCACATCGGCCAATTGCGGGGACGCGCGGTTGGCCACGATCACGTCGCACTCGCGCTTGAACGTGTCGAGATCGCGGATGACCCTGGACCCGAAGAACTGGTCTTCCTCCAACGCCGGCTCGTAGATCACCACTTCGATGCCCTTGGCCTTGATCCGCTTCATGATCCCCTGGATCGAGGATTGGCGGAAATTGTCCGATCCGGCCTTCATCACCAGGCGGAACACGCCGACCTTGCCGGGGCGCCGCTGGATGATCTGCTCGGCCAGGAAATCCTTGCGGGTGCGGTTGGCATCCACGATCGCGCGGATCAGGTTCTGCGGCACATCGAAATAGTTGGCCAGCAACTGCTTGGTATCCTTGGGCAGGCAATAGCCGCCATAGCCGAAGCTGGGATTGTTGTAGTGCGAGCCGATGCGCGGATCGAGGCCGACGCCGCGGATGATCTGGCGCGTGTCCATGCCGCCGGCGATGGCATAGCTGTCCAGTTCGTTGAAGAAGGCCACCCGCATGGCGAGATAAGTGTTGGCGAAGAGCTTGATCGCCTCGGCCTCGGCCGGGCCGGTGAACAGCACTTCCACGTCCTTTTTCACCGCGCCTTCGCGCAGCAATTCGGCAAAGACGTGGGCCCGTTCGGATTCCTCGCCCACGATGATGCGCGAGGGGTGGAGATTGTCGTAGAGCGCGCGGCCTTCGCGCAGAAACTCGGGGCTGAAGATCACCTGGTCGGTGCCCAGCCGTTGCCGCACGTCGGACACGAAACCCACCGGGATGGTGGACTTGATCACGACCACGGCAGTGGGATTGTGGTCCTTGACCAGCCGGATCACCGCCTCGACCGACGAGGTATCGAACTTGTTGGTTTCGACATCGTAGTTGGTCGGCGTGGCGACGATCACATAGTCTGCCCCTTCGAGCGCGGCCACCGAATCGGTGGTTGCCGAAAGGTCGAGTGGCCGGGTCGCGAGGAAATCCTCCAACTCGGCATCCACGATGGGGGATTGCTGGGCATTCACCTTGGCCACGCGATCGGCCGAGATGTCCACGGCAACGACCTGGTTATGCTGCGCAAGCAGCACGGCATTGGAAAGGCCGACATAGCCAAGCCCGAAAACGGCGATCTTCATTCGTGAATACTCACATCAAGCGTTTTGGCATCAAGCGTTTTGGCATCAAGCGTTGGCGGCGCCGGGCCGGTGCAAGGCGCGGCGATCATTCGCCTCGCTGCGCCTGCCCCCTCGCACGATGATCATGCTGCGCCCGGAAAATTGCTTGTCGTTACCCGATATTCCGCACCCAAGGGCAGGCCGTCAACGCATTTATGCTGCACCTGCACATTTCCCGCCAAAACCGTTCAGGCCGGGGCGGGCAAATGGCGCACCAGATCAAGCGTTGCGGTGTTGAGACCGGCCGCTCGGGCCGCCGTGGCGCTTTCGGTATAGACGCGCAGTTCCGGGGCGTTGCCGCTGGGGCGCAAGTGGATGATATCGCCATCGGCAAACGTCACGCGCAGCCCATCGGTCTTGTCGAAAGCCACCGCCTTGCCCGCCAGCGTGCCGAGCAGGTCGGTCAACCGCCCCAGCACGGCTTCGTCATCGCCCGCTTCCAGCTTGGCGATCAGCGCCTGGCTATGTGCGGTGGGATAGTCCTTGAGGCGGTCGCTATGGGTATAGCGTTCAGGCAACTGCGCCTGGAGTGCCGACAGGGAAAGGCCCTTGGCCCGCGCGTCGGCGAGCACAGCCACCATCGGCAAGACCGCGTCGCGCGTGGGCAGGGCCGCCAGCGTGCGCCCGTTTGCGGTGACCGCGCTGCCCAGCAGGAAGCCGCCGTTGGCTTCATAACCGCAGGCGGCCAGGCCTTGCGCCAGCAATTGGTCCATCGCTTCGATCACGAACGGTGAGCCGATGCGCGTGCGGCGCACTTGGGCAAACCGGCCCGATGCCTCGAGCGCGGTGTTGGAGCTGACCGGCGTGGCAACCGCGGCAAGGTCCAGCGCCTGCGCGCACAGGATACCGAGCACGTCGCCGCGCATCCACGCACCGCTTTCATCGGTCAGCAGCGGCCGATCCGAATCGCCATCGGTGGAAAGGATCGCATCCAGGCCATGTTCGGCTGCCCATTGCTTGCCCAGCGCCACGTCTTCGGGGCGGACCGCTTCGGTATCGACCGGGATGAACTTGTCCGATCGGCCCAGCAAGACCACGTCTGCGCCCAGGCCGGACACGATCTGCGCCACCACATCGCGGCCCACGGCCGAATGCTGATAGACGCCGAGCTTCAACCCCTTGAGCGCCTCGCCCCCGAAAAAGTCGATGTAACGCGCGACATAAGGCGTGGCCGCGTCCACCAGGGCAGGCGCAGTTGCCGCATCGCGGAGCATGCCATCGGCATCGAAGAGATCGGGCAGGTCGACGTGCTGCGCGCGAATCGCGGCTTCGTCGGGCTTGAGCACTTCGCCGTCGGCGCGGTTGAATTTGATGCCGTTGCGATCGTCGGGAATGTGGCTGCCGGTAACCATGAGCGAGGGAATGCCGCGGGCAAAACCGAGTGCCGCCACGGCCGGCGAAGGCACGAAACCGCAATCGACCAATTCCCCGCCCATGTGCGCGATCGCGGCACGGCAGGCCGCCATGATGCGCGGGGTCGAAGGCCGCAGATCACCCGCGATCGCCACGCCGCCACCGGGTGCGAACTGGCCGATCTCGGCCATGTGCTGCAGGAATGCGCAAGTATAAGTGAAGCATACTTGGTCGGTCATCGCCGTCACCAGGCCGCGTGCGCCGCTGGTGCCAAAGGCCACGCCAGAGCGCGCCATAACATCGGTCACCGCCACTGTCTGCGTCATAGATCCTCGCTTTTCCTTAACCATAAGCCGTCTTGCCCCGGCAGGTGGAAACCCCCGCCGCCCGGGCGCTGTGTTAGGCCATAGCGCGTGGTTCGCATATGCAAAATTTACATTGCTGCCACGCGCCGCTGCCCCTTTGGCAGACCAACGGCCCAGCCAGCGAATTGTGCCTTTACAAAACCTATTGCATTGCAACACGCGCATTGTGCATGCACAAGACGCCTGGACCGGCGCAGCGAACAGCGCGCGCCGCGGGGCTGTGTCGAAAGGGTGGACCGACCGTGAAACCGAGCATGATTCTGGTGTGGCACGAAGCCGGCAACAAGCTGTACCATGATCGCTTCCGGGAATTGGGCAAGCTGTTCGATCTCACCGTGTTGGGCCCGCAGGTCTTTGCCGGCAAGGAATACGCCGAGGTGACCGAGCCCGAGTTCACGCTCAAGCTGTTTCCCAGCATCGCGCCCGGCCATTGGCTCACCTATGTCAGCCCGGGCATGCTGTCCTACATCCGGGCCCATCCGCCCCAGGTGCTCTACATCCATGAAGAGCCGCACTCGCTCACGGCGTTCCTGGCTGCCCTGCTCAAGCGCAAGAGCACGTTCGTGCTGGAAAGCAGCGCGATCAACCTTAAAGGCAATTTTTCCGGCGCGAACGTGATGGAGCGCGTGGTTCATGCCCGGGCCGACATCGTGTTTCCCAAGAACACCGAAGTGGCCGGCGTGCTGCGCGCGCGCGGCGCCAAGGCCGAGCGGATCGTGGCACCGCTGGGCAACGGCGTCTCGCTCGAATCGTTCAGCCCCATTCCCAAGGACGAGGCGCGGGCCAAGCTGACCGCGCTGTTCCCCCAGGCCGCTCGTGCGTTCGACGGGCGCGTGCTCGCCGGTTATGCCGGGCGCATCTGGCGGCCCAAGGGGCTGGAATATTTCTCCCGCGCCGCGCACCAGGCCGGCGCCGCCCTGCTCCTTTGCGGGCCGGTGAGCGATCCTGACGTGGCCGAAGCGGTGCAGCAATTCGGCGGTGTGCTGCTCCCGGCGCTCAACAAGGAACAGCTGCCGATCTTCTATTCGGCGCTCGACCTGTTCGTGTTGCCCAGCGTGCCCACGCCCAACTGGCGCGAACAGTTCGGCCGCGTCTGTGCCGAAGCGGTGTTCTGCGGCACGCCCGCGCTCGGCTCCAACGTGGGCGGCATTCCCGGCGTGGTCGGCCCCAACGCAATCTTCGAGCCTGGCGACGAGGCGGGTCTCGCCATCCGCATCGGCGCGTTGCAAGACCCCACCGCGCGGGCGACACTGCTCGCCGCACAGATCGCGCACATCAACGACAACTTTTCGTGGACCTCGATCGCCGCGCGCATCCAGCGGGAGACGGCGCGGTTGTGATCGGCTCGGCGCTTTCCAAGCACGCCTTGGCGTAATAAAAACCGAAACGGTTGTATTTTGTGCGGCGCAGCATAGCAGAGTGCTGGGACCATGACGCCCTGCTATGCCGAGGTGACGATGACGGCCGCCCACCGATACCAGGCCCTGGACAGCTTGCGCGGCATTGCCGCCCTGTCCGTGGCCGTGTTCCACCTGCAAGTGGCCAGCCACATCTACTTTTTTACGCTCACCCGGCATGCCTACATGTTCGTCGATTTCTTCTTCGTGCTGTCGGGCTTCGTCATCTCGCATGCCTATGCCAGCCGGTTGAACACCGCGAGGGACCTCGTGCCTTTCGCGATTCGCCGCTTTGGGCGGATCTATCCGCTGCATTTCGTCATGCTGGCGGTGTTCGTGGCGTTCGAGCTGGCCGTGCTGGTGATTTCCCACCATGCCCCCGGCGCCCTGCCCCGCCCGCCATTTTCCGAAGACCGCACGCCGATGGCCATCCTGGTCAACCTGCTGCTGCTCAATGGGGTGGGCATCTATGAAGGGTCTACCTGGAATGGCCCCTCGTGGAGCATCAGCGCCGAATTCTTCACGTACCTGATATTCGCCATCACTGTCGTCCTTGCGCGACGGCGCTTGCCGCTGGTGGCGCTGGTCTATGTGGTGGCGGCGGGGCTGTCGCTCTATCTGCTGGCGCCCAAGTTCCTGGCAACGAGCAGCCAGTTTGGCCTGGAGCGCTGCGTCTATGGCTTCTTTGCCGGGCACCTGGTGTGGTGCCTGCGCAATCGCCCGCTGCCGATCAAGGGCACCTTGGCCGAAGTCTTGGCCATCGTGCTGGTGCTGGGCTTCGTCTATCTGGCCGAGGTTGGCCCGCTGCAACTGCTGGCACCCGTGGTATTCGGCATCGCCATCCTGGTTTTTTCCCGGCAGGATGGGCACGTGTCCCAGGCGCTATTGCGCCCGTTCCCGCGCAAGCTGGGCGATCTGTCCTATTCGATCTACATGGTCCACTTCTTCGGCGCCTTCCTCACCAACAACGTGCTGCGCGCCGCCGGAAAGCTGCTGCACAAGCCCACGACGCTGCCCGGTACCGACCTGGCGCTGGTGGGCAATGCCTGGGTGATGGATGGGGTGACGCTGGCTTTCCTGGCGGCGGTGGTGCTTGTGGCGACGCAAACCTATCGCTTCATTGAAATGCCCGGCATGAACCAATTCGGCAAATGGGCCAATCGGTTCAAGGTTGGCGGTTCGGACAGATTTCCAGCACGCTCTACCGAAAAAACATTCGTTTCGGACTAATTCGCGCGCTATGCCGGCAATGTTGTCGGGGGCCGATGATGAGGGGGATCACGCCTTGCGCAATTCTGGGATGCATACTGGCGTTGCTGCCAACGCCAACGCCGGCCACGCGCGCCTGCTCTATCTGGATGGCTGGCGCGGCCTGGCCATCCTTCTGGTGCTTATCGGCCATTTCGTTGCGGGCGTTCCCCAACTCGGCGGGTTCGGCGTGGATCTGTTCCTGGTGCTCAGCGGGCGCCTGATGGCGCAGATTCTGATCGACGAACGCTTTCCGCTCAAGGCCTTCTTCCTGCGCCGCTTCTCGCGCATCTATCCGACCCTGCTGGTGTTCTCGTCGCTGATCTTTGCAGTCTCACTGCTGGCGCGGTGGCGGCACATGCACTTCAATTCGCTGGTCTCGCCGCTGGATTACTTCGCCGCGCTGACCATGTGGATGAACTACAAGGTGGCCTTCTTCGGGGAAGCCGGCGCGCTCAACCACATATGGTCGATCAGCGTGGAAGAGCACGCCTATATCTCGCTCGCCGCCCTCGCCGCGCTGCTGTCGCGCAGCCGCAAGGTGGGCCTGCTCGTGGCAGTGCTCGCGGTGCTGGCGCTGATCAACGGCTTTGTCCTCTCCGCCGTGCCCGGCGCCACCGAACACACCGTGTTCTGGCGCAGCGACGTGCGCGTGGCGCCGCTGTTCCTGTCGTTTGCATTGTTCCTGGCGCCAGAGCGCATTCACGCCATGTTGGGCCGGGTCACGCCGGTCCTGCTGCTGGGCGCGGTCGTCGTTCCCTTTTCCGGGCTTTCCGCCGCGTGGCAACTGGTGCTCGACAGCGTGCTGCTGGCCGGTGCTGTCAACGGCCTTGCCCATGCGCCCATGGCGTTGCGGCGCGTGCTGGAAAATCCGGCGATCCGCTATGTCGGCGTCACCAGCTATTCGATCTATCTTTGGCAGCAGCCGTTCTACACCCTGCACGAGCGGGTGACCTCGTTGATCCTGCTCCCGGCGACCTTTGCCGTGGCGCTGATCAGCTTCTACGTGGTTGAACAGCCGGCCCGGCGCGCCATCAATGGCTGGCTGGCGCGCCGGTCGGCCTGATCTCGTTCCGTCCATGGCCTGCGGCGCTTCCGCTGCGGCCATGGGGTCATTCCTTGCCTTATTCGGCATAGCCCTATTCGGCGGGGCCGGCGGCCGTCTCGCGCGCGGGCACGGGAATGCGCACGGGTGACTTGAACAGGTATCGCGCCCCGGCAAAATGCAGCGCCTCGGTGGCAACGATCGACCCCACGAGCGCAAACACGAAGGTGAGGAAGCTGACGGTATCGCCATGGGTGATGTTCAGCTTGCCGGCAAAAATGATCATGCCCACTTTCACGAAGAGCCAGTGGAGCACGTACATTTCGAGCGAGATGTTGCCGGCATAGCGGAAGAACAGCGTGAGCATCGCCGACTTGGCGCAGATCAGCGAGGCCGTGCTGTACAGCCCGATCAGGCCCATCACGCTGATAGGCAAGGTTTCCAACTCGTATTTGGACTTCGTCATGTCCATGAGCAGCAGGACACCTGCAAACGTGGTGCCGATGATCAGCACCTTTTTGAGAACCGAAGCGTTCATCACCACCGATATGATCCGCGCCGGCGCCATCGCGCCAAGCACGAAAAACACCAGCAGATAGAGGAACCGATTATAGTCTGACGTGTCTGCCACTTTGGCGATCACGAATGCCACCAGCGCCGTGCCGAGCAGAAGCGCCTTTTGATTGCTGAACAGCGTCAGGATCAGGAAATAGGCGCACATGTACTGCAGGTACCACAAATGGTTGGTGGGGAAGAACACGCTCTGCCAGAACTCGCCTGGGGTGGAGCCGGTCAGCGGATTGCTTTTCAGCACGCCATAGACGAGCGACCAGATCACCAGTGGGTACAGCAGGCGCTCCTGCTTGTTGGCGATGAACGCGACCTTGGGATATTTTCGCAATCCCACATCGGCCAGCCAGCCCGCCAGGAACACCATCGTCGGCATACGCAGGGGCGCAAGGAACTGCACGAACGTGGAATAGAGGCTCGATACTTCCAGCTTGAAACTGGTAACGCCCTCGCCATCCACGGCCAGCATCCAGCCATGATAGAAAATCACGGCCGTGATGCCGATGCCACGCAGCACGTCGAGCGAAACGTCACGCGCGGTGGAAGAAGATTTCAGCCGAAAGAAATGCGTACTGCGCAGCGCATTGCTCAGCCAGCGCCACAGCGGGCGCGCTTGTCCGATGGATAGTGTCATTGGGAGGATCCGTCCATGGTTGAGGTAGCTGCAATTATACCGAAATGAGTAAATGTTAATAACTAAAGATAATCATCGATAGAAAATTGCAGCCCGTGGGGGATTTAATGCGCGCAGATGCAACCCAAGAGCCGCGCGCACGAACGCCCCTGGTTCATATTCACCCGTATTATAAGGGGAATTTTCAAATATCTGCTTTTCAAAGCACGAATTAATGGCGCCATTAACTTAACGCCGGCCATACGTTTATTTTTGGCACAACATCTCATCGACCACTTTCATGGTCGTTAAGTAAAATTACTTAGAGGATATTAGATAGGCGGCCAGGCGCTTATGCGCGCGAATCAGCCTGGGCAGTAACGGCGTCGGAGCTCCGGCATTCCCTCGGGCACCAAGCGCGCGCGGCGCGCTCTATCCGATAAGCCGATCCGACTGCCTCTATCCATTTGCCTTGGCCCCACAATCGGCAACATGCCGTGCGGGCAACATAGCCTAAGTGCATGGTACATTTGAGATTTTTTTGATTTAAGATCATCGCGAAATTAAATTAAAAATTCCAACAACTTATAGCCCGATGGCAAAATTGATATTGCCGTTATGGTTTAAAATAGCGGCTATATCGTTGAAATACTTTGACACTATCCGTGCCGATTCGCGCTCCACCGGCGCCAGAGCGATGCGGGCGCAGCGGGCACAGGAGAGGCCAAATGCCGTGGCCGCCCTGCCGCATCCGTTGCCCGCGCAGCGCGCCATCAAAACATCGCTGCCACGCTTGCACCGAGCCTGGCGAAAGGCACCGCTGCGTTGCCGCTGGCCATCGAAAACACCACGCGACCTGCGGTCGACCGCCGCAGGCAGGCTGTCCGGCACGCTGCCATCACGGCGCAGCAACGGGGCGCGTAGATGCGCTCGGAAGTTAGCGAGGCTCCGGCATCGGCCCACGGCGGATTGCCGGCCGCCTGGCCTGCACGGCCCGCTTGGGCGCTGCGTGTGGCCACGTTGCCAAGCCCACGAGGAAGCCGGTCAAGCTGGCGGTTTTGATCGAGAACACTGCGCCGCCAAAGATCAGCATCGTGGTGAGGTATACCGCGATCATCACATAAATGGAGGTCGCAGACCCAGGACGACGGGAAAGCATTCCCGAGAAATAGAAGATAGCGGCAAACAAGCCTATGATACCCAGGCAGCTTACCAGATAGAGGATACCACTATCCCCGACACGGTCGGTGTTGACCTTGCCCATCATCAGGTCTGCCACGCTCGAGTCCTTCATGCCGTCGAACGTGAGGCCGATGCGATACAGGGCATCGCCCCCGGCGAGGAACGTTGGCTGAATCCAATAGATTGCCAAAGCCACGCCAAGGATTGCCAGTGGCGCAAGCCAAATGAGAATGGCCGGCAACTGCACGCGATAGATCAAAACCAGGCTGGACAGGACGATGATGCCGGTGGCCGCGCGCGAGTCCGACACCAGCGAGAGAAGCAGGCAGACGCCGATTGCGCCAATGCGCACCCACCACTTCGATTGGTGGATGGCGGCATAGTAGATCGTCATCAGCACCGAGAAATAGCCGAGCGAAAGCGGTTCGAGAAAGGGGCCAGACAAGCGATGGTCTGCCAACGCGAACTTGGAACCACCGCCGCCACGAACGGCGCCAACGTAAAGGCCACCGTCGGGTGCGGAACCCGCGTTCGCGGCAATCCACGCGCGTGTGGCCATGAAAAACCCGCCAGGATTGACCACGCGCGTGAACAGCGAGGGGGCCAGCAGTTCTACCAGCACCACCCCGGTCACTGCCGCCAGCAGCCAATCCATCCATCGCGGCTTGATCGCGCGTGCCGAGCGCCCCAAGGCAATGTAGAGCGGGATAATCAGGCAGTCATACATGGCCTTCATGTTGAAGCCATTGACGGCACTGGCCATCAAGAACAGCAAGACCAGCACGATCAGAAGATATTGCTCTGCCGGGCGAAGCTTGATCGGTTGGCTCAGGATCATGGCGCCACTGCCCAGCGTGACCACGATCTGGATCACCGTCACGAGCTTGTTGTTCATGCCCAAGCCATTGGCATTGGCGATGGCCAACAGCATGTTGAGGAACATCGAAACAACCAGCGCCAGGAAGCAGCGCCAAGCGTGGGAGACCGTTGTCACGGGAGATTCTGCGCCAAGCGCCGCTGCACGGACGCGCTTCGTGCCCCTGACCGGCCGGTTGATCCGTTGTGTGGCGGCGCTGCTCATCGAGAAAGGGTCTTCCGCTGTCGTGAGTGGCGCCTCGGCCGCTCTTGTTGCAGTGCCGACCATACGGGTGCGCCCACAATGAAGGCAACCCCCCTAGCCTTCCGAACAGCCGCATTATGCTGCGTTGGCACGCATATGTTGCGTTGCAACGAAATTGCCGTCAGGAGAATAGGCCTGTTCAGGCGCGGATCCTCGCGCCGCTCTCGATTGCAGCGCTCACGGCGGGGACGACAATGACAATCGCCATAGACCTGGTTCTGGCCACAAGGCCCAACGCATCCACCGGTATCGAACGCTATGCCATCAACCTGTTCCGGGCGATGCGCAGCCAGGCAACCAACGTGGTGGCCTTCGTGGATGATCGATCGACCGTGCTCGATGATCTGCAGGATGGCAGCGTGATCAAGGTGCCGGGCGGCTTTCGCGGCTGGCTCGCCCTGGCGCGTACGGCGGCCTGGCGCCAGGCGCGCCCGCGCGCATTGGTCTGCCCAGCCTTTCCGCCCAGCCCGCTCCTGATCGCGACAACACGCACCCCGGTCTACCGCATCATCCACGATGATTTCCCGTGGACGCGCGGCCAGGCCATGAACTTGCGCGGGCGCATGCTGTTCAAGCACGCCGAAACCCGCATGGCGCCCCGCTATCGCGATATCGTTGCCCCCACCACGCTGATGGCCGAAAGCCTGGCGACGATCCTGCGCCGCCCGGTGGCGACGATCGGCAATGCCCCCGGCATCGATCTCTCCACCGCGCCTGCCGCCGATCGCAGCCAGCCCGGCGTGATCGCCGTTGGCACGATCGAGCCGCGCAAGAACTATGCCGCCGTGGTGGCCATGGCCGATGCCCTGCCTACCCCCTGGGTGGTTCGCGTGGTGGGCCGCAGTGGCTGGGGCCCGGTCGCTGCCGAATGGGAAAGCCAGCTCGCCACCCGCGCCGGCAAGCTGGAATGGCACGGCCATGCCAGCGATACCGCGCTGCTGGCGCTGTACCAGCATGCCACCTGCTTCGTCAGCATGTCGTTGGCCGAAGGGTTCAACATGCCGCTGGTCGAGGCGGGCAGCCTGGGCCTGCCGGCGGTGTGCAGCGACATCGAGATCCACCGCCGTGTGGCGCCGCCCTGGGCGCGCTTCGTGCCGCTGTCGATCGATGCCAACGCCCTGGCGCAGACAGTGGCCGAAGCCGCGGCCACGCCGCCGGCTGCCGATGCGGTGGCGGCCTATCGCCATCAGTTCAGCTGGCATGGAATTGCACAGACCCTGCTGGCGCGGATCGGCTGAAACGAAAAACCCCGCTGCCGGCATGGGCAGCGGGGTTTTTTGCGTTACGCAGGGACCGGAGAGATCAGCGGCCCAGCACGCGGCGGCATGCCGCCGCCAGGCGTGCCCGCGCGGCCTGCGCCTGTTCCTGGATCGATGCCTTCACAATCTCGATCTGGTCGGTTTCGCCCAGCATCTTGGCGGCATAGCGTGCCGCGGCGGGGATCGCCGTCGGGTTCTGGATATGCTCGCGATAGATGTAGAACGGGCTGCCCAAGTATTGGGCGTAAAGGATTTCCTTCTTCTTGTCGCCCAGGGTGTGGCCCACGTGCTGGCTGCCAAAGCCGATGCACACCGCCGGAATGCCCAGGTTCCAGGCATTGACGCAAAGGTGATACGTATCGGTGACCACTGCCTTGCATTCCAGCAGCTTGGCGATGGCATCCTTTGGCAGCGGCGGTTCGCGCGTGGCGGGAAAGCCGAACAGGCGTGCCAGCGGCAATTGGCGCGGCGCCGAACGCAGCCAGGGCACCCACATCGCCTCTGCTCCCATCTGCCGCGCCACGGCCCGGCCCAACGCCAGGGGCTGGGCAATCCATTTCGATCGACCGAAGAACACGCCCAGCTTCTCGCCCGGCTTTTCGGGGAAGCTATCGACCAGCCCGTACTGGAGGAAATCGTCCTTTGACAATTGCAGCGCGCAGTCGCTGCCCAGCGTGGCCTGGTCGCCGCGCAGGGGCGAAGCCTTGACCGAGGAAAGCGCATCGCGGAAATAGATGCCGCCGGCCTTGGTGATCAGGCGGCGCAGCGCCTTGGCATAGCGCGCATCGGCCAGGTCGTTGGCGCCGATGGTGATGATCGTGCCGCCGAACACCACGACTTTGGCCAGCACTTCATCGCTGGCGTCTTCCAGCATCAACGCGCGATAGATCAATTCGCGGGCAGCGTCGCGATCGGGGCTGATCCCGTCACGCACCAGCCAGCCACCAAGGTCTGCTTCCCAATAGCCCTTGGAGTGCAGAAAATCGCCCCAGTAGACGATAAGGTCCGCCTCGCGCACCGCGTCGACATGGTCGCTCAGCTGCTGGTATTCCTGGTGGGTTTCTTCCTTGGAATAGCCCAGCTTGGCCGTGCTGCCGAGGCAGTAGAACGTCACTTCGTCATCGGGAAAGGCCCTGGTGAAATAGGCATAGGCCGACAGATCCACCGTATACATGCCGGTGTTGCGGCTGGGCAGAAAGGCGCAGACGACTGCAATGCGCGCCATGGCGTGGCTCCTTCTTGAGTGCGATGACAAAAAGTGGATACCGGTTTTTGTCAACAAATCGCACGGCAAACAAAACTAGCGCTTCGATTTGACGGCCATCAGGACAGTGCTGATGCGCGCGCGGAAGAACAGGAACGTGATCGCTGCATAAAGCAGCAGCGCCAGGGTGGTGGTGGCCAGCGTGGGCAAGAGCCGCGACAGATCAAGCGAAGCGATCCACGTCAAGGCACCGACCGCGCCCACCACGCCCAGGCCAACCATCGCGGGAAGCGAAGTCACCACATCCTTGGCGATGCGGATATCGGGCGTGACCTTGCGGATAACGAAGATCAGCGCCAGCCCGCCCAGCATGCAACGCAGGCTGAATGCGCCCGCTGCCCAGACGATACCGAAATAGGCACCCGCCGCGATCATCACCACGTTGGCGATGGTCTGGAAAAAGTTGTTCCACAGCGCCAGGCGCGGGCGGCCGGTGGCCACCAGGTAGGTCTGCAACGGCACGATCATCGCCACGAACGGCAGCGAGATCAGCAGCACCGTGATGGTTTCGGCCAGGTGCGGCCATTTGCCCTTGAACACGAGGTCGGCCACGAACGGCCCGGCAAAGGTGGAGGCGACGAACGGCACCGATGCGATCAGGCTGGTAATGCCGCAAGCCTGCCACATCGCCTCGATCGTGCGTTCCCGGTCACCGGCCATGCGCGAGAAGATCGGTAGGAGCGTGTTGTTGACCGGATTGAGGAACAGGCTGGTGGCCAGATCGAGCACGGTGCGCGCCAGGCGGAACACGCCCGTGGCGGTCGGACCGGCGATCATGCCGACGATCACGTCGACCGAGCGGATGTTGATCTGGTTGAGCACCGAGACGCCCAGGACCGCACCCGAAAAGCGGCTGACATCGGCCATGTCACCCAGCCGGGCAACCGCGGTGGGCCGCCAGCGCGCGGCAAACAGGCTGATGACGGTGGAAATGATCGGCGCCAGTGTCACCTGCACCACGATGCTCCATGCGCCAAAGCCATAGACCGCCATCGCGCAGCAAGCCACGCCGGCAATTGCCTGGCCGGCGGTCTTGCGGATTGCCAGCACGCGGTAGTTGAACGTGCGCATCAGCAGGCCTTCGGGCACCACGCCCACCGCCGCAGACAGCGGCGCGGCCACCGTGGGCAGGATCATCAGCCAGATGTTGTCATAGCCAGGCAGGAGGCGAAAGATCAGCGCCAGCGCGGCGATCACCACGCCGGCGGCAATGCCGATCCCGATGAACAGGCCGAACGCGGTATCGAGAAACCGGGCATCCGCCTCTTCGCGTTGCACAATCAACTGGTTGCCAGATTGCAAAGTCGATGCAGCAATGATGGCTGGCGCGGTGGCCATTGCCGCAACGCCAAAATCGTGCGGCCCCAGGAACAGGGCTGCCGTAAGCATGACCACGGTCTGGGTAAAGCGCTCGGCGAGAACCTGGAGCAACGACCAGATTGCGCCTTTCATCGCGAGTTTGGAGTAGCTCATACCGTGTTCAAAACCGTCCCGAAATTGCAGCAAACCATGGTTTACGAAACAGAAACCAGCCTATCCCGCACAATTTGGCGCTTTTTGCCGCATCGCCATGCCGGATCGGGCTACGGCTTGTCCGTCCCTTGTGCACTGCGCAATGGCCGTTCCCCTGGCAAAGGTCTGTCGGGTCAACCTGTTCTTGTCAATGGATCGCCGACTTTGCCAAGCGCTGGTCAGCCATTTTATTTTGCAGCGCGGAAGATTTTACAAGTTCGCGGCATGACCAATTGCCGCAACGCAGCAAATTTCATGTCATGCCCCCTTGGCAAGACCCGGGGGAATCGCGCATGAAGCCAAAGCGGCGCCTGTGCGCGTCGTCGGCCCATCCGGCGCCAAACCACCGCCCGCTTCACCGACGGAAAACGCCATGACCGCTGACGCCCAGACATCTGCCCCCACGCCCACCACGCCATCGATCACGATCATCATCTGCACGGTGGAAAATTCCGGCCGCGAAGAACGCCTGCGCACCGTGCTCGACCATCTGCGCGAACAGTTGCACGTGACGGTGGAGATCATCCTGGTTTGGCAAGGCTGGGACGTGGCCAATGCCCCATCCTTCCCCGGGGTGCGCGTTTTGCCGCTCACCATCTGGAGTTCGTCGCTGGCACGCAACAAGGGTGCGGAACTGGCCAGCCATCCGTTCCTGTGCTTCCTCGATGACGATACCTATCCGGTGGGCGACACGGCGCTGCACGATGCCATTGCCCTGCTCGAGCGCGACAAGCTGGATTTCCTGGCCTGCAACATTCGGTCCGAGGGCGCCGTACAGGCGGCCGACCCCATTGCCGCTGACATCGATTTTTCGCCCAAGACGATCATCGGCAACATGTGGGAGCCAGGCGTGACGATCCGAACCGATGCGTTCCGGGCCACGGGATTCGATCCCACGCTGGGCATCGGCTGCATTCACGGATCGAGCGAGGGTCTCGATTTCGGGCTGCGCCTGCTCGCGGCCGGCTATCGTGGACGCCGCGTGGCCGGGCTACTGGTCGATCATCCACCCCTGCCCGCCAACGATACGATCAAACTGGACCGGTCGTTTTTCTATGCCCTGGGCAATGGCGCCGTGCTGGTCCAGCACAAGCTCTATTCCACTTATGCCTGGCAATTGACCAAGAGCATCGGGCGCTTTTTCGTCTCGCTGTTGAAAGGCGATGCCACGCGGACACGAGCAGCGGCGATCCGTTCGTTCTGCCTGGTGCTGGGGCCGATCGTGCCGCGCGGCACGCCACTGATCGTCCCGCGCCGCAAATAGCCGATAACCGGCTGGCCTGGCTGGCTCAGCCCGTCACGCGCTCCAACCGCACATCGGCGATGTGCACCTGGGTGCCCGGCGCCAGCCAGAATACCAGCGCACGGGCTTGGCAGGCATCGTCCAGCAGGTATTGCGTGGCAACCCGGCCGCCGGCTTGCGGTATCGGCGTCTGGGCGATGCCCTGGTCGAACGTGCAGCCCAGGCCCACTTTCAACGCGCGCAGTTCGGTCGCCGTGGTGCCAGGCATCGCCCACGAGAGGCGATAGCTGCCCGCCGGCAACACCACCACCTGGCGCAGCACCGAAAAGGGGCTGGCCCCGGAAACCCGCAGGTCGAGCTGGTGGGCACCATTGTTGCCAAAGTCGCTGACCAGCAGTTCCACGGTCCCGCTGCTCGGCACCTGCCAGTCGAACACCGAATTGTGCGCCTGTGGATCGGGATTGATGCGCAGGAACTGGCCATCGTGCACCAGAGCGTTGCCCGGTTCGCATTCGCGGCTCCAGATATCCTGCGCCTCGTTGAACAGGCCCACCCGCATCAACCCGGTGGTCAACCCGCTAACCGCCGGGCAGCCCAGGCTGCCGGCGCGCATCTGCCGCACCACGGCATAACGGTTGGCAAAGTCCTGCTGCGCCATGGTGGAGGGCGCGGAGAGGAACATGCGCTGCCACGTAGGCGCCTCGGCCAGCCGGGGCACGATCGCGGCGCGTCCTTCGGGGCTTGCCACCATGTCGTTCAGCATGGTCTGGGTGCGGTCATCGTCCTGCACCTGGCGCAGATAAGCATCCAGGCGCTGGGCGGCGACATCGGCCTGGCCGAGGTCCAGCCCCCGGTTGAACCAATAGATCTGCGTGGGTAGGTCGCGCCAGCCCATGCCGGCGGACAGGCGGAATGCCGCATCGGCATCGTCGGACTGGCCGGCCAGGAAGTGCGCCGCCCCGACCAGGCCCACCACCGAGGCATCGACCGGGTCTGACAGCAAGGCGCGCTGCGCAAGGGGCAGCGCATCCTTGGGCCGGGCTGCCGCGTTGGCATCCCCGGCCAGCGCCCGCGCGCTGAAGGTATCATAGGCCCAACCGGTCGGCGCGCGCACGTTGGGATCGACGATCGAAAGCCGATCCCATCCGCTGAAAGCGGCCACCCCGGCATAGGCGGCCAAGGCAAGCGCCGCAGCATAGCCCGACACCTTGCCAAGCCCCGACACTTTGCCCAACGGCGAGCCCGTCATGGCTTTACCTCAGGCCTCGTTCTCGGGCGTGTAGCGGTAGTAGTTGTAGCCATAGTATTCGGAGTAGCGGTTGCCCGACTTCGACGCGTCGAACATCGTCAGCACCGCCCCCAGGACATTGGGGTGCATCGCACGCAGGCGGCGCAGCGAAGCGCGCAGCGAGCCGCGGCGGCTACGGTCGGACTGGACGACGAGCATCACGCCATCGACAATGGCCGACATCAGCGGCGCGTCGGCCAGGCCCAGCACCGGCGGACTGTCGAGGATGACCACGTCATAGATCTCGTTCAGTTCGCGCAGCAATTGGGTCAGGCGGCCCGAGCTGAGCAGTTCGGTCGGGCTGGGCGGCAGCGGACCCGAAGTGATCACCTGCAGGTTGGGCTCATCCGTTTCACGCACCACGTCGGCCAGCGTATCCTGCGCGGTAAGCAGGCTGGACATGCCGTGTTCGTTGGTCACCCCGATCACCGCATGGAGCGCGGGGCGGCGCATGTCGACGTCGAGCAGCAGCACCTTCTTGCCCAGGCGGGCAAGGCCCGTGGCCACGGCCAGGCTGGTGGTGGACTTGCCTTCCGAAGGCTGCGAGCTGGTGACCAGCAGCGAGCGCGGCAAGCCGGTTGCCGTCGAATAGAGCAGCGAACCACGCAGCGAGTTGTAGCTTTCGCTGACCGCCGACTTCGGATCGGCCAAGGCCGCGGCCGGCGTGGTGTCTTCCGCCTTGGGAATGACGCCAAGCAACGGCATCCCCAGCTTTTCCTCGATGTCTTCCGGCACGCGGACCGCATCGTCGAGCTGGAAGCGGATCAGCACGACCAGCGCCGAGATCGCCAGGGCCGCAAGCAGCGCGATCAACATGTTGTTGACCAGCACCGGCGAACTCGGGATCGACGGCGGCTCGGCCGCATCGATGATCGAGATGTTGCTGGCGCTGATGCCGGCCGCCGCGTTCAGTTCCTTGAAGCGCTGCAGCAGGCCGTCATACAGGCTGCGGTTGGTATCCGCTTCGCGGGCAAGCAGGTTGTATTGAACCGACTTGTCCTGCTCTTCGAGCGAAGTGCCCTTGAGCTGCGAGAGTTGCTGCTTGAGATTGTTCTCGGCTTCGACCGTCGCATCGTACTGTTCCTTGACGGACGTACGGATGCTCTGCGCCACCGAATTGATCTGCTGGTTGATACCAACGATCTGGGCCTTGACCTGCACCACCGACGGAAAATCGTCGAGGTGGCGTGCGCGTTCGCGCTGCAGTTCTGCCTCGGCGCGGGAGCGGTCGGCCAGCAGCGATGTGATCGTGCTGTTGGCCAGCACTTCGGGCGCGCCCAGCAGGTTGCCACCCGACAAGGCCTTCCAGCGCTGCTCGGCGGCCATGCGGTTGACCTGCGCCTGGTTCAACGCGGTGTTGATCTGCAGCAGGCTGGCCGTCGTCACCGAACCGGTGGTCCCGCCGCTGTCGGCGTCGCCGGGCGTGGGCGCGGCATCGCGCGTGCGGATCAGGCCGACCTGGCGGGCATAGGCGTTGAGATCGCGTTCCGACTGCTCGAGCTTGGCCTTGGCTTCGGCGAGCTGGCCCGAGATGAAATCGCGCGCATAGGCCGAGCTGTCATAGCGGCGCTGCAGGTTGGCCTGGATGAATTCGTTGGCCCAGGCATTGGCGATGCGCGCGGAAAGCTGCTGATCGATGCTGGTGAACGTGATCGTTGCCAGGCGCGAAGCCGGCGTCATGTCGGCCAGCTCGTTGTTGTTGAGCAGGTTGAGCGTGTATTCGCGCACCTGCTGCGGGCTGGCCGTGGGCTTGGGCGCGGGCACACCCATGCCGGCATAGAACTGCGGATTGCCGGTCAGGCGCAGGCGCTGGGCCACGCGCTCGGCAATGGCGCGGCTGTTGAGAATGGCGATCTGCGTCTTGAGGAAGCGATCGGTATCCTGCGGCGAGGCAACTTCGCCCTGCGAGGCATCCTGCTGATCGTCACCCAGCACCTGGGCCGACTGGTTGTTGATCTGCACCGTTGCCACTGCGGTGTAGCGCGGTGTCTTGAGCATGGTGAAGACCAGCGCCAGCGCCAGCGAACCTGCAATGATCAAGCCGATGAGCCACAAGTTGGCGCGGATGACGAGCAGGATCTTGCGAACGTCGATCTTGCTGCCCTCGTCGTCGTATTCGGCAAGATCGGCAAAGGCATCCGACATCGCGCGCGGCGCGGCGCTGCCAGCAGGAGCGAAGGAGGGGTTGTTGTGCACGGTACCGCCGATCATTAGAAACGGGTCAGGACGTTGAGGAGCCCGGCCATCGAGATGATGTCGCGGTAGATCGACTTCGACTGCGAGAAGCCGACCACGATCACGTCTCCGGCAAACACCTGCGGATCCGGGTCGATGCCCGCACGAATGCGCTTGATGTCGAACCGCGCCACCATGCGCTGGCCGTTCACGTTGCGGAACAGCATGGTCTCGTCCAGCTTGGCGATGCGCGTCGGGCTCTGCGCCATGGCGATCGCGCCCAGCAGGGTGGTGTTGGGCGTAATGGGATAGGAACCGGCGTGGTTGACCTGGCCTTCCACCGAAACCAGCTTTTCAGCGGCGGTGGTCACGTTCAGCGTCACCTGGGGATCGCGCAGATAGCGTGAGCCCAACCGGTTCTGGATTGCCTTCGTCGCCTCGTCGGGAGACATGCCGGCAACCACCACCGAACCGACCAGCGGCACCTGGATGCGGCCGGCCTCGTCCACGACCAGTTTCGCCGCGCTCAGGTCAGGCTCGCCGAACACCGCGAGCGAAAGCTCGTCGCCCTGGCCGATCTTGTACTGATCGGGCAGCTTGGTTTCCGCCTGGGGCTGTGCCACCTGGTATGCGTCTTGGCCCTGCTTCACGGTGGGGGCAACGGGCGTTGCACAACCCGACACGGCAGCGCTCGCAAGAAGAACCGCAATTCTGGGTGGAAGCTTCACTTGGATACGTGCTCCTGCTTTGGTCATTCGAAGCGATCGTCAGCGATCTGTTGCCGCCATGGAAGACGACAGCACACGCCTTTCTCCCTGCCGAAGAAATCTCCGGAACGGAGCGATGCCAGCTATTGCTGCTTTGCACAATAGCATTCTGCGCAGCTTGTCGTGCTGTGACATGGCGCCCCCCATGATTACCCCGGCGGTGTAACAATGCCATTGCAATGCCAGCAGTTCCAGCCGGCATATGGCAAAGCCCGCCTAAGTGTTTCCCCGCTCATCGCCTTTACGACCCGTTTCGTCGCACAAGTAACGATATACCATTATCTCGCAGTGCAAAATGGATCGCTTCTGCTGCGCGGAATTCCGCACAGTACAAACCAGGCAATCCATCTCGCAGTTGCGTAAGAACCGCCGCGCGGGGACTTGCCCTACACCCCGTGGTAATCGCGATACCAAGCCACGAATCGGCTCACGCCCTCGCGCACCGTGGTGGCTGGCTTGTAGCCCAGGTCCCGCTCCAGATCGGAAACGTCGGCATAAGTATCGGGCACATCGCCAGCCTGCAACGGCAGCAGATTGCGCTGCGCCTTGCGCCCCAGGGCTTCTTCCAGCACTTCGATATAGGCGGTCAGCTTGACCGGCGCGTTGTTGCCGATGTTATAGATCCGATAGGGCGCGTTCGACGTGGCTGGATCGGGCTGGTGTGCATCCCACGCCGGATCGGGCGCCGCCGGACGATCCAGCGCACGGATCACACCGGCCACGATATCATCCACATACGTGAAATCCCGGGTGTGATTCCCGTGGTTGAACACGTTGATCGGCTTGCCTTCCAGGATCGCGCGGGCAAACAGGAACAGCGCCATGTCCGGCCGGCCCCAGGGCCCGTAGACGGTGAAGAAGCGCAGGCCGGTGGTAGGCAGCCGGTAGAGATGGCTATAGCTGTGCGCCATCAATTCGTTCGCCTTCTTGGTGGCGGCATAGAATTGCAGCGGGTGATCCACGCCAACATGCTCGCTGAACGGCATGGCCTTGTTGGCGCCATAGACCGAGCTGGTCGACGCATAGACCAGATGCTCGATTCCCTGATGGCGGCAGGCTTCGAGGATGTTGGTAAAGCCGACGATATTGCTTTCGACGTAAGCGTGCGGATTCTCGATCGAATAACGCACCCCCGCCTGCGCCGCGAGGTTCACCGCGCGGCGCACCTGCCCGTCTTCGAACGCGCGCTCCACCGCCCCGCGATCGGCCAGGTTGGCGCGGAAGAAGCGATACGACGAACCCGTGCGCGCCGCCGTCTCTTCCAGGATTTTCAGCCGGGCTTCCTTGATCGCCGGGTCATAGTAATCGTTGACCACGTCCAGCCCCACGACGGCATCGCCTCGTTCGAGCAAGGTCTTGGCGGTGTGAAAGCCGATGAAGCCGGCATTGCCGGTAACCAGGGTAGCCACGCTGCGTCTCCACTTGCGGCGCACGAGCCTGTCCGCCTTGCCGCTGCCATAACCGGCAGAAGCGAAAAAAGGGTAACGCTTTTGCGCCGTTGGCTGGGTCGCGACCTAAACGCTCAGGTGCTCTTCTTCGCCACGTTGAACGTGCCGGTGACGCGGCCGCTCGGCGCGGTGGTGGTGCCGGTCCCACCCGGTGCCGGCGCGCTGCTGCGTCCGTCCACGCTGGAAAGGCCGGTGTTGAGATCGATCACCAGGCGCCCGCCGTTGAGCGTGTCCTTGCCGCGCCGCAGCGCGACATTGCCCACCATCGTGATGATCCGGCGCGGAATGTCATAGACCGCGCTGTTGCCGCTGGCGCGCTGGTCGCCACGCGTGACCACCACGCCACCGGCCGCATCGATGCGCTGCACCTGAACGGCATTGGTGTCGGTATAGGCCAGCGTGGTGCGCGCCGCCTGAAGCCGCAGGTCTTCCTGCGTGATATCGACATTGCCGGTCAGCACGACGCGCTTTTGCCGATCCTGCAATTCCATGCGGTCTGCGCCAAAATTCACCGGTGCGTTGGAATTGTGCTTGGCAAAGGTCTGGGCATCGAGATGAACCGCGCCCGCCACGATCGCGGCCGACAGGGCAAAGCCCGCAGCCAGCGAGCGCAGCGCCAGAACGCGCGTGGAAACGCGGGGCGAGGAAGGGAGCGGGTCGGTCATCTGCTTTGTCCTCATCGAATCGCGCGTCATGGCTTGCCCGGTGTCAGGGCTTGGCTGGAAGGGGCAACTTGCCTTGGTCCATCCGCATGCGTGCATGCCCTTCCAGCGTTACCACCCGATCGTCAAGGTTGGCCGTGATGCGATCGGCCGAAAACGTGCCGGTCGGCAGGCGCCCTTCGACGTGCCCATCGCTGACCATGCGCCGCTTGTTCAGGTCGATCGAAGCGCCGTCGGTGATCATGCGATAGCCATCGGAACTTTCGAAATTGACCACGCCGGGCACAGTGATGAACTGCTTGCCAAAGTCATAGGCGCCCTGCTGCGTGGTGAGAATGGCTGGGCCATCCTTGAGCATCACCCGCGCGGTCACATCCTTGAGCTGCACCACATCCTGCGCCGCCGAATGCTGCACGGCGGTGCCGGCGGTCACCGAAAAGGTCCGCCCCTTGTTGTCCGCGCCGCGATACATCGCGCTGACCACGCGCAGGCGATCGGCCACGACTGCCACCTTGGTGCGGTCAAGCAGGAAGCTGATTTCCCCACGCGGGGCGAGCGGGCTGAGCACCATGACCGCCAGCATCGCCCCGATCAGGCCCGGCAACACAACCGCCAGCGTGCGCACGACACGATCGTGCCGGCCGCCGGGAGCGGCCTTGTGCTGGCGGCGATTGCGCATGCGATCGGCCTGGACTGTCATGGCGTCACAACGTTCATGGGCGTTACAGCGATCATCAGGGCGGGTTGATTACTCGTGGCTGAAGATATCCCGGTCGGCCCACCCGGCAATGTCGAGCAGGGCCCGCGTCGGCAGGAAGTCGAAACAGGCCTGGGCGATATCGGAACGCTTTTCGCGTGCGAGACGTTCCACCAGGATGGAATGGGCCCCATGCAGATAGCGCACGTCGGATGCGGCATATTCGAGTTGCGCATCGCTCAACACCGCGCCACCCCAGTCGCTAGACTGCTGCTGCTTGGAGATTTCCTTGCCCAGCAATTCGCGCACGAGGTCCTTCAGGCCATGCCGGTCGGTGTAAGTACGCACCAGTTTGGATGCGATCTTGGTGCAGAAAACCGGCGTTGCCATGACACCAAGGTAATGATGAATGGCCGCCAGATCGAACCGTGCGAAATGATAGAGCTTGAGCCGGGCGGGGTCGGCCAGGACGGCGCGCAGATTGGGCGCGGCATAGTCGCTGCCCACCTTGAAACGAACGAGGTGCTCATCGCCCTGCCCGTCGGAAATCTGCACCACGCAAAGCCGGTCGCGCGGCGTGATCAGCCCCATCGTCTCGGTGTCGACGGCAACGATGCCCGGCGCCAGCAAATCGGCGGAAGGCAGGTCTTCTTCATGCAGGTAAACGGCCATGCCCGCGTGCTTAGGCCCGTTCGGCGCAAGCGGCAACCCCAAGGCCCGGCCGATCCCACCACCCGCACGCACCTGCAACCCGGCCAAGCGTTTCTGCGCGGCGCACAATCGCCATGCCGTGGTGCAGCGTATTGGCGGTTGCCGCCCTTGGCGGCGTACACTAGGAATAGGGGGCGGTGCCGTGCCACCCTGCCGGAAGGCGCGGTCGATCCACCGCCCCATGCATTTTGGCAGAAAGAGGCATGTTACTGTAAGAAGGCCAGAAAATGGTACCTGGGACCACGCAATCAGGAACGTCTACTACGATGATCACACCGGTTATTCTGTGCGGCGGCAGCGGCACCCGTCTGTGGCCGCGTTCGCGCAAGATCAAGCCCAAGCCGTTCCTTCCGCTGGTTGGCGACACCACGCTGTTCGAAGCCACCGTGCTGCGGTGCAGCACTGAAGCAGGTTTTTCGCCGCCGGTGGTCGTGACCGGGGCGCATCACCTCGATCACGTGGTCGAACAGTTGCCCGATCCGGCCAGCAGCCAGATCATCGTGGAGCCCGAGGGCAAGAACACGGCTGCGGCCATCGCCCTGGCTGCGCTGCGCCTGCCCGAAGACGCCATCATGCTGGTGTGCCCCAGCGACCATCACATCGGCGATTGCGATGCCTTCCAGGCCGCGGCCACCGCCGCCGCCGCGCTGGCCGCCGATGACTGGCTGGTGTCTTTCGGCATTGCAGCGACGGCGCCCGAAACCGGCTTCGGCTATCTCAAGCAAGGCGATCCGATCGAGGGCAGCGGTGGCCGCCGCGTGGAACGCTTTGTCGAAAAGCCCGATCTGGAACGCGCCAAGAGCTTCCTGGCCGATGGTGGCTATGCCTGGAACGGCGGCATCTTCGCGTTCCGCGCCGGGCATTTCCTGGACGAACTGGAACAGCACCGCCCCGACATCGCCAGCGCCGTGCGCGCAGCGGTGGCCAAGGGCCATGCCGATGGCAACGCCTTCCACCCCGACGCGGCCGAATTTGCCAAGATCGCCGGCGAATCGGTGGACTACGCGGTGATGGAAAAGACCGGCCGCGCCGCCATGGTGCCCGCCACCATGGCCTGGTCCGACATCGGCAACTGGCAAGCCCTGCACGAAGCGCTCGACAAGGACGAAGTGGGCAATGCCACCAAGGGCCGCGTCGAACTCAAGAACTGCAGCAACGTGCTGGTCCACACCGATGGCCCGCGCGTTTCGGTCGTGGGCGCCAGCAACCTGATCGTGGTGGTCGATGGCAACGACATCCTGGTGTGCACGCCCGAAGGCGCGCAACTGGTGGGCAAGCTGGAAGGTGCGGTGAATCAATGAGCAAGCTGCCGATCCGCTCGGTCGAAAAGCCCTGGGGCAAGGATGTACTGCCCGCACCGTTCAGTGCGCCCGAAGGCCAGCGCATCGGCGAAATCTGGTTCGTGCCCCCGCCCGAAGTGCCCAGCCTCCTGGTCAAGTACATCTTCACCAGCGAAGCGCTGTCGGTGCAGGTCCACCCCAGCGACGCGCAGGCCGCCGCCGCCGGTGAGAAGGACCGCGGCAAGGAAGAATGCTGGCTGGTGATCGATGCCGAGCCCGGCGCCACGCTCGGCGTGGGTTTCCACGAGCATGTGGACCACGACACGATGCGCGCCGCCGCGCTCGATGGCAGCATCGAGGACATGCTGGTGTGGCATCCGGTCAAGCCGGGCGATTTCTTCTATATTCCGGGCAACACCGTCCACGCCATCGGCGCCGGCGTCAGTCTGATCGAAATCCAGCAGAACAGCGACATCACCTATCGCCTCTATGACTATGGCCGCCCGCGGGAGTTGCATCTCGATGCTGGCATCGCCGTGTCCAAGGGCGAGCCGCTCGATCCGGCGCTGCACAAGCACATCCCCGATACCGGCACGGTAGAGCTCGCCAGCGGCGCCTACTTCACGGCGCACCGCCTCGATGGGCTGCCCGATGCAGCCCTGGCTGCCGACTATGCCGGCCCGCTGCTGGTGATCCCGCGCATCGGCACCGTGGCGCTTGGCGATGAAATCCTCAAGCCGGGCGATTGCGCCTGGGCGCCGGGGATCGATGCGCTGGCGTTCGACGCGCAGGGCCAGGCGATCGTCGTGCGGCCGGCCGCTGCCTGACGGGGCGACGGGCGTGTCCGCGGTTCCTGAAAGCTGGGCACCCGCCCTCGATCCGGTGCTCGCCAGCCCGCCCTTGCGGGCGCTGGGTGGTTTCCTGCGTGCCGAGGAAGCCGCCGGCAAGACGATCTACCCGCCGCGAGGGCAGCGCCTCGCTGCCCTCGAACTGACGCCACTGCAGGCAGTGAAAGTCGTGATCTTGGGGCAAGACCCCTATCACGGCCCCGGTCAGGCGCATGGCCTGGCCTTTTCGGTGCAGCGCGGCGTCAAAGTGCCGCCCAGCCTGGTCAACATCTACAAGGAACTGGAAACCGACCTCGGTCTGCCGCGCCCGGCGCATGGCAATCTCACCCATTGGGCGGAGCAGGGCGTGCTGCTGCTCAACAACGCGCTGACGGTGGAAGCCGGCCAGGCCGGTTCGCACCAGGGCAAGGGCTGGGAGGAATTCACCGACGCGGCCGTTGCTGCCGTCGCGGCACGGCCCGATCCGATCGTCTTCCTCCTATGGGGCAGCCACGCCCAGAAAAAGGCCGCACGCGTGCCCGGCCTCGCCTCCGGCCCCCATCTCGTGCTCAAGGCACCGCATCCCAGCCCCTTGTCGGCCCACGCCGGCTTCTTCGGCTGCCGCCATTTCAGCAAGGCCAACGCTTTCCTGGAAAGCCACGGGCAGAGCCCGATCGACTGGCGAGTAGACCCGGCATGAATGCGGCGGTCGACTCCGTCGGCCCCGCCTGGTCGCTGCCGGCCATGCGCGCGGCGCAGGCCCAGGCCTGGACCGCCATCGAACGCCTCGCCGCTGCGATCCATCCCGGCCTGCGCGAAAGCGAAGCCAAGGCGCTTGGCGAAGCAATCATGGCGGACCTCGGCATGGGCCAGGCCTGGCACCCGATGGTGGTGCGCTTCGGCGCCAACACCCTGCGCGTGTTCAGCGATCGGGGTGGCGAAGACCTGACCCTGGCCGAAAACGACATTTTCTTCATCGACATCGGCCCGGTACTGCTGGGCCACGAAGCCGATGTCGGCGCCAGCTTCGCGGTGGGCAACGACCCAGGCATGCACGCCTGCGCCGCCGCCGCACGCGAGTTGTGGCACCGCATCGCGGCCATCTGGAACCACGGTGCTGTGCGCGGCACCGCCCTCTACGCCCGCGCGGAGCAGGAAGCTCAAGCCATGGGCTGGCACCTCAACCTCGACGTGCGCGGCCATCGCGTCGCCGATTATCCCCACCCTTCGCGCCAGGCCGGCAAGCTTGGTGATCTCGACGGCTTGCCCACGCCAGGCCTGTGGATCCTGGAAATCCAGCTTCGCCACCCCACCCGCCCGTTCGGGGCGTTCTACGAAGATTTGCTGGCCTGATCCGGCGCGGGCGCCGGCGTGCCCAAGCCGCGCACCAGTGCGCCCAGACCGCCGGCAAAATTGCCTTCAAAATCCATCATTCCCTGCAGGAAGGCCCGCATCGGCCCGTTCGCTTCGAACGTTGCCCATCCCAGCGTGAAGGCGATCACCGCAGCCTGGAACGCCAGCGCCTGGTTCTGATCCAGCCCCAGGTCAACCAGCGGCGCGGCAATATGGCGGGCATGGTCTGCCGGGGCCGTCGGCGCAGTGGGATAGGCCAGCGCGCATAGCCGCGGGCCATCGCGCCGCCCCGCCAGGCTCGCACGCAGGGCCGTGCCAAACGCGATCAACCAGGCCTGCCAATCGGGCGCGTTGGGCACTGCGGAATACGCTGCGGCATAGATTTCGGCCGCCATCATGCCCAGCAATTCGGCCTTGTCCCCAATGTGCCAATAAAGCGCTGGCGCCTGCACGCCCAGCCGCGCCGCCAGGCTGCGCATGCTCAACTTTTCCAGACCCTCGTCCTCCAGCACGGCAAAGGCGGCGGCTACCAGGCGCTGGCGATCAAGAGCGGGTTCGGGGCGGGGCGGCATGGAACCGTCTTGACTCCTTAACACTGTTAAGTCAACCTACCGGACGGAGAGCGATCAGAAGGAGGCAACAGCCCATGACTTATGCCCGCGATGCCTGGTACGTTGCCGGGTGGAGCCACGAACTGGAACCACAGACCCCCTTTGCCATCACCATCCTGGACGAACGCATCGTGCTGTGGCGCACGCCGACGGGGGCACTTCATGCCCTGGAAGACCGCTGTGTCCATCGCCTTGCCCCGCTATCGCTGGGCCGGTGCGAGGGCGAGGCCTTGCGCTGTGGCTATCACGGGCTGCTGTTCGATGGATCGGGCAAGTGCATCGCGATTCCGGGGCAGGAAACCATCCCACCGCAGGCCCGCGTGCGCCGCTATCCCGCGATCGAGCGGCACAGCTGGATCTGGGTGTGGATGGGGGATCCGGCGGGGGCCGACGAAGACCTTGTCCCGCCGGCCGTGGGTCTGGACGATCCCGATTATATTCTCGGGCACGGTCATCTCGACTATGCGGCGCAGGCGCGACTGATCTGTGACAACCTGCTGGATTTCAGCCATCTCACCTTCGTTCATGCGCAAAGCTTTGGTGCCGGGTCGGAATTTGCCGATACGCCGGCGCGCATCACGCCACTGCCACGCGGCATCCGCTATGAACGATGGATCGAGAACAGCCTCGGTTCGTCCTCGCGCGTGTCGGCCACGCCGATGGACAGCTACATGGCCTACGATTTCCTGGTGCCGGGCGTGCTGTTGATGAAGGGTGGCACGTTCGCACCCGGCACCGCCGCACATTGCGGCTACGGTGCGCCCGATTATGCCGGGGCAACCGGCGGTGTCACCTTCACGAGCCAGGCCGTGACGCCGATGACCGGCGATACGGCGCGCTATTTCTTTTCCTGGGGCCCGCACCGCGCCCATGGCGATGCGGCCTTGCGCGATACCCTGATGGACATCGCGGGCCGCGCCTTTGCCGAGGACAAGACGATGATCGAGGCGCAACAGCGCGTGATCGCCGCGACGCCCGATCCCGCGGTCATGCCCACGGTCCATGACAAGGCGGTGATCTTGTACAATCGCCTTGTCGAGCGGCTGGCCCGGCAACCGCAGCCGGCCTGAACCGGCACGAAAAAGGGGCGCTCGCTGCCGAGCGCCCCTTGTCCTGTTTTCTCGGTACGATCGGGCCGCTCAGCGCGGCAGTTCGGTCACACCCATCAGCGCTTCGTCCACCGCGCGGGCGCACTGGCGGCCTTCGCGGATGGCCCAGACCACCAGGCTCTGGCCCCGGCGCATGTCGCCGCAGGCAAAGATGCCGTCCACGCTGGTCTTGTAGTCCACCGTGTTGCCCTTGACGTTGCCACGCGGATCGAGATCCACACCGGCCTGTTCAAGCAGGCCCTGCTTGCGCGGACCGACAAAGCCCATGGCCAGCAGGATGAGATCGGCCTTGAGCACGAATTCGCTGCCCGGCACTTCCTGCATCTTGCCGTCGACCCATTCGACGCGGACGCATTCCAGCCCGGTCACGTCGTTTTCGCCCACCACGCGCTTGGTCAGCACCGCGAATTCGCGGGTCACGCCTTCTTCGTGGCTGGACGAGGTGCGCAGCTTGAGCGGCCAGTTCGGCCAAGTCAGTGCCTTGTCTTCCTTCTCGGGCGGACGCGGCATGATTTCCAGCTGGGTGACGGACAGCGCGCCCTGGCGGTTGGACGTGCCGACGCAGTCCGAACCGGTGTCACCGCCGCCGATCACCACCACGTGCTTGCCCGTGGCAGTGAGCGAACCACGCGGCGCGGCGCGGATTTCATCGTCGCCGGCCACGCGCTTGTTCTGCTGGGTGAGGAATTCCATGGCAAAGCGCACGCCCGGCAGTTCGAAGCCGGGAATACCCAGGGGCCGCGGATCTTCTGCGCCGCCGGACAGGACCACCGCGTCGAAGTTTTCCTTGAGCGAGTCGACCGAGACAGTCACACCCACTTCCACCGACGTGCGGAAATCCACGCCTTCGGCCATCATCTGGATCAGACGACGGTTGATGAGGTGCTTTTCCATCTTGAAGTCGGGAATGCCATAGCGGAGCAGGCCGCCCACGCGATCCGACTTCTCGAACACGGTCACTGAATGGCCCGCACGCGCCAGTTGCTGCGCGGCAGCCATGCCCGCCGGGCCCGACCCGACCACCGCGACCGACTTGCCGGTCTTCTTCGCGGCGACCTGCGGCTCGATCCAGCCTTCCTTCCACCCCTTGTCGACGATCGCGCATTCGATCGACTTGATGGTGACGGGTTGGTCGACGATGTTGAGCGTGCACGCCGCCTCGCACGGGGCGGGACAGACGCGGCCGGTGAATTCCGGGAAGTTGTTGGTCGAATGCAGGTTGTCCAGCGCTTCGCGCCAGTCGCTTTCATAGACCAGGTGGTTCCAGTCCGGGATCTGGTTGTTCACCGGACAGCCATTGTGACAGTAGGGAATGCCACAGTTCATGCAGCGCGAGGCCTGGCCCTTGAGCGAGCCTTCGTCGTGCGGAACGATGAACTCGCGATAGTGCTTCAGGCGCTCGGCCGGGGCATCATAGCCCCGGTCCTTGCGGTCGAGTTCGAGAAAGCCGGTTGCCTTACCCATTGTAGTCTATTCCTTATTCCGCAGCGACCGACGCGGCTTCAAGGCGCTCGGCCTCAAGCTGGCGGAGCGCACGCGCATAGTCGCGCGGCATGACCTTGACGAAACGCGACACTTCCTGATCCCAGTTGTCGAGGATCGCGCGGGCCCGCTTGGACCCGGTGTGCAGCAGGTGACGCTCGATCAGCACGCGCAAGCGTTCGGCGTCATGACGCAGCATGTCGCCCATGCCGAAGTCGTTGACGTCCACCCCGCGCTGCTGCGGTCGGCCGGCACCGTCGTCTTCGTCGCGCGCGGCCGAAACCGGCAGCACGTCGACCATGGCGCCGTTCACCAGCGAACCGAAGTTGCCATCCACGTCATAGACATAGGCCACCCCGCCCGACATCCCGGCGGCAAAGTTGCGCCCGGTCTTGCCCAGCACCACGACCACGCCGCCGGTCATGTATTCGCAGCCATGGTCGCCGGTGCCTTCGACCACCGCCAGGGCACCGGAATTGCGCACGCCGAAACGTTCGCCACCCACGCCGTTGAAGAACGCCTCACCGGCAATCGCGCCATAGAGCACGGTGTTGCCCACGATGATGTTCTCGGCTGCCTCGCGCTCCACATGCGCCGGCTGGCGCACGATCACGCGGCCGCCCGACAGGCCCTTGCCGACATAGTCGTTGGCATCGCCCACCAGGTCGAGCGTGACGCCGTGGGCCAGGAACGCGCCGAACGACTGGCCCGCCACGCCCTTGAACGCCACGTTGATCGTGTTGTCGGGCAGGCCGGCATGACCATAGCGACGTGCCACTTCGCCCGAGAGCATCGCGCCCACGGTGCGGTTGACGTTGATCACCGCACGCTCGATGCGCACCGGCTCGCCCGCTTCAAGAGCAGGCGCCGCCGCCGCGATGAGGTCGTTGTCCAGCGCGGCATCGAGGCCGTGGTCCTGGTGCCCGGTCCAGTTGAGGCCGGTGCCTTCCACCGGTTCCACCTTGTGCAGCAGACGCGACAGGTCGATCCCTTGCGCCTTCCAGTTCGCCACGACCTTGCGCGTGTCAAGACGGTCTACCCGGCCGACCATTTCAGCCACCGTGCGGAAGCCCATCTCGGCCATGATCGCGCGCAGTTCTTCGGCCACGAAGAAGAAGTAGTTGATCACGTGCTCGGGCTGGCCGGTGAAGCGCGCGCGCAGCACCGGGTCCTGCGTCGCCACACCCACCGGGCAGGTGTTGAGGTGGCACTTGCGCATCATGATGCACCCGGCCGCGATCAGCGGCGCGGTGGCAAAGCCGAACTCGTCGGCACCCAGCAGCGCGGCAATCGCCACGTCGCGGCCCGTGCGCAGGCCACCATCGGCCTGCACACAGATACGGCTGCGCAGGTTGTTGAGCAGCAGGGTCTGCTGGGTTTCGGCCAGGCCGATTTCCCAGGGGCTGCCGGCGTGGGTCAGCGAGGTGAGCGGCGAAGCGCCGGTCCCGCCTTCATAGCCCGAGATCGTGACATGGTCGGCACGCGCCTTGGAAACGCCCGCGGCCACGGTGCCCACGCCCACTTCCGACACCAGCTTGACCGAAACGCGCGCCTTGGTGTTCACGTTCTTGAGATCGTGAATGAGCTGGGCAAGGTCTTCGATCGAATAGATGTCGTGGTGCGGCGGCGGCGAGATCAGGCCGACACCCGGGGTCGAGTGGCGGGTCTTGCCGATCACCTTGTCGACCTTGTCACCCGGCAGCTGGCCCCCTTCACCGGGCTTGGCGCCCTGGGCCATCTTGATCTGGATGTCGTCGGCATTGACGAGATATTCAGCCGTGACGCCAAAGCGACCCGAGGCGACCTGCTTGATCGCCGAGCGCATCGAATCGCCGTTGGGCAGCGGCTTGAAGCGATCGGGCTCCTCGCCGCCTTCGCCGGTGTTGGACTTGCCGCCGATGCGGTTCATCGCGATGGCCAGCGTCGTGTGTGCCTCGCGGCTGATCGAGCCGAAGCTCATCGCCCCGGTGGCAAAGCGCCGGACGATCTCGTTCGCCGGCTCCACTTCGCTGATGTCGATCGGCTGGTCGGCCGGCTTCAGCTCCATCAAGCCGCGGATGGTGAGCATCCGTTCGGACTGGTCATTGATGGTCTGGGCAAATTCCTTGTACTTTTCAGGAATGTTGCCGCGCACGGCGTGCTGCAGGCTGGCGATGTTGCCGGCCGTCCAGGCGTGCTCCTCGCCGCGCAGGCGCAGCTGGTACATGCCGCCCACGTCGAGCATCTTCTTGTAGATCGGGTTATCGCCGTAGGCCGTGGCATGACGGCGCACGGTTTCCTCGGCCACTTCCTTGAGGCCGACGCCTTCGATCGAGGTCGCCGTGCCGGTGAAGTACTTGTCAACGAAGGCCGAAGACAGGCCAACCGCGTCGAAGATCTGCGCCCCGCAATAGGACTGGTAGGTCGAAATGCCCATCTTGGACATGACCTTGAGGATGCCCTTGCCGATCGCCTTGATGTAGTTCTTCTGCACGTCATAGGGCGTGAGCGGCAGGCCCTTGTCGATGCGGATGGCTTCGAGCGTCTCGAACGCGAGGTAGGGATTGACCGCTTCGGCGCCATAGCCGGCCAGCACGCAGAAGTGGTGCACTTCGCGCGCTTCGCCGGTTTCCACGACCAGGCCGGTCTGCATGCGCAGGCCCTGGCGCACCAGGTGATGGTGCACCGCGGCTGTCGCCAGCAGTGCAGGCATGGCAATGCGATCTGCGCTTTGCGCACGGTCCGACAGGATCAGGATATTCTTGTCTGCCAGCACCGCTTCGGTGGCGGCCCAGCACATTTCCTTGATCGCCATGGCCAGGCCATCGGCACCGGTGGTCGCGTCCCAGGTCGTGTCGATCGTGGCGGTGCGGAACGCGCCATCGAGCGCGGCCTCGACCGAGCGAATCTTGGCCACGTCCTCGTTCGTGAGGATCGGCTGGTCCACTTCAAGGCGCTTGTGGCTGCCGGCGTCATGGCCGAGCAGGTTCGGGCGCGGGCCGATCATCGACACCAGGCTCATCACCAACTCCTCGCGGATCGGGTCGATCGGCGGGTTGGTGACCTGGGCGAAGTTCTGCTTGAAATAGTCGTAGAGCAGGCGCGAGCGCTTGGAGAGCACGGCAATCGGCGTGTCGGTGCCCATCGAGCCGATCGGGTCTTCCCCGATCGCGGCCATCGGCTCCAGGAACTTGGTCACGTCTTCCTGGGTGTAACCGAAGGCCTGCTGGCGATCGAGCAGGCTGTCGGTCGCGGTAGGCAGCGCCACGACTTCGGGCTCGACCACTTCAAGCTCCTTGAGCTTGTACTGGGCGGCACCGAGCCATTCCTCATAGGGTTCGGCAGCCGAGAGCTGGGCCTTGAGCTCATCGTCTTCCACGATGCGGCCCTGCTCCAGGTCGATCAGCAGCATGCGGCCGGGCTGGAGGCGCCACTTGCGCACGATGTCTTCCTCGCGGAACGGCAGAACGCCGCTTTCCGAGGCCATGCAGACCAGATCGTCGCGCGTGATCGAGAAGCGCGCCGGGCGCAAGCCGTTGCGATCGAGCGTGGCACCGATCTGGCGCCCGTCGGTGAACGCCACGGCGGCCGGGCCATCCCATGGTTCCATCAACGCGGCGTGGTATTCATAAAACGCACGGCGCTTGGGATCCATCAGCGCGTTGCCGGCCCAGGCTTCGGGCATCAGCATCATCATGGCATGGGCAATGCCATAGCCGCCAGCCACCAGCAGTTCGAGCGCGTTGTCGAGGCTGGCGGTGTCGGACTGGCCATGCGGGATCAGCGGCCACATCTTGTCGAGATCCGGGCCGAGCAGCTCGGATTCCATGGTGCGGCGGCGCGCGTTCATCCAGTTGACGTTGCCGCGCACGGTGTTGATTTCACCATTGTGCGCCACGAAACGGAACGGATGCGCCAGCTTCCAGCTGGGGAACGTGTTGGTCGAAAAGCGCTGGTGCACCAAGCCGAGTGCCGAAACGCAGTCCGGATCACGCAGATCGTCATAGAACGAGCCGACCTGGCCGGCCAGCAGCAGCCCCTTGTACACGATCGTGCGCGAGGAGAAGCTGGGCAGGTACAGTTCGGTCACGCCGGGCAGGCCATGCTTTTCGGCCATGGCTTCGAGCGGGTTCTGCGTCTGCTTGCGGATCGCCAGCAGCTTGCGCTCGAACGCGTCCTGGTCGGCGCAGTTCTCGCCGCGCTTGATGAAGCACTGGCGGATCACCGGCATCGATTGGATCACGGTCTTGCCCAGGCCATCGAGCGTCACGGGCACATCGCGCCAGCCGATCAGCTCCTGGCCTTCCTTGGCCACGAACTTTTCGAACTTTTCGATCACGAAGTTCCGCGCGGCTTCGTCCTGCGGCAGGAAGCACATCGCCACGGCATAGTCGCCCGGCTGCGGCAGTTCCTTGCCTTCGCCCGCGGCCCACTTGCGGAACAACTGGTCGGGCAGCTGGATCAGCAGGCCGGCGCCATCGCCCAGCAGGGGATCGGCGCCCACCGCGCCGCGGTGGTCGAGATTGCGCAGAATCTCCAGCGCTTGGCCAATAATCGCGTGGCTTTTGACGCCTTTGATGTGGGCAACAAAGCCCATGCCACATGCGTCATGCTCGTTACGCGGATCATACAGGCCCTGAACCGGCGGAAATCCCATCGCGTTGATCGTCCCTACACCCAAAGAAAGAAAGCTCGCACGAATCACGGCGCCGGAAAGCGTCGAAAGTTGCGCGAGAATCCCCCATGACTGTTGGAAAGTTATTTTGCAACCGGGGAGGGCCGCCCAAATGGGAAACCGTGCCGGGAAATACGGATGCGATGCTTAAATGTCGCACCGCAGCAGGGCGATGCGATCACACCCCCTAGCGGTTCGCCGTCATCCGCTGCAGCGTGGCGAGGGCATCGCGCAAGGCCTGCTCGGTGCTTTCCGCATCGGGTGCCGCTGTGGTCTCGCTGCCATCAAACGCCTGGAATCGGCTGGGAACGGCGGCGAGATAGGGTCGTTCGAACGGCGCCGCCAAAGGGGCGGCCGCGCCCTGTTCATCGATGCGCTGGGCACGCGCCTGACCCGGGAAGATCACAACCGGCTGCGGCGTTGCAGCAGGGCTGCCGGAAAGGGCATGGCGGATCGAATCCGCCCGACGCACGGCGGCGGCCATGTCGAGCAACGACGAATAGCGTTGTTCCAGCACCGCTGCCTCGCCGGTCGGCTCTCCCGCCAGGCCGGTATCAGCCGGGCCAACACGGTGGAGGCGGGGCATGGCCAGGACATCGCCCGGAGCATGGCCACGCGCCGCGTCCACCACAGGCGTACCAGCCTCATCGCCGCTGTCGAAGCCGGTCGGCGCCCGGGACGTCAGGTGATAGGCCGAGGCGCTGTCTTCCACCGCATTGTCAAGGGCACGACGATGATCGGCAATGGCCAGCGCCAGGCGCTCGACCAGTTGCACCAGGCCCAGTCCATCAAGGTCGGCCTGGGCAACGGGGGAGCGGCCGCCTTCGCCAACGGCTTGGCGGGCCATGGCAAACAGCGAGGGTCCCGCCGGAACGGTCACGCGGGCAGGTTCTTCCGCTTCATCCGTCTCTTCGGCGGGCCGGGCGTCGCTGGCTTCGTCCACGGCCTCGGGCAATACCGGTTCCGGCTCCACAGCCGGAGAAACACTGTTGGCCGTGTCGGCCGCTTGCTCAGGCCCAGGCCCAGGCCCAGGCTCGGCTTCAGGCACTGTTTCCGCCACAGTTTCGGGCGCCGCTTTGGGAAGGGGCACGATGTCCTCGCGCGCCGCTTCGCCCAGCGCCTCGGCCAGGAATGCGGGTGGAACGAACGGCTCGGCACTCTCGGCCGTGCCTTCGTAGATGGCAAAGGGGTCAAAGGCGTCGCGCGCGAAATCGCTGCCGCCGGGCAGCAGGTCTTCCACCGGATCGATCGCCTGCGGCGCGCTGGGGCCATTCTGGGTCACCAGCGGGCGCCGGCGTAGCGCCAGCGCCGAATCGTCAGCCACGATCGTGGTCTCGGATTCATCGATCATGTCGGCGCTCACCACCAGCGGGCGGCGGGGCGGCGCATCGGGATGGGCGTCGCGGGCCCGCACGCGCGGCGCGGTGGCCACAACAACAGGCGCTGCGATTTCCAGGTCGCTTTCAGCCGGGTCCGCCATCGGGCGATGGCGCGCGCCCAGGCGCAGCCCGATCAAGAGGCCCAGCATGCCGCCAACGCCGGTCAGCAGCAGCGCGACCAGCGCCCGCGCGGTAAAGCCCAGCGGCGGCGCGGCGGCCGCCACCAGATGGGGCAGGCCGCTGGCCACGACAACGCGCTGCAACAGATCCACCGGCACGGCAAAGCTGGCCAGCCCGAACAGCGCCGCAAACCACAGGGCGGCAAAGGCGGGAAACAGCCGATGCGCGGTGATCGGCTTGTGCCGGGCCCCTGCCTTGCGCTTGGTCTTGGTCACCTGTGCATACCCCCAATCGTGAACCGTCCACCCATCAACCACTTGCCATGGTGCAGGGCGAATCGGTCTTCAGGCAAGCCTGCCGCTGTGCCAATCCCCTGACATTTCAGGCAGCCAGAACGGGCTTGTCCAGTGCATGGGCTATCAGGCCTTGGTAAACGGGAAGATAACGCGCCGCGTTGGCCGCCCAGTCATGGGCCTGCTCGACAAAGGCGCGGGCGACCTGGCGCTGCTGCCCCCATTCGCTGCGCCGTGCGAACAACGCCACCATGGCCGCCGCCAGTGCGGCGGGATCATCGGGTGCAAACAGCGTGCCGGTCTGGCCATCGCGAATCAGTTCACGGTGGCCGCCCACGTCGCTCGCGGCCACGAGCTTGCCCTGGGCCATAGCCTCCAGCGGCTTGAGCGGGGTGACCAAGTCGGTCAGGCGCATGGCCTTGCGCGGATAGCACACCACATCGGCCAGCGCGTAATAGCGGTCCACCTCGTGATGCGGCACGCGGCCGACAAAGCGAATGGCATGCGCGGCCGGGCTGGCCGCCGCCTGGGCGCGCAGCGCCTCGGCCGCCGGCCCGCCACCCACCAGCAGTAGCCGGGCACCGGGCACTTGCGCCACGATCGCCGGCATGGCCGCGATCATGTCGTCCAGCCCCTCATAGGGATAGAAGCTGCCGAGGAAGCCGATCACCGGCCCCTCGCCCAGCCCAAGCTGGTCAGCCAGTGCCGGATCGGGCGCGGGCGGCGTGCCGAACAGGGCCAGGTCCACGCCGTTGGGCATGATCGTGATCTTGCCCGGTGCCACGCCGCGCGCCACCAGATCGTCCTTCAATCCCCGGCAGATCGTCACCACCGCGTCGGCCCCGGCCACGACGCGGTTCTCCAGTTGCCGTGTTAGCCAATAGCGGGGCGATCCTTCGCGGCCCGTGCCGTTGCCCACCGCCGCGTCTTCCCAGAAAGCCCGGATTTCATAGACCACCGGCAGCCCCAGGCGCTTGCCCGCACGCACCGCCGCCAGCCCGCACAGGGCCGGACTGTGGGCGTGCAGCACATCGGGCCGCCATTCGCGCGCCACGGCCACGATCCGATCGGCCAGCAGCCCCGCCTCGCGCCACTCGCGCAAGCCCGGCGGGCCGCCAGCCTCTCCGGCGGTGCGATGGAACAGCAGGCCGTCATGGCTTTCGGGATCGTTCCCCTCGGCCGGCGCGGCATGGCGCAGCCCCGTCACCCCGCGCACCTCAAGCCCATGCCCTTCCTGCGCCTTGAGGATCGCGCGCGTGCGAAAGGTATAGCCGCTGTGCAGCGGCAACGAGTGATCGAGAACGTGGAGAATCCGGGCCATGCCCCAACGCTTGGCACAACAAGCCTTAACGGCCAGCAAATTCTTCGCTTAACGCGCCGTCAACCGTGTCGCACTATGCCCGTGCGAAAGGCATTCGGGCGACGCAAGACGATGATCGACAAGATAACCATCTTCGTGCCCCATATCCTGATGGCACTGATGATCTGGAAACTGGTGCATCGTGCCGATCTCGACGATGACCCCGCCCTGCCCAACCGCCGCCAGCCGCTGATGGGCCGGCGCCCGCCTGCCGCGTCGTCCCCGCGCGACGACAGCCAGGGTGCGGCCGGCGATGCTTGACCTGTTTTTCACCGCGTTCTGCCTGGCCTTCCTGGGCGCAGGGCTCAAGCGGCCGTTCCTGTTCGTGATGGCCTATGCCTATATCGATATCGTGGCGCCGCAGAAGGTGAGCTGGGGCTTCCTCACGCATATCCCGATCTCGCTGATCGCGTTCTCGTGCGCCTTGCTCGGCTGGATCGTGGCGGAAGACAAGAACGGCATCCGCATTTCCCCGCGCCAGTTCGTGCTGCTGCTGCTGCTGGTCTATTGCGGCCTCACCACGCGCACCGCCGATTTCCCGGTGGAAGCGGCGGCGAAATGGTCGTGGGTGTGGAAAGCGCTGGTCTTTGCCCTGTTCCTGCCGCTCACCCTGCGCACGCGGCTGCGGATCGAGGCGCTGACGCTGACCATGGTGCTCTCGGTCGGGGTGATCGTGATCGGCGGCGGCATCAAGACGCTGGGCTCGGGCGGCGGCTATGGCGAATTGCGCCTGCTGGTCAACGACAATACCGGGCTCTACGAAGGCTCGATCATTTCCACCGTGGCCATGGGGATCATCCCGCTTGCGCTGTGGCTCGCCAACCATGGCACGATCTTCAAGCCGGACTGGAAGGCCAAGCTCTTTGCCGCCGGCATCTGCTTTTCCTGCCTGCTCATGCCGGTGGGAACCCAGGCGCGCACCGGGTTGATCTGCGCGGTGGTGCTGGCGGTGATGATGCTGCGCTCCACCCGGCGGCGCATGCTCTATATCAGTATCGTCTGCGCCGGTGCGCTGGTCGCCGTGCCGCTGCTGCCCTCCAGCTTTACCGAGCGCATGGGCACGATCAAGAACCACCAGGCCGACCAGTCCGCCTCCACCCGCGTGGCGGTGTGGAAATGGACCATCGAATTTGCCAAGACTCACCCGTTTGGCGGCGGCTTCGACGCGTTCCGCCAGAACAGCGTGAGCTATGACACGGTCAAGGCCGACTATGCCGGTGACAACAACGCCGCGATCGAGACCGACCATATCGAGGAAAAAGGCCGCGCCTATCACTCCGCCTATTTCGAGATGCTGGGCGAGCAGGGCTATCCCGGCCTCGGGCTATGGCTGCTGCTGCATCTGATGGGCGTGTTCCAGATGGAGCTGATCCGGCGGCGTTATCGCAAGAACCCGCCCGAAGGCTTTGCCTGGGTTTCGCCATTGGCCGATGCGCTGCAACAGGCGCAGATATGCTATCTCGTCGGCTCCACTTTCGTGGGCATCGCGTTCCAGCCGTTCTGCTACATGCTGGTGGGGCTGCAATGCGGGCTTTCGGCCTATATCGGCCGGGTGCGGCGCGCCGCCCCCAAGCCCTTCGTCTCCCGTCGCGCAGTGCCCGCCCCGGTCTGAACCGGGAACGGGCCCAGGCGGCCGGAAACCGCGCCGGCTTCAGCTTACCGCTGTCAGCTTGCGCCCGCGCCGCGGTTTGGCGGCGGCATCGTCGCGCGTGGCAAAGCGGGTCATCCACGCTTCGACCACCGGGGCAATACTCTTGCGCCAGCGCGAGCCATTGAAGATGCCGTAATGCCCCACTTCGGGCGCCAGGAAATACTGCTTCATCTCATCGGGCAGGCCCGGCGTCACCTTGAGCGCGGCACGGGTCTGGCCGATGCCCGAAATATCGTCACGCTCGCCCTCGATGCACAGGATTGCCGTGTCGGTGATCGCGCCCAGGTCCACCGGCTGGCCGCGGTGGATGAATTCGCCTTGGGGCAGGGCATGGCGCTGGAACACCACGTCGACGGTCTGAAGATAGAATTCGGCCGGAAGATCGCAGACCGAGCGATATTCGTCATAGAACCGCTTGGTTGAATCCGCGTTTTCTTCCGCGCCCTGGACCATGTGCTGGAACAGCTTGTAATGGCTCATCATGTGGCTGCCCAGGTTCATCGACATGAAGCTGGTGAGCTGGACGAAGCCGGGATAGACCTGCCGCCCCGCGCCCGGATAGTTTTCCGGCACGCTGGTGATCACGTTGTGCTTGAACCACACATAAGGCTTGGCCACCGCGTGGTCGTTCACCGCAGTCGGGCTTTCGCGCGTGTCGATCGGCCCGCCCATCATGGTCAGCGTCAGCGGGCGGCACGGATGGTCCTGGGCGGCCAGCACCGCCGTTGCGGCAAAGGCCGGCACCGAAGGCTGGCACACCGCCATCATGTGCGCGCCGGGGCCGACATGCTCAAGGAAGCCGATCAGGTAGTCGATGTAGTCATCGAGGTCGAAATGCCCTTCGGCCAACGGCACGTATTTGGCATCGGCCCAATCGGTGATGTAGACCACGGCGCGTTCCAGCAGGCGCTCCACCGTACCGCGCAACAGCGTGGCATAGTGCCCGCTCATCGGCGCCACCAGCAGCATGCGCGGCGCATCGGCGGGCAGGCCTTCGTGGGTAAAGCGCTTGAGATCGCCGAACGGGCGATGCACCACGGTGGTCTCGTGCACGGCGTGGCTCTGCCCGTCCACCTGGATGGTGCGGATGCCAAAGGCCGGCTTGCCCCGCGGCGCGGTGGCGTGGGCAAACACGTCGAGCGCCGAAGCCAGCGTCTGGTTCGGCCCATAAGTGGCAAAGGGGAGCCGCGGATCATTGAGCACGTCGGCCATCATCGAGGCCCAGGCGCTGCTTGCGTTCATCAGCGACCGCTGAATTTCATAAGCCTTGTACAGCACGTCGATACTTGCCTTTCTGTCCGCCGGTCACCACCCGCTCCCGCCGCCAATGGCGTGGCGCATTGCGGCAACCATGCGTTGCTTGGCCCGATTGTGCCTGCGAATCGCGCTGGCCGCAATGCAGCAAGAAGGACAGGGGCGGCGGTAATCGCTCCACAACAGATGGGAACCTGCCAAGTGGCACGCAAGGCCCCTTCCGGTGCAGCCCGCCATCGGCTAGGTCCGCGCCATGGAAGAGGTTCCCCTGGAACGGCCCGCGCCGGACACGCCCGCCCCCGCCGATGCCCCTGCCCGCGGTCCGTCGCGCGCTGATCCAGCCCGCGCTGACGCGGCGGCGGAACCGGCCGGCGTCCCGCCAGGGCCGGTTTCGCGCCGGCTCACGCCGCTGCGCATGATCTGGCGGGAGGCGATCAAGTATCCCGGTCAGGTTGCCGCCGCGCTGCTCGCGCTGGTGACCACGTCCACTGCCACCATCGCCATCCCCGCCCGCTTCAAGGGCATTGTCGACCAGGCCTTTGGCCCCCACGCCCAGCCCGGCGTGATCGACCAGGCCTTCCACGTGCTGCTGCTGATCGTCGTCGTGCTCGGCTTTGCCACGGCGATCCGCTTCTATTACGTGTCGTGGCTGGGCGAACGCGTGGTGGCCGATATCCGCGCCAGGGTGCAGTCCAACCTGCTGCGCCTGCCGCCGGCGTTCTTCGAAAGCAACAGCCCCAAGGAAATCTCCTCGCGCATGACGTCGGACACGGCGATCATCGAGCAGGTGGTGGGCACCACGGTCTCGATCGCCCTGCGCAACACCATCACCGCGCTGGGCGGGCTGATCTACCTGTTCTTCCTCGCCCCCCGTCTCACCGCCGGGCTGGTCATCGGCATTCCGGTCGTGATCTTCCCGATCGCCTGGTTCGGCAGCCGGCTGCGCAAGGTCTCGCGATCGAGCCAGGACCGCGTGGCCGATATCGGTGCGATGACCGCCGAAGTGCTCGGCGCGATCCGCATCGTCCAGGCGTTTGGCCAGGAAGGGCGTGAGCGCGCCCGCTTTGCCGCCGCGGTGGAGCGCACGTTCGACACCGCCCGCCGGCGCATCATGATCCGTGCGGTGATGACCGCCGTGGTCATCTTCCTGGTCATGGGCGGGATCACCGCGCTGATGTGGCAAGGCGCCATGGGCGTGGCCAATGGCTCGCTCACCGGCGGCACGATTGCCGCCTTCGTGCTGACCGGCGGGATCGTCGCCGGATCGTGCGGGGCGCTGACCGAAGTCTATGGCGATCTGCTGCGCGGCGCGGGCGCGGCCGGGCGCCTCAACGAACTGCTGCTCGAACAGCCCGATATCGCGCCGCCAGCCCGCCCGATTGCCCTGCCCAGCCCGCCGCGTGGCGCGCTCGCTTTCCAGAACGTGGCGTTCCGCTATCCCAGCCGCCCCGAGATTTCGGCACTCACCGATTTCTCGCTGACCGTGGAGCCGGGCGAGACCGTCGCCATTGTCGGCCCTTCGGGCGCCGGCAAATCCACCTTGTTCCTGCTGGCACAGCGCTTCTACGATCCGCAGGGCGGCGTGATCCGTATCGACGGGGTGCCCCTGCCCCAGGCCGATCCGGCCGAGATCCGTGCGCGCATGGCGCTGGTGCCGCAAGAGCCCGTGCTGTTTGCCGCCAACGCCCGCGACAACTTGCGCTATGGTGCATGGGACGCCAGCGACGAGGCGATCTGGGCCGCCGCCCGCGCTGCCAATGCCGAGGATTTCCTGCGTGCCCTGCCCGAAGGGCTCGACACCTTCCTGGGCGAAGGCGGCGCACGCCTTTCGGGCGGCCAGCGCCAACGCATGGCGATTGCCCGCGCGGTGCTGCGCGATGCGCCGATCCTGCTGCTCGATGAGGCAACCAGCGCGCTCGACGCGGAAAGCGAACGCCTGGTGCAGGATGCGCTCGATCACCTGATGCAGGGCCGTACCACGCTGGTCATCGCCCATCGCCTCGCCACCGTGCGCGCGGCAGACCGCATCGTGGTGATGGATGGCGGGCGCATCGTCGAACAAGGCACCCATGCCAGCCTGATCGCCGCCGATGGCCTCTATGCCCGCCTGGCCCGCATGCAGTTCGACGGAGCCTGAGCGTCTGTTTGGAATCCGGCGTCGCCGGATTTGCGGCACCGGCCTGGTCCCCCCACCCGGCCTCGCAACCATAGTACCTTGTGGGAGGCCGGGTGGGGGAGCGGGCCGGTGCCGCGGTTCAAAACCCCAAGGTTACCAATTTGCCATGCGGCCATTGCATCGTAGCGCTTGAAAGCCGTGCTGCACTGCGGCAAGTCGGTGGCCCATGGACAGCCACACCCTTACCGCCGTCATTCTCGGCATCGTCGAAGGCCTCACCGAGTTCCTTCCCGTCTCCTCCACCGGGCACCTGATCCTGGCCACCGAGCTCCTGGGCTTCAATGCCAAGGAATGGGAAGTGTTCAACGTGGTGATCCAGCTGCCGGCGATCCTGGCCGTGGTCGTGCTCTATTGGCGCACGTTCGTGGACGTGGCCAAGGGCGCGCTGCGGGGTGAACGCGATTCGCTGCACTTCGTGCGCAACGTGCTGGTGGCGTTCATCCCCTCGGCCATCCTGGGCGTGCTGCTCAAGAAGAAGATCGACGCGCTGATGGAAACCCCCGCCGTGGTGGCCGCCGCGCTGGTGGTGGGCGGCATCCTGATCCTGGTGATCGAGCGCCTGGCCCGCCAGGGAGAGTACGAGCCCGTCAGCAAGCTGCCCCTGCCCAAGGCGCTCGCCGTGGGGGTGATGCAGTGCTTGGCGATGGTGCCGGGCATGTCGCGTTCGGCCTCCACCATCATGGGCGCGCTGACCATGGGCATCAACCGCAAGACCGCCGCCGAATTCAGCTTCTTCCTGGCCGTGCCCACGATGTTCGGCGCCACGGCCAAGCAATTGTGGGACAATCGCCACGAACTGGCCAGCGGTGCAGCCACCGTAGGCTGGGCCGATATCGCCGTTGGCGGCGTGGTGTCGTTCCTCGTCTCGCTCGTGGTGATCAAGTTCTTCGTCACCTACATCGGCCGCCACGGCTTTGCGCCGTTTGCCTGGTACCGCATCGTGGTCGGGGCAGGCGCGCTGGTGTGGCTGCTGGGCGCCTGAACCGCAGCATTCCAGCCCAACAAAAGGCCGTAAGAAAAGGCCCTGCCCACCCCGTGTCACCAGGGTGGGCAGGGCCTTTGTGCAAGGGCAGGTCGCAACGATCCGTCGCATATGCGGAACAATCCCCCGGCTGGAGAATTATCCCCGGCAGACAGCCACCTCGTGGCATCCAATCAAGGGGTTTACCGTCATGGGCCTTATTGTTCTTCTGATCGTTGGCGGCATTCTGGGCTGGCTGGCCAGCATCGTCATGCGCACCGATGCCCAACAGGGCATCTTCCTCAACATCGTGGTCGGCATCGTCGGCGCGCTGCTGGGCGGCTTCCTGCTCGGCCCGCTGCTGGGCGGCGGCAGCATCACGAACGGCATCTCGGCCGGCAGCCTGATTGTTTCATTCCTTGGCGCGCTGATCCTGCTCGCCATCGTCAATCTGGTTCGTCGCGGTTCGGTGCGCTGAGCGCCCGATCCCACGCCTGACCGCATACCTAAACAGGGAGAGCCAGTTATGAAGTTCACCGCCAAGCATGCACTGCTGCTGCCGATTGCCGCTTTGGGCCTGGGCCTTGCCGCCTGCCAGAGCAAGCAGGAAGACGCAGCCGACAAGACCGCCGACGCCATTGCCGAATCGTCTGACGCCGCTGCCGACGCCATCGATTCGCAGGCTGCCGATGCGTCGGGTGCTGCAGCCGACAAGCTGAACAGCAAGGCCGATGCCGTCCGCGCCGAAGGCAAGGACGAATCGACGGCGATCAAGGAAAAGGCGGAGAAGAAGGCCGACCAAGCCAACTGAGCTTCCTTTCAAGGATCGGTTAGCGGGGCGCAGGGCTTAGGTCTTTGCGCCCCGTTTCCTTTCGCCAAGGGTTGACTTTCCCGGCTGCCTCCCGCATGGGCGGCCACCTGTCAGGGCGGCGCGCGCCGCCCCGTTTTGTTTGAGCAGCGGCGCGCAGACGCCTAGAAGGAATTCAGGACAAGCCCATGGCAAAGCCAACTACCGTCAAGATCCGTCTGGTTTCGACCGCAGACACCGGCTTCTTCTATGTCACCAAGAAGAATCCGCGCAACACCACCGAAAAGATGTCGTTCCGCAAGTACGACCCGGTGGTGCGCAAGCACGTGGAATTCAAGGAAGCCAAGATCAAGTAATCTGATCGGCTTGCTTGCCAACGCGTAAAGGCCGGGGCTTGCCCCGGCCTTTCGTGTTTCTGCGGCACGTCCGGCGATGTTGCGATTCGGAACCGAAAGGTTCACGGGCAGTTCAAAGCGCCTGTCCCAAGGAGTGGCAATGAACAGCTTGACCAAGATCCTGAGCGCCGCCGGCCTCGTTGCCGCGCTTTCCGTTTCTCCGGCCTTTGCGCCGGCTCTGGCAGCCCCTGCGCCGGCCGCAGCCCCCTCCAGCGACGTGGAACGTGCCGTGGCGGCGCTGCGCGCGATTTCTTCGCTGCGCGCCGATTTCGTGCAGACCGATCGCAACGGCCAGCGGCTCACCGGCACGCTTACCCTGCAACGGCCGGGCAAGATCCGCTTTCAATACCAGCCCGGCGTCCCGCTGCTGATCGTGTCCGATGGCGCGGCCCTGACCGTGATCGATTATGAAGTGCGCCAGGTGTCGCGCTGGCCGATTCGCAACAGCCCGCTCGGCGCACTGCTCAATCCCGACAAGGACGTGGCCCGCTATGCCCGGCTGCTTCCCACCACCAACCCTGACGTGATCAGCCTGGAAATCAAGGATCCGCGCCATCCCGAATATGGCACGCTCACCCTGATCATGGTCCGCAAGCCCGGCGCGCCCGGCGGCCTGCAACTCGATAGCTGGGTCGCGCTCGATTCGCAGAACCAGCGCACCACGATTCGCCTGTCCAACCAGCAGTACGGCGTGCCGGTCCCGGCCAACATGTTCCGCTACAACGACCCGCGTCCGCAAGTGCGGCACTAATCGCAGCGGGCGAACGGTTCATCTTCCTTACCAGCGGTTGTGCGACACTTTGCGAAGAACCAGAGGCGCCCGTTCATCCACCAGCAAGCGGCCCAGCCCTAGAGAGGTTTCAGACGAGACGGACAAGACGGGTTTCCCCCCTGTTGCCCAGTCTGACTTCATCCTCTCGTCGACCGCGTGACGAACGCACATGGAACCCTCGGACCATTGCCCCCGGTCCGAGGGTTTTCCGTTTTTGTGATGTTGCGGGGATGGCCGGTAGGCTGCGAACGGCACCCGTCTGCGCTTCCGGTGCTCACGACCTTTAAAGGTCGCTGCGCGCCGGTTCTTGCCGGGCACCATTCTCGCTCCACCGGCCATCCCCGCAACACCACAAAAACCACGACTGCGATGTTGCCCACTCGGACGTTACTCGTGATCCGCCTTGCCGGCCATGGCGGGGGCTCGTAAAGCGCATTCCATGGTTTCTATCGCCACCTGGAATATCAATTCCGTTCGCCTGCGCGCCGATCAGGTCGTGCGTTTTCTGCAAGAACAGCAGCCCGATGTGCTGTGCCTGCAAGAGATCAAGGTGGCCGAGCATCTCTTCCCGCATGATGTCTTCGAAGCCTTGGGCTATACCCACCGCGCGATCCATGGGCAGAAGGGCTATCACGGCGTCGCCACGGTCAGCCGGTTGCCGTTCCGCGAGTTCAGCCGCTACGACTGGCAGGACAATGGCGAAGCGCGCCATGTCGGCGTCGAACTGCTCGGCGCCACTGGCCAGGGGTTGATCCTGGAAAATGTTTACATTCCCGCCGGGGGTGACATCGCCGATCGCACGCTCAATCCCAAGTTCGGGCAAAAGCTCGATTTCCTGGAACGGATGACGCGCTGGGCGGACAAGATCGACCGTCCCACCCTGATCGTGGGCGATTTCAACATCGCCCCGCTGCCCGAGGACGTCTACGACCACAAGGCCCTGCTCAAGGTGGTCAGCCACACGCCGGTGGAGGTCGAAACGCTCCAGCGCTTTGCCGATGCGCACGGCTGGGTCGACCTGGGGCGCAAGCACCTGCCCGCGCCGGAACGCAACTTTTCCTGGTGGTCCTATCGCTCCTATTGGCGCCAAAAGGACCAGGGCCGCCGGCTCGACCATATGTGGGCCTCGCCCGAGCTGGCGCCGCAATCGATGGGCCATCGCTTCGTCGAGGAAACGCGCCGCTGGGACCAGCCGTCGGACCACGTGCCCCTGATCACCGAGTTTGCCCTTTGACCACGCCGGCCGCCGCCACGCGCCGCGTGGCGCGCGCGCTTGACGCGCTGCGCCATGGCTGGGCGATCCGTGTCACCGACGCGGCCGGCGCGTTCGATCTGCTGCCGGCGGAAACGGGCTTTGCCCAGCCGGGCCTCTATGCCGCGCAGATGCTGATTTCAGCCGCGCGCGCCGCCACGCTCAAGCTGACCAACCAGCGCGACGCCGCCCTGCCGCACGCGCCGGTGCTGATTCACGCGGCTGAACCGTTCACACTGGCGATGGCGCGCGATCTGGCCGATCCCGCGCACGATCTGGGCAGCCCCTTGCGCGGGCCGTTCCGGGCCACCCCCATCCCGGCGCCAGAGGCGGCCGGGGCCGCAATGGAGCTGGCGCGGCTGGCCGGCATCCTGCCGGCTTTCCTGGTGGCGAGCGGGGTGGATATTGCCGAAACCGTGGCGGTCGAAGACATGGCCGCATTCACCGACCCGCTCAACCTGACGATCCAGGCCCGCGCCCGCTTGCCCGTTGACGCTTGCGAGGAAGCCGAAATCATCGCCTTTCGCGCCCGTGACGATTTGCGCGAGCATGTTGCGCTGATCGTGGGGCAGCAGGACAATGCCGTTCCCCCCCTGGTGCGGCTGCACAGCGAATGCCTGACCGGCGATATCCTGGGCAGCCTGAAATGCGATTGCGGGCCACAGCTGCAAGCCGCCCTCGCCCGGATGGCCGCGCAAGCCAGCCACGGCGGGTGGGGCGTGCTGCTCTACCTGCGACAGGAAGGGCGCGGCATCGGCCTGATCAACAAGTTGCGCGCTTATCAACTGCAAGACCAGGGCTTTGACACTGTCGATGCCAACGAACGGCTGGGGCTGCCATCCGAAGCGCGCGACTTTCCCGTGGCCGCACGCATGCTCGACCTGATCGGCGCGCGCCGAATTCGCCTGATGACCAACAATCCGGCCAAGGTTGCCGCGCTCGAAGCGCTGGGCGTGACCGTGCTGGAACGGGTGGCGCATCAGTTGCCCGCCAACCCGCACAACGCCCGCTATCTCGATACCAAGCGCGATCGCACGGGACATTTGCTGAAGTAGTTTCGGCAACGTCGCGACAGGCTTCGCCCCCTCCTCTGACGAGGAGGGGGCGGGGGTGGTGCGGGCCTGAAACCAGCGTCAAAACGCCCGGAACATCACCAGCCCCACGCACAGCACCAACACGGCAGTGCCAGCCACGCCCTTGGCAAGATCGACCCAGGTAAAGCGGTCGAGATGGTCGGCGCGGAAGCGGGCATAGCCGCGCCCGATCGTGTCGTTGCTGGCAATCATGCCCACGTCGAGCGCATTGGCCTCGCGCTTGAAGTAATGCACGAGCATGCCGTGCTCCTCGGGCGTGACATCGGGATAGGCCGCCAGCAGCGCTTCGACATGGGCACGGCGGGCAAGCGCCGAAGCGCTCTGGGTCTGAATCGTCATGGTCTTGGTATCCTGGCAAAAACGGGTTCGGCCCGCGCCACAGGCGGCGCAGGCAATTCACGGTTTTGTCAGGCGTGCGGAGGGGCGCGGGGGGTTCCCGGTGCCCGCAGCGGCAGGGCGGCCAGCGGCGGCCCGGTCGAACGGGGCAGAATATGTGGAGCCCGCGCCAGCGCCAAAGGGGCCAACACCACGAGCACCAGCGCCACGGCCGGCACCAGCGGCATCGGCGGCAACGCCTCGAGCCGTGCCACTGCCACTTGCGGCCGCGCCGGGGCCACGGCCATTTCCACGGTATCGACCGAGAATGCCGATCCGCTGCGCATGCCGACCGGTGCCGCCCCCGGCGCCAGCGCCGAAAGAGCAACGGTCAGGACCAGCAGCACCGCCCAAAGACGGCCAGCCAGACGCAAAGGCAAACGGCTCAACACGCCAGCAAGGTAGGGGCCCAGGCGCGCAAGGGCAAGCTCAGCGCCGCTCGAACCGGGCAATGCCCGGTCCCAGCGCGTTCTGCCCCAGGTTGATCCGGTCACCCGACCAGTCGGCCACGAACACTGTCGGGCGATTGAGGCCGGGCACCAGCCGCGCGGTGTTGCCGGTAATCGTCAGGCCATCGGCGCTGTGCTCATGCCCTTCGGCCGCGTTGGCGATGAACGTGCTGTAGTTTTCCTTGTCGCGCCCCTGGACGAACCAGTTGCCCGAAATCAGGCCAGTGGCGCCGATCGACAGGTCGATCATGTAGTTGGTGGTGTGGCCACGGCTGTCGTCAAAGCTCGAATCGGTCACTTCGATGCGGCCGGCGTGGCTTTTAACATAGTGGCCGCCGGTGCCCTGTTCAAAGCGGCTGCGGCGAATCACGACGCTCGCCTCGTCCCCGAAATAAAGCGAGTGCGCGCAGGACAGGCCCCGGTCGCAGCGCCCCAGCCGCGTGAAGGTCGATTGCTCGATCACCACGTGCCCGGCCGGAAAGTTGGCGGAAAGGATGCCCTGCTCGCTGTCGCGGAACCAGGCATCGCGCACGGTCAGGTCGCCCCGCTCCAGCCGGATGCCGGCGCCGTTGGCATCGAACGCGCGCATGTTCTGGAATATCAGCCCTTCCACGCGCATCGATTGGCCGCGCATGACCAAGGCCGCCTTTTCCTCGCAGACCTTGCCATCAAAGATCGATTGCCCGGGAATGGCCGCGATATAGGCCACGTTGCCATGGGGTTGCACGCCGCAGTCATGCCAGGTTCCCGGCGCCACGCGGATGGTCCCATCCCCTTCGCCCAGCGAATTGATCGCATCCTGCAGCCGATCGAAGCCTTGGCCCGTCTGCACCACGGTGAACGGCGCGCTGGCCGCCCGCACTGGCGCGTTCTGCGCCAGCAATGCACCGGCAGGGATCGCCGTCAGCACGGCCATGGACAGGAGCATCAGGCGCGCCCGCAAGGTGCGGTGCCGGCTCAGGCGGGTTTCGATCTCGGTCAACATGGTTTGTTCGCTCGGCTCCCCACCTGTTGCAGGCAGCCTAACGAAAAATGGTTGACCGAGCCTTTAGGTTCCAGGGGCGCAAAGCTATGCGCCGCGCCGGCGGTCAGACATGCGCGCGGATCACCGCCAGGAAGCGATCGCCATAGGCATCCCGCTTGCGCGTGCCGACGCCGCCGATCGCGGCCATTTCTGCAAGGCTGGTGGGCTTGGCCGCTGCCATTTCGCGCAGCACGGCATCGTGAAACACCACATAGGGCGGCACATTGGCTTCCTGCGCAATCTCGCGGCGCAGCGCGCGCAGCGCATCGAACAGCGGATCGCCCACGGGATTGAGCGCGGCGCCACTGCCCGCCTTGGCACGCCGACGCCCACCGCGTTCGCGCACCGGCGGCAGGACCACGTCCACCCGCGCCTCGCCCTTGAGAATTGCGCGGGCATCGCCACCCAGCGCCAGGCCGCCATGCTCCGTCGGCACCAGACTGCCCCGGGCCTGGAGCGCGCGCGCCACCGCCTTGAGCAGCGGGGCCTGGTCTGCCGGCACGATTCCGAACACCGAAAGTCCATCGTGGCCACGCGCGGTCACACGTTCGTCCGCCACGCCGGTCAGCACTTTTTCAAGGTGGCCCAGGCCATAGCTTTGGCCCGTGCGATAGACCGCCGAGAGCAGCTTCTGCGCCAGTTCGGTCGCGTCGGTCAGGCCCGGCGGCTCCAGGCAATTGTCGCAGTTGCCGCAAGTGGCAGGCGGGTCCTCGCCAAAGTGGCGCAGCAGCACGGCACGGCGGCAGGTGGCCGTCTCGACCAGCCCGGCCAGGGCATCAAGCCGCTTTCGCTCGCCCTGCTGTCGGCTCTGGTCCACTTCGGAGAGCCGCTGGCGCGCGCGGGCAAAATCGTCCGCACCCCACAGCAACAGCGCCACCGAGGGATCGCCATCGCGCCCGGCGCGGCCGGTTTCCTGGTAATAGCCTTCGATCGACTTGGGCAGGCCGGCATGCGCGACAAAGCGCACGTCGGGCTTGTCGATGCCCATGCCGAACGCCACCGTGGCCACGATCACCATGTCTTCGCTGGTGACGAAGGCTTCCTGGTTGGCGGCGCGCGTTTCGGCCGGCAGGCCGGCGTGGTAGGGCAGCACCCGGCGCCCGGTCTCGCCCAATTGCTCCGCCAGCTTTTCCACTTGCGCGCGGGTGGGCGCATAGACCACGCCGGGCCCTGGATTTTCGGCGATGAAGCGGGTGAGCTGGCGCAGCGGATTGTCGCGCGGGGCGATGCGATACTGGATGTTGGGCCGATCGAACCCGGCCACGATCAACCCGTCGTGGGGAATGCCAAGCTGTTCGAGGATGTCTGCCCGCGTGTGCCGGTCGGCCGTGGCCGTCAGCGCCAGGCGCGGCACATGCGCAAAGGCATCCATCAGCGGGCGCAGCAGGCGATAGTCGGGGCGGAAATCGTGGCCCCATTCCGAAACGCAATGCGCCTCGTCGATGGCGAACAGGGCCAGCGGCGCACGGCTCAACAGTTCGCGGAAATGCGGCTGGCTGGCGCGTTCGGGCGCCACATAGAGCAAGTCCAGCTCGCCATTGCGGAACCGCTCGATCGTCAGTTCACGATCGGTGTCCACGCTGGTCAGCGCGGCGGCGCGGATGCCGTTGGCCGTGGCCGAGCGCAACTGGTCGTGCATCAGGGCAATCAGCGGCGAGACCACCACGCACGTGCCCGGCAGCATCACCGCCGGCAATTGATAGGTGAGCGACTTGCCCGCCCCGGTGGGCATCACCGCCAGGGTGGATCGGCCGGCCAGTACGCGGCCGACCACCTGGTCCTGCACCCCGCGAAAGCCGGAAAAGCCGAAGACTTGCGCCAGACGCTGGCGCGCGGGCTCAAGATCGGGCGAAAGGTCGGGCAAAACGGCAGTCACGCGCCCGCCTATGGCAGATCAGGTGCCGCCCCGCTACCCCAACCAGGCGGCGAGTACCGGCGGCAATCCCACCACTTTGACCGCGTGCAGCGCGATACACAGCAGCAACAGCGACAGCACCGCCCAGGCGCCCCAGGTGAACGGGCCCAACACCGTGGCCCGGGTGGGATCGGCCGGATCATACCACACGGTATAGGCGCCCGATGGCTTCCACCCGCGGTGCACCCAGCGGTGCACCAGCGCGCGCCGCTCGATCCCGTCAGAATCGCGAAAGCGGATTTCATCCTCGATATAGCGGGTATCGTCGCCATCGCGCCAGTTCCACCCGCGCGAGGTGAACATCGTCATGCCAAACGACCAGAAGTCTTCCGACTGCTGCCCTTCGGTATAATCGCTGCGCCAGACCATTGCGGGCGCTGGCTGCCAGGTGCCCAGCAGGCGCAGCGCCTGCCACACGCAGAACACGAAAAGCAGCCAGCACGCCAGCGCCGCAATGATCAGGATATCCGCCATGGCCACCCGCCCTAGCGCGAATCCGTCAAGAATTTGCTGATGCCGAGAACGCGTCAGGCCAGCTTTTTCAACAAGGGCCGCACGATCGGCGTGGTCAGCATGGTGCTCATCACCGCCATCAGCAAAAGCGCGGTGAACGCTTCGGCCGTGATGATCTTCTTGTCGAGCAGCACGTTGACGAAGATGATCATGATCAGCGCCTTGGTCTGCAGCATCCAGCCGATCACGCTGGCCTCACCCTTCTTCCAGCCCAGGATGCGGCCGGCCAGATGCACGCCGGCCAGCTTGCCCGCCACCGAGGCGACGAGCAGCAGCAATGCCGCGCCGATCACGGCGGCAAGGCCCAGGCCGCCAACCTGGCCCCACTGCGTGCGCAGGCCAGTGGACAGGAAGAACACCGGCATCACCGCCAGCAGCAGGAAATTGCGGAACGCATCGCGCCGTCCCTGTTCGAACCAGTGGGCATCGAGCACGGCCCCGGCAAGGAACGCGCCGACCATGAAATGCAGGCCCGACCAATCGGCGGCAAACCCCACGGCCGCCAGCCAGATCAAGGCGATGTGCCAACGATCGTCTTCGCGCACCCAGGCCATCAGGCGCCGCAGGCCCCAGGCGGCCAGGGCGAAGCCCACCAGGAAAAGACCCTGGCGCCCGATACGCTGCCAATCGAGCAGGATCAGCGCCAGCACGCCCCAGATCGCCACGTCATCCATGCTGGCATAGCGCAGCAGGCGCTGGCCCAGCGCGGTGCGGAAAATGTCCAGCTTTTCCATCAGCAGCACCAGGATGGGCAGCGCAGTGACGGCACAGGCCATGCCGATGCCGGCCACGCCCTGGCCCCACGTACCCTTTTCGCCCAGCCAGCCCGGCATGGTAAGCAGAACGGTCGCGGCCAGGCCGCCCAGCACCAGCGGCGTCAGCAGCGCGCATGAGGCGGTCACCAGCGTTTCGCGCGCATTGCCCCAGGCGTCGGCCAGGTCCAGTTCCACCCCGGCGATGAACACGAACAGGCTGACGGCCCACCACGCCACGCCGTTGAGCGCGCCGATCACCTGTGGATTGAACACAAAGGCATAATAGGCCGGAAAGAGCGCGCCCAGCACACCCGGCCCGAGCAGGATGCCACCCACGATCTGCACCACCACCAGCGGGGCATGGTCGTCGCGGCGCAACAGGCGCCAGGCCAGCCACGGCACGGCGAGGATAATCGTCAACGCGATCAGGAAGATTTCACTGGTGCCCATGCCCATACCCCGTCCCTGCCCCCATACTGCCCCGGCGCTGTGGCCGTGGGTCACATCTTGCTATGCATCAAGGCCGGCTCCATCTCTGCTGCTAACGTGCTTGCGCAAGAGGGCCGACCACCATGGCGTTTGATCTGCGAAACGCGCTGTTGCGCAAGGAGGAATACGAATCCGCGCGAATAGCCGCGTATGATTTTGCAACAACGGTGCATGCCCTCAAGGCCGTGGCGGCGCAATGGGGACAGCACCCCGTGCCACTGCTCGATCGCATGGTGGAGCAAGGCCTTGCCGCCGCGCTAACCATGCTGGCCGGCCGCAGTGGGCAGCCCGGCACCGCCGTGGATGCCCAGTTCCTGCGGGCGCAGGCCGATGCACGCACGCGCTGGATCGCCCGCCACGGCGACCCCGCGCCCGTGCGGCTGGTTTAACCCCCTCCGCAATATGCCTATGCCCCGCCTTAAAGCCTCGCCCGTCCTGCAAATGTTAGCCTCTGCCCGGCAACAACGGCAGGAGCGACGGCATGGACATGCACCACAGTTTTTCCCCATCGGCAGAATGGCGCGCGGCGCGCGAAAGCGAGCTGGAATTCATCGAGATGGCCCGCGCGATTCGCGACATGGCGCGCGAACTGGGCATTCCCCCCGAAGTGGCGGTGGATCGCCTGGCCGAACGCGGCCTGCATGCCGCGCTTTCGATCCTGGCCGAACAGGCCGGGCCACAGGTGGAGGCCCGCTTCCTGCGCCGCCGCACCCAAGACGCCACCAGCCCCCGCCCCATCTGACAAGCCCGGGGTCCACGCCGCCCCGGCGCCGCGAAAGGACCCCGGCATGACCCCTACCATCGAAAGCGGCAGCATTGGCCGTATCGAGAGCGACAGCATCGGCACGATCGCCGTGCCGAGCAGCGCCTATTGGGGCGCGCAGACACAGCGCTCCATCGAAAATTTCCCGTTCGGCGCCGGTGAGCGCATGCCGATCGGCATCGTTCACGCCCTTGCCCTGGTCAAGCAGGCTGCGGCCCGCGTCAACCGCGACCATGGCCTGGACACGCGCCTCGCCGATGCGATCGAAACGGCCGCGGCCGAAGTGGTGGCCGGCCGTCATGACGACCAGTTCCCGCTGGTCATCTGGCAGACCGGCAGCGGCACGCAGACCAACATGAACGTCAACGAAGTGATCGCCGGCCGGGCCAACGAACAGCTCGCCGGCGCGCGCGGCGGCAAGAGCCCGGTGCATCCCAACGATCACGTGAACCGCGGGCAATCGTCGAACGACAGCTTTCCCACCGCGCTGCACGTGGCCGCGGTGGTTGCCCTCAACCGTGACCTGCTGCCCGCGCTCGACCTGCTGGCCGGCGCGCTCGACACCGCAGCGCGCGAATGGGCGGGGATCGTCAAGATCGGCCGCACCCACCTGCAGGATGCCACCCCGCTTACGCTCGGGCAGGAATTTTCCGGCTATGTCCAGCAGTTGCGCGATGCGAACGAGCGCCTGCGCGGGGCCGAACAACACCTCTTGCGCCTGGCCCAGGGCGGCACGGCAGTGGGCACCGGCCTCAACGCGCCCGAAGGGTTTGCCCCGGCGATGGCGGCAGAGCTTGCCAGCCTCACCGGCCATGCGTTCGTCCCCGCACCCAACCGCTTCGAAGCGCTGGCCAGCAACGACGCGCTGGTGCAGTTTTCCGCAACCCTCGCCACACTGGCCGTGGCGTTGACCAAGATCGCCAACGACATCCGCCTCCTGGGCTCCGGCCCGCGTTCGGGGCTTGGCGAAATCGATCTACCCGCCAACGAGCCAGGCAGCTCGATCATGCCGGGCAAAGTCAATCCCACGCAGTGCGAGATGCTGACCATGGTGGCCGCGCAAGTGATCGGCAACCACCAGGCGGTGACTTTGGGTGGGATGCAGGGACACCTGGAACTCAACGTGTTCAAGCCGATGATCGGCGCGGCGGTGCTACGCAGCGTCCATCTGCTGGCAGTGGGCATGGAAAGCTTTGCCGAGCGGTGCGTCGAAGGGATCGAGCCCAACACCCGCCGCATCGCAGAGCTGGTCGATCGATCGCTGATGCTGGTGACCGCGCTGGCCCCGGAAATCGGCTATGACAATGCCGCGCGCATCGCCAAGCACGCCCACGCCGCAGGGCTCACCTTGCGCGAAGCCGGCCTGGCACTGGGCCTGGTGGACGAAGCAACCTTCGATCGCCTTGTCCGGCCGCAAGACATGGTGTGAGCTGATCCCATCGGGACAGCCGACAGATCAGCCGTCGAGCGCCTGCGTCGAACTGTCGCGCGGGCGAACGTAAACGCGCGCGACGATGGGAAACTGGTGCGAAACCTGGGTTTCGATCGCCAGCACGATGCGCTCCACGTCGCGCGCGGTGATGGTGTCATCGAAATCGGCGCTGATGATCACGGTGACCATGGTGGGTGCGCTGTGCACGGTCAGCACTTCGTGCACGCACACCACGCCAGGGTGGGCCGCCGCGCTACTGCGGATGGCGGCCACCATCTGCGGATCGGCCGCTTCACCGATCAACAGGCCCTTGGCCTCGTAAAGCAGGATCAGCGCGAGCGCGCCCAGCACGAGGCCGATCAGCACCGAGGCCAGCCCATCCCACAGCGGGCTGCCGGTGATGAGGCTCAAGCCCAGGCCGAGCGCAGCGAGCACGAGGCCGACCAGCGCGCCCGAATCCTCCAGCAGGATGACCAGCGTGGGGGCATCCTTGGTATCGCGGATCGCAGACCACACCGAGCCACGCCGCCCCCGGTTGAAATCGCCCAGCGCGGCCAGGATCGACCAACCTTCCAGGCCGAATGCAACGCCGAGCACGATAAACGCGATCAGCGGGCTTTCCGCCGGCTCAGGGTGCAGGATGTGCAGCACCCCTTCGTACACCGAAACCCCGGCGCCCAGGGCAAAGACCAGGATGGCGACGATGAAGCTCCAGAAATAGAGCTCGCGGCCATAACCGAACGGGTGGAGGGCATCGGCCGGCTTCACCGCGCGCGAACGGCCGTGCAGCAGCAGCAGCTGGTTGGTCGAATCGACCATGCTGTGCACGCCTTCGGTCAGCATCGCCGATGAGCCGGTTATGGCCGCTGCCATGAACTTGGCCGCGGCAATGCCGAGGTTGGCACCCAGTGCGATCAGGATGGTACGTGTCGATCCCCCGGCCATGGCGCGGTATGTTCCCCTAAATGTCATGCGTGACGGTATCGGGGGGCTAACGCGTGAGGGCCGGGAATGTCACCCGAATTGTTAAGCGGCGGGGCAGCCGCCGGGTCAGGCGGCCAGGCGTTGATAGCCTGATGCACCGCCACCGCCGCTCAGGTCGAAGCGGCCGACAAGCTGGCCCAGAGAATTGGCCTCGTTCGACAGGCTGCGCGAGGCAGCGGTGGTCTCTTCCACCAGGGCGGCGTTGGCCTGGGTGATGCGGTCCATGTCGGATACAACCGTATCGACCTGGCGGATCGCGCCGGCCTGCTCCTCGGCCGACCGGGCAATGGCCTCGATCATGTCGGACAGGCGCGAGGTGCGCTCCACGATCTGGCCCAGCGCGCCTTGCGTTTCGCCGATCATCTGCACGCCGTTGCCCACGTCGCGGTCGCTGGTGCGGATGATCGCGGTGATTTCCTTGGCAGCGTCGGACGAACGCTGCGCCAGGCTGCGCACTTCCGATGCCACCACGGCAAAGCCCTTGCCGGCGTCCCCGGCACGCGCCGCTTCCACCCCGGCGTTGAGCGCAAGCAGGTTGGTCTGGAACGCGATGCCTTCGATCAGGGCGACGATTTCCTGCATGCGATTGCTCGACTTGGCGATTTCTTCCATCGCCGCCACGGCCTGGGTCATCGTCTCGCCGCTCGCCCGCGCCTCGTGGCGGGTCTGCCGCGCGGTGTCGCTGGCGTCCTTGGCGGTCTGGGCGGTCTGCGCCACGGTGGTGGTCAGCTCGCGCACGGCGGCAGCGGATTCTTCCAGCGCGGCAGCCTGGTTTTCGGTGCGGCTCGACAGGTCGTGGCTGGCCGAGGCGATCTCGCTCGCCCCCACGCGCACACCCTGTGCCGCCTGGGTCACCTGGCCCAGCGCATCGGCCAGACTGGCCATCGATTGGTTGAAGTCGAGCCGCAGCTGTTCGTAATCGCCGGGGAATGTCTCGTTGATGCGATGGGTCAGGCGGCCGTCGCGCAGGGCAGAAAGCCCGGCACCGAGCGCTCCCACCACCTGCTGCTGCACGGCCGCACGCTCTTCGCCGGCCCGCGCCGCGCGCCGCGCGACAAAGTCCTTGATGCCCTCCAAAGCGCGGGCGATGTCGCCCACTTCATCGGCCAGGTCGTGGCCCGGCACGGTGCGATCGATCTGCCCGGCCGCCATTTCCTGCATCGCGCCCGAAAGCCTGGCCAGCGGCACGGTGACGCGGCTGTGGAAAAGGAACGCCACGCCCAAGCCGACGACGATCGCGGCCACCCCGCTCAGCGTGGCAACAAGCTTGAGCCGATCGGCCTGGGCCATGCCTTCGGCCGAATCGTCCTTGGCGAGGCCCGCGTTGCGCTCGGCCAGGGCCGTGATCCGCTTGCCCAGGTCCAGGCCCAGCGGGTTCATCCGGTCGCGAAACTGGGCATAGGCCTCTGCGTTGCGGTTCTGGAGCGACAGGGCGCGCACCGGCCGCGCTTCCTGCACCCAGGCGTGGAACACGTCCTGCAGTTCGCTCACCTTGGTCACTTCATCCCGGTCGTCGCCTTGCTGCTGGAATGCGCGGTAGTCGGCCAGCGCCTTGTCGAATTCGGCCACGCGCTTCTCGAAATCGGCGTCGAGCTTGTGCGTTTCCGTCAGGTCGTCGGACAGGATGTGCTTGGCGATGGTCAGGCGCAAATCCCCCATCATGCCGCGCAGCTGCGCCAGCGCGGTGAGCGTCGGCACCGTATCCTCGGACAGCGCGGTCAGCCTGCCGCCCAGGCTGCTGGTGGCCGTGATTGCCATCGCCGCGCCGCCGACCGCTGCCAACGCCAGCAGCAGTGTGCCCACCAGGGAAACTGTCCGGATCCGCAATCCACCAAGCACCGACATGCAAACGACCCCTGCAACCATGATCCCGCACGCCATGCGCGGCTTTGCAGGCTAGATGGCGCAGCGCTGGTTAAACCTGCGAGCGGGACGGCATAGGGATATGTCCTAGGGCCTGTGGGGATTTAGCCCATGGCGGGCTGCGAACGGCCGCTTTCCGCGCTTCCGGTGCTCACGTACATAAAAGTACGCTGCGCTCCGGGTCGCAGAAATCAGCCATTCTCGCTCCACCCTGACCTAAATCCCCACAGACCCTAGGCGGCGTGGACGGGCCTAAAGCCAGCCGATCTTGCGGAAGCGCCAATAGAGCCCGCCGCAGACCGTGGCGATCAGGCCGAGCACGAAGAAATAGCCGTAGCGCCACTTGAGTTCGGGCATGAAATCGAAGTTCATCCCATAGATTCCGGCAATTGCCGTGGGCACGGCGAGCAGGCCGGCCCACGCGGCGAGTTGCCGGGTCATTTCGCCCTGGCGATGCTGTTCTAGCAGGCTGGCGGTTTCCACGATCGCGGCCAGCGTCTCTTTCAGCCCGCGCATGCGGGCCATGGCGCGGCGCACGTGGTCGAGCACGTCGCGAAACCAGATCCGCGCCGTGGGATCCACCAGGGCGAGATGCGCCTCGGCCAGGCGCTCGCACACTTCCTCCATCGGCCCGATGATCCGTTCGAACCGGCGCAACTGGCGGCGCAGGCGAAAGATGCGGCGGATCGTCTGCTGTTCGGGAAAGACGTCGATTGCGGCTTCTTCCATGGCATGAGCCACGGCTTCCAGCCGTTCCATGATCGGCAGATAGCCATCGACGATGAAGTCGAGCACCGAATGCAGCACATAGTCGGCGCCTTCGGCCAAGCGCTCGGGATCGGCTTCCAGCGCGGCGCGCAAGTCCAGGTGGGCGCGGCTCGAACCAAAACGCACCGAGATGATGAAGTCTGCGCCCAGGAAAAACGCGGTCTGGCCATAAGTAAGCGTTTCGCCTGGCTCCAGCGTCGCGGTGCGCGCCACCACGAACAGATGCTTCTGGTACTGGTCCAGCTTGGGCATCTGCTGCGGGTTGAGCGCATCCTCGATCGCCAGGGGATGCAGGCCATAGTGCCGGGCCACCCGATCCATTTCCTCGTGCGATGGTTCACACAGCCCGATCCAGTCAAACGCCCCATCTGGCACGGGGCAAAATCCATCATCCAGATCGAGTGGGCCGGGAACACGGGCGGCCGATCGGCCCGTGGGATCCGGCACATAGCGGCGCGCGGCAATGATCGTCATGCGCGCCACTGTGGCAATGCCACGGAGAAAGCGCAATCGGGCTGGCATTTGCCCGGCTTTGCCCTACCTCGGACACTGTCATGACCAACACCCCGCGCCCACCCGATCTCGACGTGGCCATCATCGGCGCCGGCATCAGCGGCATCAGCATGGCCGCACACATCGCCCGCGATTGCCCCGGCCGCAGCTTTGCCCTGCTCGAACGGCGCAGCGCGGTGGGCGGTACCTGGGACCTGTTCCGCTATCCCGGCGTGCGATCCGACAGCGACATGCACACGCTGGGTTTCGGCTTTGCCCCCTGGCGCGGCGCCGATGCCATTGCCGATGGAGCGGCCATCCGCGATTATCTGAACGAGGTCGTTTCATTGCATGGCCTTGCCCGGCACATCCGCACCGGCACGCGGGTGACGGCCGCCGATTGGGACAGCGCGGGCGCCCGCTGGCACCTGACGCTGGTGGACGAAGCCGGCCGGGCCGATCGTCTTTCGGCCCGGTTCCTGGTGCTCGCCGCCGGCTATTACGACCATGACGCCGCGCACGATCCGGCCTTGCCGGGCGAGGCGGACTTTGCCGGCCGCATCGTCCATCCCCAGTTCTGGCCGCAGGATCTGTATGTGGCCGGCAAGCAGGTGGCAGTGATCGGATCGGGCGCAACGGCGGCCACGCTGGTGCCGGCCCTGGCCGCGCGGGGCGCGCAAGTGACCATGCTGCAACGCACACCCACCTGGTTCATTGCCAGCCCCCGGCGGGACCGGCTGGCCCACGCGCTGCATCGCATGCTGCCCGCGCGCCTGGCCGCGGCCCTGGTGCGCGCACGCAACATTCGCCTCAACGCCTGGTTCTACAACCGCGCCCGCCGCGCGCCGGACAAGGTGGGCGCCTGGCTCAAGCGCCGCGCTGCCCTCGCGCTGGGCCCGGCGTGGGACGAGGCCGCCTTTGCCCCACCCTATGGCCCCTGGCAGCAGCGGCTGTGCCTGGTCCCCGATGGCGACTTGTTCGCCGCGATCCGATCGGGCCGGGCCCGCGTGGTGACCGGCACGATCGCCAAGGTTGCACCTGCCGGCCTTGCCCTCGCCGATGGCCAGCACCTCGCCGCCGACGTGATCGTCAAGGCCACCGGCCTCAAGCTGGCCGTGGCGGGCAAGATCGCGCTGAGCAAGGATGGCGCGGCGATAAACCTGGCTGAGCATTTCCATTACAAGGACTGCATGCTGTCCAACCTGCCCAACCTGGTGCAGGTGTTCGGCTATCTCAACGCCTCGTGGACCTTGCGCGCCGATCTGGTCGCCGCGTTCACCGTGCGCATCCTGGACCACATGGCGCGAACCGCCAAGCAAGTGGCCACCCCAGTGCTGCCAGCCGACCATGGCCTGACGATCGACGATACGCTGGCCTTTTCGTCAGGCTACCTGCAGCGCGGCTGGGCAATCATGCCACGCAGCAGCACCGAGCGGCGTTGGCGGCTCAACCACGACTACCTGGCCGATCGCGCGTTCCTGCGCCGCGATCGGCTGGAGGATGGCGTGCTGCGGTTTGACCGGGCGCCCGCCGCGCTTGCACCCGCGCCCGATTGCGTTATCGATACGCCCCGATGAGCGACGCTTCCCGCATATGGACTGCAGCCCTGCTGGTGATTGGTGACGAGATTCTCTCGGGCCGCACCCACGACAAGAACATCGCCCAGGTTGCCACCTGGTTGAATGTCCAGGGCATCCGCCTCAAGGAAGTGCGCGTGGTGGCCGATGACATGGCCGCCATCGTCGAGGCGGTGAACGCCCTGCGCGCGCGCAACGATTACCTGTTCACCACCGGCGGCATCGGCCCCACGCATGATGACATCACGGTCGATGCCGTGGCTGCGGCACTGGGCGTGGACGTGGTGATCCACCCGGCGGCCCGCGCGATGCTGGAGGAATATTACGGCCCGCGCGGCGGCGTGAACGAGGCTCGGCTGCGCATGGCGCGGGTGCCCGCCGGCGCCAGCCTGATCGAAAACGCGCTGTCGGGCGCGCCCGGCATTGCCGTTGCCAATATCCACCTTTTGGCCGGCGTCCCGCACATCGCCGCCGAAATGCTGGCCGCACTGACCGGCACCCTGGAAGGCGGGCTGCCGGTGCTTTCGGACACGATCGGCTGCTGGGTGGCCGAAAGCGAAGTGGCCGACCTGCTGCGCGAGACCGAAAAGGCGCACGCTGGCTGCCAGATCGGGTCCTATCCGTTTTTCCGCGAAGGCCAGGTCGGCGCCAACTTCGTGATCCGCGCCACCGACCAGGCGATCATCGATGCCTGCGCCACCGACTTGATGGCTGGCCTCGCCGCGCTGGGCCGGCAGGGTGTCGCTGGCGGGATCTGACCGAAACCGAGTGGAAATTCCCTCGACACCACGGGCACTTCCGGCATGATCGGCTGGCGCCGGGTATGGCCAAGGGGGAATGATGAACAGCAGGCAGTGGGGACGGGCCGAGGCGGGCTGGCCGGCAAGGGCGGCGGCCACGGTGGCCATGGCGCTTGCCGCACCAGCGGCGTGGGGCGCGCCGGCGCCGGTGCGCACGGTGATCGTGGCCGACCCGGCCAGTTGGGTTCTGCCCCCGCCGCCGATTGCGGCCGCGTCGCCCACCACCGACGCGGCGCTGGCCGCCATCTATAGCGACGCGCAGTACCTGGCGGGGCCAGACGGCATGCAGGCCTATAACGCCGTGCGCTATCGCATCACCAAGCCGCAGGGGCTGGCGGCAGGCAATATCACGCTCACCTGGTCGCCCGATTCGGGCAGCATGGTGCTGCACCACTTGCGCGTGATCCATGGCGGCGCGGTGCGCGACCTGACGCGTACCGCGCAGTTCGCCGTGATGCAGCGCGAACAGAACCTGGAACTGGCCGCCCTGGATGGACGGCTGACCGCCGCCTACCAGATTCCCGGGCTGGAAGTGGGCGACGAGATCGAACTGGCCACCACGCAGACGGTCAAGGACCCGACGCTGCCCGATGCGCGCGGCGATCTCTATCTGTTGCCCCAGGCGAGCGCCACCGGCACGTTTCGCCTGCGCGTGGCCTGGCCGCACGGGCAACCGCTGCGCTGGCAGACCACCCCCGATCTCTCGCTCCAGCCGTTTGCAGGTGGCAAGCTGGATGGAATCGGCGTGGAACTACACGATCCCGCGCCGCCGGCCGACGTGCCGCAGGGCGCACCGCCACGCTATCGCTGGCGCCGGCTGGTGGAATTCACGAACTATCCCAGCTGGCCCGATTTCTCGCGCCGGCTCTTCCCGCTTTACGACAAGGCCGCCCGGCTCGCCCCCGGCAGCCCGGTGCAGGCGGAAGTGGCGCGGATCGCCGCGGCGTCTGCCGATCCCGTGCAACGCGCGGAGGCCGCGCTGCGCCTGGTCGAAGAACAAGTACGCTATGTCTATGTCGGGATGGATGGCGCCAACCTAACTCCGGCCGATGCCGACGTGACATGGCAGCGCCGGTTTGGCGACTGCAAGGGCAAGACCGTGCTCCTGCTGGCACTCCTGCGTGGCCTGGGCATCGAGGCGCAGCCGCTGCTGATCCAGAGCCGCGGCGGCGACGGCCTAGCCGATCGGCTGCCCAATCCGGCGCTGTTCGACCATGTGGTGGTGCGCGCGATCATTGCGGGCAAGCCGGTGTTGCTCGACGGCACGCGGCTGGGCGATCGCTCGCTGGCCATGATCCTGCCGCCACCCTGGCGCCAGGGCCTGCCGATCACGCGCGAAGGCGCCGCCATCCTGAGCCTGCCCTCGCCGCCCCCCACCCTGCCGCGCCTGGTGGCCGTGCTCGACATCGATGACAGCGCGGGCATGAATGCGCGGGCCAAAGTGCGAGCCCGCCACATCGTGCGCGGTGACGAGGCGCTGGCGATCCGCAGCTATCTGAGCGGCCTGCCCGCGGTCGATGCCGAACGCGCGCTGCGCAAGTATTGGCAGGCGCAGGAAAACTGGCTGGTGACCGACAAAGTGGCCTGGGAAACCGACGAGGCCCACGGCGCCCTGGTGCTGAGCGCGCAGGGATTGGGCGACGTGGACTGGGAAGACCTGGGCGATGGGACCCATCGCTATACCCTGCCCGGCGCCGGCTTTGCCCCGCCCGACCGGCTACGCCGGCCCGCCGACCAGGACCAGACCCTGCCCTATGAAACCGACTACCCGGTGTTTCGCTGCTGGGTGACGACGGTGCGCCTGCCGCCCTCCGGGGACACGCGGATGTGGCGCTATCACGCCGCGCCGGTGGACCGTTCATTGGGAGGCGTGGCCTATTGGCGCCAGGTGGGGTTGACCGGCAACGTGATGCGCACGGTGATGAGCCGGCGCGTGCTCTTGCCCGAAATCACCGCGCAGCAGGCCGCCGATCTAAATCGCCAGATACCCGGCTTCGACAACGACATGTCTTCGGTCTACGAGCAGGCCACGTTCAAGGGCGCCGCGCGGCCCAAGGACGATCCCGCGCCGTTTGCCGACGATACCGACTGGCTGGCCGCGAGGACACCATGCAGCGGCCGATGACGCCAAGGTGGGCCGCGCTACCATTGGTGGCGCCCACGCTGGTCATGGTATTGGCGGGCTGCGTGCCCACGCGCCTGCCGGCGCTGGAAGCCACCTTGGCGGCGCAGCCCAGTGCCACGGCGGCGCTGGCACAGTGGTGCAATACTCAAGGCCTGGCCGATCCCGCCACGATTCGCGCCGCTGCCGATCGCACGCCCCGCGCCGCCCCGCCCGCCGTGCGCAGCGCGCTGGGCGTGGCAGTTGGAGAGCCGCTGGGCTTTCGCCATGTGCGGCTTTCCTGCGGGGGCGTGGTGCTGTCGGACGCACAGAACTGGTTCGTGCCGGCGCGGCTGCCCCCGGCGATGAACGACACGCTGGCGCATACCGACACGCCGTTCGGCACGGTGGTGGCGCCCTTGCAGTTTACCCGCCAGCGCCTGGCCGCGCGGCGCGGGCGCATGGCCGAATGCCCGGCGGGCACCGTGCTATCGCACCGTGCGGTGCTGCGCCGGCCCGATGGCGCGGCGATCAGCCTGGTGGTCGAATGCTACACCCGCGCCAGCGTTCAGACGCCGCCAGCCTCGCCGCGCTGATCGACCACGCCGCCTCCGCCACGCTCTCCGCCGCGCAGCTTGGCCAGCGCCGCACCGACCAGCAGGACGGGCTCCAGCACGGCCATGCCAACCAGGATGCCGAGCAGGCGATCGTACCCCGGCGCGATATGCGCCGCTTCCCAGCTGTCGGGCACCAGTACGACCAGGACCGCAAGGGTGAACTGCGTGCCGACATAGCCCCGGCCGTGGTTGCCGTTTTCGAGATGGCGCCCCAGGGCCACGCCCAGCGCGGTGCCGGCCAGCATCAGCCCGGCGCGCGCTGGGCCATGAAGCAGCGCCGCCAGAGCCAGGACCAACGCCGCCAGCAGCCCGCCCGCCAGGCAACCGAGCAGGCGATACCACAGGCGGCGGCTGACCTGGCGCAGCCCGTTGGGGCCGGCAACGGCCGTGACCGGGATCAGCATGACCGCCATGATCGTGATCGCGCCCGACACCAGCGAGGGCAGATCCCACAAGTTGGCCAGGCCCAGCAGCAGCGCCAGTGCCACCCCGCCGCGCGCGCCATGCAGCATGGCATCGGGGCGCCAGCCCACGCCCTGGGGCTTGGGCGCGCGCAGTGCCGGCCAGCGGCGGCGCAGCGTCCAGGCAGATACCAGGCTGACCGCCATGCACGCGGTGGTGCCGGCCAATGTCTCGATCATCCGCATCACGGCAAAGGCCCGCGGATCGGCAAGCGGCATGGCCACGCGATCATAGAGCATCATGGCAAAAGTCAGCCCCATGAACAGCCAGGCATAGGCATGGCGGGCGGTGATTGCGCCATAGAGGCTGATCGTGCCGGCCAGCGCCATGGCCAGGGCCAGGGCAAGCATGTTGCCGCCCAGCGGGCTTTCCAGCAGCAGCAGGCACAGGAGCGCCCCCACCGCCGTGCCGACGATGCGCAGGATCGCGCGGCGCAGGGTTTCCAGCGGATAGCCGCGCATCACCATGTAACCAGTGAACGCGGCCCACGACACGTGCGTGGCGCCGATCAGATGCGCCAGCAGGATCGCGAGCAGGACCGAGGCGACGCATTCCGCCTCGTCCACCAGGCGGGGCGCGAGCGGATCGATGTCTGGCGGAACGGGCGCTGGGGAAGAAGCGGATGAGACGGTCACGACATGATGCCTAGCGCAAACGGAAAGGGGCCGGGAAGGCAAACCTTCCCGGCCCCGTAATCCTGTTCGCCTTGGCGAGCGGCAGCTTAGCTGCCGTGCACCTGGGCAACGTCGATCTTCAGGCCGGGGCCCATCGACGAGGACAGGCCGACCTTGCGGACGTACTTGCCCTTGGCGCCCGACGGCTTGGCCTTGACGATCGCATCGACGAACGCGTCGAAGTTGGCGCGCAGCGCTTCGTTCGAGAACGAGAGCTTGCCGATGCCGCCATGGATAATCCCGGCCTTTTCGACGCGGAATTCGATCTGGCCGCTCTTGGCCGACTTCACGGCGTCAGCCACGTTCGGGGTCACGGTGCCGAGCTTCGGGTTCGGCATCAGGCCCTTGGGGCCCAGCACCTTGCCGAGGCGGCCGACGAGGCCCATCATGTCGGGCGTGGCGATCACGCGGCCGTAATCGAGGTTGCCGGCCTGCATGTCTTCCAGCAGGTCTTCGGCGCCCACGCGGTCAGCGCCAGCGGCCAGGGCCGCTTCGGCCTTGTCGCCACGGGCGAACACGGCAACCTTGACGTCCTTGCCGGTGCCCGAAGGCAGGCTGACCATGCCACGGACCATCTGGTCGGCGTGGCGCGGATCGACGCCGAGGTTCAGCGACACTTCGAGCGATTCGTCGAACTTGGCGCTCTTGAGATCCTTGAGCAGCTGGATGGCTTCATCCACGCCATAGATCTTCTGGTTGTCGCCCAGCTTTTCGACGAGGGCCTTCTGCTTCTTGGTCTGCTTTGCCATGGTCTCAGCCCTCCACAACCTGCAGGCCCATCGAACGGGCAGAGCCCTCGATGATCTTGGCGGCCTGTTCGATGCTGTTCGCGTTCAGGTCCTTCATTTTGGCCTGGGCGATTTCTTCCAGCTGCGAGCGCTTGATGGTGCCGGCCGAAGCCTTGCCCGGAGTCTTCGAGCCCGACTTGATGCCCACGGCCTGCTTGATGAAGAAGGTGGCGGGCGGAGTCTTGGTCACGAAGGTGAACGAGCGGTCCGCATAGACCGTGATCACGGTCGGCAGCGGCGTGCCCTTTTCCACTTCCTGGGTGGCGGCGTTGAATTCCTTGCAGAAACCCATGATGTTGACACCGCGCTGACCCAGCGCGGGGCCGATCGGCGGCGAAGGCTTTGCTTCGCCGGCCTTGATCTGCAGCTTGATATAGCCTTCGATCTTCTTGGCCATGATGGCCTCCTTTCATCCTGTTGGGGCGTCATGCCCCGCAGAGTAAGCGGTGATAGCGAGTGGCCCGAAAGCCGCTCTACCGCGCGGAATCACGGGCAGCGGATGCCGCCCGCGAAGGGAGCGCCCTTAGCAGGCATGGCCGCAATTGCAACCCGAAAGGGCTGCGGCCAGCGCCACGGGCGGTAATTCGGGCAGGCCCGGTTACTTGACCAGTTCGACTTCGTCGAAGCCGAGTTCCACCGGGGTGGCGCGGCCGAAGATCGAGACCGACACCTTGACGCGGTGCTTGTCGAAATCCAGTTCCTCGACCACGCCGTTGAACGACGCGAAGGGACCAGCGTTGACCTTGACCGAATCGCCGATTTCGTAATCGACCGCCACCTGGCGGGCGGGCTGGGCTGCGGCCTGTTCGCGCGCGCCGAAATAGCGAGCGGCTTCCTTTTCGGAAATCGGCTGCGGCTTGCCGTTATGGCCAAGGAAGCCAGTGACCTTGGGCGTGTTCTTGACGAGGTGGTAGATATCGTCGTTCATCGCCAGCTTGGCGAGCACGTAGCCGGGCATGAACTTGCGTTCGACCGCGATCTTCTTGCCGCGCTTCACTTCGGTCACGGTTTCGGTGGGCACTTCCACCGCTTCGACCAGCTGCGACAGGCCGATGCGCTCGGCTTCGGCGATGATCGATTCGCGAACCTTGTTCTCGAAGCCGGAATAGGCGTGGATGATGTACCAGCGGGCCATAATGCGTCTCTTGTGCGAAAGTTTGAAGTTCAGGCCAGCTTGAGCAGCCACTGCACGATCATGCCGAACACGGTGTCGATGCCCAGAAAGAACACCGCCAGGATCAGCATCATGATACCCACGAAAATCGCGGTGGTGGTGGTTTCCTGGCGCGTGGGCCACACCACCTTGCGCGCCTCTGCCTTCACCTGATTGAAGAATTCGCCGGGGCTGGTCTTGGCCATGGCCGTGCTGCCTTCGCTGCCTGAATGAATCACATGCCTTCCGCCTAGGGGCCATCGCCGCCCCGGACAGGTCCGGGAGGGGCAGGTCAAGGCTCCGATGTCGGGAGGTTGGCCGTATCTAAGGCGAAGCGCGGCGCTTGGCAAGGGCAGGCCGTTTGGCAGGCCCTGCCCCGACTGCCGCACGCGCCGGGCAGCATGGCGCAACGATCGGAAACAAGCGGCCGCGCCGACCATTGACTGGGCGAACGGGGCGCAAGCCAAGCGCCCGCACCAGCAACCGAAACACGACACGAGAGGAGCGCCCGATCATGCGCGCAATCGCCGCAACTGCTGCCCTGCTGCTGGGCACTGCGATCAGCCTGCCGGCCATGGGCCAGCAAGCCACCACCCCGCCGCCAAGCGCTGCCACTGCCGCGCGCGGTGCCGCCGCGACCACCGGCACCGGCGGCATCGCTGCCACCACGCAGGCCAGCCCGAATGGCGCCGCGGTTTCGGCAAACGGCACCGGCCGGGCCACCACGGGTGCGCGCACTGGAACCGCCACGACCGTGCCCGGCATGGCCGGATCGACCGCCAGCGCCGCCGGTACCAGCCTGAACGGCGGCAGCCGCGTGGGCGTCCAGGCCAATCGCCGCGGCGTGACCGCACAGGGCGGTGCCACCGGCTCTGCCCAGGGCGCGCTCGATAGCACGACGCGATCGGCCGTCGATCCGATGGGCTCGGCGATGGGCGGCGCCACGGGTTCGACGCTCGGCGGCACGAACCTGGGCGGCACGCTCGGCGCCACGGGCGCTGCGGCGGGCGGCCTGACCGGCGGCCTCTGACCTTTAGCCAAGCACATGAAAAAGGCCGCTACCCGATCGGGGCAGCGGCCTTTTTTCAGCGTTCAGACCATCGCGCGGTTGCGATGGCAGGAGCGGAGGGAGTGCATCAAGTCAATTAAATTAATGGTTTGATATGGCTAACTCACCGTTCGCGTCCCACGCAAACCTGGGGCCTCCCATGCCATCTGTCTAACCAATCCGAAGCCGCTTCCTCGTGCTATCACGCGGTCCAGATACATTATGGATATCCAAAATAGTCCTTGCTGGATTCGTCAATTTTGGATATCCATAATGCATCGAGACGGCGGAGGGCTGGATCGGAGCGGAGCGATAGACATGACCAAGACTTTTACGATCACCGCCGGCACCATCGAAGTTAGCTACGACGCCGTTGATGAAGCTAGCGCGATCAACGCCTACGTTCAGGACGCCGGTTATGCTTCGGTCCAAGCTGCCGCTGACGCCTGCAACCAAACCGTCGAAAATTTCCTGGCCGACATCACCGTGACGGAGGTCTGAAATGCCTCCTCGCAAAGGACGCCCACCACGTGGAGATGGGCAGCGCAAAGTGCTCATTACGCTGAGCGCGCCAGCCTTGGCCTTGATCGACGCGCAGCCAGGCCAACGATCCGCAGCGATCGAGGCGCTCATTCTCAAAGCATATCAATCGGGGGCTTAGGCTCCCGTTTTTCGTTTCTGCCCACACGCAAAGAAACGCAAAGCCAAGCGCCGGCATCAGCGCATCTCCGCGATCGTGGGATTTGCGCGGCAGCCTAGGCCTATAATCGCGATTTCCAGCTTTTCCGGGTAGGGTCCGCAAGTCGGTTATCTCGGTTACATTGGCGGAAATCAGCCATTTTTTCGGCAACATAAAGGGCAACACGGCGGTTATCTGGTAACCTCTATATAAAGGAATATTCCATCTAATTTATATGCAATAACTTCAATGACATAACCTTTCGGGCCAAGAGATATTGCCCATGGATAACCGCCGTGGGGTTACCTAGAAAACGGCAGATTTCCGCCATTTTCTCGGCCATCGCACTGCCATGTAACCGAGATAACCGACTTGCGACGATGGGGGTTGATCCTCAGCCACGGCGAGCGGCGCAGAGCCGGCCCCAAAAATGCAAAATTCGAGACGAAGAAGAGGCAAGCGAGGCGTGGGGGCGAGCGCGGCGCGCGAGGTGACGGGGCGGTGCCCGCCCTCGGCCCACCTCAGGGCCGTTGACTGCTATGTTCCAGTTATGTTCTCACGCGGAGATGCGAATCGCACCTGCCCAGATGGAACGCGTCACCAAGCTCGCGCTGCGCGTGCTGGAGGAGGCGCTCGCCCAGGCCGAGACGGAAATCGTCGAGCCGCACGTGGCGCATCGCCTGGCCCTGCAGTGGCTCGTCGCTGTCGGTGCACTCGAGAACTGGCAGGCCCAAGGGTTCATTGACGCGATGGGTGCTCCCATCCTCACGCCGCATCTCCCCGACGGTGAGCATTACATTCGCCCGACGCTCATGCGCGGCACGCTCCTGGCTGCCTATTATGGATTAGGATATCCTCTGCCGCCGGACGGCCTGCGCGCCTCGCTCGCTCGCCGTTTCGCGACGGAACTGCTTGACCAGGAGACCGGCCAGCCACACCCCTGGATAATGTGCAACCGATACCGCCCAGGCGAGCGCGAGACGATCCGCCAGCACTTTGGTGCCAACCTATGGCGTCAGGTCAATGATGGGCCTACCATCGTCCACCCCAAGGAACCTGGCTGGGTTGTGCGCGCGGTGGACGGCGAGATGGTGCTCGACCAGATGACGTGGGGGTTCCCGGTCGTTCTGCGCGGAAAGCAGGGCCAGCCATTGAAGCCCAAGCCCGTGAACAACGCCCGGTTCGACAAGCTCGCGGGCTTTTGGGCGCGGTGGGCAGGACCGGCGCACCGATGCTTGATCCCGACCTCTGCCTATGCCGAACCGGTCGGAGAATCTGGCTCGATGACAACCGCCTGGCTGACATTGCGCTCCACGTCGACATTCGCGTGGGCAGGCCTGTGGCGCGACAGCGAGGCGTGGGGGCCGGTTTATACCGGCGTGATGACGCGCAACGCTCCCGAGTTGGCTTCGATCCATGATCGGTCACCAGTGATCCTGGCGCGCGAGGACTGGGATACCTGGCTAAACGCCCCGTTGGCCGATCTGCAGCGGTTCGATCGACCTTGGCCTGCAGACGATGTTTTTGTCATGCCCACCAGCATTTCATGGAAAGACGGTGGCCGTGAATCCCTGGTAACTTGGAGCTGGGAGGCAGGGCAGCATCGCGCCCCGCCGCCCACTAGCCCCTTCAGTTCGAAATGATCACTTCTCCCACGACACGGCTCTGCGCCATGCCGCCCACGGTATAGCGCACCGGCACAGCCTCCATCGTGAAGCCGTCGAATATCCGCCGCACCTCGGGCCGGTCATTGAGCGACAGGATGAAGCGGCCCTTGATGCCGCGCAGCTGCTCGGCCATCGCCTCGAACTGGCCTCGTTCGAACAGATCGCGGCCATAGTCTCCCTCGCAGCCAAAATATGGGGGATCGAGATAGAACAGCGTCCCCGGCCGATCATAGCGCGCCAAGAAGTCCGACCAAGGCAACCGCTCGATTACGACGCTGGAAAGCCGCTCGTGCGCCGCCTCGAGAACAGGCCCGATCTTGGCCACGTCAAACCGCGCTGGTCCGTCAGTGGCAACGCCAAACGTCCGCTGCGCCACCTTCCCGCCAAAGGTAAGCTTCTGAAGGTAGAGGAACCGCGCCGCCCGCTCGAGATCGGTCAGCGTCGAAGGATCCTGCCCGCGCAACCGCTCAAACCCCGCGCGCGAAGTCACCTGCCACCGCAGCATGTCCATGAACGCCACATAGTGCCGCTGCAGGATGCGGAAAAACGTGGCGACATCCTCGGACCAATCGTTGATCACCTCGCATTTCGGGCGTTGGTCGCGGCGGAAAAACACCCCGCCCATACCTACAAAAGGCTCGGCATAGAGCCGGTGCGGCACCGCGTTGATGTGGGCAACCAGGCGTTTTGCCAGCATCTTCTTGCCGCCGATGTAGGGCGCAGGCGGGCGCGTGGGGCTGACCGGCTCGAGCTGGTCCAGCACGTTCGACAACATCGCAATTGTTCCTTATATGTTCTCGCCGCCGAGTCGGCAGGCGGGATGGCCTCGGGTGGGCCTGTCTGGGGACATGACGATCTGCGGTCGTCGGAATGGGGCGTTGCACCGCCCCCTTCCCCCGCCTCTGCCGGCGGGCGGAAATCCTATAGCGCTCCTGCCGGCACGCGGGTGCCATCCTGCTTGATCACGCTGCGATCGCTGCACACGTAATCGCGGAAGGCCAGCACCGGCAGACCGGTCCAGTCGTTGAGCCGGAGCATACGCCGCATGATCGGCACGATCTCGGTCTCGAAGAACGCGTCGCGGGTCTGGCTCACATTGCCCAGCCCACCGGCAGCCTGGGGGATCACGCCAATCAGGATCGGCGGGGTGCGGTGCGCAGCCAGCATGTCGTCGCGGCTGATGTTCTTCACCGCCGAAAATTCGTCTTTCGCGGTCACATCGGCGATCGGCATGATCTGGATGCCATCCTTTTTCCCCTTGGGGATATAGACCAGCATGTTCTTGAAGTTGCCCACGCCCTTGGAACTGCCCAGCTGCTCTTCGATGGCGTCGACGGTGGCCTGGTCGGCAAGCGGCTCGCTCACATAGAACACGAAGCCTGCATGCGCCCCATTGAGGTAATAGCGGCGCCGGAACAGCGTCGCGTTCTCACTCAGCAGCCCGCTTTGCAGCGCCGAAAGCCATTCCGGCAGGCCATAGATTTCCTGCGCCACGTCGGGCTGTTGCAAGTGGAAAATGGTGCCAGGCGCATAGGCATGTTCATCGCCGCGCGCGCAGTTGGTCCACCAAAACACGTTTGGATCGATGCCGGCGCGCGTGTGGATGGCTGGGCTATGCGCGAGGGCGGCGATGCGCCCGCCCAGGTTCGGCACGCTCTCGAGATAGGCATTGCCCATCTGCAGGAAATCCAGCGCCCAGCGCTCGAACACGTCGGCCGCCAACCACCGCGATGGCGTCTGTTGCGCCACCAGCAGATTGACCTTAAGGCCGATCGCGCTGCGGTGATAGGGCGACACGTTGAAGGTCTGCGACAGCCGCGCCATGGGCAGCGGCGGCTCGTACCAGCGGCCGTTGTGCCAAATCTCGAAATACTGGGCCAATTCGCGCCGATCGAGCACGCTTTCCGGCTCGCCGAAGCGGAACACCTTGGCCGGGGCGTGGCTGGCCTGTTCCTCGGGCTGATCGGCCAGGGCCAGGGCGGTCGAGCTGGGTTCGGTCATCATCGGTCCTGTCAGTTGAGGAAGCGCACGCGCCCGGCCGGCGCCTGAATCTCGGCCCCGGCATCAAGCGGTTCGTTGGAAAGGGCATGGAGGATCGCCCAGGCAATATCGGCGTGCCCGATCTCGCCGTTGCGCCGCGCGGTATAGGTTACGCCGCGCTGGCTCCCGGTCAGCGTTGGGCGGATGGCCATGAAGGCCTGCATCACGTCGGTCCAACCGGCATCGAATTCGATACGGCCGGCGCGGAAGACGTTCTGGCCCTTAATCACTAGGGCGGTCTTGGTGGCCACCGAATATTCGATCTTGCGCGCCAGCGGGAACCACTTGCTCACCAGTTCCCACACCGCTTGGCCATGCCCTGTGGTGTCGATCGATATGTCGGTGACGTTGTAACGCTTGCAGACCGCGCGGATAGCGTCGGCCTGGCCCGCGAAGTCCAACCCGTTGAGCCGGATCTTCTCGAGCACCCGAAATTTACCCCCCGGTTTTTCAGGGGGCGCGAGAACGGCTAGCGCGGCATCGTCCCGGCCCTGCTTATTCGGGTCATAGCCCAGCCACACCGGCTTATCGCCAAACGGCCGCCCACCAGGGATCTCGATCAGCGCGGGCGCGAAATCTCGCCACTTGTAGAAGCTGTCGACCCGCGCCGGGGCGAGGCGCACATAGGGGAACGAGCTTTCGGAATCGTCGATGTCCTCGCATTCGAACAGGTTGCGGAACCGCTCGTCCGAATACTCGCGGCGCAGCTCGTCCACGTCGACCAGCTTGCCCAGGCCCTTGGCCACCGCGTCATGGATGGTGACGAGCTGTTGCCAGCTGCCATCGGGCATGATCGCGCCGTTCCGCAGATTGCGATGCGAGATGTCGAACGGCTGTTGCTCGCCTTTCGCGCGCCCGGCATTCCACTCCTCGCCCGACCAGAAGCCATAGGACTGGTGCGTCTTGGTCGAAGGCGTCGAGAAATAGGTCTTTTTGTAGATCTTGTGCGTGGCCATGCCGCTAGCCACGCCGTTCAGCTCGGTGAACCCGTGCACCCACGCGAATTCATCGAAGTAGAAGTCCCCGCTCTCGCCCTGGGCCGTGGCGCTGTTCGTGGACAGCGGATAAAAGCCCACCGCATCCATCGCCGGCAGCGCCTGGGGCTCGCCGTCCTCGTCCGTCTCCGCCGGAAACGACAGGTCGAGCATGATGGGGTTGCCCTTCAGCTCCACCCCGGTCACGCGCCGCACCCATTTCACGATTTCGCGGCGGAACTTGTTGGCCTGGCGCTGGGAAGCCGAAAGGAAGATTTGGTTGCGCGGTGCCGCGTCCATTTCGCCGTCCAGCGTCGCCAGGATGGCTTCGGCCACTTTGGCGACCGATTCCCGGCTGAAATAGACGGTGGCGCCGATCTGGCGGCTCTTGCGGATCTTGCGCACGCGCTGATGGCGCTGCTCCCACCACTCGGCCTGGTAGTCGAAACACCAGTCGTGGAAATCATCCAGCAGCGCCTGCCACTGCTCGCGCGACAGGAAATTCTTGCGCTTGTCCGCGCGCTTGGCCTTCGCCTCCTCGTTGTTGCGCTTCTCGATCTTGGGGTTGAGATCGCCCTCGCGCCCGGTCTTGTCGAATTTGCGGATCCGCGCGGCGCGCTCGAGCTGGCGCATCATGAAGTCGGCACGCTTCATGTCGCCTTCGGTGAAGGGCTCCTTGTCGAGCAGCGTGGCAAGGCGTGCCTCGAGCCGATCCTCGACCACGGCGATCGGCGCGTCGTCGTCCCAGGCATCGCGGCTCTTCCACGCGGCAAGCGTTCCATATTTCACGCCCAGCTCGGCCGCGATCTGCGTCAGCTGCCACCCGCGATGGTAGAGCGAGCGCGCCTGCCGGCGCTGGGCGCGCGCCACCTGCCGGCTGATCGCCGGGGCGTCGTCGTCCGCGTCGGTTGGGGTGATCTGATGCATGGCCAAAGCCATGCACCCCGAAATGGGCCGCCTGTCGCCCTGCTGGCCGGGTAGAGCCCGCCTCTACCGCGCGCCCGCGTTGCCGATGCGGCGCCGGGCTGGCTCAAGGGCAACTGCACACGGGTCGCCGCAGCCGGCCCAGCCAACAGGACCGCCCAGGAGCACCCGATGAAGACCAAGCCCTTCCTGCTCGCCACCGCCGGCTCGACTGTCGATGGCCGCACCATCGATGACGCGATGCTGCAACAGATCGCCTCGAGCTACGACCCCAAGACCTATGGTGCGCGGCTCAACATCGAGCACATTCGCGGCGTCACGGGGGAAAGCCCCTTTCGCGCCTATGGCGACGTGGTGGAGCTGTCGATCGGCAAGACCGACGTCAATTTCAATGGCAAGAAGGAAACGCGCACGGCGCTGTTTGGCGTGTTCGACGTCAACGAGGACGCCAAGAAACTCAACGATGCCGGGCAGAAGGTCTATCCCTCGATCGAGATCGAGCCGAACTTCGCGGGCAAGGGCTTTGCCTACCTCATGGGCTGCGCCCTCACCGACAGCCCCGCCTCGATTGCCACCCAGCGCCTGGAATTCAACCGCTCGCTGCCAGGGGTGCTCACCGTGGCGGGTGAACAGGCAGAAGCGCTGGAGTTTCCCGAAGACGGCGAAGCCACCAGCACCGGCCTGATTGCCGCGTTCACGGCTGCGCTGGATCGCGTCGCGTCCAAGTTTACGCCCGCGCCCAAAACCGACCCTGCGCCTCAAGCCGATCCGGCCCAACCCGCCGCGCTGGACTTTGCCCAGCTTCGCCCGCTGTTCGAAGAAATGGGCACCGGCTTCGCCAAGGCCGTCGCCGATCTGCGCAACGAATTCCGCGCGGATACCGATGCCCTCGCGGTCGAGCTGCAGAAGCTGAAGGCCACCCAGGAAAAGACCCCGGCCCACGACTATCGCGCGCGCACCCGCGCCGATGGCGGCGCCACGAGCTACGCCGACGTCTTCTAAGCCGTCACCCGCCCGCCCCGCACCCCGTCACCACAGGACCTGAAACACATGGGTTATCAACTCTCCGATCGCGGCCGCCGGGCGCTCGACGGTCTCTTCACCGCCATCCAGCAGCGCAACGGCGCCACGCGCGGCGTGGGCAAGCAGTTTTCGCTCGAACCGGCATCCGAGCAGCGGCTCGAGGATCTCCAACGCGAAAACGTCGGCTTTCTGCAGCGCATCAACGTGCCCGGCGTTCGCGATCTCAAGGGCCAGGTCATCGGCCTGGGCACTGCAAACATGGTGGCTTCGCGCCGTTCGCGCCCCAACCTGCCGCGCCAGCCCAAATATGCCGGACAGCTGCAGGATCGGAAGTGGGAGCTGCACAGCACCCTGTTCGACACCTGGCTGCCCTGGGAACTGATCGACAATTGGTCGCGCTTCCCCGATTTCGCCACGCGCTATTCGCGCCAAGTCGCCATCTCGGTCGGGCTTAGCCGCATCATGGTGGGCTGGCACGGCACCACGGCGGCCGACGACACCGATGCCGACGAAAACCCCATGGGCGAAGACGTCAACATCGGTTGGCTGCAGAAGCTGCGCCTGGAACGTCCCGACCATGTCATGGGCCGCAACACGGTCACGGCCGGTGGCGTCACCACCGCGACGGGCACGGCCAAGCCGATCTACATCGGCAAGGACAGCAACACGGCCGATGGCGATTACAAAAACATCGATGCCCTAGCCTATGACCTGATCGCCGGTATGCCGAGTTGGGCGCGAACCTCGACCGATCACGTCGTAATCGTGTCGCAGGATCTGGTCGACGAGAAGTATTTCCCGATGATCAATCGCCCGCTGTCCGACACCATCGACGGCGGCAAGTCCACCAGCGACCAGGTCACCACGGACATCGTCATGTCGGCCAAGCAGATCGGCGGGCGCCCCGCCGTGATCGTCCCGTTCTTCCCCGAAGGCACGATGATGATCACGCCGCTCGGCCAGCCCAGCGTGCCCGACAGCAGCAACCTTTCGCTCTACTACCAAGAAGGCTCGCGCCGCCGCTACATCAAGGACGAGCCGGAAAACATGGCGTCGCTGGTCGACTACAACTCGGTCAACGAAGGCTACGTGATCGAAAGCACCGATCACGCGGTGATGGCCGAGAACATCACCTTCGGCGACCGCCCGTAATACCGAGGGCTGTGATGGGGAACCTGCCATGGCCGGCGGCACCCCGGAGCCAGCGCACCGCAGGGGAGGCCACGCGCCCCTGCGGACCACCCGCAACAGGACCAAGCCCATGAGCAGCCCTTTCCGCCGCCATAAGCAGCGGGTGCAGGCCATCCGCGCCGGCGCCGCCCCGTCCACCCAAAGCACGGCGCCGGCCGAGCCGGACACCAGCACGCCCGAGGGCAAGGAATATGCCGCCCTGCGCGTGCTGCTCCACGACAACCTGCGCGCCCTGAAGGACATCGCCAGCCACGAGGCGCGCATTCCCAAGAAGCGCGAATTCGCTGGCGCTTTCGAAGCCTGGATCAAGGGCGCGCTCGAGGCCGGCGACCAGGGCAAGGCGGCACAGGACGAAATCCTCGTCACCAACATGCTCTGGGCGATCGACTATCGCGATTTCGACTATGCCCTTGCCCTGGCCGAGCATGCGATCCGCTTTCACCTGGTGCTGCCCGGCTTCAACCGCACGATTGCGTGCGTCGTCGCCGAGGAAATCGCCGAGCGAGCCTTGGCCCAAGCCGAGACTGTCCCGCACGAAGCGCTTTTGCGCACGCTCGAACTGGTCCACGGCGCCGACATGCCCGATCCGGCATTGGCCAAGCTCTACAAGGCCCTCGGCCGCAGCTTCGCGCGCAAGGCCGACGATTTCGACCCGGCGGCCGACAATGCCCCTGCCGGCGGCAAGGCCGCCTATATCGAAGCAGCCCTCAACACGCTGTCCCGCGCCCTCGTCCTCGATCGCAACATCGGCGTGAAGAAGGACCTCGAGCGGCTCGCGCGACAGAAGAAAACCCTGGCCGAGCAGGCAGCCACCGCCACCACCTGATCCACGAATCGCCCACGGCGCTGGGGGGCGGATGGCGGGTTGTGCAGCCGCTGTGCGGTGACGCCCAGCCAACCATCCCCACCCCCCAAAACCTCAAGGAAACGTCCCATGTCCACCGGCGTCATAGCCGTCCCCGCCGCCCCTTGGGATCCCGATGACGCGCAGGTTGTGGCCGATGGCTGGTTCCCGGCAGTCAAGTTGGACACCGTGCGCTACTCGGTGCGCCTGGGCAAAGGCACGATCACAACCCAGCGGCTGACCATGGCGATAGAGGGCGGCATGCTGCACGCATTCCGCGAGCTGGCAGACTGGCGCACAGCCAAGGCCGCTGCGGGAATCGCGAAACTCGAAGACGTCACGGCAGACCAGCTGAACGGCGCCAATCTGGCTGTGAAGCTGTGGGAGCGCATAGTGACCAATTTCGCCGCAGCCGATCTCTATGCATCCGATCGCGATGTCAGCGCCACCGATCAGGGCCTTGATCGCGCCGCTGAAAAGGACACAGCCGCCGATGAAGCCCGTCGCATTGCCCTAGGCGCCGTGGCCGATCTGCGTTCCATCGGCGGTTCATCGGTAGGCCGCAATCGCGTGAGGCTCATATGAGAATTGGCGAGGTGACGCCAAACGAACGCGAAGTGATTGACCATCTGGTCAACGCTTGGAATGCCTTCGTCGCGCTGCCTGTGGAGCATCCCGACGATGTATCCGAATTTCGCCGCTCACTGCATCATCTACAAGCGCTGATCCTGATGCGGTCTGGCCGTCGAACTATGAATGATCCGAAGGCATGAGCACGTACCGCACTGCCACCACGCTCCAAGACGAAACCGTAGACGAAGTCTGCTGGCGCGTGCTGGGCTATACCCGCACCGTGGTCGAGCAGGTCCTCGACCTGAACCCCGGCTTGGCCGCGCTTGGCCCACGCCTCCCCACCGGCACCACGATTATCCTGCCAGAGGCCTCGTCCTCGGCCGCCACCCAAACCCTCGAAACTGTGAGCTTGTGGGACTGATGCGCAAGGATGACAGCCTCCGCCAGCTGCTCGCCACGTCGATCGAGGATCTGGCCAACTCCCCCGAGCGCCTGCGCATCTGGGTCGACCGCGGCACCGTGCAATGCCGGCAGACTGCGACGTTTGGCTTCACCATGTCCTACCGCGTCAACGTCCTGCTCATGGATATGACCACTGATATCGCTGCAGTGGTCTACGTGATCTGCGCCTGGCTACGGGTCAACCAGCCCGACCTGCTCGCCCCAGGCAAGGATGCCTTTACGCTGGATCACGATGTCATCGACACCGAAACCTATGATGCGATGATCCAGATCGACCTTACCCAGAACGTCACCTGCGCGCTCAACGCCCAGGGGAAGATGCAGGTAACCTATCTGGCCGAGCCCGATCCTCTCTTTTCCGACGATCGTCCCTTCCCGGGCCTCGATGCTATCCCCGTTCTCAAGGCGGTATCTGTCACCGGCGAGGGCCAGATTGCTCCCTTCGATCCGGCCGCGTGATGGCTGACGAAGATCTCGGCCGGCTCGACGAATGGTTCGGCCGCATCCTGCATGGACTGTCCCCGGCCGAGCGCAAGCGCGCCGCCATGAAGCTGGGCCAGGCCCTACGCCGCGCGAACCTCAAGCGCATCAGCTCCAACACCAACCCGGACGGCACGCCGTTCGAACCGCGCAAGGCCCGCTATGATCGCAAGGGCCGGCTGCGCATGAAGGCCGGCGCCAAGATGTTTCGCGGCTTGCGCATGGCCAAGCAGTGGAAGATCGATGCCGATCAGGATGGCGTGGAAATCGCGCCCGTGTCGCCCGTGGCAGCACGCATGGGCCGGGTCAGCCAGTTCGGCGAGACGATCACTGTGGGCCGCCTGCGCAGCGGCAAGCGCATCCGCGCCCGCTATCCCGAACGCCGCCTGCTCGGTCTTTCCGCCGAAGACGAAGATCTGGCCATGCTGATCGCGGCCGAAATGATCGAGCCGGACTAGGTAGAGCCAGCCTCTACCCGCCCAACGCCTCCCCGCGCGCGCGAAGCGGCGCCATGCCGGGGCAATGGCTGACAGCACCACCGCGATTGACCTTTCCCAGCTCCCCGCCCCCACGGTGGTGGAGCAGCTCTCCTATGAGGACATCCGCGCCCAGGCCGTTGCCAAGATGGTCGAGGATCTGCCGACCTTTGACGCGACGGTGACCAGCGACCCTGCCGTCAAGGTGCTCGAGGTTTACGCCTATCGCGAGCTGTTGCTGCGCCAGCAGTTCAACGAGCGGGCCAAGCAAGTCATGCTGGCCTATGCCACCGGCACCAATCTCGACCAGTTGGGCGCGCTGCTCAACGTCGCGCGCCTGATCGGCGAACTGGACGATGCTTACAAGGCGCGTATCCAGCTGGCACCCGAGGCGTTTAGCGTGGCCGGGCCGGCCAGCGCCTATCGCTACTACGCGCTCTCGGCCGCGAACACGATCGCGGACGCCAGCGTGACCAGCCCCCGGCCCGACGATATCCGCGCGCTGGTGCTGGGCTTGTTGGCCGATCACGGCGCCGACGCTAGCCTGGTCGCGGCGATGACCGCCGCGCTCGATGACGCGACCTGGCCGGGCACCGTGATTGTGGCTCTGCTCTCGGCCCAGGGCGATGGCTCGGCCAGCGATGACGAGATCGAGGCGGTAGAGCTGGCCATTGCCGATGACGAGGACGTGCGCCCGCTGACCGATTGGCCGCAGGTGCGCTCGGCGCAGATCATCGATTACGAGATCGATATCGACCTGGTGCTGTTCAGCGGCCCGGACGAGACGGTGGTGCTCGCCGCCGCGCAGGCCGGGGTGGAAGCCTACAAGGCCGCTTCGCGCAAGATGGGACGCTCGATCACGCGGGCCGGGCTCTATGCCGCCGCCGTTGTGGCAGGCGTGCAGAACGCCGTGGTCAACCTGCCAGCCACCGATGTGACGATCGGCAAGCTGCAATGCGCCAATTGCGTGGGCACCGCGGTGAGGATTGCCGGCCGTGTCGAGTGATAGCCTGCTCCCGCCCAACTCCACGCCGCTCGAGGTAGCCCTCGCGCGCCTGGGCCTGCGCTTCGACGATATCGATCTGCCGATCGAGCAGCTGTGGGACCCGGCCACTTGCCCTATTGCCGTGCTGCCGTGGCTGGCCTGGTCGCTCTCGGTCGACAAGTGGGATGCCGAGTGGAGCGAGGAAGAGAAGCGCGCCGTCACCGCCCGCGCCATCGCCGACCAGCGCCGCAAGGGCAGCGTCACGGCGGTAAAGGCCGCGTTGGCCGAGATCGACAGCCTGTTGACGCTGGTGGAATGGCACCAGGCGTCCCCGCGCGGTGTGCCGCACACCTTTGCCGTGCACCTGCCCGCGATCGGCGCCGATGGCGTGGCCGGCGGCGCGCGCGTCTCGGCCGCCACCACCGCGCAGATCATTGCCGACGTTATGCGAGTGTCACCGGCGCGCAGCCATTTCGACGTCGTGATCGACCTGGCGTTGGCGGGTGCTACCGCCGCCACTGGCGCCGCGCATGCCGCGCTCTATCGCCGCGTTGCCGCTGGGCCTGACACGAGCGGAACCGATTGGGCCGTGCTGATCACCGACGAAATCGGCGAACCGCTGACCGACGACACCGGCCAATTTCTCGATGGGAGTGCCTGATGACCGCGCTTGTCCTGCAAATCACCAACGCGGGCCGCGCGGCCATGGTCGATCCGGTCGGCGGCGGCACGCGCACGGTGCGCATCGCTGCGGCGGGACTGACCCAGGCCGCCTTCGTGGCCGCGCCCACGCTCGAAGCGCTGCCCGGCGAGTTCAAGCGTATCGCCACGGTCTCGGGCCAAGCCGTCGCGCCCGATACCGTGCACCTCACCCTGCGCGACAGCGGCACCGATGCTTATGCGGTGCGCGGCTTCGGGCTCTACCTCGAGGATGGCACGCTGTTCGCGGTCTATGGCCAGGCAGATGCCATCCTCGAGAAAGCGGCGGCAGCGACGTTCTACCTCGCCATCGATTGGACACTCGAGGCCGCAGACGTGGCCGCGATCACGTTCGGCGACACCACGTTCCTCAATCCGCCCGCGACGGAAGAGGTTGCCGGCGTAGCCGCACTCGCGACTGTCGCCGAAGCGCTGGGCGGCCTGGTCGCAAACAAGGTGATCACCCCGGCCACCATGGCGCAAGTGCTGGCCGGCTATGTCAATGCTGCGCAGCTGGGCGCGGCCGGCGGCGTCGCCACGCTCGGCGCCGATGGCAAGCTGGCGGTGGAGCAGCGCCCGGCGATCGACCTGATCGACGTGTGGCCGGTGGCCGATCAGGCCGCGATGCTCGCCAAGGCGGACGCGACGGTGGGCGATTTCGCGGTGCGGGCAGACAATGGCCTGGTCTATGTGCTGCAGGCCCTGCCACCCAGCACGCTGGGCAACTGGCTCGAGATCACCACGCCTTCGCCGGTCGGTTCGGTCAACGGCAAGGTCGGCGCGGTGGTGCTCAATGCCGGCGACGTCGGCGCAGTGCCCACTGGCCGAAAGGTGCAAACCGGCGGTGGCCTGCTGACAGGCGGGGGCACGCTGGCGGGCGATATCACCGTGGCGCTCACAGCCGCCGGCCCCGCCGAGGCAGCGGCCGGCGCGGCGGGGGACAAGGTGCTCACTCCCGCCAGCCTTGCCACGATCCTGGCCACACTGGCCAGCAAAGCCAATGGCGCGGCTACCGTCTCGGCCGGCGGCCTGCTCACCGGCGGCGGCGCGCTGGCGGGCAATCCCACGATCAATCTCGCAGCGGCCAGCGCGGCCGAGATCCTCGCCGGCACCGAAGCGGGCAAGGCGGTGACCCCGGCGGGGTTGGCCGGCCTGCCTAGGAGCCTCACCCCCAACGGCTTCTGGACGCTGCCCGGCGGGCTCAAGCTGATGTGGGTCCAGGTGCGCCAGCTGATCAACACCGAGCGCGTGATCACCGTGGCCTATCCCGACAGCTTTACCACCTTCGTGGCGCCGATTGCCCTGACCGGGTGGAACAGCGTGTTTTCCATCAGCCGCGACCTCTGGCTGCAGTTCGTGGGCGAGCCGGGTCTCTCCAACTGCACGATCCAGACCCAATCCGACGACGGCCAGGACATGCGCCTCGACGGCTTCAACGCCTTTCTGCTGGGGGTGTGACGATGTCCCATATCTACTACAGCGCCGCGCGCGGCGGCTTCTTCCACGCCGCCAACCATGCCACGCTGCCCGACGATGCGGTGCGCATCCCGCGCCTGCGTTACCGGCAGCTGATGGAAGCCCAGGCGCAGGGCCGCCAGATCGTGGCGAACGACCGGGGGCGCCCCGTGCTGGCCGCTATCGTGGCGCCGAGCCTCGAGCAGCTGCGCGCCCAGGCCACCGCCGCCGTCAATCGCGAAGCCGCGCGCCGCATCAAGGCCGTAGCCACGCTCGAGCGCCAGACCAACGACAACGCGCTGATCGCGCAGGCCGCCCTAGCCGCCGCCAATGGCGCATTAACGCCCGCCGCCACCGGCGCGCCTGCACCGGCGGCCCTAGCCGACGCGCTGGCCCGCCGCACCGCGATCGACGCCATCCGCGCCACGTCCAACCGCATTGCTGCCCTGATCGCGCAAATGCCGGCAGCGAACCTCACCGACTTTGACGCCACGGCCGAGCGGCTGTGGGTGGAGGGCTGATTCATGGCCAAGATTTCCGACCTGCCGCTGGTCGAAACGCCCGACGGCAGCGAAACTGCCGTGGTCCTGAAGGATGGGGTGGCCAAACGCGCACCCTTTGAAGCGCTCGTTTCTGCGGCAGCGGCCGAGATCCTCGCAGCCATGCAACTGGCCGGCCAACAAGCGGCAGACAAGGCAATCCTGGCGGGCCACTACGCCAACGACGGAGCTAATGCCGATGTGCCGGGGGGTACGCCGGGCGAACGCGGCGCGAAGTATTGGGCAGGGCAAGCGGCGGCCAGCGCAGCCCTGTCTACCGATGCAGCCAAAGCGGTGCTGGGCTGGCTTGACCCGGTCGAATACGAAGCCTGCGGCCTGGCATGGGCGATCGTCGATGGAGATTTCCGCGTTCTAGCCAGCGCGGCACTTACTGCGCCGCAAGCCTATTTCACGGCCACGGGCCTCTACTGGTCGGGCCAGACGATCGGCGCGCTCGATGCCGTCGAATATGAAGCTTGCGGCTATGCCAACCCGATCGTGGACAGCGATTATCGCTTGCTCTCCGGCACCTCGATCTTTGTACCGACCGCGACCGCCGTGCCCGTCGTCGCCACCGCGCTCACTTGGGGCGGGCAGAGCATCACGGCGCTCGATCCTGACGAGTATGAGGCCTGCGGTTATTTCAACGTGCTGGCCGATGGTGACTTTCGCATCCTAGCCGGAACCTTGCGCAACCCAACGCCGGTTGCCGCGGCTTCGACGGTCAGTGCCGATACGCTTTATGACCTGGCAGAGATCACCGATGGCGCCGGAAAGACCCAGACAGTTTCGATCTCACGCGCCACCGGCATTACCGCCCAGATTTCGCCCGCCGGCTCCAACAACCTGGCGCGCGGCGTGCGCTCCGATGGCTACGCCGTCTACAAGTCCGACCGCGCCAATGCCGCGCCCGGCTCGCTCTACGCGCGGCTGCTGACCGGAACTGCCCTTGGGGCTGAAATCCCGGTCATCCCCTATCGCAAGATCATCGGGATCGGCGACAGCCTTACCTACATGGGCGGCAGCGACGGGACCAATAGCGCCTATTGGCAGTTGACGGCCGCCCTGCTCGGCGCTGGATGGACGAGCCAGGGCTTTGGCATTTCCGGGCAGACGCAAGACCAGATCGCGGCCCGCTGGGGTGTCTTGCCGATCTACGTCACGCTAACCGGGAACACGCTGCCGGCATCCGGCCCGGTGATCGTCACGGCGATCAACCAGAACCCGATCAGCGGCCAGATCCACTATGCGATCCATGGCCGGCTTGGCCCCAACGGCCCTTATGCAAAACTGCAACGCGACGGGGACGAAGGGACCTCTTCGAATTACATCCTAACGCAGGATGCCGGCGGCGGCGCCGTGGCCATTCCGCCCGGCACGCAGTTCATCCCCGATAGTGCGTATTGGGGCTCTTCGACCGCGCTCATCCCTTATCCTTACGATGGCATCTTCGTTGCCTGGATGGGGCGGAACAACCCTGGCAACGCCTTTAGCATCGTCGATCGCGTCCAGCGTGTTCTGGCGACTCAGAAGACGCTTACCAGGCGCTTTATCGTTCCGCTGATCCTCCCCGGCGTGGGTGACGAAACCGGCACCTCCACACGCGCGGTGATCGAGGCGAGCAACGCGGCCATCAAGGCGGCATTTCCCAACAACTGGGTCGATTTTCTGCCCGCGCTTCAAGGCGGCAGCAACGGCTCGGCCCAGGACATCGCCGATGTGGCCAACGGGCTCATACCGTCTTCGCTGCGCCTCAAGGACAGCGATGGCGTCACCATCGACTTCCTGCACCCCAACGCGGCCGGCCGCGCCATCGAAGCCCAGGTGCTTCGTGACTTCATCGTAGCAAAAGGATGGACCCTCTGATGCCTACCCCTTTCTTTGGCCAGCAGATTGCCGGCTCCACCGGCCGCACCGATCTGCCCAAGCTCCGCCGCGACTATCTGATCGACGATGGTTGCAAGGGCCTGTTCGATTTTGGCCGCAAATGGGGCTACGCGGGCCAGGCCAGTCCCGCTGCTGCCGCAGCCCCTATCCGCCCCTATCGCCGCGAAGGCACGCCCACGACCGTGATCGGCACGCCGACCTGGACTGGCGGCATGATGAACCTGCGCGGGGCCGGGCAGAAGATCCTATTGCCGGCCGCCGACTGGCTTATGACGGCAGCGGCAACCAGCTTCTCGATCGGGGGCTTTTTCAAGATCTTCACCTCGGGGTTCACCCCGCTCCCAGGCTCGGGCACCGCCTCGGCCGACGTCTTCGTGGCGTGTCAGGCCAATGGTGCCAATGCGCAATACCGCTTGAACACGCTCTACGACACCAGCGGCAACGTCACCAAGGTCTACCTCGGGTTCAATGGGAGCCTGTTCGACGTGACCAGCGTCACCCCGATGGATAACGCGGTCCACCACTACGCCATATCGTTCCTGCAAGTCTCGCCCACGACCTGGCAGGGCTTCTTCTATGTCGACGGCGTTTTGGTCTACACGACGCCTGCGCAGAATTATTCGGGGGCCCTGGTAGTCCCGACTAGCAACATTGGTCTCGGCGCCGCTTACACCGCATCATGCAACTGTGCTGTTGGGCGCATTTGGCTGTGGGATCATTCCGTAGCCGGAGTGAAGGCCATTGCCGCGTTGCTCGCTGCCGACATTGCCCAGAATGGCGGGCGGTTCAACTAAGCGGTAAGCCCGGCCTCTACCCGCCCACCCGGTCCCCCCGCGCGCGCGATGGCCTTACCACTGGCCATCGCGCGCGTTTGCGCATTCGCCGCCAGGGACCGATCCGTGAACAAATACTTCGATGCTCTGCCCGACGGCGTGAAGCACGCGCTCGATTTCATCTCATTTGCTGCCTTGCTCGGGAGCCTGATCAGCGTGCTGCCTGTCATTGCCTCCGTGCTCACCATCGTCTGGACCGCCATCCGCATCTACGAGACGCCCACGGTCCAAGCCCTGATCCATCGAAAGGAACGGCTGTGAACGCCACCAACACGCCATCGGTCCCGGCCAGATCGGTCTCGTCCGGCGGGGTCAAGAAGGGCGCCCTCGCCAGTGTCGTCGGCCTGGTCACGGCGTCGCTCTTGCTCACCCAGATCCCGAAGGAGGAAAGCGGCCGCACCGTCCAAGTCACCATGGCGCCAGACGGCACAGCCACCCTGCGCCATGTTTCCGGCCGGCAATACCTACAGGCCTATCTTGACATCGTCGGCGTTGCCACGATCTGCGACGGCCTCACCTCGATCGATGGCCGCCGTGTCACCGCAAAGGACAAGCTCACCGAGGACCAGTGCACGGTTCTGCTCGAAAAGGAGCTAGCGACGCACGCCCAGGGCGTGATGCAATGCACGCCCGGCCTCGCTCTCACCGTGCCGCGCCGCGACTATGTGCGCTTTGCTGCCGTGTCGCTGGCGTACAACGTCGGGGTGGCGAACTGGTGCGGGTCCACCGCGCGCCGGCTGATCAATGCCGGCGACGTGCGAGGATCCTGCAACGCCCTGCTCGCGTGGAACAAGGGGCGCGTCGCCGGCAAGCTCGTGGTCATTCCCGGCCTGGCGGCACGGCGCGGACGCGAGCAGGCGCTTTGCCTCAAGGATGCGGCGTGATGAAGCGCCTCCTCGCCGAAATGCGCACGCTGCAGCGCTATTGGAGCGTGCGTCTGTGCGCCATCGTCGCTCTGATCGTCGGATGGATTGTCGATAACCCCTCGGTTGTCCCGCAGATCGTCGACGCCCTACCACAGAACTGGCGCCCGATCGCGTCGATCCTGGCCGGCTTCATCACCTTTGCCTTGCCCGTGTTTCTGCGCTGGCTTCCCCAGCCTGGGCTAGCCACCAACACCACCGATGGAGGCGCCAAATGACTGCCTGGCTTCTCGCCAAGTCCATCGACGCCTGGGCCGCAATTCGCCGTCGACCCGGACTGTCCCTGGCCGCCCTTTCGTTTCTGCTGACGGTCGCGTTGCTAGGCTGGCTCCTGGTCGACCGTGCGAACCTGCGCGCCGATCTCGTCACCGCCCGCGCCGATCTGGCCAAGGTCAAAGCCGCGCAACCCGCCGCGCGCGCTGCCCAAGCCGCCGTCAACCACCAACCCGCCGCCGTCTCGGCCACCATTGCGGAGATTTCCGATGCGCAAGCCTCTGCCTATTACCAGCGCGGCCGTGCTGCTGGCGCTGCCTATGCTGCTGCTCACCGCATGCCAGCATCCTGCGCTGCACGTCAGCCCGGACACGCCGATCTGCCCGGAGCCGATCGTGCTGCCCCGCTCGATGACCGATCCGGTGACCCTGCCGAAATGGTTGCCGTACCCCGAGCCGACTATGACGCGCTCACCGGCTATGGCCTCCGCATCGCCAAAGTGTATCAGGATGCCCACGCCCTGATCGATGCGGGCGCCGCAGTCGCCATGCCGGATGCCCCTGCGCCGTGACCGACGACGAAGACATCCCGGCCGATCCCTCTACCCTGATCCGCCTGGGCACCGTTGCGTCGGTCATGCTTTCCCCGCCGCGTTGCGTCGTCCGCTATGGCGACCCGGACACGGACGAGGATTGTGAAACCCCGCCCATCCGCTGGCTGGCAGGCCGCGCCGGCAAGACGCGCAACTGGTCTCCGCCAAGCGAAGGCGAGGAAGTGGTGCTGCTCTCCCCCGATGGTCAGATCGGCAACGCCGTGGCACTCCTGGGCTTGAACAACGACAATGCCCCACCGCCCGGCAGCACCGTGGCGGAAGTGGTCGAATACGAAGACGGCGCACGCGTCGGCTATGATCCCGCCGCCCATGCCCTCACAGCAATCCTGCCCGCCGGCGCCACTGCCACGATCGAGGCGACCGGCGGCATCACGATTCGCGGCGACGTGACTATTGAAGGCAAGCTCACCGCCAGCGACGATGTTATTGGCGGCGGCAAGAGCCTCAAAGATCATACCCACGGCGGCGTGCAGTCCGGCGCAGCACACACACAAAAGCCGGACTAGCGTGGGTAGGTGCGCATCGCGCCTAATTAAGGCTCCAACCGATACAAGAATTCGCCATTTGTTAAAGCTGATCGCCCACAAATCCCTCAATATATTCAATCATGTCTCGGACATCATCCTTTGTAAATTTTTCAGGATGTCCGTGGGCAGCGTTGTTGCGGATGTCCGCCAATGCTGTGATCCGCTTTTGGACCAGCAAGTTATAATGGCCAGCTTTGGCCAGATCGGCATTCATCTTATCAAGCTTTCCAGTCGCCAGCTCGAGACTGTCGCACAGTTCTCTCAACGTTGTTTCCAAAACAGTGCCCGCGATCACCGCAGCGGCTGTCAGATATCCTGCTTCCATAAGCTCACGTGCTTGATCAAGTTCGCTGCTAAACACCTCAGCTTGAACCAAATTACGAAAGCTATTGCAAAGTCCTGCTTCGTAATCCTCACGCGCCGCCTCAAAAATAGCCTTCAAACGCAACAATATTTCGTAATTAGTCGTATATATAGATTTTTCAGCGTTTTCGAATGCCCTATAGTGCTCGGATTTTTCGCCGCAAGCCAAAGAAATAAGATGTCTGGCTTTCAATTTCCAATTTATATTCATATTATTATCGACATATTCACCGGAAGCAAACTCTCCATCGCGGTAGTGTTTGGTGGCTTCGACTTTTTGGAGCTGACCGACGAGTTCATCGAATCTCAATGTAAGAATTGACGTTTTCATTCGTGAACCTCCTGTGGGCCTTCGGCCTAGTGCGTATGTAAAAAGTACCAAATGCGAAAAATCGCCGGTGCCAAACGCTGACATCATTGCTGAGCAGAAGCTCTCCTTAGTCTGGCGCAGTCTTCTGGTCTAGAAACGGTAAAGCCCACCCTTACCCGCCCCCCGTCTCGCCTGCGCGCGTGGCGGGGGGCATTGCGTGAGGCATGAACGGCATGGACGCCACCACGGGAAAGCCCCTTTCGGGCGTTGCGCACCTGTCGCAGCGCGTCGGGCAAATCCTGTCCACGCCGATCGGCACCCGCCTCATCTACCGCGATTTCGGCTCGCTCTGGCAAGAGCTGATCGACCAGCCCACCAACGCCGCAACCGCGCACTTGCTGCGCGCCGCCACCGCGCTGGCCATCCAGACGTGGGAGACGGAATTGACCGTCACCAAGGTCACGCTGTCCGGCACCCCGGCCGAGGGCAACCTCGCCGCCAACATCACCGGCAAAACCGCCCAGGCCCTCGGCAACAGCCTGGTCACCCTCACCATCCCGCTCCCCGCGCCCACCCGCTGAAGGAATCAGGCCATGGCCCACGGCATCACCCTTATCGAATCCACCACCGGCACCCGCACGATCAGCACGAAGTCGAGCGCCATCATCGGCCTGATCGGCACGTCCACCGCCGTCGCGCCCGAAAGCCAGGCCACGATCGACGCGGCTTTCCCGCTCAATACCCCGGTGCTGTTCACCTCGGCGGCGGCCGCCGCCGGCAAGGCGGGCAGCGCCGGCACGCTCAAGGCCGCGCTCGAAGCGATCGACGATGTGGTTACCCCCACCATCGTGATCGTGCGCGTGGCCGTCGGCGTGGATGAAGAGGCGCAGGATGCCGCCGTGATCGGCGCCACCGATGGCGCCAGCTACGCCGGCATGCAGGCCCTGCTGAAGGCGGAGGCCCTCACCGGCCATCGCCCGCGCATCATCGGCGCCCCCGGCCTTGATACCCAGGCAGTGACCACCAAGCTCGCCATCCTGGCCAAGAAGCTGCGCGGCATGGCCTATGCCCGCGCGATCGGCGACACCAATGCCGATGCGCGCACCTATCGCGAGGATTTCGGCGCCCGCGAGCTGATGCTCATCTGGCCCAACAGCTCGGCCACCGTGACGGGCGACGCCATTGCCCGCGCGCTCGGCATGCGCGCCTACCTCGATGAAACGGTGGGCTGGCACAAGACGATCAGCAACGTCACCGTTCCCGGAATCACCGCGATCACGCACGACGTGCATTACGATCTGCTCGACAACGACACCGATGCCGGCCTGCTCAACGATGCCGATATCACCACGATCATCCGCACTTCGGCCGGCTACCGCTTCTGGGGCAACCGCACCTGTGCTGGCGACGATCAGAGCCAATATGTCTTCGAAAGCGCGGTGCGCACGCTCTACGCGCTGCAGGATGTGATCGCCGCCGCGTTCAGCCCGTTCTTCGACCAGCCCATGACCGTGGGCCTGATCAAGGACCAGCTCGAGACGGTCAACGCCCAGTTCCGCAAGCTGGTGCGCGATGGCAAGGTGATCGGCGCCCAGGCGTTCTTCGACGCCGATGCCAACACCTCGGGCGAGCTGGCCGCCGGCCGGCCCAATTTCCGCATCCAGTTCACCCCCTGTGCCCCGATGGAAAACCCTCAGGTCAACCTGGTGATCACGGACATCTACTACACCGGCTTCGCGGCAAGCGTGACCGGCTGATCCCCCTCTCCACTCGCGTCACGCTGAAAGGATCCGGCCATGGGCCTCCCCCGCAAACTGAAGAACATCAACGCCTATGGCGCCGGCATGAGCTGGCTGGGCGTGCTTGGCGAATTCGAAGAACCCAAGCTGGCGCTCGCCACCGATGATTGGCGCGGCGGCGGCATGATCGGCCCGATCAAGATCGATAAGGGCCTCGAGCCCATGGAGGCCACGGTCACCATGGGCGGCCACACTGCCGAGCTGATCCGCACATTCGGCACCACGGACGTGGCCGGTGCCCCGCTGCGCCTGGTCGGCGCCTATCAGGCCGACGACGGCAGCGCCGCCCAGGCGGTGGAGATCTACCTGGGCGGGCGTTTCAGCGAAATCGACCTCGGCAAGTCCAAGGCCGGCGACGACACCGAGCACAAGTACAAGTGCGCGGCGGCCTATTACCGCCGCGTGGTCGACGGCGTCGAGGAAGTGGAGATCGACATGATCGCGGGCGTGTTACGCGTCGGCGGCATCGATCGCTATGCCGAAATCATGGCCATCCTCACCAGCTGATATCAAATGACACTCCAGGGTCGGGCCTAACCGCCTAGCCGCCGGTGGGCGCCGCCCATCCACGGTTGGCGCTGGGCCTGGGACGGGCGCTTGCGCATCCGTCCCAGGCCCACTTTGCTTGGTAATGGCCGCCCTTACCCGCCACCCTGCTGGCGCGCGCGCAGGCCTCGCCCCAAACCACACCCATCGCAGATCCATCGCCGGTCCTGTTGCGGGGCGCCGGTCGATGGTGGCCGGGGGCGCTTATCCGTTTCCCGCCCCCGGCCTTCCCGCCCCGCCCAGCACAGGAAGCCCCGCACATGGCCGACGCTCCGATCGAATCCACCGAAGCCAGCCCCAAAATCGTCACGGTCGATCTCTCCGAGCCGATCAAGCGCGGCGAACAGACCATCGCTTCGTTCACCCTGACCAAGCCGCGCGGCGGCGCGCTTCGTGGCCTGTCGCTGCAGGATCTGCTGCGCACCGATGTGGTGGCCATGCTCACCCTGATCCCGCGCATCTCCAACCCGCCGCTCACTGCCGCCGAAGTCAACGACCTGGCTGCGGATGACCTGGCCGAGATCTCGGGAGTGGTGCGCGGTTTTTTCATGTCGGCGACGGAGCGGAAGATGATGAACGCGATGATCGGGGAATTCGCGCCGAAGACATGATCGCCGATATCGCCGCGATCTTCCACTGGCCCCTGGCCGAGATCGAGGCGCTAGACCTTGCCGATCTCATGCTCTGGCGCGGCAAGGCCATCGATCGCTGGAACAGCATGTGGGGCAGTAAGGACAAGCCGTCATGAGCAACAAGCTCTCCCTGCTCATCAACTTCATCGGCGTCGACAAGATGTCTGGCGCGCTGCGCAACATCGTCGGCTTGAGCCGCCAGGGCAGCACCTCGATCAAGGCGCTGACTGGCGAGCAGCGCCGCCTCGAGCAGCAGCTCAAGGCCACGCGCCGCCAGATCGAGCAGGGCAACGGCAACCTTACCGAGGCAATCAACCGCGAGCGCGAACTCGAACGCGCGATCGAGGGCGTGAACAACCAGCTGCAGCGCCAGCGGCGCGTGGCTGCCATCAATGCCGAAGTCGCCGGCATGACCCGCCGCAGCCAGGAACTGCGCAGCCGGGGCCAGGACAACATGCTGGGCGGCGTGGCCATGGCCGCGCCGTTCGTCCTGGCCGGCAAGGCCGCCATGGATTTCAGCAGCGGCATGGTCGATATCCAGCAAAAGGCTCAGCTCACCAACGCCGAGACTGATCGCATGGCCGCCAGCATCATGCAGTTGGCGCGCGCCTCGCACCAGTTGCCCGAGGATATGCGCGCCGGCATCGATGTCTTGGCGGCCAAGGGCATGGATCCGCGCCAGGCCATCCAGATGATCGGGCCGATCGGCCGGCTCGGAACAGCGTTCAAGGTGGAGCTGGCCGACGGCAGCGCTGCCGCATTCGCCAACCTCAACAACCTCAAGGTGCCTCTGGCCGACACCGCCAAGGCGCTCGACATGATGGCCGCAGGCGCCAATGTCGGCAGCTTCGAAGTGGCGGACATGGCGCGCAACTTCCCCGCGCTCACCGCTCGGCTTCAGGCGCTGGGCGACACCGGCACCCCGGCCGTGGCCGATCTCACCGCCGCGCTCGAAATCGCCATGAACACCGCCGGCAATGCCGACGAGGCGGCCAACAACATCGGCAACCTGCTGTCCAAGATCAACTCGCCCACCGTGATCGCCGCATTCCAGAAGAAGTTCGGCGTGGACCTGCCGGCGGCGATGAAGAAATTTCAGGCCCAAGGTATGACGACGATGGAGGCTTTCGCCACCGTCACCCAAAGGGCCACGGGCGGCGACACCAAGAAGCTGGGCTGGGTGGTCGAGGATATGCAGGCGCAGATGGGCCTGCTCGCGCTGATCCAGAACATGGACAAATACCGGCAGATGCGGGGCCAGATCCAGAACCAGAGCGCCGGCACCGTCGATGGCGCGTTCGGCCAACGCGAGGCGCGCGACGCCAGCGTGCAATGGAAGGATTTCACCGGCCAGTTGCAGCGCCTGGCAATCGTCGTGGGCACCAAGCTCCTGCCGCAGTTCATGCCCTTCCTTGGCGCCATCACCAACGCGATGGACGCGGTGGGACAGTGGGCGCAGGCCAATCCGCAGCTTGCCAGCTCGCTCGCCTCGCTGCTCGCCGGCGCTGTGGCCGCGCGCATCGGCATCGGTGCGCTGCAATTCGCGTTCGGCAACGTGCTCGGCCCTGTCGCCCAGCTATGGGGCTGGTTCGCCCGCGCCCAGGCCTTGGGCACCATGGCAACGATGCTGCCGCGCCTGGCCGCTGGCTTCACCCTGCTCACCGGCCCGATCGGCCTAACCGTCATCGCCATCGCCGGGGTGGCCTATGCGGTCTATCGCTATTGGGGGCCAATCTCGGGCTACTTCCAGCGCAACTGGACCACGATCCGCAATCTGTTCCTCGGCGCCATGGTCATCTTCACGCCCTGGCTCGCCGCGATCGTCTATGCCGCGTCGCTGGTCTATCGGCACTGGGACGGCATCAAGGCTGCGACAATGACTATGGTGCGCACCGTCGCCGGCATCGTCGCCCCCTTCATCCAGCCCTGGATCACGATCGGCACCTTCCTGGCCGGGATCGCGGGCAAGTTTGTCGGCTATGGCGTCGATATCGTCGGCGGCCTGATCCGCGGTATCGCCTCGATGACGGGCAGCGTGATCAAGGCATTCCTCGATCTTGCCGGGGCAGTGGGCGCGCGATTCGCGGCGGCGCTGGGAATCAAGTCGCCCTCGCGGGTCTTCATGGCCATGGGCGGGCATATCACCGATGGCTTGCGCCTGGGCATCGATGGCGGGCGCGGTGGCGCTGCCCAGGCGGCGCGGCGCATGGCGATCGACGTCGCCTCGGCCGGCGCGCTGTCGCTCTCTCCCTCGATCGCCACGGCCACGCCGCGCCTGGCGCCCGCTGCGGCGATCAGGCCAGCGGCCCGCGCTGCAAACCCCATGCCCACCGCTGCCGCGCCGATCGTCATTCACGTCCACGCTGCCCCCGGCATGGACGTCAAAGACCTGGCGCGCCAGGTGCGGCGCGAGCTGGAAGCCGCCCAGGGCGTTTCCACCCGCTCGCGCTATGACACGGACGGCCGCTGATGGCATCGGGCCCCACCCCCGGCCAGCTCCTCACCCTGGGCATGTTCGTGTTCGGCATGGACACGCTCGCCTATTCAGAGCTGCAGCGCCGCATCACCTGGCGCCACGAGGCAAGCGAGCGCTTCGGCGCCCGCCCGGCCGTGCAGTTCATCGGCCCGGGTGACGACGACGTGACGATCGGCGGCTCATGCATCCCCGAGATCGCGGGGAAGTACAGCGCGCTCGATACGCTGGTCAGCATGGGCGATACCGGCGATGCCTGGGCGCTCATGAACGGCCTGGGCGAGGTCTGGGGCTATTACGTGATCGTCGGCCTCGATCTCACCCACCAGACCATCATGGCTGGCGGCATCCCGCGCAGCATCGATTTCACCGTCACGCTCAAGCGCAAGGCCTGACCGATGGCCGCGAACAAGGCCGGCATCCGCCTCACTCTCGACGATGGCACCGATCTGGCCGACAAGATCGACCCGCGTTACCTCGAGCTGACCCTCACCGAAAAGCGCGGCGGAGAGGCAGACGAGCTGTCCCTCACTCTGCACAACCACGATGGCCAGTTGAAGGCGCCACCCACCGGCCGCTACATCCGCCTCGCCCTGGGCTGGGAAAGCGGGGACGACGTGACTATCGGCTTGGTCGACAAGGGCGCGTTCCGCGTGGACGAGGTGGAAGAGAGCGGCCCGCCCGACAAGATCATGATCCGCGCCCGGTCGGCCGACTTTACCGGCACCGCGCGCCAGCGCCGGGTGAAGGTGTGGAAGGACACCACGGTGGGCGCCATCCTCTCCGCCATCGCCGCGCGCAATGGGCTGTCCGCCCAGGTCCACCCCGATCTGATCGGCCTGGCCATTGCCCTGCTCGAGCAGCACAACAAGAGCGACCACGCCTTCGTCAAGGATCTCGGCCAGCGCTATGACGCGGTGGCGACGTGGAAGAACAAGCAGCTCATCTTCATGCCGGTGGGCAGCGCCACGACCGCCACCGGCAAGACGATCCCCACCATCGCCCTAACCCGCCAGAGCGGTTGGACCTGGTCCTGCCGCCAGGCTGATCGTGGCCAGTATGATGGGGCCGAGGCGCAGTGGCACGATCCCGGCACCGGCCAGCGCCGCACCCACAAAACCGCCGGCAGCAACCGCAAACGCCTGAAGCGCGTCTATGCCAGTGAGGCAGAGGCCCAGCAGGCCACCTCGGCCGAGGCCAAGAAGCGAGCGCGCGGCAAGCGCGTTTTCACCTATGAGCTGGCCACAGCCGACATGCAGATCCAGCCCAATGCCAAGGCCAGCCTGTCAGGCTGGACCAGCGCGATCGATGGCACGTCGTGGCTAGTGGAGAGCCTTGAAACCACGATGGGCGCCAGCGGCCTGAAACAGCGGCTCGAATTGCAGAGCGCCTAGCTCGGGATATCCGAGCTACTTTCCTGTCTTGAATTGCCCCCAGGAAAAGCCATCGATTGACGCGAGCTTCCCCCTCCAAAGGACACCGCCCTCTGTGGGTATCGGCTGACCACCAGAGAAATATTGCGCGTCCTTCAGGTGCAAATACCCCCTACTGATATGCCCCTTTCGAAGCAACTCATCTCGAGTTGGATAGACTTCCAATGATCCATCAATAACCATATCAACAATTTTTTCATTTTTTTCGCCAAACATAGATCGCATCACACCGCGCATACCCTCAAGATATTCGCGCGCACTGATGCTGACACCACTGACAACCATGCCATTTATATTGATGGTGATAGGAATATTGGTGTCAAGTTCGGCAAAATCCAAAATGCCTTCAACAAGAAACCAATCTACGTTTTCTGGTATCTCTCGGTGATTTAGAGTTTCGAAGTCTTCAATTGAACCTTCAAGGTTTTCATTATTTTCCACATCTTCCATTGCAACCACCTAAAATTTACATCTGGTTTAAAACATGCGCCGGCTAATCAACACGCGCCAGCCTGCTTGGCACCATAGGTGGCTTCGCTCAGCGTGTATTTCTCGCCTGCGCTAGCAGATAGCTGTTGGATCAGGCCTTTGCAGGAAAATCCCTGCATTGAGATGTATTGCTTCGCCGACCGAGCGGCCTGCTCGTTCCAATCGACATTGAGGCTATTCACGGCAGCGGTGGCGTCTGCCACGTCGTATCCCTCGCCACTGTCGGCAGAAAGCTGCTGGATCAAGCCCTTCTTAGAAAAGCCCTGCATGGACAAATATTGTTTCGCCGACCTCAAAGCATTTTCCTGCGGTCCCGTCAGCGCCGGTTCCTGCTCGACTGGAGCGGGTTCAGCGGCGTCGTGTTTTGTTTCAACGTTCCCGGCCGGTGTATTCGCAGCGGGTGCGCCGGGTTTGCTTTTGTCACCAACGATCGCGCCGATCACGCCTAGCGCGATGAAGATGCCCAAAATCGCAAGGCACCCGATCCCCAGCCTTTTGCCCAAGCTGGGTTTCTTGTCTTCGGTCATATTGTCCCCTGTTTGCCCGTTACTTCATGTCGTTAGATTTTGCGCACGATCGCCACCACGCGGCCGATCACGTTCATTTCGCCGTCGTAGGCGACCTCTTCCGGATAATCGGGATTGAGCGACAGGATGCGCATCGAGCCTTCCTTGCCCGGCCGCAGGGCCTTGATCATGCCAAGGCCGTGCATTTCGATGGCCCAGACGTGGTCCCACATGCGCGGCGTGCGCTGGCCCGTGTCTATCAGCAAAATGTCGCTGTCGAGAATCGCGGGCATCATCGACGTGCCGCTGCCCGTGGCCCAAAAAAGCTGCTCGATCGGCGATTGCGTGAACTGCCGCACCCATACCTTCGAAAATGGGCGCATGACCCGTTCTGCCGGTGCGTCATGGATGTAAGTGCCGCCCAGGCCATAAGCTAAGTTGAACTCAGCGATCTCGACCATATCGGCATTTGCTGCCTGCACGGGGACCAGTGCGACTGGATCCGACGGCGACCTTTCAGGATCATCCGTTTGCCCCTTCAGAAAGGCTGGCGACGTGCCCAACACTGCCGCGATTTGATCGAGCGCCCTGGTTGTCTTGGTTTCACCGCTGATCAGCCGCCCGATCGATGGCTGCTTGACGCCAACCGCAGATGCCAATTGCGACTGGTTCATACCGGCCCGCAGCATGGCTGCAATCAGGTTTTCCGGTACGATTTCCCACATGACAACACGATTATACGGAACCGAATAACAGTTCATCCAACTTTCCCGTTGACGATTATTCGTTCACGTATATACGTAAGCGTATGACGACACCGACGCGCTTTGAAGCCCTGATGCAGGTGGCCGATTGCTTCCCAACGCAAGAGGCTATGGCCGAAGCATTCGACGTATCTCAGCCGACAGTTTGGCGGTGGCTGAACCAATCGAAGCAGCTCCCCGCCGAACACGTCCTCAAAGCGGAGGAAGTTACTGGCGTTCCTCGTCATCATCTGCGCCCCGATCTCTATCCTGTTGATTTGGCGCCAGGGCCTCGCTGGCATGGCGTCGATCAGCGCGTAGATCGCTACCAGGCTGCGGTCCTCTTCAATCAGCAACGCGCTTCGAAGCGGGGTGCCGCAGCATGACGAAACGGCGCGAACCCCTCACCTATGAATCCACCCTCACCGAGGTTGCGGCTGTGATTGGTTGGGACACCTGCGGCGCGATCTGCGGTGTCTCCGGCCGGGCCGTGCGCCTCTGGTCAGACCACGATTGCGAAACCGAAATCCGCATGATCGATGCCGAGCGCCTAGATCGCGCGTTCCTGGAGCGCGGCGGCAACCATGCCCCGTTCCACCGCCTCTTGGCGTTGCGCCTCGATATCGCCGCGCACGAGGCAGACGGCCATGATCTGGCGGAAATCGCCATGGGCGCGGCGAAGGAAACCGGCGAGGCCGTGGCCGCCCTGATCAAGGCCAGCGGCCAACCCAATAGCGCCGCGGCGCGCCGTGAGGCCAAGAAGGAAGTGCAGGAAGCGATCGACAAGCTGACCGACGGCCTGGCTGCCATCGAAGGCCCCGGCGAGTTCGTGTCGATCGTTGAACAGCTTGGGCTGCGAAAAGCCACCACGGGAGGGACCCCCACATGAGCGGCGAAGGCCATCTTCACTCGCGGCCGCTGATCCACGCGCCGCTGGAATTCCGCATGTCGTCGCGCGGCACCCAGGCCAACCGCGCGCTGATCCTCTGCCCCAAGTGCGATGCCCCGGCCTATATCCGCCGGTCGCAGCGCATCACGGAAACGGTCAAGCACCTCACCTGCCACTGCACCAACACCGGCTGCGGCCACACCTGGCTGGCGGAGCTGGCCTTCGTGCACAGCTTCAACCCCGGTCTGATCGATCGCGCGGATCTCAATCTCAAGGTCTGCCCGCGCGATCAGGTGCCCCACGTCTTCCCCACCGAAAAGGAAGACGATGAGCGGCAGATGAGCATGTTCTCGGGCTGATCCCGCCGGGCGACCGCCCGCCAGCCACCCACACCACAGCGAATTTTTCAACGGCGATTCCGCCGGAGGGGGACCTATGCCCAGCGCGCACCGCGCCACCAGCCAACCCGCCCTGCCCACATCGGGCAGGACTTCGTTTGACCATGCGCTGCAGATCACCGCCCCGCACCTGATCGCGGCCGAGCGGGCCTTTCTCGCATCTGTCGCCGGCTTTGCCGAGCTGCAGTTCTGGGCGCCTGCCGCCTATGTCGACATCGAGGGCGCGCCCTTCGGCCAAGGCGAAGGGCTGGTGACCTTCACCGATGCAGCCTGGAAGCGGAGCCTGCAGAAGCTGGCCCGAGAGGCAATGCGGCAAAGCAGCGCACGCTTCGCGCTCACCGCCGCCGGTCGCGACCTGGTCCTGCGCACCTGCCTGCTGATCGAGGGCCGCGCCGCGTGAACCTCGAAGCCGAAATCTTGAAGGGCCTGCAGGCCCAATACCAGTTCCGCAAGACCAAGGGCGCCTGGTTGCAGGAGGGCACCTGCCCGGCCTGCGGCAAGCGCGAAGCGTTCTGTGCCGCCAAGGATCCTAAGATCATCCGTTGTGGCCGCCAGGACCGCTGCGGGTGGGAAATCACCGTGCGCGATGCCCTGCCCGATCTGTTCGAGGATTGGTCCAAGCGCTTCCCCGAAACCGAAGAAAACCCCACCGCCACCGCTGATGCCTATCTGCAGCACGAGCGGTGCCTCGATCTGCGCCTCCTGCGCGGCAGCTACACCCAGGAACTGTACCGCGATCACAAGACGGGCCACACCTCGGCCACCGTCCGCTTCGCCGTGGGCAACACCTATTGGGAGCGGCTTATCGACCGGCCGGGCCGGTTCGAGAAAAAGGCCCATTTCCGCGCAGGCGGCGCGTACAAGGGCCACTGCTGGATTCCGCCGCGCCTCTCGATGGAAGAGATCGCGAAGGCGGAAGAGATCCTGATCACCGAAGGCATCTTTGACGCCACCGCCCTGTGCCAGGTGCACAAGGTTGCGGTATCGGCCATGTCCACCAACAATTGGCCGGAACACTTCCTCGCCGATCTGCGCGTCGAACTGGAGCGCATCAAGCGCACCACGCGGCCCCGCCTCGTCTTCGCTTTCGACGTCGGCCGCGCCGGCGTCGAATACACCATCAAGTATGTGAAGCGCGCCACGGCCGAGGGCTGGGACGCCAGCGCCATGCAGGTGCGCCCCGATGGCGAGGGCACCAAGAAGGACTGGAACGACCTTCTCAAGGAACACCTCGACTGGGCGGGCGACAAGGAAAAGGCCCCGCTTTCCGACTGGGCGTTCGAACAATATGCCTACAACGGCGCGATCACGATCGCCGAGACCGCCCGCGACAAGGCCCGCCTGATCGCGGACCACAAGCAGGCGGTTTCCACGTTCGAATTCCGCCATAAGAACCGCCTGTGGTCCTGCAAGGTCTCGTTCGACGAAGAGACCCAGAAGCGCCGCATCGTGGTGGAGGAAATCGCCAACTGCGCGTTCCGCCTGCTCTACCGCGAACGCGACGAAATCGCGGACGAAACCAGCTACTTCCTGCACATCGACTTCCCGTTCGAGGACCGGCCCGTGAAGGCCCGGTTCTCGTCCGCCGCTTGCGCCAACAGCGGCGAATTCAAGAAGCGCATGATGGCGTTTGCCGGAATGTGGAGCGGCAGCGGCGAGCAGCTCGACCGGATGATGCGGGCGCAGACCCGCAATTTGAAGGTGGTCGAGCCGATATACTTCACCGGCTATTCCGCCGCGCACCGCGCCTGGCTGCTGGGCGATCTCGCCGTGCGCGAAGGCCGCGTGGTGGAGATCAACCGCGAGGCCTATTTCGATTTCGGCAAGGCGGCGGTCAAGCCGCGCAGCAACGAACGCCTGCTCGACATCGAATATGACCCGGAGCGCCTCGATCTCGCCTGGGTGCCAGACCTGTGGACCGCCTGGGGGCCAAAGGCCATGGTCGGCCTGGCCTTCTTCGTCATGTCGCTTTTCGCGGTGCAGATCCGCCAGCGCGAAAAGTCCATCGGCTTCCTCGAGATCACCGGCCAGCCCGGCTCGGGCAAATCCACCCTGATCGAGTTCCTGTGGAAGCTGCTCGGCCGCAGCGGATACGAAGGTTTTGATCCCAACAAGGCCACCCCGGCCTTCATCGCGCGCAGCCTGATCAAGGTGGCCAACCTGCCGGTCGGCCTGATCGAAAGCGGCCGCAACGACGAAAAGCGCACTGGTGGGCGGCAGTTCGACCACAACGAATTGCTGGTGCTGTTCAACGGCCGGTCGCCGCGCGGCACCGGACAGAAGAGCAACGGCGTCGAAACCAGCGAACCGCCGTTCCTCGGCACGATCTATCTGGTCCAGAACGAGCGGATCGACGCGATCCCCGCCGTGCTCGAGCGCCTCATGTCCATGTCCATCGACAAGGGCGGGCGCAACGAAGCCACCCGCGCCGCCGCGATCCGGCTCGAACAATGGCCGATGGAGCAGATTTCCGGCACCATCGTCCACGTCGTCCGCCACGAGGCCAAGTGGCTCGAGCGCTATTTCGAGCGGTCGGAATTCCATGAACGCGACATGCGCAACCGAGTGGAGGGCCTCCACAACGACCGCGTCATCAAGAACCACCGCCAGCTTGCCGCAGCGGTGGAAACCCTGCCCGCGCTGTTCCCCGCCATCCGCCCCGAATGGGTGGCCGAAACGCTCAACCTGATCGAGGCCCTCGCGCTCGATCGCCAGCTGAGTGCCGGCGGCGATCACCCCGCCGTGGCCGATTTCTGGGAAAAGGTCGAATACCTGCTCGCCCGCGAAAAGCCCGAGGACCACGGCGAGGGCAAGTCGCTCAACCAGGCGCGTGACAAGGAACGCCTCTTCGCGATCCAGCTCCCCGAGTTCGAATCGCGCTGCCGCAACGCCGGCCTCTCTGCCCCCAACGTCGATCTGCTCAAGAAGGTGCTGCGCGGCAGCAAGAGCCGCAAGTTTGTCGACCGCAAGAAGGTCAACAACCCCGCCGGTCACATCGTCGGATGCTGGGTATTCGAGCAGCCCGCCAAGGCGGAGCGCATTATATGACCTGGGCCGAACAGGAATTCCGGGTCTGGCACGGCATCCAGAGCCCCGAGCCGCCCGCCGCCGCGTTCGACTATGCGGAAATCCGGCAGATGGCCCAGCGCATGCTGGAAACCCGCCGCACCCGCTTCCCCCAGCTCGTCGCCAAGGGCCGCATGGCCCCCGCCGATGCCGAAGCGCAGATCGCGGTGTTTGCGGCGCTGGCCGCAGAATGGCACTGGATGGCCACTGGGGAAGGCGCGCCGGCCGAGGCGGAACAGATCCCCGCCATGCGCGAGGCGCTCGACCAGAGCATCGCCACCATTGCCGAGATCGCCCGCGAAGATCGCGGCTTTTCGGCCGAGCTGGCCGCCCAGGCCGAATGGGTCATCGCCATGGCCTGGCACCTCGAACCCGGCCGCCGCACCCGCGCCTGCCGCGCGCAAACCTTCGTGCTGTGGCGCGAACTGGCCGCCGAAAAGGAGGCCCGCCGTGCCGCGTGACCTTCACCCCATGGCCTGCCCCTGCCGCGCCTGCCGCCCGGCTGCATCGCCCAGGCCCGCCCGCTTTCCCATCCCCGCCGGCCCGCGCCGGTGGCTCACCGCTGCCAGGGCGCACTGCCTGGCGATCCTCACCCGCTGACCGGAGATTGCCCATGTCGATTGCCCACCGCCTCGCGCCTGCCCTCTTCGAATGCCGCTGCGGCAACAACCACACCGCCGCCGATGGCCAGTTGCCGGTGGGCTGGACCACCCGCGCCGGCCAGGTCTGGTGCGAAGACTGCACCCGCGCCGGCATCCCGGTCCGCGAGGCCACCCAGCCCCGCCCGCGCCGCAAGCCCCTCTCGCCCAGGTACGCGGCCCAGTGATCGCCCTCGGCCCCCGCGACATAGGCCGCGCCGTCGCTCTCGCCCTGGCGCTGAGCGCCGCCCTGCACATCCTCGATCGCGTCATCGCCGGCTTCGCCCGCTGCCCGATCGAGCACTGCCTCCCCCGGTGAAACCAGCCTCTACCTCGCAAGGCAAGGAAGCAAAACGATGGCAAAAATGGCCAGGAATCGAACCCGGCGGCGTCGGTGCCCGATGGTAGTTTGCAGCTACCCGGGACAGCGATTGAATACCCCACGACCCAGTGGCTGGGCGGATCATACCGCAAAACTTGCGTGCTTTCCACGCGCGCTGCGTGAGTTGGCGACGCAAGCCCCCACCCGCGACAAAAGTAAGCCCCTCGCCGCGCTTCGTCATTCCCGGGCACCTTCTACCGACAACGAAAATGGGCGGCGCCACGCGGCACCGCCCATTTCGTCCTCAGCTTTGCATTCAATCGCGATAGCGCTCAAGTGTCGCTATCGATGTTGCGCTAGCCAGTCGATCAAACGCCTCGATTCGGCGCCCAAAATGCAAGCCGGCGGGTATATTACCGGCCTCCAGTGCGCGTTTATAAAGGCGCCAAGCGCGCTGTTCGAGATCGGTAAGACGCGAAATGCGGTAGCGGCGAATTTTCATGGTCTGGCTCCAGCTCGATCACAGGGCGTTTCTTTCCCTGTAATTATTGCATCCGATGCGGCGCGCCGGATCAAACCGCTTCGCATCATCGCCGCTGGCATTGTCGCAACCGCCCTAGCCGCCTGCGCCCCGCCCGCGCGCCAGCCCCATGGCCCAGCTGATATCGAAATGATCCGCCGCGGATCTCTCGATTGGTCGATCCGCTGCGCCTGGGCGGAGGGACGGTTTCGCCGCCCCTTGATCGAGGCGCAGCGCAATTGCCACTTGTCGCTGGGGGTCAGGCCCGGCGCAGAGGGGCCGAAGTGATGGCCGCGCCGACAACGCAGCAATTGCGGTCACGAACGGTGGTGAGACAGCGCCGGGGCATCCGGGTTCGTGCACAGGGTGCCGATCTGCCGGGCAAAGCTTTGCAGCGCCATCGCCTTCCCATCCGCGCCCAGCCCACGCACGTTTTCGATCAACTCGCGCTCTTCCGGCGTGAGCAGGCGGCGATTGCCGAGCACATAGCGCAGATCGATGCCCATGCCGGTCAGCTTGGCCCAGGCGTCGCCATGGCGCAGGGCCGCCATAACGCCATCCCCACGCTGGATGGCGATCAGGCGCGACTTGGACACAGCGTGCGACAGGATCGGCACCAGCTCGCGCCAGTCGTCGGTGTGGAACACCCGCTTGAACTCGGCAAACAGGCGCTGGCCCTCGGTCGCCAGTTCGGGCGCTTCCTCCCGGCGCTCGGGCGCTGGAAGGGTAAGTTCGATTTCTGGCGGGGGCGGATAGCAGCCGTGCTTGCGGATCGACGGGAGAACTTCGTGAGTGATCCAACGACGGAAGCGGTAAGCAAACGTCCCTTTGGTAATGGCCCCGTCGGAACGGAGAACGACGCTCAAAACGCCCGGCTCGCTGACCAGTGTCATTTCCTGCGGCCCGCCAAGGGTGTCATTTATAATGACACCCTTTTCGTCGTCATCCAACCGAGATGCCACTTGGCGAGCGTTTTTGATGCCGAGGGCGCGACATACCTCAGCGAGAACGAACCAAGGATCGCCATCACGCATCACCATGCGGACGTCGGCATCCTCGAAATGCAGTGGGATCAGTTGGCTCATTGCACAATGCTCCCGAAATTTTGGAAAGGGGTGTCGCTAAAGACGACACCCTTGCGAACGGGACGCGTTGCACAGGGGTTCTGCGGTGATTCGCCGCAAAACCTGGTTGGTGAATTCCCGGATGGCGTCGGAAATTCCGACGCCATCGAGCGCCCGGCTTTCGCCCCAACTTGGGGCGGAACCCTTCGGCTTAGGCAGGCGTCCGAGAGCACCCTCATCCCTTTTCCAGCGCCTTGCGCACCAGACGGCGGATGGCTTCCGGGCGCGCCGGTATGTCCGACTGTTCGCGCCGCCAATTGTCGAGGTTTGCCAAGTCGTCGGGCTGGAAACGAGTTCCGACAAGCGTTCCAGTTTGGTCAGGTCGTTTTTTTCGCGTTGTCACGTTAACACCAATTGACATCATCAGTGTTGTCGCGTTAACATGAAAACAGGCCGAGGGGAAGCGCCAACTTCCACCCCGGCCCTGACCCGAACCAAGGAAGTGTCCCATGGCTCAAGCTAAGATCATCCCTATCACTGCGGCTCGGCGCCCGGCAACGGCATCCAACGTGATCGACTTTCAGGCCGCGCGCCGCACCGCCCTGCTCCGCCGCCTGTGGACCGATCACAACCCGGACGGGAGCGCGCGCTGATGACCGCCGCCCCGCAAACGCCCGATCTCGCAGCACAATTCCGCGCCACCGGCTTCATCCTCAGCGAGGATGCCGAATACGCCCTGCGCGAACTGTTCGCCGCCATGGAAGCCAGTGCCATCGCCTATGACATGGACGTCAACGGCACGGCCCTGGTCGATATCACCGGCGAACAGGTGGCCGTGCAGCTGCGCACCTTCGCCCGCCTCGGCAAAATGCTGGTGACCGGCATCCCCTACGCCTCCGACGCCCCCACGCGCCCCACAGGGCGCAAGCGGCACTAGAAACGAACGCACATGACCACCAAAGCTCGCATTGCCCAGGCTGACATCGAGCGGGCCGTGAAAGCCACCCTGCGCGCCGGGGTGCAGATCGGCTCGGTGCAAGTCTCCGCCGCCGGCGACATCGTGATATATGCCAAGGGCGAATCGAAACCTTCGCCCTCGGCCGCCTCCAATCCTCTCGATCGCCTGTTGCAGAATGGCTCGTAAAGAAAAGCTCCCCGCGAACGTCAGCTCCTTTGTCGACCGCCATGGCAAGCGCCGCTACCGCTGGCGCCTTGCCGGGCGGTCTGCCTATTTCAAGGCGCACCCCAACACTCCCGAGGGGCTGGCCGAGTTGGAAGGCTTCATCGCCCAGCGCACGGCCGAGCCAGCGCCCCGCTATGCCCACGGCACCGTTGGATGGGTCGCCGGTCGCTATTACAGCTCGGCCGCGTTCTTGGGCGGCAAGAGCCCGGCCACCGCGCGCACCGCTACCCTGATCCTCGAAAAGTTCGTGGCCGAAGTCGCACACGACCTGATCACGAATTTCCGCTTCGATCACATCGAGGCGCTTCTGTTGCGCGCGGCCGAGAAGCGGCAGAACGAAAAGGGCCGTATCATCGGCGGCCCCAGCGCGGCCAACAACCTGCGCGGCGAACTGAAGACGTTCTTCGACTATGCGATCAAGCTGCTCGGCCTGCAGCGCCCCAACCCGGTGGACCAGGCCGCATCGATTTCTGTCCCGAAGGGCGGCTTCCACACCTGGACCGAGGAAGAGATCCAGCAATACCGCGCCTACCACCCGCTCGGCACCAAGCCACGCCTGGCGCTCGAGATCTTCCTCTGGACAGCCCTGCGCCGTGGTGACGCATCGTCCTTCGGCCGCAAACACCTGAAAGACGGCAAGATCGAGGTGACCCCGTCCAAGACCAAGGACAGCACCGGCCAGGTCCTGTGGCTTCCCGCTGCGCCGCAGCTGGTCGAAGCGATCGAGGCCATGCCCGTCACAGGCACCGAAACTTTCCTCGTCACCGATTACGGCCTGCCCTTCACGCGCGCCGGCCTGGGCCAGCGCATGCGCAAATGGTGCAACGATGCCGGCCTACCTCACTGCAGCGCCCACGGCCTGCGCAAAGCCGCTGCTCGACGTGCCGCCGAAAACGGCGCGTCGAATCAGGAACTCAAGGCTGTGGGAGGCTGGACCACCGATCGCCAGGTGGCAGTTTACACCGCTGCTGTGGAACAAAAGCGCATGGCCCGCCAGGCCATGGCTCCTGTAATCGACTTCGATTTGGCTAACCGCTCGAAGGCGTGATTGGCTAACCTCGCAACAGGTGCCTGTACTTCCTGGCTTTTGCCAAGGAAGTGGCAGGAGCGGAGGGACTCGAACCCCCGGCCCTCGGTTTTGGAGACCGATGCTCTACCAACTGAGCTACGCTCCTGTGCTGGTGAGGGCCCTTAGTGGGTTGACGCGGGCAGTGCAACCGGCGGATGAAGATTTTCGACCGTCATGCTGCAATCGACCTCTTCCCTGATCCCGCCCGACTTGCTGCTGCGGGCTTATCGTGCCGGAATCTTTCCCATGGCCGATAGCCGGGACGATCCCGAAATCTATTGGGTGGAGCCACGGCTGCGGGCGATCCTGCCGCTCGACGGGTTCCACTGCTCGCGGTCCTTGGCGCGGACATTGCGGCGGGAGCGGTTTACCGTGACGTGCAATACCGCCTTCGATGCGGTGATCGATTCGTGCGCGGCGCCGCGCGATGGCGCGCAGGACAGCTGGATCTCACAGCGCATCCGCGAAAGCTATCGCGCGCTGCACGCACTGGGCCATGCCCACTCGATCGAGACCTGGATCACCGGGGCGGACGGGCAGCGCGAGCTGGTGGGCGGGCTCTATGGGGTGGGCTTTGCCCGCGTCTTTTGCGGCGAGAGCATGTTCAGCCGGCAAAGCGATGCGTCGAAAGTGGCGTTGGCGTGGCTGGTCGCGGCGCTGCGCCAGGCGGGCGCCGCGCTGCTCGATTGCCAGTTTTCCACAAGTCATCTCGCCTCACTGGGCGCGGTGGAAATTCCACAAGCCGAATATCTGCGCCTGCTGGACGAAGCAGGGCGTTATGCAGCGCCTGGTTATTCCGTGGTCGAATCGCCCGGAGTGCCCGCGTCTTCCTCCACCGGCGCATCGTCAGCGGCAGGAGCATCATCGGGTTCGGGCGCCGCAGCAGCGGGCTTGCCAGCCGGCTTTGCCGCGCTCTTGGCCGCAGCGGCCGAAGCGGGGCTGTCTTCCTCGCCCGGGAACTTCATCGCGCAGTCCTTGACCCAGACATCGTAGACCGGGTGCTCGACCACGTTGAGCGAAGGCGAATTCTTGAACAGCCAGCCCGAAAACACCTTGTGCCAGGTGAGCTTCTGTTCGGTCGTCGCACGCTCTTCGACATAAAGCTGCACGAAAGCCCCGGTTTCGGCCGGGTCTTCCCATGGCGCGGTGCGCTCGCAGGTACCCAGACGCACGATGGCATTGCCGATGCGCCGCGCCTCGCCCGAACGCAGCACGATGTCCTGCGTGATATTGTTGCGCTTGTTGAGGAAACCGAGCGTGGCCACGCGATCCTTGACCGGTGTGCCCAGCTCGCTTTCGGCTACGCCGCCGCTGGCTGCGGGCACTGGCGCGGCCGCCGTCGCCTCACCGGGCGGGGCCGTTTCGGCCGGCTCGCGATTGCAACCGGCCAGGGCGCCGCCCAGCAACAGGACGCCGCCAGCCAGCACGACCGCGACCGACGGCGCGCGGGCGCGCATCAGCCTTCGGGCGACCAGGCTTCGTAATCGCCGGTGGCGGCGGCGCGATGGCCGCCCCGCTCCAGCGCGCCTTGCGGGCGATAGGCCTGGGCCGTGCCCGTGGCATTGGGCGTGAATTCCACCTCCCAGATGCGCGGCGGCGGCAGGTTGCTTTCCGGCACGCCATCAAGCGTGCCGTGCAGCCAGCCGTGCCATTCGGCCGGCACGCGGCTGGCATCGTTGGCGCCGTTGTAGATCACCCAGCGACGCTCGCGCCCCTGGAACGGGTGCCCCTTGGGGAACGGCTTCTTCGCCCGGTAATACTTGTTGCCCTGGGCATCGTGCCCCACCAGTTCGCCATGGCGGGCGCTGTCGAGCAGAGTGCCGAAGGTGGCGCCGTTCCACCAGGTGAAGATCTTGCCGAGAATGCTCATGAAGCTCTTGTTCCAGTTGCAGCCCGCCGCTGACGGGCCTTTTCGCCCCTAGCCCCTGAAAGGGGGAGTCGGCAAGGGTCTGTTGAAAGGGCTTGGGGTCCGTTTGGGAAATGCGCGATCGTGCAGTTTCAGCGCGGCCCCGGCCCGCTTACCACGCCACCTTGTCACCGGGCTTGAGCCCGATCTGCGCGGCGCGGCCGCCGTTGAGTTCGAGCACGGCCCCCGCCGGGCCGGACGACGGCAGTGCGGTCAGATCGTAAGGCACGGCGTTGGCCGCCACATTGAGCACGCGGTGGTTGGCGCCGATGAAAATGATGTCGAGCGGGATCACCGTGTTCTTCATCCAGAACGCGGCCATGCGCGGCGGGTCCATCGGAAAGATCATGCCTTCGTCAGCGCCCATCGCGGTGCGGAACATCAGGCCCTTTTCCTGCTCTTCGCCCGAAGCGGCCACTTCCACGCGGAATTCATGGCGGCCGGACTTGGTGGCGATGGCCAGCGGAATGACCTTGAGGCCCGAAATCGGGTGCACCGTCACGGCGCCCGTGGGCGCGGCCAACGCATCGGACTTGTGGTGCCCGGCATCCGCGGTTGCCGGCGAGCATGCCATGGCGCCAGCGGCGAGAGCCAGCACCGCGCCCATCATGCCCATCTTAATCGTCTGCTTCATAAACCCAATCTTCCGCTTCGCGTTCGCCCGCTGCATCCACCAGCGCGCGGGCCATGGCAAGGGGGTGCCCTGCCCTGAGAAAAATGCCGACCTGCTTTTCGCGCAAGGCCGGCTCGATCCGCCCCTCGGCATCGCGCGGGCCGAACGGGCCAAGCCGCCGCTTGCGCGCCAGGGCCAGCGCGGCGGCCCGCGCATCCTGCCGCGAACCAAGCGCATCGTCGCGAAGATCGGCGGCGATGCCGGCATGGCCCAGATCCTGGGCAATGCGGCGCGCGCCCAGCCCGCGGCGGCGCAGACTGGCCCCGCGCATGCGGGCATAGCCTTCGTCGCTGACATAGCCGGCATCCGCCATCCGGGCCACGATCGTGGCCACATCGGGCGGGACGGGCGAATCTTCTGCCCAGCCCCGTTCGCGCAGCTTGCGATTGAGATAAGCCGCCAGCTTGCCCGTGCTGGTGGCAAACCGCGCGACGTATCCCAAGGCCATTTCATCGAGCAGGGCAGCATCGAGCGGCCGGGCGGGACGGGACTTGCGACGATCTGGTACAGGAGGGCGGTTCACGCCATATTCGTGCCACACTCCGGATTAAATGAGAACCTCGGCTTACGGTTTCTTGACCAATGGGGCTTGCGTCCAGACGTTCCCCAAGCAAGGAGCCACGGCCAGTCAGCCGCCATTCACCGCATCGCGCGGAAGTGGCGGACCTGGCACAGACTGTTTTCATTTCCGGGGTTCCGCATGACCGTTTCGGCCGCCGTCGCAGAAAAGATGGCTCTTGTTCCAACGCCCAATGACGATGCGCAGCCGCGCCGTTACGCGGACTTTGCCACGTTTTGCGATGCGCTGGACTATGCCGCGCAAGGGGAGCGGGGGTTCAACTTCCACGACCCGCGCGGCACGCTGAAGCAGGTCTATCCGTTTTCGCAGCTGCGCACCGATGCGCTGGTCGCCGCTCGCCGCCTGGTGGCGCGCGGGGTGAAGCGGGGCGACCGGCTGGCCCTGATCGCCGAAACCGGCCCGGAATTCGCCGCGCTGTTCTGCGGTGCGGTCTATGCCGGCGCCTGGCCGGTGCCGCTGCCGCTGCCCACCAGCTTTGGCGGCAAGGAAAACTATATCGACCAGCTGGCCGTGCAACTGGCCAGCTCGGATCCGTGCCTGCTGGTCTATCCCGGCGAGCTGGCCGAGATGTGCGGGCAAGCCGCCGCGCGCCAGGGGTGCCCGGGGCTGAGCTGGGCACAGTTCGATGAAGGCGCACTTTCGGATGACGCGCTGCCTGCGGCCGATCCCGACGCGATCTGCTATCTGCAATATTCCAGCGGCTCCACCCGCTTTCCCCATGGCGTGGCTGTTACGCACCGCGCGCTGCTGGCCAACCTGGCCGGGCATTCGCACGGCATGGAAATCGGCGATGGCGATCGCTGCGTCAGCTGGCTGCCGTGGTATCACGACATGGGCCTGGTCGGCTGCTTCCTCTCGCCGATCGCCAACCAGGTTTCGGTCGATTACCTCAAGACCGAGGATTTCGCCCGCCGCCCGCTCGCCTGGCTCGACCTGATCAGCCGCAACCAGGGCACCACGCTCTCCTACTCGCCCACCTTCGGCTATGACATCTGCGCCCGCCGCATTTCCAGCCAGACCAACGTGGCCGAACGGTTCGACCTGTCGCGCTGGCGCGTGGCCGGCAACGGCGCCGACATGATCCGCCCCGACGTGATGCAGGGCTTCGTCAACGCCTTTGCCGATGCCGGGTTCAAGGCCAGCGCCTTCCTGCCCAGCTATGGCCTGGCCGAAGCGACGCTGGCCGTGACGATCATGCCGCCGGGCGAAGGCATCCGCGTGGAACTGGTGGAAGAAGAACGCCTTTCGGGCACCCCGCGCGACTTGTCGCGCCCGGCCCGCTATCGCGCCATCGTCAACTGCGGCTTGCCCGTGCTGGGCATGGACGTGGCGATTCGCGGCGAGAATGGCGAAGCGCTGGAACATCACCACATCGGCAAGGTGTGGTGCCGCGGCTCGTCGGTCATGCACTCGTACTTCCGCGATCCGGAATCGACCGATGCCTGCATGGTCGATGGCTGGCTCGACACCGGCGACATGGGCTACGTCAACGCGCAGGGCTACCTGTTCATCGTCGGCCGCGCCAAGGACATGATCATCATCAACGGCAAGAACCACTGGCCGCAGGATATCGAATGGGCAGTGGAGCAGTTGCCCGGCTTCCACCAGGGTGACATCGCCGCCTTCTCGGTGGAAACCGAAAACGGCGAAGAGACCCCCGCCGTGCTGGTGCACTGCCGCGTGTCCGACCCCGAAGAGCGGGTGAAACTGCGGGACCAGATCCGCGACAAGGTCCGCTCGATCACCGGGATGAACTGCGTGGTCGAACTGGTGCCGCCGCGCACCCTGCCGCGCACCAGCTCGGGCAAGCTGTCCCGCGCCAAGGCCAAGAAGCTGTACCTTTCGGGCGAGATCGAGCCGTATAGCCTGGCGGCTTGAGGCTGCGCACACGCGGGGAGGCATAGGCCCCTCCCCGACGTTTCTCGCAGGCATATGACGTTCAGGCGGCTGGGACACATTCCACGCCGCCTGGCTCAAGATACCGGTTCAGTCTGCTCGGCAATGCGCCAGCCGCCATCGCTGAAACGGTAGATGTGCTGGGAAATGCAGCGCTCCTGTTGGGCGCAGTCATCGCGCACGATCTTGGCAAAACGTTCGAGGCTTTCCCCATCGGGCATCAGCCTGACCAGCACGAAGCCATCGGACACGACCGTAACCATCAGATCGGGGCCAACCGCCTTGGCCAGGCGGGCAAACGCAGAGCGCTGCACCAGAAGGCTGCCGAGGTAATCATAGCCTTCAAAGCCGACACCGCTGGCCTTCACCTGATCGGGCCCTGGCAGGGAAGGCAGGTGCGCGGCGGTCTGCTGTTCGGCCAAGGCCCAGGCCTGTTCCTCACCCAAGCCCAGTTGCGCCAGTTGCGAGCCGGTCACGATGCCGGTGGTTTCCGGCGCATCCATGGCAAGAATGGCAAAGAGATCATCGCCGATCCGGCGCAGGTAGGCGGTCGGCGTGCCATCCTTCTGCGGTGGCATTGCCCTGATCTGGTCGGCATAGCCCTGCCCCCGGACAATCACGCGCAGGCCTTCGCGTGAAAGCACCGGCGACGGCGCCAGAACCTTCGCCAGAAAGGCGCTCTTTACCTGCGAGCAGGTTGCCCTGTCGTTGGCCTGGCAGAACTGCCATATCCGGTCGAGGTTGATCATGACGTCATCCTCACCCTGCCGGATGATCTGAAGCTGGAGCGGATCGCTGGGGGTGGCAACCAGCTTTGCCTTGGGCAGGCGCCGAGCCATATCGGCCATGACCTCGGCGCGAAACTGTTCCGGGCTTTGTGCATGCAGCGGCTGGCCTGCCAAAGCCATGACCACTAAACCGAAATAACCCAACCCCCGCATACTGCGCTTCTCCCCGTGCCGAGGTTGGCATGGCGCGGCGAGCGCGCCAAGTTTTTTTCACCCCATTTCAGAACGGAATTTCGGCCCCGTCCCAAGCCCATAGCTTGCCGCTGTCGGCGGGTTTCAGCTTGTTCAGCACGGCCAGCATGGCGTTGGCGGAATAGTCCGGCGTGAACAGCTTGTCGGGGCTCACCCCGCGCTGGAACGGCGCGGACAGGGCCGTATCCACCGTACCGGGATGGAGCGCCGCAGCAACCGCCTGCGGATGGCTGCGCGCCAGTTCGATCGCCAGGCCGCGCAGGAGCATATTGAGCGCCGCCTTGGCCGCGCGATAGCCGTGCCAGCCGCCCAGGCGGTTGTCGGAAATCGAGCCGACCCGTGCCGACAGCACGGCGAACACGCCGCGCCGATCGCGCGGCAGCAGCGTGGGGATCTGGGCCATGACCAGGGCCGGGCCGATCGTGTTCACGGCAAACTGCTGGGCCAGCGCCGCGCCGCGCAAGCCGCGCACGCTTTTTTCGGGGCCACTGCCATCGGGCAGAGTCAATTGCCCGGTGGCGACGAGCACCATGTCGAGCGGGCCGGATCGGGCCAGGGCTTCACAGGCCTGCGCCACGCCGGGTTCATCGCCATAATCGAACGTGAAGGGTCTAACCTTGGCCGTGGCAGCGATGGGGCGGCGCGCGCCCGCGTGAACCACCGCAATATCGTCTCGCGCCGCCAGTGCGGCCACCAGGGCCGCACCGATCCCACCCGATGCGCCGAATACCGCAACCTGCCTGCCACCGTCCGTCATGCCAGGAATGTGGGAGCGCAGGCCGGCACTGTCGACCAGCCCGAAAGGGCGGATCAGGCCACGTCGGCAACGCCCGCCGTGTCCCCGCATTCGTCGAGCGGGAGGTCTTCACGCAAGCGTGGGTGATCGAGCAGGAAGCCCTGCACCTGGGTGCAGCCGACCGAGCGCAGGAACGCCAGTTGCGCTTGGGTTTCAACCCCTTCGGCCAGGATCGGCACTTGCAGCGATTCGCCGATGGTGATGATCGCTTTCAACAGCATGCGGCCCTTGGGCTCCACATCGTAGGTCGTCACGAACGAGCGATCGATCTTGATCTTGTCGATCGGGAACAGGTTGATCGCCTCGAGCGAGGAATAGCCCACGCCGAAATCATCCACGGCGATCTGCACGCCCAGCGCTTTCAAGCGGCGCATCGCATGCAACGCGCGATCGCGATGGGTGATCAGCGCGGTTTCGGTGAGTTCGAGTTCCAGCCGCGCGGGCGAAAGGCCGGTATCGACCAGAATCTGGTGTACCAGCCGATCGAACTGCGGATCGCACAGCTGCACTGCCGAGACATTGACCGCCACGCGCACCGGCTGCGGCTCACGCGCGGCGAGCTGGCAGGCCTCGCGCAGGACGAACGCCCCGATCGGGCCGATCAGGCCAGTTTCCTCGGCCAGGGGAATGAACACCGCCGGGCTGATCAGGCCGCGGGTGGGGTGGATCCACCGCGCCAGCGCTTCATAGCCCACCACCGTACCGGTCATCGTGTCGTGCTGGGCCTGGTAATGCACCACGATCTGGCCCCGCGCCACGGCAAGGGCGAGATCGTCGAGCAGCGCGACCCGCGTGCGCGAGGGCTCGTCGCTCTGCGGGTCATAGCGGGTATAGGCAACGTGCGGATCGGCCTTGGCCCGGCGCATGGCAAGATCGGCATTGCCCATCAATTCGTCGACGCACGAGCCATCTTCGGGCGACAGCGCATAGCCGATGCTGCCACCCGTGCCCAAGACCAGATCACCGTCGTGCAGCGGCGTGGCCAGCGCGCGGGCGAGGCGCGAGAGGAAATCGTCGATGTCTTCGCTCTGCGACACCAGGCGGCAGGCGGCAAATTCATCGCCATGCAGCCGCGCGACATGCTCACCAGGCTGCAGTGCCTGGCGCAGCGCGCGCGCGACGGTGCACAACAGGGCATCGCCCGCCTCGCGCCCATGGCGATCGTTGATCGCCTTGAAGCGCACCAGGTCGATCATCACGCACAGTGCCGCCGGCGGTTCGTCTGCCGTACCAGACAGCCCGACCGGCGCCATCGCCGGCCCAGCGCGGGCAGTGCCGGCCTCGACCAGCAAATGCTTGAGTCGCTCGGCAAAGGCGCCACGATTGGGCAGGCCCGTCAGGCTATCGTGCGTGGCGAGGAAGGCATTGTATTCGGACAGCGCGCGCTTTTGCACCAAGGCCTGGCGGAACTGCTCGAGCGCGGTGCCGATCCGTCCGAATTCGTGGCTCGTGGCCAGACTCTCCACCGGTCGGTCGATGTTGCCATGGGCCATGCGCAGGGCAATCCGCTCCACCCGCCGCAGCGGGCGCAGCAAGGCCCGCCGCAGCCAGAGCGAGAGCGCCAGCAATGCGGCCAGCGCCACGCATACCAGCCACGTCACTTCATCAAGGAACATGCGCCGCCAGTGCGCACGCTCTGCCGCCATGTTCGCCTGCGCGCTATAGACACCGATGACCTGCCCCGGGCGCAACGCGCCTGGTCCGGCGCCATGGCAGGCAACACAGCGCGCGTCGGCCGCGACGCCCTGGCCCAGGATCACCGGGCGCACGATGCGCACCGTGTCGCCGCGCGTGTCGATCAGTTCGCGCCTGCGCGCAAGGCCTGCCTTGTCGAGCGCATCGCGCGGCGGTTCGATCGTGGCCGCGCCGCGGCGCGCCTGCCAGTACATCGTCTCGGCGCTCATCGCCATCCACACCTGGACATGGCCTTCATCGCGCGAAAAGGCGCTCATGGTGGCATCGAATGCGCGGGTTGCGCCATCGTCGTCCGACAACGTCGCGCGGTTGAGCATGGATTGCACATGGAGCGTGGAAAGCAGATCGATTGCGCTTTGCGCCCGGCGCGTGGCGGCGTCGCGGATGCTGTTGTCGGCCCGGACGATGGAAAAGACCACGCTGGACAGCAGCATCGCCACCAGGATCATCGCCACGCCAGCCAGCACCCCGCCAGCCAGCGAGCCGGGCCGACGGGTACGGGCTTCGGCCCCAATCAATCCGGCAGAAACTGCTCCAGGCATGACATCGCTTTCCCCGTGCCTTGCGCGCAAGGCCCCACTCCAAGGCGGCTTTATCCATCGGGGTTTCACGTTGCCTTGCCGGCCATTTCCGCAGGCGCGCGGATGCCGGGGCTATGCCCCTGTTAACCTTGCCACAGTTGCCGCCGGGCGAAATGCATGGGCCGTTCATCCGATCGGCCTTGCGCCGGGCGCATGCCGGGGCCATCTTCCCGCGGGGCGGCAAGCCCATGCCCGCCCATGCAAGACAGGATCGCTTGATGGCCTCGACCCCTTCCGCCGCAACCGCAAATCAGGCTGACATCGGCCAGGCTGCCACCATCACCCTGACCCCGCCCGATCCCGTGCCCGTGGTCGCGCCACACCAGGCCGCCGGGCTGGTGCCGGTGGCCGAGGAAACGCGCAGCAAGCTGGAAGCCAAGGCGCAATCGTTCGTGGACGAATTGCTGGCGCAGGATGCCGCCAGCCCCGAATTCGGCAAGCGGGTGGACCAGTTGACCGCCATGGGACGCAAGGAAATCGCCCAGGCGGCGGGGATGTCCAACCGTTTCCTGGACCGGCCGATCCGGGCGATGGACAAGGATTCGGGCGTGGGCGCCGATCTGGCCCAGCTGCGCCGGACGATCGAGGACCTCGATCCCGCGCGCAAGGGCGCGCTGTCTTCGCCGCGCAAGTTCCTGGGCATCATCCCCTTTGGCAGCAGCATGAAGAAGTACTTCGACGGCTATGTTTCGGCCCAGGGGCACATCAAGGCGATCCTGGAACGGCTGGCCGCCGGCAAGGACGAACTGCTGATGGACAATGCCGCGATCGACGTGGAGCGGCAGAAGCTGTGGGAAGCGATGGGCCAGCTTGAGCAGATGATCGCGATTGCCCGCCTGCTCGACACCAAGCTGGAAGATGCCGCTGCCGACCTCGATCACACCGACCCGGCCAAGGCCAAGGCGATCCGCGAAAGCGCGCTGTTCTATACCCGCCAGCGCGCGCAGGACCTGCTCACGCAGATGGCCGTGACCGTCCAGGGCTACCTCGCGCTGGACCTGGTCAAGAAGAACAACGTGGAACTGGTCAAGGGCGTGGACCGTGCCAGCACCACCACCGTGGCCGCGCTGCGCACCGCAGTGACCGTGGCCCAGGCGATGACCAACCAGCGCCTGGTGCTCGAACAGATCACCGCGCTCAACACCACCACCGCCAACATCATCGATTCCACGGGCAAGCTGCTGCGCGAGCAGACCGGGCGCATCCACGAAATGGCGGCTTCAAGCACGATTCCCTTGGAAACCCTGCAGCGCGCGTTCCAGAACATCTACGACACGATGGACACGATCGACACGTTCAAGCTCAAGGCGCTCGACGCGATGAAGCAGACGGTCGATACGCTTTCGGGCGAAGTGGAAAAATCCAAGGGATACATCGCGCGCACCGAAGGCGCGGCGCGGAACCAGGCGCAGGCCAGCGCGCCTTCGCTGCTGAGCTTGGAGGGGTGATGATTTCTGGCGTTGCCGGTGGCTCCCACCACGCCCCGACTCCCTCTTGTGAAGAACAGGGGGAGCAGAATGCCCTGAAAAGCCGCCTACTGCTTCGGGTAGGGAGATCAGGGTGGTGGATACCGAGCGCAAACTTTTCACAGGCCCAACCATGACCGCATCCCAATCAGACCTTATCCTGCGCGAAGCGCGTGCCAGCCTGGCGCACCAGCGCGCCGGGGGCCGGCGGCGCTCGATCGGCGTGCGCTCGGCCGAGCTCAAGCGGCAGCACGTGGCGAAAAAAGCCGCGCGCATGGCCATGGCCGTCGGCGCGGTGCTGGTGGCGGCGATGGCCTTGGGCCTGGTGATCGACGGCATCGGCTTGCTCGGCCTCTTGCTCACCATCCTGGCGGTAATCGGGGTGCTGGGTTTCTTTGCGACTTATCCGCAGCTCAAGGTGCCCGACCTTGCCAGCATCAACCGCGGCGACGTGCGCACCATGGTGGGCCGCACGCAATTGTGGCTGGAAGCGCAGGCACCGGCCCTGCCCGCCCCGGCGGTGCGGCTGGTGGACCAGATCGGCGGCCAACTCGATGGGCTGGGCCTGCAGCTTGAAGGGATCGACCAGGCCGAGCCAGCCGTGGCGCAAGTGCGCAGCCTGGTGGGCGAGCATCTGCCCGGCATGGTGGAATCCTGGCGGCGCATTCCTCCCCACTTGCGCCAGGAAGAGCGCGGCGGGCGCAATGCCGACCAGCAGCTGGCCGATGGCCTGGCCAAGATAAGCGGCGAGATCGACGAGATCACCCGCCAACTGGCCGCCGGTGACATCGATGCCCTGGCCATTCGCGGCCGCTATCTTGACTATCGTTATGGCAATGCGCTGGAAGGCGCGGACGCGGCGCCGGCCCAATTGCCCCCCCTGGATCCGGCTCGGCCGGTGGAGACGAAATAATGCGCATTGCCCTGCCCCATACCCTTGGCAAGGACGAAGTCCGCACGCGCCTGCACACGCGCCTGGGCGATGCCTCGGGCAAGGCGAGCGAACTGATCGGCGGCATGGCCCAGGTGGAAACCGCCTGGACCGACGAGGATCACCTGACCATGACGGTTTCGGCGATGGGCTTTACCATCCCAAGCCATGTGACCCTGGAAGAAAGCCAGGTGCTGTTCGACGTGGATATCCCGGCCGGACTGGGCTTTGCGCGCGGCATGATCGAGGGCATGATCCGCGAAAAGGGCGAAAAGCTGCTGGCCTGAGTGTTGGGGAGCGGGCCGGCGCCGCAACGCCGAAACGAAGTTTCGGCACAGAGAATCACAAATCCTTGCGTTCCAGCTCCAGCAATTCGGGCGGCAGGCGCAGCGTGCTGGCAACCAGGCGAGTTTCCAGTAGCAGGTAGATCAGGGCGATCATCAAGAGCGCGATGGCGATGAAAAAGGCCGTGGCCGTCACGTCACCCAGATGGGCGATGCCGGTCATCTGGGAAAAGAACAGCGATCCCACCGTCACCCCGATACCCAGCCCCGAAAGCACGAGCAGCAGGAGCGCGCGGCCGATCAGCTGGATGCGGCGATCGACATAGCGCATTTCCACCACCACGGCATCGTGGGCAAGGCCGGTGGTTTCCGCGTGCAATTTCTGCAGATGGCGCGAGCGATCGACAATCCGGCCCAGGCGGGTGGTGAGGATATTCATGATGTTGCCGATCGCCACCAGCACGAAGACCGGGGCAAGCGACAACTGGATGGTCTGGGCGATCATGCGGCCCTTATTGCCGCGATGACCGCCCGATGCGCAAGCGCGCTCATTCCATCAGTTTGAGGATATCGTCCACACCGATCGTGGCAAAGCCCACCGCGCTATCGGAAATGCCATAAGGCACCAGCAGGTTGTCTTCCACCATCAGCGCACCGCACGTGTAGACGACGTTGGGCACATAGCCATAGCGATCGGCGTCGATGGCGGTCAGCAGCGGCACCTTGCTGCGCGCGATGACCTTGGATGGATCATCGCGATCGAGCAGGGCACAGCCCAACGCATACTTGCGCATTGCCCCCACCCCGTGGGTAAGCAGCAGCCAGCCCTGGTCGGTGAGGATCGGGCTGCCGCAATTGCCGATCTGCACGAATTCCCAAGGGAACTTGGGCTCCATCAACAGGACGCCGTCATCGTCCCAGCAATCCAGCCGGTCAGAGCGCAGCAGGAACAGGTTCTTGCCATCCTGGCGGCCGACCATGGCATAGCGCCCGTCGATCGTCTGCGGAAACAACGCCATGCCCTTGTTGCGCCCGGCGCGGCCCTGGATGGGCTCCAGCCGGAAGCGACGGAAATCGCGGGTGCGCAGCAGTTCCGAACGGATCGCGCTGCCCGAATAGGCCGTGTACGTGCCGATCCACTCGTATTCGCCATCGCCATGGTCAAAGCGCACCAGGCGCAAGTCTTCCAGCCCGCCGCGTTGTTGCTCGGTAATCGGGAAGATCACGCTGTTCGACAGGCTGCTTTCGGCGTGGCGATGCAGCCAGACGCCCTGGTCGCTTTCGTTGCTGCCAGCGGCAAGCGGCGCGCTGGCATCGGGCAGCATGGCGGTGGCAAAGGCACTCTGCGGCCAAAGCTGGAACGAACCGTCTTCGTAGACCACGCCTTCGCGGAACACGATCGAGCTGATGTGCCCTTCGCCCACGGCGCGCAGGCTCATCACGAAACGCTGCGCACCATCCACCATGCCCGACTGGTCGGGATGGGGCACGATCGACGGGTTCATCAACGCGGCGGCCGCGTAGGTGTATTCGTGGCAGAAGTACGCACCGATCAGGCGCCGCCGGACGGGCGGAATGGCGCCGTCGTCCAGATCCAGCGCCTGGCGCACTTCGGCATAGCGCTCTTCGAACAACTGCTCGGTCTGCCAGTGGCGCTCCTCGAAATCGTGGAGCACCCGGGCATATTCGTCGGCCGCATCGGCTTCGTCGAGCGAGAGAACGTCCTTTACCAGGCGCGCGGCGCGCGATCCCCCGCCAGCTCCGCCCTGCCAGCCCAGATGAAAGGGCCGCAGGACAACGCGCGAAGGATCGGCATGGAGCCGCTGCTCAAGAATTCGCAAGCCGTTGCTGGCCGAGGGCGGGTTGGCCCCCGATCTGGCCGGCGAGAGGCTGGGCTTTGTATGCTCGGTCGCCAAGGACACTCCTTACCTTGCTGGTTTGACCAAGGGCCTGGGTTTCGCTGCCAACGCGCGGCGCCGCTGCGCGTTCCAGCCCGGCCAGCGCATAATGCGCCAGCTGGAATGCCAGGATCGATTCGGCCCCGCAATTGGCATTGACGCCGCGCGGCGTGATCCCGTCGCGACAACGCCCGCTGACCAGATCGCCCAGAGCCAGGCTCCGGTCGTTGGCACCCAGGAACCAGCGATAGGCCGCCTGGGCATGCCCACGCCACAAAGCGCGGGCCGAACCATCGGTATCTGCCTCACCATCGGCGTCAAGCGCGTGCCATGCCGCGGCGCAGGCTTCCACTGCGGCCCAGGCTTCCAGCGGCTGCTGGTCGAACGGCTTGGCTTCGTATGTGACGGCATGGGGAGGGGTAAAGGTTTCCGATCCGATGGCACGGAACTGTCCTTTGGCGGTGGTCTGTTGCGCCACGATGAACCGCAAGGCCTCGATGCCGCTTTCCAGCCAATCTGCCCGCTTTGTCAGATGGCCCGCCCGAATGAGGGCCTCGGGCAAGCGCGGATTGTCATAGCCCAGCATGGCCTCGAACCAGGCCCAGTCCGGGCGCCGGCCCTTGGCCAGCAACGCGTGAAGCAGGGCACCACCACGTTCCACCAAGGCGCGGCTGGGCCCGTGATCGGGCTCCACGGCGAGCACGTGGACCGCGCCCAGGATGGCAAAGGCCATGCTGCGCGGATAGTCCACCTGGCCTAGCGGCCCGACGGCAATATCGTACCACTGGCGCGCCCACTGCCGGAGACCGGCATCGGGGGCATGGGCCACGGCGTGGCCCAAGGCCCACAGCGTGCGGCCGTTGCTGTCTTCCGAGCCCACGTCTTCGCACCATGAGCGATCGAAGGCCATGAAATTGCGGAAGCGCCCGGCCTCGGGATTCCACGCATGCTGGATGAACGAGGCGAATACCGTGGCCCAGCGCTGCCGCTCTGCCAGGGGAATGCCATCGGCCACGCCCATGAGCATCAACGCGCGCACGTTGTCATCCAGGCAATAGCCATGGCGGCGGTCGGGCACGGTGCCGATCGCGTGCTGGAGCATGCCGGTGCTGTCGCACATCGCCCAGACGCCGCTTGCGCCCGGCGTAGCGGTGAGCGGAACCTGCAGCGGTGCGATCGCCGCCACGGTCTTGACCAGTTGCGCGCAGCCCTCGGCAAAGCGCGGCCAGATGGTTTCGCGCCCGCGCGCATAGGCACGGCGTTGCATCGCATCGAGCGCCTGCGGATCGCCAAGCAAGGCGTTGACTGCGCGGGCGAGCGCGGTGGCCGAACGCGGCGGCACCAGGGCGCCCACGCCATCGGCCAGCAACTCGCTGGCATGGAGATAGGGGGTAGACACCACCGCCTTGCCCAGCGCCACCGCATAGCTCAGCGTGCCCGAGGTGGACTGCTGAAGATTGGGATAGGGCGTGAGGTAGATGTCGCAGGCTTCAAGCTGGTCGAGCAGTTCGCCGGTTTCGAGGAAGCGGTTGTCCCACAGCACATGATCGGCCACGCCCAGATCACGGGCAAGGTCCATCAGGCTTTCGCGATAGGCTTCGCCTTCGGCGGCAACCAGGTTGGGGTGCGTGGCGCCCACGATGCGATAAACCGTGTTGGGATGCTGGGCGACGATCGCTGGCAGTGCCTCGATCGCGGTTTCCAGGCCCTTGCCCTGGCCAAGCAGGCCAAAGGTCATGATCACGTTCTTGTCGGCCAGGCCAGCGCGCGCCTTGAATTCGACACTACGCCCGAAAGGCCGATCGGGTGCGCCATGGGCAATCACCGTGACCCGGGCGGGATCGACGCCATAGACGCGTGACAGAACATCGCGGCCGTGCTCGCTCATCACCATCACGCCGCTGGCGCGGGCCAAGATATGTTCGAGCACCGCACGCTGCTGGGCCGAAGGGTCGGCCAGGACGGTGTGTAGCGTGACGATCAGCGGCGCTGCCACACGGTCGACGAGTTCGAGAACCAGCGCGCCCGAAGCGCCGCCGAAAATGCCGTATTCATGCTGAAGCCACACGGCATCCACCGCATCCTCATTGATGCGCCGCGCTGCGGTACGATAGTCCTCGGCACGGTCGGAGCGGATCACGCTGCGCGCCTGGGGATAAGCATGCGGCTCGGTCGGGCTATCGATTACGTGGAGATCGACCGACAGTTCGGGATGGTGCAAGCCCAGTTGCTCGAACAAGTCGGTGGTAAAAGTGGCAATGCCGCATTTGCGCGGCGCAAAACCGCCGATCAGCGCCAGTCGGCGGGCCGGCTGGCGAGCGCCATCGGCGGCGAAGAAATCAAGCACGGCCCCTGCCACAGGGGTGGCGCGCCGCAGGGAATTGGAAAGGTCGCTTGTCATCTGGCTGGCTCGCCCCGAAATCTGTCTGTTCGATGAACCAAACGATGCAGACCGGATAAAGTTGCATTGCGCTGCAACGCCATCCGATCGCGAGCCACTGATTTTGTCGCTGAAAAAGGGCAGTTCAAGGGTGTGGCGATGCAAAAATTATCGCATGTTGGCAAAAGCCGCGCCCCGTCGCTAGGGCGCCCACCAGCGCTGGCGCCAACCATAGTCGGCGGCCACCGGCTGCCCCTGCGCATCGCGCGCCGGACGGAAGCGGAAGCGTTGCATCGCCAGGCGGCAGGTGATGGCATCGGCCTCATCATTGCCGCTGGGCTGTTGCACGCGGCAGGCGGTGGGCGTGCCTTGGGTATCGACACGCAGCACAATCACCACTTGGCGGCCGGCGCGATCGGCGCGCCCGGCTGCGGGATAATCGCGCGTGGCGGTAATGTCGCCGGCGATCTTGGCCACGCCTTGGGCCAGGCCAGCGCCGTCGCCCGTGCCGCCCGCACCACTGCCGGTGCCGCTTCCCGCCGTGCCACCGCCCGTGCCGGTGCCGGCTGCGCCTGCGCCCGATCGCGCGGCATCGACGTTGGCAGCCACCGGGGCCGCGGCCAGCGCGGGGATGACGATGCGCGGGGGCGGCGCAGTGATCGCCTTGGGCCGGGCCTTGCGCCCGATCGCGCCGGTTGCCCCCGCTTCCGCGTGGCTGGGCGCGGGTGGCGGCGTAGGCTGGGGTGTTGGGCTGGGCACGGGCGCGGGCGGGGTAAAGACCACCAGGGCCGAAACGGGCAAATGCAGCGCGGGCATGCCCCCCGCAAGGCCCTTTACCAAGGCCAGAATCAGGCCCACGTGCAACAAGGCAACCGCGCCGCCAATGGCCAGATGGCGTTTCCAGCGCGCGTCCCTGGCGCTTTGGCGAATCACGTAGGAAGCCATGGCGGAGGCATAATCGTTCGCAGGCCAATCGGGTTCCCGGCGGCACGACACGGGCAAAAAACGGGACAGGGCGTTGCAACCAGGGGATAGACCCCCGCGATGCCACCCATTTCGTATCATCGGCAGTTTCGCCAATCCCCCATATGCGGTAGGCTTTGGCAAAGATGGGGTGCTGCCAGACCGTGCGTTCGGCCTGCGACAGGCGCCACCAAGGATTGAGCGCATGAGAATTCTGGTTGTCGAGGACGAGCCCTTGCTCGCAATGCTGCTGGAGGAAAACCTGGCAGACCTCGGCCATGACAAAGTGACAGCGGTGGCCACGGTGGACCAGGCGCTTTCGGCACTGGACGAAGGCCCGGTGGACGCCGCGCTGCTCGACTTCTCGCTGGGCAGCGACACCACGTCAGTGCCCGTTGCGTTGCGCCTGCGCGAAGAAGGCACGCCGTTCTTCTATCTTTCGGGCCACGCTTCGTTCGATCCCGATTCCGGCGCGCCCGAAGCGCCGATGCTGCCCAAGCCCGTCAGCCTGAGCGCGCTGCGCGAGGCCCTCTCGTCGCTGATCGAGGCGAACTAAGCGGGCGCCGGGGCTGTTCCCCGCCTCTCAACTTTCCAGAAAACTGTCTTCCCGCGCCAGGCTGACCAGCCGCAGCCCGTGCGCCTGCGCGCGCTCTGCCGCCAGGGTAGAGGCAGCCGAAACGGTGACAAGCAGGGGCACGCCCGCGATCACCGCCTTTTGCACCAGTTCGAAGCTGCACCGCGCGGTCAGCACCACGAAGCCGTCTGCCGGGTCCCGCCCGACGCGGGCCAAGGCCCCCACCAGCTTGTCGAACGCGTTGTGCCGGCCCACGTCTTCGCGCAACAGCACGATCGCACCATCGCGCGTGCAAAAGGCGGCGGCGTGGGCCGCCCGCGTCGCCTGGCCCAGCACTTGGCGATCCCCCAGCGCGGCGGTGGCGCGAAAGATTGCGGCATCGTCCACTGCCAGCTGCACCGGTACCTGCGGGAGCGGGCGCAAGACCTGCTCCAGGCTTTCGATCCCGCACAACCCGCACGATCCCTCGGAAAGGCGCAACCGCGCACGTTCCAGCAATGGCGCGGCATCGCCCGTGGCGAGCGTGATGCGCAACATCCAGCCGCGCCCCTCGATTTCGGCAGCCTGTGCCGCAACGAACCCGCTGGCATCGGCAATCAATTGTTCAGCAAGGCAAAAGCCCAGCGCATAGTCTTCCAGATCGGTGGGCGTGGCCATCATCACGGCATAGCCCAGGCCATTGATCTCGATGGCCACCGGCGCTTCTTGCGCCAAGGCGCGTTCGTGCACGGTCGCCGCGCGGCCATCGGCGAAGTGTTCGGCAAAGCGATGCGCGGTGGCACCTGGCGGCAGACTATCCGGCATCGGCGCCATGGTGCGCGGGATCGGTCGCCTTGGTCTGCGGCGGCGGGGCATGGCCGGCGGCCAGTTCGGCCAGGGCCGCGCGCGCCACGGGATCGATCCCATCTTCGCCCTGCATGGCAAGATGGGCAAAGACCTGCCGCAGCATCGCCGGGCTCCAGAACGCGCGGATATGATCGGCCACGGCGGCGACCGGGTGCGGCTCGTGCTTCAGATTCCGCGCGATCTGGTTGGCCATGTAGACCAGCTTGGCTTCGGTCTGCCCGCTCATTCGGCCGGCTCCATCGCGCTGCCGGCAATGCGGCGCGCCTGGCGGGTCTGCTCGGCATAGTCCTGCTGCCATTCGCTCGGCCCGTTCGACGGGGTGATCTGCACCGCCGTCACCTTGTATTCCGGGCAATTGGTGGCCCAGTCGGAATAGTCGGTGGTTACCACATTCGCCTGCGTCGCCGGGTGGTGGAACGTGGTGTAGACCACGCCCGGCGCCACGCGATCCGTCACCGTGGCGCGCAGCGTGGTCTCGCCCGAGCGGCTGGCCAGGCGCACCCAGTCCCCGCTCTTGATCCCGCGATTTTCCGCGTCGGTGGGATGGATTTCCAGCAGGTCTTCAGGGTGCCACACGCTGTTTTCGGTGCGCCGGGTCTGCGCACCCACATTGTATTGCGACAGGATGCGCCCGGTGGTCAGCAGCAGCGGGAAGCGCGGGCCGGTGCGCTCGTCGGTGGGGACATAGTCCGTCACCACGAACTTGCCCTTGCCGCGCACGAAGCCTTCGATGTGCATGATCGGCGAGCCATCGGGCGCGGCGTCATTGACCGGCCATTGCAACGATCCCTCGGCATCGAGCCGGGCATAGTTGACCCCGGCAAAGCTGGGGGTGAGGCGGGCGATTTCGTCCATGATCTGGCTGGGGTGTGTGTAGTTCCAATCCAGGCCCAGCGCCCGGGCCAGTTCCTGGGTCACTTCCCAATCCTGATAGCCATTCAAGGGCTCCATCACCTTGCGCACCGGCTGGATGCGGCGTTCGGCATTGGTGAACGTGCCGTCCTTTTCCAGGAACGAGGAGCCGGGCAGGAAGACGTGGGCATAGTTGGCGGTTTCGTTGAGGAACAAGTCATGCACGATGACGCAGTCCATCGCCGCGAGGCCCGCCGCGACATGCCTGGTATCCGGGTCTGACTGGAGGATGTCTTCGCCCTGGATGTAGAGGCCCTTGAACAGGCCGTCGGTGGCCGCATCGAGCATGTTGGGAATGCGCAGGCCCGGTTCGGGATCGATCCTGACGCCCCATTCCGCCTCGAACAGCGCGCGCGTGGCGGCGTCCGACACATGGCGATAACCCGAAAGCTCGTGCGGGAAGCTGCCCATGTCGCAGGCGCCCTGCACATTGTTCTGCCCACGCAGGGGGTTCACCCCCACCCCGCGCCGGCCAATGTTGCCCGTCGCCATGGCGAGATTGGCGATCGCCATCACGGTGGACGAGCCCTGGCTGTGCTCGGTCACGCCCAGGCCATAATAGATCGCACCATTGCCGCCCGTGGCGAATAGCCGAGCGGCACCGCGGATGAGATCGGCCGGCACGCCGGTGACGGGTTCGAGGAATTCGGGGCTGTTGCGTTCTTGCCCCACGAATTCGGCCCAGTGCTGGAACTCGTCCCAATCGCAGCGTTCGCGCACGAAAGCCTCGTCCACCAGCCCTTCGGTAACGATCACGTGGGCCAGCGCGGACAGCACCGCCACATTGGTGCCGGGGCGCAGCGGCAGGTGATAGTCTGCCTCGATATGCGGGCTGCGCACCAGATCGGTGCGGCGCGGATCGATCACGATCAGCTTGGCCCCCTGGCGCAGGCGGCGCTTCATCCGGCTGGCGAACACGGGATGGCCATCGGTGGGATTGGCGCCGATCACCAGGATCACGTCGCTGTCTTCCACCGAATCGAAATCCTGCGTGCCGGCAGAGGTGCCGAACGTGGTCTTGAGGCCATAGCCGGTGGGCGAGTGGCAAACGCGGGCGCACGTATCGACATTGTTGGTGCCGAAACCGGCGCGCACCAACTTCTGCACGAGGAAGCCTTCCTCGTTGGTGCAGCGGCTGGAAACGATGCCGCCCAAGGCGTTGTTGCCATGCTGGGCCGCGATCGCCTTGAACCGGCTGGCGGCAAAGCCGAGTGCTTCCTCCCAGCTCGTTTCGCGCCAGGGCTGGTCGATGGATTCGCGCACCATCGGCTTCAAGACGCGGTCCTGATGCTGGGCATAGCCCCAGGCAAAGCGGCCCTTGACGCAGGAATGGCCGCGATTGGCCTTGCCGTCTTTCCACGGCACCATGCGCACGACTTGTTCCCCGCGCATTTCCGCGCGGAACGTGCAGCCCACGCCGCAATAGGCGCAAGTGGTGACCACGGCCCGCTCGGGCTTGCCGATCTCGGTAACGGCCTTTTCCATCAAGGCAGAGGTGGGGCAGGCCTGGACGCAGGCGCCGCACGACACGCATTCGGAAGAGAGGAAATCGTCGGACTTCACGCCCGCCGAAATCTGCGAGCCGAAGCCGCGCCCTTCCACCGTCAGGGCCAGGGTGCCCTGCACTTCATCGCAGGCGCGCACGCAGCGCGAGCAGACGATGCACTTGGTGGCGTCGAAATCGAAATAGGGATTGCTGGCGTCGGTCGGCGCTTCCAGATGGTTGGCGCCTTCATAGCCGAAGCGCACATCGCGCAGGCCGACGGCGGCCGCCTGGTCCTGAAGCTCGCAATCGTTGTTGGCGCTGCAGGTAAGGCAATCGAGCGGGTGGTCGGAGATGTAGAGCTCCATCACGCCGCGCCGCAGCTTGGCGAGCTTTTCGGTCTGGGTGTGGACCTTCATGCCCTCCGTTACCGGCGTGGTGCACGAGGCAGGCGTGCCGCGCATGCCGTCGATTTCCACAAGGCACAGGCGGCACGAACCGAACTGCTTCAGATTGTCGGTGGCGCAGAGCTTGGGAATGGAGCCACCCGAAACCGCCGCCGCGCGCATCACGGTGGTGCCGGCCGGCACGGTGACGGCGCGGCCATCGATTTCCAGCGTCACCTGGGTATCGGAACGGACCTCCGGGGTGCCGAAATCGGCCTGGCGTTCATAGCCCATGGGCATGCTCCTGCGCGGCGGCAAGATCCGCCGGGGTGTTGATATTGTGAGGAATGCTGTCGAGCGCAACGGCGCGCGCGCCAAGCGTTTGGGCAAAGGCGCGCAAGCTGTGCTTGCCGGTGCCGGCGAGCAAGGCATCGAGCGCGGGGGCGGCGCTGGCCGGCCACAAGCCGATCACCGGCTGGCTGGCGCAATAGGCCGGCGCGGGGGAAAGCTGGATGGCGAGATCATCATCATAGCCGAAGCTGTCGACGGCCGTGGTCAGAACTTCATCAAAACCATGCCGTGCGGCGTAATGAAGCGCGGCAGCAATCCCGCCCAATGGTCCCATGCCGCCGCGGGGCCAATCGGCCAGGCATGGCGCGGGCGCTTCACTGCGCCCAACCACGACCACGGCATCGCACTGGCGCTTGAGCGTTTCCACCGCACGCAGCAGCAAGCTTTGCCCGGCCAGTTGGGCCAAGGCTTTGTCACTGCCAAAGCGGGTGGACTGGCCACCGGCAAGAACGGCGCCCAGGATCATGGTTGCACCGAGACGCTGGCGCCAATGCCCTTCGACAGGCTCAGGGCGAACGGACGTGGGGTTTGCGAACCCTTGAAACCCGTTCGGGCTGAGCTTGTCGAAGCCCATTGGCTCAAGAACGCACTCACTCGGCCGCCTCCACCGCATCAGGCACGGCGCCGAAATCCTCGGGAAAGCGGCGCAGGGCAGAGAGGACGGGATAAGGCGTGAAGCCGCCCAGCGCGCAGAGCGAGCCGAACTTCATTGTCTCGCACAAGTCTTCGAGCAGGGCGATCTCGTCAGACAGCGTGCGCGCACCCTTTCGCGCGTTGTGGATCTGCGGCAGCGCTTCCACCGCGTCCGCCGCGCGGCCCTGGCGGGCACGGATGCGGTCGATCACTTCCACCCCGCGCGTGGAGCCAAGGCGGCAGGGTGTACATTTGCCGCAGGATTCGGCGGCGCAGAACTGCATGGCAAAGCGGGCCTGCGCGCTCATGTCCACGCTGTCGTCGAACACGGTAAGGCCAGCGTGGCCGATCAGGCCATCGGCGGCGGCAAAGCTTTCATAGTCGAACGGCAGATGGAAATCGGCGGGCGGGTGATAGGCGCCCAATGGCCCGCCCACCTGCACCGCGCGCACCGGGCGGCCCGATGCGGTGCCGCCGCCGACAACCTCGACCAGTTCGCCCAGCGTGATGCCGAAGCCCACTTCGTAAAGCCCGCCATACTTCACGTTGCCCGCGATCTGGATCGGCATGGTGCCCTTGGACCGGCCGAAGCCGACATCGGCATAGGCGGCGCCGCCGTTTGCCAGGATCCACGGTACGGCGGCGAGCGTCAGCACATTGTTGACCACGGTGGGCTTGCCGAACAGGCCTTCCAATGCCGGCAGCGGCGGCTTGGCGCGCACTTCGCCACGCTTGCCCTCAAGGCTGTTGAGCAGCGAGGTTTCCTCGCCACAGACATAGGCGCCGGCACCCACGCGCACCTCGACTTCGAATGGGGCGATATAGGGCCGCGCGGCTTGCGCGGCGGCCTGCATCTTGGCGATGGCATGGGGATATTCGCTGCGGATATAGACATAGCCCTTGGCCGCGCCCACGGCATGGGCAGCAATCGCCATGCCTTCGATCAGCATGAAGGGATCGCCTTCCATCACCATGCGGTCGGCAAAGGTGCCGCTGTCGCCCTCGTCGGCGTTGCAGACGATATACTTGGGCGCGGCAGCAGCCTTGGCCACTGTGGTCCACTTGATCGCGGCGGGAAAACCCGCGCCACCCCGGCCGCGCAGCCCCGATGTCATGACTTCGGCGATGGTCGCTTCGGGCCCGATCTGGCGCGCTTTGGCCAGGCCGCTCCAGCCGCCGTGGGCTTCGTAATCCTCAAGGCTCAGGGGCCGGGTCTTGCCAGCGCGGGCAAAGGTGAAGCGCTGCTGGCTGGCGATGAACGGATGATCGGCAATCGGGCCGATGCCCTTGTCACTGCTGCCGGCCAGCACGGCCGCCGCGTCGGCGGGTTCCAGCGGGCCGAAGCCCTGCCCGTCGATCTCGGCCAGCGGTTCGAGCCAGTGCATGCCCCAGCTGGACACGCGTTCCACCGTGCACCCCGCCGCTTCGAAAGCGGCGGCCACGGCATCGGCACCGCAGGCCAGGGCCAGCGCGTCGTCAGAAATGCGCACGACCGTGATGCCCACATTCGTCATACCAGGCCTCCCACCAGAGCGCCCAGCTTTTCAGGCGTCAACCGCGCGTGGAGCGTATCGCCCACCATGGCGTTCGGCCCCACGCTGCACAGCCCCAGGCAATAGACCGTTTCCACCTTCACCGGACCATCGGCCGGCAGCCGTGCGGCGAGCGCTTCCACGCCGCGTGCCTGGCAGCTTTCGGCGCGGCACAGCTTGACCACCGGGCGCGGTTCGGGCCGGGTGCGGAAATCGTGGTAGAAGCTGACCACGCCATGCACTTCGGCGCGGCTGAGGTTGAGCGCATGGGCAATCGCCCGCTCTGTATCCTCGCTCACATGGCCAAAGACGGCCTGCACATCGTGCAGGATCGGCAGCAGGGCGCCTTCGCGCCCGGCGTGGGCGGCAAGGATCCGGTCCAGTTCGGCAGGTTCGGTCATGGCCCGAAATGTCGCGCAGGAGGCCGGCAGCGTCAAATCGAATTGCGCGAAGTGTGATAGAGAATGTCTATCAAACCGACAGCGCCCTTGCCACGTCGAGCGCGGCGAGAGCCAGCGGTCCCATCGGCTGGCGATCGAGCACCACCAAGCCCAGGCGGCGTGCCGTTTCGGCGCCGGCCATGGGGCAGAGCGTGGCCCAGTCCAGCCCGGTCAGCAACGCGGCATAGCCATCGGGAATAATCGTGGCAAAACGCCCGGACTGCACAAGCGAGAGCAGCGCGACATAGCTGTCTGCCACCGCGCGCGGGGTCACGCTCAAGCCGCGCGCGGCAAACTGCGCGTCCAGGATACGGCGGTATTGCATGCCCTGGTGCAAGAGGCACAGCGGCTGCGCCGCAGCCTGCGCCCAATCCATGCTCGCCGGTGTCCCTTCACCTATTTCCTCCCCCGCATCCCGCCGCGTGACGAACAGATAGCGTTCCTCTGCCAGCGGCACCGCCACGACATGGGCGGGCGGTTCGTGATCCAGGTATGTCAGCCCGGCATCGCACGAAAGCGCTTGAAGATCCTGCTCGATTGCGCGGCTGGTGGCCTGGTGCACGGCCAGTTGCAGCCCCGGATGACGGCGCAGCAGCGCATCGCCAAAGCGGCCCACCAGCGGCAGCGCGGCGGGAATTGCGGCAAGGCGAAACGGCCCGGCCAGCGGCGCCGCGGTGGCGGCCACGGCCTGCGCCATGCTGCCCATCGCGCCCAGGATCTGTTCGGCCCAGGGCAGCATCGCCTGGCCCTGCGCCGTCAGGCCGATGAAGCGGCGATCGCGCTCCACCAGCCGCTTGCCCACCTCCTGTTCCAGCGCCGCCAAGCCAGCCGAAAGCGTGGGTTGCGACACCCCGCATTCCGCCGCCGCGCGGGCGAAATGGCCATGGCGGGCCAGCATCACGAAATAGCGCAAGTGGCGCAGTTGCATCGCCCCGCCCAACCCCCTCGAAAATTGAGAGGCCGTTTCTATCACAAACGGCGCCGCAATGCATGGCCCGTGCCGTCACGAACGGCCAAGGCGGCGGGACTATCGCTTCATTTCCGTGGGAACAGCAGGCCTGAAGCGGCCGAGGTGGGACTACTAAGGGCCAACCCCGATGGGCGGCGGCACGGATCGCGCTGGCGGGGGCAATTGGGGCATGCGCAAGCGGCAAGGGATTTTCGATGAAGCCAACGGGCCAGATCGCAGCACACCAGATCACGGCGCAGGCAGCGCCGGGCATGATGCCGGCCATGGAACTGCTGGCGCGGGGGCGGCACGTGATCCAGGCAGAAGCCGACGCGCTCGATCGCCTGGCGCTGACGCTCGACGCGCGCTTTGCCGATGCGGTGAACCTGTTGCTGGCAACGCAATCGCGAGTGGTGGTCAGCGGCATGGGCAAATCAGGCCATGTCGGGCGCAAGCTGGCCGCGACCCTGGCCGCCACCGGCACGCCCGCGTTCTTCGTCCATCCGGCCGAAGCCGCCCATGGCGACCTGGGCATGATGACCGCGCACGACGCGCTGCTGGTGCTGTCCAATTCGGGCAACACGCCCGATCTGCGGCAGATCCTGGCCCATGCCGCGCAGTTGGGCTGCCCGGTGATCGGCATTTGCGGCCAGCCGGATTCGATCCTGATGCGCGCGGCGACGGTTGGCCTGGTCCTGCCCCCGGCGCGCGAGGCGTGCCCGGCCAACATCGCGCCGACCACATCCTCCACGCTGATGCTCGCCCTGGGTGATGCGCTGGCGATTGCCACCATGGCCGCGCGCGGCGTGACCCATGCCCAGTTGCGCCAGTTGCACCCCGGCGGCTCGATCGGGCTGGGCCTGGTGACCGTGGGCGAGATCATGCACCGGGCGAAGCGCTACCGCTGGTGCCACGGGCCATGCCGATGCGCGAGGTCCTGCTGGAAATGACCGAAAAGAGCCTGGGCATTGCCGGCGTGGTCGATCGCACCGGGCGCTTGCTGGGCGCGATCACCGACGGTGACCTGCGCCGCCATGTCCATGGCCTGCTCACTGCCCGCGCCGAAGACGTGATGACACCCGCGCCGCGCACCGTGCGCACATCGGCCCGCGCGGGTGAAGCGCTGGCCCTGATGTCGCAAGCCCAGGTTTCAGCGCTGTTCGTGGTGGAAGACCATGGATCGGACCTGCCGGTGGGCGTGCTGCATCTCCACGATCTGGGCCGGCTGGGGCTGAACTGATGGACCGACGCTGCACCACCCGGACCGGTTTTGCCGCCTGCCCTAATCGTACCCCGATGACGAAAGAACACGCGTGAACCTGCTGGGCCACTCCATCGACGTCGACGATACCGGCCGTCCGTTCCTGATCGCCGGGCCTGGCACAATCGCAAGCGAGCCGCGGTGCGTGGACGCGGCGCAGGCCTTGCGCCAGCTGGCCGATCGCACCGGCACGCTGGTGATCTTCCAGGCCGACCTGGGCCCAACTCACCTTGGCGCGCATTCGGGCCATCACGGGCTGGGGCAGGATGAAGCACTGCGCGTGCTGGAAAAGGTGCGCAGCGAAACCGGGCTGCCGGTGCTGGCCCGCGTGCACGATGGCGCGCAAGTGGCCGCCGCAGCCCAAGTGGCAGACATGCTGCAAACGCCTGGCGTCCTCGCCGGCCAGGCAGACCTGATCATGGCGGCCGCCGCCTCGGGCCGGCCGGTGAACCTGGAAAAGGGACCGTCCATGTCTCTAGCCGGCGTGGCCCGCATGGTGGGCATGGCACGCACCGCTGCCCAGGCCGCGGGCCATCGCCAAGATGCCTTCACGGTGTGCGAAGGTGGCACGCTGTTTGGCCCCGACAATCTCGTGGTGGACATGCGCAACCTGATCCAGTTGCGTGACATCGGTTGCCCGGTGGTGTTCGATGCCACGCATGCCCTGCACGATCCGGTCAGCCAGGGCGGGTCATCGGGCGCGCAGCGCGAATTCGTGGCGCCGCTGGCACGCGCGGCGGTGGCGGTGGGTGTCGCAGGGCTGATGTTGGAAATCGACGCACAACCCGATCACGCGCGATCACGCGGGCGCCATGGGGTGTCGCTTGCGCAGGTGCCCGATCTTGCCGAAGCCTTGCTGCGCCTGGCCGATTGCGCTGCATTGGCCGCTGCACCGGCACCAGCGCCGTTGTTTGCCTGGCACCGGCGCAGGCCGGTGGCAGTGGCCTGAGCGCCATGGCCGGTTCCCCTCCCCGTTCCTCGTTGGCGGTCACCTGGTCGGTCTGGCGCGCGTTGATCCTGCGCGAGGCGCTGACCCGGCTGTTCGCCACCCGCATTTCCTGGGCCTGGGTCTTGTTCGAGCCGGTGTTCCATGTTGCCTACCTGCTCGTGCTCTATTCCGCCGTGCAAGTGCGCAGCGTCGGCAACCTCGATACGCCGGTGTGGATCATGGTTGGGATCCAGGCCTTCTTCCTGTTTCGCAAGACGGCCGACCACGTAGCCGGCGCGCCGGCCGACAATTCCGCCCTGTTTGCCTATCGCCAGGTCAAGCCGGTGGACACGCTGGTTGCGCGCGGGCTGCTCGAAGGGGCGAGCTGGCTGGTGATCACGCTGTTGCTGATCGCGTTCCTGGCGATGTGGGGCCACCCGTTCATGCCGCAATTCCCCTTGGCCATGGCCGGCGCCAGCGCGGCAATGTGGCTGCTGGGCGTGGGGTTCGGCATGGTGGTTTCGGCCTGCACCACGATGATGCGCGAAACGCGCCAGGTGCTGCAGATCGTGCTGCGTCCGCTCTACATGATTTCGGGCGTGATGTTTCCCATCGGCTCGCTGCCGGCCGATTGGCGCGCGCTGCTCATGCTCAATCCCCTCGCCCACGGGGTGGAACTGGTGCGCATGGGGCTTTCCGACAATTACCAGGCAGTGCCCGAAACCGATGCCGGCTATCTCTTCGCCTGGGTGCTGGGGCTCTTGCTGCTTGGCCTGGCGCTGCAACTGCGGCTGGCACACAAGGTGGGTGCGCGATGATCGTGGGGCGCGGCCTGAGCAAGCGCTACATGACAGCGCACGGTGCCGGGCCGTGGGTGCTTGATGACGTGAACTTCGTCATTCCGCCGCGGGTCAGCGTGGGCATCCTGGGGGCCAACGGAGCGGGCAAATCCACCCTGCTGCGCATCCTGGCAGGGGTGGACAAACCCACGCGCGGCGCGGTGGAGCGGCATTGCCGTGTATCCTGGCCACTCGGCTTTGGCGGTGGGCTGCAAGGCACGCTCACCGGGCGGCAGAATGCCCGTTTCGTCTGCCGCATCCATGGGCACGAGGATGACATCCCCGAACGCCTGGCGCGCATTGCCGAATTTGCCGCGCTGGGCGACCGCTTTGACGAGCCGATCCGCACCTATTCCACCGGCATGGCTGCGCGCCTGCGCTTTGCCATCTCGCTGGCGTTCGATTTCGACGTGTACATTTCCGATGAAGCCACATCGGCCGGTGACGCCAGCTTTCGCGCCCGCGCTGCCGAGGAATTCCGCCGCCGCGCCAACCAGGCCAGCGTGATCATGGTCAGTCACGATCCCGGCACGCTCAAGCGGTTCTGCACCGCCGGGATGCTGTTGCACGAAGGCAAGCTGACCTGGTTCGACCGGCTGGGCGAGGCGATCACGGCCTACAAGGAAACCCTGCCCGCATGAGCACCGAGCTTGCCTTTCCGCCGCCCCCGGCGAAACCGGAAACCGATCCTGCCCCGCCGGTTGCCCGCACGCGGCCAGCGCCCGACAGCGAGCCCGAACAGGCATTCCAACCCGGCGTCCCCCCCCCATCGAGCGATGAAGCCGCGCCGGCCGTGCCGCTGGCCGGCCCACGCCGGCCCGCAAGCGGCACGCTGGCGCCCCCTTCGCTAGCCCGCCGGCGCTGGCGCGCGGCAAAGGTGCGCAACCTGGTGTTGGGCCTGGCGGGCGCGGCAAGCCTTGGCTCCACGGCCTATTGGTGCCTGATCGCGTCGGATCTCTATGTCTCGGAAACCGACGTGGTGGTGCAACGGGCCGACATGGGCGCCATCGATCCCGGTGGCTTGGGCGGGCTGCTTTCCGGCCTTTCCGGCGCTGGCAATCGCAATGACCAGATGCTGCTGCGCAACCACCTGCTGTCGCAGGACATGCTCGCCCGGCTGGATGCCAGCCTGCATTTGCGCGCCCACTATGCCGATCGCCGGCACGATTGGCTGTCGCGTCTTTCGGCGCCCGACGTGCCGCTCGCCCGCTTTCGCGACTATATGAAGGCGCGGGTGAAAGTGGATTACGACGACAACCAGGGCGTGCTGCATGTGGAAGCCAGCGCCTATGCCCCCGGCGTGGCGCAGGCGATCGTGGCGGCCATGCTGCGCGAAGGCGCTGCGTTCATGAACGCCAACGACCATCGCCTCGCCCAGACGCAGGTGGATTTCCTGGCCGGCGAGGCGGCGCAGATGGGCCGGCGCAACGAGGCCGCGCGCAAGGCCGTGCTCGATTTCCAGAGCAAGGCCGGGATGGTTTCGCCCGATGGCACGCTGGAGGCCGTGGCCGGCACGATCACACAGCTGGAATCGCGCAAGAGCGCGCTGCAGACCCAGCTCGGAACGCTGGAAGCCTATCTCGTGCCGGCCCATCCCGATGTGGTGGCCGTGCGCCAGCAGATTGCCGCGATCGACGCCGAACTCGCCCGCGAACGGGGCCGCGCCACATCGTCGGATTCGCAGGCGCTCAACCGCCGCGCCGATGCCTTTCGCCAATTGCAGCAAGAGGCGCAGTTCAGCCAGTCGCTGTACCAGACCACCTTGGCCGCGCTGGAAAAGGGGCGGATCACCGCGATGCAGGCGATGAAGCAGATTTCCGTGGTCCAGGCGCCCACCCTGCCCGAATACCCCGCCCGCCCACGCCGGCTCTACAATTCCCTCGCGTTCACCCTGGCCGCTTTCGTCGTGGCAGCGATCCTGCTGCTGCTGGTGTCGGTGGTGCGCGACCATGTCGACTGACTTGCAACCCTAAGGAGCGCCACCATGCGCCGTGATTGCCATTCCATGCCCAGCCGCGGCCGGCTGGCGCTGGGCCTTTCGCTTGCCTTGCCCCTGCTGGCTTCGCCCGTGCAGGGCTCAGCCCAGGGACTGCCGCCCGGCCTGGTCAGCCAGGTCTTGCAGAATGCCGACCCCACCACCCTGGCCACGATCGCCAATGCCATGGGCAATGCCGGCATCGGCAATGGCGGCAGTCTGCCCAGCGTGCCATTGGCCGTGCCCAGCGCCAGCCCGACGCCGCCGCCGGCGGCTCTGGTCGATGCTGGGGCACCGCCCGTTACCCCCGGCGCGGCACCGGCGGCCAGTTATGCCGCCAATTCGGCCAGCCCGGTGTTTGGCGCGCAGCTGTTCACCGGTGCCTTTGCCCGCACGGGCGCAGCCCATTTCAACCCCGATTACGTGGTCACGGCGGGAGACCGGGTGGTGCTGCGGCTGTGGGGAGCGTTCCAGTTTGCCCAGGTGCAGACGGTGGACCCGCAAGGCAACGTGTTCCTGCCCAATATCGGCCCGATCCACCTGGCCGGCGTGCGCAACCAGGATCTGCAACGGGTGGTCACGGGCGCGGCGGCCGCGACGTTTCGCAGCAACGTCTATGTCTATGCCTCGCTGGCCGAAGCGCAGCCGGTGCGCGTGTTCGTGGGCGGCTTCGTGCGGCGGCCGGGGCTTTATGACGGCACCAGCATGGATGGCCTGCTGCATTACCTGGACGCAGCCGGCGGCATCGATCCCGATCGCGGCACTTTCATCGATGTGGAGGTCAAGCGCGGCGAGCAGGTGCGCGCCCACGTGAATCTCTACCAGTTCCTGTTTCGCGGGGTCATGCCGCCGGTGCCGCTGGGCGATGGCGACGTGATCTTCGTCGGGCCGCGTCAGCAGACGGTGAGTGTGCTGGGCCTGGCCAACAATGCCAACGTCTTTGAATTTCCGCGCAATGCCCACCCCACCACCGCCGATGTCATGTTGCTCGCCGGGCCGCAGCCATCGGCCACGCACATGCGTATCACGCGCAACACCGGGCCGGTGAAGAACGTGGATTATCGCCCGCTGGCCGATGCCGGCGCCCTGCCAGTTGGCAATGGCGACACGATCGAATTCACCGCCGACAAGAAAGCGGGCACGATCACCGTGCGGATAGAGGGCGAGCATGAAAGCCCGCAGGAATATGTGCTGCCCTATGGCGCGCACCTGGGCGATCTCTTGCAGCAGATCCGCTTTTCGCAGCGATCGGATGCGGGCAGCATCCAACTGTTCCGGCAGAGCGTGAAGGACCGGCAGAAGACCATGCTGGACGCCAGCCTGCACAGCCTGGAACAGGCCGCACTGACGGCGCGATCGGGCACCAACGATGAAAGCCAGTTGCGCCGCAACGAGGCCGACCTGATCCTGCAATGGATCGACCGCGCGCGAAAGGTGCAGCCGCTGGGCCAGGTGGTGATCGGCCAGGGCCCGGCGCGCGACGACCTGCTGCTGGAAAACGGCGACCTGCTGCACGTGCCCACGCGCGATGGCCTCGTGCTGGTTAGCGGCGAAGTGCTGTTCCCCAATGCCGTCGCCTGGCAACAGGGCCTGGACGCCAATGGCTATGTCAGCCGTGCAGGTGGCTATACCCAGAAAAGCGCCGCCCGCCGTATCGTGGTGGCCCACGCCGACGGCAGTTTCGAGGAAGTTGCCGCACAAAGCCACGCCGTGCGCAGCGGCGATGACCTGCTCGTGCTGCCCCGCATCGACACAAAATCGCGCCAGATCCTCAAAGACATGACGCAGATCCTCTACCAGATCGCAGTGAGCGCCAAGGTTGTGCTGGGGCTTTGACCAACGGGGTTTGGCGCGTTCTGCCTACAGGCAGCAATCGCACCCCGTTGCAGCGCAACGGTCCTTGCCGGGAACTGTGAGCAGAACCATTCGACCTATTTGCAATCATCATGCGTCAGGCAGCATCCCGAACGCTAGGCATGCGTCTCTTTGAAGAGTGACCCTGCCCATGTCCCTGATTGCTGAGCGTCATGAGACGGCCGACCGGTATTGCCGCGCCGGGGTGGTTGACCGCACGCTGCACGTGCTTCCCCCCTTCGGCGCCAGCTTGTCATGACCCGCTATTCTGCTGCCCATTGGGGCGTCTATGAGATCAACGCCGGGGCGGGCGATGATGCGCCGCACCTTTCGCCGCTGCGCGCCGACCCCGATCCCAATCCCATCGGGCTCGACCAGTTGGACGACAGCATGACCCGGCTGCGCATCGCCCGCCCGGCCGTTCGAAAAGGTTGGCTGGAGGGACGAAAGCGCGCGGGACGCGGCGAAGAACCGTTTGTCGAGCTCTCCTGGGACGAAGCGCTGGACATGACCGCCGCCGAAATAGCGCGGGTGCGGCATAACCATGGCAACGAGGCGATCTTCGGCGGCTCCTACGGATGGGCCAGTGCCGGCCGCTTTCACCACGCGCAAAGCCAACTCCATCGCTTCTACAATGCGCTGGGCGGCTATGTGCGGAGCGTAGACAGCTATAGCCTGGGCGCGGGGCGGGTGCTGATGCCGCATATCGCCACCAGCATGGACGAAAGCAACGCCTCCCATACGAGCTGGGACGTGCTGGAGGCGCATTGCAGCCTGTTCGTCAGCTTCGGCGGTGTCCCGCTCAAGAACACGCGCGTCTCTTCCAGCGGTGCTGGCCGTCATCGTGCGCGCGCTGGCCTCAAGCGCCTGCGAGAAGCCGGCGCACGGATCATCAACATTGGTCCGGTGGGCGATAATCTGGGCGACGGTGATGCAGGGGAATGGATTGCCATCCGCCCCAACACCGACACGGCCATGATGCTGGCACTGGCGTGGGTGGTGCTGCACGATCCGCTGTTCGACCGCAGCTTCCTGGACAGTCACACGGTCGGCTTCGACATCTTCCGCGCCTATCTGCTGGGACAGGCGGACGCCACGCCCAAAACACCGCAATGGGCAGCGGCGATCACGGGCGTCCCCGCGGCTCGCATCGCTGCCCTCGGCCATGACCTGCTGCGCCATCGCACCATGCTCAATTGCGCCTGGGCGTTGCAGCGCGCCGCGCACGGCGAACAGCCATTCTGGGCATTGGTGGCGTTGGCCGCAATGGTCGGCCAGATCGGTCTGCCCGGGGGCGGCTATGGCCTTGGCTATGGCGCGATGAATGTCATGGGCAGCGCCCACCCGCGCCTGCCCGGCCCGGTCTTTCCGCAGGGGCGCAACAGCGTTGTAACGTTCATCCCTTGCGCCCGCATTGCCGACATGCTGCTGCATCCGGGGGAGCGCTTCACCTATAATGGCGGGTTGCACAGCTATCCCGATATCCGCTTGGTGCATTGGGCCGGTGGCAATCCCTTCCACCATCACCAGGATCTGAACCGGCTTCGGCAGGGATGGGCGCGTCCGGATACGATCATCGTGCAGGAACAGCATTGGACTCCGGTCGCGCGGCAGGCCGACATCGTCCTGCCTGCAACCATCTCGCTGGAACGCGACGATATCGGCTTTGCCACGCGCGAAGGGCTTTTCGTGGCCATGCGCCAGGCCACGCCGCCGCAGGGGGAAGCGCGCGATGATCACGAAATCTTCGCCGCTCTCAGCCGTCGTCTTGGCGTGGAACAAGCCTTTACCGAGGGGCTAGACACGACCGGCTGGCTTCGCCGCATCTATGGCGAATGCGCGGAAAAGATCGCAGCCAACGGGATCGACCTGCCCGACTTCGATCAATTCTGGGAAGACGGGCTGATCGATCTGTCAGTCCATGACGCCCCCCATGTGATGCACGCCGATTTCCGCGACGATCCGCGCGCGCATCCACTGCCGACGCCATCGGGCAAGATCGAAATCTTTTCGGAGCGGATCGCCGCTTTTGACCTTCCCGACTGCCCCGGCCACCCCGTGTGGCTCGAGCCGTTCGAGTGGCTTGGCCATGAAAAGGCCGAAACGTATCCGTTGCACCTGCTGTCCGATCAGCCCGAGCGGCGATTGCACAGCCAGCTTGACGCAAGTCCTTATAGCAGAGCGGGAAAGGTTGCCGGGCGCGAGCCGGTCTACCTCAACCGTGCCGACGCGGCCGCGCGCGGCATCATCGATGGCGATCTGGTCGAATTGTTCAATGATCGGGGCCGCTGCCTTGCCGGCGCGATCCTGAGCGACGCGATCATGCCGGGCGTCGCGCGGCTGGCGACCGGCGCCTGGTTCGATCCCGGCACGGACCTTGAACGGCATGGCAATCCCAACGTGCTGACGCTCGACCGGGGCGCCTCGGGCTTGTCCCAGGGGTGCGTTGCGCAAACCTGCCTGGTCCAGGCGCGGCTGTTCGCAGGAGAACCGCCGCCCGTGACGGTGTTCGATCCGCCGCCGATCGCGCAACGCGATGGCAACCTCTAGAACCGGGAACTTTCGGCGCCAGATCAGAAAGTTGTCCAAACAACCTTGTTGCGCGCCGCGCATGACAAATTCTTCATGGAACTCCACCGCCCTTCCCACGCTGTGTCGCGACGAAGGAGATAGATGATGCGCAAAGGTCTTGTTCTGATTGCCGCCTTGGCCACCGCCACCCTTTCCGTCCAGCCGGCCATGGCCAAGGGCTGCATCCGGGGTGCCGTGGCAGGTGGCGTGGCCGGACATTTCGTGGGCAAGGGCCATGCCCTGGCCGGTGCGGCGGCGGGCTGCGTGGTGGCGCACCATCACTATGCCAAGAAAGCGCGGGCCCAGGCACAGGCAGGCCATCCCGGTTGAAGATCACCCCCGATCGCCGTGACGCCGCGCTGGAGGCACGGCGCGCGTTGAAGATGGCGCGGTCGGTCCATGCCTATGTGCGGGGCAACACGGCGCAGTTCTACCAATGGCTGCAAGCCTCACCCGCCATGGCGCATGTCCCGGCTGGGCCGGACGTGTGGATTTGTGGCGACTGCCACTTGGGCAACCTAGGCCCGCTGGCTGATCGGCACCACGATTTTGCCATCCAGATTCGCGATCTGGACCAGACGGTGATCGGCAACCCGGCGCTCGATCTCATTCGCCTGGGACTGTCGCTCGAAACCGCCGCACGCAGTTCCGACCTGCCGGGCGTTGTCACCGCGCACATGCTGGCGGCGATGATCGATGGCTATGCCCGTGCGCTGTCCCCCGAAACCGAAGACGACCCGACCGAGCCCAAGGTGGTGCGCGCCGTGCGCCGCCGCGCTGCGGGCCGCCGGTGGCGGCATCTGGCCAACGAGCGGATCGATGGCCCCGCCCCCACGCTGCCGCTGGGCCAGCGGTTCTGGCGCCTGGCCGATCACGAGCGTGATGCGGTGGATGCGCTTTTTGCCGATCCGCACGTTCGAACGCGGGCCCTGGCGCTCGCCGGCTATGGCGAGGAAGGACACCTGCGCGTGCTGGATGCGGCCTATTGGCGCAAGGGGTGCAGTTCGCTGGGCCGCTTGCGCCATGCCGTGGTATTGGGCGTGCGCGCCGACAAGCATGGCCCCGAATACCTCGCCTTGGTCGATATCAAGGAAGCCATTCCTTCAGTGGCGCCAGCAGCGCCGGGGGCGACCATGCCATCCGATCCCGCGCAGCGCGTGGTCGCTGGCGCCCGCGCGCTGGCGCCCAACCTGGGCGAGCGGATGATCCCCGCCCACCTGCTGGGCAAGTCTGTGGTGCTGCGCGAACTGGCACCGCAAGACCTCAAGATCGAGGTGGCACAATTCTCGCGCCGGCAGGCGGTCGCAGCAGCATCTTACCTCGCCTACATCGTCGGCATGGGCCATGCCCGGCAGATGAGCGATGCCACGCGCCACGCCTGGCGCGACATGCTGCTGCCGGACCTAGCACAGGCCGATGCGCCATCCTGGCTGTGGCAAACCGTGGTCGACCTGGCGGCGCGGCACGAGGCCGGCTACCTTGAGCATTGCCGCAACCTGATGTGACCGGCCCGCCGGCTGCCTGCCTTCCGACCAGATAGTCCATCCTGCGCCGTGACGGCAGATTCGCCACACGTCGCGCTTTCTCGACCGGGCAAGGCGAGGATGCGCTTTTGGCGTGTTCCGGCAAGGATTGCGCGGCCCAAGGCCGCTTGAAATGCCGGCGCGCTCGCCGGTCTGCTCCGAAACGAAAGTAAATACTGAGTATTTGTGCGGATAGTGCATTTCGCGGCGGCGCGATTCATTGCTTCCGGAGGTTTCTCGGCTCGCACCGGGGGCGGAAGTGAGGAATTGTTGTTTCACCGGCAGCAAGACGCAGCCGAAAAAATGCAAACGGTCGCCCGCGCGGCGGTGGCTCCGGTCTGCCATCCACTGGCCGAACCACCGCCCGCCATGGCGCCCGATGCACACGGATTTCAGACCTGTCGCCACGCAAAGGCCCGCCAATATTAAGGCTTTTGCCACGGGATATCACGTATGAAAGGGGGCATGCGCCATGGCCACTGCGGCGCCTTTGAGGGATGAAACCGAAAAGATGATGACCCCTGCCCACCGCTTCAAGCGGGTTTCCGTGATCGGCCTTGGCTATATCGGCCTGCCCACTGCCGCCGTCTTTGCCTCACGCGGGATCGATGTGATCGGCGTGGACGTAAACGAAATCGCGGTGCAGACGATCAACAAGGGCCGCATCCACATCGTGGAGCCCGACCTGGACATGGTGGTGCATGCCGCCGCACGGGAAGGGCGCCTGCGCGCGACATTGAAGCCCGAGCCGGCCGACGCATTCCTGATCGCCGTGCCCACCCCGTTCCGCGATGGCCACGAACCCGATCTTTCCTACATCGAGGCAGCAGCGCGCGCGATTGCGCCGGTGCTGGCCAAGGGGAACCTCGTGGTGCTGGAAAGCACCTCGCCCGTGGGCACGACTGAACAAATCGCGGCCTGGCTGGCCGAAGCGCGCCCGGACCTGAGCTTTCCGCAGGAAGCGGGCGAAGCGGCGGACGTTGCCGTCGCCTATTGCCCCGAACGCGTGCTGCCCGGCCATGTGCTGCGCGAGCTGGTGGAGAACGATCGGGTGATCGGCGGCCTCACCCCGCGCTGCTCGGCCGAAGCCGTGGCGCTCTACAGCACGTTCGTGAAAGGCGAATGCGTGGTCACGTCCGCTCGAACGGCCGAGATGTGCAAGCTGACCGAAAACGCGTTTCGCGACGTGAACATCGCCTTTGCCAACGAGCTGTCGATGATCTGCGACAAGCTGGACATCAGCGTGTGGGAACTGATCCGGCTGGCCAATCGCCATCCGCGCGTCAATATCCTGCAGCCGGGGCCGGGCGTGGGCGGGCACTGCATCGCCGTTGACCCGTGGTTCATCGTCAACCGCAGCCCGGACGAATCGCGCCTGATCCACACCGCGCGCCAGGTGAACGACAGCAAGCCGCACTGGGTGGTGGAAAAGGTCTTGGCTGCGGCGCGCGCGGTGGCCGCACGCAAGGGCTGCGCCCCCGAACAGGTGCGCGTGGCCACGTTCGGCCTGGCGTTCAAGCCCGACATCGATGACCTGCGCGAAAGCCCTGCGGTGGAAATCGTCAAGGACCTGTCCACCCATTTCTCGCGGCCGCTGCTGGTCGTGGAACCCAATATTGCCGTGCTGCCGCCTGCACTGGCGGCCTGCGGCGTTGAACTGATCGATGGCTTTGCCGCTCTCGATCAAGCCGATGTCTGGACCCTGCTGGTCGATCACCGCCCATTCAAGACCGTTTCGCCCAAGCGGCGCGACGGGGTGGAGATCGTGGACGCACGCGGGATCTGGACGGACTGAGCGCCCGATCCGCAACCCCGCCTTGCGCGCGGCTGACGAACTGACCTTCGTCACGCGCCAGGCGGCGGGGGCCAGCCGCCAGGGGGCGGACGGCAGCGGATAACGCAGCGGCGGTGGCCAGGGGCTACCAGACCAAGCCGCCAGCGTTTCGGATCGGGCTCTCTTCCACAACTGTGCAAGCCCCGGTCGATCGGGGCGCCGTGGGGAGCCGATGATCGAAACGCCAACCCGAGACGCGTCTGTACCCGGCCCTGCGGCAAATGCCGTGCTGGCGCCCGCCGCTCCAATGGAAACGGCAGGCGCAGCACAGCATGCGCAAGTGGCCCAGAGTGGCCATGTCTCGGCAGACGGCCTCCAGGCTGGCGCGGCTGGGGCATTCCTGCTGACCGGCTGCGCCGCGCGGGGCGATGCCACCCTGCTGGCAGCCGATCTGGCCGCCATTAAGGCCGAAAGCGCAGCCTGGCGCGCGGCCGCCGAACATGCCCGCCTTGCCACCATGCGCCAGGCCGAACGCCACGAACGCACCGTGGCGGCCTATGAAACCCGCCTGTGCCAATTGCAGGGATCGCCGGCCTATCGCCTGGGCGAGACGCTGCTCCACGGCTTGCGCAAACCGGGCCGCTGGTTGGCGCTACCTGGTGGACTGCTGCCGCTGCGCCGGCCCGCAAGCAAGCGCGATGCAGACTTGCCGCTGGCCGGCGTTCCCCTGGCAGAAGCCGCCACCGATCCGCCGGTCGGCCCGCCTGATGTCGTGCCCGATCGGGACGAAGCACCAACCGCAGCGCCGCTCGCCCCCCTGCCGCCGATGACCCCTGCCACTCTGGCTCGGGCAGAAGAGCGCGCCCGCAAGAAAGCGCAGCAGCAGGAACAGCGCGCCCGCGCCGCACGGGCCGATGCCCATGCCGCCCGCGCTCGCGCGATGCGCCATAGCGATCCGGTGGCTGCGGCCCAGGCCGCGCAAGCCGCGCACGACGCCGATCCGCAGCCGTGGCGGGCGAAGTGGCTGGCGTTTCGCCTGCACGATGCGGGGGAACTGACGCGGCCGGCAGCGCTGCTCCAGGGCCTGCCACAGGATGTGGGGCTGAGCGCATCGGAAAGCAGCCGCGCGCAGCAGATCCTGGCGCTCGCCGCCATGGCGCAAGCCCTGCCCGAACTGCCGCCGGTGGCGGCGCCGGCCTATGACCCGCGCCCGCAAAGCCTGCTCTATTGCGCCGCGAGCGCCCTGCCCTGGCACACCAGCGGCTATACCACCCGCACCCAGGCGCTGTTGCAGGCGCTGGCCGCGCAAGGCGTGGACCTGGTCGCCCTTACCCGCGCCGGATATCCGTGGGACCGCGCCGATAGCGCCGGCACGCCCGAGGCGCTGGCCACCCGCCATGATGGCCTCGATTGGCAGCACTTGCGCCAGCCCAGCCAGTCGCTGCCGCTCGACATCTATATCGAGCGCGCCAGCATCGGCATCGCCCGCCTGGCCAAGGCCCGCCGTGTCGCCGCGATCCAGGCGGCCTCCAACCATGTCAATGCCCTGCCTGCCCTGCTTGCCGCACGCCGCCTGGGCATTCCCTTCCACTACGAGCTGCGCGGCCTGTGGGAAATGAGCCGCGCGGCCAATGTGCCCGGCTTTGCCGGCACCGAGCGCCATGCCCTGGGCCTGGAACTGGAAGCCTTCGTGGCCCGTGCGGCGACTCGCGTCTTTGCCATCTCGCAGCCCCTGGCCGATCATGTGATCGCGCAGTGGCGCCTCGATCCCGCGCGCGTGGCGCTGCTGCCCAACGGCATCGATAGCGCCGGCTTTGCAAGCATTTCGGCCGATCCACTGCCGCGCACCACGATCGGCTATGCCGGGGCGCTGGTCAGCTATGAAGGGCTCGACCTGCTGATCGAGGCCTTGGCCCTGCTCAAGGTACAAGGCCTGGATATCGACCTGTTGGTGATGGGCGATGGGCCCTTGCGGGCGAGCCTGAAGGAACAGGCCCAGCGGCTGGGCCTGGCCCAGGCCGTCACCTTTACCGGCCGCCTCGATCCGGCGCAGGCCCGCGCGCGCATGGCCGCCTGCCACATTGCCTGCCTGCCGCGCCGGCGCAGCGACGTGACCGAACTGGTGCCACCGATCAAGCTGGTCGAGGCCATGGCCCTGGGCCTGCCCGCCGTGGTGCCGGACCTGCCCGTGTTCCGCGCCGAGGCGCAGCACGGCGAGACCGCCCTGTTCTTCACCCCCGACCACGCCGCAGACCTCGCCCGCGCCATCGCCACGCTCGCCACCGATCCCGCCCTCGCCCAGCGACTGGGCCAGGCCGCGCGCGCCCACGCCGCCGCAAATCGCGATTGGAACACCATCGCCAACGCCGTCGTGCACACATTGCCACAAGCAGAGCCAGAGCCGGAGCCCGAACCCACGCCCGAACCGGCCGTCTTGGCCGCTGCCGAAGAAGCGCAGCGCCGGGCACAAGCGCTGCAACGCGCCGAGGCGCTGACCCGCCAGGCCCGCGCGCTCCATGCCAGCGACCTGCCCACCGCGATTGCCCTGGTGGAAGAGGCGCAGGCCCTCGACCCGCAACCCTGGCGGGCCAAATGGCTGGCATTCCGCTGGCATGAAGCGGGCGATACGGTGCGCGCGGCGCAACTGCTGCAAGCCCTTCCGGCCAATCTGGCGCTGAGCCGTTCGGAACGGAGCCGCATCGACCAGATCCTCGCCCCACGCACCATAGCGCCAGCGCCAACTCCCGAACCGGCTCCCGACCCGGCCGCCTTGGCTGCCGCCGAACAAGCGCAGCGCCGGGCGCAGGCACTGCAACGCGCCGAGGCGCTGACCCGCCAAGCCCGCGCGCTCTATGCCAGCGACCTGCCCGCCGCGATTGCGCTGGCGGAAGAGGCGCAGGCCCTCGACCCGCAACCCTGGCGGGCCAAATGGCTGGCATTCCGCTGGCATGAAGCGGGCGATACGGTGCGCGCGGCGCAACTGCTGCAAGCCCTCCCGGCCAATCTGGCGCTGAGCCGTTCGGAACGGAGCCGCATCGACCAGATACTCGCCTCACCTACCGTGGCGCCAGCGCCGACAGCCGAACCGGCTCCCGACCCGGCCGCCTTGGCTGCCGCCGAACAAGCGCAGCGCCGGGCACAAGCGCAGCGACGCGCCGAGGCACTGACCCGCGAGGCCCGCGCCGTCTATGCGAGTGACCTGCCCACCGCGATTGCGCTGGCGGAAGAAGCGCAGGCCCTCGACCCGCAACCTTGGCGGGCCAAATGGCTGGCGTTCCGCTGGCACGAAGCAGGTGATACGGCGCGGGCCACTCAGCTGTTGCAAGCCCTGCCCACCGATCTGGCGCTGAGCCGTTCGGAACGGAGCCGGATTCGCCAGATTCTCACCCCCCGTGCTTCCAAGCCGATGCCTGACCCGGCCGAGGCAGAAGAAGCGCGGCGCCGGGCGCAGGCACTGGACCGTGCCGACGCGCTGACCCGGCAGGCGCGCACGCTGTACACCAGCGACCTGCCCGCCGCGATTGCCCTGGCGGAAGAGGCGCAGACACTCGATCCACAACCTTGGCGCGCCAAGTGGCTGGCGTTCCGCTGGCATGAAGCAGGCGATCCGGCCCGCGCCGTGCACCTGTTGCAATCCCTGCCGGCCGATCTGGCGATGAGCCGATCGGAACGCGGCCGCATCGAACGGATTCTCAATCCACCCGCGCCCGAACCGGCACCCGATCCCGAAGCGCTGGCCGCCGCCGAAGAAGCGCACCGCCGCAGCGAGGCCCAAGCCCTGGCCCGCAGGCTTACCGAACAAGCGCGCACGGTGCAGGACACAGACCCTCATGAAGCCGCACGGCTTGGGCTGGCCGCGCACGACGCCGATCCGCAGCCGTGGCGGGCGAAGTGGCTGGCGTTTCGCCTGCACGATGCGGGGGAACTGACGCGGCCGGCAGCGCTGCTCCAGGGCCTGCCACAGGATGTGGGGCTGAGCGCATCGGAAAGCAGCCGCGCGCAGCAGATCCTGGCGCTCGCCGCCATGGCGCAAGCCCTGCCCGAACTGCCGCCGGTGGCGGCGCCGGCCTATGACCCGCGCCCGCAAAGCCTGCTCTATTGCGCCGCGAGCGCCCTGCCCTGGCACACCAGCGGCTATACCACCCGCACCCAGGCGCTGTTGCAGGCGCTGGCCGCGCAAGGCGTGGACCTGGTCGCCCTTACCCGCGCCGGATATCCGTGGGACCGCGCCGATAGCGCCGGCACGCCCGAGGCGCTGGCCACCCGCCATGATGGCCTCGATTGGCAGCACTTGCGCCAGCCCAGCCAGTCGCTGCCGCTCGACATCTATATCGAGCGCGCCAGCATCGGCATCGCCCGCCTGGCCAAGGCCCGCCGTGTCGCCGCGATCCAGGCGGCCTCCAACCATGTCAATGCCCTGCCTGCCCTGCTTGCCGCACGCCGCCTGGGCATTCCCTTCCACTACGAGCTGCGCGGCCTGTGGGAAATGAGCCGCGCGGCCAATGTGCCCGGCTTTGCCGGCACCGAGCGCCATGCCCTGGGCCTGGAACTGGAAGCCTTCGTGGCCCGTGCGGCGACTCGCGTCTTTGCCATCTCGCAGCCCCTGGCCGATCATGTGATCGCGCAGTGGCGCCTCGATCCCGCGCGCGTGGCGCTGCTGCCCAACGGCATCGATAGCGCCGGCTTTGCAAGCATTTCGGCCGATCCACTGCCGCGCACCACGATCGGCTATGCCGGGGCGCTGGTCAGCTATGAAGGGCTCGACCTGCTGATCGAGGCCTTGGCCCTGCTCAAGGTACAAGGCCTGGATATCGACCTGTTGGTGATGGGCGATGGGCCCTTGCGGGCGAGCCTGAAGGAACAGGCCCAGCGGCTGGGCCTGGCCCAGGCCGTCACCTTTACCGGCCGCCTCGATCCGGCGCAGGCCCGCGCGCGCATGGCCGCCTGCCACATCGCCTGCCTGCCGCGCCGGCGCAGCGACGTGACCGAACTGGTGCCACCGATCAAGCTGGTCGAGGCCATGGCCCTGGGCCTGCCCGCCGTGGTGCCGGACCTGCCCGTGTTCCGCGCCGAGGCGCAGCACGGCGAGACCGCCCTGTTCTTCACCCCCGACCACGCCGCAGACCTCGCCCGCGCCATCGCCACGCTCGCCACCGATCCCGCCCTCGCCCAGCAACTGGGCCAGGCCGCGCGCTCCCACGCCGCCGCAAATCGCGATTGGAACACTATCGCCAACGCCGTCGTGCAAACCTTGCCCAGCCGCGATATCGACGCGCAGGATGGAGGGGGCGACCTTGCCGAACCGAGCGGTGACGGGTGGATCGTGCCGGATGCGGAAAGCCTGATCGCCGCTTTGACACACGCAAATCCGGCACCGGCGCGTGCCGCCATGGCCACCGCGCCCTTTACCGATGCCGCTCAGGCCGCGCGCGAATGGCTACGGCTGGGCAAGGCCGCAGGCGAAGCGGGCGCCGGAACTGCTGAGTTGTGCGCCGCGGAGGAAGCCGTCGGGCTGGACCGCGGGCTTGCCACTTTGGCAGGCGCCTATGCCGCTGCCCAGCGTGCCGGGGCGTTTGACCATTGCGCGCAATGGATGCTGGAAATGCGCCATCATCCCGATGCGCGGGCCGACCGCGCAGCCCAGGCCCGTATCGAGCGGTTGGCCCAGGGCATGGCCGGACAGCTTGACCTGTTGCACCTGATCACCCCGCGCCGTACCCGCGCGCTGGCCCCGGTGCCGGGCCGGGTGTGCTATATGCTGCATAACAGCCTGCCCTATGCCACCGGAGGCTATGCCACGCGCACCCATGGCCTGGCCTGCGGCATGGCCGCCGCGGGGTGCGAGGTTCTGGCAATGACCCGGCCGGGCTTTCCCTACGATGCCGTGGCGGGCCTGGCCGATGGCGATGTGCCGGAGGCCGAGGTGATCGACGGGATCACTTATCTGCGCACGCCCAACCCCGCGCGCATCGACATGCGCTATGTCCATTACATTCCCGCTGCGGCGCGCGCGCTGGAGGAACGCTATCGCGCGCTGCGCCCGGCGCTGGTCATGGCCGCGTCGAACCACCTGGTGGCGCTGCCCGCGCTGATCGCGGCGCGGCGGCTGGGCATTCCGTTTGCCTATGAGGTGCGGGGCTTTTGGGAAGTGACCAAGATGTCTCGCGAGGAAAGCTATCGCGCGACGCCGGCCTACCAAGTGCAGGAAAGGCTTGAAGCGGCCATCGCCCAGGCGGCCGACCAAGTCTTTACCCTGACCGGCCCGATGGCGGAAGAACTGGTGGCGCGCGGGGTGGAGCCGGGCAAGATCGCGTTGCTGCCCAATTCCTGCGACCCGGCCCGCTTCACCCCCCGTCCGCGCGATATTGCCCGCGCGCATGCGCTGGGGATTCCCGCCGACGTGCAGGTGATTGGCTATGTCGGCACTTTCGTGGATTACGAAGGGCTGGACGACCTGGCCGCCGCCTGCGCGCTGCTCAAGGCGCAGGGCCATGCGTTCCGCCTGCTGCTGGTGGGCAGCGAAAACACCAGCGGCAGCGAGCGCGGACCGATTGCCGAGGCAATTGCCGATATTGCCGCGCGAGGTGGCTTTGCCGAGTGGCTGATCATGCCCGGGCGGGTGCCGCATGACGAGGTGGAAAGCTGGTATTCGCTGATCGACGTGTGCCCCTTTCCGCGCAAGCCCTGGCCGGTGTGCGAGATGGTTTCGCCGATGAAGCCGCTGGAAGCGCTGGCCATGGAAAAGGCGGTGGTGGTGTCCGATGTGCGCGCCCTTGCCGAAATGATCGCGCATGAGGACACCGGCCTTGCCTTTGCCAAGGGTGACGTGGCGAGCTTGGCCCAGGCGTTGGCGCGCTTGATCGGTGATCCGGCGTTGCGCGCGGCGCTGGGGCGGCGCGGCCGGCGCTGGGTGGAGGCAGAGCGAACCTGGCTGGGCGTGGGTGAGCAGGCCGTTGCCCTGATGCAGCACGATCTGGCGCAGGCCCCCGGCAACACTCTGGCAGAGGCAGCGGAATGACCAACATGACCGCATTCGTACGCAGCCTGCGGCGCAAGTTGGGCCAGGCGACGCCGGGCGACAATCGGTTCAATGTGCGCACTGGCGGCTTGCTGAGCACGGGCCGGCCGGACTGCCTGCCCCTGCATTTCCGCGTGCGTCATGTGCCAGGCGCCACGCGCATGCTGGTCACGCTGCATGGCGCCGCCGATGCCGCGCGGCGCGGAAGGCCGGTGTTCAACGGCTTCAATCCCGATCTGGCCGATTGCATCCAGGTGGCGGTCAGCGACCCTTCGCTGCAATTGCCCGGCGATTTCGGAATCGCCTGGTTTGCCGGGCACCAGGATTTCGACACCCCGGCCCTGCTGCGCCGCGCCTTTGCCGAAATGGCCAAGGCCTGGGGCGTGGAACGCACGATCTTTTTCGGCACGTCTGGCGGTGGGTTTGCCGCGCTGGCGCAATCGCATGCCATGCCCGGATCGATCGCCGTGGTCGGCAATCCGCAGACCCGCATCGCCCGCTATCATGCTCCCTCGGTCACGGCCTATCGTGAAGGGTGCTGGCCGGCATTGGCCGACAATGCCGCGCTGGAACGCGTAACCCTGGCCGATTGCACGGCACTTTATGGTGCGGGTTTTGCCAACACGGTGATCTATGCCCAATCGATGGGCGACCGCCATCACTGGCGCGCGCACATGCTACCGTTCGCAGCGGCTGTGGCTGGCCGGGGCAATGCCGATCGGGTGCTGTTCCACACCGATTTTCATGGGGTTCACGGCCACGCCCTGCCGCGCGAAGCCTATGCCACCTGGCTGCGCGCAGCGGTGATCAGCCCGACCACGATGCCGGCCGACCTGCTGGATACCTGGCACGCCTTGCGCCAGGCGGGTGTGCCCCGAAGCGCCCCCGCCCGCCGCCGCGGCAAGGCGAAGGCCCCCGGCGACACGGCGCTCCTCAACCCGCCCCAGACGCTCTCGGCAAGTGCCCGCCTGGAAGCCTGGCTGGCGCGCCACCCTGCCGCCGCAGCACCGGCAGCCCAGCCCCCACACGAACCCGAAGATGAGCCGCCCGCACCGGTCAACCCGGCCGATGCCAGCAAGGAAGCCGCCTGATGCACAATCCCTATCGCGGACGCGATGCCCGCGCCTTTTGGAAAAGCGCCGTGGCCGAGCACCACCTGGCCGATATGACCGATGTGTGGGACCCGATCGCCTTGAACCCGGAGGATTGCATCGCCACGGCGGGCAGTTGCTTTGCCCAGCATATCGGCCATGCCCTGGCCATGCGTGGCGCGCATTTCCTGGATTGTGAACCGCCGCCACCGGTCTTTGCCGATGCAGCCGAAGCGCGGCGGTTCGGCTATGGCGTGTTTTCGTGCCGTTATGGCAATGTCTATACCGCCCGGCAGATGCTGCAACTGGCCCAGGAAGCGCTGGGCCTGCGCCGCCCGGCCGAAGTGGTGTGGGAACGCGAGGGACGCTTTTACGATGCGCTGCGCCCGGCGGTGGATCCGGCCGGCCATGCCACACCGGAAACCGTGCATCTGGCCAGGCGGCTGCACCTGGGCGCGGTGCGCACCATGCTGGAAACCATGGACGTGCTGGTGTTTACCCTGGGGCTGACCGAATGCTGGGAAAGCCTGGTGGATGGCACGGCCTATCCCACGGCGCCGGGCACCATCGCGGGCAGTTTCGACCCCGCCGCCCACGCGTTTCGCAACATGCGGCATGGCGAGGTGGTGGCCGACATGACCGCGTTCTGGGCGCTGGTGAAAGAGATCAATCCCGGTGCGCGCATGCTGCTGACCGTTTCCCCGGTTCCGTTGATGGCCACGGCCAGCGGCGGCCATGTCCTGCCCGCCACGGTCTATTCCAAATCCGTGCTGCGCGCGGCGGCGGGAGACCTGGCCGCCGACCTGCCCGACACCACGTATTTCCCCAGCTACGAGATCATCGCGGGCCATCCCAGCCGGGGCCTGTTCTTCAACCCCGATCTGCGCACGGTGAACCCGATGGGGGTGGACCTGGTCATGCGCCATTTCTTTTCCGGGCCGCTGGCCAATGTCTTTGCCCCGCCCGGCCACACCGCCGAGCGAGCGCCCGAAGCAATCTGCGAAGAAGGCCGCATCACCGAAACGCTCTGAACCACAAGGACGATAGCCCTGTGCCCGTGCCCCAACGCCTGCCATTGGAAACGTTTGTCGTGCTGTGCGGGATGCCCCGCTGCGGGACGCGCCAGTTTGCCGATTTCCTCAATGCCCATCCGCGCCTGTGCCTGCAGGGGGAAATCCGCAGCGCCCTGGTGGGCACGATCCGCGCCACGCTGGAGGCGGGCGATCGTGCCTATGCCAGTGGCTATGCCGCCAGCTATTACCGGCAAAAGCGTGCGCAGGGGGCGATCGATCTGTTCGCGCTGCTGTCCAAGGCCAAGCGGCTGACCAAGCCGGGCGCCGACATCCACGGGTTCAAATGCCCACAGATGGAGCGCCAGAGCGCGGCGATCGCAGCCATCGCGCGCCCTGCCTTCCGTCGCCTGGCCTGGTTGCACTGCGTCCGCAATCCGGCCGATTGCTGGCTCTCGCTCAAGGCGATGCCGTGGTTTTCCGATGGCATGGACCAATTCGTGGAACGCTATTGCAACAGCCTGGACCAAGCGCGCGCCATTGCCGATGCGCGATCTCCTCATGACTTGGCGCCAGATGGCCTGGAAACGGCGATCAGCCCGCTCGATCTCGACGCGTTCATCGCGGCCGCCAACAAGCCGGCTTGGCTGGGCCGGCATCTGTTCGCGCCGCTGGGCGTGGTGGCAAGCGAAGAAGAACTGGCGCGGTTCGTGGCCACGGTCGACAATCGCAACGCCACCGAGCGTGCCACCGGCGGCGCGCGGGCCAAGCTGCTGTGCAGCGAGGATCACGCCGCCATGGCACGCCACGCCACGCGCCTGGATATGGCCATTGCGGGCTATAACGCCAGGTTTGGCACGACACTCGCGCTGCGCCTGCCACTGGCGGAGGCAGCCTGATGCGCCGGCTCTTGGCCGCCATGGCGCTGGTACTGCTGCCGATGGCGGCGCAAGCGGCCACGCTCTATCTGGCCCCGACCGGCAACGACCAGGCCGATGGCCGCACTGCCCAGACACCGCTGTCCACGCTGGCCGCCGCCGTGGCACGCGCGCAGCAAGCGCCAGCGGGAGAGGAAACACGTGTGATCGTGCTGCCCGGAGTCTATCGCGGGCAAAGCGTGGACATCGACGGGCGCCGGCTGCAAGGCCGCCTGACGATTGCCGGGACGGCCAGCGACCCGGCAGCCTTTCCCGCCTTCCTGGGCGATGGCACCAGCACCTGGCTGCACTATCGCGGGGCTGAAGGACGCGATAGCGGCCTCACCGTGCAGGCCTTGCGCGTGGCCCGCTATGCCACCGCGATCAGCCTCAACGGCAACCGCAACGATCCGGCCGCGTTCAACCGCGGCACGGTGCTGGAAAACCTGGTCCTGGCGCAGATCGGCAGCGATGCGGGCACAGCCAAGCCATCGACCGCCGCAATCCGCCTGGTCAACGCCAAGGATACCGTGGTGCGCGGGGTGTTTTTCCACACCATCCGCAACACGCCGCGCGACACTTGCGGCGGGCTCCACGCGATCTATCTGGCCAGCCATTCCACCGGTGCCCGGGTCGAGGGCAACACGTTCCAGGATTTCTGCGGCAGCGCGATCAAACTGCGCGATGATTCGGGGGGCGCCACGATCCGCGCCAACCATTTCCGCGATGCCGACGGCGCGCCGGGAATCGAGGAATGGTTCTGCGACATGGACCGCACCAGCGAATGCACCAAGGCTGGCGGCGAATGTCCATCGACCGGCATCACCGTGACCGGCAACGATTTTGGCAATCTGCCGGCAGACCGCCGCGTGCTGGTGCGCGGATCGCGCGTGCCCCGCCCGTGGTGCCCACCCGGCAGCGCCGGCGCGCCCCGTTTTCTGCTCGACCGTGGCCAGACCCTGCCTTGAAGGAGTGCCCCGCCATGCCGAACGCTTCGCTCAAGATCGCGCTGGTGGCCGACGAGTTGACCCGCGCCTGCCTGGTGCCCGAATGCCGCATCTTGGACGTGCCCGCGCTGGCCACCGCGCAGGGTTTCCATCGGTTGCTTGCTGCCAACCGGCCCGATCTGCTGCTGGTTGAAAGCGCCTGGGCGGGATGGGAGCAGACCTGGCGATACCGCGTGGCCAGCTATCCAGGCTCTTGGCTGCGTTCGATCCGGCGGCTGCGCGTGCTGGTGCACACCGCGCGCGACATGGGCATTCCCACGGTGTTCTGGAACAAGGAAGACGGCGTCCACTTTCAGCGTTTCATCGCCAGTGCCAGGCTGTTTGACCACGTGTTCACAGTCGACGCCAATTGCCTGGCCCGTTATCGCACATTGATGGGCGCGGATGCTTCGGTCCACGTCATGCCGTTTCCGGTGCAGCCGGCCTATCATCGCTTCACCGGGTTTGCCTTTGCCCGCAACCAGGCGAACTTCGTGGGCAGCTATTCCACCCACGTGCATCCCGCCCGCCGTGCATGGCAGGACATGGCCTTTTCCGCCGCGCTGGACACCGGGCTGGGCCTGACCGTGTATGATCGCAATTCGGAACGGCCATCGCGCATCTATCGCTATCCGGCACGGTGCGGGCTGGAAGTGCACCCGGCGGTGGCGCACATCGAAACGGCGCGAATCTACAAGGAAAACCTGGTCTCGCTCAACGTCAACACGGTGACGGATTCGGCCACGATGTTTTCCCGCCGCCTGGTGGAAATCCTCGCCTGCGGGGGCATTGCCGTCACTTCAGCGGCGCGATCGGTAGACACGCTGTTTGCCGAATTTTGCCACGTGGTGCGCGATGCCGCCCATGCGCGCGACCTGTTTGCCCGCCTGCGCCACGGGCCCAGCGCGCAAGACTTGGAGCGCGCGCGCGCCGGCGCCGCCCATGTGGCCGCGCATCACACTTGGGATAGCCGGCTGGCGCAACTGGCGGCAGTGGCCGGCGTCTGAAAGACCGACCCTTGCCCATCTCCACGGGATGCCGTTGGGTCCATATCGAAGCGGTCCTTGCGCTTCATCGGGCGCCAGCCTGATTGCGTGACGCTCTCGCCCAGGCCGCATGCACCATCACAGGACGCACCTGCGCCGAAAAACCAACCGCTTACTGCCTGCGAAACGGTTGTTTCCGCACTGGTTGGTGCCCGTGATGGCCGCCATCCTGCCTGGCCTGAACCACAAGGCATGATGGATCGGGAGTGCAAAGGTGAACGACCATGACCGCGACGGCTGGGCGCAGTTTGCCGGCAAGCGGATCTTGCTGTTGCAAGGGCCAGTGGGACCGTTCTTTGCCCACCTAGCGCGGGACCTGCGCGCCGCCGGGGCCCAGGTGTGGAAAGTCAATTTCCACGCCGGGGACCAGGTGTTCTTTCCCGGGGGAATCGCCTGGCGCGGGCAAATGGCCGATTGGCCGGCCTGGCTGGAGCAGCAACTGGACCAATGGCAGATCGATTGCGTGCTGCTGTTCGGCGATTGCCGCCCGGTGCACCAAGGCGCGCGTGCGGCCTGCGCCCGGCTGGGGGTGGCGGTGGGGGTGTTCGAGGAAGGCTATCTGCGTCCGCACCATGTGACATTCGAATGGGGTGGGGTGAACGCCGACAGCGCCTTGCCACGCGATGCGACGGGTATTCTGGCCGCACCGGCATCGCCAGCGTCCCCGTCCCTGGTTCCGGTGCCGGCCACGTTCTGGCGCATGGCTTGGTGGGCGGTGCTCTATTTCGCGGTGGGTGCGCTGCTCGCCTGGCGGTTTCCGCACTATGTCCACCATCGGCCACTGGCCCTGGTACAGGCCCTGCCCTGGTTGCGTTCGGCCTGGCGCAAGCCGCTTTGCGCCTTGGCCCAGCGCGGCATGCTGGCGCGCCTGACCGGCCCGGCGAGCGGCCGCTGGTTCATGGTGCCGTTGCAGGTGCACAACGATTCGCAAGTGCTGCATCATGCCGCCACCGGCGGCGTGGCCGGGTTCATCGCCAGCACGATCGCCTCGTTTGCCCGCCATGCCCCGCCCGATTGCCTGCTGGTGATCAAGCATCACCCGATGGACCGGGGATACCGTGATTATCGCGCCATGGTGGCCGATGAAGCCGCACGCCATGGCTGCGCCGGGCGGGTGCTGTGCCTGCACGATCAGCCCACGCTGTTACTGTTGCAGCATTGCCGTGGCGTGATCACGATCAACAGCACCGTGGGGTTGAGCGCGCTGGCCCAGGGCCGCGCCACCAAGGCCGTGGGCACGGCATTCTACGACATACCGGGATTGACCTATCAAGGGCCGCTGCACCGCTTTTGGCACGAAGCGCCGCTGGCCGTGCCCGATCCGGCGTTGTGGCGCCGTTTCCACGCGCTGATCCTGGCGCGCGCCCAGATCAACGGCAGCTTTTACCGCCGCGTGGTGCAGGGCACGGCCACGGGCCTTGCACAAGCTCTGCCGCCGCCGCCCGGATGGGCGGCGGCGGCGGGATGGCGGCCCATGGCAAGACCGCCGGTGCCGCTCACAGGCTCCAGTATTGCACCCCCTCGGGAAGCGCTTGTGGCTTGAGCGCCGATTTCACATCGACCAGCACACCACCCGGGCGCAGCATGGCGGCAATGGCATCCCCGCCCAGTGCGGCATATTCACGATGCGAGACGGCATAGATGACCGCATCAAGCCCGGTGAAATCGTCCAGCGAAGACAACGTGATGCCGAATTCATGCGCTGCGGCGGCCGGTTCGGCCAGGGGATCGTGAACCAGGGGCGCGATGCCGAAGTCCTTCAATTCACGCCAGATGTCTTCCACCTTGGAATTGCGGATATCGGGGACGTTTTCCTTGAACGTCAGCCCCAGGATGCCCACCCGCGCGGTCTTGAGGGCGCAACCGGCACCGGCCAGCATCTTGACCGTGCGCTGGGCAATATACGCCCCCATGCCGTCGTTGATGCGCCGCCCGGCGAGGATCACCTGCGGGTGATAGCCCAGCTGCTCGGCCTTGGCGGTGAGGTAATAGGGATCGACGCCGATGCAGTGGCCACCGACCAGGCCAGGATAGAAGCGCAGGAAATTCCACTTGGTGCCCGCGGCCGCCAGCACTTCGCTGGTGCGAATGCCAACGAGGTCGCAGATCTTGGAAATCTCGTTCATCAAGGCGATGTTGATGTCGCGCTGGGTGTTCTCGATCACCTTGGCGGCTTCGGCTACCTTGATCGAGCTGGCCTTGTGGATGCCGGCCTCCACCACCGCGCCATAGAGATCGGCCAGGAGGTCCAGCGTTTCCTGATCTTCACCGGCCACGACCTTGACGATCTTTTCGAACGGGTGATCCTTGTCGCCTGGATTGATGCGTTCGGGGCTGTAGCCCAGCTTGAAATCCTGCCCGGCTTTCAGGCCCGAAACCGCCTCGATCGTGGGCGCGCAGACTTCCTCGGTGGCGCCGGGATAGACGGTCGATTCGAACACGATCACCGTGCCTTTGCGGATCACCTTGCCCAGCGTTTCGCAGGCCATGCGCACGGGCGTGAAATCAGGGCGGCGGCTTTCGTCCACGGGCGTGGGCACCGTGACGATGATTACCGGGCAATCGGCCAGCGCGGCGGCATCGTCGGTCACGACCAGCGAAGACGCGGCCAGATCCTGCGCCGAAACCTCCCCTGTATAATCGTGATGCGCGCGCAGCGTGGCAATGCGGTGCGCGCTGACGTCAAAGCCGACCACGGCAAACTTGCGGGCAAAGGCAATGGCCAGCGGCAAGCCAACATAACCAAGCCCGACCACACCGATCTTTTGCGAAAACACCCCGTTGCCCTGCACGCCTGTTCCATTCCTGCTTACGCCAACAATCTTTGGCCATAATCCCATGGCGTTACCAATCCGCAAATGGATTGGATTTTGGCGCTGTCGAGGCCAAGCGGAATGCGCCGTTGCCGCACCTGTCCAAGCCGACAGGTTTGGTGCAGCCTTTCAAGGCGTGCAACGGTGGGCCTTCCCCTGTCTGCGCAGTTTGACTAAGGGCACGATTAAACCGTTTCCCTCCCGCTCATTCCGAACGGAGTCGCCCGATGTCCGACCTTGCCACGCTCGAAGCCCCCGCCACCAACCCGGCGGTGCGCACCGACTGGAGCCGCGAGGAAATCGCCGCGCTGTTCGACCTGCCGTTTACCGAACTGGTGTTCCGCGCCGCGGCCGTGCACCGCGATCACCATCGCGCGGGCGAAGTGCAACTGTGCACGCTGCTGTCGATCAAGACCGGCGGCTGCCCCGAAGATTGCGGCTATTGCTCGCAAAGCGTGAAGGCCGACAGCGGCGTTGCCGCCAGCAAGCTGATGGATGTGCAGGCCGTGCTGCAATCGGCGGCCCAGGCGCGCGATGCCGGGTCCAAGCGGTTCTGCATGGGCGCGGCCTGGCGCAACCCCAAGGACCGCGACATGGGCGCCATCGTGCAGATGGTGAAAGGCGTGCGCGAAATGGGCATGGAAACCTGCATGACGCTGGGCATGCTCACCCCCGATCAGGCTGCTCAACTGGCCGAAGCCGGCCTGGATTACTACAATCACAACATTGATACCTCGCCCGAACGCTATAACGAGGTGATCACCACCCGCACGTTCCAGGACCGGCTCGATACCTTGAGCGTGGTGCGCGAAGCAGGGATCAACGTCTGTTCGGGCGGCATCGTGGGCATGGGTGAAACCCGCGCCGATCGCGTCGGCTTCGTCCACGCGCTGGCCACGCTGGAACAGCACCCGGAAAGCGTGCCGGTCAACGCGCTGGTGCCGGTGAAGGGCACCGTGCTGGGCGACATGCTGGCCGATACGCCGCTGGCCAAGATCGATGACATCGAATTCGTGCGCACCGTGGCCGTGGCGCGGATCACCATGCCGCTCTCGATGGTGCGCCTTTCGGCCGGTCGCGAAAGCATGAGCGAGGCGACCCAGGCACTATGCTTCCTGGCGGGCGCCAACTCGATCTTCACCGGCGACAAGCTGCTGACCGCGCCCAACGCGGGCGATGACAGCGACGCAGCAATGTTCGCGCGCCTGGGCCTCAAGCCCATGGAAGGCGAAGAGCCGCTACGCGCGATGAAGGCGGTGGGTGGTTGCTCGGGCGGCTGCGCGGCCTGATCCCATGGACAGCGTGATCGCCACGGATCTGTGGCAGGCCCAGTCCGCCGATCTGGCGGCACTGGAAAGCCGCGCCCGCCTGCGCCGCCTTGCCCCGCGCCAGGGCGTGGATTTTGCCAGCAACGATTACCTGGGCCTGGCGCAATCACCGCGCCTGCGCGCCGCCGTGGCCGATGCCCTGGCGCGCGGAGTGGCGGTGGGTTCGGGCGGATCGCGCCTGCTGCGCGGCAACGATCCCGAGCACGAGGCGCTGGAGGCCCAAGCCGCCGCGTTCTTTGGCTGCGAAAGCACGCTGTGGTTCAGCGCGGGCTATGCCGGCAACGTGGCGCTGATCGCCACCCTGCCGCAGCGCGATGACCTGGTGATCTGTGACGAATTGATCCACGCCTCGGTCCATGAAGGGCTGCGGCTGACGCGCGCGCAAACCGCCATGGCCGCGCACAACCAAGCCCATGCCTTTGAAACCCTGGCACGGGAATGGCGCGCGGACGGCCACAAGGGGCGCCTGTGGCTGTGCGTCGAAAGCCTCTATTCGATGGATGGCGATCGCGCGCCGCTGGATGACCTGGCCGCCGTGGCAGAACGGTACGGCGCGATCCTGATCATCGACGAAGCCCATGCCACCGGCGTATTTGGCCCGGATGGCCGGGGCCTGGCCGCGCATCTCGATGGCCGGGAAGACGTGATCGTGCTGCGCACCTGTGGCAAGGCGCTGGGCTGCGAAGGCGCGCTGGTATGCGGGCCGCGCGTGGTGCGCGATTTCCTGGTCAACCGGGGCCGCCCGTTCATCTTTTCCACCGCGCCCAGCCCACTGATGGCAAGCGCTGTGCGCGAGGCCTTGCGCATCTGCGCCGAGGAACCGGAGCGGCGCGCGGCGCTGGCCACGTTGATCGGCCATGCCGCACGGGTGCTTGGTCCCTTGGGCGCCAGCGTGAGCGGCAGCCAGGTCATGCCGCTGATCTTAAAGGACGATGTGCGCACCATGGCCGTGGCGACACGGTTGCAACAGGCGGGGTTCGACATTCGCGGCATCCGCCCGCCCACCGTGCCGGACGGCACCAGCCGGTTGCGCATTTCATTGACGCTCAACGCCAGCCCCGCCGATGTGGACGCGCTGGCTGCCACGCTTGAGGAGGTGCTTTGACATGCCCCGCTATGTCGTGACCGGAACCGATACCGGCATCGGCAAGACCGTGTTCAGCGCCGCGCTGGCCAGTGCGCTGGGCGCCCATTACTGGAAGCCGGTGCAATCGGGCCTGGATGACGGCGCCGACCGCGATACCGTGGCCACCCTGGCGCAATTGCCGCCGAAGCGCGTGCTGCCCGAAGCCTATCGCCTGACTCAGCCACTTTCCCCCCATCGCGCGGCAGAGCTGGACGGCTTGCAGATCGATCCGGCCCGGCTGGCCCCGCCCGAGCTGGACAACCTGGTGGTCGAGGGCGCCGGCGGCGCGCTGGTGCCGATCACGCGCGGCACGCTCTATGCCGATCTGTTCGCCTGGTGGAACCTGCCGGTCATCATCGTTGCGCGCACGGGCCTGGGCACAATCAACCACAGCCTGCTGACCGTGGAAGCATTGCGTGCGCGCGGGGTCCCGATCCATGGCATCGCCTTTGTCGGCGCGGCCAACGAAGACAACGAGCAGACGATTGCCGCCATGGGCAAAGTCCGCCGGCTGGGCCGGCTGGACCGGCTTGATCCGCTGACACCGCAAACCCTGGCCACAGCCTTTGCCACAGGCTTTGCGCTGGAGGATTTCGCGTGAGCCAATCGCCCGTCTGGCATCCGTTCTGGCAGCATGGCCTGGGCCTGCCGATCCCCACGGTGGCGCGCGGCGAAGGCGCGACGCTGATCCTGGAAGATGGCAGCCGCGTGATCGATGCGATCTCGTCTTGGTGGGTGACCACGCACGGGCACAACAACCCGCGCATCATGGCCGCGATCCGCGCGCAGACCGAAAAGCTCGACCAGGTGATCTTTGCCGGGTGGACGCACCAACCCGCCGAAGACGCCGCGCGCGGCCTGGTGGCCATGTTGCCCGAGCCGCTGACCCGCGTGTTCTTTTCCGACAGCGGCAGCACTTGCGTGGAAGTCGCACTGAAAATGGCGCTGGGTTTCTGGGCCAACACGGGCGAGGCGCGCGACCGCATCCTGGTGATGGAGCATTCCTATCACGGCGATACCATCGGCACGATGTCGGTGGGAGAGCGCGGGGTCTATAACGCGGCCTATGCCCCGCTGCTGTTCGACGTGGGCACGGTGCCGTTTCCGCATGCCGATGGCGCCAACACCATTGCCGCGCTGGAAGCCGCCTGCCGCGAAAAGCCCGCCGCCCTGATCGTGGAGCCGCTGGTGCTGGGCGCCGGGGGCATGCTGTTCTACCCGCCCGCGGTGCTGGCGGCGATGGCCGAGGTCTGCCGCCGCCATGGCGTGCTGTTCATCGCCGACGAAGTGATGACCGGGTTTGGCCGCACCGGCACGCTGCTGGCCTGTGACCAGGCCGGCGTGGTGCCCGATATCCTGTGCCTGGCCAAAGGCCTGACCGGCGGATCGATGCCGCTGGCGGTGACGGTGGCGCAGGAGCCGATCTTTGCCGCGCACTGGTCTACCGACCGAGCCAGGTTGTTCTACCACTCGTCGAGCTACACGGCGAATCCGATCGCCTGCGCGGCGGCGGTGGAAAACCTGGCGATCTGGCGCGAGGAGCCGGTACAGGCGCGGATCGACACGCTGGCGCAGAACCAGCAGGCCTTGCTGGACCGGCTGGCCAGCCTGCCGGGCGCCAATAACCCGCGCCGCTGCGGCACGATCATCGCGGTGGACTTTGCCACGCCCGATGGCGGCTATCTCTCTGCCCTGGCGCCGCACCTGATGAGCTTTGCCCGCGACAACGGCGTACTGCTGCGCCCGCTGGGCAACACCGTCTATGTGCTGCCGCCCTATTGCATCACGCCAGAGGATCTGGCGCGCGTGGGCGATGTGGTGGAAGCAGGGCTGGCAGCCCTGCCCCGCTGACCACACAAGCTCAGTAAGCGCTGCGCGTCGAAGCCCCCATGAAGGGGAAGCGAACCACGCGGCCGGTCAGCATCGCGGACTTGAACAGGATGCGCGCCTTGTCGGCCTCTTCGATCGTCAAGAAAACCACGTGGGTGCCGCCCGACTTGAGCGGTTCGATCGAACTGATGCGCAGCGACTTGGCTTCGCATTGCTTGATCGCAGCCGTCTCTTCGACCGAAATGTTGAGCGCGCGGGTGGTGACAATTGCCGTCATGGGGAAATCTCCTGGCCGGAAGACCCGGTTCGCAAGGCCTGCGAAACGGGCAACGTGGGCAAATGCGCCCGATTGCGTTTGGGCGATCAGGCCGCCGCGGGCGCGTCCGGCTGGGCAAACCATTCGGGATAGGCCGCAACGCCCAGCTTCTGGCGCAGCCGGGCAATGCGCGTTTCGTAATGGCGTACGAGATCGTAACGGCTGCCCGCACGGCGATCACGCGGCGCTTGGGCATCCATCACCGCAACCTGATGCTGAAAAAGAAGATGATTGAGGTCCACGGTCGTTCTCCTGCCAGATGCGGGAGCGCGATGGTCTCTCAGGCGCCTGATGCATCCAGGATATTTGCATCCATGACAGGGGGCGATGCGCAGCTTATGGCAAATCACGCCAATAATTGCAAGTGAAATTTAAAAATCGAATTTCAAGTACATTTCGATTTTCAATTGGCTTATATTTATGATCTATTCTAATTATGCCGAATTTAATTTTACAATATTAAAATAGACAGGATAAATTCTAGATTTCAGTGCAACATCACCTTTAAGCTTATTTTCTTGGCAAGCAGACTCGCGCCGCAAGGTTCCAAACTGCATTCCGCCGTCATGCCCCCCCGCAGAACCGGCACGGTCTGCCACCGCCTGTCTTGCGCGCGAGACTGCCCCTGGACACCGCCGCCCGTTCAGCATCGTGGGAAAGCAAGTTGGACTCTCAACAGAAATCGAGAACGGGCCGATTAGATGGCACCGTTTCAGTGCGATCCCACCATATCCCACGTATTTTCCCTTACTGGTCAATACGGTTACAGCAACGAAGACTGCCACGGCGTCAACCGCGTCTGGAGCGGGCATGTTAAAGGAAAACGGCAAGATTGTGCAGACCGGGCGGCGAATCCCTGCCGCCCTTTGCTGGCAACTTGCAGGACGGCCGCACATGGCGCTTTTTAAGAACACCCGTTTTCGCCAGTCACTGCTGGTCACGGCTGCCATCGTGGCCGCGCCGGCACTGGCGACAACGGTCATCCTCACTGCGGGGAAAGCACCAGCGTCCCAATCCAGCCAGCCGGTTGCGGCGGTCACGCTTGCCGCCAGCACGGGCACCGCAACCACGGCGGTGGTGGCCGCTTCGGCAGCCGCCACCGCCGCCTCGACCGGCGGCAGCCCGCTGTTATTGGGCGCGCAGACGCATTTCAGCCAGGGTTGGGCCACTGGAGTGGGCGATCTGGCCGCGCAGGCGCAAGCGCCGCTCTTGCGCGATTCACTGCCCTGGACGGCGGGCGAGGTGACCAAGGGGCAATATGCGCTGGGCAGCGCAGCGGCGCAGAACCTGATGGCTGCGTGCCAGGCGGGGCGGCGGCTGATCCTGACGGAAATTCCGGTCAACCCGCTTTACGACAATGGCTTGTGGGTTTCGTCCGAACAGGGGCGCACGGCCTATGCCGCCTATCTTGGCGCTCTGAAGGACAAGTTCGGATCGTGCCTTGCTGCGATCGAGCTGGGCAATGAGATCAACGGCAGCCGGGCGATGGTCTTCGCCAGCGGGATCGACAGTGTGGCGGCCTATGTGCGCATTGCCGCCACCGCGCGCGCGCGGCTGGGCGGCAATCCCGCGCTGCTGGGCGGATCGACCAACATGATCGGCACCGGCTTCCTGCGCCCGCTCTTTGCCGCCGGGCTGCTCTCACAGGTCGACGGCCTGGCCGTGCACCCCTATCGCAACCGGGGCGAAGGGTTGGACGTGGAAATGGCGCAGCTCTGGGCGGCCATGGATGCCTCGGGCCGGCGCGTGCCGGTCTGGGCCACGGAATTCGGACTCGCCACAGCAGACCAGGTGCTGGCGGCCGGCGAACTGGTCAAGCAGGCCACGCTGCTGGCGGCAAACGGCGTGGGCCAGGCCAGCTGGTATGCGCTGATCGACCAGACCGGCTTTCCCACCATGGGGCTTTTTGCCGGCACCGCGATCAAGGACCAGGGTCGCGCGTTCCGCTTCCTGCAAGCAAGCGTGCTGCCCAAGGGGCGCCCGGTGCGGCTCGACCTGGGCGATCCGCTGCTGTTTGCCTATCGCTTTGGCAGCGATACCACGGTGGTGTGGGGAAGCCCGCGCGGGCTGGTACTGGGCAATGGCACGCGTGCCTATGGCCCCACCGGCGCCGCGCTCGCCGCGCCCTTGATCGGGGACCAGCCGATCGTGCTGGTGGGCAAGGGCTATACCATCGGATCTTCGGCCGTGGTGGCCGATACGCTGCTTGGCTGGGGCACGCCGGCCTGGCGCTATTTCGTGCGGGGCAAGACCGGCGCCGATACCGCGCTCGATTGGCAGGACGATACCTGGACCGGCTATTTCGGCAACAAGTTCAGCAAGCCCTTGCGCATCAACGCGACAAGCGCAGCGCCTGCGGGCGATGCCAGCGCACCGCTGCGCGCGGTGTGGCGCTATACGGCACCGGCGGCCCAGGCGGTGGATGTGCGCGGCTGCTTTGCCAAGGCGGCCAACGGCGACGGGGTGGACCTGTCCGTGCTGCGCAATGGCAAGGTCTTGTGGCAAGGCACGGTCACCACCGCGCTCCAACCCGGCCCGGTGGCGGTGGACCTCGCCGCAGGTGACAAGCTCGACCTGGTGGCCGGGCCGAACCAGACCTTTGGCGGCGACGCGTTCTTCTATCGCGTGGTGCTGTTCCGCCGGGGCCAGAGCACGGCGGTACCCTGCCCCAACTGATCAAGGCGTGGCTGGGACGGGGGCAGACGCGGGAACGGTAGCGGGTTGCGGTGCCTGGTTGGGCACCCGGCGCGCGGTGATCACTTTCACCGGCTGGGCCAGCATCTGCCCGCGCATGGCCCCTTCGCCCAGCGTGGGGGAAATCGGCATGTCCCAGATCTTGCGCACCACATCCATGCCCGAAACCACGTGCCCGAACGCGGCATAGCCCAATTGGGTATCAGTAACGGCTTTGGCGGGATCGGCACTGGCCGGATCGGCATCAAGACTGGGAATATCCGACAACAGGATCGAAAAATCCGACGTCGCCGTGCCCGGTGCCAGCCGCGCCAGGGAAAGCGTGCCGGCCTTGTGCAGAATGCCGGTCTGGCTGGTGGGTTCGTGCGCCACCGGCTTGAACAGCTTGGCGCCGTCGCGGATGCCGCCCTGCAAGAGCCCGTTGGGCTGCTGCCCCCATTCAAGGTGCATGGCGCGGTAGAACATCATCCCATCATAGCGCTTGCTGTCCACGTAGTGCAGGAAATTGCCCACGCTGACCGGCGCATGCTTCCCGTCCAGTTCCACCACGATGGTGCCCTGGTCGGTCACCAGCGCAACGGTCGCGACATCGGGCACCGGAGCCGGCGCCGCTTCGACCGGCGCCTTGGCAGGTGCGGCACGCAACGCGGGCTTGCGCACAGGGGCCGCACCGGCGGCGGCGAACATCAGGTGGGAAGCGGCCAGGGCCAAGGCCAGGCGAGGGATATGGAAAGCGAATCGCGTGATCATCGGGCAATCCTGCCCGAAGTTGACACGGCCGGACATCCCAAAGGCGCATCCCACGGTCAGGCTGCACACCATGGATCATGGTTAACGCCGGCCTAGCAATCAACCACGGGGGTATGGTTACCAATGCCTGAACGTGCGCAGCCTAGGTTTCCCGGCATATCCGCCCCATCGCCGGAGGCTGCCGCCATGCTTCGTTTGCGTATTTCCGCCAAGTTGATCTCTGCCTTTGCCGTGATGCTGATAACGATCGCGGCCGTCACCGTGGTGGGGGTCGATCGCATCGGCGCTGTCAACGGTGTCACCACCGAACTGCGCCAACGCTGGCTGCCGGCCACGCAATCGCTGGGCGAGTTGCACAGCCAGCTTGCGCAATACCGCGTCCTGCAGGCCGAACTGGTCGACACGCCGGACCCAAGCACGGCCAAGCGGGCGCGCGATATGCAAGCGGCGGTGGACAAGACCCTGGCTGATTATCGCGCGGCCACCACCGCGCCCGAGCAGCAGGCACTGCTTGCCACGTTCGAGGCCGGGTGGCGCGACATGACGGCAGACACCGATCGCCTGATCGCCGCGTCCGAAAGCGATCCCGCCGCGGCGCGGGCTGCCTTGGGCGGGCCATCGCGCGAACACTACGCCATGCTTGAAGACCTGATGCAGCGCCTCAGCGATGGCCAGGCCAAAGGCATGGCAACGATTTCCGAACAGGGTGCGGCCATCCATACCACTGCCCAAAGCTGGATGGTGGGCACGGCGGTGGCGGCACTGGCCGCGTCGGCAATCCTGTTGACGGTGCTGATCGCCGCCAGGGCAAGCCCGGCCCGGCGCATCCGCCCAGCAGCGGACCGCCCCACCCCCGGCCAGATCGCCCGCGACAGACAGCGCGCGCAGGCGGATCAGGCGCATGGCGAGGCCGAAAACGGCGCCCGCGCGGTGGAAAAACTCGCCAGTGACGGCAATCCAGCACCAGGCGACGCCGGCGATGTGGTGGGCCGCATCGTGGCAGGATGCCGCACGATCCAGCAGGGCATCGACGACGTTGCGGCCGCCTCGTCCGATCTGTCCCTGCAGTCCGACCAGCAGCGAAATGCCCTGGCAGACACCGCGCGGACGCTCACCGAATTCACCGGCACCGTCAGGATCACCGCCGAAAATGCCCGCCAGACCAGCGGCCGGCTGCGCGTGGCGCGCGACACTGCCGGCAAGGTGGAAACCATCGCCCACGATGCCGTGGCGGCGATGCGCTCGATCGAGAGCAGCTCGCGCCAGATGGCCGAGATCATTGCCGTGATCGACGGCATCGCATTCCAGACCAACCTGCTGGCACTGAACGCCGGGGTAGAAGCCGCCCGTGCCGGGGAGGCCGGCAAGGGCTTTGCCGTGGTGGCTGGCGAGGTGCGCGGCCTGGCGCAGCGCAGCGCGAACGCGGCCAAGGACATCAAGAGCTTGATCAATGCCAGTTCTCAACAGATCACCGATGGGGTGGCGCTGGTGGAAAGCAGCGGCGACGCGCTGCGCCAGATCGTGGGCGAAGTGAACGCGGTGTCGGGCCTGGTCGAAGAGATTGCCGACGCGGCCCAGCGCCAGGCCGACGGCATCGGCGCCATTTCACGCATGGTATCGGGCATGGATGCGGGCCCACGGCGCAAACCGGCCATGGCGGCTCACGATACCGCCGGCGCCCGCGTTCTACCGAGCGAAGCCGACAGCCTGATGGAGCAATTGGCTCGGTTCCGGCTGCACGGCGGCAATGCCTCTCCGGTGCAGGCACCGCGCGTGGCGCCGGCTGCCGAATCCGGCGATTTTGCCTGGACGCCGGTTGCAGGGCCGGCCAGGCCCGCCCTGGGCCTGGCTCCAGAAGCCCGGCGCGCGGCGCCGGCGCAAGGGTTTGCCCTTAAAGGCACCCCCCTGTTTGCGCGCGATCAGTAGCCTGCTTCCACCGCCATGCGGATGGCGTCGGCGCTGGTGCGCACGCCCAGGGTGCGGATCACCGAGGAGCGGTGCATCTTTACCGTGCGTTCCGACAGGCCCAGCTCATAGGCGATCTGTTTGTTGAGCTTGCCTGCGGCCATGTGCACCAGGATTTCGCGCTGCCGGGGCGAAAGCAGCGCCACCGCATCGCGCGCCGCCTGCGATCGCGCAGTGGCCACGTTGTGCCCTGCTTCCAGATCCGCCGCCTTGCTAACATCCACTTGGGAACCAAGGAAATATTCAAGCTCGCCTTGCGCATCGAAGATGGGGGCGACCATCACCGCGTTGCGGAATGGGGTGCCATCTTTCTTGTAGTTGATGATCTCCACCAGCACCGGGCGCCCTTCGCGGATGCCCGCGCGCAGTTCCTCGGTCAGGTCCGCTTCGGTACCGGGCCCGCGCAGGAATCGGCAGTTGCGGCCGATGATCTCGTCCCGCTCATAGCCGGTCAGCGCTTCGAACGCGGCATTGCATTCCACGATCGGGTTGTCGGGCAAGCGGGGGTTGCTGATGACCGCAGCGACCGGGCTTGCCGTTATCATCTCGGATATCAGCATGTTTCCTCATGTGGCACGGTGCGCGCTTCGCTCCAGTGTCCTTTCGGCCATGTTGTAGCTGCGCGCCGCCAACTGCAAGTCCCAAGTACATGCCCGGTCTTGCCCTGATGCGCATCTTCTGCGTGCAGCCTCCCCGGGCCGGAGACTTCCGCCATGAACCTTATCACCCTCGATTTCGCTGCCGACCAAGGCACTCACGATGGTTGCGACCACGCCGCCCATGATCATGTCGCGCGTGACGTCGCGCATGACAACGCCGTGCGCCACCATGCACCTGCGGCCAAGCCCCCGGTGCCCGAGCAGGTGCAGGAAGCAATCCGCACGCTGCTGCGCTTTGCCGGCGAGGATCCCAGCCGCGAGGGGCTGATCGACACGCCTGCCCGCGTGGGCCGGGCCTGGCTGGAATATTGCCAGGGCTATCGCGAAGATCCCAGCGTGCACCTGACCCGCACGTTCGAGGAAGTGGGCGGCTATGATGAAATCGTGTTGCTGCGCGACATTCCGTTCCAATCGCACTGCGAGCACCACATGGCGCCGATCACCGGCAAGGCCTCGATCGCCTATCTGCCGCACAACCGCGTGGTGGGCATTTCCAAGCTGGCCCGCGTGCTGCACGGCTATGCCCGCCGCCTGCAGGTGCAAGAGCGCCTGACCGCGCAAGTGGCGCAGTGCATCTGGGACCATCTTCAGCCCCAGGGCGTGGCCGTGGTGATCGAAGCGCAGCACGGCTGCATGACGGCACGCGGCGTATGCACGCCGGGCGTGGGCATGGTCACCAGCCGCATGCTCGGCTGCTTCCTCAACGATGCCAGCTCGCGCCGCGAAGTCATGTCCCTGATGGGCCGCAGCTGACGCGGCAGGGAGGGGAAGCGGTGCATTTCGGGATCATCGGGGCCGGGCTTGCCGGGTTGACCTGCGCGGCCAGGCTGGTGGGGGCCGGCCACGCGGTCAGCGCTTTTGACAAGGGGCGCGGACCGGGCGGGCGCATGTCCACGCGGCGGGTCGAAACGCCGCTGGGCCAGGCCCGGTTCGACCATGGCGCGCAGTTCTGTGCGGCCACCACCCCTGGCTTTGCCCGGCAACTGGCCGACTGGGCGGCACGCGGCGTCGCCGCCCCCTGGCCGGCAGCGGGGCCCGATGCCCATGTCGGCGTGCCGGGCATGAATGCCCTGGTGGCCGATCTGGCACAGCAGCACGACGTGACTTTTGGGTGCCTGGTCAAGGGCCTGGTCCACGATGGCCGGCAGTGGTGGCTGGTGCTGGACGGTGAGCGGCGCGGGCCATTTGATGCCGTGATCGTGGCAACGCCGGCCGAACAGGCGGCGCCACTGCTTTCGCTGCATGCCTTTCCGATGGCGCGCGCGGCGGCAGGCACTGCCTCGCAGGCCTGCTGGACCGCGATGTTGGCCTGGGCCGATCCGCTGCCGCTGGACTGGTCGGTGTGGCAGGCCAAGGACGCAAAGGGCAATGGCGCGCTGGCTTGGGCTGCACGCAATTCGGCCAAACCGGGGCGCGGCGGCCCCGCGCTGGGTGATCCCGAATGCTGGGTGGTTCACGCCGGGCCGGATTGGTCGCGTCGCCACCTGGAAATGGAGCCCGACGCCGTGATCGGGCTGATGGTCGAGGAATTCGCCGCGCTGGCCGGGATGGCCCTGCCCGAGCCGCTGGTGGCGCGCGCGCACCGCTGGCGCTTTGCCCGCCCCGCCGGCACCGGCAACACCGCGTTGTGGGACCATACGCTGCGCCTGGGCGCTTGCGGCGATTGGTTGACCGAACCGACGATCGAAGGCGCATGGCTTTCGGGCACGGCACTGGCCGACCGCATCCTGGCGCCCGTCGTCGCCTGAAAACAGCGCAAAACTAGGCAGAACCGGGCCGGGACGACAACCCCGGCCCGGTTCTTGCGCTGGTTATTGCGGCAGCACGGGGTGCTTCACAATCGGTGGCGGCTTGGGGAACTGCTGCGGCGGATTGGCCTGGAGCAAGGTAAGCGCCTCGGCGACAGCCCGCTCCAGTTGCGGATCATGGCCCTGGCGGATCAGCGCGGGGTCCTGTTCCACCTCGATATCGGGCGGGATGCCGATCCCTTCCACTTCCCACTGCCCACTAGTGCCATAGATCGCCCAGCGCGGCGCCGTGACACTGCCACCATCGATCAGCGGCGGGTAATTGCCGATGCCGACCAGGCCGCCCCAGGTGCGCTTGCCCACCAGCGGGCCCACCTTTTCCTTGTGGAACAACCAGGGTAGCGCATCCCCGCCAGACCCCGACATTTCATTGATGATCATCACCTTGGGGCCAAAGATGGCCGCCGCCGGCTCAATCTGGTCGGCCCCTTCCCTGGTCACGTTGATCATCTGCGGCGTGCGCTTCAACTGATCGACGATATAGTCTGCGATCTGCCCGCCATGGTTGAAGCGCTCGTCGATCACCGCGCCCTGCTTGCCCACTTGCGCAAAATAATAGCGGTTGAAATTGGCAAAGCCGCCCGCCGCCGTATCGGGCACATAGACATAGGCAAGCTTGCCGCCCGAGAGGCGGTCGACCGTGCGGCGGTTGCCCTCCATCCAGCTGCGCAGGCGCAACTGCCCCTCGCTGGCGATCGGGACCACGGTGACCTTGCGCGCGCCAGCCCCGCTGGCCGTTGTGGCCACGGTCAAGACCGTCTGCTTGCCCGCCGTGCCATCGAGCGCGCGGTCGATTTCAGTATCGGTGGTCACACTCTGGCCGTTTACCGCCAGGATGAACTCGCCGGCATGGACATTGACGCCAGGCTGGCTGAGCGGGGCAACCAGCTTGGGATTCCAGTTCTCGCCCAGCAGCACGCGGGCAATGCGCCAGCGCCCGTCCACCGCTTCATAATCGGCGCCGAGCAACCCGCCCTTGGCCGTCTGCTGCTCGGGCACGTCGCCGCCGTTGATGAACGTGTGGCCGATCGAGATATGGCCGGTCATCTCTTCCAGCAGCACATTGAGATCCTGCCGCGCGGCCAGGCCCGGCAGGAAGCGGGCATAGAGCGCTTCGGCCCGCGCCAAGTCCAGGCCATGGTGGTTGGGATCGTAGAGGAAGTCACGCTCGATGCGCCAGACCTCGTGGTAGATCTGCTTCCATTCCGCCTGGGGATCGACCCACACGCGCACGTCTTCGAACTTGACCGGCTTGGCGCTGTCGCCGTCCTTCACTTCCTTGTCGGCGTCGGCGACCAGCCAGGTGCCGCTACGTAGCAACAGGATCTTGGTGCCGTCGGCGGAAACCGAGAAGCTGTCGGGCAGCACGCCTTGCGCCAGTTCCTTGTTCTTGCGTTCCTTCAACTCGAACCGGAACAGCGTGCGCGGCGGGCCGGCCTCGTCGCCTTCCAGGTAATCGGCATCGGTCGCGGCGGGCGGAATGGTCAGGGTGTAGACCACGCCCTCCTTGCCGGTTTCCAGTTGCACGATATTGGCGCGCGGGATCGGCAGGGCGAGGATGCGCTGGTCCAGCCCGTCGAAATCGATGCGCACCGGCGGTGGCGGGGCATCCTTTTCGGTCTTCTCGTCCTTATCGTTCTTGCTGTCCGCCTTTTCATCGGGCTTTTCGGCGGCAGAATTGGCACCGTCGTCCTTGGCGCGGGCCTTGCGCTTGGCCGGTTTGTCGCGGCCGGGCATCGTATCGGCCGCGCTTTCCTCGTCGCTTTCGGGCGCGATCGGCGAGGCGGTGTCCTTGCGCAAGACCATGACATAGGCTGCCCCGTCGATAGCGCGCCCCATGCTCGACATATCGAGCCAGCCCGTCGCCGGCCCGGTGGCGGTGGTGGCCGCGAAATAGAGGTACTTGCCGTTGCGATCGAACCGGGGGGAGATCACGTCGCTCAGCCCGTCGGTGACCTGGGTGTTCTTGCCCGTGGCCAGCGAATGCACCCAGGCGGCGTGCAAGTGGCTGGGCAACTGCCGGGTGTAGACGATCCACTGGCTGTCGGCCGACCAGGCCGCGTCGAAATTTGAACCGGGCGCGTCATACAGATTGGTGTCGATCTTTGCCGGCGCCGCGCCACTGGCAAGGTCGATCAACCACAGGTTGAGGCGCTTGTCCTCGAACACGATCTTCTTGCTGTCGGGCGACCAGCGCGGGTTGTAGAAGAACGACGGCGGCGTTCCCAAGGCGATCTTGCGCACTGGGCCCAGGCCGTCTGCCGCGCCGACATGCAGCGCATATTCGCCCGATTCATCGGAAAACCAGGCGATCTTGCTGCCATCGGGCGATGGCGCCGGATCGCGGTCGGCAACGCCGGGCGAGTGGGTGATGTTGCGCACGTCACCCTTTTCGGCCGGCGCCGAAAGCACGTCGCCGCGCGCCTCGAGGATTACGCGCTTGCCCGTGCCGCTCAGCCGCGCATGCGTGACGCCATCCGGCTTGATCTCCACGAAATGGGCCCGCCGCTGCGGCAGATCAGCATCGATCGTCACCGGCACCGGGCTGACCTTGCCACTGGCAATGTCATAGATCTCAAGCCTGCCGAAATGGTCGATCACCACTCCCCCAGGCCCCGCGCCGATCGCCGCCATGTCGAAACCCTGGGCGTTGTCCACCAGCCGCGTTACCGCGCCATTGGCCGGATCATAGCTGTAGAGCGTGACCGGGCCATCGCGATCGGACAGGAAATAGACCTTGTCGCCGATCCATAGCGGGTGCGTGTCATTGCTGTTGGGGCGCGGGATCGGCGTGACCGCGGAATCGGAAAGGCGGGCAATCCAGATGCGAGCGGTCTGCCCACCACGATATTGCTTCCACGCGGGCTGCCACCGCTCGATCGGGGAATAGGCGATGCGGCTGCCATCGGGGGAAAAGGCGCCTTCCTCGCCGCTGGGCAGCGGCACGGGCGTGGGCGCGCCGCCGCTGGCGGGCACCAGGAACATCTGGTGCGCATCGCGCACCGCCACGCGTGGGGAGCGGAACAGCACGCGGCTGCCATCGGCCGACCAGCCCAGTGCCACGTCGGCACCGGGATGCCAGGTCAGGCGGCGCGGTTCCCCGCCAAGCGCGGGCACGACATAGACATCGGTATTGCCGTCATAGCGGCCGGTAAACGCGATCTGGCTGCCGTCGGGCGAAAACACCGGGCCCGACAGGGCGCCCTGGCCGCTCACCAATCGCACCGCGCGCCCGCCGCTGCGCGGCACAACCCAGATTTCACCGCCATAGACGAATGCGATCTGCGTGGCCGAAAGCGTGGGTTGTTGTAGCAACAGGGGATCGGTGGCGGCCCGCGCCGCCGGCAGGGCGAAAGTGGTGGTTGCCAGCAAGGCCGAGGCCAGCACAATGAGGTTGCGTCGCATGTTCCCCCCGGGGGCCGAAATGGCCGGCGCGCACGCTAGCGCAGGCAACAGCGGGCCACAATTGCCGAAAACCGGGGCAGCGCATGGCAAAGGATGCGACAAGGCCTAGGCGCCGCGCCTAAATCTTGGGCGCCCGCTGTAGCGCCACAATCGTACGCGTTATTTCAACGGGCGTCCCCACGGTGGGGCGCACCCAGTCATCGAGCGGCGGCAAGGCCCGCGCAACCTGGTTGCCGGCCTCGGCCAGTCTAGCCCGCAAGCCCGTGGCGGGAACCGGACTGGCAAAGAACATGAAATCCGCCTCGCTGGCACCATACCTAAACCCAGCCTGTCGAGCGCGGCACCAGAGCATAAGGCGCGGTCCTGCCGGTGTTCCGACGCACCGGCCTTACGCGCCCTTGCGTTCTGCCAGATAGGTCGCGATCCGCTTTGCCGTCTCGTCATCGATAGCCGCGCCATAGACGGTGCGCATCTTGGCGACTTCGGCAGTCCAGAATGCGGCGCCCATGCGCGGCGGCTGGTTGACGATATAATCGAGCGAATGGCACGCGGCGCAATGCGCCTCGACCAGCTCGGCCTCGCTGCCGGTGCCCAGCCGCACCGTGGGTTCTGGCGGCAGGCGATAGGTGGCCGCGCAGAGCGTGACCAGCGTCGCCACGGCCAGGGCTGTGATGCCCAGCCGCCGCATCATGCCCGTGCCTCGATATGCACGGTTTCGACCACGTTGCGGCGATAGCCTGCGGGGTTCCATTGCGGCTCCAGCGGCTGGACCTCGCCGTTTTGGCTGGTGGCACGCGCGCCGATGGCATGAACGCCGGGCGGCAAGGCCACTTCTGCCTGCCAGCCGCGAAACGAATAGCGCCCAAGATCTTCACCAAGCTGCGCAGGTTGCCACGTGCTGCCGCCATCGCGGGTGATCGCCACGCTGGCAATGCCGCTGCCCCCGTCGAACGCGATCCCGCGCAGTCGCACCGGCGCGTTGGCGCGCACCACCGCGCCATCGGCGTGGCTGGTCACGAACGAGCGAACGTTGAGCCTGCCGATCGGGCGGGTGCGATCAGGCTTGGCGCCAGGCGCCACGCAGCCGCACGCGGTGTCGGGAATGCGATAGGCCTTGCTCATCCAATAGCCGTCGAACACGCTGTCGGTCACCGTGATGCGGGACAGGTGCTTGATCCAATAGGTGCCGTAATAGCCCGGCACGACCAGCCGCAGCGGATAGCCATTGAGAAAGGGCAGCGCCTGGCCGTTCATGCCCCAGGCGAGCAGCACTTCGCCCTGCAGCACATGATCGAGATCGAGTGCCTTGACAAAGTCGGGCACGGAGGCGGCGGCCGGCTGGTCCAGCCCGTCGAACACCACCTGCCGCGCGCCAGCCTTCACGCCCGCGCGTTCGAGCACGGCGCGCAGCGGCACACCATGCCAGCGGGCATTGCCCATGGCCCCGTTGCCAAGCTGCCCACCCGCCACGCGCGGGGCAACAAGACCCCGCCCGTTGCCCGAGCACTGGTTCACCGCCACCAGTTCGACCGCCGGAAAATCGCGCTGCAGATCTGCCAGCGACAGCGACAGCGCGCGATCGACCAGGCCGCCCACGTCCACGCGATGGCTGCGCGCATCGAGATCGGTGGACAGGTCGCTCAGGTGATAGCGCACGAAGAACGCATCGTTGGGCGTCAGCAACCCTTCGTCGAACACCGCGAACGGCGTTTCCAGTTGTGGCGGGCGGCTGGTCTGCAGGATCAGCGGGCGTTTTTGCGGAAAGCGGGCGAGCGGCCGTTCACCATTGCCAAACGGTAGGTGAGCAGTGCCGTGGGGCACGGCCGCGTGCCCATCCACAGCCATGGCGGCGCCGGCAGCGGTTGCCAGCAGGCCAGTCGTCACCGCCCGGCGCGCGAGTGGAATGGCACCGCCCGCCTCTTCGCCATCTGCTTCGGATCGCACCATCGCCTGCTCTTCCCCCGACTATGCCGCAAGAGACTAGCGCGGTTGCCATGCGATGGAAATCGGCATGGCAATGTCCAATATACCATGCAGCAAAACTGGACGATCGCCGCTGCGCTTGGTCGGCCAGCTGCATGACGTATCATGAACGCTGAAGCACCCACGTGCCGAACTCGTTTGTCCCGCCACGCCGGCAGCCATAGCCTTGGCCCCCATGGCAAGGAGTGGTTTCCATGGGTCTATTCGAACCGGGTCGGCTTGGCTGGCTGACCGCGCCCAAACGTATCGTCATGGCGCCGCTCGGCCGTGTCCGCAACGATGCGGACACCCGCGAACCGGGTAGCCTGTGGGTTGAATACTATGCCCAGCGCGCCAGCGGGGTGCTCAATCCGCAGGATGAAGCCACTTGGTATAGCGGCGGCGCCCACGGCTGCACCGACTATCCCACCCTGCGCGCAACGCACGGGCCCACGCTGCCCGAACCCGCCTGATCGCGGCACCAAACGCAAACCTGGAGCGAAAACATGCCCGTGCAGTTCATCGGCGCCATCGGCACCAGCGGCGGATCGGAAAGCCGCGCGCCACATGGCCCGGTCGTCGACAAAGTCTATCTGGGCGCGATCGCGCGGGCGCACGAATTGGCCGGTTTCGACCGCGTCCTGATCGGCTATTTCAGCAGCGCCCCGGACGGGTTCCAGATCGCAGCCTATGCCGCGCAGCAAACCGAGCGGCTCCAGTTCCTGCTCGCCCATCGCCCGGGCTTTGTTGCACCGACATTGGCCGCACGCCAACTGGCCACGCTGGACCAGTTCATCGATGGGCGGCTGGCGGTGCATATCATCACCGGCGGCTCTGATGCCGAGCAGCAGCGCGACGGCGATTTCCTGGGCAAGGCTGAACGCTATGCCCGCACCGACGATTATCTGGACGTGGTGAAGCGCACTTGGACCGCGACCGAGGCATTCGATCACGACGGTCCGTTTTACCAGGTCCGCCAAAGCTTTGCTGCAGTAAAGCCGGTGCAGCAACCGCATCTGCCGGTCTATTTCGGCGGCTCGTCGGACGAGGCCATCGCCGTGGCGGGCAAACATGCCGACGTTCTTGCACTGTGGGGCGAAACGCTGGAGCAGACCGCGCAAACCATCGCCCGCGTCCGCGCGGCAGCCGCGCGGCACGGGCGGTCAGACCAGATCGGCTTCAGCCTGTCGCTGCGCCCCGTGCTCGCCCGCACGGAAGACGAAGCCTGGGCGCGGGCCGATCGCATCCTGGCCGCAGCCAAGGCGCAGCGCGCCAAGGCCCAAGGCGCATATCCGGTGCAACTGTTCCGCAATGACGATGGCACAGTGCCCAATGTCGGGTCCCAGCGCCTGCTGGACGCCGCCGCCGGCGGCCGTGTGCGCGACAAGCGGCTGTGGACCGAAATTGCCGCGCTGACCGGAGGCAGCGGGAATTCCACCGCGCTAGTTGGTACTGCCGAACAAGTCGCGGAAAGCCTGCTCGACTATTACGATCTGGGCATCGACACTTTCCTCATCCGCGGGTTCGACCCGCTGGAAGATGCCATCGAATATGGCCGCGATCTGCTGCCACTGGTCCGCGCCGCGGTGGCGGAGCGGGACATGGCCCGCGTCGCCGCAGAATGATGGCGGCGATTGGTCGATAACTGCCGATCGCGCCGGCCAGCACGCCCGAGTGCCTGGCACGGCAGGTCGTCCATGAGGCATGCCGCGATCCGGTCCAAGCACCGCATGCCGCCGTGAAAACCTGGACATTCAACCACACCGCAGGGCAGATCGCATGAGCGAACAGATTGATCAGGAATGGGCCGACCAGTTGGCCCCAACGCGCCGCGCGGTGCTGGGCGCCGGAATTGCCGGGCTTGGCGCTGCGGCCGCCGGCACCCTGCCACAGCAGGCGCAGGCTGCTTCGCCCGGTGGCCAGGCAATCACCGCAGGCAAGCTGCAACCGACCACGACGACAGGCGACAGCGAGTGGGGGTATGAGACCTTTGCCGAGCCTACCGGTCGCCCCGGATCGACCCGGCCGGGAGAGGCGCAGTTGCCCGCAACGCCCCGGCCCTACACCGCGATCAAAAGCTATCACGCGCATGTCTATTTCGACGAGGATACCTATCACAAGGCCGCCTTGCTGCGGAAATGGGCGGCAGAGCGCTTTGCCGTGGAACTGGGCAACTGGAACAAGGAACCTCGCGGGCCGCATGTCACCCCGTCGTTCTATTTCGGTTTTACCGTGGAACAGTTGCCGGTGATCATTCCATGGCTTCAGCTCAACAGCCTGGGCCTGAGGATCCTGATCCATCCGAACACCGACAACCCGCGCGCCGATCATCTCGACTATGCGCTGTGGGTCAACCGGTCGCAGCCGGTCAATGCCTATGGCATGGAAACGTCATTGACGCCGGGCAAGCGCAACGATCTGCCGGTCTATCCCAACACGCGGCCTTCGGTCATCCTCGAGGTCTGATCGCGCGGCACGCTGGAACCGGCCGGCACGATCGGCTTTATCGGTTGACGATCCGTGTCGCTGGTTTCAGGTATCCCGATGAAAAACTTTCTCTTTTCCGCCGCGACTTTGGCTTCTGCGTTTCTTGCCACGGCAAGCGCGCATGCGGGCCCGCAGAGCGCTGGGCAACAGGAAGACCAGGATCCTGCCCTGACGCCCCAGGCGCTGGGCGAGGCGCTGTCGTGCCGATCGCGCGAGGCGCTCGAAGCCTTTGCCGGCGCGCTGTTTCTCGGTGATACCTCGCCGGCCTGGATGCACGAGATCAAGGACGACGACAAACAGACGCAAGGTATGCTGGGCCTCTACGGCTATACGCTGTCGCGGCCGGTCCTGTTGTTGGAGGAGCCGGTCGACCGCGTCTATTTCCTCCAGAACTGGGTGGTCACGCTCTGGCCGCGCAAGAAGGCCGAAGCGTTCATCGCTGCCCAGAAAATGGCGCGGGCGCCGATCAAGGGCACCGAGCAGTATTATCGGTTCATCGATCCGGACAGCGGCCCGATGCTGGGCGCGTTCGAACCGACCGGCAATGCCACGGCCGCCATGCTTGCCAAGGCTTTCGGTGGCGAACTGCCGGACGCCGGGCCAAGCGACAGCCTGTTTGTGGGATGCAATTATACACCCGCATCGCAAGTGGACTTCCTGGAAGCGGCGCGCCAGTCGGATGCCACAGTCCGCGACACGGCCCAAAGCCTGGGCGAGGCGCTGCAGGAGAGAAAGCGGCCATAGCCGCAGCAGCCCGGATCACGCGGCCAACGGCGATCCCGGTGCTGCCTGGCGGCGTTGCAAAGTGACCAGCAGAACCACCGCCGCTGCCACGCCCATGATCCCGGCGGCCACGAAGGCAGGCGCATAGCTGCCGCTCTGTTCGCGGATGACACCGGCAGCAAAGGCCGCGCAGGCCGCGCCGAGTTGATGGCCGGTCTGGATCCAGCCGAACACGATCGGCGCTTCCTGTTCGCCGAAGGCCTGGTTGGCGAGCTTTACGGTGGGCGGCACCGTGGCGATCCAGTCCAGGCCATAGAACACTGCGAAGACGCCCAGGCTGGTGGCATCGAAGCTGAGGAAGGGCAGCGCCAGAAGCGAAAGGCCGCGCAGGCCATAATAGACGATCAGCAACACGCGCGGATTGTAGCGATCGGTCAGCCAACCCGAAGCGGTGGTTCCGAACAAGTCGAAGAGGCCCATGGTCGAAAGCAGGCCGGCCGCCGCCACCGGCGCGATGCCGTGGTCACCGCAAAAGGCGATCATGTGCGTGCCGACCAGTCCATTGGTGGTCAAGCCGCAGACGAAGAATGTGCCGAACAGCAGCCAGAACATCGGCCGTCGGCCGGCACGCAACAACACGCTGATCGCCAGGCCGGCCGTGCGCGCCTGCCTGGGTGCAGGTGCCGGCGCACTGTCGGGGCCTTCGCCAAAGCGGCGCGTGCCGATATCGCCGGGATGCTCGGGCAAGACCAGCGCCACGATCGGCACCAAGGCGAGGCAGGCCAGGCTCACGGCCAAGACCACCGGCCGCCAGGCTCCCTCGCGCGATAGCCAGGCCAGCAGGGGCAGGAAGATCAAGGCGCCGGTCGCGGTGCTGGCGCTCAGCAGCCCCATGACCAGCCCCTGCCGCGTGGCGAACCAGCGATTGACCACTGCGGCGCCCAGCACCGAGGCGACCGCACCGCTGCCGATGCCCGACAGCACGCCCCAAGTTAGCAGATAGTGCCAGGGCTCCCGCATCCACAGGCTCGCGAAAGTGGATGCCGCCATGAGCACGAGGCCAGCCAGCATGGTTCGGCGAATGCCGAACGACACCATCAGCGCTGCAGCGAACGGACCGACCAGGCCATAGAGGAAAATGCCGATCGCCGCCGACAGGGAAATGGTGGCCCGATCCCAGCCGAAGTGGGCCTGGAGCGGCACCATCAGCACGCCCGGAGTGGCGCGCAACCCTGCAGACACGAGCAACGCAAGGAACGTGGCCGCAACGACGAGGATGATATGCGCGCGGGCAGGCACCAGCCCGGTCTTGTGGAGCAGACGGCTCATGCCCGGCCTCCTTGCGAGATCGCCACGAGATCCTGCAGGGCGGCCTCGACATCGGCCCAGCGCTGCAGGCCGAACTGGCCGATCAGCCGCTGCTGTGCCTGGTCCCAGGCATCCTTGGCAGCAGCGATCGCCTCATGGCCCGACGCTGTCAGCCTGGCCTGCTTGGCACGCCCCTTGCCCTCGTCGATGGCAACCCACCCTTCCCGCTCCAACGGTTTGAGCGTGCGATAAAGCGTCGTGCGATCCATCACCAGGATATGCGCGAGGTCCATCAGCGGGACGGGCTCGTGTCGGGCGATGTTTCGCAGGACGGCAAATTGCGCGAGGGAAAGCGCGGTGTCTTCCATCACCTCGTCATAGAAGCGGGTGACCGCGCGCGACGCCTTGCGCAGCGCATTGCACGCGCAGGCAAGGCCATCGATGGGGATCGAATCTTGATGCATATGCATCATATGCCGCCGGCCATCAGGACCTGTCAACGCCGCACGCCACGGCGTGCGGCGCGGCGCATCAGATAATAGAACGTGGTGGCCGGCCGGCGCGCACGCCTATCGGGCTTGGCCTGTCATGCGATGCCCTGCTTGCCGGGCGAGAGAATGTGGTTGGGATCGAGCGCCTGCTTGAGCCGGGCATTGAGCGCGCGGTTCGCCTCGCCATACTGGCTGGCCACCAAGTCCATCGTCGCCACGCCGGTGCGATAGGCCGCCCAACCGCGCTCGCCGAACGTCGTCACCATCTCGCGGATGCAGGCATCGGCCTTGCGCTCTTCCTCGGGCACCGATTTGTCATAGAGAATGAAGATCAGGTGGTGCAGTTCGCGCCCGCCGATTGCATAGGCCACGGAATAGTCGAGATCGTATTTGCCCAGAATCTGCTTGGCCAGTTCGGTCTGCGCGCTGGTTTCCTCTCCCTTGGCCGGGGCCACCGGGGCAAAGCAGGTCATCCCGCCGCCGCGCCAGCGCATGATGCCCTTTTCCTCCAGCGAGAGCTGGCCGCTCATCAGGTTCTTGTGGTGGTTGAACCACTTGTTGCCACCCATCTCCTGCTCGGTCAGCACTTCGCCACCCGAACTCTCGAACGCGTGGCGCACGATCGGTTCGACCGCAGCGATGATCTCTTCGGTGCCGTAGAGGGCAAAGTAGGTATTCCACATGCCCAGGCCTTGGCGGCGGGCGAAGTCATGGATCACCGCATCGGGCACCGGGCCGGGTTTGTCCCAGATTTCCTCGCGCCGGTGGAACATCGCCAGTTGATAGGCCGCGCCCATCATCAGCACGACATTGGGGATGAGATTGTTCATGCGGAACGGGCGCATGGCATCCACGATCCGGGCCACATCGCCCATTGCATCGTGGCGCACCATGAACGGCTTGAACGCCGGCGGCTTGGGCATCAGCCAGAAGCCCAGCTTCGTCACCACGCCAAAGTTCGACTGGGTGAAAATGCCATCGACATAAGGCCCATAGCCCCACTTGAACGCCTGCCAGGTGGTGGAGTTCTTGACCGAACCCATCCCGGTGCGCACCAGCGTGCCATCCGCCAGCACGACTTCCATCCCGCACTGCATGAAGAAGTGATCGCCATAGGGGGTATAGCCGACCCCGCGCTCCAGCGTATTGCCGAGCGGCGAAACGATCGGCCCAACCGTCGGCACGTCGATCCAGAACGGCAGGTCGTGCGCCACCAGGTAATCGTGCAGGTCCTGGTAGGTCACGCCCGGTTCGACCAGGGCGGTGCCAAGGTCTGCATCGATCGCGATGATCCGGTTCATCCGCTTGAGATCGAGGATCATCTGGCCGCTGCTGGCCGGCGTGGCACAGCCATAGCCCATGTTCTTGCCGGTGCTGACCGTCCACAGCGGCAGCTTGTGGCGATTGGCCACTTTCAGGATCGCCTGGACCTGCTCGACCGATGCAGGCGCCACTGCCCCGCTCGGGATATGCTCGCCACGCGGATCGGGGGTAAAGCTCTTGGCATAGGGCAACGTGCTTTCGGGATCGGCAAAGACCCATTCCGCCCCCACGATCGCCCGCAATTCGGCCACGACCGAAGCAAAAGCCGCACGATCGAGATGGACTGGCAGCACCCGCGGCCCATCGAGCGGGGAGGCTATCGCCGGCGTTGCCAGCGCGGCGGCGCCGGCCACGCCGACACGCATCATGTCACGTCGGGACAGGCTGCTCATTGCGCCAACTCCTTGGGATCGGCTTTGGCCCGGCTCACCCAGACGGACAGCGCCTGCAATTCCGCGTCGGTGATTTCGGTGGGACGAAACGCGGGCATGGCACGCGGCCCGGAACGGACCATTTGCGCGATGTAGGACGCAGGCAGCTTGCGGCCCCGGATAATCGGGGCCACATGGGCGCCGTGGCAATAGCCGCAGGTCGTGGCATAGATACGCTCGGGCGGACGCGGCGTTTCCTGCGCCGAGGCACTGGCGCCCGCTCCGCACAGGCCGGCCGCCACCATAGTCCTGACCATGAGCAAGGCTGCCCTGCGTGCAGCCCGCAAGCAGGAACCCTCGCCGCTCCATTTCGGCATCATCCCGTCTCCCAATCGTCAGATTTTGTTCTGATCGCTGCCGCGCCAACTCAAATCAGACGCTTCGCAAGATTGGTGATGGCTAGGCACAATCTTTCATTGTGTCAAGTTTCAGTCTGCAGGACTCGGCGTCACGCAAAGGCGCGGCAGGGGGCGGCCGGCGATCTGTGCTGCCAGCACCTGATCAACCCCAAGAGATACAAGGATGATTTCAACGATCTGCTCGGGATAGTCAGGCAGCACGAGGCCGCGCAGCATCGATCCCATCGCCGCCAGTGAGGTTCCCAGGATGCAATCGCGCGCGATGGCACTGCTGACCGGACGCAGCAGCCCCGCCTTGATTCCATCGATCGCGGTCAGTTCGGCCTGCTTGTAGGTTTCCGCCCCGAAAATGATGCCGTTGGCGCTGAGATTGACCATCGACCAACCCCAGCGCGGATCCTCGCGCGTCTTGTGCAGATAGAAGCGAATGGCGGCGGCTGCCCGCTCGCGCGGATCTTCCAGCATGGAAACCGCGCTATTCACCGCCGTCAGGAAATCGTGCGTCACTTCATAAGTGACCGCCTCGCGCAGTTCCGCCATGCCGGTGAAATGATCATAGAACGTGGCCCGGGTAATGCCGGCACGCTGCGAAACTTCCTCGACGCGAACCTGAAGGCCATCCTGGCTGCCGAACAGTTCGAAGGCGGCCGCGATGATGCGGGCGCGGGTCTTTGCCCGGCGCAGCTGCCCGATTTCGATCCGCCGTTCGCTCGAATGCTTGGGGTCGGCCACGCTTGCTTCCTGTTGCTGATGCCCTTTTGCGTCTATCGCCGGCGCCGCCGGGGCGACAGGCGTAAAATGTGCCGCCACCCTTGGGCGAATAGGCTTCTATGCCGCCCTCGCCACCCGCTTCAGCAACGCTGGCATTGCCAATCCGAGTGCGATCGCGCGATAGGCATAGCTTGCCAGGAGCGCGAGCCAAATGCCCATGTCGCCAAGCGGTTTCAGCGCAAAATCGGTCAGCAGGTAAAGCACCAGTGCCACCAACGCAGCGTTGCGCAAGATGCTGCCCGCGACGGCGCCGATGAAGATGCCGTCAAGCAGCCAGCTGGCCACGCCGACCGTGGGGATCGCCGCGCACAACGGCAACATCGCCTCGGCCAATGCGCGGATGGCCGCGTCGGGGGTGAGGAATGCGATCGCATCGTTTCCGAAGATCAGGATCAACACCGAAAACAGCACGCCGCCAGCCAGCGAAAACTCGCCGGTCAACCGGATCGCGCGCAACAGGGCCGGCCGGGAGCCCTCGCCGATTGCAGCACCGACCCGCGCCTCGGCCGTGAAGGCGAATCCGTCAAGCACGAAGGCACTGATGCTGACGAACTGCATGAGCACGTGGTTGGCCGCCAGCGGAACCGGCCCCAACATGGCGGCCGACCGCGTGAACCATGTGAAGATGCCCAGCATGGCCAGCGTTCGTACCATGATGTCGGCATTGACCACGACCAGACGCCGGATTGCCGCTGCCTCGAGCAGTCGTGCCTGGCCAATGGCGCCCATCTGCCCCCGCCACGCCGGGCCAAGCACGAGGCGCATCGCAACGATGCCACCGGCCAGTGCGCTCCATTCGGCCAGCGTCGTACCGAGGCCAACGCCGCGCGCCCCCAGGCCCAGCCCGCCAACGAACAGCAGGTCGAGCCCGATGTTCACCCCGTTCATCACCGCCTGCACACCCAGCGCCAAGCGCGTGCGCCCAAGGCCCAGCAGCCAGCCGTTGATGGCGTAGAATCCCAGCGCTGCAGGCGCACCGAACAGGCGCATGGTGAGAAACGCCCGCGCCGCAGCGCCCACGCCGCCTGGCGGCGCCATGATTGACAGGCTCATCGGCACGATCACCGGCGAGAGCGCCAGCACCGCCGTGCCCAGCGCGAGGCCGAGGCCGAGCCCGCGCAGGATGGTGGCGAGGATTTCCGTTTCGTCACGCGCTCCGTGCGCCTGCGCGGTGATGCCCGTGCCCCCCATCCGCAAGAATCCGAAGGTCCAGAACACGAGGTTGAGGATGGTCGCCCCGAGCGCGACGCCGCCGAGGTTGCGCGCATCACTGAGCCGGCCGATCACCGCCACATCAACGATGCCGACCAAGGGCACCAGCGCCTGTCCAACAATGATCGGCCAAGCCTGGGCGAAAATGGCGCGCCTGCTAATCGTGGTCATGGCGTCGATCGGATCATGCTGCCGTCGGTTCCCCATATGGCGTTTACGGCCGCGCCCTTGGCAGCGCCGGGCCGGCCATGCTCATGAACCGACGCGAGCTCTTGAGCAATCTCCACCGCCTGCGCGGCGAGCGTCCGCCTTCAAACTTTACGACTGCGCAAAGACTTCCGCAGCATTTTCCAGGACGTCCTCTTCCCTGCTGCACCGCCAATCGTGCCCGGCTATTGCGGGTCTTCGAGGCTGAACTGGTCGTCGTCCTCGTGGTAGGTAAAGACTTCGGCATAGCGGCCCCAGTTGGTGACGGTCTTGAGCGTTTCGCTGGCGAAGTCGGGGCTCATGTGGTCTTCAAGCTCGTCGCGGAAGCGGCGGGCGGGTGCCTTGTGGCTGGCGCGTTCATCCAGGATGCGGCGGATGTGGCCGGCCAGCGGAACGTGGGCGAGCAGGGCTTCGCCGAACATCGCCTTGCGGTGATCGACATCGGCCTGAGCATAGCGGCGCGCGGCAGGGGTGAGCAGCAGTTGCGCGCCGCGCAGTTCGGCAAAGCGCAGCAGTTGCAGGGTTTCGGCCATGGGAAACAGATCGTCGATCTCGAAATTGAGCGAGTCGGCCAGTTCGGCCATGCTGGCCTGGCCATTGAACGGGGTGCCGTCCACTTCCTCGATCAACCCGGCGAGCGTGTTGGTGGAAACGTGCGGCAGCACCATGGCGATGCCGGTGCCGGGGAACACCCCTTCCCGCAAAGGCGCGGCATCAGACGGGCGCGCGGTCATGCGGGCATAGATATCGTCGACCAAGGCGCGGAACGGGGGATCGAGGCGGTCGCGCGGGCGCGGGATATCCACCTTGATTTCCGCCACGACCCGGCCGGGATTGGACGAGAACACCAGGATGCGGTCGCACATCTGGACCGCCTCCTCGATATTGTGGGTGACGATCAGGATCGACTGGATCGGCATGCGCCCTTCCGACCACAGATCGAGCAGATCGGTGCGCAGGGTTTCGGCGGTGAGCACGTCGAGCGCGGAAAACGGTTCGTCCATCAACAGCAGCGCGGGATTGACGACCAGCGCACGCGCAAGTCCGACGCGCTGCCGCATGCCGCCCGACAGTTCCTTGGGATAGGCATTTTCAAAGCCGTCGAGGCCGATCAGGTCGATCGCGGCGAGCGCGCGGGTGCGGCGTTCGGGTGCGGGCACCTTTTGTGCTTCCAGCCCGAGTTCCACGTTTTGCAGCACGGTGAGCCAGGGGAACAGGGCGAAGGTCTGAAACACCATGGCCACGCTGGGATCGGGGCAATCCGGGCTGGCGATGCGCGTGACGGTGCCCTGGCGCGGCTGGATCAGGCCAGCGATGGAGCGCAAGAGCGTGGACTTGCCCGAGCCCGAGCGGCCGAGCAGGCCGACAACCTCGTTCTGATAAAGCGTGAGATCCACGTTTTCGAGCACGAGATGGCCGCCCGGTGGCGGACCGTAGAAATGGTTGAGGCCCTTGACCTCGATCAGCGGCTGAGCCGGCACGATGGTTGCCATGGCGGATACTCCGGAGAAAGTGGGGTCAGGAAAGGCGCAGGCGACGTTCGCCGAAGGCATAGAGCGGACGCCAGACCAGGCGGTTGAAGCCCAGCACGAACAGGCTCATCACGGCGATGCCCAAGGCCACCTGGCGATAGTTTCCGGCCGTGGTGGCATCGGCAATATAGGCACCCAGGCCATGGGCGCGAAGATGATGATCGCCCCAGGTGACCACTTCGGCGACGATCGAGGCGTTCCACGAACCGCCCGAGGCGGTGAGCGCACCGGTCACGTAATAGGGGAATACGCCCGGCAGCGCGACCTGGCGCCACCATTGCCAGCCTTTTACGCCGAACATGCCAGCCGCCTCGCGCAGGTCATTGGGGATGGCGCTGGCCCCGGCGATCACGTTGAACAGGATATACCACTGGGTACCCAGGATCATCAGCGGCGAAAGCCAGACATCGGGCGCGAGATCGAAGCGGACGATGGCGATGACCGCAAAGGGGAACAGGACGTTGGCCGGAAAGGCGGCCAAGAACTGCGCGACGGGCTGGACTCGCTCCGCCAGCCGCGGGCGCAGGCCGATCATGACGCCGAGCGGCACCCACACCAGGCTGGCCAGCGCGATCAGCACGATTACGCGCAGCATCGTGATCAGCGCATCGCCCAGGGCCTGCGTGAGATCGGCCATGGTCAACCAGCTGAGCAGGTAATGGCCGGTCCAGCCCAGCGCCACCGCCACGCCGAGCCACACCCCGAGTTGCCAGGCCCGCTCTGCCCAAGGGCCTGGCTGACGCACCCGCGCTGCCCCTGAGCGACGCGGCCGCGGTTCGAGCGTGAGGACCAGGCGGCCAAGCGCACCAAGCGGCGCCAGCACCACCGGCAGCAACCGGGTGCGGCGCAGCAGGCCATGGAACCAGCTGCGCGGGGCATCGGCACCGGCGGTCTGTTCGAACCGGAAGCGATCGGCCCAGGCCACGATGGGGCGGAAGAACAATTGGTCATAGGCCAGGATCACCACCGCCATCGCCCCCACCGCCCAGCCGACTGCGCGGAAATCCTGCTGCTGGATCGCCAGGGCAAGGTAGGACCCGATCCCTGGCAGCGTGGCGGTGGTGTTGCCCACCGTGATGGCTTCGGATGCGACGACGAAGAACCAGCCGCCCGACATCGACATCATCGCATTCCACACCAATGCCGGCGTGGCATAGGGCAGATCGAGGCGCAGGAAGCGGCGCAGCGGTGACAGCCCAAAGCCGTGGCACACCTCTTCCAGGTCATCAGGCACGCTGCGCAGCGACTGATAGAAGCTGAACGCCATGTTCCATGCCTGCGAGGTAAAGATGGCAAACACGCTGGCCAGTTCCACCCCCAGAACGCTGCCGGGAAACAGGTTCATGAAGAACGTGACCGTGAACGTGAGGAAGCCCAGGATCGGTACCGATTGCAGGATGTCGAGCGCGGGGACGATCAAGCGGCCGGCATGCCGGCTGCGCGCGGCCAGCGTGGCCACCACCAGGGTGAACACGGTGGAGGCGAACAGCGCGGCGAACATGCGCAACACCGTGCGCAAGGCGTAATAGGGCAGATGCGCCGGATCGAGCGTGACCGGTTCGAGGTCCAGGCTGGAGAGCGGCGCCACCACGCCCTCGGCCGTGCGAAACACCAGCACGGCGAGCCCCGAAAGAATGGCGAAGGCAATCGCATCCTCCCGGTTGGGCCGGGAGAGACGCAACATGCGCGAAAAGCTGGGCAGGCGGGTGGACGTCATGATCCTGAGGCCCTTTTAGAAGCCGGCGTGGACGCGCAGGGCAAAGACATTGGCCGGGCCGCGATCGCGGTTGTAGCCCGGATTGGCGATGTGCTGGTAATCGAACGTCAATGAACCCCACCCGACCGGGCGGAACGCGTAATAGGCCTCCACGATCTGCTCGTTGCCGGGATCGGGCAGCGCGCCATCACCGACCAGCACACCCAGCCCGCCGGCGGCGAGCCAGCGCTGGTGCGCGGACGAGATGCCGTTGACCACGCCGGCCAGGGCCACGGTGTCCTGCGGGCGGCCCCAGGCCTTGCCCTGCAGCGCTGCACCCAACGCGACGGTGCGATCGATATCGGTGAAATCATACGTTTCGATGGTGCCGTCGCTGTATCCCGCGCGCAGGAACAGGCCGAGGTTGGCAGTAATTTCCTGTTCGGCATTCATGGCGATGCCGAGGCGATCGCGCATGGTGCGCACCGGTGCCAGATCGGGCGCCTGGCCGGTGGCGCGGGCCAGGGCCAGGGCATCGTCGAAGCGGGCAAAGCGGCCCCGATTGCGAAACGCGGTGACGCGAACCGCACCGGGATGGCCACCCAGGGAAAAACGCCGCTCCCCTTCCACGATGATGGCGTTCTGCCGAAAATCGCTTTCCAGCGCGATGCCGTTGGGGACCTTGGACAAGTTGTAGAGCCCGGCCCGCAGGGTCCAGGGGCCCTGGTACCATTCCGCGGCGACGCCGTAGGTATAGCCCCAAGCGTTGGCGGCGTAATCGAAGCTGCCGGTATCGACGAGGGACCAATTGAGGAAATCGCCGCGCGGATCGTGGGCATAGCGGTTGGTGTCGAATACATCGCCAACGCCCATCTTGCCGGCCGTGATCACCACACGGTTGGCCGTGGTGACGCCGCGCAGCTGGTTGATCCCGGCATCGAGCGCAAGGGCACTGCCGCCGAGCGCAATCGTCTGCCGCAGGAACGCCCGCTGCAGCTTGAAATAGGGGCTGAACTGGCCAACCTTGTAGGCCTCTGCACTGGGAAACCCGCCGGCGCCCAGCGTGTTCGACAGGCCAAAGCCCTGGTCGATTTCGGGATTCACCCAGATTTCCGCGCCCTGCCAGGGCCGCGCGCCAAGATAGAGCGTGACATCGTTGGTGGCCTTGACCTGGCGCGGCGCCAGGCTGTTATCCCCCATGTAGGGCGAGGCAAAGCTGCCGACGCCCTGGGCCACCAGGGTATACTGGCCATGGATGGCGGCAGCCTGATCCGAGGCTTGATCTGGCGTGTCGGCAAATGCCGGCGCGTGGGCCAGGCCACAAGCGGCAGCGCCGGCAAGAGCCAGCCGGCCAGCCCTGCAGCCATCAATCCATGCAGCCATCACGCGCGTCACCGCCGCGTGCCTAGCGGCGGAATGTGACAGGCCAATGTTGCGAAGAGCGGACGCGCGCAGGGCGCGCGCCACGAGCGGGAAAACGATTCCGGTCATTCATTCGGTCCTTGGTCGGGAAGCAGTCACCCGACCGGACCGAAGACACATCACACGACGTGCCGCGCAATCCGGTTGGGCAAGCTGCCGGCCGCAACGCAAGCGCCAGTGAGGCTTTCGAGCCTACTGTCGCCCTCGTCGGCGGCGTGTTTGCAACTTCGCGGCATCATGAGATTCCTTGGAGATCATCGGGCCAGCCCCACCCCGCTGATGCGGGATCGCAGCGACTCGACTTGGGCGCCCCTATACCCTAGGGGAGTATGGTATCAAGTTAAAAAAGGGACAGGATCGTGAGCCACGTGGCCGCCGAGAAACAGAAACTGCTCAACCGTCTCAAGCGCATCAAGGGACAACTCGACGCGCTGGAGCGGGCGGTAAGCGCCGAGGTGGAATGCGCCCGCGTGCTGCAGCAGGCGACGGCGTGCCGCGGCGCATTGGAAGGGTTCATTGCCGAAGTGATCGAGGACCATATTCGCGAGCACATGGTCGATCCCAGCCTGCCTGGAAGCGACCCCAAGACCCAGGCCGCCGAAGAACTGGTGGCGATCATCAAGGCCTATCTGCGCTGAGCCCTGGGCTGCCGGCCCGGCAGAATGACCCCGTGTTGTTTGCAATTGGCTACGCCGATGCTGCGGTATAGGGTGCCGCCGATGAACCCGTCGCGTCCTCTGGCCACAGCCGAAACCGTTACCACGCCACCTGCCACGCCCGCCCCGAGAGACGGCCGCTCCCGCGTGCGCCCGGACCGGCCGCTGCGCCCGCGCGAACTGCAGGACTGGCTCAACAGCCGGATCTATCACCCCCTGTCATGGCGCATGGCCTGGGCGCTGGCGCCCACGCCGATCACGCCCAACATGGTCTCGGTCTTTGGCGCAGCGATGGTGGTGGCAGCGGGCATCGCCTATTGCCAGCCGGGCTGGCCCTGGACCGCGCTGCTCGGCCTGGTGCTGCACATGAGCTGGCACGTGGTGGACGGCGCCGACGGCGACCTTGCGCGGCTGACCAAGCGCAGCGGACCCAACGGTGAGATGGTCGACGGGCTGTGCGATTATGGCAGCCATACCGTGGTCTATCTGATGCTCGGCTGGTGGCTGCAGCAGCATGTCAGCGCCTGGTGCTGGATCGCCGTGGTGGCTGCCGGGCTAAGCCGGATCGTGCAGGCCAATCATTACGAAGTGCAACGCCGGCAGTATCAGTGGTGGGCCTATGGCAACGCCTGGCTGCGGCAGGATGACGTGCCGATCACCGGGCCCGGCACTGCGCTGGCACGGCTTTACCTGCTATTGGGCCGTGCCCTGGCGCCGGGCGGCGCCGAGGTGGATGCCGCGTTCGACCGGCTTGCGAGCGACCCGACGCGTGCCGGCAGGGCGCACGACATCGCCCGCGCGCATGCGGCAGACCTTTTGCCGTCGTGGCGCATCCTGGGCGCGAACAGCCGCACGATCCTGCTGGGCCTGGCCGTTCTGGCCGGATCGCCGCTTTATTACTTCCTGTTCGAGGCGGTGCTGCTCAATCTGGTGCTGATCGCCTCGATCCATCATGCGGGCAGCGCGGCAAAGCGGCTTGAAAAAGATTTTGTCGCCTCGCTGGGTGACGCCTGAAAAAGCCGGTGAGAGCGGTGAAGCGTTGCAAGAGAGCGGCAAAGCGAGCGCTTGATTGCAACATAGATGCAGCACGGCAGTCATAATGTAACAAGTGCTCCACCCTCCATTGCCATGTTCCCAGTATTGCTCTATTTTGGCCATTCCGGTCCGGACCGTCCGGGTTCCACCCATTCCACCCTGTGCAGGGGCACGATGGGCAGCACCGCGAAAAGGCAGTTTCGTTTGAGTGTCAGGCAGGCATCTCGCTGAAAATCAGCTGGGGGCGCCGGTCTGGCCGCAGGAGAATTACCTAAAATGCCATCGATCAAAGTCGCGGTTATTGGCGTCGGGAACTGCGCCAGTTCACTGGTTCAGGGTGTTTTCTATTACAAGAACAACAACTCTTCCCAAGGCCTGATCCACGATGTCATCGGCGATTACGTGCCCGGTGACGTGGAATTCGTTCTGGGGATCGATGTCGATGCCCGCAAGGTGGGCAAGGACCTGGGCGAGGCGATCTTTGCCGCACCCAACAACACCACCGTGTTCTACAAGGACGTGCCGACCATCGGCGCCAAGGTGATGCGCGGGCGCGTGCTGGACGGCGTGGCCGACCACATGACCGTGGCCGGCGAACGCGGGTTCATCGTGGCCGAGGGCGAAGACCCCAGCCAGGCGGACATCGTGGCTGCGCTCAAGGCGTCGGGCGCTGAAATCCTGCTCAACTTCCTGCCCGTGGGTTCGCAGAAGGCCAGCGAATTCTACATGGAATGCGCGCTGGAAGCCGGCGTTGCCGTGGTCAACTGCATCCCCGTGTTCATCGCCAGCAACCCGGAATGGGAAGCGCGCTTCCGCGCCGCCGGCCTGCCGATCGTGGGCGACGACATCAAGGCCCAGGTGGGCGCCACCATCGTGCACCGCACGCTGTCCACGCTGTTTTCGGCGCGCGGCGTGACCACCGAGCGCACCTACCAGCTCAACACCGGCGGCAACACCGACTTCCTCAACATGCTCGACCGCCATCGCCTGTCGAGCAAGAAGGAATCGAAGACCGAAGCCGTGCAGGCCATGCTGGCCCAGCGCCTGGCCGAGGAAAACATCCTGATCGGCCCGTCGGAATACGTTCCGTGGCAGAAGGACAACAAGATTTGCTTCCTGCGCATGGAAGGCGTTCAGTGGGGCAACGTTCCGGTGAACCTGGAACTGCGTCTCTCGGTGGAAGACAGCCCCAACGCCGCAGCTTGCGTGATGGATGCGATCCGTTGCTGCAAGGTGGCGCTGGAACGCGGTGAAGGCGGCGCGCTGATCGGCCCGTCGGCCTATTTCTGCAAGCATCCTCCCCAGCAGTTCATCGACGATGTCGCCCTGCGCATGGTGGATGAATATATCGCGGCGGTGCCGCAGGCTGCCGAATAAGCATGGATACCGCTGCCGGGCTGCGGCCCGCTGATGGCATTGCCCATGGCGCAGTTGCGCCCCGGCATGCGGTTATCCTGGCTGCTGGACTGGGATCGCGCCTGCGCGATCTCAGCCAGTCGAAACCGCTGACCCCGGTTTGCGGTTTCCCCTTGCTGGAACTGGGCGTGCGCCAGGCCGCCGCTGCCGGCATTGCCCATATCGTGGTGGTGACCGGGCACGAGGCGGCCCGCGTGGAAGCCGCCCTGCCCGATCTGGCCGCCCGCTGCGGCGTGACGATCACGGCCGCCCGCGTGGCGGACTGGACCCTGCCCAACGGCCATTCGGTGATCGCCGGCGCTGCACTGGTGGATGGTCCGTTCCTGCTGATGATGGCAGACCACATCTTTTCCGCTGAAATCTTGAAACGCCTGACGGGCGAAGGCGCAGACACGCGTGATGTGACGCTGGCGATCGATCGGCGGCTGGACAATCCGTTGGTCGATCCTGATGATGCCACCTGGGTACGCACGCGCCCAGACGGCACGATTGCCGCGATCGGCAAGACCATCTTTCCCTATGACGCCGTCGATTGCGGCGCATTCCTGGCCACAGCAGCCTTGCCGGCCGCAATTGCCCAGGCCGTTGCCCAGGGCAAGCCGGGATCGCTGTCTGACGGGATGCAGGTCTTGGCCGATGCCGGCCGCGCCGCGACTATGGAAATCGACGGCGCCTGGTGGATCGACGTGGATGACCCCCGCGCCCATGCCCAGGCCGAAGCCGACCTGCCCCAGGCAATTCCCGCGCTGTTCAGCCCGGCGATCTGATCGCCAGACGCGCAGGCACGCGCCGGTTCACCCGGCGGTTTGGTGCAACGCGAAGGCGTGAGTGACGGCAATCAACCCCGCGCAACCAGCAAGAGCGACCCAGGGCAGCCAACCGGCACGGCGCGTCATGCTGCCGTCCGCATTGCGGGCATAGTCTTCGACCAAGGCGTGCGGGAACACGCCCTTGTCCTGGACATAATGACGCCAGGCGAAGACCGGCACGATCAGCAGCAGGGCGATAAGACCGTTACGCAGGGTACCCGCGCCCCAGACGTCGGCGCCCGCCCCCATGAAAGCCATGTTGACGAAGCCGAAAGTGCAACCCAGCGCCAGGAGCCAGGTGGGGCAGCGAAACGGGCGTTCCCGCTCCCCCCGGTCGATGCGATGAATCCAGCCGGCCTGGAGATTGAGGAAATTGAACGCGAGGTAGCAGACGTTGCTGATCATCAGCACGGCGAAATAGTCTGATGCCAGAAGCAGGATGAGGTTGAAGCCCAGGTCCGTCCACATCGCGGCGGTGGGGGCACCGTGGCTGTTCACGCGCGAGAGATAGCGCGGCAGCCAGCCATCGACCGAAGCCTGGTACAGCGTGCGCGACGAGCCCATCATCGACGTCATCACGATGAGCAGCAACGACAGGATCAGCATGGCGATGAACAGGTTGGCGATCAGCACGCCCGCATGGCTGGAGGCGACCAGCCCCAGCCCCTTGACCACGATGGCCGCCAGTGCCTGCGCCACGCCAGAGCCATCGTAGATCGACGGCGATAGCATCGCATCGAGGCCGAGCGAGGCCTGGAAAGCCAGCGGCACCAGCGCGAAGACGAGGATGCACAGCACGCCCGAGGCGATGATCGCGCGCGGCGTATCGCGCGCGGGGTTGCGGAATTCACGGGTGTAGCACACCGCCGTTTCAAAGCCGTAGGTGGACCAGCCGGCTCCGAACATGGCGCCCATGAGCAGGACGAGGCCATAGCCGTTCCACGAACCGAACCCAGCATGGCCCGCGGCATCACGCAGCATCGGCAGGAGCGGGAAGAGATGCTCGCGCGGCAGGTTGCCGGTGAAAACCGGAATGAGGCCAACCAGGATCAGCGGGGCAAGACACACCAGTCCCAGGATCTTTTGCGCGTGCGCCGCGCGCGCGGCGCCGCCATGCTGCAGGGCGAATGTCAGCAGCAGGAACGCGGTGGCGATGAGCGAGACCGCGTTGATGCGCAAGCTGAGGCCGGGGCGCACGAAGCCAAGATCGACCAGCTTGATCTGCCAGGTCATGATCGCGGCTTCGGGCGCGAACAGGCTGGCCATGATGTACCCAGCGGCCAGGCTGGTGGCGAGGGTAAGCACCGGGGACCAGGCGAGCCAGTTGGCCCAGATGGAAATGGGCGCGACAAAGCGGCTGTAAGGCAGCCAGGCGGCCGCGCCATAGACCGAGGCACCGCCCGACTTGTGCGGATAGAGCCCGGCGATTTCGGCGTAGACGAAGCTTTGGATGAAACCCATCAGGATCGAGGCGATCCACACCACCCAACTGGGCTGGCCGATCGTGGCGGCGATGCCCCCCATGGTGAGCAGCACGCCGGCCGGCACGCCCGAGGAGGCCCAGAACGCCCCCTTCCAATCGAGCGAACGATGCAGCTCACCGGCGGGGGCGGCCAGGGCCGCGGCGTGGTCTTGACCTCTCATCGCTGCTGCGTCTCCCATTGGGGGTGGACGTAATAGGGTTCGTTGGAAGCCGGGAGCAGCGGCTTGCCCAGGATATGGTCAGCCGCCTTTTCCCCGATCATGATCGTGGGCGCGTTGAGATTGCCGGTGGTGATCGAGGGCATCACCGAGCTATCGACTACGCGCAGGCCGGAGACGCCGATCACGCGCAGTTCGGGATCAACCACCGCCAGGGGATCATCAGGGCGGCCCATGCGGGCGGTGCAGGAGGGGTGCAGCGCGCTTTCCACTTTGTCGGCGATGAAAGCATCGATCTGTTCGTCGGTGACGCAATCGGCGCCGGGCTGGATTTCCCGGCCACGGAATGCGGCAAAGGCGGGCTGCTGGAAGATTTCGCGCGTCAGGCGCACGCAGGCGCGCATTTCGGCCCAATCATCCGGGTGGCTCATGTAGTTGAAGCGGATCGCCGGCTTTTCGCGCGGGTCGGCGCTGCGCAGCGTGACCGTGCCGCGGCTTTTCGAGCGCATCGGGCCAACGTGGGCCTGGAAGCCATGCTCCGTGGCGAGCGAGGAGCCGTCGTAATTGATGGCCATCGGGAAGAAGTGATACTGGATATCGGGATAACGGATGCCCGCACGGCTGCGGATGAAACCGCAGGATTCAAAGTGGTTGGACGCGCCAAGACCGGTGCGGCGGAGCAGCCATTCAAGGCCCACCTTGGCTTTCCCGACCAGGTTGGCATGGCCGAACAGGGTGATCGGCTGGGTGCAGGCCATCTGGAAATAGAATTCCAGGTGATCCTGCAGATTGGCGCCGACCCCGGCGCGGTCGGCCAGGACGGGAATGCCATGGCTGGCGAGTTCATCGGCCGGGCCGATGCCCGACAGCTTGAGCAACTGGACCGAGTTGATCGGGCCGCCCGACAGAATGACTTCAACGCTGGCGCGCACGGCATGGAGAGTGCCGCCACGCTCGTATTCCACGCCCACGGCGCGCGTGCCTTCGAACAGGATGCGGGTGGCCAGCGCGTGTTGTTCGACTTTCAGGTTCGGCCGCTTGACCGCGTCATAGAGGTGCGCCTTGGCCGACGAACAACGTTCGCCGTTGCGCACGGTCATGTCCATGCGGCCAAAGCCTTCCTGCTGGAACCCGTTGTAATCTTCGGTCAATTGGTAGCCAGCCTGGCGCGCGGCCTCCATCCAGGCGTGGTGGAGCGGATTGTTGAGCGTGCCATAGGTGGTGGAAAGCGGGCCATCCCCTCCACGATAGGCGTTGCCGCCTTCGGCGCGGGTTTCCGCGCGCTTGAAATAGGGCAGCACGTTGGCATAGCCCCAACCATGCGCGCCCTGTTCCTGCCACTCTTCGAAATCGAGCGGATTGCCGCGCACATAGACGAGCCCATTGATCGAGGAGGAGCCGCCCAGCCCCTTGCCGCGCGGGCAATGCAGGCGGCGGTTGTTGAGGTGGGGTTCGGGTTCGGATTCGTAGCGCCAGTTCCACCGCGTGGTGTTCATGGGATAGGCCAGCGCGGCCGGCATCTGGATGAAGATCGAGCGATCCGAGCCGCCGAATTCGAGCAGCAGCACGCGGTGGCGGCCGTCGGCGGTGAGCCGGTTGGCCAGGACGCAGCCGGCCGACCCTGCCCCCACGATCACATAGTCGAAGGTTTCGGGATCAGTAGGGAGCATCGATCGGCTCCATGGCGACATAGACGCTCTTGAGGCGCGTATAATGCTCGATCGCGGCGCGGCTGTTTTCGCGGCCGAGGCCTGATTGCTTGACCCCGCCGAACGGCAGTTCGATCGGCGTGATGTTGTAGGTATTGATCCAGCAGGTACCGGCATCGAGCGCCGCCACCACGCGGTGAGCGCGCGTGATGTCTTGCGTGAACACAGCGCCGGCGAGGCCGAACTCGGTGGCGTTGGCACGCTCGACCACCTCGGCTTCTTCGGTGAAAGGCAGCACGGCCATGACCGGGCCGAAGATTTCCTCCTGCACGATGGTCATGCCATCGTGGCAGGCGGCAAAGACCGTGGGCGCGACGAACGCGCCCTTGTCGCAGCCGTTGGCCGTAACGCGGTGGCCGCCTGTGACAAGCGTAGCGCCTTCGGCCTTGCCCTTTTCGATATAGCCCAGGACCTTGTCCATGTGGGCCTGGCTGATCAGCGCGCCGACGTGGGTGGCCGGATCGGCGGGATCGCCCACCACCATCGCTTCGGTGCGCGCCTTCAACCGGGCAAGGAAATCATCGATGACCGAGGCGTGGACGAACACGCGGGTACCGTTGGAGCAGACTTCGCCGGCGGAATAGAAATTGGCCAGGAGTGCGCCAGACACCGCATTGTCGAGATCGGCATCGGGAAACACGATGAGTGGGCTCTTGCCACCCAGTTCCAGCGTGACCTGCTTGAGCGTGGCGGCGGCATCAGCCATGACCTTGCGGCCGGTGCCGACTTCGCCCGTCAGAGAAATCTTGGCGATGCCGGGATGACGCGAGAGCAACTGGCCAGTGGCGGCAAAGCCCTGAACCACCTGGAACACGCCTTCGGGGACGCCGGCCTCGATATAGATCTTTTCCAGCTCGATCGCGGTGAGCGGGGTGAGTTCGGCAGGCTTGAAGATCATGGCATTGCCGCAGGCCAGCGCAGGCGCCGATTTCCAGCAGGCGATCTGCAGGGGATAGTTCCACGCGCCGATACCGGCGGTGACTCCCAGCGGTTCGCGCCGGGTATAGCCGAACGCGCCAGGGCCAAGATCGACATGCTCTCCGGCAATGGTGGCCGCGACATTGGCATAGTATTCGATGCAGTCGGCGCCCGAGAGCACGTCGACGGCAATGGTTTCCTGGATCGGCTTGCCGGTATCACGGGTTTCCAGCAGGGCGAGTTCATCGTTGCGCGCGCGCAGGATTTCCACGGCTCGGCGCAGGATGCGGCCGCGCTCGGTTCCGGTAAGACGGGCCCATTGCTTCTGCGCGACTTTGGCGCGAGCCACGGCGGCATCGATTTCCACCGCCCCCGCAATGGGGATCGTGGCGAGCACTTCACCCGTGGCGGGATTGATCGTTTCGAAGGTTGCCGGTGCCATCATGCCCTCTGTCTGGCGTCACAAGCCCACAGAATACGTGATGGCACGGCGGAATCAATTTTTCCGAACTGTTCGCGATTTCCAGCCTTCTAGAAATTGTTATAAAAAACAATTGTTTATTTTGCCGCACCTATCACCAGCCCCGATGTGACGCATTAAGTTTACTTATGCGACGGGTCAGGCAGGCAACGCATCTACCGCACCGCGCCACAACCGCAGGCGCAGTTGTTGCCACTGCGGCACACCCCATTCGTGGGGGCAGGCATGGCCAACGATGCTGTCGAGGGGATTGGTGTCGTCGAGAAGCATGTCCTGCGGGGGGAGCGCTTCGCGTTCGCGTGTGCAGAAGAAGGCCGTAACGTGGGGACCGGTATCCTGTCGGCGGCCGGGCTGGACCAGTGCGAGCCGATTGGAACGCAAGCGCACGACCATGCCAGGCGGAAAGACGCCGATGCTTTGCATGAACGTGAACAGCAGGTCGCGATCGAAGTGGCCCTCCCAACTCCACATCGCGGCCAGGGCCTGGGGCGGTGACCACGCCTGCTTGTAGATGCGATCCGACGTCAGCGCATCATAGCAATCGCAGATCGCGCCAAGCGCGGCGGCGCGGCTGATCTGGTGGGCAGCCAGGCCCAGAGGATAGCCGTTGCCATCCTGCCGTTCATGATGATGACGGCAGACATCGAGCGCCGTGGCACATACGTCCCCCGAAGCCTGGAGCAGGCGAAATCCGTGTTCGGGATGATCGCGAACCACGGCGAACTCTTCCCGCGTGAGCATGTCGGGCTTGTTGAGCACGTCTTGCGGGATGCCGATCTTGCCCAGATCGTGCAGCAACCCGGCTTGGCCATAGTCGCGCGTTTCCGCCTCGCTCAATCCCAGGAACGTGGCAACGTTGATCATCAGCGTGCACACCGCCACCGAATGGGCGAAGGTATATTCATCCTTGCTCTTGAGCCGGACGATATCGAGCACGGTGCGCGGACTGTTGGCCACCGCCTGGGCGATATCGTCAACCAGCTGGTGGGTATCGGCCACGCGCACTGCACGGCCCATCCGCGCATCGTCAAACAGGCCACGCATGGTTTGCCGCGCCTGGCCGACCATCTGCTGGACCTGGCGACGGCGCTGGCGAGCGATGCTTTGTGCCAACGCGCCGGAACGATCGGGTGGGGGAACGGGCACGCGGCGGCAATGCCTGGGAGCAGGTGCCGGGATTGCCGGCGGGCGGGCGGCAGCTGGCGCGGCATCTGACGCTGCGCCTTCGTGCTTGGCGCCGCGCGACTCATCGATGATGACGTAGGGCACGTCGGCGGCGTGCACCTTTTCGAGATCGTCATGACTCGCGATGACGAAGCGCGTCCGCCAGAACGGATGATCGAACCACGATCCGCCGAATCCGCATATGAACATGCCAAGCTTGACGTGTTCGGGAGGAATCTGGCGGATCATGCCGGACAGAATGCGCGGGCCGGCTTCCCGCGTGGCTAAGCGGGCGACAGGGAAAACCCGCAAGAACAAGGTTAAACGCGACGAACGGTTGCCCGGCCCACCGTGACGTGGTGAGAGACGCACGATGAATCACCCAGCCGACCTTGCCATCCGCCTGCGCCGCGCCGCATTCAACCGGGCCTTGGCCGACGCCGATCTGGCCGCGATCGGGCCGTTGCTGGCACCCGACGTGGTATTGGTGACGGGAAGCGACAGTGCGATTCTTGCCGGTCGCAAGGCGCAACTGCTGGCCTGGAAGCGCGAATTCTCGGCGCGGACGCGCAGCATCTATGTGCGAACGCCCACCACGATCGTGCCATCACCAGTGGCGCCCATCGCCCTGGAACACGGGGCGTGGCAAGGCCGCGACGCCCACAGCGGCACGATCCAGGCGGCAGGCCAATATAGCGCGAAGTGGCGCGAGATCGGTGGTGTCTGGGTGATCGTGGCCGAAATCTTCGTCACAATGGAATGAAGCGATCAACCTGTTCCATGGCTGCCTGCACCAAAAGGCCAGGCGCCAGGAAACGACCATCGCGGCCCGCGCGCGCCGGCGACCAGATTGCCCAGGCCCGCGCCAGCAATGCGGCGTGATCGTCTGAAACGGCGTGGGCAAAGCGATGCTCGCGACCATCGGGCAACCGGGCATCATACCAGATCCAGCCGGGCGGAAGGCTAGGCGGGCGGCTGGGCACGGACGAATCGGCCATGGTTCACCTTGGCAAAAATGCCGCACGAGCGGACGGAATTTACCGCTTCGGTTAAAGGAAATTTCCTTTTATTGAATCGCCATTTAGCGATTTCGACGCGGATTTGGCAGCATCTCGACTGGATATTTAGGATTTTTCCTATATCCAGTTCCTATGCCCGCTGAGCCCGGCGCCCGTTCCGCCTAGCCCTCTCCCGCCAAGGGGCAACGGCGGCAAGCTGGCCAAGCACACGCCGGGCAAGAGCACAAATCCTTGATTTAAAGCCTGCATCCACACTGCAGAAAACAGAACGGCGCGGGGCGTCGGCCTGCTTGGAGTGTTGCGGATGCTGCAGCGAAATCAACCGTCAAAGGAAAAGTCCTGATGACCGATGCCATCGCCACCGTTGCTGCCGATGCCCCCGCCAAGGTTTCGCTGGCCGGCCTGACCTGGACCGAACGAACCACCTATCGCGCACTGGCCGAAGCAGCACAGGCCGGGCTGCCCTGCCCTACCAACATCGATATCGAAATGCTGTGCGGGTACAATTCGTGCTCGATGGGGCCGGTCATGGTCAAGCGCCTGGAACGCAAGGGACTGATCCGGGTGGAGCGATACCAGCGGTTTCGCATCGTGGAGATCGTGGCCACGGGTGAGCGCACGGCGCGGGCCGCCAACATGCGCGACGACACCCCGCATGTGCCCAAGGGCACCCACACGCCGCCGCCCGCGCGCCTGCCGACCAGTGCAACGCCGCGTCCGACCGACCGCAAGCCCTACAAGACCGGAAAGGGCCTGCGCTGATGACGCGCGCGCGCAAGGCGGGGCGCGATCCGGCGCTGGAAGACCTGCTGCTCGCCGGGCTGGCCGAAGGCATCACGCTGCGCAAGCTGTGCCGGCGGCACCAGGTGGCACCGGGATTGGTGCAGCGCTGGCGGCTGGAAGACAAGGACTTCGCCCGCCGCTTTTCCCTGGCGCGCGAAGCGGGGTTCGAGGCGATCGCGGAGGAAACCCTGGAAATTGCCGACGACGATGCCGGCGACGTGATCTGCAAGGAAAAGGCCGACGGTACGGTGTCCGCCGCCAAGAACCCGGATAACGTGGCCCGTGCCCGGCTGCGGGTGGAGACGCGATTGAAACTGCTCTCGAAATGGGCACCGGGGAAATACGGCGAAAGCGCGGGGCCAGGCGAAAGCCAGGACTGGAGCGAGCGGTTGGCCGCGGCGCGAGCGCGGGTATTGAAGGGGCGGTAAATGGCGGGGAAATTGTCGAGAACGGCGGATCTGGCCGAGGCGATCGGCGCGTTTACCCACGACCCGCTGGGACACGCATTGTTTGCCTATCCCTGGGGCCAGGGGCCGTTGGCGGGCATGGCCGGGCCGCGCCGCTGGCAACGCGACGTGCTGGAGGAGATCGGCGCGCATCTGGCCGATCCGGTCACGCGGCATACCCCGCTGCGCCTGGCGCGGGCATCGGGGCATGGCATCGGCAAATCGGCACTGGTGGCAATGATCGTCAAGTGGGCGCTGGACACCTGCCCCGATGCGCGCGTGCTGGTGACCGCCAATACCGAAAGCCAACTCGATACCAAGACAGCACCGGAAATCGCCAAGTGGGCGGGCCTCGCGCTGACGGCCAACTGGTTTGCCCAGACCCGGCGGGCACTGGCCTCGACCGCGCAGGGCCGGGGCCCATCATGGCGGGCCGACTTGGTGACGTGGAGTGAGCACAACACCGAGGCCTTTGCCGGCCTGCATAACATGGGCCGGCGCATCGTGCTGATCTTCGACGAGGCGTCGGGCATTGCCGACAAAGTGTGGGAAGTGGCGCTGGGCGCCCTGACCGATGCCGATACCGAATTGATCTGGCTGGCATTCGGCAATCCGACGCAGAACACCGGCGCGTTCCGCGAATGCTTTGGCAAGCATCGCAACCTGTGGCGCACCGCGCAGATCGACGCGCGCGAAGTGGAAGGCGTGAACGCCGATTACCTCAACGAGCTGGTGGCCGCCTACGGCGCAGACAGTGACGTGGTGCGCGTGCGCGTGCGGGGCCAGTTCCCATCGAGCAGCACGATGCAGTTCATCCCGCAGGACCTGGCCGAAGCCGCGCGACGGCGCGTGGTGCCCGCCGGATTGCCGACCGACCCGGTGATCTTTGGCGTGGACTGTGCGCGGTTTGGCGACGATGAAAGCGTGCTGGCGATCCGCTGTGGCCGCGATGCGCGCAGCCGGCCGTGGAAGAACTGGCGCGGGGTGGATGCCATGCAACTGGCCGGCGACATCGCCCTGGAGGCGGCGCGACACCGGCCCGATGCGATCTTTGTGGACGCGGGCAACGTGGGCGCGGCGGTGGTCGATCGCTTGCGCCAGTTGCTGGGCGATACGCCAGTGATCGAGGTGTGGTTTGGCGGCAAGGGGCGCGAGGCCGAACTGGAACCCGGCGTTTCCGTGCCGACAGCCAACAAACGTGCCGAGATCTGGACGCGGATGCGCGCGTGGCTGGGCCGGGGCGCGGTGCCCGACAGCGACCGCCTGCGCGACGACCTAATCGGACCGACCTATTCCTTTGCTGCCGACGACACCCGCGTGCAGTTGGAAAAGAAGCCCGAGATGAAGCGGCGCGGATTGCCCAGTCCGGACTGGGCCGATGCACTGGCCTGCACATTTGCCGAAGCCGTGGGCCCGCGCGCGCTGCCGGCCTGGCTGGAACCCGCAGCCCAGGCCGATGACGGAGCGGGACGCTATGGCGAGCTGGGTTGAGCGGCTGCGATTTAACTTGCCATCAGACAGTATATTCAGAACTATGCAAATATAAATTGGCGTGATTCGCTTCGGGGCAGCACAACACGCGCCAAAATCATCAAGTTATCACACAATTTACCGTGAGGCACTTGCTTTCACGGCCACATCCTTGCGCCGGCCATATTGGTAAATGCCAATGCAAGCATGATGAGGGAGGGATCGATGGTGGAACTACCTGCAGCCTATGCCTATTTGCGCAACATTGCCAATCCGCCCAAGATGATTACCGAAGCACTCGTGCTGTTCGGTACCGAGGAACAGCCGGGGCCGGGTAACAATCCGGTCATCATAAAATGGGCTGGAGAAGTCAGCGCGCAAGTGGCGCACGACTATTATGCAGACTCTGTACCATGGTGCGGCCTGTTCATGGCCGTGGTGGCCAAGCGAGCGGGCAAGCCGCTGCCGCCCAATCCGCTGTGGGCGCTGAACTGGGCCAAATTCGGTGAGCAGGCCGGTCAACCGATGCTGGGCGATACGCTGGTATTCATCCGCCCCGGCGGCGGGCACGTTGGGCTTTACGTGGGCGAGGACAACGCCAATTTTCACGTGCTGGGCGGCAACCAGAGCGACCAGGTCTGCATTCGCAGCGTGCCGCGCGAGCGTCTCTATGCCGCGCGACGACCGATCTACACCAATGCACCACCTTCGATGAAAGTCATCCGCCTGGCCAGGAACGGTGACGTTTCGATCAAGGAAGCATAACCCACTATCAACAGGACGCTTTTAAAGGCCCTGTCCCAGTTCGGGCGGGGCCTTTTTCATGCGCGTTTCATTGCGATCATGGAGCTCTGCACCAGCGATTCAAGCTGGTGCGTCCCCGGCTTACAAGCGCCTTCAATCCATGGAGGTGCCTAGATGTGCAGCACGCCCACCGTTCCCACCGCGCCCGAGCGGCAAAGCCTGAAACTGCCTGACCAGGGAGCGCCAGCCGGCGCCATGGACAACAGCCGCTGGCGCCGCGCGATCCTGGCCGGGATGGTCACTTCGCCGCTGGGCCTGACCGGCGCAGCGCGGATTTCTTCCACCACGCTTGGTTCGGCCACTCTCGGTTCGGGAGGCACTCTTGGCTGATCACAAATCGATCCGCGCCCATTGCGAGGCACGTCTGGCCGGGATGAAATCCGTTCGCCAGGATTATGAAGCCGAAGCCGAGCAGATCGCCCGCTTTGCCCAGCCAGCCCGTTCGCGGTTCCTGGCCGGGAGCAAGGATCGTTCGGGCGCGCGGCGCCGACAGTGGAACCGCACGCTGTTCGACCCCCACGGGATCGAGGCATTCCGCACGCTGACCAACGGGATGACATCGGGCCTTTCCAGTGCATCGCGCCCTTGGTTTACCCTCAAGACCGCCGACGACGACCTGATGGACGCGCAAGGCGTGCGCGCCTGGCTTTCGGCGGTGGAGCGCCGGCTCTATGCCTTTCTGGCATCGACCAACTTCTATGGGGCGGCCAAGGCCGGCTATGGCGAGATGGGCCTGTTCGGCACCGAAGCCTGCGTGATGGTGGAGCATCCGCTGGCAGGCGCGGTGTGCCACGCACTGACCTTTGGCGAATACTGGATCGCGTTGTCTGACGCGCTGGTGCCCGATACGCTTTTTCGCACCTGCCCGATGAGCGTGCGCCAGGCGGTGGAAACCTTTGGGCCCGCCGTCTCTCCGGCCGTGCGCGCGCTCTATGATCGCAGCCAGTACGAGACGGTGGTGGAAGTGTTCCACGCCATCGAGCCGGACCCGGACCACGATCCGCATCGCTTCGGCTCCAAGGCCTGGCGCAGCGTCTATTGGGAAGCGGGCGCACGCGGTGACAGCCTGCTCAAGCTTGCGGGCTATAACGAGCAGCCGTTCTGGGCCCCGCGCTGGGACGTGGTGGGTGGGGACACTTACGGCCATTCCCCCGGCATGGAAGCCCTGCCGGCGCTGCGCGAATTGCAGATGCAGGCCAAGCGCCGCAACGAGGCCATCGACCAGATGGTCAAGCCCGAGAAGATCGTGCCGCCGGGCGTGCGCCTGACCGGCGAACCGGGGCGCACGGTAACGGCATCTGGGCTGGACCGCGACGGCGTGGTGATCCCCTACCAGATGCCCTACCAGGCCGTAGCGGCGATCGGCGAGGAAATGGACAAATGCCGCCGCCAGATCGACGGCTTGAGCTTTGCCGACCTGTTCAACGCCATCACCAACATGCGCGGCGTGCAGCCCCGCAATGTTGAGGAAATCGTCAGCCGCAACGAGGAAAAGCTGACACAGCTTGGCCCCGTGATCGAACGCGTGGCCAACGAAAAGCTGCAAGTGGCGATCGACCGCGCCTTTGCGATCCTGAGCCGCGGGGCCATGTTGCCGCCGGCTCCGCCAGCCCTCCACGGGCGCGGAGTGCGCGTGGAATTCGTGAGCATCCTGCAGCAGATGCAGCGCATGGTCGGCATCGGCCAGATCGAGCGGGTGGTGGGCTTTGTCGGCAATCTGGCGGCCGCCCATCCCGAAGTTCTGGACAAGATCGACTTCGACGAGGCGGTGGACGAATACGCCTGGCGCGCCGGTACCCCGGCGCGGATCATGCGACCGGCCGCCCAAGTGGCGCACTTGCGCACCCAGCGGGGAGAGGCGGCCCATGCTGCCCAGGCGGCCGCGCAGATCAGCCAGATGGTGCCCGCGATGAAAGACGCGGCCGCCGCAGCAGAACTGCTCTCGCGCGCCGACGTGGGCGGCGAAAACCTGCTCAAGCGACTGATCCAACCGTGAGCGTTACCAGTGAAGATGCCGCCGCCCTGCTGGGCCGTCTCGAATTCCGCCGCTTCCTGCACGCAGCGATTCAAGCGGCGGGGCTGCTGGGGCAACAGACAATGGCCAGCGGGGCCGATGGTGCCCTGCTCGCCTTCCTCGAAGGGCGGCGCAGCTTGGGGTTCGACCTGATCGCGCTGGCCCATCGCGGCCAGGACGAGGCGACCCGCGCCCAGGATCCGCTGGGCCTGACGACCATGCAGGCCGTGCTCGATGCTGCCCTCAGTGCAAAGGAAAACCGCCTTGAGCGACCCCATCCCCGCACCCGATACGACGAGCTTCCCGACGATGAACCCGGCGCCGACGGGCCAGCCGGCAACGGCCCCGGCCAGCGCCGGTTCGACCGCCCAGCCGGGCGCCGCTGAACCGGCCCACTCCCCTTCTGTCGCAACCGAACCGACGCAGGCGGGCGTTCCCGAACGCTATGACCTGGCACTCGACGGCATGGCGCTGGACTCCCAACTGGTGGAAAGCGCCGAGCCGGTGCTGCGCGAGTTGGGCCTTTCCAACGAGCAGGCCGGCAAGCTGCTGCCTTTGGCGCAAGGCGTGATGCAGCGCACGCAGGAAAGCCTGCTGGCCCATTTCGCCGATGCCGCCGCCGCGCAGAAGCGCGCCTGGGCCGAGGAGTTTGCCGCCGATCCCGAAATCGGCGGTGCCCGGCGCGCGCAGAGTGAGCACCTGGCCGCACGCGGCCTGGATGCCCTGGGTTTCAACGAGGGGCACCCGTTCCGCCAGGCGTTGGCCGACAGCGGCTTTGGCAACCACCCCGACATGATCCGCGCGTTCCGCCGCCTGGGCGAATTGCTCAGCGAGGACAGCGGCTTTGCCCGTGCCCATGCCGGCAGCGCCAACCAGCGCCCCGTCTGGGAACGTCTCTACCCCCAAGAAGCGAAGTAAGGAGATAGCTTCATGGCCATTCTCGGCTCGAGTTACTGGAACCTGATCGATGTGCTCAAGGCCGGCGGCGACGGCCTGGGCGACGTGGTGGAGGCGCTGACCCAGCTGACGCCCTTCATGAAGGACGCCAACGTGGTGAGCTGCAACAGCGGCACCGAGCATCGCTCGACGATCCGCACCGGCCTGCCCAGCGTTTCATGGGGCGCGCTCTACCAGGGCATCGCCCAGTCCAAGGGCAACTACACCGAAGTGAAGGACACGACCGGGTTCGTCGAAGGTCTTTCGTCGGTGGACGAACGCCTGCTCAACCTCAAGCCCGCCGAAGCGGCCAAGCTGCGGCTGGTGGAAGGCCAGGGCTTCCTGGAATCGATCGCCCAGACGGTGGAAAGCGCGATCTGGTATTCCGACGTCAAGGTGAACGGCAAGCAGTTCCACGGCTTGGCGCCGCGCTACAACTCGCTGTCGAACGCCAACGTGGTGAATGCCGGCGGCGCACAGGCCGACAACGCATCGATCTGGTTCGTCACCCATGGTGACATGCAGACCAGCGTGATCGTGCCGGATTCGGTGCCGGCCGGGGTGCAGCGCGAGGACATGGGGCGCCAGCGCGTGCTCGATGGCAATGGCAACCCCTATTACGTCAAGGAAGAGAAGTTCACCCAGCACATGGGGCTGTGCGTGAAGGACTGGCGCTTCAACGGGCGCATCGCCAACATCGACGTGTCGGACGTGGTGGCCGGCACGGTGGCGCTCAACCCGCTGCTGCGCAAGCTGTACTACAAGCTGCAGGGCCGCCGCGCCTATCACATGGAGCGCGAAGGCCAGGTCAGCCCGGGCCGCACCGTGATCTACATGAACCGCGTGCTGCTTGAAGCGCTGGACGCCGAAACCAGCAACGGCCGCAGCGGCGTGGACAACTTCGTGCGCCTGACGCCCATGGAAATCCAGGGCGAGGAAGTGATGACCTGGCGCGGCATCCCCATCCGCGAAACCGACGCCCTCGTCACCAACGAAGCGCTCGTCGCTTGATACGCAGGTTCCGGTTCCGGCGCCGCAAAGGGCGCTGGAACCGGAGCGACGCTCCTCTCCCAATCCGGAGTATTCCCGCATGATTTTCGACAATTCGCTGTTGCTGAGCGATGCCCAGGCGGTGACCGCCTCGGCCGCTTCGGCCAATGTCATCGACTTGGGCACCACCGGCACCCCGTATGGTGCCAGTGCCGCCCTGGTGCGCGATCTGGGCCGTGGCCAAGAAGTGGATCTGGCCGTGACCGTTTCGCAGACCTTTGCCGGGCTGACCAATCTGCAGGTGAGCGTGCAGGTTTCGCCCGACAATGCCACGTGGACGACCGTTTCCAGCGGCGCGGTGGTTCCGCTGGCCAGCCTGGCAGCCGGATACCAGTTCAAGGTGCCCGGCAGCATCGAGGAAGGTGTCAACGCCCGCTACCTGCGGCTTTACTACACCGTGGGCGGCAGCAATGCCACCGCCGGCAAGATCACCGCCGCGGTGGTGGCCAGCCGCCAGACCAACCTGGGCGTGGGCGGCCAGTAAAGGCCCTGCCGGGCGCGCCCCGCCGCGGGCGAACCGAGGCGCGCCCGGCACCTTGCCCCTTCCCCTTCCGCTTTCCAAGGAGACGCAGATGGCAGCCGCCACCCAGAGCAGCTTTGCCGCGAACGGCACCTGGCAGGATATTGCCGCCACCCTTACCGCTGCGGCGAATGCCGACGTGCTGTTGCAGAACATCGGCCAGCAGCCGGTGAAAGTATGCTTTGGCGGCGCGACCGCGCCCGTCAGCGACCTGGCCGGAGTGACTGTCTATCGCCAGGGCACGATCGTCGGCAATGCCGCCAACGTGTGGGTTCGCTCTCCCGGAGGCACGGCCCTGGCCGTGACGGTGGGCTATTCGGGCGGTGTTTCGGGCAATGTGGCCAGCCTGGGCAACGTGCCTGCCGGCGCCAGCGACAGTGGCAATCCGGTGAAGATCGGCGGCGTCTACAATGCCACCCAGCCAACCCTGACCGACGGCCAGCGTGGGAACCTGCAGCTTTCCTCGCGCGGCGAAGTGATCACTTCGATCGGGTCATCTGGCAACGTCGCCAGCGTGGTGACGGGCGTGGGCACTGATGCCGGCGGCAGCGTGAACGGCGTGAACGTCTATGCGCGGCCAGGCGTGTTCAACGGGGCCACGTGGGACCGCGCCAAGAAGCCGTCGAGCACGACGCGCCTGCTTTCTGCCGCGGCCACCACGAACGCCACCAGCGTGAAGACCAGCATGGCCGACCTGTTTCGCGTGCGCGGGCACAATGCGAGTGCATCGGCCCGCTACCTCAAGCTCTACAACAAGGCCAGCGCACCGACCGTGGGCACCGACACCCCGGTGGCGACCTATTGCCTGCCGCCATCCAGCCCGTTCGAGATCGCGTTCGACACGCCGCTCTATTTCAGCACCGGCCTGGGCTTTGCCCTGACTGGTGCGGCGGTGGACAGCGACACCACTGCCATCGCGGCGGGCGATATCCTGTGCCTTAACATCCACTACGCCTGAAGGAGCAGATTCCATGGCGATCTGGCGCCGCGACGACGACACCTTGGGCGAGCTGTTCGACGACGGGCTGGACTTGAAGCCGGGCGAGGACGGCTTCACCCGCGCGCTGGCACAGGCGCACTTTGGCACCAAGGCCTTCAGCTATGTCGGCACGCCCGACTGGCAGGTGGTGAGCGAATAGCCACCCCTTCCCCTTCCTCCCGCCAGGAAGGGGCACCCTTTCGCCTGGCAGCAAGGACAAGCCCATGGCCCAACTGATCGACATCTGTAACCGCGCCTTGGCGCAGATTGCCGCTGGGCAGATCGCCGATTTTGCCGAAGGCAGCATCGAGGCCCGCGAAGCGACGCGCTTTGCCAAGCCTCTGCTGGCCGAACTGGCGGAATGGGCGCCCTGGCCCTGGGCGCGCACGCGCGTGGTGCTGGCCGAGGTGGGCAACGACCGCCCAGCCGAATGGCTGCACGCCTATGCCGCCCCCACGAACCTGGCACAGCCGATCGCCGTGCGCGCGGTGGAGGACGACGCCACCACGCTGCCGAGCGGCGGCCCGTTTCCCTTTCCGCTCCAGGACGCGGCGCCGCTGGCGTTCCTCTACGAGGGTGGGCGCATCTACGCCAACGTGGCCAACGCCACGCTGGTGTTCGTGCGCAACAACGTGACCGCCCCGGATCTGCCGCCGCTGGTGGCGCGCGCATTCGAGCTGGAACTGGCCGCGCGCCTGGCCCTGCCGGTGAAGAAGGACGCAACCGCCGCGCAGACGCTGGCACGCGCCGCTGAAATCGCGCGGATGCGCGCGATCGCCGACGAGGCGAACAAGAGTGGCGAGCGCCCGGCGCGGTATGTCAGCGAAGCGGAACTGGCCCGCGCCGGCCTTGCCTTTCCAGGAGACGCGGCATGATCGGCGGGCGCACGGCGCAAGCCAATTTCTGCCGTGGCGAGCTGGGTCCGCAGCTGTACGGCCGGTTCGACGTCGACGCTTGGGGCACCGCCCTGCGCAAGGCGCGCAACGTCATCGTGCTCAAGTACGGCGGCGTGACCAAGCGACCGGGCACCGAGATGGTGGCCGAAGTGCTTGATCCCACGCAGCCCGTGCGACTGGTGCCGTTCCAGTTCTCGCTCAGCCAGACATATGCGCTGGAAATGGGCCAAGGCTATATGAGCCCCTGCGCCGGCGGCGGGCGCATCCTGGAAGAGGAACTGGCGATCACCGCGATCAGCAATGCCGCGCAGGCCGTGGTGGAAGTGGCCTATCATGGCTTTGCCGTGGGCGACCGGTTCTACATTGCCGGATGCGCAGGCGAGATGGGCAGCCTGCTCAACGGCCGCGCCTGGACCGTGGCGGCCGTGATCGACGACAGCCATTTTCGCATCGATGCCGATACCAGCGGGGTGGCCACCTTTGCAGGCTGCAGTGGCGGGACGACCCGCAGCGCACCGCCTGTGGCCCCCGCCGCGCCGGTGGTGCCCCCCGTAACCCCCGCCCCCACGCGCCCGGCGATCTATTTCGGCGGTTCGGGGCAATTTGGCGGAAAGGCCTGGTTCTGATGGGCGGAGCACGCATCTACAAGGTGGGTTCGCCCTACAACGGGGTGGAACTGGCCGAGCTCGATTTTGAGCAGACCGCCGATACCATGTATCTGGCGCATATCGACCACGCGCCCGCCAAGCTGGTGCGTGCGGGCCATACCGACTGGTCGTTTCGCACTGTCGCCTTTGCGCCCACGGTGGATGCGCCCGCAGGCTGCTATGCCTGGCCAACAGTGGCGAACACCGACAGCAGCAATGGCAACGCGGCCTATTTCCCGCAGCCGGCAAGCTATTGCGTGACGGCGGTGAACGACGACACCGGCATGGAAAGTCGCGCCAGCACGGCATCGACCGCCACCAACGACCTGACGCTCAAACGCAATTTCAACACGATAACCTGGACAGCGGCGCCCGGGGCCACGCGGTACAACGTCTACAAGGCGGATAACTCGCAGTTCTTCGGCCATATCGGCACGACCGAGACCACGAACTTTCGCGACGACAATATCGCGCCGGCGCTGGATCGCGCCCCGCCCCAGGCGGCCAACCCGTTTTCCGGGCCGAATGACTATCCCTCCACCGTCACGCTGTTCGAACAGCGCGCGGTGTGGGCCCGCACGCGCAACGTGCCGCACGGCATCTGGACCACGCGCAGTGGCCAACTGGAGAACATGGATCGTTCGCGGCCATTGCGCGCCGATGACTCCATGGCGTTCACCATCGTGGCCGGCCGCGTCAATTCGGTGAACCAGCTGGTCACCACCACCAGCCTGCTGGCGCTGACATCGGACAGCGTGTTTCACATCGATGGCGATGGATCGGGTGGCGTGCTCGATGCCACGCGCGCACCGGCCACGCGGCGCCAGATCGGGCGTGGATCGTCGCGGATCTCGCCGCTGGTGATCGACAATGTGGTGTTCTACCAGCCAAGCGTTGGCCGCACGGTGCGCACGATCGGCTATGATTTCACCATCGACGGGCTGAAATCCAACGACGTCTCGATCTTCTCGCCGCATTTCTTCGACGGAATGAGCATCGTTTCCTGGTGCTATGCCCAGGAGCCGCGCAGCGTGATCTGGGCCGTGCGCGAGGATGGCATGCTCGTCTGCTTCACTTGGGAGCAGGAACAGAACGTGTGGGGCTGGACCCTGTGCGAAACCGACGGGAAGGTCCTGTCGGTGTGCTGCATCTCCGAAGAGGGCGAGGATCGCGTCTATCTGGTGGTGGAGCGCGACATCGCCGGAACGACCCGCCGCTTCGTGGAGCGCATGGCGCGCCATGCATGGTCGGACATCGCGGATGCCTGCTATCTCGATTGCGCAGTCAAAGGCCGGTTCGATGAACCACGCACCAGCTTTACCGGATTGTGGCACCTTGAAGGGCGCATCGATATTGCCGGGCTGGTCGATGGCGTGGCCATTTCGGGGCTGACCGTCACGAACGGCACGATCACCCTGCCAGCCGGCATGGGCGGCGCCACGCAAGTCACCTTCGGTATCCCGTATCAGGTGGATGTGGAAACATTGCCGCTGCGCCTGTCCACCACGACGGGTAGCAGTGTGGGCCGGATCTGCCAGGCAAGCCAGGCCGTGCTGACCCTGGCCGACACACGCCAGATCGAAGCCGGGATCGACGCCGATCACCTGTTCCCGGTCAAATCGCGCAAGGACGAGGCATGGAACGCGCCCGATGCGCTGATGAATGGCGAATACCTGGTCAACCTGGACAACCGGGCGCGCGACGATTGCGCCATCTGGATGCGACAGACCGCGCCCTTGCCGTTCACCCTGCTGGGCGTGGCGATCGATCCGGTGCTGGGCGGATGATCCTGCCCAACCAGACCCACGTGGAAATCGTGCCGGCCCATGCCCGCCATGTGGGTTTCCTGGCGCGACACATGCGCGCCATCGACAAGGCCGAATGCCGCGCCATGGGCCGAGAACCCAAGGCCGCCCTGCGCCATGGCCTGATCGCATCGACCCATTGCTGGACCGCGATGGTGGCTGGCCAGCCGCACGCGATGTTCGGCGTGGTGGTCGAATCGGCGCTCGCCGGCCGCGGCGTGCCCTGGTTCCTGGGCACGGACGAGGTCTGGCGACACGGCCGCACCTTGCTGCGCCTGGGCCCCCCGATCCTGGCAGCAATGCACGATTCAAGCGCGGTGCTGGCCAACCTAGTGTCTGCCGGCAACACCCGGGCGATCCGCCTGCTCGAACGATGGGGTTTTACCGTGGACGAAGACACCATGCTGGTGGGCGACCTGGCCTTTCGCCGATTTGCCCGCCGCCGCCCCGCCCTTTCCACCCTGCAACAGGAGAATGCCTGATGTGTGGCCCCGCTCTTCCGATCATTGCCGCTGGCCTTGCCGTGGCCGGCCAAGGCATCAGCACCGTCAGCGCCATGCACCAGGCGCAGTATCAGCGCCAGGCCGCGCTGCGCCAGGCCGAACTGGAACGCAGCGCAGCCCGCGATGCCCAGGATGAAACCACCCGCGCGATCCAGGATCAGTATCGCCAGATGGCAGCCGAGGAAGGGCGCCAGCGCGTGGCTGCCGCAGCCGGCGGCGTGGGCGTGGATTTCGGTACCGCAGCCGATGCGGTGGACAGCACCCGCCTGGTTGGCGACGCGCGGGTGACCGACCTGGCCGCGCAGGGCACGCGCGCCGTGCGCCAGGCCGATGCCGGGGCGGCCTTTGCCATGGGCCGCGCCAGCGCCGCTTCAGCCCAACGCCAGACCGCATTGCTGAGCGGCCTGGTTGACATGAGCCAGTCGGTGCTTTCGGGCGCGCGCCAATATGGCGCGATGCGCGCCCGTATCGGCTGACCAGGGCAGCCCTTCCACCTTTCCTTTTCGTTTGCGCGTTGCCCCGCCCGCTTGGGCGGCCCGCCCCCGCGCGCCTTGCAGGGACACCTTTCCATGGCCGTTTCCACCACCAACGCCTATGATGGGCCGTTCAGCGCCAATGGCGTAACGCTTTCATTTCCCTTCACGTTTACAGCGCAGAGCACCGCCGACGTGGCCGTGCTGCTGGATGACCAGCCGATCACCGCCGGCTACACCGTGGAGCTGTACGAAGGCGGCGGCGGCACCGTGACCTTCGCCGCAGCCCCTGGCCCGGGCAAACTGGTGGTGTGGCTCGATCCCGATTTCACCCAGACCACGGCCTTCGAGAACGGATCGGCGTGGCTGGCAGCGCCAGTGAACCTGGCCAACGACCGCGCTGCGCTGCGCGACCAGGCGCTGTCGCGCGACCTCAAGCGCTGCATGCGCATTCCCTTGGGCGAAAACGCCGGCACGCTGCCTTCCGCGGCTAAGCGCAAGGGCAAGTTCTTTGCCTTTTCGCCGATCGACGGCACCGCCGTGCTGGCCGACGCGGTCAACGGCGATGCGTTGCTGCGCTCCGACATGGCCAGCACCGATGCCAACAAAGGCGCCACGCTCGTGGGCATTCCCGGCGGTGGCACGCTGAACGACGTGATCGTGCCATGCGCCACGCGCAGCGCGCTGGCCACGCGCACCAATCGCGCGGTCATGGCCTATCTGCTGGAAACCGGGCGGCAGGGGTATTTCTATTTCTCCACGGATAACCTGGCGAGCGCGGTTACGGCCGATACGGCGCAGGCGTTCTATATCCCGCCCAGCACCGACCGGACCGGCGCCAGCGGCGCATGGGTGCGTGCGGCAACCCGCACGGGTACCGCCGATCTCATGTGGTTCGGCGCCAAGGGCGACGGGGTGGACGATACAGCCGCGCTGCAGGCCGCCATTTCGTGGCTCAACGCCGTGCGCGGGCGCACGCTGCAAGTGCCGGTGGGCACGTTCACGTTCACGTCTGACCTGCTGATCACGATGAGTTCCTCGCGCATCGAGGCATTGGGTGGCGGCCAGTGCCGCCTGCGCGGCAGCAATGGCGCGCGCATCGTCCTTGGCCAGGCCATTCCCACCGTGGACGCCGCTGGCAAGGTGACCAAGACCGGAACCAAGGTCAGCGATTGTTCGCTCGCGGGCCTCTCCATCCAACCGGCAGACAACCACGCGGGCGAATGCGTGCTGGTCGACTATGCGGACAGCACGCTGATCGAAAAGTGCAATATCGGCCCGTTCAACAACAATGGGTCCGCCGTCACGATCGGCATCAAGACCAACTGGGTCCAGTGGTTGTATATCGATCGCAACCAGATCAACGTGAATGGCGTCTGCCTGTGGTTGCGCCAGCCGGCCACGCGCACGCAGAACGAGGATCATTACCACATCACGCGCAACTTGCTGTACAACGGCAAGGTTCCGCCCACCAACGGCTTCACCCCCGCGAACATCGTGGTGGATTCCGAAGCCGGCTCGACCTATTCGATCTTTGAATTCGAACTGCGCGGCAACCACATCGGCAAGTTCATGAGCGGCAGCACCGCTGCCACCACGATGACCGGTGGCCTTCGCTTGCTGGGCGCGGATACCACCGGGGATTCACGCGCGTTCCATGCCTGCTCGATCCGCGACAATTTCTTCGAATACGTCAATTATCCGATCGACATGCAGCGCGGCCTCTCGGGCGCGACCGATACCAGCGCGATCGACTTTTCCGGCAACGCCGTGCTTTCGGCCACCGTCGTGCTGCATGGCTCGGGCACGACCAAGGCCGTGGCCACGCTCGACGCGAACTATTTCCTGCAGTGCGACACGCTGGTGGACGGCATCAAGTGCCTGTTCAACGGATACAACCGCTATTCGGCGATCGGCACTCTGGCGGCGCAGTCCATCAGCCAGCACCGCATCACCCACAAGCAGACCGGCGGCGGTTCGCTGCCCGGCGTGCGGCTTGAGGCGCGCGGCACTGCCGCGGTTGCGGCCGGGCAGACCTATCTGGATATTTCGCATGGCCTCTCGCTGACGCCCACCGATTTCAACGTCATTCCCACGTCATCGGGATGGGCGCCGAATTTCTGGATCAGCGCAGCCGGCGCCACCACGTTCCGCATCAATTTTACCGATCCGGGCGCGTCCAAGTACCTGCGCTGGACCGCCAGCGTTGCCGACGCCTGATCCAAGGGAGCCTGCCATGCTGATCGAAACGCCGGCCCTTCTTGCCGACCTTGCCGCCATCAATGCAGCCGTCAACGCCGACCCTGCGTTCACCAACGATACCACCCACTTCTACCTGGGTCGCAGCCTGATGGCTGACGATCGGACCGTGGCCTATGCCGAATTGCTGCCGCCCAGCCGGATCGATTGGACCGGCCAGGCCGTGGCGGAAAAGCGCCGTCGCCTGATCGCGGCCGGGCATGGGCCGGCCGGGTTGCTGATCGCGCTTGCGACGCTGCCCGACGGCACCACACACCCCGTTCTGACAGCGGACATCTCGGCCCCGCAGGCGCCTTATACGCTGCTGCTCGACAGCACGAGCGCCGCGCCCAAGGCGTGGTCGTCCGTCGCCAACCTGCAGTTCCGGGAATGCCCCGAGGACGACAGCTGGGGGCTGCTGTGCACGGCATCGGCCGCATGACCACGAGCCACGAGGACCTGCACCGCGATATGGGACGCATGGAGGGAAGGCTCGACGCCATGGAGGACAGCCTTGATCGGATGGCCACCGCGCTGGAAAGAATCGATGCTCGCCTGGCCAAGATCGAAGCGCGCGAAAGTGCCAGGCGCGGCGCCTTTGCCGCGCTGACCGCGCTGGCCGGCGGGCTGTCTGCCTTCATCGCCTGGGCGGTGAGCACCTTTTCGCGCTGAATCGAAAGCCACAACCATGATCGACATCACCAGGCTGCAAAAGCGGCTGCTGGCGGCTGGCCACGACATTGGCACGGCGGACGGCCAGATGGGTACCCGCACCATGGCCGCGCTGATGGCTGCGGTGGCAGGGCGCCCCATGGCCGCGCTGCGCCCACTGGCGGCGGCAGCCGCGATTCACATGCCAGCAGCCGGCCTGTTGGAGACGCCTGCCCGCCTCGCCCATTTCCTGGGCCAGGCCGCGCACGAAAGTGGCGGCTTTCGCAACCTGGTCGAAATCTGGGGCCCCACCCCGGCCCAGGCCGGATATGACGGTCGCACCGATCTGGGCAACGTGAAGCCGGGTGATGGCTTTGCCTATCGCGGGCGCGGCTTGTTCCAGATCACCGGGCGCGCCGTCTATCGCGCGATGGGCCAGGCGCTGCTGCTGCCCTTGGAAACCGAGCCCGGCCTTGCCGCCACGGCGGAAGGCGCCGTGCGGACCGCCATCGCCTTTTGGGCGGCGCGCCATCTCTCCGCCCTGGCCGATGCCGGCCAGGACGATGCCATCACCCACCGCATCAACGGCGGCACCAACGGCCTCGACAGCCGCCGCCGGCTGGTCGCCCGTGCAAAAGGATTGCTGCTGTGACCGAATCCGCCCCGCTCCAGATCGATGCCTCGCCGGTGCCCTATCAGCTGGTCAGCCTGGTGCGCCAGGCGCTGCCGCCGCTTGTTGCCTTCGCCGTCGGGCGCGGCTGGCTGGCCGATGACAGCGCCACGTTGCTGCTGGCCCTGGTGGCGATTGCCCTGCCCATCATCCAGGGGCAGCGCCACAGCCTGCAGCGCAGCCGGGCCCTGGCGCGGCTGGCGGCCATCGTGCCCAATGCCGTGGCGGTGGTGCGGTGATCCCCGCCCCTTGGCTGGCGCGCCTGGCGCGTCATGCCCTGCCCTGGATCGCGGCGCTGATCCTGGCGCTGGCGTGCCGGCACTACGCAGTGCTGGCTCACGCAAGGGCCGAGGCCCTGTTGCAACAGCAAGCCAGCTTCCGTGCCGCCCAGGCCCGGGCCGAAACCACCGCCCGCGCCGCCCTTGCCCAACAACAACGTCGCTTGCGGCAGTTGGCGCAGAACGAGGAAACCCGCCATGATCACGAACTGGAAACGGCCCGCGCTGCTGCTTTGCGCTATGGCGCCACTCATCGCGTGCAGCCCGCAAACAGTGCGCGTGCTGCCGGCCCGTCCCCTGCCCCCGCCACGGATCACGCTGCCAGCATTCGCACGCCAGTGCCCGCCGCTGGTGTCGTGGTATCCGACCAGGACGTGCAGGCCTGTAGCGAAGTGACGGCCTATGCCCTGGCCTTGCGCACTTGGGCCCTTGGCCTGGACACCGCCGTCACACCATCGGAAGAGGCCGAGCGCTGAGGTTACCAGTTGCCAGTGTTGGGCATGCTGGCCCAGGGTTCGGCTGGATCGAGACGGCCATTCTGCAGCAGTTCGATCGAGATGCCGTCGGGCGTCTTCACGAAGGCCATGTGGCCATCGCGCGGCGGCCGATTGATCGTGACGCCCGCATCAAGCAGCGTCTGGCACGTGGCGTAGATATCGTCCACGCGGAACGCCAGGTGGCCGAAATTGCGCCCACCGGTATAGGTTTCGGCGCTGCCGTCTTCGGCCGGCCAGTTATAGGTCAGTTCCACTTCATAGTCCTGCCCGGGCGCGGCCAGGTAGATCAGGGTGAAGCGGCCTTGTTCGCTGGAAAAGCGGCGCGTTTCCTCAACGCCCAGCAGCTTGAAAAAGGCAACCGTCGCGTCCGGATCGGTTACGCGGATCATGGTGTGCAGAAACTCGGTCATTGTCTGGCAGCTCCGTTCAAAACGATATGTCGGTTGCAGTCAGGCCAGGGCCGTCACGGCCGGTCGGCCTGGCCATTGAGCTGGGCGAAAAGATGGTCGAAATGCCCGTCCCGCTCGGCATTGCGGAAAGCCAGCGTATTCGGCACGCAGATTTCTGCCGGGGTCGGCACTTGGTCGAACAGCGCCATCACCTGGGCGATATAAGTATCGAGCGGCAAGTAGCCTTCGCGGGTTTCCTGCCCCGGCGTCAATCCGGTCTGCACCGCGGGCGGGGCCAATTCGATGACTTCCACCCGGCCCCCCAACTGCGCGCGCAGCGATTGGCTGTAGGAATGCATCGCCGCCTTGCTGGCGCTGTAAGTGGGCGCCGCGGCCAACGGCACGAAGGCGAGGCCCGAAGTGACATTGACGATCGCCGCATCGGCCTGTGCGGCCAGATGGTCGACCAGTGCATCGACCATGCGGATCGGGCCAAGCAGGTTGGTCACCACCGTCGCTTGCGCGTCGGCCAGGTCACGCGACCCGCTCAGGTCTTCAAAGCGCATGATGCCGGCATTGTTGACCAGCACGTTGAGCGCGGGAAAGCGGGTAACGACGTCGGCTGCAAAGCCCGCGATGGCTTCGGCATCGGTCACGTCCAGCGCCATGGCATAAAGACCTTCGCGCCCGGCCACGGTTTCTTCCAGGCTGGCCAGGGTGCGACCGGTGACGATCACGGTGTTGCCCGCCGGGTGCCAGGCTTGCGCCAGCGCGCGCCCGATGCCGCTGCCACCGCCGGTGACGAGAATGGTGTTGCCGCTGGTTTTCATGGGCCATGGTTCCTTTGACTGGTGGCCGCAACGTGGGGGTTGCAACGCGGCTGCGCAACGCCATGCGAAAAAGATCATGCGCGCAGATCTGTGGATCGGCTGCGTGCGGATTGATTGCCATCCCGCAGCGCGGCATAAAGCATCCCATGTTCAAGCAACTGATGCCGTCCCGCCCCACCCAGGAACGCTCGCTGGCCTGGCGGCTGGGCTGGTGGCTGGGCCGGGCCATCATCGTGTTCCTGGTTGGCAGTGTGCTGTGGGTGCTGGTCTACAAATGGGTGCCCGTGCCGATCACCGCCACGATGGTGATGGACGGAAATGGCATCACCAAGGACTGGACGCCGCTGACGCGGATCGACCGCAGCATGGTGGATGCGGCGATAGCAGGCGAGGATTCGCGCTTTTGCAGCCACCATGGCTTCGATCAGGCCGCAATGCTCCAGGCGTTCGAGCGAAACCAGCAGGGGGGCCGTATCCGAGGCGGCTCCACCATCAGCCAGCAGACCGCCAAGAACGTGTTCCTGTGGCAGGGCGGCGGCTATTTCCGCAAGGGCCTGGAAGCCTGGTTTACCGTGCTGATCGAGCAGATCTGGGGCAAGCGGCGGATCATGGAAGTCTATCTCAACGTCGCCGAAACCGGAATCGGCACGTACGGGGTCGAGGCCGGCGCGCAGCGTTATTACAACAAGGGCGCGCTGCATCTGTCACGGATCGAGGCGGCCCGCATTGCCGCCGCCTTTCCCCAACCCAAAGTGCGCGAGGTCACCGGCGCCAGTGGCTTCGTGCGCCGCCATGGCAATGCGATTGCCGCGCGTTCGGCCGTGGTGCGCGGGCAGTACGATACCTGCGTCTACCAATAACGTCCCACGCGAAAGGGCCGCTTCCCGTTTTGCGGGAAGCAGCCCCCTCCAGCGTGTAAGCCGAGCCGCCGGATAACGCATCGTGGCAGGCAGGGCTTGCCCCCTTCTTGCCGCATGATCACGCAATAAACCGCATCTACTATGCTGCAGCGCACAATGAACGATTTCCCGTATCGTTCCCGCATATGCGCAGCTTGCAGCAACATGGCGCAACAACACGCCCGATGGATAGTGCAGCGCAGCACGGCTGGTCGCACGATCGGCGCGTCCCGGCGCACAGCGCACTGCCCCCATGAAAAAACCCGCCGCCACCCTTGAAGGTGGCGGCGGGCCGTTCGGTTGCGATCTTGCCGCTGGGATCAGAAGCCGAAGCTGATCGAACCCATGATCGTGCGCGGCGGGCTGATCTGCGCATAGCTGATCGGCGAGGTCGAGGTGGACTGGCTGTTCAGCGTGCCACTGAAGCCACCCACATAGGTTTCGTCGAACACGTTGATCACGTTCAGCTGCAGGAACGTGCGGTTGTTGAAGATCGGGCTGACCTTGTCGAGGCTCAGCTTCGCATCCAGGTCAACCTGGGTATAGGCCGGGGCCTTGGCGGGGAAGATTTCCTGGCGCGGCGTGGTGCCACCCACGTTGACATAGAACGGCAGGTTCTGGTCGTTCACGTAACGCGGACCGGTGCGCTTGGCCTGCACGCCCAGCGACACCGGACCAACCGATCCATCGACGCGGCCACCGAAGGTATAGACCGGCGCGCCCGATTCACGCTTGCCGGCGGTCTGGTAGTAAGCGGTACCGGTCGCCGCGGTGCAGCCGTACATGTTGAGGAGCACGTTCTGCGACGAGCAGTCGCCCGCTTCCACGTTGTCGCGGATCTTGGAGTGCAGGTACGAACCATAGAGGTAGATCGCCAGGTCGCGCACCGGCGAATACGAGATCGAGCCGTCGATGCCGTACTTGTCCACGCGGCCAAGGTTCCGATAGATCGTGGTGTTCAGGTCACGATCGAACGAGGAAGCCAGGCGGTTCTGGTAGATCGTGTACCAGGCCGAAACCTGGGCCATGACCTTGCCCGAACGATAGCGCACACCCAGATCGAAGTTGTCGGTCGTTTCCGGGTTGGGCTTGGCGGCGTCATTGCCCATCGGGAAGTAGAACGAGTTGTAGAGGTTGTCGGTGCCCGGCACCTGCAGCCCCTTCGAATAGTTGGCAAAGATGCCGACATTCGAATTCACCGCAAAGGTCGCGCCCACGCTCGGCAGGGCCTTGCTGTAGGTGAAGATGCGCTGCTGCGGCGCGGCATAGCCGCTGGTGGGCAGCCCGGTCGTGGTGCTGACCACATAGGGGTTGGCCGCCGCAAAGGCTGCATTGGCCGCATCGCTGCCGAAGCAGGCATAGCCACCGGTACGGCTGGTAAAGCAATACTGGTTGAGGTTGCGCTTGAAGAACGGCACGCGCACGCCGGCATTGACGGTGAGGCCACCGAACTTGCCGCGGTATTCACCCGAAACCTGGTGCAGGATGGCGTAGGACAGGCGGTTGCGGCGCTGCATCACGTTTCCGTTCACATCGGTGATCGGATCGCTGACAGGGAAGTAGGTCCCGGCCGTGCCGTTGCTGTTGTACGTGCCGAATTCCGCGGTCTGGCGATGACGGCCGCGGTCGTACGAATAGGCCAGGCGGATCGTGTTGTCGGGGTTGATGTCATAGCGCAGCGAGGCGATCAGGCCGAGGCGGATGGTCTTGGTCTGGCTCGGCGCAATCAGGCGAACGGTGTCCAGCTTGTCGCCGTCGCCGTTGAGATCCTTGCCGAAGTAGTAGTTGGTGCCGTCATAGCCGGTCAGACCGCTCACACCGTTGATGGTGGTGGTCTTTTCGCTGGCCACATAACCCAGCGTACCGCCATTGGCGCTGGTCCACTGGATCGACGGATCGACCGTCAGCACCAGGCCATCGGCCAGAGTGAAGCGCGAGGAAATGCGGATGTTCGCGGTGTCGGACGGGTTGATGCGATAGTCGTAGTCCGAACCGCAGGCGCTGGCCGCGTCAGCCGCACCGGCCACCGGCGCCGCAATCGTGCAGCGGGCGGTCTGGTAAAAGCGATCGTCGCCCGAAACCGGATAACGGTTGCCCGAACCGGTGCCGACCACGCGGGTGCCGGTGTTTTCGATCCACATCGGCACCGAGCCGAATGCGTTGTTGCGGTTGCGGTTGTAGTGGCCGGCGATCGAGATGAAGTCGCCATTGCTGCCCAGCGGCTGGTACAGCTTGGCGTTGTACTGCTGCTTCTGGATCTTGCCGATGCCGCCATAGATCGTGTCGTTGCGCGAATTCGACGCGGTAGCATAGGCGCGCAGACCGCCTGCGGTGAGGTTGCCGGTGTCGATTTCGCCGAAAATGCGCATGTAGCCGTATTCACCGGCCGAACCGATCATGCGCGCGTGGAAATCCTCGGTGGGATTGCGCGAACGATAGTTGACCGTCGAACCCGAAGCGGCCGCCGTGGGCGAGTCGACGTCGGTGGTGCCCAGGTTGACGTTGACCTGGTCGATGACTTCGGGATCGAGCTGCTGGTTCGAATAGATCGAATAGCCGCCGGTGTCGTTCAGCGGGATACCGTCGAACGTCTGCGAGATGCGGGTGTTGTCAAAGCCACGGATATACAGCACGCCGCCCGACGAACCGAACGGGTCGTTGTTCTGGAAGCTCACACCCGGGACCAGGTTGATGATGTCGTTGATCGACTGGCCCGGCGCCTGGTGCGCAATGATGGTCTGGTCAAGAACCTGCTTGGCCTTGGGCGTGTCGGGCAATTGAACGCCGTTCACCGACTTGGTGGTGCGGCCGCTGACCACGATGGTCTGCTGTTCGAAATCGACCGAGCCGGTGGATTGGGCCAGGGCGGGCGTGCTGGCCAGAGCCATGCCCAGCGCCAGCAGCGAGCCGGCGGTAAGGTGCGAGCGATGCATTGGTGTCCCCGTTGCGTGTCAGGTCGCCGCACTGCGGCGACACGAGATGATCCGTCCCCCGCTGCCGCCAGGCGACCCGACGCTGGCAGGGGGCCGGCACAAGGCTTCCGCGCACCGGCAGCCTTCCCTGACCGGTTTCGTGTGACACGAAAATGACAAAATTTCTGCATTTCTTACTTGATGTTGAACGCCACGACCAAATGCTTCTGACAAGCGATGAATCGCTTACCGATCATTTCAGATGAAAGCATCCCTGCGTAACGATCGTGCGGCCTGTGGCGCCTTCGCAACAACAGCAAAGATTTTGCGCGCTTGCGAAACGTGCGCCCGGATTTGCGGTTGTTTGCAATGTTTTGCAACACAACAGGCGCAATCATTGCGGTTGGCTGCGAAGGGCGGTCCGTCAAGGCGCCGCGCGCCGGCTCAGCCCGCTGGCGGAGCTGCCGATTCGTCCTGCGTCACCAGCAGCCAGCGCTCGGCAGCTTCAAGGCCGATGGCGGTCAATCGCCCGGAAGCATAAGCGCCGGTATCGATGCCCACCCGCCAGGGCGATAGTTCCGGCTCGTCCACGATGGTGTGGCCGTGGACGACGGCAAAATCGCGTGCCGTTCGATCCGCGATGAATTCGCCACGAATCCACCGCATGTCGCTGGGCACCTGCTCATCGAGCGGCACGCCGGGGCGGATGCCGGCATGCACGAAGACATAGTCGCCGATGCGAATCTGGTCTTCCAGGCCGCGCAGGAATGCCAGATCTGCCGCCGGCACGAATTGCGGCATCGCAGCGCGCAATTCGTCCAGCGTCATCCGGGCATAATCGTCCGGGTCGATGGGATAGCTCAACAGCGTCTCGCGGCCGCCGTGGCGCAGGAAATGGCGTAGGGTTTCTTCGCGCTCGAATGCGCCCAGGAACATTTCTTCGTGATTGCCCGCCAGAATGCGCACGTTCCGGCGCTCCGCCCAGGCGCGCGCCGTGGCGATCACACCAGCACTGTCGGGACCGCGATCGATAAGATCGCCCAGCAGGATCACAGTGGTTGCAATCGGGGTTTGCAGCGCGGCTCGGGCATTGCGGGTGGCGTCGTCCGCCTCGATCAGCGCAATCATCTGCTCGAACAGATCAAGCCGGCCGTGGATATCGCCCACCGCATAGATGCGCTGACCCGGCGGAACCAGGGTTGGTGGGGCCGGCGGTTCTGCCCGCGGACCCGAAATTAGCGACTTGAGCAACTTGAGCATGCACCGGCCGTGACGAACTTCGCGGGACATATATGGCCCTCGCGCGGGCAGAGACAAGCGTCAGAAACACTATGATGCACAAAAGACACATTCCAGAACGAGAATGCCACGGCCCACGGATTGGTCTTGTGCAACGCAGCAGGCCCCGGCATCCAGACAAGCGCAAGTCGTCAACCAGCCCGCGCAAGAAAGAGGCCGGGGCGATTTGTGCAGGCGGGGCGACGCGTCAAAGACAAAACAAAGAGGTATTTCATGCGTACGTCCATCAAGTCGCGCGTGGCCAAGGCTGCCACGGCGCTCAGCCTTGTCGTCGCTGCTGGCTATGCTGTGCCCGCGATGGCCGACGAGACCGCGCCCCCAAGCGATTTCAAGGTGACCGGTTCGGCAGGCGTAATCAGCCAGTACCGGTTCCGCGGCATTTCTCAGTCGAACAACCTGCCCGCCGTCCAGGGCGCGCTCACTCTTTCGCACAGCTCGGGCTTCTATGTCTCGACCTGGGGTTCGAGCGCCTCGGCCAGCCCGGCCGTGAACATTGGCGGCACCGAAATCGACGTCTACGGCGGTTTTACCCACGCCATCGCCACCACCGGCGTGACATTCGACGTGGGTCTCTACGGCTACCTCTATCCGGGCGCGCCGGGCCTCAACTATTATGAAGTCTATGGCTCGCTGTCCAAGGCGGTCGGTCCGGTCAACGCCAAGGCCGGCATCAACTTCGCGCCCAAGCAGAAGAACCTGGACGTCTACACCACCCACACCAACGCCTATATTTATGGCGAACTGTCGGGTGCCATTCCCAACACGCCGTTCACGATCCACACCCACCTGGGCCACACCGGCGGCGCGTTCGACTATACCAAGCAGTATCTCGACTACACCGCCGGCGTCAGCACCACGTGGAAGAACCTGACGCTGGATTTCTCGGTGGTCGGCACCAACGTCAGCCGCAACGATTCGGCCGCCAATCCCTTTGCTGGCGTCGAACCGTTCCAGATGTACCGCGCCGCCAAGACGGTGGGCGTGGTCTCGCTGATGGCGACGTTCTGATCGCCTAACGACGTTCGCCCAAGGGCAACAGGGGAAAGCCCGCACCGGTTCGCCGGTGCGGGCTTTTGCCATTCAGGGCAGCGCCGTTTTGCGGGGCGGCGCTGCCCGGTGGGCCGATCAGTGACCGGATGCCACGGGTGCCGGGCCGGCCGGGCCGGTGGGCAACTGGCGCACGCCGCCACCCAGCGCGGTGAACAGGCCCACCGTGTCGGCCAGGCGCGCCGCCCGCGCCGCCACGAACTGCGCACGCGCGGTTTGCGCCGTGGCGCTGGCGTTGAGCACCTGCAAAGTGCCCACCGCGCCCAGTTCCAGCTGGCGCTTGACCATGATCAGGCTGCTGGCGGCGGCATCGTCCCCGCGCTGCGCCACATCGAGGGCGGCGGTATCGTTGGCCAGGGCCGACAAAGCATTGCTGACATCGGCAAAGGCCTGAAGGGCCGTGCCCTTGTATCCCGCCTTGGCCGCATCGAGCGCGTCGCGTGCCGCCTGTTCCTGCCGCTTGAGCGTGCCGCCGTGGAAGATCGGCGCCGTGATCCCGCCCAGCAATTGCCAGAACGGATTGCCATCCACGAACATCCGGCCGAAATCCTCGGCCGTGCCGCCGGCCGTGGCCGACAGGTTGATCTGCGGCAGCCGCGCGGCCATGGCCACTTTCACATCGGCCGCGGCGCCTTCCAGCGCGGCCGCGGACGCCGCCACATCAGGACGCACCACCAGCAGGTCGGCAGGCAGCACCAGCGGCACGTCGGCGGGAACGGCCAGTTCGTCCAGCGTCGGCAATGGCGCGGATTTGACGCCCGGTGCGGTTTCCAGTGGCGCGCCCGGCGCCTCGCCCAGCAAAACAGACAGCGCCGCCAGGTTCGCCGCGTGCTGTTGCTTGAGCGGGGGCAACGCGCCTTCGACCGCGGCCACGGCTGCGGCCTGCGCGGTCACGTCTGCCCGGCCGGCGGCGCCCACTTTCTCGCGTTGCCGCAACAGCCCAAGCACTTGCTGGTTGCTGTCGATCGCCTCGCGCGTGGCCTCGATCTCGGCCGTCAGCGCGGCGTGGCGAATCACTTCCAGCACCACGTTGGCCGCCACCATGTTGCGCACGCCATCGGCCTGCGCCTGGGCCTGCGCGGCGGCCGCACGGGCAGAGCGCAGCCGTGCCGCCCCGCCGCCGAACAGATCGGGGGCATAGCTCACGCTCACCTGGGCGGTATGCAGCGAAAAGACCTGCGGGTTGGGATCAGCCAGCGGGGTGGATAGCGTTGCCGAAAGGCGCTGCCGTTCGCTGGTCAGCCCGGCGTCGACCTGCGGCAGCAAGCCACCGCGCGCCGCCCCAGCCAGGGCCTGCGCCTGGGCCATGCGGGCGCGGGCCGCAGCAAGATCGGTATTGGCGGCCAGCGCCCGCGCCACGAGTGCGTTGAGCGCCGGGCTGCCAAAGGCTTCCCACCACTGGGCCGAAACGGCCATGCCGGCATGCACTTGCTGGGCGCCGGCATTGCCCTGTTGCATCGGCTGGTCCAGCACTTTGGCCGGGGCGTAGCCGGTTGGCGTTGGCGGCAGCGGCACGTCCACGCTGGCCGTCGCAGGCGGTGCCTTGGCACTGGCAAGCGGCACCGCCACGATCTGGGCGGCAGCCAGGGTAGCCAGGGCCGTCCCCAGCACCGGGCCCAAGCGCGAGCCACGCAGGGTTTGGGCGATCATGCCGGTTCTCCATCTTGAGTCGTTTCGGGCAGGGCTTGATCGGCGCCGGCGCGCTTGCGCGGCCCGGCCACGCGGCTCGAAAAGCGGTTGATCAGCAGCGGCAGCACCAAGAGGATCAGCACCGGGGCCAGCGTCATGCCGCCCACCACCACCAGGGCCAGCGGCTTTTGCACCTGGCTGCCGATGCCGGTGGCAACGGCGGCCGGGGCAAGCCCGATGGCCGCCACCAGGCAGGTCATCAGCACGGGGCGCAGCGAGTTGGTGGTGGCGTGGCGCAGTGCGGCCAGCCGCTCCATGCCTTCATCCATCGCCTGGTTGAAGCTGGTCACCAGCAGGATGCCGTCCATCACCGCAATCCCGAACAGCGCGACAAAGCCGATCGCCGCCGAGATCGAAAAGGCCGTGCCCGTCAGCATCAGGCCCAACACCCCGCCGACCACCGCCATCGGGATCACCGAGAAGGCCAGCAGCGTATCGCGCAGCGAGCGGAAGTTGGCGTAGAGCAGGCCCAGCATCAGCAAGAGGCTGATCGGCACCACGATTTCCAGTCGCGCCACGGCGTTCTTGAGGTTGCTCATCTCGCCCGCCCATTCCAGGCTATAGCCTGGCGGCAGCGGCACGTTCTTGGCAATCCGCGCCTGCGCCTCTTCCACCGCGCTGCCCAGGTCGCGATCGCGCACCGAGAACTTGATGGGAATGTAGCGCTCCTGGTGCTCGCGATAGATGAAGCTTGCCCCGGTGGTCAGGCGGATGTCCGCCAGTTCCGACAGCGGCACCGAAATCGCCGTGCCGTCGGGCGCCGTCGCCCCCACGGTGATCCGCTTGACCGCTTCAAGGCTGTCGCGCTGGTCGGCCTGGAGGCGCACCATGATCGGGAAGTGGCGGTCGGTGTGCGGTTCATAAAGATCGCCCGGCGAGGTACCGCCGATCGCGGCCTGCACCGTCTGGTTCACGTCGTCCACGCTCAGGCCATAGCGCGCGGCCTTTTCGCGATCGACGTCGATCCGCACGGTCGGCTGGCCCAGCGACTGGAAGATGCCCAGGTCGGTGATGCCGCGCACTTGCGCCATCTGGTCGCGAATCTGGCCGGCAATGCGCTCCAGCGTGGCGAGGTCAGGCCCGAACAGCTTGACCGAGTTGGCGCCCTTCACGCCCGATGCGGCTTCCTCCACGTTGTCCTCGATGATCTGCGAGAACGAGAAGTCCACCCCCGGATAGCGCGCCTTGAGCTTGGCCGAGAGATCGGCCACCAGCTTTTCCTTGTTCATCCCGCTCGGCCATTGGTCGAAGGGCTTCAAGGGCACGAAGTATTCCACGTTGAAGAAGCCGGTGGCATCGGTGCCATCGTCCGGGCGGCCATGGGCGGAAAGCACCGCGGTCACTTCGGGATACTGCATGATGTCGCGCCGGATCGCGCGCGCCACCGGCTCGCCCGCATCGAGCGAGATCGCCGCGGGCAGCGAGGCGCGGATATACATGTTGCCTTCTTCAAGCTGGGGCAGGAATTCCACCCCCAGCGAACGCACGCCCACGAACGCGCCGATCACCATCAGTGCGCCCGCGCCGATTGCCAGCACCTGGTTGCGGAAACAAAAGGCTGCGGCCGGCTCGTAGACCCGACGGATGCGCGAAACCAGCCAGGTTTCGGCCTCGTCCAGCTTGTCGGGCAGCATCATCGCCGAAAGCACCGGCGCCACGGTGAACGTGGCGACAAGGCCGCCGATGATGGCATAGGCATAAGTCTTGGCCATCGGGCCAAAGATGTGCCCTTCCACGCCCGTCAGCGTGAACAGCGGCAGGAAGCTGGTGATGATGATCGCGGCGGCAAAGAAGATGCCCCGGCTCACTTCGCTGCTGGCGGCCAGCACCGCGCCGATGCGGCTGGCAAAGCTGTAGCGCCCGCCTTCATGGGTTTCCACATGGTGCGATCGCTCGGCCATGTGCCTGAATATGTTTTCCACCATGATCACGGTGGCATCCACCACAAGCCCGAAATCGAGCGCGCCCACGGATAGCAGGTTGGCGCTTTCCCCCTGCACCGTCAGAATCAGCACGGCAAAGGCCAAGGCAAAGGGAATGGTCGCCGCCACGATCAGGGCGCTGCGCAAGTTGCCCAGGAACGCCCATTGCAAGAGGAAGATCAGCAGCACGCCCGCCACCAGATTTTCCATCACGGTGTGCGTGGTCACGCCGATCAGGTCGGAGCGGTCGTAGATACGTTCCAGGCGCACGCCCGGGGGCAGCACGCCAGTGGTGTTGATCTTCTCGATCTCTGCCTTGACCGCCTCGATCGTGGGCATCGACTGCGCCCCACGGCGCATCAGCACGATGCCCTGGACGATGTCATCGTCCTTGTTGAGCCCGGCGATGCCGTTGCGCGGCATGTTGCCGATCTTCACCGTGGCCACGTCGCGCACCAGCACCGGGGCATTGCCGTCGCGGCCGACCGGGGTGTCTTCCAGCGCATCGACCGACTGGATCAGGCCGATCCCGCGCACGATCGCGCTCTGCGCGCCAAAGTTGATGGTCTGCCCGCCGACGTTGGCATTGGCCTTGCCCAGCGCGGCGATCACTTGCGCCACCGTCAGGTGGTGGGCCTGAAGCCGGTCGTTATCGACAACCACGTCATAGGTGCGCAGCTTGCCGCCCCAGCCGGTCACGTCCACCACGCCCGGAATCGCGCGGAAGCGGCGTTGCAGAACCCAGTCCTGCAAGGTCTTGAGGTCTTCGACCGAATAGCCCTTGGGCGCAGCGATGCGATAGCGATAGATTTCGCCCACCGGGCTCGTCGGCGAAATCGTCGGCACAGCGCCGCCCGGCAATTGCGGCAGCTGGGCCAGGCGGTTGATCACCTGCTGCTGGGCCTGGTCATAATTGAAATCGTAGGTGAACTGGATCTTCACGTCCGAAAGGCCGAACAGCGAGATCGCGCGGATTGCCGTCATGTGCGGCAGGCCCGACATCTGCACCTCGATCGGGATCGTGATGTTGCGCTCCATCTCCTCGGCCGAAAGGCCCGAAGACTGCGTCACGATCTCCACCATCGGCGGCACCGGATCGGGATAGGCCTCGATGTTGAGGTTGTAGAAGGCGATACCGCCCGCCACCAACATCAACACGAAGAAAGCCACGATGGTCAGGCGCTGCCCCAGCGCATAGCGTACCAGCTTGACCATCAGTCGAGCCCCGCTTCGTTCACGAAGATGGCGCCCTGCGTCACCACCTTTTCACCCGGATTGAGGCCCGAAACGATGGTCACGCGGCCATCGTGGCTTTCGCCGGTCACCACGTCGCGCGCCACGACACGGCCGCGGCCCAGCCACACCCACACGCGGGCGCTGTCCCCTTCGTGGATCACCGCTTCGGTCGGCAGGCTCAGCAGGTGCGGCGTCGCCGGTGCCGGGTTCACGTCCTTTTCGGGCGTCTCGATGGTGAAGTTGGCAAACATCTGCGGCTTCAAGGCGCCATCGGGATTGGAGATCGTGGCGCGCACGGCCAGGCGGTGCGACACCGGATCGATCTGCGCACCGATGTTGTTGATCGTGGCGTCAAACGTGCGGCCGGGGAAAGCCGTGGCCGTTACCACCACCTTGTCGCCCAGGTGCACCCGCGCGGCATCGCTTTCGGCCACTTGCGCCACCAGCCACACGCGCGAAAGATCGGCGATCAGGAAGGCCGGCTGGCTGCTGCCGGCGGCACTGGCGCCGCCCGCCACATACTGCCCCTGGCTGATCGAGCGCGTCACCACCACGCCGCCGATCGGCGCGCGCAGCACGGCATCACTGCCCCCGCCATTCCCGGCGCCGAACACGCCCAGCTTGGCGCGCGCGGCGGTGACGGCGGCATCGGCAATGCCCTGCTGCGATTGCGCCGCCACCAGGTCGCTGCGCGCCTGTTGCAGGTCCTTCAGCGCGCCACCGGCGGTGCGATAGATTTCCTCGGCCCGCTGCGCGTTTTCGGTGGCCACGCGCACTTGGGCGGCGGCGGCGGTGCGCTGCGCCAAGGCCGCGGCCAGGGCATTGCGCGCATCGGCAATGTCGGTGGTGTGCACCGAAAGCAGCGCGCTGCCGGCCTGGACGCGATCGCCGTTCTGCACGAAGACCTGCTGCACTTGGCCCGAATAGGGCAGGAACACCGGGGTGGAGCGGGTTTCATCCACCGTGATCTGGCCGCTGGCGCCGGTGCGGGCAAAGCCATCGTCGGCCCCCACGGTTTCGATCTTGAGGCTGGCCACCTGGCTGTCGGTCAATTGCACTTGCCCCGCAGGCAGGGCAGCGGCAACCGGCTCGGGCTGGTGCAACCAGGCGCGAACGGCAGTCGCCCCGGTCGCCACCAAAGCCACCGCGGCAACGGACAAGGCAAGCACCCGGATCTGCCGGGCACGGGACATTTGCGGCACAGCGTGTTCAAAATTCATGGCGCGCAGTCTTCTCTTCGGTCCAAAAGATGGCAGCCCGTCTGTGAACCGTTGCAGGTGCACGCCAGGCCGATGCTGCCCCTCTGGCCCACCGCGCCTGTCCGCGCCCCTAGCGGCCGCGTTAAATTACCGTAATGCAGCGCAGAGCCGACCGGTGCGATGGGCCTGGCCAATGTACTGCCGCGACCATGGCAAACATCGCCTCACCACACCCTTGCGCAAAGTTGCGTGCCGCCCTTGGCCCGCCTGCATGGCTCCGGCATGGCTTAGGCCAATCCAAGGGGTGCATTTGCCCCGTTTCCCGCCTAGGGTTCGCGGCTGACCGTCACACCTGAAACAAAACGAGCGGAGCATCCCTTGGCCCGGCGCCTTACGCTTTACATTCTCATCGCCATGATCCTGGGCATCGCCACGGGCTATGCGCTCAACCAGACGCTACCCGCCGACAGCGCCACGCTGGCCACCACGGCAGAAACGCTCAAGTTGCTGCCCGATGTGTTCCTGCGCCTGATCAAGATGATCATCGCGCCGTTGATCCTGGCCACGCTGGTTTCGGGCATTGCCGGGATGGGTGATAGCACTGCGCTTGGCCGCATCGGCGGGCGCGCGCTCGGCTGGTTCATCACCGCCAGCCTGATTTCGATCAGCCTTGGCCTCCTGCTGGTCAACCTGTTCGAACCGGGCAAGGGCCTGCAATTTGCGGCCAATGCCAAAGTGGGCGATCTCGCCACGGCCGATTTCACCGTGCACCACTTCGTGCTGCAGATCGTGCCGACCAGCCTGCTCGATGCCATGGCGCAGAACAACGTGCTGCAGATCCTGGTCTTTTCGCTGTTTGCCGGCCTCGCGCTATCGGCCATCGGCGAAAAGGGTGCGCCGCTCCTCCGCGCGAGCGAGGCCTTGGCCAGTCTCATGCTGACGATGACCGACTATGTGATGAAGGCCGCCCCGCTTGCCGTGTTCGGCGCGCTTGCGGCGGTGGTTGCCACCAAGGGCCTGGGCATCATCGTCACTTATGGCGTGTTCGTGTCGGAATTCTATTTCGCGCTGCTGGTGCTGTGGGGCCTGCTGCTGGGGCTGGGCGGAATTTTCCTGGGGCGGCGTATCCTTCTGCTGGCGCGCTATATCCGCGAACCCGTGCTGCTGGCCTTTTCCACCGCCAGTTCGGAAAGCGCGCTGCCGCGCCTGTTCGAACAGCTCGACCGCTTCGGCGTGCCGCGCCGTATTTCGGGCTTCGTCCTGCCGCTGGGCTATTCGTTCAATCTCGATGGCTCGATGATGTACACCAGCTTTGCCACGATGTTCATCGCGCAGGCGTACAACATCCCGCTGTCCTGGCAGCAGCAGATCGCCATGCTGCTCACGCTGATGGTCACGTCCAAGGGAATCGCCGGCGTGCCGCGCGCCAGCCTGGTGGTGATTGCCGCCACGCTCACCCAGTTCGGCCTGCCGGTGGAAGGGATCGCCCTGCTGCTCGGCGTCGACACGTTCCTCGACATGGGCCGCACCGCCACCAACGTGGTCGGCAATGCTGTGGCCACGGCGGTCATCACCCGCTGGGAAGGCATGCTGCAAGTGCCGCTCGATCCCGATGCCCCCGCTCCGGTGCCGCCGCACGACACGGCCGAGCACGGGCGGCGCGGGCTGCACCTCGACGAGGGGCAATAACGGCTATTTCGCCGGCGTCACCGGCTGGAGCGTCACCGGCTGGAATTGGCCCAGCCCGCACGATCCGCGCGGGCCGCCGCCGGCGCCGGTCTGCAACACGGTGATGATGTCCACGCTGCACAGCTGCGCCTGGCTGGTGGCATAGCCGAAGGTCTGCTGGAACCCCAGCCCGCTGCAGCGCTGGGGCAGGACGTTGCGATACCACCGCGTGCCCACGCGAAAATCGATGGTCCAATCGTCACGCACGCGGCTTTCGCTGATCTGGCCCAGCGGGATGCAGCTCTGCGCCGGGCCGATTGGCGTGGCGGCCGGAGTCTTGGGTGAATGGCCATCGGCATAGGCCGATCGGGGCCCGCCACCCGGCCCCGCAGCGGGCGTGCAGGCGGCAACGGCAACAAGGCAGGCGGCAGCAGCGATCGAACGAACCATGGCATCCTCTCCATCGGGGCCGTGTTCAGAGCAGCGCCGGATCAGGCCTTCTTCTTGCGCGCAGCACCCTTCTTGGCAACCGGCGGCTTGGCGCCCTGTTCCAGAACTTTGCCCTTGAACGCGCAGAGGTCAACCACCGCGCAACGCCAGCATTCCGGGGTACGTGCCTTGCACACATAGCGTCCGTGCAGGATCAGCCAGTGATGCGCGCCCAGCCGAAAGGGCCCGGGCACTTTCTTGTCGAGCTGGGCCTCCACCGCCTCGGGCGTCTTGCCCTTGGCCAGGCCGGTGCGATTGCCCACGCGAAAGATGTGCGTGTCCACCGCAAAGGTTTCCATGCCGAACGCGGTGTTGAGCACGACATTGGCGGTCTTGCGGCCCACGCCGGGCAGCGCGGTCAGCGCGTCGCGGTCGGCCGGCACTTCGCCGCCATGATCGCGCACCAGCATTTCCGACAGGGCGATCACGTTCTTGGCCTTGGTGTTGAACAGGCCGATCGACTTGATGTGCTCTTTCAGGCCTTCCTCGCCCAGCGTCACCATCTGTGCCGGGGTCTTGACCTCTTCGAACAGGCGCCGTGTCGCCTTGTTCACGCCCACGTCGGTCGCCTGCGCCGAAATCGTCACCGCCACCAGCAACTGATAGGTGTTGCCATAGGCCAGCTCGGTCTCGGGCGAAGGGTTGGCTTCGGCCAGGCGGCGAAAAAACTCGAAGATCTGGTCCTTCTTCAAGGCCGTCAGCCTCCCAGCCCCAGCACTTGCGGCATGGTATAGCGCCCCGGCCCCTGCGCCAGCAGCCATTCGCCGGCGCGAATCGCCCCCTTGGCAAAGATGCCCCGGTTTTCCGCCAGGTGCGACAGGCTGAGCCGCTCGCTATCGGCCAGGAAATGCACGCTGTGGTCGCCCGCCACGCTGCCGCCGCGCAGCGCGGCAAAGCCGATCGTGCCCGCCTCGCGCTTGCCGGTAATGCCATCGCGCCCGCGCACGGCCACGTCCTTGAGGCCCACCTGCCGCCCGCGCGCCGCGGCTTCACCCAGCAGCAGCGCCGTGCCCGACGGGGCATCAACCTTCATGCGGTGGTGCGTCTCGACGATCTCGATGTCCCAATCCTCTCCCAGCCGCGCGGCCGCTTCCTGCACCAGGTGCGCCAACAGCGTGACGCCCAGCGAGGTATTGCCGGTCTGCAGCACGGGAATCGAAACCGCCGCCGCATCGATCAACCAGTGGTGCCGTTCTTCCAGGCCGGTGGTGCCCACCACGATCGGCTTGCCCGCGCCGATCGCGGCATCGAGGTTGAATTCCAGTGCGGCGGGTGCGGAAAAATCCACCAGCACGTCGCTCGCCTGGGCCAGCGCGACAGGATCACCCTCGCGGTCGATGCCCCCGGCCAGTTCGTGACCGGCGGCCACCACCGCTGCCTGCAGCGCCTGCCCCATGCGCCCTGCGCTGCCGATGATGCCGATGCGTGCCATGTCTTCTGCCCTTGCGCTGTTTGCCCGCTTCCATAAGACCGCGCCTTTGCCCGGTCGAGCCGGAAAGCGGCTATGCCAGCGCCCGCCCCATCGGGCCATGGTGCAGGCCAGGCCCGAGGCTGCGATGAATCCCGTAAATTGCCAACCACGCTAATTTCATAAGCGACATCTAAATCAGGCAGCATTGACGCATTGTGCCAATGTACAGCACGAATTCAGATGGAGTCCGCAATGGTGATTCTGGGCCGTTTGAAGATCACGACCATTTCGCTTAGCTGCAATACGGTGCTGGCGGCCATGGCCGTCGCTTGCGCCGTGGTCCCCATGCAATCGGCCATTCAGGCCAATGTCCAGACCGAAGAACTCGAACGCCGGATCATTCCAGGCATTGCCGAATGGAGCGGCCTGAAAAGCCTGATGATCGCCGTGCGCATCAGCTCGGTAAAGACGCTGGTGCCGCTGAGCGACGAAAACCGCGTCGCCAACTACAACAAGATGGGCCGCCAGATCGCCGAGATCGACCAGCGCATCGCCGCCTTGCGCGGCCGTTCCCGCGACGAGGAACGCCGCGCGGTGGACGAAATCGCCCGCCAGTGGACCGAGTGGAAAGCCGCATCGGCCGCCGTCCGCGCGCAAGTGCAAGCCAACCGCGAAAACGCCATCGTGCTCTATGAAGAACACCTCAGTCCGCTGGGCCCCAAGCTGGAAAAGACCATTTCCGCCCACGTCGATGCGCTGCAGGCGCGCGGCCAGGAATTGAGCCAGAACGGCGCGTCCTCGATCGCGGCATCGATTCGAAGTTCCACCACGCTGTGCGTCCTGGCGACCCTGGCCGCGCTGGGCGTGGTCATGCTGCTGCGCCACCGTGTTACCGGCCCGCTGCGCCGCCTGGCCCACGCCATGCGCGAAATGGCCGGCGGCTATCTCGATCGGCCGGTACCCTGCACCGAGCTGACCGACGAAGTGGGCGCGATCAGCCATGCCCTGCTCGACATCAAGGACGGCGTGGAGCGCCGCACGCGCGAGATGGCGGACCGCGATCTGGCGGTCCAGCGCCAAGTGGTGTCGGAATTGAGCATCGGCCTGCAACGCCTGGCCGCGCAAGACCTGGAATATCGCATCCACACCCCGTTCCCCGATCAGTACGAGGAACTGCGCAGCAACTACAACCAGGCCAGCACGGCCCTGGCCAAGGCCATCGGCGCGGCCCGCATCGGCGCGCGGCGCCTGCTCACCACGATTCGCGAAATCAACGCTGCGGCCGACGATCTTTCCCAGCGCAACACCCGCCAGGCCGCCACCGTGGAGGAAACCACCGCTGCGCTGCGCCAGGTAAATGGCGCGATCCAGGGCACGGCAACCCGCGCCGGGATCATGCGCGATTGCGTCACGCAAACACACGATCAGGCTACGCGCGGCGAAATGGTGGTCGGCAACGCGGTCAGCGCGATGGAAGCGATCGAGCGATCGGCGCAAGAGATCAACCAGATCATCGGCGTGATCGACGGCATCGCATTCCAGACCAACTTGCTCGCGCTCAACGCCGGGGTGGAAGCCGCGCGCGCCGGCGACGCGGGCAAGGGCTTTGCCGTGGTCGCCACCGAAGTGCGCGCGCTGGCCCAGCGCAGCGCCGACGCGGCCAAAAACATCAAGGAATTGATCGCCACATCCACCGCCCACGTGGGCGACGGGGTCGATCTGGTGCAGCAGACCGGCGACGTTCTGGGCCATATCCTGGTCCAGGTGGCCGAATTGACCGGCATGGTCGACGAGATCGCCGCCGGCACCGCCGATCAGGCCACGGCCATCGGCGAAGTCAGCAATTCGGTGGTGGAGATCGACCGCGTTACCCAGCAGAATGCCGCGATGGTGGAACAGACCAGCGCCGCCACTGCCGATCTCACCGCCGAAGCCGCCGCACTCGACTCGCTCGTCGCCCAGTTCCGCACGCGTGACCCGGACCGCCGCCCGCAAGTGGGCGGGGCACATCTGCGCAAGGCCTCGCTCGCTGGCGCAGGAGCACCGCTTGCCGCAGGATCACTGGTCGCCTGATCACCCGCGCCAGCGCAAACCGTCGATTACCACGCGCAAGGCCGGGGAAACGTGGGCGCGGCTGGGGTAATAGAGGTGATAGCCGGGATAGGGCTCACACCAGTCTTCCAGCACCTGCACCAGGCGGCCGGCAGCAATGTCGGCCACCACGATGCTTTCCGGCAGGATGGCAAAGCCCAAGCCATCGCGCATCGCCTGCTCGGCCATGGCCAGGGTGTTGACGGTCACCGGTCCTTCCACCCGCATGCGTAGCGCTTCCCTGCCGCGGGAAAACTCCCAGGCATAGATCGCCCCGCGCGTGGGCAGGCGAAAGTTGATGCAGGGGTGTGCGGCAAGATCGCGCGGATGGCGGGGCAGATCGCGCCCGGCACAGAATGCCGGCGTTGCCACCACCACCATGCGCAAGGCCGGGCCGATCGGCACGGCCACCATGTCGCGCGCCAGGATATCGCCCGACCGCACCCCGGCGTCGAGCCCGGCCGCCACGATATCGACCAGGCCGTTGTCCACCAGCACTTCCACCTGGATATCGGGCCAGGCCCGCAGGATGCTTCGCAGCCCCGGCCACACCACGGTGTTGGCCGAACCTTCGTCCACGGTCAGCCGCACCAGGCCGGCGGGCCGCGCCAGGCTCTCCCCCAAGGCGTCCACTGCCGCGTCGATCGCGGCAAAGTGGCGTGCCACGCCTTGCGCCAGCCGCTCCCCTTCGGGCGTGGGCGCCACGGCGCGGGTCGTGCGGTTGAGCAGGCGCACGCCGATCTGCGCTTCGAGCCCGGCAATCGTGCGGCTCAACGCCGATTGCGACGTGCCCAGCTGCGCCGCCGCGCGGGTAAAGCTGCGTTCGCGCACCACGGCCAGCAAGGCGCGCAGGTCGTCATGATCGGGCCGGGCCATTTATGCATTCCTGATATCAGTTCATGCAGGATTTAGCCCATTATCAGATTAATGGCGATGGCCTAGAACGCGGCCACGTCCCTCCCCTGTTGAAAGGATCTGCTGCATGACCGTCATGGCCTATGCCGCGCCCGCGGCCGACCAGCCGCTTGCCCCTCTTGCCATTTCCCGCCGCGAACCCGGCCCCAATGATGTGGCCATCACCATCGCCTGGTGCGGGGTCTGCCATTCCGACCTGCACACCGCCCGCAATGAATGGAACAACGCGGTCTATCCGGTAGTCCCCGGCCACGAGATCGTCGGCCACGTCACCGCCGTGGGCGCCGACGTGACGAAGTTCAAGGTGGGTGACACCGTGGGCGTGGGCTGCATGGTCGATTCGTGCGGCCATTGCGGCTCGTGCCACGATGGGCTGGAACAGTTCTGCGAAGAAGGCATGGTCCAGACCTACAATTCGCCCACGGCCGATGCTCCCGGCCACACCCTGGGCGGCTACAGCCAGTCGATCGTCGTGAACCAGGGCTTCGTCCTCCATGTGCGCCACGCGCCCGAACAGCTTGCCGCAGTGGCACCGCTGCTTTGCGCCGGCATCACCACGTGGTCGCCCCTGCGCCACTGGAACGTGGGGCCGGGCAAGAAAGTCGGCATCGTCGGCATCGGCGGCCTGGGCCACATGGGCGTGAAGCTCGCCCGTGCGCTCGGCGCCCATGTCGTGGCGTTCACCACCAGCCCTTCCAAGCGCGAGGAAGCCCTGGCCCTTGGCGCGCACGAAGTGGTCGTCTCGCGCAACGAGGATGAAATGGCCGCGCAAGCCGGCAGCCTCGATTTCATTCTCGATACCGTGGCCGCAAGCCACAACCTCGATGCCTTCGTCACGCTGCTCAAGCGCGATGGCACGCTGTGCCTGGTTGGCGCGCCCGAGCACCCGCACCCCAGCCCAACGGTGTTCAACCTGATCTTTGGCCGCCGCTCGATCGCCGGTTCGCTGATCGGTGGCATCGCCGAAACCCAGGAGATGCTCGATTTCTGCGCCGAGCATGGCATCGTCTCGGAAATCGAAACCATCGCCGTCCAGGATATCAACCAGGCCTGGGACCGCATGGAAAAGGGTGACGTGCGTTATCGGTTCGTGATCGATTCCAGCACGTTCGCCTGATTGTACTGACCCTCATGCCGGATTGGCACGCCCGTGCCGATCCGGCATGATCGCGGGCATGACCTTGCCCCAGCATATCGTGATCCTCACCGGTGCCGGCGTTTCGGCGGAAAGCGGCATCGACACCTTTCGTGATGGCGGCGGCCTGTGGGAACAGCACCGCGTCGAAGACGTCGCCACGCCCGAGGCGTTCGCGCGTGATCCCGACCTCGTCCTTCGCTTCTACGACTTGCGGCGCGCTGCGATCCAGGAAAAGGCGCCCAACGCCGCCCATCGTGCGCTGGCCCGGCTCGAACACGAATGGCCGGCAAAAGTACCCGGCGGCAGCGTCACGCTCGTTACCCAGAATGTCGACGACCTGCACCTGCGGGCCGGCTCGCGCCATCTCATCGCCATGCACGGGCAGCACCTGTCGGCCTGGTGCACCGCATGCGACACGCGCCACGCCTGGACCGACCCGCTGATCGACCGTCCGCCATGCCCGGCGTGCGGCGCAGCCAGCCTTCGGCCTGATATCGTGTGGTTCGGCGAAGTGCCCTATCGCATGGACGATATCCACGATGCCATGCAGCGCGCGGACCTGTTCGTGTCGATCGGCACTTCCGGCGCGGTCTATCCGGCGGCGGGCTTCGTCCGCCTGGCGCGCGAGTTGGGGGCCGAAACGGTCGAACTCAATCTGGAACGCAGCCAGGGCTCGGCATGGTTCCACGATACGCGGCTGGGCCCGGCCACGCAGGTCGTACCTGAATGGGTAGACGAACTGCTCAAGACACCCTGACAGCAAATGCGAAAAAGCCCGGCCAAGGTTTACGAAGAAGCCTCGGTCCGGGCCAAGTCCCAGGTTCATGGCTTGCACCACGCGCCTGTCGGGTCGCACGATAATTCTACGCTTCCGCCGTCCGCCCGCCATCCCCCGAACGCGGTATATTGCGTATTTTGTCAGGCCGCCGGGGCGGCGTGGCCGCACGTGGCGCAGCCGGGATCCTGCGCGATGCGCATGGTGCGCAGCGATGGCTTGAGCCCGTCGAGCACATGCAATTCACCCCATTGCGGATCGCCCAGGCTGGCGACGCCTTCCAGCAGAACGCGCAAGGCTGCCATGGCGCCAAAGGTGCCTACCATGCCTACCATCGCCCCCAGCACGCCTTGTGCCGCGCAAGTGTCGCAATCCTCCGCGTCAAACGCATCGCCCACGAAGCAGCGATAGCAGGCATGCCCCGGCCGATGCCCGGCAAAGTTGGCCACCTGTCCCTGGAACCGGCCCAGCGCCGCGCTGGTCAACGGCACGCCGGCCGCCACGCAGGCATCCGATACGGCAAGGCGGGTGGCAAAATTGTCCGATCCATCCAGCACCACATCGGCGCCGGCCACCAAGCCGGCGGCATTGTAGCGCGCGATGCGCGTGCGCTGCGCCGTCACCGCCAAGGCGGGGTCGAAGCGCGCCACCCAGTCGGCCGCCGCATCGGCCTTGGGCCGACCGACATCGGCCAGCGTGAAGATCGTCTGCCGCTGGAGATTCGATGGCTCGATCACGTCATCGTCGATCAGGGTCAGCCGCCCCACGCCCGCACCGGCCAGGTATTGCAGCGCCGGGGCGCCGATCCCGCCCACGCCCACCAGCACCACATGGCTTCCCATGATCCGCGCCTGGCCGGCGCCTCCCACTTCAGGCAGCACGATGTGTCGGGCAAAGCGATCGAGGCGTTCTGGCGTCATGGTGGTGGAGGTAGGCGCGCGAACGCCAAAAGGCGAGAGGGCCATTTGCAAAGGCGCCTTGCTGGGCCACAAGCAGGCGCATGAAAGATCGCATCTGGATCGTGCTGGTGCTGGCCCTGCTACTGGGCGTGGTAATCGGCTGGTGGGGCAAGGGGCGTTGGGCCGAACGGGAATGCCGCGCCGGTGGCGGCACATGGTTCGATACCGCCAGCACCTGTGGAAAAGTCAGCGCAAAACCCTGAGCACACGCGGTGGATCGGGTGTGGGCAACCCGGTGCAAAACTGCAGCATAACACTGTCGACAAGCTGGGCATAAACCTGTGCCCAGCGCGTGGACAAGGCTGCGGACAATAGTGCGCGCAACCCTGTGCATAACCACGGGATGGTCGGCGGATAACCTTGGGCAAATCCCGGCAAACGGCGGGGACAGTCCGGGATGCCCCGGCGCCGTTGGGCGCCGGGATCATGCCGCGATCAGTCTTCCAGCTGGCGCAGCAAGGTGCGCACGTCGCCATCCATGTCGGCGTCGCGGCTGCGCAGGTCTTCGATCAGGCGCACGGCGTGGATCACGGTGGAGTGATCACGCCCGCCAAACTTGCGGCCGATCTCGGGATAGGACCGGGGGGTCAGCACCTTGGCCAGGTACATCGCCACCTGGCGCGGACGCACCACCGCGCGGGCGCGGCGCTTGGACGCCATTTCCGAGCGATCGACGCGATAGAACTGGCACACCGTGCGCTGGATCTCGTCGATCGTGATGCGGCGGCGGTTGGCCGACAGTATGTCGGTCAGCTGCTCTTCGGCCAGTTGCAGGCTGACCTGCTGGCCGGTGAGCTGGGCAAAGGCGATCAGCTTGTTGAGGCCGCCAACCAGTTCACGCACGTTGCGATTGATCGTGCGGGCCAGGAATTCGACCACGTCTTGCGGCACCTGGGCGCTGGTGAAGCGCGACAGGCGGTGCTCCAGGATCTGGCGCCGCAGCTCGATGTCAGCAGCCTGTATATCGGCGACGAGCCCCATCGACAGGCGGGAGAGCAGGCGCTGTTCGACCCCGTCGAGCGCCTGGGGCGCGCGATCGGCCGCCACTACCAAGCGCTTGCCGGCGCTGAGCAGGGCATCGATGGTGTGCAGGAATTCTTCCTGCGTGCTGGCCTTGCCGATGATGAACTGGATGTCGTCCACCAGCAGCATGTCGAAGCTGCGCAGGCGCGACTTGAACTCGATCATCTCGTTCTGGCGCATGGCCTGGACGAATTCGATCATGAACCGTTCGGCCGAGCAGTAGAACACCCGCGCGCCGGGGCGCGCCGCCATGAAGCCATTGGCAATGGCATGCAGTAGGTGGGTCTTGCCCTGGCCGGTAGAGCCCTTGAGATAGAGCGGCGAGAACTGCGGCGTTTCGGCCGCGGCCATGCGCTGCGCCGCGTTGAGCGCCAGGACATTGGCACTGCCGGTGACGAAATCGCCAAAGGTCAGCGACGGGTCGATGCCCGAAGCGGCGGTATCGAATCCTGCCACGGTCGGCGCCGGGGCCGGCGCCGGACGGCTGGCCGGGGCCAGCACCGGGGCGCTTTCGTTGGCAGCCGCCACGCGCAGCTCGGGTGCTGCCCGGCCACCCACGCGCAACTCGGGCATGGCCCGGCGGCGGGGGTGCACGGTGATGCGCACCTGGCGCACTTCGGCCCGGGCGATCTTCCACGCCAGAGACAGGCGATCGGCAAAGCGATCGGCCACCCAGTTGGCCGAGAATTCGGTGGGCAGGAACAAGTCCAGCGTGCCGGTTTCCTTGCAGAAACTGCCCAGCTGGATCGGCTTGATCCACTGCGTGTGCAGCTGCGGCCCCAGGTCCTTCTTGAGGCCCTGGCTGATGTCGGCCCAATCGGCCGCCAGGTCGAGCGCTTCCTGGTCCTCCATTCCCCCGTCACGTCCTTTCCGTGGCGCTGCGGCCTGCGCGGCGCGTCCACTGGCTGCCACAAGCGCAGCTGCCCCATTGGGGGAGCCGCCACCTTGGGAACCGATTGCGGCCGTGCCACCCGCACCGCCACTTGCACCGCCGAACTGATCCATCTTCACGCTTCGCCGTCCCACGTAAATAATCCAGGCCTGCGGCCAGATGCCCCCGCGTTGCAGGCAAACGCCCACGGGCATGGCGTATCGGCAAAGACCGAACCGCCAGGGTCCCGCGGACACAGCCTACCTGTCCGCCAGTGCCGCAGTGGGCACGGCAGATTGCCGTATCGAGCGATGTTCCGTGACACCGTGCCCCGATCGATCCGTGTCGTAACGGACCGGCCAACGCGCGGCGTGGTCTCTGTCTATGAGCCACTGCGGGGGCTGTGCAAGCCCATCAGGCGCAAAATTTCTGAAATAATTAGCCTTGACTCAACAACTGCGCGAAAATCGCTTAAGTCATTGAAATTTGGCTAATTAACAAAATGCGCATCATGCGAATCGCCACAAATCCGTCACTTGCACGTCCGTGCCGTGTCATCGAACCGTCGCATATCGCGCAGACGAAAATGGCCGGCGTTCATCACGCCGGCCAAAGCCGTATTTGTGCGCAGTGCGTCCCCTAACAAAAAAGGGCGCAAAGCCGCCGAATCAGAGAGCGGCGACTCGCTTGCTCAAGCGCGAGAGCTTGCGGGCCACGGTGTTCTTGTGGACCACGCCGCGGGCAACGCCACGGGCCAGTTCAGGCTGGGCAGCCTTGAGCGCTTCGGCCGCGACGGCCTTGTCACCACCGGCGATCGCGGTTTCCACCTTCTTCACGAAGGTACGGATGCGCGAAAGGCGGTTGCCGTTGATTTCGGCGCGGCGTTCGTTGCGACGGATGCGCTTGCGGGCTTGCGGCGTATTGGCCATGTCTGTCCTGTTTCTGTCCTCTGGCGGGCCACCCCGGGGGGCAGACCGGAAAATGTCCTGGTCTTGCTCGACTTGGTCGTTCGACAAGGCGGGCAAGCCCGCTGGAAAGCGGCGCCCATACCGGGCTGTGGACGAATCGTCAAGGCGATGCTTGCACCCCGCGTTCGTCCGGCCAACCCGGCCTGCCCGTTTCCGACGGGCGCGATGTCGGATCGCCAAGTCGCGCGATTCGATGGGCGGCCATAGCCGCTGTTGGCCCCGCGCTCAATCGGGCAAGCTCAATCGGCCAAAGCTCAATCGACCAGCCGCAGCGCCACCTTGCCACCCTCGCCAGCGGGCGCCAGGGCAAAACGATCGAGCACATGCGCCACGGCCTGGCGCGCGACCAATTCCACGCCCTGCGCCACCGCAGGCGCCAGCAAGGCCTTGGCCAGCCAAGCCCCGCCGGGCCGGTCGTGCAGGCGCGCCTTCGAAAAGCGCAGCGGGTCGAACCGCGCCGGCTCGGGCCATAGCGCGGCATCGACATGGGTTGCCGCCGGGCTGATCGCAACGACCGCGCCCGCCTCCAGGCAATGCTCACCCAGCGGCAGCGGCGCGACCAGGCGCCGCTCTACCAACAGCGGGGCAGGCATCAGGCGCCACGCCTCGTGCGTGGCCATTTCGACCAGTTCGAGTGGCACCGGTGCGGTGCGGCCTGCCGCGCGCGCGCTGCGCACTTCGGCGCGCAAGGTATCCTGCCAGTCCGGCGTTTCGGCCAGGTGCCGCGCCAGGGTACACAGCAGGCGCAAGCCCACCGCATGGCATTCCTGCAGCGTTTCCAGCATCGCCGGATCGGTGTGCCCGGCCTGGGCCAGGCCACGCGCCATGGCCTGGCGCGCGCCCATCGCCGAGGACGGCAACCCGCGCGGCATGGCGCGGCGCAGCAGGCTGCCGCCATCATCCAGGGTGGCCAGCGCCCCGGCCAGCCGCTCGGCCGCGCCCGATCCTGCGGCCAGCCCGGTCATCGCCGGCACCAGCGCGCGCGCCAGCATCATCGCCAGGGCCGGCTGGACACGAACCGTGCCCGCCCGCCAGCGCGCCAGTTCGGCATGGAATACCGCGCCCAGCACTGCTTCTTGAACGGCTGGCGCCTGCCCCGCCGCATCCCGCGCGGCCGCGGCGCGATCGGCCCCCAGGGCTGCAAACTGCGTGCCGTCATCGTCCAGCACCAGCCGGTTGAACCTCGCATCCAGCAGCATCACGCGCTTGCCCTGGCGAAAGACCGGGCCAAGGCGCGCCTTGTCGCGCAGCAGGCGTGCCAGCGGATCGCCCCAGCCGAGCCCGCCGCTGGTTTCCGGAACGGGCAGCGGCGCGTTCGCCAGCGTGGTGTCAACCAGGGACTCGCCATCGCCCGCCAGGGGCAATGCATGGCCCTCTGGAAGGGGGGCACGGGGATTCAGGTTCTGCAAATCGTTCGCCGGCGTCAGCATGCTCTCTCCATCTGGCCGAACCTGTTGCCGGTTCTGGCCGTGACCGAGAGAATGCCACGCCACGCGGGCGTGTCAAATGCGCAAAACCGGCAGGATCAGGGCTCGATCCAGCCCGCCAGTTCGCGCCGCACGATCGCTTCGAGCAGATCCATGCCCGCGCCCGAGGTATTGAGGCACGACAGCGCAGCAAAATCAGTGCCGCCCGCCGCGATGAAATCGTCTTTCCCGCGCAAGGCCAGTTCCTCCAGCGTTTCCAGGCAATCGGCCGAAAAGCCCGGCGCCGCGATCGCCACTTTGCGCGTCCCGCCCCGGGCCAGTTCCACCAGCGTGGTGTCGGTGGCCGGCTCCAGCCACTTGGCCCGGCCGAAGCGCGACTGGAAACTGGTTTCCACGCGTAGCCCCGGATGGCTTTGGGCAAAGGCCGCGGCGAGAAGGCGCGAGGTCTTGCGGCAATGACAATGATAGGGATCGCCCAGATGCAGCGTGCGCTCGGGCATGCCGTGATAACTCAGCAGCAGCACATCGGGCACGAACGAGAGGGCGCCGATCTGGCCGGCAAGATCGGCATGCAGCGCGCCGATCGCAGCAGCGTCGTCATGATAGGGCGGCAGCGTCCGCAGCGCGGGCAAGCGGCGCCGCGCCTTGATCCAGTCTGCCAGGGCATCGAGCGCGCTGGCCGTGGTCGCCCCGGAATATTGCGGATAGAGCGGTGCCACCAGGATGCGCTCGCACCCGGCGGCCAGCAGCGCGTCCAGCTCTGCCCCCATCGCCGGGTTCTGATAGCGCATGGCATGGCGCACGATCACGCTATCGCCCAGCCGTGCCTGCAGCGCCCGCGCCTGGCCCGCGGTGATCGCGGCCAGCGGAGACCCTTCCGGGCCCCACACCTGGGCATAGGCATGGGCCGATTTCTTGGGCCTGGTCCGCAGGATGATGCCGCGCAGGATCGGCTGCCACAGCAGCGTGGGGATTTCCACCACGCGCTTGTCCGACAGGAATTCCTTGAGATAGCGCCGCACCGATTGCACGTCGGGCCCATCCGGCGTGCCAAGGTTGACCAGCAGCACGCCGATGCGCCCCGTGGCCACCGGCGGATGGTCTGCCGGCAGGTGCGCAGGGCAGGAATGGGGGGCAGCAGCAGCGGTCATCAAACGCCTTCAGACAAGAGGGGCAGGCGGCGCAGCCGCAACCCGGTGGCCGAGAACAACGCATTGGCAATGGCCGGCGCCACCGCCACCACGCCCAGATCGCCGGGATCGAACGGCATATCGAGCGATGGCGGGTCTTGCCGCTGGGCGCTGCTGTCAACAAACACAACATCGACCTTGGGGCAATCGGCCAGCAGCGGCAGGCCCAGTTGGCTGAAATGCCCAGCCAGCGGCCGCCCGGCGGCATAGCCGGTACTGCCCCCCACCGCCAGTCCCAGCCCGAAGAACAGCCCGCCTTCGATCTGCTGGCGCGCGATGTCGGCATTGATCACCCGGCCGATATCGACGCAGGCGCTCAGGGTCTCCACCCGGATCGCGCCATCGGCCTGGCGCGCCGTGGCCACCACCGCGATATAGCCTTGGCGCGGGCCATCGGGGCCGGCCAGTTCCATCGCGTGGCAGGCGATTCCCTGGCCCGAGGCATCGGCCCCGCCCCCCCACATCGCCAGGCGCGCCACCCCTTGCAGGCAGGCCGCCAGGCGCGGTTGGCCGCCCAGCATGGCCATGCGGAACGCCAGTGGCTCGCTGCCACCGAAATGCGCGCATTCGTCGATGAAGCTTTCGGTGAGGAACGCGGTGATCGCCGCGCCGCCGCCGCGCATGCGGGCCGTGGCCAGCGGCAGCGCGACCGGCACATGATCGACTGCGCATTCGGGAATGGCATAAGGCGGCATCGCCCCTTCCAGGGCCAGCGGATCGGCACTGCCCTGCCAGCGGCGCGCACTGGCCGCGCTTTCCCCGTCCAGCACGCGCGCGGCCGTTTCACGCAGCGATGCCGGCATGGCAATACGGCTGCGCCAGCCCAGCAATTGCTGCTTGTCGGGGCTCATGCCCGCTTCCAGCAGGGCCGAAACCGGTGCACGCGGCAGGCTCGCCAGTGATTCCTGCCAGCGCGACCAGGTCAGTTGCACCGGTTTGCCGGTGGCCCGCGCCAAGGCCGCCGCCTCGCCCGCAATCCGCGCATCGAGCCGCGCATCGAAACTGCCGCCCGCCGCCATGGGATAGACCACCACGTCGCCCTCGCCAAGGCCTGCGGCGCGGGCGCCCTCGCGCCGGGCCGCCTCGGGCGCCTGGGTCGCCAGCCACAGTTCCAGCCGGCCATGCTCGATCCGCGCCGTGCATGTCGCCGGCTCAAGCGGGGCATGCAGGGCCGGCTCGATGTCGTAGCGCGCCGAAAGACTGGGTTTTTCCAGCAAGGCGGTAGGATCGCCCCGGCCCCATAGCCGCTTGGGGCTACCCTTGGCGAGCGCGGTGTCGAGCGCGGCATCGATCGCATTGCCATCGGCCACGGCCCCTCGGGCGCGAAAGCGCGGCTCCATCGCCGCCACCGCGCGATCGGCCGCATGCCAGGTCACCCCGATCGCCGCGAGCCAGCCCTTGGCATGGACCACGCCCAGGCACCCCGGCACGCGGGCGGCGGCCTGGGCGTCCCAGGTAGACAGCACGCAATCGCCCTGGGGCCCGTGGGCAATGGCCGCATGGACCATGCCCGGCAGGCGCACGTCGGCGGCAAAGACGAAACTGCCATCCACCTTGGCCGGCAAGTCCAGCCGCGGAAAAGGGAGCCGGCTGCCGGCCGGGAAGCGGCTGGGCGCCTCGCGCGCCGGGCTGGCGCGCAAAGGAGCCTTGCCTGGCGGATCGAGATCGAGCGCGGCATCGACCAGGCGGGCAAAGGGCAGGCGCTTGCCCCCGCCCACCACGGCATGGCCCTGCGTGTCGAGCCCGTCGGCCGCCACGCCCCATTGCGCTGCAGCGGCTGCGATCAATAGCGCGCGGAGCGTGGCCGCCGCTTCGCGCAAGGGCTGTTCGAACGCGGCCAGGCTCGTGCCCGCCACGGTCAGCATCATCGGCCCGCGCTCGGCTTTCATCCGAGTGAGACCATTGGCCGGATCGTCCAGCACATCGGGCAGGATCGGCAGCCAGGTGGGCAGCCAGAGCGGCGCCCAATGCGCCGCCAGCACCGCATCGGCATAGGCGGGGCTGAGCGGCGCGGGCTCCACCGCCACTTGGGCCCAGTCCGCGCCCAATTCCACCGCCACGATCTGCGCCATGAGCGTGGTCACGCCCTGGCCCATTTCACAGGCCGGCACCGCCACGGTCAGCGTGCCATCGCGCGCCAGCTTGAGAAAGGCATTGGCCACGCGGCCATCCTTGCCGGCCACCAGCGGCGAAGCATAATGGCGCGGCACCAGGGCAAAGGCGGCAATCAGCGCGCCGCCCGCCCCAGCCCCGATCAGCACGCCGCGCCGGGTGGGCTTCAATCGTCGCAGGGCTGATGACGGACCCATGGCGCGCGCAGGGATCAGGCCAGCTGGTCGAGCGCTGCCAGCACCGAGCGGGCAATGGCGGAGAACGCCTGCGCCTGCGGGCCTTCGCCGGCAGCCGGCGGTTCGCCCGCGTCGCTTTTCTGGCGGATGGCAATATCCAGCGGCACCCGGCCCAGGAACGGCAGGTCCAGTTCGCGCGCCGTCACTTCCGCGCCGCCATGGCCAAACGGATCGCTCACCTGGCCGCAATGCGGGCAGAGGTATCCAGCCATGTTTTCCACCACGCCCAGCACCGGCACTTTGCCCTGGTCGAACAGGCCGATGGCGCGCGTGGCGTCGATCAGCGCCAGGTCCTGCGGGGTGGAGACGATCACCGCCGCCGTGGGCTTGTATTTCTGCAGCATGGTCAACTGCACGTCGCCGGTGCCGGGCGGCAGGTCGACCACCAGGATTTCGGTATCACCCCAATCGGCCTCGATCAGCTGGCCCAGCGCGCTGCCGGCCATCGGCCCGCGCCAGGCGATCGCTTGGCCCGGCTGCACCAGATGCCCCATGGAAAGCATCGGCACGCCCCATGGGCTCTGCACCGGGATCATCGTCTTGTCGCGCGCTTCGGGCTTGCGCCCCTCGGTACCGAGCAGGCGCGGCTGCGACGGGCCATAGATGTCGGCATCGACCAGGCCCACCTTGCGCCCCAGCCGGGCCATGGCCACGGCCAGGTTCGCCGAAAGGGTGGACTTGCCCACGCCCCCCTTGCCCGAACCCACGGCCAAGATGCGCCGGTTCCGCTTTTCGGCGGTAAGCGCCACGCGCAGTTCAGCCAGGCCCGCGCCGCGTGCGGCATCCTTGGCGGCCTGTTCCACGGCGGATCGGGCCGCCGCATTCAGCCCGGCAACATCGATCACCGCCGTGCCGCTCTCGCCCGTCACGCGCAGAACCTGGAGCCTTGCAGCCCCCACGGCATCGGCAATGGCCTGGCGCACGGCCGCTTCATCGATCGTCACTGCTTTCATCCTGCTCGTTGTTCGCTGGCCCCGGCGCAACCGGCAGCCTGTCAGAAAGGCCCTAGCAGACGAATTTTGGGAACGAGACACTGTTTTTCACGCGATCCCTTCCTATAAGACTGGGCATGACTGCTTTTCGTGGACTGGCCCTGCGCCCTCTCGCGCCCCTTTCGGAAACCTGGTCATGACAGACCGCAAAAGCCCGTGGGGCCATAATGGTGAGCCTGACCGGCCCGCCCGGGACGATGGCAACACCCCACCAGAAGATTCACCCAACGGCGAAGACACGCCCGAGCGCGCATCGCCCGAGGCGGGCCCGCAATCCAGCGGCAGCCCGAGCGGCTCTGAAAAGCCTGGCGCCAAGCCGGAAGGCCCGCGCAATCCCTGGTTGCCGCCCGCCGGCGATAGCCGCCGCCCGCCCAGCATCGAAGACATCTTTCGCGCGCGCAGCGGCAAGGGCGGCGGCAGCAATGGTGGCGGCGGGGGCGGCGGCAATCCGCTGCTCGGCGGGCGCGGTCCCAACTTGCGCCTGCCGCAACGCCCCGATGGCAAGTCTTGGTGGCCGCTGGGCATTGCCGCGCTGGCGCTGCTGTGGCTGTGCGGATCGAGCACGCATCGCCTCGCGCCCCAGGAACAGGGTCTGGTCACCACTTTCGGCGCCTATTCGCGCACTTTGGGGCCGGGTGTTTCCTTCACTGCGCCCTGGCCGATCCAGCAAGTCGAAACGCGGGACGTCACCTCGATCCAGCGCGAAACCATCCCCGAAGGCGATGGCGAACGCCTGATGCTGACCGGCGACCAGAATCTGGTCAACGTCAACTATTTGGTGCGCTGGAACATCAAGGATCTCAAGCTCTACGCATTCCAGTTGGCCGATCCCGACCAGTCGGTGCGCGAAGTGGCCGAAGCGGCGATGCGTGCGGCGATTGCCGAAGTGGGCTTCAACGATGCCATGGGCTCTGGCCGCGCCACGATCGAGCAGAACGTGCGCGACCGCATGCAGCGCGTGCTCGATGCCTATCGTTCGGGCGTGCGCATCCAGGGCGTGGAAATCACCAAGATCGACCCGCCGGCCAAAGTGGTCGATGCGTTCAAGGAAGTACTTGCCGCCCAGCAGAAAGCGCAAGGCGACGTGAACGAGGCACAAGGCTGGGCGCAGAAGAAACTGGCCGCCGCGCAAGGCGAAGCGGCCGCTTTCGACAAGGTCTATGAACAATACAAGCTGGCCCCAGAAGTGACCAAGCGGCGCATGTATTACGAAACGATGGAGCGCGTGCTGGGCCAGAACGACAAGGTCATCGTCGAAGCGCCGGGCACCGTGCCCTATCTGCCGCTGCCCGCAATGCGCCAGACGCCGCCGCCATCCGACGATGCGCGCCAGGGAGGGCAGCGCTGATGGAAACGCTTCTCCTGCAGTACAAGCGCGTGCTGATCGGCGCTGCGATCGCCCTCGTGGCGCTGCTTTCGTGCCTCATCGTGGTGCCCGAAACCCAGCAGGTCGTAATCGTGCGGCTGGGCCAGCCGGTGCGTGTGGTCAACCGCTATACCCCGCACGGCGATTTCGGCCGCAGCGGGGCGGGCCTGGTCTGGCGCCTGCCGTTCTTCGAACAGGCGGTGCGCATCGACCGCCGCGTGCTCGATGTCGATATGGAGCGCCAGCAGGTCACCTCGCTCGACCAGCGCCGCCTGGAAGTGGATGCCTATGCCCGCTTCCGCGTGATCGATCCGATCAAGATGTATGAAACCGCCGGCACGGTGGATCGCGTGGCGCAGCAACTGCAGCCGATCCTCAATTCCGTGCTGCGCCAGGAACTGGGCAACCGCACGTTCGCGTCGCTGCTCACCCCGAACGCGGCGAGGCCATGGCGCGCATTCGCGAAGGGCTGGATCGCGAGGCGCGCGAATATGGCGCCCAGGTGATCGACGTGCGGATCAAGCGCGCCGATCTGCCCGATGGCACGCCGCTGGAATCCGCCTTTGCCCGCATGGCCACGGCGCGCGCGCAGGAAGCGGCCACGATTGCCGCACAAGGGCAAAAGAACGCGCAGATCATTCGTGCCCAGGCCGAAGCGGAAGCCGCCCGTATTTATGCGGCCAGCTTTGGCAAGGATCCTGAATTCTATGACTTTTACCGCGCGATGCAGAGTTATGACTACACTTTCACCCAGAAAGGCAGCAATACCAGCATCATCCTCTCGCCCGACAACCGCTATCTGAAGCAATTCAGGGGGCCGTAATCGGAACCTGTTCCATTCAAAGTCCGTTCATGCGACGAAGCGTGAAACGGCACCCGGATCGGGCGCGGTTTTCCCTCACGCCGCGTCAAGCAACAAGCGAATAAAGGATCAACCCTCGTGCGATACGCTTATGGAGTGACTACGGCACTGCTTCTCGCCGGCAGCGCGCTCACGCTGGCAACGGGCTTCCCGGCCGGCGCCCAGGTGGCGCAGAATGACAGCTCGCAGATTCAGGCGATCACCCCGCGCCAGGGCGCGCCATCCAGCTTCGCCGACCTCACTGCCCAGTTGCAGCCGGCCGTGGTCAACATCTCGACCCGCCAGCGGGTCAAGGTCCAGAACAACAATCCCTTTGCCGGCACGCCGTTCGGCGATCTGTTCGGCGGCGGCCAGGGTGGCCAGGGCGGCGGCACGCGTGAAGCGCAGTCGCTGGGTTCGGGCTTCATCATCTCGGCCGATGGCTATGTGGTCACCAACAATCACGTGATCACCGCCGATGGCCAGGGCGAAGTGGAATCGATCTCGGTTACCACGCCCGATGGCACCGAATACCCGGCCAAGCTGGTGGGCAAGGATGCCGCGTCCGACCTCGCCGTGCTCAAGATCACCGGCACCAAGCCGTTTCCGTTCGTGAAGTTCGGGGATTCGCGCAAGGCGCGCGTGGGGGATTGGGTCATTGCCATCGGCAACCCCTTTGGCCTGGGTGGCACGGTGACGCAGGGCATCATCTCGGCGGTCTATCGCGCCACCGGTTCGGGCAGCGCCTATGACCGCTATCTGCAGACCGATGCCTCGATCAACCGCGGCAACTCGGGCGGCCCGATGTTCGACATGGCCGGCAACGTGATCGGCATCAACAACGCGATCTATTCGCCCACCGGCGGCAGCGTCGGCATCGGCTTTGCGATCCCTGCCGAAATCGCCGCCCCGATCGTGGAAAAGCTCAAGAACGGCCAGACCATCGAGCGTGGTTACCTGGGCGTGCGCATCCAGCCGATCAACGATGATCTCGCCGCCTCGCTGGGCCTGCCCAAGAATCGCGGCGAATTCATCCAGTCGGTCGAACCCGGCGCCGGCGCGGCCAAGGCCGGCATCCAGGCGGGCGACGTGGTCACCCGCGTCGATGGCAAGGAAGTCAAGCCCGACCAGACGCTCTCGTTCATCGTCGCCAACACCGCCCCGGGCAAGACCGTGGCGATCGACCTGGTGCGCAACGGCAAGCCGATGACGGTCAACGCCGTGGTGGGCAAGCGCCCGACCGAGGAAGAACTGGCCAACCAGAGCTTCGACCCCGACCAGCAAGACGATGGCGGCTTTGGTGACAACAGCGATGGCCAGCAGCAGCAACAGCAAAAGCAGGCTCAGGCCGGTGGCCTGATCCAGAAGTCGCTGGGCGTGGCTGCCGTGCCGCTGACCCCGCAGATCGCCCGCCAGCTGGGCGTAAGCGAGGATACGCGCGGCGTGGTGGTCACCGGGGTGGACAGCTCGTCCGATGCCGGTGCCAAGGGTCTTCAGCGTCGCGACATCATCCTCTCGGCCAACTATCGCGTCCTGGCGACCGTGGCCGATCTGGAAGCCGTGGTGCGCCAGGCCAAGGCCGAGAATCGCGAAGCCGTGCTGCTGCGCGTGCAGCGCGCGGGCCAGCCGGCCATCTACCTGCCGATCCGCCTGCGCTGATCGCGCCCGCCACAAGGGGCAAATACAACAAGGGCCGGCATCCCACCTGGGGTGCCGGCCCTTGTTGCGTTCGGACTGTCTCGTTCTGGCACAAACACGGTCTTGTCTCGGCAGCCGTTGCGCGTATGCTTCCCTGTGATTGCGAGGAGGGCGACGATGCGGGCCAACTATGTGATCGAACAGCAGCTGGCGCTGGACCACGGCCATGATTCGCTGGTGCAGGACATCGCGATCGACACTCTGGCCAAGACGGTCGCGATCCGGCTGCTCTCGTGCCCCGATCGCCGCACCCACCGCCGCGTTGCGCTGGAATTGCTGTTTCAACAGGTCGAAGCGGTCACCGTCGACGCAGACATGATCGAATTGCGGGCAGAGGCTGGTGCCGGCGCCGTCAAACACTGGCACCTAGCCGAAGCGGCCGGCGCGTCGTATATCCACATGGCCAAGGGCCACGTCTCGGTCGCGGCGCGTCAGCCGCCCGAATTGATCCGCGTGCGCAACTGATTTGCCCTTGCCCGGCACCGATCCACTCGGCACCGGGCTGGGTAAGCTGCTTCAGTAGTTCGACGGCGGATCGCTAGCTGGGAAGCTTTCGTCCACCACGTCGTCCTGCTTGTCCCACTTGGGCGGATCCGAACGCATGCCCTGGGTGCCGGCCGAACGCACCTTGGAAAAGTTCTCGCCCGGCGTTTCGCCAGGCGCGAACGCGGCCGGGCTGGTTGCTTCTTCGCCCTTTTTGCGAACGGCGCGATAGATGACGTAACCTGCCGCCGCTGCGGCGGCCCATTGGAATAGGCTCATGTTTCAAGCTCCATCGATGGCAGCGCATAAGCCGCCAGTCATGGGCGAGAAACGAACCGGGGCGCGAATGGTTCGCGCCCCGGCTGCATTTTCATCATATCACAGGTTTCAATAACCCTGCCAATCCTGCGCCCTACGGTCCGCAGGGGTCTTGGCCGGTGGCTTGCCCGCCGGTTGCGCTGGCCTCGGGGCCTGGCGCGTGCGCCCCGTCGCTCGATCGAGCAGGTCATCGCTTGCGGCAGGCTGGGCATTGCGCGGCGCCTGGCGCGCCGGCGCGGCTGGCCCGGTGCCCAGGCCATCCTGGTCCACGGGAATGGCGTCATCGGGCGTGCGGCCCTGCGGCCCGTTGCCCTGTGGCCCGTTGCCCTGCGCACCTTCCAGGCCATCGCCCTGCTGGCCGTTGACCGTGTTGCCGTTCTCGTCGGTATAGTAATAGTCGTTGGGATTGTTGAGCAGGGCTTCGTCGTCGGGCTCAAGCTGCCATTCCGGCAACTTGAGCTGGTTGTCGAACTGCTCCACCGGGCGTTTGGCCGTGGCCACGCGCATATAGGCGGCAAAGGCGCGCGCCGGGGCGGTCCCACCCTGCAGGCCGGGCACAGGGTGCGCATCGTCGCGCCCCATCCACACGCCCGTGGTCACGCCGCTGGAAAAGCCCAGGAACCAGCCATCCTTGTTGGAACTGGTGGTGCCGGTCTTGCCCGCCACCGGGCGGCCGATCTGCGCGGCCCGGCCGGTGCCGATGTTCACCGCGGTTTGCAGCAGGTCGGTGATCTCGGCCGCGACGTAATCGGGCACAAGCTGCTGCTGCGCATCGGGGCGGTGGCTGTACAGCACTTCCCCGTCCGTCGTCGTCACCTTGCGGATGCCATAGGGCGTCACCAGGCGGCCCTTGGCTTCTACCGAGGCGAAAGCACGCACCATGTCGATCACGCGCACGTCGCTGGTGCCCAGCACCATCGAGGGCATCGTGTTGATCGGGGTGGTGATGCCAAACCGGCGGGCCATGTTGGCTACTGCGCTAAAGCCCACTTCGTTGCCGAGCTGCGCGGCCACCGTATTCTTGGAATAGGCAAAGGCGGTGCGCACGTCGATCTGGCCGGCATAGCTGCCGCCCGAATTGCGCGGGCTCCACCCATCGATCGTAACGGGCTCGTCCACCACGCGGTCTTCTGGGCGATAGCCGCGTTCCAGCGCGGCGAGATAGACGAACAGCTTCCACGCCGAACCGGGCTGGCGCACGGCATTGGTCGCGCGGTTGTAGTTAGAGGTGACGTAATCGGTGCCGCCCACCATGGCCAGCACGGCGCCATCGCGGTCCACGCTCACCAGGGCGCCCTGGGCGCCCTTGGGTACCTGCGTGGTGATCGCATCGGTCGCCGCGCGCTGCGCCACGGGATCGAGCGTGGTCCAGACCTCGATCGGCTGGTCGTTGTCGGGCACCAGCACGTCAAGCTGCGGCAGCACCCAATCGGTGAAATAGCGGGCCGAATTCTGGCCCTGCTCGGCGGCCAGGTGCACGGCCTTGAGATCGACCGCCGCCGCCTGCGCCGGGGTCAACGCGCCGGCATCGACCATGGTTTCCAGCACGACCTTGGCGCGGTCCACTGCGGCTTGCGCATCGGCGGTGGGCGAATAGTGCGAAGGCGCCTTGACCAGGCCGGCGATGATCGCTGCCTCGCCCAGCGAGAGTTCCTCGCCCGAATGGCCGAAGAACTTGCGCGCGGCCGAATCCACGCCATAGGCGCCGCCGCCGAAATAGACCTTGTTGAGGTACAACTCGAGGATCTGGTCCTTGGAAAACTTGCTTTCCAAAGCCAGCGACAGGATCGCCTCGCGAATCTTGCGATCGAACGTGCGGCTGTTGTTGAGGAAGATGTTGCGCGCCAACTGCTGGGTGATGGTCGATCCGCCCTGGCGCCATCGCCCGCTTTGCGCACGCACCATGACCGAGCGGACAATGCCCACCGGGTCCACGCCCCAGTGTTCGCGGAAGCGGCGGTCTTCCACCGAAACCAGCGCATCCTTCATCGGCTGGGGAATGCGGTTGTAGGGAATCCACTTGCCGTAGCTGGGCCCGAGCGTAACGATTTCCGAACCGTCGTTGGCTCGCACCACGATCATCTGGCCAGCCTGGCTGGACTTGAGCTTGTCGTAGCTGGGCAGCGAACGGGCCGTCACCAGCACCGCGCCAGTGATGCCCAACGCCACCAGCAGCACGATGCCGATGCCCCACACCGCAAGGCGGCGCAGCCATCGGCCGATCGTGGAAGGCGCGCGGCTGCGCTGCGCGGGGTCTTCGCCGTCTTGTCCGCGGCGGGGCACGTCCCGTCTGGCCATCAGTGGTTACCGGTTTCCTCGAAAGCGCAACACTGCGCCAAGTTTGCGAGCCATCAGCCGCCCTTGCACAGGCGATCCGTAACGCAGGGTTAATGGATGCCTGCCAGGGCGCCCTGGCTCGCTCCCTAGCCGATCATTCTTCCGGCGTGAAGTCGAGCGCGGCAGAGTTCATGCAATAGCGCAGCCCGGTCGGCGCGGGCCCATCGGGAAACACGTGGCCCAGGTGCCCGTCGCAGCGGGCACAACGCACTTCGGTGCGAATCATTCCGTGCGACGTGTCGCGCTTTTCCTCCACCGCGGTTTCGTCCATCGGGTGGGTAAAGCTGGGCCAGCCGCACCCGCTGTCGAACTTGGTGGCCGAGGTGAACAGCGGCTGCCCGCACCCGGCGCAGGTGTAATCGCCGCTGGCCTTGTTCTTGTCGTACTTGCCGGTAAACGCCCGCTCGGTGCCGGCCTGGCGCAGGATGTGATACTGCTCCGGGCTCAGGCGTTCGCGCCATTCCGCCTCGGTCAGGTTCAGTTTTTCGCTCATGGATGGGATCTCCTTTGCCGCCCATATGGGGTGGCGGGCGCCACGCCACAACATCGCCGCGGCGCCCCCGTTCGAGCCTTCGCAGACCATACTGGCACTTCCTGTCGCACATCGCTTAAAAAGCGGCGCACAATGCGCTATGACGGCCTCGTGATGGAAAAATTGCAAGAACCTCTGGCAGACATTGCCCAGTGCAGCCTTCCCGTGGCGTTGGAGGTGATGGGTGAGCGCTGGTCGTTCATGATCCTGCGCGCCGCGTTCAACGGCATCTACCATTTCGAGGAATTCCTCACCCAGTTGGGCATTGCGCGCAACATCTTGTCCAACCGGCTGTCGCGCCTGGTCGATCACGGCATCCTGGCGCGCATCCCCTGTTCCGACGATCGGCGGCGGGTGGAATACCGGCTGACTCCCAAGGGATTCGATCTGCTGCCGGCGATGCTAGCCTTGCGCCAATGGGGCGAGAAGTGGGGCGCTGGCATTTCCTGCAACCCGGTGCTGTGCGATGCGCGCGATGGCCAGCCGATCGCGCCGATCGTCCTGCGTGCGCACGATGGGCGTCCGCTGGGCCCGGCAGACCTTGCCTGGCGCCGCCGCGAAGAAATCGCGCCGCCTGCCCCTGCCCCGGCCAAGGAACCGGCATGAACGCTCGCCTGATCAAGCAGGTTCGCGCGTCGACGGGCTTGTGATTCGCTGAAAAGTATTCGGGGCAGGATCGCCGGTGGAAACGGCGACCCTGCCCCGCCAACCGCACGGGGGACTGCGCGTGCGGCAAGCTCTTGTCTGGGCTTTGTTTCATGAATGGGGCCAAAACGGTTTCGTTCGCGCAAATTCATCGATGATGAGATTGCGCACTGCGCCTGGGATCCCCACTCGCGGCAGGCAGGACCCGCCACGATATCAGCGGCTGGCCAGAACCTGCTCGCGCGCCAGCGCAACCTGGACCTTGCCCTGGCGCAGCGCGGCGCTGAAGCAGTTGCGCTGGTCCTGGGCCTGTTCCAGAGTCACCTTGCCCAAGCCAATGGCGCAGGCCTGGCGTGCGGCGGCACGCACCCGGCGATCGGCCGCCGCGCGGCCTTCCACGCTCATCAGGTTGAGATCGGAAATCTTCACCGGCACGCGGGTGACGGTCATCGTCATGCCGCTCGGCGCGTCGATCATCGAGTCGGCCGGGGCCTGGGCGAAAGCGGGCATGCTGCTGCCGGCCAGGGCACCGGCGGCGGCAAGGGAAAGGGCAAGCGGGCGGAAGGCGGGGCTGAAGACAGACATCGGTCGTTTCCTTTTGCGTGGTGGGACAAAAGCACGGATCGAAATGGGTTCGGGCTTGGTCTCGTTGGACTGGCCGCCTGGCGGTTCAGGCCTTGCGGTATGTCGCTGGTTTAACCGCATCTTCGAGGGTCGGCGCGCGCCCCTCGACCAGGCACGGCCCCACGCCGACCAGCGCCGCCTGTCCCCGACGAACCGCCATGCCGCATCGGCGGACGACACATTTCGACATCGCCACCGCCCGACGAACCACGCGCGCCGCGTGCTCGATTCGTCGATGGCTGCGCATCAATGCGCAGCAAACCCTTTGCCCGGCGGCAAGAAAGGCGCACTATGACATGCTCATGGCAGTGGCAGTCATCTTTGTGCTGGGCATCGTCAACTTCGCGCTCAACCGCGCGGTGATGGCGTGCAACCACCCGCTGATGCGGCAGATGCCGCCCATGCTAAAGGCGATGAACCGTCGCTTCTCGCTGCTGATCGAATACCTGATGCTGGTGGCCGGCATGCTGCTCGCCGCACAAGGCTGGGCCTGGGGGGCGATCGGCTATGGCGTCTACAGCATGATGAACGGTTTTTCCGCCTGGCTCATCCTGTCGGGCCGGGTCTGATCCCGGATCGGGGGCTTGGTTGCGGTTCTGCTGGCGGGAACCGCCAACACCCCCGCGCATTGGCCCGGGGGAGGACCTTTCGCGCATGACCACCATTCCCCTTTGGCTCGTCGTCAATCCGGCCAGCGGCAGCAATTCCGAAGCGGCGGTTGCCGCGCTTACCGCCGCCTTGGCCGAAGGCGGCCACGCGCCCACGCGGGTGCTGCGCCTGCCGGCCGATGAACTGCCCACCCGCGCTGCGCTGGAAGCTGCCAACGTTGCCACGCTGGCAATCTTCACCGGCGATGGCACCGTCAACGCGCAAGTTGCGCTGCTGCACGGGTGGGAAGGCGCGGTGCTGGTGCTGCCGGGTGGCACGCAAAACCTGCTGGCCAAGGCGCTGCATGGCGATGCCGATGCCCCCGCTATTGCCGCGCGCCTGGGCCGTGGCGAATTGCGCCGCACGCGCCGCAGCGCCGTCAAGACGTCGGCCGGCGACGCGCTGGTCGAAGTGCTCGCCGGCCCTGGCGCGACGTGGGCCGACGTGCGTGAAGGCGTGCGCGACATGGACTTGTCGAGCATTGCCAGCGCCTTGGGCGAAGCGGTGCGCAGCACTGCGGGCGGTGCTGCCGTCAGCGTCAGCGAGCCGCCATTGGGCAAGCCGGAAGGCTATCGTGCGGTGCGCATGGATGCCGATGACGGCACGCTCACACTCGATGGCTATGATGCGCAGGATTGGGCAGACTTGGCGGCCCATGGTGTTTCCATGCTGGTAAAGCGCGATTTCCGCCAGGGTCCGCACGAAGAACTGGGCCAGGCCGACGCCGTGGTCTGCACCAGCCGCGAGCCGATCGCTCTGATGATCGATGGCGAACGCCGCGACGGCGCCACGCAGGAAGAGTTCCGCTGCATAACCCTGCCGGTCGAATTCCTGGCCAGCGCGGTGGCGCCCTCTTGACCGCGCAAGCGCCTGAGGGGAAAGCGCAGCGCGCATCCCCAAGGAATTGGCCCGGCATGACCCGCATCTTTCACATCAGCGACATTCACTTCGGACTGGAAGATCCCCGTGCCCTGGCATGGCTGGTCGATTGCGTGGCGCGCGAACGCCCCGATGCCGTGGCCATCACCGGCGACCTGACGATGCGCGCGCGGCACCGCGAATTTGCTGCCGCATGCCGCTGGATCCAGGGATTGGACGTGCCGGTCACGGTGGAAGTGGGCAACCACGACTTGCCCTATTTCAACCCGGTCGAACGGTTCTTCGATCCTTATCGGCGTTTCCGCGCCATCGAACACCTGGTGGAGCGGCCGCTCGATCTCCCGGGCGTGGCAATCGTGCCGCTCAAGACCACGGCGCGGGCGCAGTGGCGCTTCAACTGGTCCAAGGGCCATGTGGGGCGCAAAGCGCTGGCCGATTGCCTCGCCCGGATCGACGCCCTGCCCCCGGGCACCCGTGCCTTGGTGGCCTGCCACCATCCCCTGGTCGAAGCCGGCACGCGCGGCAACGCCATGACCCGCCACGGCAATGCCGCCCTGGCCGAGCTTGCGCGGCGCAATGTCCTGGCCGTGCTGTCGGGCCATGTGCATGACGCATTCGACCTTATCCGCCCCACGCCGCATGGCCCGGTGCGGATGATCGGCGCCGGCACGCTCTCGCTGCGCACGCGCTCCACCCCGCCCAGCTTCAACGATCTCGTGCTGGGCAATGGCGATATAAATGTCACCGTGCGCAACCTCGACGCCGTGCCGACGCCGGCGATGCAGATCGAGGATGTGCCCGAAAACGCGCTGCCCCCGCGCCAGCCCGGCGAACCGGTCGCCCCGATCGCTGCCGTACCCGAAGTCGATCCGCCGGTGCATTGAGCCAAGCCATGAAAAAAGCCCCCGCCCGACAAGGGCGAGGGCCTTTTTGCAAGCCAAGCAGGCCGGATTACTTCTTCTTTTCGGGCGCCACCGAGATGCGCACGGTTTCCCCGTTGTGGCCGGGGAAATCGGTGAACATCGCATCGACCAGGTTGGGCACCAGATAGGGCAGGCGGTTGGAGGTGGAGGCCGCTTCAGCCTTGCCTTCGAACACGCGCTTGCCATCGGCCCGGCGCTCGATCTTCAGGTCGATGCCGCTGGTGTAGACGGTCACCACGTCCACGCCGCCATAACCGGCGCCCCAGAACGGATCGTACCAGCCATAGCCCCAGCCACGCCGGCCCCAGAAGCCGCCATAGGGCCGGCCATAGAAGCCGGGGCCATACCACGGCCCCCAGAACGGATCGGCCATGCCGGTGGAGCGCACGTGCTCGCGCCCGCGATCGACGCCGTAATTGAACTTGACCACGAGGTCAGAGGTCTGCGGATCACCCGGAACATAGCCCAGGCTGGCCATCTTGGCCGACACCAGGCTGGCATATTGCGAGAATTCCAGGCCGCCATTGTCACGTGGGTCTTCGGCGACCACGGCAAAGGTCTGCCCGGCCGGAGCCGGCAGTTCGCGCTGGAAACGGGAAACCTTGGCATCGAAGCTGGTCGCACAGCCCGAGAGTGCCAGGAGAAGGGGAGCAGCCAGCAGGGCAAGTCGGCCGGCCCGAAGCATCTTGGTCATTTATTTCGACTCCTCATGCGCACCGGTGTCCCCAATCCCCGGCGCCGGTCGTGTGTTAGCACGACGAAATGATGCCTGCGAGGGGCTGAATGGAGCTTGAATGATAACGCACGAGGCGCCGAAATGCTCCGCAATCCAAGGCGCTTGCACAAAAGGGCGCCCCTTGCCGGAGCGCCCTTTTGCCGGTCATCATCGCGTGTAGGCGGCGCTCAACGCACCAGGCCCAATGCGGCATAGGCCGCGTTCAGCGTGGGCACGGCAAGGCTTCGCGCCTTTTCCGCGCCGCGCGCCAGGATCGCATCCAGCGCCGCGCGGTCTTCGCGCAATTCGCGATAGCGCGCGGCCATCGGCGCCAGCTTGCTCACCAGCAGATCGCCCAGTGCCGGCTTGAACTGGCCAAAGCCCTGCCCGCCGAACTGCGCCAGCACGCCCGCCACATCGGTGCCCGCCATCGTCGCATAGATGCCCACGAGGTTGCGCGCCTCGGGCCGCCCTTCCAGGCCGGCCGCCTCGCTCGGCAGCGGCTCGGGATCGGTCTTGGCCTTCTTCACTTTCTGCATGATGGTATCGGCATCATCCACCAGGTTGATCCGGCTCATGTCCGAAGGATCGGACTTGCTCATCTTGGCGCTGCCATCGCGCAGGCTCATGATGCGCGCCGCTTCGGGCGGGATGATCGGATCGGGCTGGGTGAACACCGGCGCATCTTCGCTGGCGAAGTCGTTGTTGAACTTCTGCGCGATGTCGCGCGCCAGTTCCAGGTGCTGCTTCTGGTCCTCGCCCACCGGCACGTGTGTGGCCTGATAGAGCAACACGTCGGCCGCCTGGAGCACGGGATAAGTGAACAGCGCCACCGAGGCACCTTCGCGGTTCTTGCCGGCCTTGTCCTTCCACTGCGTCATGCGGTTCAGCCAGCCCATCCGCGCCGTGCCGTTGAGCAGCCATTGCAGTTCCGCATGGGCCGGCACTTGCGCCTGGTTGAACAGGATCGAACGATCCGGATCGATCCCGCAGGACACCAGCGCCGCCACCATCTCGCGCGTGTTGGCGGCAAGCTGGGCGGGTTCATGCGGCATCGAGATGGCGTGGAGGTCTGCCAGGAAATAGAGGCAGGTGGCGCCTTTGGCGGTCCACTCGTCCTGCATCGCCACCCAGTTGCGGATCGCACCCAGGTAATTGCCAAGGTGAAGATTGCCGGTGGGCTGAATGCCGGAAACGATACGCATGAAACGTCTTGCCTTACGATTTGTTGGCGGGTGCCGCCCTGCGGCGGCGGGTGAGCAGCGCGAGGTCTTCGCGCGTGAACGCCCCCATGACGAGGGTGGCGAGGCCATAGACCACGATTCCAACGCTGACCAGCGCGGCCAGTGCGGCGATGCGCAGCGCCCAGGTGCCGTGAACATAGGGCGTCAACAGCCCCTGCCCGGCCCACAGCACCAGGCCCATGGCCAGAGCGGCCAGCGCCAGGCGCGGGGCCCGGCGCTTCAATTGGGCATCGGGGGTGAAATGCCCGCGCTTGCGCAGTGTGCGATAGAGCATGGCGACATTGACCGTCGAAGCGATGGCGGTGGCAAGCGGCGGCCCCATGTGCTGCAGCGGTACGATCAGCACCAGGTTGCCCACCAGGTTCACCACCATCGAGATCGTGGCATAGCGCACCGGCGTCTTGGTATCATGCCGCGCGTAGAAACCGGGCGTGAGCACTTTGACCAGGATATAGCTCGGCAGGCCGATGGAAAACGCCGCCAGGGCCTGCGCGGTAAAATGCGTGTCGGCCGCAGTATAGCGGCCATAGCCGAACAGCGCGGCGGCAATCGGTTCCCCGCACAGCACCAGCGCCATGGTGGCGGGCAGCGTCAGCAAGAGCGCCAGTTCCATGCCGCGATTCTGCGTGTCCTGCGCGGCGGCATCTTCCCCCGCGCCCAATTGGCGCGAGATCGTGGGCAGCAGCACGGTGCCGAGCCCGATGCCGATCAGGCCCAGCGGCAACTGGTTCAGCCGATCGGCCATGTAGATATAGGTGACGCTGCCGTGGGCAAGCAGCTTGGCGGCCAGCGCCGTGGAAATGACCAGGTTGATCTGCACCGCGCCGGCCCCGGCGGCGGCAGGCCAGATCAGGCCGATCAGCTTCTTCACTTCGGGATTGAGACGCGGGCGCCGCAGCTTGAGGCTTACCCCATTCTGCCGGCACGCCCAGGCCAACCAGCCCAGTTGCAGCGCGCCCGAAACCGAAACCGCGATCGACTGGATCCGCGCCGTTGCCAGCGGATCGGCGCTATGGAAGCCCAGCAGCGCCGCGATCAGCGTCAGGTTGAGCAGGATCGGGGCGGCGGCGTTGACCCAGAACTTGTGCAGCGAATTGAGAATCCCGCCAAACAGCGAAACCAGGCTGATCAGCATGAGATAGGGGATCGTCAGCCGCGACAGCGAAACCGCAAAGGCGAACTGTTCGGGCGAAACGCCGTTGAACCCACCCGAAAGCAGCAGCGTGACCGGCCAGGCCAGCACTTCGAGCGCGACCGTCATCACGATCAACGCGGGCAGCAGCACCGCCAGTGCCTCTTCGGCAAAGCGCAGGCCATCGGGCAGGCCCTGCCCTTGCGGATCGCCCACCTTCTTGTTGAACATCGGGATGAACGCCGAAGAGAACGCCCCTTCGGCAAACAGCGCCCGGAACATGTTGGGCAACCGGAACGCGATCAGGAATGCGTCGGAGGCAAAGCCCGCGCCCACGTAGCGGGCAAACAGGCTGTCGCGCACCAAGCCCAGCACGCGGCTGGCCAAAGTGAGGCCGCCGATCGTCCCGGTCGCCTTGAGGAGGTTCATGCGGTGTCCTTCAGGCGACCGGTGCGAATCGGCGAATCAGGCCAAACCGATCAGGCGTGGCCGGCCGGTTCGGCCGTGGCGGTCTGCTGCGCCTGTGCCAACTGGGCCAGGTAAAGGCCATTGAAGTCGATCGGATCGAGCAGCAGCGGCGGATAACCGGCGTCACGCACGGCATCGGCAACGATGCGGCGGGCAAACGGGAAGACAAGGCGCGGGCCTTCGGCAAACAGGAACGGATGGGCCTGTTCCTCGGTCACGTTGCGCATGCCGATCAGCGCGCCATAGGCCAGCTCGACGATGAACGCAGTGCCCTGCGCGCCCTTGGACGTGACGTTGATCTTCAGTTCGATCTCGTGGACTTCGGGTGCCAGCGCGCGCGCCGCGATATTGAAATCGACATGGATTTCGGGCGCCTCGGTCCACTGATAGCTTTCCGGCGCGTTGGGATTTTCGACCGACAGGTCCTTGATATATTGCGAAATCAGGCCGATCGCGGGCGAGGTGTCTTCGCCATTGGCGGGCACGCCTTCGACGCCATCGAGAGAGAGATTGCTGATGATGTTGCCTTCGTCGGCCATGGTCGCATGCTTTCGTTCGGGTGGGGCGCGCGGCGGCGCCGTGTAAACGTGCCCGGCGCCTAGCATTGTGCGCAACGCCCGGCAACCGACTGGATGGCGCCGCGCCAGCGGCCGCCTTGCGCGTCTTTGCCCGAAAGGACGGGAACCGGCAGCCGCCGGGGGAATTACCCGGTGTGGCACGAATTTGCACCAACGGTAACGTCACGACGCGGGAATCCGCCATTGTGCCGTCCACGCGTTGTTCATTTGTAATTCGTACCTACTTAAGGCACGATCAACCGGCAGCGAGCCGAGCTGCGAAAACGTGGATCGGCACCCAGAGCTACCTTTGCGGGACATGTGCGTGTGATTGTTGAGATCGTCATCCTGGCCATGATCGCGGCCTTCCTGGGCCTGAGGCTCTATTCGGTTCTGGGCCGTCGCCCCGAGCAGAACGAAGAGCCGGTCCGCCGCCGCATCGAACAACCCGATCCGCAGGGTGCGCCCCGCCCGATGGCGCCGCGCCTGCCCGAAACGATCGCTGCCCCGGCCAATCGCCTGGCGCCCCCCGCACCGGAAACCCGTGATTTCGACCCTGCGGCCGAACCGGGCATCCGCGCGATCATCGCCGCCGATCGCCGCTTCGACGTGGGCCTGTTCATGGCCGGCGCCAAAAGCGCCTATGGCATGGTGCTCGATGCATTCTGGCGCGGCAATCGCCAAGAACTCAAGGCGCTGTGCGATGCCGATGTTTATGCCGGCTTTGCCGACGCGCTCAATGCGCGCGAGGCAGCGGGCGAAACGCTCGATGCGCGCCTGATCCGCATCGAAGAAGCGCGCATCATCACGGCCGAACTGGTGGGCACCACTGCCCGCGTCAGCGTGCGCTTCGTGGCGGACATCGCCACGGTTACCCGCAACGCGCAGGGCCAGGTCGTGGCCGGTTCGCTCAACGATGCGATCGAAAGCCGCGACTTGTGGACGTTCTCGCGCGATCTCACTTCGCGTGATCCAGACTGGCTTCTCGACGAAACCGATGAAGCCTGAAGCCTGCAAGGGCTGACCGGTTTGGCCAATGATCCCGTGGCCAGCGCCGGTCTCCCCCACTCTTCTCGTCTGCTTGCACAAAGGGCCGGTCTTGCACTGGCCCTTTCGCTGCTGGCTGCCTGCGTGCCTACCACCACGCCGCCCGGCAGGCCCGGCATGCCGCCAACCACGCGCCCGCCAGCGGCCACCGCCAGCGCACTCACCGCGGGATTGGCGCGCGGACCGGCCCCTTCTGCGCTGGGCATGGCGCCGGGCAATGCCGGGGCTGCACTTAACGCGTTCATTCTGTCATGCCCGGGCCTTGTTCGCCGCGCCGATGGCAGCGGGCTGACCCAGCCGCAGGACTGGTCCTTGGCTTGTGCGGCCGCACGCACTTGGCCCCGCGAATCGGCCACAACCTTTTTCGACGGCTATTTCGAAACCGCACGCGTCGGTGACGGCAGCACCTTCGTGACCGGCTATTTCGAGCCGGAGATTGCCGGCGTGCGCACGCACCAGCCAGGGTTCGATGTGCCGGTCTATGGTGTACCCACCGATCTGGTCCGCGCCCGGCCTGGCGACGCCACGCCGCTGCCCGATGGCCGCCAGCCGCTGGGCCGCTATGATGAAACCGGGCATTTCGTGCCCTACTTCGATCGTGGGCAGATCGAGGACGGCGCGCTCGCCGGCAAGGGGCTGGAAATCGCCTGGGTGGCCGATCCGGCCGAACTGTTCTTCCTCCAGGTCCAGGGCTCTGGCCGGTTGCGCGCACCCGATGGCAGCGTGATCCGCCTGGGTTACGGCGCGGTCAACGGCTGGGATTACACCGGCATCGGCACGATCATGGCCCAGCAGGGATTGATCGGCACCGGGCCCGGCCAGTATCCCGGATCGATGCAGGGCATCCTGCGCTACATCCACGATCACCCGGCCGAGGGCGACGCGCTGATGCGGCAGAACCGCAGCTACGTGTTCTTTCGAGAAAACCCCCAGCCCAGCGCCGTGGGCGCCATGGGCGTGCCTGTCAGCCCGCGCACCACCGTGGCGGCGGATCCGGCCTTCGTGCCGCTGGGGGCACCGGTATGGCTCCAGGTCGATCGCCCCAACGTCAGCGGGCTGTGGGTGGCGCAAGATACCGGCGGGGCGATCAAGGGCCCCAACCGGTTCGACAGTTTCTGGGGCGCGGGCGCCGATGCCCGCCTTACCGCGGGCGGGATGAGCGCGCGTGGCCAGGCGCTGGTGCTGCTGCCCAAAGGCGCGCTGGCCCGGCTCGGCCTATGAGGCGCACGCCCCGTGGTCTGAGCGCCGAGGAAATGGCGCTGTGGCGCAAGGTTGCCGACACCGTGACCCCCTTGCACCCCGCCCCGCGTGCCCGCGCCGTCGCGCCCGTAGCCATGCCTGCCCCGGTCGATCCGACCCCTGCCACGCCGGCGCGCAAGGTCAAGGGTCGTGTGCCGCCGCCGCGCCCGGCGCCGCCACCGCCAGTGCCGGTTGCGCGTCCCTTGCAGGCGAGTGGGCAAGGGCTCGATGCCAGTTGGGACCGCAAGCTGGCGCGTGGCACGGTGTCGCCCGACGTGGCGATCGACCTGCACGGGCTCAACCTGGATCTGGCACACGGGCGCTTGCTGGCCAGCCTTGCCCAGGCGCTTGCCATCGGCGCGCGGGTGATCCTGCTCGTTACCGGCAAGCCGCGTCCGCATGGCGATCACGATCTGCGTGGCGAGCGGCGCGGGGCCATTCGCGCCAAGCTGCTCGATTGGCTGGCCGCCAGCCCCTATGCCGATCGCATCGCCGCGGTGCGCCCGGCCCAGCCGCGGCACGGCGGCGCCGGCGCTGTCTATATCGTTTTGCGCCGTCCTCGCTGAGCCTGCTCGCGCTACGTATTTAACCTAAGATACGGTGCGAATTGCCTCCCTCTCGGCGGCAAGGGACAACGAGGATGCTCCGCGTGTCCCCCAGCGCACCCCATTGCCCGTCGCCAACGGACGCGCGGAGTACCCTTCCCACCGCACCCTCTCTGATGGCCGCGCTGTATGCCGTGCCAGGCAAATTATGTCTGCCATGCCGAGCCGCTTGGCTGCGGTCACCTTGCTCGCGTGATCGAGGCGGTGCTTATCCCATCATTCGGCCGTGGCGCGATTAGCCGCTCGATTTGGCCCAGGGATTGCTGCTGGCAGGCGCGCTTGCCGTAGCCTCAGCACCATCGTCATCGTCCGGCGCCGGCGTCAATTGCCAGGCCAGGAACAACACAGCCGCAGCCCACCACAGCGCTTTCCACCGGCTGGCAAAGATCGTGGTGAGTCGGGGCCCAAACATTCTTCCATTTTGGATCGATTGTGTTAACACGATCCTTGCAGTGCTGCACTGCACCACAATCTTATCCGCAATGCCACTAAGCGCCTGTACTATAAGTAGTATCCGGCCTTCGTTACGGCACAATCACGGGTTCATGATCCCCCCATGAAACGCCCCATGCCTCCGCTCGTCACCGCTTCGGCCGCCGCCCTGCTGCTCTGCGCCGCTGCTCCCACAATTGCTGCCCCCACGCCGTTTGCCATGCCAGCCGAGACGGCCATGCCCCGCGTGGATGATGAAGCGGCGCGCTTTGCCCTATGCGGCGCGGACAAGCGGGTGACCTGCGTGGTCGATGGTGACACGTTCTGGTACCAGGGCACCAAGATTCGCATCGCCGATATCAATGCCCCGGAAGTGAGCCATCCCGGCTGCCCGCAGGAAGCCCAACTCGGGGCCAAGGCCACCCAGCGTCTCACGCAATTGCTCAACGCCGGGCATTTCTCGCTCGTCACCCAAGGCCGCCCGGTCGATCGCTATGGCCGCGCCTTGCGCGTGGTGGTGCGCCAGGGGCAAAGCCTGGGCGCCACGCTCGAGGCAGAGGGCCTGGCCGAACACTGGCAGGGCCGCCGCGGAAATTGGTGCAGATGAAACCGGTATCGTTGCCGGCTGCCTTTTCGATGTAACCGCAACAGGCTATGGGCGGGCACCTTCCGCTGACGAAAGCCGCCCTGCCGATGAAGCCGCTTTTTCCATTGTTTCCGCGTGTTGCAAGACGCGGCGCAATTCTTCCTGCCCTGCTTGCCCTTGCCGCCTGCGCCGCCCAGCCAACGCACCTTGCCCAGGCCCCCACGGCGCCGCCAGCGCCGCACCTGGTCACTGTCGGCATTGCCGCATTCAACGATTTTCACGGCCAGCTTGAACCGCCGCACCAATCGGTGCTGGTCCCCGATGGCCATGGCGGAACGGCCCAAGTGCCGGCGGGCGGCGCGGCCTGGCTCGCCTCGGCCGTCGATGCGGTGCGCGGGCACTATCCCAATCACCTCACGCTTTCGGCCGGCGACATGATCAGCGCCAGCCAGGTGGCCTCCTCGCTCTATCTCGACGAGCCTTCGATCGGGGTGATGAATCGCATCGGGGTGGATTTCAACGCCGTGGGCAACCACGAATTCGATCGCGGCCGCGACGAATTGCTGCGCATGCAGAACGGCGGCTGCGCCCAGTTCACCGCGCACAAACCCTGCCAGCTCGAACCCTTTCCAGGCGCGAGCTTCCGCTATCTGGCGGCCAGCACGGTGGACAAGGACGGCCACACGCTGTTCCCCGCTACTGGCCTGAAAACCTTTGGCACCGGGCCCGACAAGGTAACCGTGGGCGTGATCGGGCTGACCACGCGGACCACGCCCACGCTGGTCAGTCCGGGGGGCATTGCCGGGCTGACGTTCGAAGATGAAGCCGCCACGATCAATGCCGCAGTCCCCGCGCTCAAGGCGCAGGGCGCCGACGCCATCGTGGTGCTGATCCACGAAGGCGGCAAGCAGCAGGGCGCTCCCGATCCGCAAGGCTGCGATGGCATGTCTGGCGCCATTCTCGACATCATCAAGCGGCTAGATCCCGGCGTGGACCTGATCATTTCGGGCCACACCCATGCGTCCTATATCTGCCAGTTTCCGGCGGCCGGCAGCGCGCATCCGCTGCTACTTACCAGCGCCGGGCTCTATGGCGAAATGGTCACCGACATCGCGCTGCAGATCGATCCGGCGACGCACAAGGTGCTTTCTGCCCAGGCGCACAACGTGATCGTGCAATCCGATCCCTATCAATCGTCCACGCGGCTGATCCCGCACGACGATCGCTTCCCGATCTTCACCCCGCGGCCGGACGTGGCCAGCTATGTGCAGCGCTATGTCGATGCGGCCAAGGTCTATTCCAGCAGGCCCGTGGGCCGGCTGTCGGGGCCGGCACTGCGCGGCGACAATCCCGCGCTGCCCATCGGCGGGCCGCTGGGCAACCTCATCGCCGATTCGCAACTGGCGGCCACGCGCGGCGCCGGTGCGCAATTGGCGCTGATGAACCGGTTCGGCATCCGCACCGACCTGGTCCCGGCGGCCGACGGCACGGTGACGTTTGGTGACATCTATCGCGTGCAGCCGTTCAGCAACGTGCTGATCACGGAAACGCTGACCGGCGCCCAGCTCAAGGCCGTGCTGGAACAGGGGTTGGACGAGCAGGGACCGAACCAGGGCCTGGCTGCATCGGCCAACGTGCGCTTCACTGCCGATCTAACCCGCCCGGTGGGCAGCCGCGTGACCAGGCTGCTGGTCGATGGCAGGCCCGTGACGGCAGACGCGAAATACCGCGTGACCGTCAACAACTTCCTGGCCCAGGGTGGCGACACGTTCACCTTCCTCGCCGACAAGCCCGATGCCGTGGTGGGCATGACCGATCTTGATGCCCTGCAGGCCTGGATCGGCGCCGTGCCGGTGCGCCAGGTGCCGATGGAAGAGCGGATCAACGTCATCGCGCACTGATCACGCACGGCAAGGTTGCAGCGCCATCGCCTGGCCCCTACCGTCGGGTGAGAGAGGACCTGTTGATGGCGCTGCTGGCTAACCCTAAGTTCCGATGGATTGCGCATTGCGGGTGGAAAGGGCTTTGCCCGCGCTGCGGCAAAGCCAGCATGTTTGCCGGCTGGCTCAAGCTGGCGCACCGTTGCCCGGCTTGCGGTCTCGACCTGGGCTTTGCCCGCGCAGACGATGGCCCGGCCTTCTTTGCCCTGTGCCTGACAGCCTTTCCGCTCACCTTTTTCGCGGTCTGGCTGGAAGTCGCTTACAGCCCGCCATGGTGGGTGCACCTGCTTACTTCGGTGCCGATCCTCGCCATCGGCTGCCTGGGTTCGCTGCGCCCGTTCAAGGGCTGGCTGGTGGCCTCGCAATATATGAATCGTGCCACGGAGGCTGGCACCGAAGGGCTGTGGGCCAAGCTGGAAGAACGACCCGACAAGCCAGATGCCGATTAGGGCCTAAACCGCGCTCAATGCCCCGCCGGCCGGTCGGGCAGGCGGCACGCGGTGCAGCGCCGCCAACATACCAAGCCCGGCATCATCTCGCGCGGCGCCTTGCCCGGTTCGGGATAGAGGCCCGCCATGATCTCGGGCGCGATCCCTTCAGGCGCGGCGCGGTTGTGGCACATCAGGCAATTGCGCCTAAATCGCTCACGCGTCAGGCCGGAATGGTCCTCCGCCGATGGCGGGGCAGGCTGGCCCGCGCCCTGGGCCACACCACCAGCCAGCGTCAACGCCAACGCCGCCCCAAAAAGCCAAGCCCCCTGCCGCATTGCTGCCCCCTTCAGAGCGGAGCGCACTGCCCGCCAGAGCGGCATCCTTTCATCGTGGGCCTGCGCAATCAAGCGGCTGGTGGTGCGGGATATCTCACCCCTGCCGATAATCGGCCGTGATCATGCCCGCTGCAGCCAGTTCGGCTTCGTGACTTTCCTCGCGCCAGGTTTCCGCCAGGGCCTGGCGCTCCCATTCCACCATCGCCGGTTGGGCCAGCACATGGTCTACCCAAGCCTGGCCACGCCCGACATCGAGACCATAGGTGCGGATGCGAAAGGCCACGGGCGCAAAGAACGCGTCGAGCAGGCTGAACGCCCCACCGGCCAGCCATGGTCCGCCAAACCGGTCCAGTCCCTGCTCGAACAGCTCATGCAAGCGCGCAACGTCGCGCAGCAATGCCGCCCGCATCGGCACCGGCTGAACGCGCACGCCCACGTTCATCGTGCAATCGTTGCGCAGCGCGGAAAAGCCGCCATGCATTTCGCACACCGCGCTTTGCGCAAAGGCGCGCGCCGCATCGTCGGCCGGCCAGACGCCGGAATGGCGATCGGCCAGATAGAGCGCGATGCCCAGGGAATCCCAGATCGTGGTGTCGCCATCGATCAGCACCGGCACCTGGCCCGTGGGCGAAAAGGCGCGGAACGCGTCATAGTTGACCGGCTTGGCAAAGGGTTCGACGCGATCGACGAAATCCAGGCCCAACGCCTTCATCAGCAGCCACGGCCGCAGCGACCAGCTCGAATAGTTCCGGTTGGCGGTGATAAGGGTATAAGTCATCGTCGAGCCGCCTATTTTTTGCGTTTCCGCCAACCATTGATCCAGGTCATGGCTTTCTTCTGCGTGGGTGCCACAATGCGATCATTGTTGGAAGAAGGAGGATCCCCATGCGCTCCATTCTCTGCCCGATCGACGGCGCCAAGACCTTGGATGACCGCCTCGAAACCGCCCTTGCCCTGGCCCGCGCCACCGATGGCCACGTCAGCGTGCAAATCGCCAGCCCCTTTGCCGAACTCGCGGTTTGGGAGCCGTTCGGCGGCGCCGCGCTGACGGCCGAAGTGATCGAACAGGTCCGCCAGGAAGACACCGTGCTGGCGCAAAAGGTCGACACCCGCCTTGCCGGGCAGGACGTGCCGTTCGACGTGGCGCAAACCGCCCAGGCGCCGATTCCCGCCGCTTATGCCGGTGCACGCTTTGCCGATGTGGTGGTCACCAGCCTCGCTGATCCCCTGGTCGAGGAACTGGTGCTGGGCGTGCGCAGCCCGGTCCTTGCCGTGCCCAAGGGCGCCCCGCTGACCGACTTTACCGGGCCGGTAATGATTGCTTGGGACGGCGGGATCGAGGCGGCCCATGCCCTGCGCGCTGCCCTGCCGCTGTTGGTCCGCGCCAGTGCGGTACATCTCGTGGCGGTGGAGGAAAAGCCCGACGCCCTGCCAGCGATCGATGCCGCGGCCTATCTTTCGCGCCACGGCATCCATGCCGAAACCCACGCCATCCCCGCCAGCGGGCCGATCGCTGCCACCTTGGTCGAGACTGCACGCCGACTGGGCGCCGGCCTGATCGTGATGGGCCTGTTCGGGCGCAGCCGGCTGCGCGAATTGCTGCTGGGCGGCGTATCGCGCGCGATGCTCGACAATTCCAGCCTGCCGTTGCTGCTGGCGCATTGAACGCCGCATCGGGTAAGTCCTTGCCCGCAAACTTGGCTCTGGCATGATCACATCCCAGGCGGGGCACAGGGGCTGCCGCCTGACCTGGGAGTGATTGCCGATGCGACGCCGCCTGTTCCTGCCCTTTTCCGCCGTTTTCCTGGCCATGGCCGGTACGGCCGCCCACGCCGCGCCAACACCGGCGGCGACCATTGCCCACGCCTTGGCCGATCCCGCGCGCAGCGCGGCCAACCGCGCCTTGGACGAAAGCCGCAAACCGGCAGAAATTCTCGCTTTTGCCGGTTTCAAGCCTGGCCAGGTGGTCGCTGACTGGGGTGCCGGTGGCGGCTATTATTCCGAATTGATCGCCGATGTGGTCGGGCCCAAGGGCCGCGTCTATGCCTTGGCGAACCCCGCCTATCTGAAACCAGGTACGCTTGATGTGGTGGCCAAGGCCCACACCAATGTGCTGGTGCTCGCCGCCTCACCTGCGGCCATGGCCCTTGCGCCCGCCAGCCTCGATGCGATTTTCGCCCATCTCGAATTTCACGATCTCTATCTGCCTGCGGCCCACGGCGGCAGCACCCCGGCGCGCCCGGTTGCCGCTACGCTGGCCAACTGGTTTGCCGCGCTGCGCCCGGGCGGCACGGTGGTGATCGTCGATCACGTCGGCCTCGCAGGCCAACCCGCGACCGTCGCTGATACGCTGCATCGGATCGACCCAGCCCAGGTCAAGGCCGATATGCTCGCCGCAGGGTTTGTGCTGGACAGCGAAAGCGCTGTTTTGCAACGCAATGATGATCCCCACACTGCAATCGTTTTCGATCCGGCGTTGCGCGGAAAGACCGATCGCTTTGCTTTGCGATTCCGCCGGCCAGCCTGACTTTCCATAGGCAGTTGCGTTAAACGCAATTCATATTCCGTCTTTCGCATTTGCACAAATTAGGCATGCAAGGCATACAAAAACTGCCTTTCAGGCATCCTCTCCCAAAACTTCCAAGGCCTGGCCGACAACGGTCGGGCCCTTTTTTTGCCCTGGCTTTGCGTGTCGCTTGCCACCCCCGGCAAAGCCTCGCACTATCGCGGTCGCAGCGGCGGAAGAACCAAAGCCACCGCCTTGCGTTTGAAAACCGTGGCACGCGATCCTAGCTAGTGTGCAAGCGGGGCAGGTCTGCCCCGATCCGCAAACCCCCAAGGGTGAAACAGGGCAATGGCAGAGGCAGCAACATTGGGCGACAATCGCATCGCCCGCCTTCAGGTCGCAGGCGCCAGGCAAGAGGAATCAGGCCACGGCATCGCGCGCATCAGCCGCGCGGTGATGGGCCGCCTGGGCGTGACCGAAGGCGACGTTATCGAAATCATCGGCAAGCGCAGCACCGCCGCTCGCGCAATGCTGCCCTATCCGGAAGATGAAGGGCTGGAACTGATCCGGCTCGATGGGCTGCAGCGCGCCAATGCCGATGTCGGCTCGGGCGACCACGTCGAAGTGCGCCGCATCGAATCGCGCGTGGCCCAGCGCGTGGTCTTTGCCCCGGCGCAGCGCGATCTGCGCCTGCAAGGGCCGGCCGCCGCGCTGAAGCGCAATTTCGCCGGCCGCCCGCTGCTCACCGGCGATCTCGTCGCCACCGCAGGACAGCAGCAGGTCAACCGCGGGGATATGCCGCCCCAGTTGCGCCAGATGCTCAATGCGCCGGCCTTCGCGCTGACGCAGATCCGCCTGACCGTGGTTTCCACCGTGCCCAAGGGCGTGGTGCACATCGACGAATCCACCGAGGTGGAGCTGCGCGCCGAGTACGAGGAGCCGCGCAGCAGCCGCGCCGACGTCAACTATGACGACGTTGGCGGCATGGGCGATACCATCCGCCAGTTGCGCGAGATGGTCGAACTACCGCTGCGCTATCCCGAACTGTTCACCCGCCTTGGCGTCGATCCGCCCAAGGGCGTGTTGCTGCATGGCCCGCCGGGCACCGGCAAGACGCGCCTGGCGCGCGCTGTGGCGAATGAAAGCGACGCCAGCTTCTTCACCATCAACGGCCCGGAAATCATGGGCTCGGCCTATGGCGAGAGCGAAAAGCGCCTGCGCGAAGTGTTCGAGGAAGCGACCCAGAACGCCCCCTCGATCATTTTCATCGACGAGATCGATTCGATCGCACCCAAGCGCAGCCAGGTTTCCGGCGAAGCCGAAAAGCGCCTGGTCGCCCAGTTGCTTACCTTGATGGACGGGTTGCACAGCCGCTCCAACCTGGTGGTCATCGCGGCGACCAACCGCCCCGACGCGCTGGACGAGGCACTGCGCCGCCCGGGCCGCTTCGACCGTGAAATCGTCGTGGGCGTACCGGATGAACCGGGGCGTCGCGAAATCCTCGGCATCCACACCCGCGGCATGCCGCTGGCCGAAGACGTCGATTTGCGCGAACTGGCCCGTACCACCCACGGCTTCGTGGGTGCAGACCTCGCTGCCCTGGCGCGCGAGGCCGCAATCGAAGCCGTGCGCCGGATCATGCCGCGCCTGGATTTCGAACGCCAGACGATCCCGCCCGAAGTGCTCGACAACCTGCGCGTGGTGCGCGACGATTTCCTCGAAGCGCTCAAGCGCGTGCAGCCGTCGGCCATGCGCGAGGTGATGGTGCAAGCGCCCACCACCAGTTGGTCCGATGTCGGCGGGCTCGATAGCGCGCAGGCATTGCTCAAGGAAGGCGTGGAACTGCCGCTGAAAACACCCGAGGCGTTTCATCGTCTGGGCATTAGGCCGGCCAAGGGCTTCCTGCTCTATGGCCCGCCAGGCACCGGCAAGACGCTTTTGGCCAAGGCCGTGGCGAAAGAGGCGGAAGCCAACTTCATCGCGATCAAGTCATCCGACCTGCTCAGCAAATGGTATGGCGAAAGCGAGCAGCAGATCGCGCGTCTGTTCGCCCGCGCACGCCAGGTGGCGCCATGCGTGATCTTCATCGACGAAATCGACAGCCTGGTGCCGGCCCGTGGAACCGGCGTGGGCGAGCCGCAGGTGACCGCCCGCGTGGTCAATACCATCCTGGCCGAAATGGACGGATTGGAAGAACTGCAATCGGTGGTGCTGATCGGCGCCACCAACCGTCCCAACCTCGTCGATCCCGCATTGTTGCGGCCCGGGCGCTTTGACGAACTCGTCTATGTCGGCACGCCCAGCCAGGAAGGGCGTGCCCATATCCTCAAGATCCACACCAGCCAAATGCCGCTCGCGCCCGATGTGGACCTGACGGACGTGGCCCGGCAGACGGAACGCTTTACCGGCGCCGATCTCGAGGATGTGGTCCGCAGGGCTGGCCTCAACGCGATCCGTCGCGCCGGGGGCAGCGTGCAATCGGTCACCGCCGCAGATTTTGGTGATGCGCTGGCAGATTCGCGCGCCACCGTGACCGAGGAAATGGAAGCGGAATATGCGCGGATGAAAGGTGAGTTGAAGAAGCGCGCCGTGGAGCCGAGCCCCACCATCGGCTTCCTCGCGCCGGGCATGGTGCAGTCCACCCGAGAATCCAAGCACGGTTGAGAACAAGCAGGCCCCTCTTTCAGCGCGAAAGGGGGGCCTTGCTCGTTCAGTCGCGCGCGACCACTTCCTCGAAGCGCTGCACGCGTCGCAATTCTGGAAACAGCCGTCCCCATGCCAGCGCGACGGCTACGGCGCTCACGCCGCCAAACACCACCGATCCCACCGGCCCCATCAGCGCGCCCATCAAGCCGCTTTCCATTTCGCCCAGTTCGTTAGAGGCGGTGATGAACAGGGCCGACGTTGCCCCCACCCGCCCCCGCATGGCGTCTGGCGTCACCACCTGGACCAGGGTCTGCCGCACATAGACCGAAATCATGTCGGCCGCGCCGGCCAATGCCAGCATCGCCAGCGATAGCGGCAACCAGCGTGACACGCCGAACACGGCGGAAGCCACACCGAACAAGGCCACCGCCGCCAGCATCTTTGGCCCGACGCGGTCGTCCACCGGCCGCCAGGATAACCACAGCGCGGTCGATACCGCACCCACGGACGAAGCCGAGCGCAAAAGGCCCAGTCCGGTCGGGCCGACATGCAGGATATCGCGTGCATAGACAGGCAGCATCGCCGTCGCGCCGCCCAGCAACACTGCGAACAGGTCCAGGCTGATGGCGCCCAGCAGTATTCGGTTGCGCGTCACATAGCGCAGCCCTTCGATGATGTGGGCCAGGGGCTTGCCTTCCACCACGCGGCGGTTGGCGCCATGCGGGCCGATGGCGAGTTGTGCCAGCAAAGCAGCCAGCAACAACGCCAGGGTCAGGCCATAGGCTGCCTCGGGCGCAAGGCCATAGGCAAAGCCGCCCAGCACCGGGCCCACGATGCCGCCGATACGCCCGGCAATGGCGCTCACGGCAATGGCCCGCGGCAAGATTTCGGGCGGCACCAGCGCGGGGGCCAGGGCATTCATCGCCGGGGCATAAAACCCACGC
>NZ_CP137861.1:505000-627500 GCF_050920675.1 Novosphingobium rhizosphaerae
CACCACGCTGATCAGCGGCGAGTCGGTCATGCAACGGCCTGCTGCGCCCCTGGCGCCTGGGCAGCGGCCGGCAGGATTGCATCGACGATCATTTGGCCCACATCGTTTTGCCACAGCCACAGCCCGTTGGCATTGCCTCGGAAACTGGGCTCGCCGCCCAGCGGCCCCCATGGGACGAACCCGGCGGCCAGCCCGATGCCGTAGACGCCGGGCACGACCTGGCCCGCCGCATCGCGCACGCGGCAGTGACGGTCGACCAGCGGCCCTGGTTCGGGCGCATCGGGCGCGAGCACGATCGGAGCACCATCCGCATCGAACAATGGCAAGGCGCGCGGACGATAGCCCGTGGCGCCGATCACCACGTCTGCCGCATCAAGCACGGCCCGGGCCGTGGCGTCGTCATGCTGGCCAAGTTGAAACAGCGCCAGGCGCGGATCGGGGGCACGCCCGCCCACGGCCAGCATGCGCAAGACCAGTTCCCGCGCTTCCAGCCGCAAGCCGGCCAGGCGATAGACAAAGCCGCTGACCGGGCAGACATCGGCGTCGCTGAAATCGGTAAAGCCCTCGGCCAGCGCCGCCTCGCGCGAGGGGTAGAACGGCCGCAGCGGGCGGCGATGCATCAAGGTGATCGCACCCGCACCCAACGGCAACGCGGGATCGGACTTGAGCAGCAGAACCGCCGCCGCCACCGCGCTGGTCGATCCGCCAACGATCGCAATGCGCGGGTTGCGCACGTCGGCCAGGCGCTCTCGCAAGGCTTCGGGCCCGCCCAGGCGCAGGAATGCGTCGGACAGCACCAACCGCTCACCGGCAATCGCGCCCAACGTGCCCCCGGCAATCTTGGCATCCTGCACCGACTGCGGGCATTGCTGGCCGCCCGTCGCCAGGACGATATGGCGTGATACCAGGTCCTGCGCCTGCCCCGCACCATCGCGAACGGTGGTACGCCAGCGACCGTCGCTTTCGCGCCGCGCGCAGATGGCAGCATGGCCGGTCAAGACCCGCGCGCCATGCGCCAGCGCCACATCGCGCAAGCGATCACCGGTCACGGCCAAGAGATCGCCGGCTTCCACCAGCGGTGCGCCCAAGGCGCCGATATGGCGTGCCATGCCCAGCCCGGCCGGATGATCGACCAGGGATGCCAGTTCGGGATGAACGTTGTCCTTCACCGCGCTCAGAAAGGTTTCGGCCGTGCTGTCCGATCTGATGGCATAGCGACCCAATTCGCCGCGTCCCAGGGCATCGCCCTGTTCCACCACGGCAAGGCCGCCGGCCAGTTCCGCCAGCCGGTTCTGCTTGCTCGCCGCCGTGAGCATTGCCGTTCCGGCCGGGCCGCCGCCGATCAGCACCGTTTCATGCATGGTCCCCGCGGGCATGGCGCTCGCTCCTCTGCTCCCTTCCTGTCGGCCAAGCGCTGCAACGGCGCCAGCCAGATGATCGATTACCACGTCCACGTCGCCCAGGCTCATGCCATCGGTGATCGGCAGGGATAGGACGCGCGCGCCCAGATCGTCGCTCACCGGCACGGGTTCGATCAAGGCGTTGGCCTGGAACCACGGCTGCTGGCCCAGGTGCGGGCTGAAATAATGCCCGCTACCTATGCCCTTGGCCGCCAAGGCAGCGATCAGCGCGGCGCGCTGGCCGGCCAGTTCGGGCGGCAGCAGCAGTGACCAGAACTGAAAGGCCTGCCGCCCCTGCTCCATCGGCGCGGGCGCGGCAAACCTGGGCCCCAACCGGGGCAGTGCGGCGCGATAAGCGTCGGCCAGGGCAGCGCGATGGTCGCAGACCTGGCCCAGTTCGGCGAGCTTGGCCGAGGCGAGTAGCCCGCCCACTTCCGACAACTTGGCATTGAGGCCGGGCATTTCTGCCGCCCGCGCGCTACCAAAGCCGAAGTTGGTCATCTGCCGCAACGCTGCGACCAAGCCCTTGTCGCCGCTATGCACCAGCCCGCCTTCTGCCGTGGCAAAGGTCTTGGTGGCGTGCATCGAATACACCACGGCAAAAGGCGCGCCCGCGCCGAAATTGCGACCGGCCGCATCGCAACTGCCGAGCGAGGCGGCCGCGTCGATGACCACCGCCACGCCATGGCGGCGCGCCAGCCATGCATAGCGATCGAGATCAAGGCTGCGGCCAAATGCGGCATAGGGCACGATGGCGGCCACGCGCTCGCCATGGCCGGCCAGCAACTGCTCTTCGATGCGCGGATCAGAGGCCCAGGTCTGTGGATCCACATCGTGGATCAGCGGGGTGAGCCCGGCCCACTGGGCGGCCTGGGCGGTGGCGGCAAAGGTAAAGGCCGGGACCAGCGCCAGCGCGCCGGGGCGGATACGCCTGGCGGCGGCATGACGTATGGCCAGGATCAGGCCCAGCGTGGCATTGGCCACGGCCAGGCAATCGCCCTGCCCGCCAAACAATTGCGCAGTCGCTTCCGCCTCGAATGCCCGCACCGCAGGGCCGCCATTGCTGAAAACGGCGCGCGCCTCGATCGCGGCAAGGCCTTGGGCCATGCTGCTGAGACGCGGCGGATTGGGCGCGATGAGCGGAATCGAAGGCATCGACACGGCGTTCCTGGCAGCAAAGCCCATAACAGGCGACGCCACCTGTTTGCCTTGCCATCCCTAAGATGCCGTTAGCAATGCTTTAGAATGCAGACCGGCGAGATCGGAAGCGCCGGCATGGCCGCCAAACTTTTGCCGAGCGCTGGAAATGGAGGCCCGAGCCGGAATCGAACCGGCGTAAACGGATTTGCAGTCCGGTGCGTCACCACTCCGCCATCGGGCCTCTCTTCGCGCGGCCCCTAACAAGGGCCACGGGTGGGAGAGGGGCGGTTAGCTGAGAGCGGCGCGCATCGCAACGGGATTCTTTGGCCCCGGCCGGGATTATCCCCGGCCGTGCACGTCTGCTTCGCCAAGACCTTGGTCTTCGGGTGCTTCCGCCCGGCCCTTGAAACCTTGCGCGATCACGTACCACTCCGAGGAATCCTTGCGGCTGGCCGGCGGCTTGGCATGCTTCACGCTGGAAAAGTTGCGCTTGAGGATTGTCAGCAGATCGCCGTCGGTACCCCCGGCAAAGACCTTGGCGACGAATGCCCCGCCCGGCGCCAGGGTGTGGATGGCAAAGTCCACCGCCGTTTCCACCAGCCCCATGGTGCGCAAGTGGTCGGTCTGCTTGTGGCCCACGGTGTTGGCGGCCATGTCGGACAGCACGAGGTCGGGCGGTCCGTCGAGCGCGCCTTCGAGCGCGGCCGGGGCTTCGTCGGCCATGAAGTCCATCTCGAAGATGGTCACGCCCTCGATCGGTTCGGTGGGCAAAAGATCGATCCCCACGACACGGGCCTGCGGCGCCTTCTTGCGCACCACCTGGCTCCATCCGCCAGGCGCAATGCCAAGGTCGACCACGCGCTGCCGCCCCTTGAGCAGGGCAAAGCGCTCGTCCAGTTCGATCAGCTTGAACGCGGCGCGGCTGCGCCAGCCGTCGGCCTTGGCCTGCTTCACATAAGGATCGTTGATCTGGCGCGAGAGCCACCGGGCCGAAGACGCGGTGCGCTTCTTGGCGGTTTTCAGGCGCTCGTGCGGGTCCTTGCCGGAACGGCTCATAGGATGACTCCGGAACGGCTCATAGATTTGCTCCGCTATTCAGTTGGCGCAAGGCCTCGCGGCTGCGCACGGCATCGCCGCCGGTCGCCATGAGGGAGCGCAGGATGCCTTCGCGGATGCCGCGATCGGCAATACCCAGCCGGTCGGCTGGCCAGATGTCGAAGATGGTTTCCAGAATCGCGCAGCCGGCCACCACCAGGTCCGAGCGTTCGCGCCCGATGCAGGGCACGGCGATCCGCTCGGCCGGGGACAGGTGGGCCAGCTTCTGGCTGATGGCGCGCATCGATTGGGTGGGCACGATCAGCCCATCGACCGCGCGCCGGTCATATTGCGGCAGCCCGAGGTGCAGGCTGGCCAGCGTGGTCACCGTGCCGCTGGTGCCCAGCAGGCGAATGGCGCCATCGGCGAGGGCCTGGGCACGAGTGGGCGCGATGCGTTCGATGAACGGGGCAAAGCCCTCGGCCACGCGCGCGCGCATCTCGGCATAGGCGGCGGCGCGCGCGGCAGGGTTGTCGGCAATCGGCCCCACGCCCTCGGTCAGCGAGACCACGCCCCAGGGCACGCTTTGCCAATCCAGGATGCGCGGCACCGGATCGGCCGGATCGACCAGGACCATTTCGGTCGATCCGCCGCCGATGTCAAAGATCATCGCCGGGCCATCGCCATGTTCGAGCAGGATATGACAGCCGAGCACGGCCAGCCGGGCTTCTTCCTGCGCGGTGATGATGTTGAGCCGGATGCCGGTCTCACGATGAACCCGTTCGATGAATTCGGCGCCGTTGCTGGCGCGGCGGCAGGCCTCGGTCGCCACCGAACGCGCCAGGTGCACATTGCGCTTCTTGAGCTTTTCGGCGCAGACATGCAGCGCGGCAAGCGCACGATCCATCGCCGCATCGGAAAGGCGGCCGGATTGTGCCAGCCCCTCGCCCAGCCGCACCACCCGGCTGAAGGCATCGATCACCACGAAATGGCCACCTGCAGGGCGAGCGATCAACAGGCGGCAATTGTTGGTGCCAAGGTCGATCGCGGCATAGGCCTGGCGATGAAACGGCACCGGCTTGTGCCAGGCGCGCGCGCCTGCACCGCCCAGTGCGGACCCTGGCTGCGGCGCAAACACCGATTCCGGCGCCAACTGGGGCACCATCACATGCGACGCCGCAGCATTCGCTTCCGCCTCGGGCAAGAGATCGGGGGCAAGCGCGTCTGGCGCGGCAATGTCCACGCCCATTGGCGCCGGTGCGGTCTGCGCAGCAACTGGGGCAGCGCCGTTGCCGATCGCCTTGCGGTTGCCCTTGCGCGCGGCAACACGGGCGCGGCCCCGCCCACGGGCCTTGCTTTTGGACTTTGCCGGTACGGCGCCTTGCGCCGCGCTATGGCCGGCCGGTGTGACGGTGGGCGACTGACCGGCGGCATCGGGCACGGGCGCGGCCTTGCGCGGCCCTCGCTGCCTCTTCCGTCCGCCGGATCGCGGCCCTCGTCCCCTGGCCGGCGGAGTGGATTCCGCCATGATGCAAATTCGCTTATGTTTTCCCGCCCGCATCGGTGCCGGTCGGGTACTTGATCGTCACCGTAGCGTCATGGCGCCCGCCCGGCAAGGTTCGCCCCGGAAGCCGCTCTGGCAGCCGGCTCGTGGCGGTGAAAAAGTGGGTTGACGCTCTGAAATGGCCCGCCTAGAGGGGCGCCTCCCGATGCCCCGTCGTCTAAAGGTAAGACTACGGACTCTGACTCCGTCAATCGAGGTTCGAATCCTCGCGGGGCATCCAGGATCTACAGAAATTTTACGATTTTTCAGCAATTTGGCTGATTTGTCCGTTTTCTGCCCCCACATTCTACCCCACAATGCGTGAGCAGTGCGGCTGATCTTGAAACAAAATTGAAGGCCATTCCAGGCCACAGGATGCGAATGGGCGTCGCCCACGCTATACCTTATGATCTCCTCGACTATCGAGATACAGGCGATATTGAGCACAGCGCAAATCGCAGCCCATATGCCTTCCCGCCCTTGCGGTTCCTGTCCTGGCCGCGTCCGACACTACTTCAATGCAGCGCTAGGCGGCGTGGACAAATTTGAGCCAGTATCTGGCGGTGGCGATATGGACCATGCCGCCTAGCAGTTCTGATTCCGATGTATCGGCATGACCGGCCTGCAAAATTCGAATCGCATCCCAGCGGGGCGACGCATCCCGGCCCGGCTATGCGATGCTGATGCTGTTTTGCGCTGTTCAGGCAGCGTGCTGGAAGCCAGCGGAGCGCCGCCCATGCCGGTCTCGGCTTGCCGGCATCGGCATCGATGAGATCCGCCGTGGACGACTTCGCCTTCTCCCGCAAACGCCCCCTTGCTGCTGCGGCCCCTAAAAATCTATTTGCCGAAAACTTACCGGGCCAGAATCGACTGGGCGGCGATCGCCACCTGGGTGCGGTTGCGCACGTTGAGCTTGCGCATCAGGGCGGTCATATGGGCCTTCACGGTTTTTTCCGCGATGCCCAGGTCATAGGCGATCTGTTTGTTGAGCTGGCCGGAGCGCACGCCCTGCATCACTTTGAACTGGGTGGGGGTCAGGCGGACGGCAGGCGCCTCTGACAGGCGCTGTGCCGGCTGGTCCGGGCCACTGGTAGGGGCAAAGTCGCTCACCGTTGTCTCTCCCTATCGCCTACCGTTGCGGCATCTGCCGCGCGTCTGCCATGCTCGGACCAGCATTGCGAAGTCCAAGATCGGTTAGACAGCTTTTTGATATTATGCCGGAGTTATTCCGTCAATACACGATTTATTGCTGAAATTAGCGCATATCTGTTATACAACTTTCGGAGAACAATCACAGGCAGCCAGCGCCGTGGCGCGAGAGGAGAGCAGGATGGGCCATCACGGATCGGGGCAAGGAACGCGCGGGCAAAGTACCTCGACACGGGCGGCGGTAGCGCAATGAGCGAGGATCTGCGCCTGGTCCTGGCCGCCCTTCTCGGCATTGGCCTAGCCATCGCCCTGATCGTGCGCGGGCGGTTCCATCCCTTCCTCGCCCTGCTCTGCGGCGCCTTTGCCGTGGGCATCGCGGTCGGCATGCCCATGGCCGAAACCGCCAAGGCCGTGCAGAAAGGCGCAGGGGATGTGCTGGGCGGCACCGGTCTCGTTGTCGCGCTGGGCCTTTCGCTCGGAGCCATGCTGCAATTGTCCGACGGGGCGGGCGCGCTGGCCCGCAGCGCGCTGAACCATGGCCAGCCGGACGCGGCCCCGTGGCTGAGCATGGCGGTGGCGCTGCTCATCGGACTGCCGCTGTTCTTCGAAACGGGGGTGGTGCTGCTTCTGCCGATCGCAGCGGCGGCCGCCGCTGCGATGACCGGGCCGGCCGATGCCGGCACCACGCGGTTGCGCCTGCTGCTGCCGGCGCTGGCCGGCCTCTCCACGCTACATGCCCTGGTGCCGCCCCATCCCGGCCCGCTGCTGGCGGTGGACGCACTGCATGCCAGCCTGCCGCGTACGATGCTCTATGGCCTGATGCTCGGCGTGCCCACGGCGATCGTGTCTGGTCCCCTGTTTGCGCTGTGGATCGCGCGCCGGGTTCGGCCAGACGCCCCGGTGATGACGCCCGCCGTGCCGCTCGTCGCCGCAGCCGGCGTGGGCCGCGCGCTGCTTTGCGTGCTGCTGCCAGTGGTGCTGATCGCCGCCGGTCAGGTTGCCGCCGTGGCGCCGCCAGCGATTGCCCCGCATCTCGCCTGGCTCGGCCTGGCCAGCAATCCGGTGCTCGCGCTGGTTCTCGCCAATCTTGTCGCCCTGCCGCTGCTGTTCGGCCGGGGATTTAGCGCGCCGGCGATCCAGGGCGCGATCTGGAAGGAAGCGATGGCCCCGGCCGGCGCGATCATCCTGGCGATCGGGGCGGGCGGCGCGCTCAAGCAAGTGCTGGTCTCGGCCGGGCTGGCCGATTTCCTGGCTCATCTCGCCGCCCACGGCGGCATTCCCGCGCTGCCCATGGCCTGGGCCGTGGCGGTGTGCATTCGCCTTGCCACCGGATCAGCCACGGTGGCCACGATCACCGCCGCCGGCATCATGCCCGGGGTGGTCGCCGCCACCGGAGCCTCGCCGGAATTGACCGTGCTTGCCATTGGCGCAGGCTCGGTGTTCTTCTCCCACGTCAACGATCCGGGGTTCTGGCTGGTGCGCAGCTATCTCGGCACCAGCACGCCCGACACGTTCCGCACCTGGTCGGTGCTGGAAACGCTGATTTCGGTGGTGGGCCTGGTGCTGGTACTGGCCGCCGGATGGCTCGTTTGAAAAAAGGGAGGACCATGCACGAGGAACGCCTGGCCGATCGCGCCTATGCCGGGATCGTCGAACTGATCAACACCGACGATCTCCAGATCGGCGATCGCCTGCCCTCCGAAACGCGCCTGGCAGAAATGTTCGGCATGTCGCGCACGGTGGTGCGCGAGGCGCTGGTCCGCCTTGCCTCCGACGGGTTTACCGAAGCGCGGCGCGGCGCCGGCTCGTTCGTCAAGCGGCGACCGTCCGAACGGCTGGGTAGCCACTTGCCGATGCAGAACCTGGCCGCCACAATGGGCAGCTATGAAGTGCGCCTGGTGCTCGAGGCAGAAGCGGCGCGCCTCGCCGCGCAGCGCCGCTCGGCCGAGCAGATGCTGGTGATCGAGCGCGCGATGGACTCACTACGCACCGCCTTGCAAGCGAGCGGCCCGGCTCACGTGGAAGACATGGAACTGCACCGCGCCATTTTCGAAGCGACGGCCAACCCGATCTTCGTCTCCAGCTTCGATCACATGCACGACGAAATCGACCGCATTCTGCGTGCCGGGGTGGATATCTCGCGCTCCCGCCCGCCCGCCGCGATCAACGCCATGATCGAGGAGCACGAACTGGTCGTCGACGCCATCCGCGCCCAGGATGGCGATGCCGCCGCGCTCGCGATGCGCTGGCACCTGTGGCAGGGGCGCAAGCGGCTGATGCCCTGAGCGCCGCAAATACCGAAAAGTTAAGACCATGGTCGCGCCTGCCCCGGCGGGCGGCAGCGGCTATCCCGGCCTGATCGGGTGAGGAGAAGAACGCAATGCCACGGCAGGCCTGGATGATCGGATCAAGCATTCTGGCGGCCATTGCGCTCGCCCCAACCCTGGCGCAGGCCAAGGGGCCGTCGGTGTTCGACCAGGCGCCCAGGGATGCCCAGGCGATCACTGTGCGCGCGGTGGGCGATGGCAACGCCGACGATAGTGCCGCGATCCAGCAGGCGCTGGATCAGGCCGGGGCACGGGGCGAAGGCGTGGTTTTTCTGCCCAGTGGGCGCTATCGCATTAGCCGCTCGCTGTTCCTCTGGCCAGGCCTGCGCCTGATCGGCACCGGCAAGACCCGGCCCGTGCTCGTGCTCGGCGATGCCACACCGGGCTTCCAGCAGGGCGTGGCGACCATGGTGATCTTCACCGGGCGCGGTCCAAAGGGGAGCCCCACGGCCGGAGACGGCAAAGTGCCGTTTCCTCCGCCCGACGCGGTGCCGTTCAATCCGGCCATCGCCGATGCCAATTCCGATGCGTTCTATTCGGCCATGGCCAATATCGACATTGCCATCGGCGCGGGTAATCCGGCGGCGGTGGGCGTACGCTTCCACGCCGCGCAGCATGCCTATCTGCGGCACATGGATTTTCAGGTCGGTTCGGGCCTGGCCGGTGCCTACCAGGTGGGCAACATGGCGCAGGACGTGCATTTCCACGGCGGCCGCTATGGCATCCTGAGCGAAAAGACCTCTCCCGCCTGGCCGTTCACGCTGCTCGACGCCACGTTCGATGGCCAGCGCGAGGCCGCCATTCGCGAGCACGAGGCAGGCCTCACCCTGGTCAACGTGGCGCTGCGCAATGTGCCGGTGGGGATCGCCATCGACGAGGGCTATGGCGACTGGCTGTGGGGCAAGAACGTGCGCTTTGAAAACGTCAGCCAGGCTGGTGTGCTCATCGCCAACGCCGGCAACGCCTATACCCAGATCGGCTTCGACAATGCCGTGGCCAGCCGCACCCCGGTCTTCGCCCGCTTTCGCGAAAGCGGCAAGACCGTGGCCGGCGCCGCGCCGATATACCGGGTGAAGAGCTTCAGCCACGGTCTCACCCTGCCCGGCCTGGGCCTGCCCGGCACGTATGAAACGCGCATGGACCAGGCCGCGCTCGCCGCCCTGCCCCGTCCCGGTGTCCCGGCGATCCGCCCCTGCCCGCGCCGGCGCAATGGTCCAACGTGCGCACACTGGGGGTCAGCGGCGATGGCCGGACCGACGACACCGCCGCCCTGCAACGCGCGATCGCCACGCATCGCGTGCTCTATTTCCCGATCGGCCGCTACCTCGTCACCGATACGCTGGCCCTGCGGCCCGATAGCGTGCTGATCGGGCTCCACCCCGATCTCACCCAGATCGTGCTGCCCGATGGCACGCCCGCGTTCCAGGGCGTGGGCGCCCCGCGCGCGCTGGTCCTGGCGCCAGCCGGGGGGAACGCCATCGTCACCGGCCTGGGCCTGTTCACCGGCGGCATCAACCCGCGCGCCACCGCGCTATTGTGGCAATCGGGCACCAATTCGCTGGTGGAAGACGTAAAATTCCAGGGCGGCCACGGCACTCTGGCGGCCGACGGCACCCGCTTCGATCCCTACAACGACACCCACACCGCCGACAAGGACCCGCGCCGGCGCTGGGGCGGCCAATATCCCAGCTTGTGGGTCAATGCGGGCGGTGGCGGCACCTTCGCCAATATTTGGACTCCGAACACTTATGCCCAGGCCGGCATGATCGTGTCCGACACGCAGACGCCCGGCCATGTCTACCAGATTTCGGCCGAGCACCATGTCCGCACCGAATTTGGCCTCACCCGCGTGGCCAACTGGGAATTCCTGGCGCCACAGACCGAGGAGGAAGCCGGCGAGAGCCCGGACGCGGTCTCGTTCGACATCCGCGAATCCCGCAATATCCTGATCGCCAACCTCCACGCCTATCGCGTCACCCGTTCGCGCCAGCCGGCGCGGGCCGCCGTGCGGATCGAGCGTTCGGGCGATATTCGCCTGCGCAACGTGCACGTGAACGCTGAAAGCGGCTTTGCCACCTGCGATGAAAACGGCTGCGCCACGTTCCTGCGCGCCAGCAAGTTTCCATTCGAAAACGCGCTGCTCGACGTGACGCACGGCCTGGAAGTGCGCGAGCGCGAATTTGCCGTGCTCGACGTACCCGCCAATCCCGTTGTGCCAGCGGCGACGAAGGTGCCGGTGACCAAACTCGCCGACGGCTTCTTCTCCGCCAGCGGCGGCGTGGTCGATGCGCAGGGCAAGCTCTATTTCATCGATCATTTCCAGCAGCGCATTCACGGCTGGAGCGAGACCGAAGGGCTGACCACCGAACGCGATTCCCCGCTCGATCCGGTCAACCTGGCGATGGACCGGGCGGGCAACCTGATCGTGCTCTCCGCGCTCGGCCGCAACGGCACGGTCTATGCGTTCAAACCCGGCACATCAGCGCAGGCGCTGACGGTGATCCCGCCCACCGCTGCCGCCATGACACCGGCCCCCGACCGGCTCACCGCCCTGCCCGGCAACCTCTGGGTCAACGGTGAGTTTCGCAGCCAGCTCGATCCGGCGACCTACCGCTTCACCACCCTGGCAGAGATGTTCGCCCGCGATGTGGCGCTGCCAAAGGCGCAGGAATATGTCTCGCTCGACGGCAGCCTTGCCATCCCCGCCTATCGCGTGTTCCAACAAGGCCCGGCCGACCATCTCGGCTGGCGCTTTTCCGATACGCTCGATGCCTATGGCCTGGTTACCGCCAGGCCCGACGCGCGGGTATTCCTGAGCAACGAGTCAGAAGACCGGACCTATTCCGCCCGCCTCGGCGCGGGCGGCGCGGTGACAGACCTGCAACCCTTTGCCGATCGCGGCGGGGAAAGTGTGGCATCAGGGCCAGACGGACGCGTCTACATCGCCAATGGCCAAGTCTTCGTCTACGACGCAGCAGGCCGCCCGATCGACCGGATCGACGTGCCCGAACGGCCCGTGCAATTGCTGTTCGGCGGCAAGGACGGGCGCACGCTCTATATCCTCACCCACCACGCCCTCTTCGCCGCGCGGCCCTGAGGGAACTGAACCCGAAAGCGAGCTGCAACGCTACAATGCGCGCAGCAACTAAGCCGCGAGGCGCTGGGCGATCCAGGCCAGGATCGCGTCGGCAAGCCGATCCTGGCCCTGCGTGGAATCGAGAGTAAGCGCCGGCTCATCCGCGCCGGGTCGCTCCAGCGTGTCCAACTGGCTATCGAGCAGGCTCGGCGGCATGTAGTGCCCTGGCCTGTTGCCCATGCGCCGGGCCAACTCCGCCAAGGGCGCATCGAGCAGGGCAAAGGCGATCGGCTCGGCTGTCGCGACAGCCAGCCGCTCGCGATAGGCGCGCTTGAGCGCGGAACAGGCCGCAACCACCACGCCGCCTTGCCGCACCGCCTGGCCCATCGCTGCGCCCAGGTGATCGAGCCAGGGCCAGCGGTCCGCATCGGTCAGGGCGATACCCTCGCGCATCTTGGCGACGTTCGCCGCCGAATGGAATCCATCGCCTTCCAGGAATGGGCAGCCCAGCCGCCCCGCCAGCGCCGCGCCCAGTGTCGATTTGCCGCTGCCGCTCACGCCCATCACCACGATGGCCAGCGGCGCCACGCTGCGGCTTCCAATCTTGCCCGACACGTTCCTGTCCTTCCTGCTTTGCCGTCTCCGCACGGCGCGCGCCGCCCGGGTTGCATGACAGCCATGTCAACAGCGTCCTTAGCCGCGTCGGCGGCGCCCGCCCAATTAGGACCATGGTCGCGGCTGCGCCAGGCGCTGCGCGGCCCTATGCCCTCACCACGAGGAAACTGGCTGCCAACGCCAGGACCACGCACAAGATTGTTAGCGGTACCAAGCCAGGCTGGGGCAGTGCCACCGGCCAAGGGACTATCCATGGGGGAGATTTCAATGACCACCACGCCCATTGCCCCGTCGACCAGCAGGCCACTGCGCACCGCCCTTGCCAAAGGCAGCGCACTCCTGGCGCTGGCCTGGGCCTGCCCGGTGCTGGCGCAAGAGGCCGCGCCGGCCGCTTTGCCCGAAACCCCTGCCCCGGCCCCGGCACCAGCGCCCGCGCCCAGCACCGGGGAGATCGTCGTCACCGGCTCGCGCATCACCTCCAGCGGCTTCAGCGCGCCCACCCCCACCCAGGTGCTCAGCGCGGCAGTGATCGCCAAGAGCGCGCAGCCCAACATCTTTACCACGATCGCCCAGTTGCCCTCGCTCCAGGGCAGCACCGGTGCGACGTATGGTACCAACAGCACGTCCAGCGGTACCCAGGGGCTCAGCTCGTTCAGCCTGCGCGGCCTTGGGCCGATCCGCACGCTCACCTTGCTCGACGGGCAGCGCGTGGTCGGCGCCAATGTCACCGGCGTGCCCGATATCAGCCTGTTCCCGCAGTTGCTGGTCGAGCGGGTGGACGTAGTCACCGGTGGCGCCTCGGCGTCCTATGGTTCGGACGCGGTGGGCGGCGTGGTCAACTTCGTCACCAACACCCACTTCGAAGGGTTCAAGGCCAACGCGCAAAACGGCATCACCACTTATGGTGACGATTACAACTACACGTTCCAAGCCGCAGCCGGGAAATCCTTCATGGATGGCCGTCTGCACGTGGTGGTCAGCGGCGAATACAGCCATGAGAATGGCATCCCCGCCTATGGTTTCGGCGAAGGCCCCGGCCCCAACGGGCGCGACTGGTACGAGACCGAAACGCTCATCAACACCGGGCTGCACACCGATGGCACGCCGCAATACCGCAACAGCAAGCATGCCCAAGCCTATCAATACACAAAGTATGGCCTGATCACCGCCGGCCCGCTCCAAGGGATTGCCTTCGACCAGAGCGGCAAGCCGTTCAACTTCGTCTACGGCTCCAATGGCGTGCCGGACAAGAACGCCGCGGGCACCGTAACCGGCTGCAACAACGGCTTCTGCGTGGGCGGCGATCTTTCCGGCAACGTTGGCAATGGCACCAGCTTGCAATCGGAAATCACCCGCACCAATGGCTATGGCCGCATCGGCTTCGATATCGATCCCGACAACGAGGTCTATGCCACGGTCAACGTGGCGCGCGTCACTTCCAACAACACGCCCAATCCGGGCGCGGCCAAGGCGAATTCACTCACCCTGCAGTGCTCCAACCCGTTCGTGCCCACCTCGATCCAGGATCTGTGCGCGGCCAACGGCATCACCAGCTTCAAATATGGCGTCAGCAACGCGGTGCTGCCCAAGTTCATCAACGTCAATCCGGTGCGCCAGCAGTACCGCTTCGTCGCCGGGGCCAAGGGCAAGATTCCGTTCCTGGGCAGCGACCTGCACTATGACGCCTATGTCGAGCATGGCGAAAACATCACCGACATCACCGTCAGCAACATCGCGCTCAACGCCCGCTACAACGCTGCGATTCAGGCGGTGCGCCTGGATGACGGCACCATCGCCTGCGCCGATGCGGCCGCCCGCGCCAGCGGCTGCGTGCCGCTCAACATCATCGGCGGCGCCACCCCCAGCGCGGCGACGCTGGCCTATATCACCCCGGCCCACGGCCCGCACCAGCATACCCGCCAGACCCAGGACGTGGCCAGCATCGCGTTCAACAACCAGCCCTTTTCCACCTGGGCCGGCCCGGTTTCGCTGGCATTCGGCGGGGAGTGGCGCCACGAATTCTACCGTGTGAAAGGCGATCCCTATGGCAACGGGGTCACCGCCAGCAATCCCAACACCGCCGATTATCCGGCCGATCCGCTGCTAAACACCGCCGGCAACAACTGGTATGCGGGCAACTATCACGATGGCAGCGGCAAGTATTCGGTCTACGAAGGCTTCCTCGAAGCGAACCTGCCGCTGGTCGATACGGCCGGCGCGGGCAAGGCCAATCTCAACCTGGCGGGCCGCGCCACGCATTACAGCACCTCGGGCACGGTCTACACCTGGAAGATCGGCGGCACCTGGCAGACGCCGGTGGACGGCATCCGCCTGCGCGCGGTGACCTCGCGCGACGTGCGGGCGCCCAATCTCAGCGAGCTCTATGCCGCGCCGATCACGGTCACCGTGCCGGGGCTGACCAACCCGTTCAACAACAACCAGCCCGTCACGGTGCAGCAGAACACGATCGGCAACACGGCGCTCAAGCCGGAAATCGCGCGCAACACCGAGGCTGGCATCGTACTGTCACGCCCCGGCTGGGCGCCGGGGCTCAACCTCTCGGTCGATTACTATCGCATCAAGGTGAAAGGCGTAGTGTCTTCGCTCAGCGCGCAGCAGGAAGTGAACTACTGCTATGGCGGGGTGACGCAACTGTGCAGCGCCTTCGATCTCAATGCCGCCACGCCCTATGTCAACGTGCAGGCGTTCAACCTCGCATCGATCTTCACCGACGGTTTCGATATCGAGGCCAGCTACCAGTTCCGGCTCGACAGCCTCGAGCTGCCCGGCAACCTGACCTTGCGCGCGCTGGCCACCAATGTGCGCAACTACATCACTGATATCGGCCTGCCCAACACTATTCCCACCCAGGGAGCCGGCGTCAACGCCGGGGCCACGCCCAAGTGGAAAGTGCTCGCCACGGAAAGTTGGGATACCGATACGTTCAGCCTGACCTTCACCCAGCGCTGGTTCAGCGCGGGCAAGATCAGCAACGAATACATCGAATGCCAGACCAATTGCCCGGTGCAGACCGCGCAACAGGCGACGCTCCACCCTACGATCGACAACAACCGCATGCCCGGTGCGTTCTATTTCGACGTGGGCGCCACCTACAACGTGACCAAGGCGATCACCGCCTATGCCAAAGTGGACAACCTGTTCAACCACGATCCTGCCGGATCGCCGCAGACCAACACCGGGATCGACGTGAACCCGCTGCTCTACGATGTCATCGGGCGGATGTATCGTATCGGCGTGCGCGCCAGCTTCTGACCAGCCCCTCCCTCACCGCCGGTCCCGCTCCCAGGGACCGGCGGTCCTTTTTGCCCGGTGTTGCCACAGGCCTATCCATTCCCGCCGAGCAGGAACGTGATATAGCCGATACTCTGGCCATGCTAGGCGGCGCATCTGACAGGGCGCGGCCCTAATTGCATCTGGGCTTTGGTTCCGATGGCGCGATCTGAATTGATGTCGGCGAACCGCGTCCGACCATGAAAGCTGGTTCGTAAAAGTCTCCGCGCGCACGGATTCGGCCACTTTGCCCCCCCAACGGTTCGACCGGCCCGCGCTGCACAGGCTGGCGTGCATCCGCGATCCGTGAATGGATGCGTAATCCCATGTTGTGCGAGGTAAGCGACAGCCCCTAACGTCCGCGCGGCAAATACCGATCCACACCGCGCCGGTCGAGGTGAAGATTCACCCCACTTTAATATGTTTCGAGCAGCTTCTCTCGATGGCAATTTTTTACGCCGCGCTCGGGAAGATATACCGCATTGCGTTGCGCGTATCGCGGGCCGGCAGCACGTCCAATGCGACGTTGCTTACCGTGCTAATATGCCTTTCCGTGTTGACCTCGGTGCTGATCGTCAATGTCCTTGTCCGTAATGCCGACGAGCATGCCGATCAACTGGCCGCGATCTCGATTTCCGGGGCCATCGACCGCGAACGTTCGCGCATCAGCAACGAAACATTCATCAATGCCCACTGGAATGATGCCTATGCCCATGCCTATGGCACCATGGACGATCCCTGGATCGTGTCGCAATGGGGCACGCCGATCGGCTTGGGATATGTGATCGATGCTAGCGGGCACACGTTGTTCGCGCATCTTCCCACGGGGCACGAGCCTCCTCTGGCCGATCTGATCGGGCCCGACACGCTCCAGGCCTTGCTTGCCCGCGTTCCGCCGAACGAGGCCGCCGTCAGGAAGCGCGGCGATGCGACGGTGCTGATCGGCAAGGCCGGCAAGACCCCGGCGTTGATCGCGTTTTCGCCGATCGTGCGAGAACACGGCCCGGCAACCCTCGACCGATCCACGTATCGCATCTTTGTCGATATACGCCTGCTCGATGCCAAATTGCTGGACGAATGGGGCAAAGGCTTTGGGTTGCGGCAGCTCCGCTGGTCGCCAGATGACACCCTCGCACCGGACGAAGCCTCGACGCAGGTGCGGGATTGGTCGGGCGCGGTGATCGGCACGATTGCCTGGAAGCGCCTTGCTCCCGGGTCTTTGGCCGTTCGCGAATTGCTACCGGTGATCATCTTGTGCATTGTTCTGTTTCTGGCTGTCGCCGCCATTATCGCGCGCCGCATTCACAGTCTCAATCATGAACTCACGGTCCAGTCGCTCAGCGCCATCGAAGCTGGCCGACAGGAGCGCGAGGCGCGGCTGCTGGCCGACAGCGACGAGCTCACCGGGCTATACAACCGGCGGCGTTTCCATGCCGATCTGGAAAGCGCGGCGATCCCGGCCAATCTCCATGCCCTGACCGTAGGGTTGATCGATCTCGATCGCTTCAAACCGATCAACGATACGTTCGGGCACCTGGTAGGAGACCGCGTGCTGGTAGAGGTAGCCCGCTTGCTTCACGATACGGCGGGGGCCAGCGCCAGGCTCTATCGCGTGGGCGGGGACGAGTTCGCGATGATCGCGCGGCTGGATGGGAAAGCCGCGCTGGCGCTCGCGGAGCGGATATGCGCGGTCGTCGCCGCGCCAATGCGCATTTGCGATCGCCAGATCAGCGTGGGGGTGTCGATCGGGCTTGGTACTTTCGTCGACCCCGAGCTCGGACCGGTCGATCTTGCCAAGCGTGCGGACCATGCGCTCTACCATGCCAAGCGGGAAAAGCCCGGACGGGCCGTTCAATTCAACCTTGAGCTGGAACACCGGCTGCTGGACGATCACGTTATTGAAGCCGAATTGCACGCAAGCGAATTCGAAAACGAATTGCATTTCGACGTGCAGCCGATTGTTTCGATGAAATCGGGCGCCGTGGTGGGCGGCGAACTCTTGGCGCGCTGGACGAGCGCGCGCCTCGGCGCGGTCGAGCCGCAGCGCTTTATCGAAATAGCCGAACGCAGCACTCTGATCCATGTGGTAACGCGAAAGGCCATGCGTCACGCGCTAGAGCTGCTGGAGGTTCTGCCACCTGAAAAGACACTCTCGATCAACGTATCGGCCTGCGATCTACATTGCGTCGACACGGTCGATGCGATGCTCGCCATGGTCCGCAAATCGTCTGTCGATCCGCACCGCCTGTGTATCGAGGTGACTGAGACAGCGGTGATGCGCAACCTTGACGCGGCGATCACGGCCCTCCAGCGGTTTCGCGCGATCGGCATACAGGTTGCGCTGGACGATTTTGGCACTGGCTATTCCAGCCTGAGCAATCTCCACCGCCTGCCGCTTGACAAGGTAAAGCTTGATCGCAGCTTTGCCCTTAATTTTGACAACCGCTACAGCATATCGATCATCGATGCGGTCGTCACCTTGTGCCATTCGCTTGGGCTGGCCTGTATCGTGGAAGGGGTGGAGACCGCCTCGCAGGCCATCAAGCTGCAAAACATCGGTGGCGACCTCATGCAGGGCTACCTGTTCAGCTATCCACTGCATTCAAAAGTTTTTGTCGCGTTTGCCGCGCATTGGTCAGCGCAGAGCGAAGCGGCTCGCCCGCGCATAGCCGGGTAACTCGCCAGATCTCCCACCCTGCCCGCCGCGCCATGTCGCCGCCTCAGTTTCGTTGGCAAAGGTTGATTGAAGATTCGTCGGTTGATGCCAAGCGGCGTTTGGCTGACGGATTGGACTGCCGGACGAAGAGCAGGCGATAATCTTGGAATTACGGCCAGCTGGAAAAGGGGCTGCCGCACAGCGCAGGATAACCAGCGATATTCAACAGCATGTTGCGGATTTTAGCATTCTGTTGCCTGGGCGGCGCCGGCCCACGTGCTGGTCAGGGCCAGCCGCCAGGGCCTGCGCCTCCGCCACCAAGGGAATGCGGCGGCTCTCGTTGGTCTTGGTGCGCTTGGCCGACAGACTCCAGACCTCACCCTCGATTTCATCGCTGGTGGCAAGCCGCACTTCGCTGGTGCGGGCAAGGGTCAGCATCAGGAAGCGCAACGCCCGTGCGGCTGTCGTGGCGAGCGTGCCCAACCACTGATAGAACTTGGGCGCCTCGGCATAAGGCAGGGCGGGAATGTGTTCGGTCTCGTGGCACTGCTTACCCAGCAGAGCGCATGCCTTGAGACAGGCCTGGAGATCGACGGCGAGCCCGAGCGCGGCAGCGTGGGTAAAGGTCAGACGCCTTGGCCGCCGCTTCAGGCTTGGTATGCCAGATCGGCGCCAGCAAGTCGCGCAGGGCGTGCTGGTCGATGTCCTCGATCGCGCGATCTCCGATCTTGGGAATGACATGGACGGTGAGCGGGGACAGCCAGCGCCCGGCCGCGCCAGCGCCTTTGAGCTGGGCCTTGCGCGCTTCGAAACAGCTGGCGATCGCCTGGGCGACCGTCAGGCGCGCGATCACCCGGTTCTGCTGGCAGCAGGTTTCGATCGGGCACTGCCCGGCGCTCAAGGTGGCGCGGGCCGCGGCGGCTCTGGCATCGGCCATGGAAACATCGGGCCAAGGCCCAAGTCCCATTTCGCAGCGGCGGCCCTTGAGGAAGTAGCGCAGCACCCACTTGCCCCTGGCCCGTTCACGCTTGTGCAGCCACAGGCCCGCACCGTCACCATAGCGGCCGGGTGGCGCATTGCGCGCGGCGACGTGCGAGAGGATGTGCTGCTTTACCGATCCTTTCCTCAGCGGGGAGAAAAGGGGGGGTTTCAATCCCCCGTCTGCCCCCCGTTTTGCGTGCGCTGGGAGGATACACGATGGGTTGCGGTGAGGCAAGAAATGGCTGTTTTCAGCCATTTGGCGATTTTGTGAGCAGCCCTGCGAGGGGTGCTGGTACGGTCGAGAAGACTCTAATAATCATGTAAACTATTTATTTTTAGATATTATTTCTGAAGAACGGAATTTCAGCCCCCCTTCCAGTCCCCCGTTTCCAGTACCCTGCAATTCGCTACGCTGCTAAGGACAGTGAATGGCTTTATCTGTGGATTGCCATCGCCATCAAGACGACGCTTGCTGTCAGCGCCGAAGAAGGCAACAAATGCCGCCACCAGAGCAAGATCAGTGGGTGGCCCAGTGATCAGGCAAAAGCCTCACCGGCGAGTCCCTAAAGCGGTTCACCGCTGGATTACCGCTTCGCCCCTATCCCAATGGAAAACGTGCCGTTACCTGTTGCTCCGGCTTGCCCGAAATAGACTTCGAACCAAGCCAATCGGAAGGTGAATCCAGTAAAAGCGGACAGAGCGCGAGTTGCAAGGCTTTCAAATGCTACCAAGCCAGTTGCCGGCTCCAACTCCCGCAACCGCAATGGTATTTCCAATTTATTTGAATGAGGCGCTTCTCCACGAGGCACGGGCATAACTTTTACCATGTCCGTCATCATTTCACGCAAGAAAATTATTGGGTCGGGAGTGGTGATTTGGTTGACACAGGGCGATTGACCATTTGTTATCGAAATACACGCTACGCTATGCTGCGGACTCGCTTCTGTGGCTCGTTCGGGGGTAATTGAATAGTGACCGAAGCAGATTTGCGCCCCCGCTGGGTGCGCGACCTTGTGCGCTTTCTGCCACTTAAGAGCCAGTTTGTACTGACCGGAAATGTGCGGGATCTGCAGATCCGCGCTGACGGCGAACGAGCTCATGCCGGATCGCTTGGCGATGTGCTCGCCGATGCACTTGGCCAGGCGGGCTACGATGACATTGTCCGCTACGATCCTGTTGCCGGCTTCTGTGACCTTACCGCTCTTGCAACCGGACGCGATCCCGATGCCGCGCTAACGCGTCTCGGGCTGACGCCCTCGGGTGGGAAAGCTGCCGGCGGTATCGATCTGCTTAACACCGTACTCCAGCGGCAGGCAGAGCTCGATGGACCGCCGCTCGCCCTGATTGTGGACTTTGCTTCCCGCCTGGTTGTCCGTAGTGATGCCTTGTCCGCTTCCGAGCAAAGCCTGTTCACCCGCGCGCTCGTCCTTGCCCAGACGGTGCAGCCGCGTCCGACGGGGCCCGAGCGCGCTCCACGCTTCAACACCGTCATATGGATCGCAGAGAAGGAAGGCGACCTGCCCGACTGGCTGCTGATCGACAATCCGCGCCTTCGCCATATCCCCATCGCGACGCCTGATCGCGCCGCACGCAGCTCGGTGGCCCCATCGCTCGTCCGTTCGATGCCAGGTGGGCGGGAGGCATCGGAAGAGGTTCTTGCAAAGGCGCGGGAGAACCTTGTCGATGTGACCGAGGGCATGCTTTTGATGGACCTCAACGCTGTGGTCCAGCTGGGACGGGCCGAACGGGTCGACGTGTCGGCGATCGGCGAAGCGGTCCGGCGCTACAAGGTTGGCGTAACCGAAGATGCCTGGCGCAAGATCGAGCGCCGCAGAATTCTCGAGGGAGCCGCTACGATCCGCAAGCGCGTCGTTGGCCAGGATCATGCGGTCACCCATATGATGGACATCGTGAAGCGCGCCGCGACTGGCATCGGGGGTGCGCGGCGCGGCAATCGGCCGCGCGGCATCGCGTTCCTTGCCGGCCCGACGGGCGTTGGCAAGACCGAGCTCGCCAAGTCGATGACGGAACTGCTCTTCGGCGACGAGAGCGCCTATATCCGCTTCGACATGTCGGAGTTCAGCGCCGAACATGCCGACCAGCGGCTGATCGGTGCGCCTCCCGGCTACGTCGGTTACGACGTCGGCGGGGAGCTCACCAATGCCGTCCGCGAGAAGCCGTTCAGCGTCGTCCTGTTCGATGAAATCGAGAAAGCCCACCCGCGCATTCTCGACAAATTCCTGCAGATCCTCGACGATGGTGTCCTGACGTCGGGCCGTGGTGACCGGGTCTATTTCTCCGAAGCCCTCATCATCTTCACGTCGAACCTGGGGATATACACCACCGGAGCAGACGGTGAACGGCGCGCCAATGTCACTGCGGACCAGCCCTTTGCGCAAGTGCAGGCGCGGGTGCGTGAAGGTATCGAGAACCACTTCAAGCTGGTCCTGAATCGGCCCGAAATCCTCAATCGCTTCGGCGAAAACGTGATCGTGTTCGATTTCATCCGGCCAGAGGTCGGCAATCGCATCTTTGAGTCCATGGTCCGCTCCGTCTGCGCGGATGCCCAAGCCTCGGGCCAGCAGGTGGATATCGCGTCGGAAGCTTTTGAGGCATTGCGAGGCCTGTGCGTTGCCGACCTGTCGAATGGCGGCCGCGGCATTCGCAACAAGATCGAGGCCCATCTCATCAATCCCCTGTCGCGCGCCCTGTTCGAACGGGACGGTCACGGCCCCGTCAGGATCACGAAGCTCGAGCACGGTGCCACCACGACGCTGACCCTGGAGGCAGCGTAATGCGCATGTTTCTGTCTCGCCTGCACTTTCCCGTCACAGCCCTTGGACCCGGCCGCCGCGTCGGACTCTGGTTCCAGGGCTGCAGCCTGCGTTGTCCAGGCTGCATTTCGGTCGATACCTGGGCCCACGGCGAAGGCGCCATCGAGACCGGGAAGATCATCGATCAGCTGGCATGCTTCGCCCGGGAAGCCGATGGTCTTACCGTCTCGGGCGGAGAGCCGTTCGAGCAACCCCATGCCCTGGCTGAAATCCTGAACGCGTGGCGGCGGTTGTCGGACAAGTCAGTGCTGGTCTTCTCAGGCCTCGAAATGGGCGTGATCGGACCTTGGCTCGACGCCAATGCCGGGCTCATCGATGCTATCATCACCGGGCCGTTTCGTTCCGAAGTTCCGCAGAGCCTGGCGCTTCGCGGCAGCGACAACCAGCGGTTGCACGTTCTCACGGACCTTGGCGCCGCATTTCTCCCCTATGACCGCCACGCGACAGACGGGGACCGGACGCTCGATGTGATGTTCGATGAGGATGGCGGCGCGTGGATGGCCGGCATCCCCGCACGTGGCGACCTGGCGCGGCTTCGCCGCACCCTCTCGGCGGCCGGCCACCAGGTTGTGACATCCGATATGCAGGGACGGTTCGCCGCATGATCCGCTTTTGTCCGAATTGCCAGACAGAGCGTTCGCTCGACGAGATGTTCTGCGAAGGTGAGCGGGACGGACATCCATGCGACTGGGATCTATCTTCCCTACCCATGAGGCCGGAAGGCTGGCGTCCCGAACAGGCAGTTGCGCCAGCTCCCGCTCGACCAGCAGGCGCCCGGTGTCTCAACGGCCATACGCTTGAGCCCGGCGACCTCATCTGCCCCGAATGCGGAGCCGACGCAGATGAAACGGTCGCTGACGGCTCGCCGCCGCCCTCGCCCACCGGCATCGGCGAACCGGGCCAATCCGGTAACCGCGATACGGCGACGGAATTGCCGTCGGTGCCAACTGCCATTGGCGAGTGGACGCTACTGCGGCGGGTCGAAACCGGGAGCCAGGTGCAGGAACGGTATGAGGCGGAGCGTGCATCCGATGGCCGCCGCGCGATCCTGGTGCTCTACGCGCAGGGCAGCGAACCCGACCCCGAAGTCTACGAGGTCCTGCGAACACTGGATCGCGATCACGTCCCCGAGGTGATTGAAACTGGTCGCTTTGGCGATCGGGTCTATGAGGTGTCCGAGGACCTGCGCGGTGGGAGCTTCGCTGACGTCGGCCTCGTTGCCGACGATCTGGCGACGCTTTCGACGATTGTGCTCGAGGTCGGCGGCGCACTTGCGGCACTGGCCGAATGCGGACTTCGCCACCGCGATCTCAATCCGGCCGCGATCATGGTGCGAACTCGCGAGCCCCTCGACCTGGTGATAACCGGCTTCGGCTCGGCCCGCTTATCGGACTATGACCTGGACATCGTCTCGCCGCTGGAGATCACACGCTACACCGCCCCTGAAGCCGTCGCAGGCGGGGTCGCTGCCGCAAGCGACTGGTGGAGCCTGGGGATGATCATTCTGGAGCAGGTGACGAGAGGCGCCTGCTTCGCGGGCGCGGATGACCAATCCTTCCTGATCAGCATCCTGACCAATGGCGCGCCGATCCCCGAAGACCTCGATCCCAGGGTCGACCTCCTCCTGAGTGGCCTGCTTGCCGCTGACCGCCGTTTGCGTTGGGGGTGGGATCAGGTTCAATCCTGGCTTGCCGGCGGTGCGCCCGACGCCGCGGGCCGCCGCAAACCTTACGAGGACGACGAAGCACAGCGCTCGATCACGCTTGGCGGGCGCCGGTTCTCTGGCCCCGCGCAGTACGCCCTGGCGGCAGCGGACCCCATCCATTGGGACGAAGCACTGTCCCAATTGCTGCGCGGCGACCTTGCGACCTGGATGGAAGAAGCCAAGCTCCATCCTGATCTGCGCCTGGAGATCCGCGAAATCGCTGCGCTTGATGGCGTCGCGCCTGACATTCGCCAGGCCCTGGCGCTCAAGACGCTCAATCCGGCAATGCCGCTGGTGGTCCGGGGTGAGATCATCACTCCGGGCTGGCTCGTCGACAACCCCGAAGATGGCTATGCCCTGATCACGGGACCGGTGCCCGACCGTCTCGAGCGGAGCGACGACGAAGTCTGGTTGGTGCGCCTCAAGCGTCGCGAGGCCCGTGTTCGCGAACGCGCACGGCATCTCGAGGTGGAGCTCGACGAGACCAAGCTCCAGGTGCTGGCTCTATCCACTTCGAAAGCCCGGCTTGCGGCGCTCTGGGAAGAACAGCGCCGGATTCTCCCCGATACCGACCATCCTGGCCTGCTCGCCATAATCGAACGCAAGGTAACGCAAGAAGAAGACTTGATCCTTCTCCTGGCTGCGGCAGCGTCACAATTCCGCAGTGCTGATGCAATCATCGACGAGGCCGAGACAGCGGCCAGGCGCGCGGGGCTAGATCAATTCGACCGCAATGATGCGCGAGAACGCCTGACAGTGGGTCCCGGCGCTCTTTTGGCTGAAATGGACGCGCGCGTCGAAGGCTTCGCGCGTTGCGGCATCGACCGGATCGATGATTGGGCAGACCAGTTTCGCCTCGAACGCAGGCTCCCTCTCGCGCGTACGCTCGCGCTGCTTTCCGTGCCCCTGGACCAGTGGAAGCAACCGCCTCGCCAGGCCTATGTCGCAACGCTTCTCGACTTCTTTGCCCGGCGTATCACGGGTGCGGTCATGCGGGGGCCGTTGACGCGCATGATCATCGGCAAGACGACGGCGCGTGTCGATTTGACAGAGTTGGACAGCCAGCGTCGTCCCGCCGCCGAGCTCCTGGACCATGTCCTGCTGCGCAATGACCAGCCGATCACGATCGACCCTGCGCCACTGACTGACGATCCACGCGTCGAGCGCCGGCTGCGCACCCTGCACGCGCATGCGACGCTGTATCGTCGGGATACCGGCATCGACGGCCTGTACCTCGGGTTTCCGTTCCTGGTCATGCAGGAGGCGCGCGCTTCTACTCGGCCTCGTATCGCGCCAATCCTCCTCTGGCCTGTCCGGCTGGTTCCGGAAGTGGGCGCCAGAGGGCGGATCTCGCTGTCGTTTGACCGGGATCGGGAAGAAGTAAGGCTGAACCCTGCGTTCGAAACGATGCTGGGGATGGAGCAGGCGGCGCGTTGGCGCGAGAAGGCGAACGAGTTACTAGGCCGCGCCAGCATCAACGCTGCCGAGGTCACCGAAGCGTTCCGCGATTTCGCGCAGGTCGAGCAACGCTCGCTATCCCCCTTACCCTCGAAGGATCTCAGAATCCGGCCGGGCGAAGATCGCGTGCGCTGCAGTGCAGCCCTGTTCCACCTTGGCTTTCTCGGCCAAGCGGTCATGGAGGACCTGCGGCAACTCAAGGCGCTACCGCCCGTTGGGACAAGCCTCGAAACCGCATTTCGGATCGGCGAGAGCGTAGAGCGGCCCGAGCGCAAACCGGTTGCCGAAGTCGATCGCTATTTTACCGCCGACAGCGATCCCTCCCAGGAAGCGGCCGTTCTCGATGCACGAACCGGTCGCGGGCTGTTGGTCGAGGGGCCGCCCGGAACGGGCAAGAGCCAGACCATCGTCAACATGGTTGCCGACGCGATCGGCACCGGCCGCAGCTTGCTGGTCGTTTGCCAAAAGCAGGCCGCGCTCGAAGTGGTTCACAAGCGGCTCGATGCCGCGGGGCTCGGCAACCGCGTCGTCATGGTCAATGACGTGAACAAGGATCGCGAACCGGTGATCCGGGCGGTTCGGGAGCAACTCGAGGAACTGTTCCGGCGTCCTGGCGGTGCTCTGTTCCTGCGCCAGCAGCGGAACCAGATCGCCGGTCGCATCGAGGTTCTGGAACACGAACTCGACAGCTATCACGAAGCCCTGCACGCCGAGGATCCGGCAACCGGCGTGTCCTACCGCGTTATCCTGGGGGAACTGGTTCGGCTCGCCCGCGAAGGCGACACACCGGCACTTCCATCCCTGCGCCAGGTCCTGGCAGGGGAAGACCCGGGAAGCCTCGCTGCGCTCGCCGAAACCTGCGCGCCGCTGTCTCGCCTATGGCTCCCGGCACGCTACGAGGGAAGCGCGCTCGCGCGCACAAAACCGTTTGCCGCTGACCCCGGCACGATCGATGCCTTCGGCTCAGATTTTCTAGCATTTTCAGCTAGCGAAAGCGAACGCGCTGCAGTCATTGGACGTACCCCCAATGCGCTTGTCATCGACAATCCGGAATCCTACCGCCGCTGGACAAACGAGCATAGTGCAGCGCTCCTGAAGCTGGATGACATCGAGCGGGAGCGACTTTCACGCTGGCTCGGCCAGCTTGCCGGTGCCGGGGAGAGGCCCCCTGCATCGACCGATGAGCACAAAGAGTTGACGGAGGTAGAGCGCAACCTGCTCCAGCTGCCCGCGGACGATGCGGCGCAGGATGCAGCTACCGTCGCAGAGAGCCTGTCGGAACAAGAACTGGCCAACTGGCTGCAGGTCTCCACCAGGCTGATGCAGCACCCCAGCTTCCTGGAGCGGCTATCACCGTCGCGATGGCTGGCATCCCGGCGCCTGAGCGGGTTTCTTGCTGAGCAGGGGCTTGAGGATGAGCAATCATTCAACGCAGCCCTTCACCGCGAGGTACGCCTGCGCCGGATCCGTGTTCGTCTCGCCGAGCTGACCGTCGGCCTCGGTGAGCCATCCGGCCATCTTGCGGGGCTTCGCGTGCCCCAGCTTCTCGAGGAGGCACGCAAGCTTCTGCGCGCGCTGTCTGAGACAGAAGCGGTCGTCGCAAGGCTCGAAGCCTATCCGGAGCGCGACACAGCCTTCGCAATGACACGCGCAAGAACCCGCTCGGCAGTCGAGGATCTGATAGACGGCATCGAGCAAGGCCTTGCCCGGCACACCGCGCGCAGCGAGTCGCTGGCGCGGCTCGCCCGTCTTCGCCTGTGGATGGACGAAGATTGGGTCGGCGAGGTCGAAGCGGCAATTGGAGCCGATGCGTCAAACGCCTCGCGCCTCGATGAAATGAGCGGCGCCCTGCCAAGCGTGGCTGCCTATCAGCGGTTTCGCCCTCGTGTCACGCAACTGGATGAGCGGGCCCTGGCGGTTTTCGGCGAGCTTGCGCGCATTCGGCCAAGACTGGAGAACCTGGCTGCGGCGGAGCTCGAACCCGTGGTCCGGCGGATCATCGCCAGCGAAGCACGGCTCGCGTGGAAAAACCGCATGGAGTCCGAAAGGCCCGTGTTGTTGCTCGAAGCCTACGAACTGGAGGCGAAAGCAAGCTCACTGGCGCAAGCTGACGGCGAGATGCGCGCGCTCAACCGCCGGCATCTGGTCGAGGGTTTCGATGCAAGCCATCTACGGCCCCTGCGCGAGTGGGAAGACATCACGCGCCTGCGCGGCCAGCGCGCCAAGCGTCTGCGCGAGTTCGTAGACAGGGGGGCAGACCTGGGGCTCATGAAGCTGCGGCCTGTGTGGCTGGTCAATCCCGATGTCGCGAGCCGGTTGTTGCCCTTGCGCAAGGCGCTGTTCGATACGGTCATCTTTGACGAGGCATCCCAGATGCCGATCGAGTATGCCCTTCCGACCCTCTATCGCAGCCGTAACATGATCGTTTCAGGCGACGAGAAGCAAATGCCACCGACCGCGTTTTTCACCAGTCGTGTGGAGAGCGACGAAGCCGACGTCTATGAAGGTCAGGACGCAGAGCAGGACCTTGACGACGAAGAGCGCGAGAGCGTCTCGGAAAGCTGGAACCGGCGCGAAATCAAGGATTGCCCGGATCTCCTTCAACTGGCGAAGACGGTCCTGCCGCCCACGACCCTGCAGATCCATTACCGTTCGGCCTATCGTGAACTGATCCAGTTCTCCAACGCCTCGTTCTACGTGAACAAGCTGAGCGTTCCTGCGCGCCATCCGGCCGACGAGATTCGCCGCGTGCGCCCGATCGAGGTGCTTCGCGCCGACGGCATCTACGAGGACCAGACCAATCGGACTGAGGCAGAACTGGTCGCGGCCAGCCTACGGCGCATCTGGCTCGAAGCAACGGGACCGATCCCAACGGTCGGGGTCGTCACGTTCAACCGCAAGCAAGCCGATCTTATCGAGGAAGTGCTCGAAGATCTCGCGGAACAGGATCCCGCCTTCCGTCAGGCGATTTCTAGGGAACGGGATCGTGTCGAGGGTGGCGAAGACATGGGTTTCTTCGTTAAGAACGTGGAGAATGTGCAAGGCGACGAGCGGGATGTGATCGTGTTCTCCTCGACGTTTGGCCGCAATGCCCAGGGTACGTTCCGCCGCAGCTTCGGTGTGTTGGGCCAGGCTGGTGGCGAGCGACGCCTCAACGTTGCCGTTACCCGCGCCCGGCAAAAGGTGCTTCTGGTCACCTCGATACCAGTGCCACTGATTTCGGACCTTTTGTCCACCCGCCGCCAGGCAAGCACGCCACGCGACTATCTGCAGGCATACTTCGAATATGCCCGCTGCATTTCGGAAGGTGAGCTCCATGCAGCGCGCGCCTTGCTGTCTCGGCTCACGCCGGAACAACGCAGCGCGCCCCCCCATGAAAAGCTGCAAGACGGCCTCGAAGAGGCGGTTGCCGAGGAAATCCGGGCGCTCGGGTGGGAGCCCTCACCAGTGAGCGAAGAGGGCGCGTTCGGCCTTGATTTCGCGATCGAAGACCCTCGCACCGGCCTTTATGGCATCGGCATCGAATGCGATGCCCCGCGCGATCCGCTGCTGGCGAATGCCCGCGCCCGCGAAATGTGGCGCCCGGCCGTCTTGCGCCGGTCGATCCCCGTGATCCATCGGGTCTCTTCCCACCGCTGGCATCATGAGCCGGCCATCGAGCGCGAGCGGCTACGCCGCGCCATTGTGAATGCAATGGGAGCAAAGTCATGAGCGGTCCCAAAGTGGTTCGGATCGTCACGCGCGAAGAGCTGATCGACATCTGCCAGGGGCATCTCGCTCGGGTTGACGCCGCCCTGGATCGATGGATCAGGGTGGGACAGCGAAACGATTGCGTGGACGAAGCTGCGATCGCCGCAACACGAGGGCGACGGGATAAGCTTGCAGCTCTCTTTGCTGCGGACCGGTTCATGGATCTCCAGAAGCAAGCGCCACTGGAAGAACAGTTCCTGGGCGACGACCTGGAGCACAGGTTGGCGCAGGCGGCCAGCGCCCAGGCTGCATCACGCTCCCGTGATCGCCTTGCTGCCGAAGCATCGGCAGCTGTTCTGTCAGCCCTGCGCAAGACCGGAAGCCCGATTGACGCAGAGTTGGAGAAGGGACTGCTGCGTGGGGACGCTGAGGCAACGAGCCGCGCGTTGCTTGCCCTGGCTCCTTCTTCCAGGCAGACGCTTGACCGCGAACTTGTCGAAAAGCTTCGACCTGGCGAAAGCACGAGATCATTTGCCGAATGGTTGGCAACGTCCGCCCAAGAAGAACCCGATCCGGCGTTGGCTAGAGTCGCCCTGCGCATAGCGCAGATCCGTCAGATCGATCCGTCCGCAGTCCGGCCAGACTGGCACGAACGGCTCGCCGATGCGCAATCGGCCGCGCGCGGACGCCGGAATCTTTTGATGGACGCACTGGAGGTAGAGACCGGGCGCGGCCTGACAGTGGCCCGTGAACGCGCCGATGCCTTGGCCGCGCTCGAGGCCACTGTCGCGCAGGCGCGCGCAGCGGGGATCGATGCAGATGTCTGGCTGGAAAGCATCGATGCGTTGTCGGTCGACGAAGCCAAGACAAGGATAGCGGCAGCCGAGGTCGCTCTGCAGGAACAGCGCAAATCCGTGGCTGTGGCGGCCAGCCGCAAGGCGTTGCTGTCTGCGCTCGGCGATCTTGGCTACGAGTTGTCCGAAGGCATGATGACAGCCTGGGCGACGGAAGGGCGCCTTGTCCTGCGCAGTGGCTCCCGTCCCGACTATGGCGTTGAAGTGAGCGGCGCCGACCGCGTGCAGATGAAACCGGTCGCTTTCGAGCGCGGCGGCGTCGGCCCCGACGCTGCCCGCGACCGCGACGCCGAAACGATCTGGTGCGGCGACGTATCGCGATTGCAGGCGAACTTGTCTGAACAAGGCGGGGCGCTTCAGATCGAGCGTGCCTTGCCAATCGGCGCCGTTCCGCTGAAGCGCGTGGCAATTGCCACCAGCGGCGATGAAACCCGCGCCAGCGCACCGACTCTCAAGTCGAAGAATCTGCCCTGATCAGGGGCGTCGATGTATTGTGCGGTAGGTTTCCGGAGCCTGAAACCCGAACGCCCACAGGCCGCGCCGCGCCCGCCGGGCCCTGCTTTCCGGCAGGACATAGGCGTTGCTGTAGCGCCGATAAGCGATCGCCCAGCCGGCTTCGACGATTGCCGCCCCTAGATCAGTGCCTCCAACGTTGCACTTGGCGAGCAGACGGCCATAACGATCGCGCTTGGTGGGCAGACATTGGACGATTCGCCCTTTGACAAACTGCTCGAGCCATTGCGAGGCCATTATGCCGCAGGCGACCCGGCGTTCAGGTCCACAGCGTTGGGTCTGCTCGGGCGCATCGATGCCGACAAGACGGACACGTTCCGAGCCGACACGCAGCGTATCGCCGTCGACGACCATCATTGGCCCGGAAATCAACGCTTGCGAGGCAAGCAACGCCATCAAGATACCCATTGGCGCTGTCCTGTGGGCAATGATGCCGTATAGATCAATGACGAGATTCTGGATGAGGGGGCAACGTTGGTTACAAGCCGACAAGTCACGCGCGGTGTTATCCGCACAATGCGCGCCATGGATCGTAATGCAAAGCAGGCTCAGCGCCGACGACTAGCCTACCAGAAGGTGCTTGAACGTGAAGCCATGCTGGAGGCAGCAGGCGAGGCGGTACGGGAATACGAGGAGATGATCGATGCGCTTGTCGGAGCGCACCGCGTCTCTGTTCCTCGGCAGAATTGGGCCACAAAGGCCGCCCTGCCCCTGTCCGCCCTGCCGGCAAGGGCCAGCACCGCCGAGAACGAAGCGAAGACCGCGCTCGCAAATTATCGCCCATCCTGGTTCACCAAGGTGCTGAAGCGCCAGGAGAAGGTGCGACAACTCCTCGAAGATGCAATCGATCGGGCACGAGTTCGTGATGATCAGGCTCATTTTGCCCGCGTGCAGGAAGTCGAAGACCGCAATGCAGACATTCGTCGGGCGCAGCGTGTGCTGGCGCTCGAGCAGGATGCGTTGATCGAGGCCCTGGAGGACCATTCTTCGCTCGATGACCTGCCGTTCAGCATCGAGGGCCTCGATACCCTGTTCATCGGAACACGGGTAATAGCGGTCGTCGAAGGCTTGGATCTGGAAGACATTCCCGCAGAGAGCGTATCGCTACTCAAATCCGGCAAGGCTTCGGTCAAGGCCATTCCAGTCGGGCGACGGTACGAATTGCACCGCGAAGCCATCTGTTCGGCCGCAGTGCGTGCGGCTTTGGAGTACCTCGCCATTCTTCCCCTGGACGAGGTCGAAGTCGTGATGCTGGCCGATCTTCTCGATCGCGCAAGCGGGCATATCCTGGCGCAGCCCGTGCTTTACCTTCGCACGACATCGCAGGCGCTCCGCGCGGTGAACTTGGAGCGAGCCGAGGCAGCTGCGTTGGTCGAACGCCTCGGTGGGCATTTTGATTGGACGAAGCGCGACGGATTCAGGCCAATCAATCCAGCGGCTTTCGGGATCGAACTTCCCTAACCAAGTATAACACTCCGCTCATCTTCTACCGCCTAAGATATCCGTGAAACCGAGCCATAAAGCGCAAAACAAGATGTTTAGGGGGTGGAGCGTCGGCATCCCAAGCACTCTTTCGTTTACCGTGGTCGCGAGTAATTGAATGACGAGAACTGGCCGACAGCATAAGAACCGCACCTAGTCGGCGGGGCGGCATGACTGCCACGCGCCCGAAGCCGAGGCGAATGCAAGCCCCCAGCAAACGCTCGGAATAATCGCGCAGACTTAGCCAATCGCTCACACTACCGTTGACGCCCACAGAAATACAAAGTTCAGCCAGCGGCGTCTAATGACCTTCGTCAGAATATATGCCTTTTAAATATAATTCAGTCTTGACTTATACTGATCCTACGTGGAGCATAATCAGATGATAATGCCGATTCTCAAAATTCAGGTAGAAAGTGCGCGGCATTAACTTTTTGAGCTCAAAAGGGAGAGGATCCATGGCACTTAAACCAGGGCCAAAGCCGATAGCAAAATCAACAGGGAAACCGGATCAGCGCCGCCGTGATAATAAAACCACACCAGGGAATACGCCGTCCCTTAAACCTAGCAAATCTAGCGAACCTCCGAAAAAGAAATGAAATATTTCTCCTGTAAATATGCTCCACCAAGCCGTGCATGCCTGTCATTTTTGCGCTGGGTAACGTTCGGTCCATGGTTCGATCATCGCCGGCAACTTATCTAAATGAACCAACGTCAGCCACGGTGTCGTGACCGGATAGGCCAATTATGATGTAAAAATTGCGATAACCGCCACCGAAATGCCGACGATTGCCGCCGCCTTCATTGCTGAAGTTCAGAGGCCCTGGCTGCTGCGTCGGAACCAACCGTACGTTCACCTCTATCGCGGTGCAGGGGAATGCCGGGGCCAGGGACTTTCCAGCCGCCCCCAATAACGCCGACTAAAGTCGGCTTTCGAAAGAAGCTGACCTGCTGACGTAACGCGTTTTCAGTCATCCGATACGGACAGGCCCGCCAAAAGCGGCGCGTACAAGGCGAGCCTATGCGAGACGAAGTCGTTGAAGAGCCGCACGCGCTTCGTCTTGCGCGCTTCCCCCTGCGTAAGAAGCCAGAGCATTGCCTGTTCTCTCGGTTCGACGCCCGGAACCCTGACCAACAGGTGATCGGCATCTCCGACGAAACACGGCAGTCTGGTGATCCCTATCCCTTGCCTTACCGCAGCGATCTGAGCGTCAGGATCCGTTGTCCGGAACGGGGTCCCTGTTGCGCGGAACTCGCCCGCGTCGGCCCAATTCGGAAGGCCATGACTGTCGACGACGATCGGTCGGATGGGGTCGAGCGCGCCCGAGCGCCAGCTGGCCAGGCGGTCGCGGGCCATGTAGACGCATGCGGACAGGTTCGGCCCCTTCAGGCCGTGAAGATTGAGCGGCAGTTTCTCGCGATTGGAGACCATGCGGATCGCGACATCGGCCTCCCGGTTGGTCAGATTCGCCACCTCCCCGGTCGACAGGATCTCGATCTCGATACCGGGATGCAGGCGCGCGAATTCGGCGAGATCGGGCATGAGCAGCCGACTGGCAAGAAACGGCGGCATCGTGACCCGCAGAAGCCCTCGCGCACTCTGGTCGCGCGCGAGCACGCGCGTCTCCAACTGGTGCGAGGAAGCTTCCATCTCGCCAGCCAGCTCGAGCACCTCTTCGCCCGCAGCTGTCAGTCGATAACCCGACGGCAGCTTTTCGAACATCTGCGCGCCGAGGCGATCTTCCAGGTTGCCGATGCGCCGCAGCACGGTCGCGTGGTTGACCCCGAGATGCTTGGCGGCTGCCCGTACCGAGCCTTTGCGCGCGGCGGCGAGAAAATAGCGGACGTCATCCCAGTCGATCATGGTGCATTCCTGCGCCAGGCCACGTATTTTTCAAAGCGCCATTATTGCGATCTCGGCAATGAGATCGACGATATATCGGACCTATACAAGATAACCGGATCGTTTTCACACCAGTGATGTGCGCTTTTGCGCACTCACTGTCTGACTTTGGCGAGCCCATGTTGCGCCTTGCAAGAGACCACCACGAACGGTCGAGGCCTCAAGCGCCAAACGCAGGATAGACGATATGACAAGATTGGATGGAAAGACCGCGGTAATTACCGGCGGCGCAAGCGGCATCGGGCTCGCGGCTGCAAAGCGCTTCGTCGAGGAAGGCGCCTTCGTCTTCCTCTTCGGCCGCCGGCAGGACGCGCTCGACAACGCCGTGGCCGAACTTGGGCCTGACGCCCGCGCAGTGAAAGGTTCGGTATCGAATGAGGCCGACCTCGACCGACTGTATGCGACGGTGAAGGCCAAGCGCGGAACGCTGGACATCGTCTTCGCCAATGCCGGCACGGGCAGCATGCTAAAGCTCGGCGAGATCACGGCGGCACACATCGACGAGACTTTCGATACCAATGTGAAGGGTGCGATCTTCACCGTTCAGAAGGCGCTGCCGCTGATGGGCAAGGGCGGCTCGATCATCCTGACAGGATCGAGCGCAGGCACCACCGGCGCTCCGGCGATGACCGCCTACAGCGCAAGCAAGGCCGCTGTACGCAACCTTGCGCGGACCTGGGCGGAAGACCTCAAGGGCACCGGCATCCGGGTCAACGTGCTGTCGCCCGGAGCGGTGGCGACCGAACTCGCCACGGCCGCGCTCGGAGCGGATGGGGTCAAGGCCTACGGCGCGATGACGGCCTTCCAGCGCATGAGCGATCCGTCGGAGCAAGCGGCTGCCGCCGCCTTCCTGGCATCGGATGACAGCAGCTTCATGACCGGCAGCGAAGTCGCGGTCGACGGCGGCCTGGCGCAACTCTGACCTGGCGCGTGTCTCGCGCATGCGACCCACAGAAATCAAAGGAACAACTGTCATGAAAAAGCTGGAAGGCAAGATTGCCGTCATCACGGGCGGAAGCAGCGGGATCGGGTTGGCCACGGCCAAGCGCTTCATCGAGGAAGGCGCGCAGGTCGTGATCACGGGACGGCGGGAAAAGGAACTGACGGAGGCAGCGGCCGTCCTGGGTGGAAACGTCACAACGGTCGCAGGCGACGTCTCCAGCCTGGAAGATCTCGACCGGCTCTATGCCGTCGTGAAAGAAAAGCACGGCCATGTCGATATTCTCTTCGCGAATGCCGGTGCGGGAACGGTCGCGCCGCTCGAGGCAGCGTCGGAAGCCCATTTCGACCAAACATTCGATGTGAATGTGAAGGGACTGTTCTTCACGGTCCAGAAGGCCCTTCCGCTCTTCAGGGACGGGGGCTCGATCATCCTGACGTCGTCCGTTTCCAACATCATGGGGTTGCCCGCCTTCAGCGCCTATGCCGCGAGCAAGGCGGCGGTGCGAAGCTTCGCACGCGCCTGGACGCTGGAACTGAAGGATCGCAATATCCGCGTGAATGCGATGAGCCCCGGCCCCATCGATACGCCGGCGTTGGCCACGACGACAGGCCTGACGACCGAGCAGGCGGAACAGGCGGCGGCCCAGTTTGCTTCCCAGATTCCGATGGGTCGCAGGGGTGAGCCGGAGGAAATCGCTGCTGCCGTCAGCTTCCTCGCGTCCGACGAGGGCTCTTTCATCACCGGAATCGACCTCGCGGTCGATGGCGGCATGGCCCAGGTCTGACCGGGCACAACGCAAGACAGGAGACGCAGCATGGGTAGCGAAGCAAGCATCCAGACGGTGAAGGCCTTCTTCGCCGCGATCGGCGATGGCGACCGGGACGGTCTGCTAGCGCTTGTGGCCGAGGATAGTGAGTGGATCATCCCGGGCGAGGGCTGGCCGCTGGCGGGCACGCATCGCGGTCACGCGGGCATTGCGAACGTGCAGAGGATGGCAGCCGAGGAGTTAGAGACGACCTATCCAAGGCCGCCGGAAATAATCGCGCTCGCAGACCGGGTGTTCGTCGTCGGCATCGCGACGGGAAAGATCAAGGCCACGGGCAGGTCGTTCAACGATGAATGGGTTTTCGACATCACTGTCCACGACGGCAAGGTGACGCGCATCCAGGAATATATCGACACGCAGGCGTTGGCACTGGCGTCGCGAAAGACCAACCAGGCGTAGGGAGATGATGATGGACGACCAATCCAGGCTTTCAGAACTGATCCGCTTCTCACGGGTTGAAACCGGCGCGACCGTGATCGACGTCTTCCCCGGTGCGGGCGACTGGACTCGCCGCTTCTCTGACATCGTCGGCCCGAAGGGACGCGTTTACAGCTTTGTGCCGGCCGAGGTCGCTCACTTCGAGAGCGATCCGTTCGGCAAGATGCAGGCGCTTGCGAAAGAAGGGGGTCGGGATAACGTCGAGGCCGTTTCGGCAGACCTTGTGGCTATGCCGGACGTCACGCAGCCCGCAGATATACTGTGGCTGCATCTGTTCTATCATGACCTTCATACCAAGCTGATCCAGGCAAAGGGCGCAACGGCACAGGCGTTCAATCGCGCGGTCTTCGAACGGCTCAAGCCCGGCGGCGCCTATGTCATCGTTGATCACGCCGCTGCAGGCGGGACCGGTACGCGGGATGCTCAATCGCTGCATCGGATCGACCCGGCTGCTGTTCGCGATGAGGTAGAGGCGGCCGGCTTCGTCCTCGACGCGGAAATGGCCGCCCTGGCCAACGATGCCGATCCGCGTTCGGCCAAGGCGTTTGACCCATCGATAAAAGGGCAAACTGACCGTTTCGCATTTCTCTTCGTAAAGCCCTGATGAAAAAGGGTCCTTCAAGAGGTCTGCAGGCGCTAACGACCGCTAATGCGGAAACCGGACAATCAGCCGAGCGGTGTTGAACGACCGGATCTGGTCGCGAGCCGCCGCGAAAGCCGTCGTTCCCAAGGCCGGATACCGACAGCGAAACCGCGCCTTCGTTTATCTCAAGAAGCGAGGCTGCGAATAACCGGTTGTGCAATCTCTGCGCGTAGGCCGAGCCGGCGGGAAAGTTAGGGGGAGCGGATGCTCCCATTTTTGTTTGAAAATCTATCGCACATATGGAAGGCGTTCGTTCCGAACCAGACAATCGAGGGGCCAATCGGGCGTGACCAGTGGATATCAATGCTCGATATGTGGTCAGCACCACGATGGTCTTCTCACTGATCAAGCGTACAAGCTTCCCGATGCGGTTTGGGCCATCCCCGAGGATGATCGAGCTGAAAGGGCGCGCTTCAACTCTGATCTTTGCCAAATGGGAGAGCGTTATTTCATCCGCTGCGTATTGGGCGTCCCCTTCACCGAAAGCGAAGGGGAATTTGCGTGGGGCGCTTGGGCTGAAGTCGATTGGTCGATCTTTGAGCGCTATCTTGAGCTGTATGATGAAGATGGTAGTAGCGAGCCACCAAAGGACGGCATTCTCGCGAATGACCTGCCGCCGTATCCCTCTTCGATTGGCAGCCCTGTGAAAATTCAATTCCGCGACCCAACCAAGAGGCCGAGGCTGTCGCTATTGTCAGAAGACTTCAGTCTGCTCGCGGATGAGCAGCGGAGGGGCATCGATGCCAAGCGCTGGCATGATATTCTCGCGCTGTGTTGATCGGTAGGCATGTCCGCTAAGTTATCGTGTCCGGATAGGCCGATTTTGGCGCTGGTGTGGCGACAGGCGACGCAGGCGCGTTAGCGCGGCGCTCGGGCGATTGCCGCCTTCAAAGGCGTCACTCCGCGCTCCAAATCGCAAAACTCAAACCCGCCTTACATTCATCGGCTGCCAATAGGGGGCGGAAAGGCAGAATGCCGCATTCAGTTAGCGCCACCCGTCGTTAATAAGGTCCTGTTCAAGAGACGGATCAGCCCCAGACCTGCCGCTTCTGGTTCTGCCGCCCGTTCAAATAGTGCCGATCGCGGGGCAGCCTCATCCCCGATGACCAGAGTTGCGATGGTGTAGCCCTGAGCGGCGAGGCGCCGTTCCGTCTCTTCCAGATGCCGGGCCAATAGGGACCTGTCTTCGTTCGCATGGAGCGTGGAGTCATCCACAGGGCAACGATCGGAGACAAGGCAGATGACCCGGCGAGACCATTTCTGTCCATCAAGCCTGCCTGCAGCCCAAGCAAGTGCTTCGCCATCGATGTTCTCGTGGAGCAGATCCTGACGCAAAGCCATGCGCAGGTGCCATGGCCGACTGTGACCCCGCCCGGCCTCTCCGTAAACAATATGCCGCAAGTCACAGAGGCGACCAGGGTTGCGCGGCCTTCCTGCCCAGCGCCAAGCCTTACGCGACTTACCTCCCCGCCAGCTTGCGGTGGTAAAGCCCAGAATCTCCGTGGTGACCCCAGCATGGGTCAACGCATCCACAGCCCCTTCGACCGCCAACACGGCGGCCATCATCCGCAAGCCGCGCATCGAGCCGGAATGGTCGATCAAGAAGGAAACTACCGTCTTTAGGCGGTCCTCTTCGGTCAACCCCTGTCTGAGCTCGCGAACAAGTGCAGCGCCAGCGGCCCCGATCTCGACCCGCTCGGCCATGAACAGCGTATCAAACCGCTGATTGGCCTCTTGGAAGCTGCGTTTCTGGTCAGACGACATAGCTTTGTTCAGAGCAGATAGATCGTCCTTACCCAGCACCTCATCGAATGCCGTAGTGAAAACCCGATAGTTGCCAGCGTCGAGCTCGGGCCCACTGAACCTGCGCTTCAACCCAAGGATGACCGACGATAAGTCCCCGAACATGCAACACTCCGAATTGGAGTTCGTAGATTTGGCCTATTATCAAGCGACAAGCAATCGAGCAGGTCCCGCCCGACGTCGCCGCGATAGCGGCCGTTCAGGCGCCTGAGTTCGCACGCCGGAAGCGGTCGTTTGTTTATCGATGTCGCTGGCTCCGGGAACGGCCTGGGTTGGGTGGTTAGCCGACGATGAATCTACGCCAGTTCGATAGACGTTTGCGTCGCTTCATCTGCGATCTGACGGAGCCCAGCAAAGAGGGATAGACCGTTCCGAGTACGAAGCGCGGCTAGTCGTTGCGAATGCAAGAAGACAAGCTTTACCGGTCCAGGCCAACCTGGGCCGCCATGTTCGACAGCGTCCCAGAAGGCATCGAGATTGCGCCCAAACACGGCTGCATTTTCGGGGTTCACCGCGTCCACATAGCGCTGCCAAACCTCGTCCGCAGATTCCGCCCCCTCGCAATCAATGTAAATGGTCCGCATCAACGTTGAATGGCGCATGCGGCGAACGTTCGCAACTGGGCGCGAGCCGCTGATGTGGGCATTGTGCCGCGCTCGCCGACAATAGTGGCATTCAATATCCGTGGCCGCAGCGTCGAAAGCAGCCATAGGTTCAGCAGGTTGAAATCGACAACTAACTACCGATTCCACCGGCATGACATACGCACACTGGTGATCAGAAAATTTGGGACAGCGGACGTTGCCTAGGTTGAACGGCAGAGCTAGGCTCTTCCAATGTTCGAAATCATAGCCATCGTGATATTTGCAACTTTTGTGGGGATCGCTGCCGATTGGGCAATTTGGTCCCGATTCATGATGCTGTTTGATCGTGATACTGCGTCGCGCGAACCCAATCGCCTTCACTGGCGGGATGATCTATTCCCTAGAGCACTTCTACTCATCGCTGCATCGGCCGGGATGGGTATTGATTACGTCAGCCCATCGGCAATTCTCCGATACATTTGTATACTTACGTTTTTGAGTGGTTTGTTTTGGGGAATTTTGCTAGCGTTCCTGCGTATACAGCAGCGCAAGTAGTTCTTTTTTTACTCCGTAATCGCACCATGTCGAAAGTCCGTTTTTGCGCCCGAGTGACAACCCCGCCGCCAGCGCGCCCGCGTCAAGCTCAAGCGATTGTCGCGTCGTGACCGGATAGGCTGATTATGACGCAAGGAGGGGGATGGTCGCCGCCGGCGCGCGGGTGCTCGCGCCGGTGATTGTCGCCCCAAAAGCCGCCGTTCAGGCGCCTGAGTTGGTACGCCGGAAGCGGTCATTTGTTTATTGATGTCGCTGGCCCCATGTGTAGCCTGTGCTGGTGAATTGCGGCCGGTTCAGCGCTAACTTACGGGAACCCCATGAGAGTTACAAGACGCCTTCCCTGGCTTGGGATCTTAGCAGTGCTGCCAGCATGCACCAGATCACCCGACACCCCGATCAGCCGCGCGATTACTTGCATTCGAGAACAAGTACCGGAAGGACGCGGCGTCTCAATTGCAAAAGCAGATTCGGTTCTAGCCCGTTGCCAGACAGCGCTTGATAAATGGTCCCGCTATTCTATTTCAGGGGCAAGTGGCAAACCCTTTTCACAGTCAAATCCGGCAATGCTTGTGGCATTCCGTAACCACCAAGCTGCGGTGCGCCGCTATTGGATGGCTGAGTTGTCGCCTGAGTATGCCAAATCACATCCCCAATACGATGATTGAGACGGCGTCGTAACCGCCACGGCGCCTTTTGGACGACCCTTGCCGGTTTCAGTGCCATCGCCCGCCGCAGAATCCGACCCAATTCCGGTCGTTCGCGCTCAATCTTGATGTCATCGATTCTTGCCGTTCGTTCAGCGCGCTGTGGCAATCGCTAAAAGACTTTGGCTGGGACTAACCCGGCTTATTCATGAGCCCGCTGCACTGGGGCGTGCCGGGTTTGATGTGTCGGTGGCCGCGTGATCCGGGCGCGCGGTTTCGGCGGCGTTTTTCGCCGCAGCAAAACCGATGGCTTTTCGAGGTTGATGGGCGATGGCTCGGGCTTTGTGCGGCACAGCCGCGCTGGCTATGTCGGCGCTGGCCGGAGACTGGTGGCGATGGCTTTGAACACGCCGGCGTCGGGGCATGCTGACGCGAAGGCGACACGGATGCGCGAGGCGGTCTCGATGACGCGGGCGGCGACCTTGAGCAGCCGCAGGCGCAGCGTTGCGAACTCGGCAGTGGCCAGAGAGGTGGCCTTGGGGATGGCCTGCTGGACGCGCCACATCAGCCAGTAGGCGGCGGTATGCAGGATGAGGCGCATCTGGTTGGCATTGGCCGAGCGGCACGAGGTGCGATCGCTGGCCAACTGGGTCTTGTGGCGCTTGATCAGGTTTTCGGCTTGGCCGCGCGCGCAATAGAGCGTGTCGTAAATGTGCTCGGGCGAGCCTTCTGTCAGCGAGGTGACGACATAGCGGATGTCCATGCCCAGCGTGCTGGCCTCAATCCGGGCGACGACGCGGCGTTGGCTCTTCCAGCTTTTGGCGCCGTAGCGGGTCTCGACATAGTTGCGCAGGACCGGATGTTGGGCCTGGGCCCGCTTGACCGCGCAGGCATCGGCGACGGCAACGATGGCCGGATCGGCCCGCAGCGCGGCGTTGGTCGGCAAGCCGAACACGTAATCGACCCCGGCCGCCTCGCAGAACGCCATGATCTCGGGACGGGCGTAGTGCCCATCGCCGCGGATGGTGATGTGGGTATCGGGCCAGTGCTGGCGGATATGACGCACCAGGCGCCGGATGTGGCCGGCACCTTCGGCACCCGACGGCGTCTTGCCAGTGCGCAGCAGCATCGCCACCGGCCGCCCGCTCGCGGTATCGTACACATGGATCGGCAGGAAGCAGCGCTCACCGTGATGTCCGTTCCAGAACGAGAGCTGCTGATAGCCGTGCACGACATCACACGTGTCATCGATATCCAGCGTCACCGCCGCCGGTGGGGCCGGATAGCTGGCACAGTAAACGCCGATCATCGCGACCATCATCCGGGCCAGTTCACGCGTGGTCGGTGCATTCTCCCAGCGGCTCATCGTCGGTTGGCTGGCCAGCCCCGCGCCCGATCCCGGCAACTTGCCCAGCGCCAGGCGGAAGCCCGGATCGTCGCGCAGGGCATCGAGATCATCGGCGTCCTCATAGCCACACGTGATCGCGAACACACGGGCACGCAGAATGTCATCGAGGCGATGGATCACCCGCGTCGGGTCACGCGGATCGGCGATGCACGCAGCAAGCTGCCGGCAGATCCCCATCGCGCGCTCGGCCTGCGCCAGCAGCAGAACGCCGCCGTCAGAGGTCAGCCGGCCACCGTCGAACGCGGTTGTGACCTTCTTGCCGCCAACCGCTGGAAACGAAAATCCCGGTGCGCTATCATCGCTCCCGGCGGGTGTGGTCCGTGGCATAAATTGCCTCGCTGAAGGACTGGTCTAGACACCCATTTTCCTACTGCAAAGCAATCGCTTACGCCACTCCCGCCAACCCTCTCACCCGCCGCGGTGAATAAGACAGGCTAAGCTGATGGGGTGGACGCCCCCCGGCGGCATCGATGTGCCATAGTGGAGGTGTTGAAGCACCACTTGCAGGAGGCGTCCGTGTCACAGCTTATCACAATCGGGTTGGATATAGCCAAGAATGCTTTTCACGCGCACGGCGCCGATGAGCGCGGTGGCATGGTGTTCAGTCGCAAGCTGAGCCGCAGCAAGTTGCTTGATTTCTTTGCAGCGCAGCCATCATGCCTGGTGGCGATGGAAGCATGCGGTGGGGCCCATCATTGGGCGCGCCAGTTGACCCAGCTTGGGCATGATGTTCGGCTGATCCCACCGATCTACGTCAAACCGTTCGTGAAGCGACATAAGAATGATGCGGTCGATGCAGAGGCGATTTGCGAAGCGGCGCAGCGGCCGGGCATGCGCTTCGCCGCGATCAAGACGGAAGAGCAACAGGCTGCCGGCATGGTCTTCCGGACCCGCGATCTTCTGGTTCGTCAACGCACGCAGCTCATCAATGCTTTGCGTGGCCATCTTGCCGAATATGGCTGGGTTGCGCCGCGCGGCTTGGCGCACGTAGCGATGCTGGCGGACTTGCTGGATGAAGATGAGATGGCCTCTTCCCTGCCCGAGGCGGCTCGAGCCATGCTCCGCATCATGACCGATATGCTTGCCGAACTTGGTCACCGGATTGCCGCCTTGGACGAGGAGATCGCCCGACGCGCCCGTGAGAATGAGGTTGCGCGCCGGCTCATGACGATACCTGGCATTGGTCCGATCGCTGCTACTGCAATCGTAGCGCTTGCACCTCACGCCGCGACGTTCAGCAAGGGACGTGACTTTGCAGCGTGGCTGGGCCTTGCACCACTCCAACACTCGACTGGAGGTAAACAGAAGCTGGGCCGCATCTCGAAAATGGGCGAGCGAACGATAAGGCGGTTGCTCATCATAGGGGGCAGCGCGGTGGTGCGGCAAGCCACCATGCGTGGCGCGCCGGCAGGCTCGTGGCTCGAAGGCATGCTGGCGCGCAAGCCTCGCATGCTGGTGTCGGTAGCACTCGCCAATAAGATGGCACGTATCGCCTGGGCGCTCATGACCAGGAAAGAAGATTACAAGGCTCCGGTCGCTGTCGCCGCGTAACGCTGCGACAAAGGGCCAGAGGTCGTCGGAGACGTAGGCGGTCGAAGGAGGGTATGGCAAAACAGTCGGCTAGACGGGATCGGAAAACCAGAGAATGTCGAAGCGCCAGCCAAGCGCGCTAAGCCGATGTGGATCCGATCCGCGAACTCCCATACTGGCCCGCAGCCAAAGGCAGCATCCAGAGGCCGGACAGACGAGAGCACCTGACTACGAGCCAGCCCACAATTTCCGCTTGCTTCCTTCGGGGCGTCCACAGACGACGTTCACGAGGACGAACGCTAACGACGGGTTTCGGCGACACCCGACGTTCGTGCGGCTGGATCATCTGCCCATGAATGATCAAGGCTAGCAGGCATCTGCCCGGCATTTCGAATAAACATCCAAAAGAACCCGGCCGGCCCCTTGGCTTGCGGCAACCTATGAGGCGTAAACCACACCTAATACAAGGCGAGCATTGATCATCACAGGTAGGTCTGGTGCCCCTTCTACCCGTTCTGTGGCGAGCACAACGGAGGCTCCGAGCCCGCCGATCGTCTCGAACTGTCGGAGATACGGCAGACTCCTCGAAAGCCGTGCGCCGATCCGTTTCAGGATGCTGTCACCGTCTTCCAAAGTGACCGCGACCATTTCGCCTTCCATCGCATCCAACTGATCTGGGGTAAGAACCGCTCCACCGAGGATGATCTGCCCCGGCATCACGCGGGGGACGGCGCTTTCCTCGCGGACGCGATATGCGACCTCCACTCGCCCAAGGGCAGGATGTCCTTCCAGGAGAACTGCCTCTTCCCGCCCCGCCGGCGGAGGGACCTGAACGAACAGAGCTCCGACGACGCGATGCAAGTCGAGTTCGTGATTCTCGAAAGCCAGAGTCGGCCGCCCGCCACGAGGGTCGGTCGCTTCAGCGGCCAAGGAGTATCCCTCGCCGTTGCGCGGACGCAGCAGCCTACGAGCGAAGGCTTGCGTCCCGCGGCGGCCAATAACTAGCTCATGATCGGCCGGCGAAGAAGGCGTGGCCTCAACGATCGCGATGGACCCGGCTGGGATTGTGAAGCCCATGGTGTCTTTGCGGACGTAAAACAGCGACTTGTCATCAAACCATTGGCTGGAGAGCATCTCCCAGTTGCGATCCTGGCTGGCACCGCTCGGAACGTGCCGGCTAAACGCAGCAATGTCCTGAACGATCGGGACGTTGAAAGCCGGTGCGGTAACGACAGTTAGAGGTACTACATTTTCCGGGACGGCCTCCTGAAGCGGCTCTCGCCAGCGATAGCGCCGGAATTCCTCGTGGACGCGTTCGACTGCTGAACGCAATCGCTTCAAGTCCGCATCAACATTCTGCACGTCGATGTAGCTCAAAGCGTTGGCGTCGCGGTGATGCGCTTGGTTGAGCACTCGTCGCGGCTCAGCGCCATCGGCCAATGCAGGATCATCGCAGAAGCGCGAGAGTACCGGACTCCTGAAGAGTTCGTTGCTGCGAGCGCTGACCAGTGAACGGAGCCGCCCTAACAGCGTCATCAGCGTCGGCGCATCAGTGGGTGCTGAAAACGCGGGATAAGCCGGGTCGTCGAACAAATCGCCAAGGCGAGCCTCCAAGAAGATGCGAGCCTGATTCGCATAATCTTGTGCGTGGGCTGCCGAGTCCGGGTTCGAGACGAACTCGTTCCGTTTCCGATCCAAGTCCTCAATAGCCAGGGAAGTTTCGAGGGTACTTCGAGATGCGTGCACCGGATGGACGGCACGGTGCTCAACACGATTGGTACCCCGTGCCTCAGCGACGAGGATACGACCGAAGCTACGGTCATAGGTAGTAGCCAGAATTTGGGCTCCACCAGCCGCCAGTTGGTCGAGGGCACGCGCTAGACGAGCGCGATTGTCGTAGTCGAGGAGATCTTGGGGGTCATCCAAGATCATGAGCGACAGGCCACCATCCGTCTGGAGGACATGTTCTCGAAACGCGAGGTAGAAGCCCACGAGTGACGCCCTCAGGGCCGAAGCGTTTGATACATGTTGAGCTGGCGCATGAACGCCATCGCGCCCCGCTTGAATTGAAATTGCTCCTTGGGACGTCATCCCAGTTCGATGCGGTTTGGGCGATAGGGTTGTCGCGTTTTGGTAGATCGCGTTTCGCCAAAATACCGCTCGATCATGCAAGCGGGCCTGCAAGCCTTCGACCTGCGCGGTGGCAAGATCGCCCAATGGAATGATTTCATCCAGTGCCGCTGCAGCCGTTCCGCAATCTTCGATCGCTTTCAGTTTCCGCTTATGAGCAGTCTGAGCAGAGTTCATTCGTTTCGACAGGTCGATAGCCGCATTAATGGGCGCAACGCCCTTCACGATGGCATCGAGGCGTAACAGTTGCGCTCGGAGGCCAGTCGCCTGACCGTCACCGCGATCGGCTTTGCCGCGGACTTCTTCAAGCGCCGCAGCAAGTTCTGCGCGATGGGCCGTCATCCAATCGACGAATGCCAAAGCTCGGATAAGGCGGTTTAACGTCTTGCTCAGCTTAGCCGCGTGAGCGCCAACTCGGCTCGGCAGAACTCGCGGTGCTGGCTCTGCAAACGAAGGCAGGTCGGCCATCGCCTTGTCCGTTTGCGCTTCCACGTTGGAACGCAGCGATTGAAGGACGCCTGTAAAGCTTTCTGTGCTGAAGAGGTCGTCCAGCAAAGCGGTTCGCAAAATTGCACCGGGAGATTTCGGGAGGTCGTTCTGCAAATCGCGCCGAAGCGCGTCCGGCAGATCGCGGGCCAGTTTGCCGGTCCAGGCCTCGGCCCATTGCACGACCGTCTTGGAAAGGATTTCGCTATCTTCAGCAACTTGGCGTAGATGATCGGCAACAAGCCCGCCAGTCTCAGCGTCGACGACGCCGGAGAGTGAATGATGGCAGACTGCACAATGATCATCATGGGGCTTTCCATGCTCGCGCATCCAGTCGGTCACGCGTGCGTAGAGCTGGGTCCTGCGCTCCAGTACCGGGTTCGCCGAGAGTTCTTCGAGGGTCGTCGCCTCCTCGAACATTCGATCAATGAGGGCATCCACCTCTTGGCGAACGTTGGCCTCCAGCTTGAGAGCAACCAGCCTTTCCATCGAAGGGAGCTGCGACAACCGGCGCACCTGCTCTACCGCAGGTGCGATGCATTGCTCCAAACTCTGCCGCTGCGGCTCCTCCGAGGCGTCAAACGTATTGCCAAGAACGTCCCGGGCATGGGCGAGGCCCCTGGCTTTCAGATCCTCGAAATGCTGTCCGAGCGCGATGAACGCAGCCGGCTCATCCGTGATCGCCGGGAGGGCGGTGGCAGGCGTCATTTCCGAGAATTCGGAAATTCGCTGTTCGAGGTCGTTGCGATGCTGCCGATAGTCCGTCTCGATCCGCTCGAGCTCAGTTTTGCGCTCCTTGGTGATGTCCCCCGCAATCTTCGTTCTTGCACGCCCAGCGTGCTTTGCCAGAGCCACAAGTTCCGAAAGGCCGGTCAGCTTTGCCACCGCCAGCCCCAACTCCGAAGGGTTCCCCACCTGGAGATAGGGCAGCAACCCCGGCATGGTGGTCCCAAGATTGAACGCGATCGGATCGAGGCCAAGATCCGCCGCGTTGGGCCCGACCTCCTCCAGCTTGCCGTTTGTCTTTCGTGACTGCGTTCGACGTATCGGAGGAAGGCGGGTCCCGTCCTCCAGCTCGAAGGTCAGCTCAACCCAAGTATCCGCTGGGATGGTTTTAGCCGATGCTGCAGGCGTCCAGTGCTGGGCGCTCGGCAGAGGAGTCACCGCGCTGATCTTATGCTGCGACGCCTCTTCAGCAGCCCCGCGGTCGATCTCGCAGTCGAATTCGGCTTCGCCGCTTTCGGGCAAACGTTGAGGCCGGAGCAGCTTGCCGGTGAGGCACCAGATAACCGAATTCATCAAGCTTGTCTTGCCCGACCCGTTCCAGCCTTCGAATACTGTGATGGAGCGGTTCGGTTCGAACACAAAATCCGTGCTCGGCTCGTCTGCAGATCCGTAGGCATGCAGCCCCGCGAACCTATGTGCGACGATTTTCGCTAGCCTAAGAACGCGGCGCTCCCGATCTGCGGACGCGGTAGGAGGCGGAACTTGGGCTGGGGCGGCGTTGATGCTGGATATGATGGCTTCGCAATCCGGCGTCATTACATTGCCGGCCCACTTGGAGCGCGCGCCGCGATACCAAGACAGCACGCCTCGAGCGGCGTCGCTACCGAGTACCAGTCGGTGGCCCTCATCTGTGGCGATCGGGCGTCCGGAAACTAGCTCAGCGAGAAGCAGGTCTGTGGTGAGCAAGTGAAGCGCACGTACGGGCGCCATACCCGGCAAATCGGTACCCGAATCAGTCAATTGCTTGGCCCCCAATTCTTGGAATTGTGTAGCCTCCGATTGATTCCGCGTCATCTGCGAACTCAATCACCGCCGGCAGGATACGACGGCTAACGGGATTGATGATGCGACCGACTAACGACAGCGTCGGGGGCGTTGGCTCCCAGCGAGTTTGCGTGAGGCGAACGGCAGGTCCCGGCAAAACCAGACGTTCGTAGCCTCCGACTGAAAGGCGTGATCGGGGTCGGCAGCTGCCTCCAGGTTCCAATGCATCCAAATGGCCGCTATCCCGTCTTTGCGGCCCATAAGCTGCCGTTCCGGAACGTCCGCAACAACTGCCTTTGGGACTCATGTGCCAAAGAGTCTAGCAAGGGTAAACTGGGGAAGACTCCCGTGCTAAGCGCAACCGGAGCAGGACAGCCGCTATGAAGCGGAATGGACTTGAACTGCCGCAGACTCGACGCCCGTCTGCCCCCTGCCACGATCTGCGATTGCTATCGCGGCCATGAGGTCATCTACAAGGCGATCTTCCGCTGCAATCCTGACAGCCATTGTGCCGGAGGCGAGCGCCTCGCGCTGCTCATCCCGGATTTCCGCGACGACCGCCGTCAGCAAAGCCCGCAGCAGGATGGGATGGATGCTCATAGCCGACCTCCTTCGCGGGCATCGGCAATCAGGCGCTTCAGGCTCTCGAAGGGGATGAGGGTCATGCCGCCGACCTTGACGATCTCGATGCTGCCGTCGGCAATGAGTTCGTAGAGCTTCGAACGGCCGATACCGGTGAGGCGGCACGCCTCGGGAATTCGGACCGTCAGCGGATCGGTTCTGTAGGGCTCGGGCTTGACCTGCCCGAAGGGAATGCTCATGGCTCGTTCTCCTCGTTGTTGGATGGGGCGGCATTGGCCTTCGGCCTGGCCTTTCGCGCAGCCAGTTCACCCGCCGTCCGAACGAACTGGTCGTAGCGGCGCTGGCCCAGGCGCTGCGTCTCGGCGTCGAAGGCGGGATGATGCGCGGTCAGTGTCAGCTGGTGTCGCACGAACAGGCCCAGCACTTCGGTCAGGTAATCGAGCCTTGCTCGAGCCGCTCGACGGCGCGCACCTGCCGGGAAAGCGCCTTACCGAATTGCGCGCCGGTCTGTTCATCGTCGGCTCGCTGGAACCACGCGCCGAGCGCCGCGCTCAGGATCGTTGTCTTCGACGCCCCTGGCTCTGCCGCCATGGCATTGAGCCGCGCCGAGAGATGGTCGGGCAGGTAGAACTGGTGGCGTGTCTTGCGGGTTTGCATGCCGGCGATGATGCGCGTCGCATGGACTTGGCAACAGAGCCTCTCCGGTATCCTGGGGGTGCTTCGATGGCTCAGCCGATCTGCGGCCCCGAACGCTGCCGTCCGAAGGTCCAGTCAATGCCGCCGCCGCGCTCGATGGTCCCGGTGACCTGGCGGCCCAACTGCTTCTCCAGAACCGGGCGCCACGGGACCAGCGTGAACTCGCGTGACTTGGCGATCAGGGCATACTTCGCGCCGCCTATGGCAATGGCGCGCTGGTAGGTGCCCTCGACATGGTTGCCCTGCACGGGCGTGAATTCCAGCCCAAGCTCCTGCGAGAGCTGGGCGCCGACGCGGTTCAGTTCGCGCTGGCGAAGCGTCGCCAGCAAGTTGGCGCGATAGCGGATCGTATCTCCTTCTTGCGCCGCCAAGCCCTGTTCGATCAGCCATTGCCGCCGCTGCTGCAGCGACTGGCCTATCTTGGCGCCGATGCGCCCCTGCAGCCGCTCAGGGTTGGTCGCAACGCACTGGCGGTCGAGCCAGGTCTCGCCATCATGATGGACCAGCTGTTCGAGCGGCCGGTCGGTCAGTACCGCGATCGTGACCGGCCGTCGCGCAGCTTGCCGCTCTTCATGGCGAAGCGCTTCGCTGAGGTAATCCGGGCCGACCGTCCAAGTACCATTCGGCTCGCGCTGCACGGCCGCGCCATCGCGGCGCAGGGCTTCGAGACGGCGCACATGGGCCTGGGCAAAGCGATCGGTAGCGGAAGGATCATGCGCCAGGTGAAGGTCCACGCTGTAACGCCCGCCGTTCGCGCCGGCGACTTCGGCAATGGCCTTGTCGGCCGTCCGCACCTCCACCGGTGTCGGAGACACCCGGACAAGCCGATCCCTCGTCGACCCATCGGCCAGATCGTGCCCGAGATCGACGAAGTGCGTGCGCCCATCGGTTGCTTCGACGATCAGGTAATGACGATCGCCATGCTCGTCGGCGAGGCCGCGGTCGAGCACGCGTCCAACGATGACCTTGCGCTCGTCTGGGGCATAGACCGCGTAGTCCTGCGGCAGCACCTCAGGATGGCCGCGCAGCCGCTCGTGCATGGTGGCGATGATGTCGCCATGCTTGCCCATCGCACGCAGCGTGGCTTCCAGGTCGTCATCGAGGCGGTAGAGGCCTTTGCCCTCCTTCTCCGCAAGGCCCATCGCGTGCAGCGTGCCCAGGCGTGCCGCACGCAAGGCCTGCTCGGTCGGATCCGCATGCCATGCCGACGCCAGCCCCTGTCCGTCGATGTCGCGCAACAGGCGGCGGTCGATGCGGGTGAATCGTTCCTGCGTCACCTCACGCGCGTTGGCGGTGGCGATCTCGAGCTCGGTACGGGGCCCAAGATCGCGGCTGACGATTTCCGAGGCGCGCGCAGCGATGCCCTGGCTGATGTAGTCGCGGGCGATGACGAGGTTTTTGCCCGCCTCGTCGACGCCGCGCACGACGATATGGGTATGGGGATGGCCAGTGTTGAAGTGATCGACCGCCACCCATTCGAGGCGCGTGCCAAGGTCCTGTTCCATCTGCTTCATCAGCCGCCGCGTCACCGGCTTAAGGTCCGTGTACTGCTCGCCGTTCTCGGGCGCGACAATGAAACGGAATTGGTGGCGGTCACCAACCCCGCGTTCGAGGAAGGCCTTGCCGTCGGCGTGGTCGTTGTCCGGGCCATACAGCGTGCCGCGCTCACCTTCGCGGGTGGTGCCATCGCGCTGCAGGTAGGCCAGGTGCGCACTTGCCGCTTTCAGCCCCTTGCCGGCAAGCTTCACGAAGCGGGCTTTCACCACCACGCGGCGGGTGCGCGCACCCACCTGATGCGGCGCACCGGCAAGCATCCGTCCAGCGGCGACGCCGCGCCCGGTCCGGGCGCCGGTAAAGCGGGGCTTGGTTTGCCCCTTCGCCAGGCGCGAGCCACCGGCCTGGTTGACCGCCCGGCGCAGGTCATGGCGCATGGGCCGTTCCTTGCCGATATGACCCAGCCACACGTCGAACCCGTCGTCCATTGCCGCTTCCTCGATGCTGGAATTCCTGCCGGAACAGCAATCAGGGGCGGCGCGCGCGAGGCTGCAAGGGCCTCCACGCCTGTCTCGCGGCAAATGCCTGCAACGACACGCTTTCTTGGCCACGCATCTCGCAACCGGAGGCGGTCCCATGGCGCAAGTCCAGCCTATCTCCAAAGAAAACGACGTGCAGACAACAGCTTAGACCCCATCGCGAGATAGGGACCTTTATCTTGCGTCAGTTCCTTTTGCTGCCCATCTGCCCCCAGCACCCTTCGCCCATCCTCGCAGGCCTTCATTTTGATCTCCATATGTTCTAATTGAACTTTGCGACGTGAGCTGCGACGGGGGAAGGGGCTATGACCACACGGATCGAAGCCAAGGCGGAGCATCGCCTGCAATTCTCGGGGGACATCGAGGGGTCCGCAGTGTCCCCGCATGCGGAATTGCCGCAGGGTTTTAGCTGACCTTTTCAGATGGATTGTAGGTCCAGGGCGGTTAGATCCCGGGCAGGGAATTGCCTGCCATTTTGGCATTGCCAGCGACGGTGCCGCGATGGTTTGGATCACCCGCCATGGGCTGCGCGAAGCACGCGATCTGGGCGGCATTTCGATTGGATCACGCTGTCCTGCGGCGCGCAGACACGGGAGATCAAAGCCCGTTCAGAGGGCGACTGCGTGCTGCAACTGAAGCTCGATATCGAAGTATGCGATAATGCCTGATGCGTATCTGGCAGGGGGGGTAATTAGGTCGGTCGAAGCGGTAACAGAGGGTCGTACAACCCCTGCTAAACAGGGGTCAGCCTGCTTCGCGGAGCTCCGACGCGAGCAGCGCCAGGCGCTCTTGGCAAACATCCTGCACAAGCTGGCCGAGCTTCTCGACCCGCTCGGCAAGCCACAGCAAATCCTCTTTCGAAATGCGGTAATGTTTGGAGTAGCGCGCCTTCACGTAGGCGTCTTTCAGCTTCTCGAACAATGCCCGCTCGCGCCGGGTATCGCGCGGCCACGCCTCCACCAAGCGTATGTCCAAACCCTCGGCCTGCGTGCGTAAGAAGGCCAGATTGTGGTTGTGTGGGGTGTAGAAGGTGCAAACCAGCAGCACGCAGTGATAGAGACGTTCGGCAGCTTGGTGCGTCAAGAACGCTGCGTCTTTCAGTCGTCCCTGCTCCTGGCTGAAACGAGCCGTTTCCAACATCCCCGCCCCGGCAGGAAACCACTCATTGAAATATTCCTGCGCCATGGCACGCGCCTGCTCGGGCGTCTTCGGCTTGGGCTCCGGGAGAGGCCTGTCGTCGGCCTCGAACAGCAAGACGCCATCGCGGGCGATGTCCATGAAGAAGTAGCGCCCATGGGCAAGGCCGTCGCCGACTTCCTGCCAGGTGTGGACCACGAAATTGGCGGGCGTGCGCAGTGTCCCAGCGATCTTCTCCTCGATCAGCCGCTGGTCGGCCGCCGTCCAGTGGGCGGCGCGGTCGGTCAGTTCCTTCTGGTTGACGATCACCAGCAGATCGAAGTCCGAGACGTAGCCCTTGGCGGTATGCGGCTCATCCACCCAGCCGCCCCGCGCATGGCTGCCGTAGAGAATCACCTTGAGAATACGACCCCGGCGCCGCCGTGCGGTCGCGTTCTCATGCGCGGCGGCGAACTCCTCGAACAGGATCTGGACCACGCGGTCCAGGTCACGCTGCTTGCTCGCAGGCAGATGATCGAGGTCGGTCTTCATGGCTTTAGATTCGCCGCTATTCCCTGCATTGCCAAGTACAAAGTGGTAGGCCGGTCCCAGTTGGAACCGGCCATATCCCCTGTCACGCCGCCTTGGGCAAGGTGGCATCGACTTCGATATCGTCGCTCACTTCGGTCCCGGCCTCGGTGTCATCGGCAGCTTCCGCCTCGACCTCGTGTTCACCAGCCGCTGCGATCCGGGCCGACCGCGCGGCGCTGCCGACGCCGCCACGCGGCGTGTAGGAGCTCGCGGGGAAGGCCATCCAGCGTGGCACCCAGCTATCGCACTTCACGCGCCCATTGCTGCCCGAGAGGCAGTCGCGGATGATGCCACGCTTGACCTTGGTGGTGGCCTTGCCGTTCTCGGCGGCAACCTGTTCGCCCGCGATGTCGGCGAGCAGATGGGCCATCACCTCGCTGTCGCGCACGGCGTCGAGCAAGGCATCGTCGGCCTGCCAGACATCGACCATGTCGAGGCTTATGTGCTCGCCCAGCAGTTCGATCAGGCCTGTTCCGACGTCAAGCGTTTCGCCCATGACCACGGCCAACACGCGCAGCACGGCAGCGTCGTCCAGCGCGATCAGTCGACGGACCAGGCCACAGATACCTTGCCCATCTGGATCGCTGCCAGTGACGGTCGGCGTGTCGGGATCAAGGTCGAGCAAGCTCAGAACCCTGCGCCGCCGGGCATCGAACAAGGCTTCGGACAGGCAGTTCTCAACGCTCTCGGCCACTGCATCGCTGGGGGCCTTCTGCGGTTCGATCCGCACCGTCCACAGACCCGACCCGACAATCGCATGGGCGACCATCACCCGCAGCGAGAGGCCGGGGTCCTCGACCAGCTTGGCGCGCACGGCGGCATGGCGATGCAGGTCGACATAGGCATTCACCGTGCTCGATACTTCGGGCCGGATCGGCTTTTCCAGTGTCTCGCCGCGCTCCAGCCGCCGCGCCTCCTTGGCGGTCATAAAGCCCTCATGGAAGGTGACATCACCGCGATGGCCTATGGCGACATAGACCCGACCGCCCTTGGATTTGGGACAGGAGACGTGCTCCCACGAATGGAACGCCTCGCCTGTGGCCATGATGACGACCTCGTCCCACCCGGCATCGCGATAGGCTTCGGCCCGCGCTTCGATGGCTTCCATCTGCGCGGTCCAGAACACCTCGGCGCACGCAAAATAGCGATCCTCCCCGAACAGATCGGCGATGATTTCGCCCTTGTATCCGTCCAGATCGAACAGCGCCGCACGGACCGGGATCGAGGCACCGCCGAACAGCCATGACTTGAGCCAGGCCCCGGTCGGCGCGGTCGCCCGCGCGTCATCGTGCAGGGCCAGCCATTCCTTCTGCTTGGCCTTGGACGCCATGGTCAGATGGCGCAGGGACACCGCATCGATGCCGTCGGCGCGGTAGAGATTGCGCAGACGGGGAACGAGATTGCCCAGCGCCAGCGTGCGCTTCACCTGCAAGGCCGTCAGCCCGAAGGTCAGGGCGATGCTATCCACGTCGCGGCCTTCACGGACCAGCCGGGTGAACGTCTCGCAGCGGGTCATTTCATCGGGATCGAGCCGGGCGATGTTCTCGATCAGCGAGGCTTCGAGGGCTGCCGCATCGTCCCCCGGCTCGATGACCGCACAGGGCAGGTCCTCGATACCACCGCCTTCTTCCACCACGGCCAGCGCGGCATGGAACCGGCGCTTGCCCGCCAGGATTTCGTAGGTGGGAGCATGCTCGCCGTCTTCGCTTTCCTCACCGCCTGAACCGACACTATCGGCGCGAACTTCGCGAACGATCAGCGGCACAAGCACGCCGCGCGCTCGCACCGAAGGCAGGATATTGGCGATGTCGCAGGTCTTCTTCGTGCCTCGCATGTTGAGGCTGGAAACCGACAGACGGGTGATGTCGATGTGCTTGAGTTCCATTGTCCTTCACTCCTTCTTTCATCGCGCGCATGGACCCGCCGGAGGGCGGGGTGGGCGACAGGAGCGATCCGAAAGGCCCGCCGAACGAGGCGGGGCGCACCCGAAGGGCCGCAATGGAATGGAGGACCTGAGCGCAGCTCAGGTTGCGCGCCGCCGCGGCGGGCCTAGCGGTGAGTGACGCCCACACCGCCGGCCGGCAGGTAAGTCAGCAACGTCAGCGCGCAACAGCGTGCTGTCCGCATCCGGATCGCGCAGCGAGCCGATGCCTGCCAGTGATCGTGACGGCCATGCCGACGAGGCACCGCAGGTGGCTCGGTCGAAGCCGCAGGCGGAGATAGAGCGCGGCCACGCCATAGGCGCGGGGCAGCCCTCTCATCTCAGACTTGGAAACACCGGCGCGTGCGCGAAGAATGACCTCTGACGTTCAAACTCCGCCCTGGATCTGGCGCAGACGCCGCACCGCGTCTCTTTTTTTGGCGAGCGACCAGAACACCCATCGTGGCCAGCGCGGTGGCCACGATGGGCAACCAGTCACGCCCCACGGTCAGCGTGCCGCCATCGGCTGGGCGTACAGCAGATGCGGCGTGACAGGCGAGCCTGGCGGAACAAGCGCCCGGACGCACGCGGCGATTGCCCGACCGGGCCGCCTCATCGCCACGACGAGCGTCATCGACCTGACGATAATGATTGCGCGGTCATGCCCGGTCTGCTGGTCGGAGTGCGGCCAAGGTGCGGGTCCAACCATACCGGCAACGGAAATGGCGCTGCTTCGAGAACGAGGTCAGTGGTGCTGCTGAAGGCAAGGACTGCGCAAGCGACGACGCAGGTTCCACCATCCATCGCCAGCACGTTGCCCCTCATCAACGACGAGGCCATAGGGGCGATCATGGACGACAAGACGAAGACCATCATTCTCGCCGTGATCGAACGCGCGCCACAGTGGCTGCGCAATGATCTGGCCACCAAGGACCCAGCGGCACGGGCGCGTGCGGAAGAAGCACTGGCCGCAATGCTGGTCGATGCCATTGGCGGAAGGCAGGCGGCGGCGGATTAAGCGGTTACGACAAGGCCCATAACACTGCACATCGCCAGACCCTATGGCGCTGTTGCACCTGTGGCCTGCTGCCGCCGAATAGACAGGTCAGACCCCATATCGCTTGTTGCCGCCGCTGGTGATACAATAGCGCCCACCGCGTGGTCCAACACACACTCTGGATCCGCTACAAGGGCATCCTTCATCAAAGCCACTGGAACCGGATGACTTCCGCTTGTGACTTTTAGCAGGGCCGTGATGCCGGTTTGGCGCCTGGGTCGACAAGAAACCTTGGCGATCTGACGCGTGGGCCTTCACGTGGCTTGCGGCGATCCAGACCTGCGTAGCGCCTTGGGCCACCTGCAGCCATTCTCCGGAGCGGCGCAGAACTTTGACCGTCTCGCCGCGATGCAGCGTGCCAACGACGGTGCCCGTGCTCGATGGCTCGCTCCTGGTCCGCAAGGATGCGGTGGATATGGCGACCTCGTCGCCGTCCGCAAAGTTGGTTGCCGCGCCGGTCGGATCGGCGAAAGCCGCTTCGCTTGCTGCGGAGCCTGAGGCATCAGGCTCGGGAATCGCGCTACCACCCACACAGCGTCCGATCATGACCAGCAGGACCAGAGCGATGAAGATGACAGCGCAGCCGCCCAAGCCGCCGTCTTTGCCAGGACCAGGGCCCTGGACGCGCCCTTGCTTCTTCGGCGTAAATGTCGAGTGCGAAACCCCGGACCCTGGCAATCCCACCGTCTGCCGAGTGCCTTTGGGGCCGATGTTGAGGGTTGCTCCTGGCCCGCCGATGGAAGTGCTGATGCCCGACTTGCTGATGTTCAACCGAACACCGGGCAGGACCTTCACCGATCGCCGAAATCGCCACCCCATGTCGCAGCCCCTGACGTTTTATAAAGGCGTCCGATCGATCACCATCAACAGAAAATAGAAGCAGGTGGAGATGCCGTTTCGATTGAGCGCTGCAAAACAGGCTGCTTCCGTTGCCAGATCAGCAGCTTCTTTCTCGCTATCACCATTTTGGAGGAAATCAATTCACAGTTGCGCGCAATCTGCTAAAGCGTTTGCTGTACCGGCAGTCACAGGTTACGCGACACGTCTTGTGACTGCCGGTGCAACCTAGAACGGCTAACAGAAAATCTGCAGGCCTATATCTGCAGTATGTGCCAGCACTATTGACAGACATTCTCGCCGTGCCGCCAACCTCGCTGTTCGCCGCGCTCGACATCGCCACCGGCGCCGTGATCGGAAAATGCTACAAGCGGCATCGCGCCAGCGAGTTCCTCGACTTTCTCAAGCAGATCAATGCGGCAACACCCGAAGTCCCCAAGGTCCACCTCGTGATGGTCAACTATGCCACCCACAAAACGCCCAGGATCAAGACCTGGCTCGCTCGCCGCCCGCACTGGCACGTACACTTCACGCCGACGTTGGCATCGTGGATCACTCAGGTCGAACGCCGGTTTGCCGAACTGACCCGGAAACCATTGCCGCGAGGAGGTCACAGATCAACGGCGGAACTCGAAGCCGATATCACCGCCTTCATCGCCGCCCACAGCGAAAAACCCAAGCCCTACAAGTGGATCAAATCCGCCGTCGATATCCTCGCCGCGGTCAGACGTTTCTGCCAGAAACAATGAGCCGAACGTCGGATTCACGTGACTAGCGTGCAACGGCCTCTTTCCGCAGTCTGTTTAATGGCGGCAGATCGCTGCTGCCACCAAGGCGCCGCAACCCGCGTTTGTCACGTTGTTGTGTGCGTCGCTCACCGCGGTCTTTGTGACGAAAGCATCCGCGAGCACGGTGTTGACAAGGCCCGCGTGCAGGGCCGGTTTAGCGGGATTGCAAACGATGATTTGATTTGCCTTCAGTCCCTGAGGGCCGTTCGCACCCATTGCGCCGAATGGATCGTTCGCATCGCCCAGACTGAGCGCAGTATCCCCCACGACACGGGATGCAAGCGGGTAGGCGAACGTGCATGCCAGATCGTTGTGCGTGTGGGTAAAGACGATCGGGCCCTTGGGCCTGTTGGACAGAAGCCCGGCGAATGCCCCGATGCCCGGCGTCAGTCCATTGTGCGAATAGGCTGCCTGTAACAAGACCACGGCACCAAGTTCGACGCCAGCCGGCGCGCGCAGGGCAGTGGCCGCTGCGGTCACCAGTCGCCCGCCAAAGCTGTGGCCGACCAGATGAATACGCAAGCCCGTCGTCCCCGCAAGCTGGCCAAGCACGTGTTCGGCCAATGCCTCGCCAACCGCGCCAGCACGCTTTTTCATCGTGTAATAGGTAAGCTTGTTCAGCGCCCAGAGCGTGCCGTTGCGCGCCCCGCGCCAGACCGAGCCGATCGCATCTCCTAAGCCCAGCGTGGCACCTACCGACGGATCGACCGGTACGGCGATCTGCATCGCGAGCGAAATAAACCGGCGTTCTGCCAGCGCCGGGTCTTCAGTGCCGAGCGACCAGTTGGCCTCGGCCTTCAGTTCCGCATCGGGAGCATGGTCTGGCTTGTCCCAACCCAATGCATTCTTGGCCGTTTCGAACATCGCGACCGCGTTTTCGGGGCTTGGCGCATTGGCTTGCGCGCGCGCAGCCACGAGCATGTCCGAGGCATTCTCGTGGCCAACCAGATCGCGCAGAGTATCAAGATAGGCTTCGAACCTGGCCTGTTCGATGTCCTCCGCATGCGCCGGAAGGCTGCCTTCGTCGCCAAGGCCAAGGGCGCCTGCGACACTGGGCTGCATGTCCAGCGCATGGCCGCCGTCGTAATCGGCGTCCCACTTCTTGGATGGCCACAACACGCCGGCCACCACGATCCGCGCCGGGTCAACGCCGCGCTGCCCCAGTTCGGTGCAGACATGGCCCCACAAGGTGCCATAGAGTGTTTCGGCATCGCGCAGATCGTTCTGCCACCCGTGCGAAAGCACGACCAGATCGGTGATGCCGGGCGCGGCTACGGCCGATTTCAGATCGGCGAGCGCATCGCTGGACCAGTCCGTCCGGATGTTCGCCCCTTCGTCGAATGGCAGCCACACGAACGGCGATGGGCCCAGCGTTGTCATTGTCCAACTCCTCAGACTGATTGCAGTGCGCGCATGACGTCGATCAGGCCGGCCCCCTGGAACGCCTGCTGGCGGCCAAGATCGCTGGCGCTGCGCTTCAGGATAGCCTTGACGTCCCAGGGCCGCCCCTGGAATTCACGGCGCACGGACAGGAAAGCCGCGATGCAGCCAGATACGTGGGGGGCTGCCATGCTGGTGCCGCTATCCTGCTTGAACGGTGCGTCTCCGGGCTTTGTCGGATCATAGACCGCGCACGATATGATGCGCTCCCCCGGCGCGACCAGATCGGGCTTCATCCGTCCGTCGGCGGTCGGGCCTTTACCCGAGAAGTACGAGACGCCGTAATTGTGCGGCTCGTCGCGGTGGGTCGAGCCCACCGTGATCGCTTCCTCGGCGTTGCCAGGATCGTTGATCGTGCCAAGATGCGCGGCCTGGTCCACCGACAGGTTGAGCGCCTGGATCGGCCCATAGCCGCTGTTCCCGGCGGACACCACTACCGCCACGCCGCTGCGCACCAGGCGATCCACTTCGACGCACAGCGGGCTTCGTCCGGCGGCAAACCAGCGCGCGTCGAATCCGTAACCCAGGCTCAGGTTGAGGCCGTGTATCCGCAACTTGGACCCGTTGTCGTTCACTTGCTGGATATAGCCGATCGCCGCCAGCAGCAGGCCGACATCGCCGCCCGCGCCACCACTGAGGACTTTGAGACTGACGAGCCGGCAAAGCGGAGCGATGCCCGATATCGGCTCCTTCCGGGCAAGATCCGGGTCGGGCACCACTTGCCCATTCGGCTGGCGCTTGGAGCGATTGATGCAAATCTGCGCCACCTTGACCGGCACGCCGCCGTTTGCAGGCACATCGGTTGGCCCACCGATCGTGGTTTCCCCGGCGATAATTCCCGCAACATGCGTGCCATGGCCATCGGTATCACTGAGCGGACTGCCGCCGCCGGTAAAATCGTGGTGGTCAAGGCCATCGGGAAGCTTCAGGGTATCATGCTGCAAGAAGTGCGGATGCCGGCCATCGATGCCGGTGTCGGCCACGGCCCAGACGATGCCTTTGCCGGCGGCGGAGAAGGCGGAACGACCGGCATCGCCCTTCACCGTGCGCACGGACTCAAATACATGGCGGTCGATCGCATGGTTGTGCCACAGTTTGTAGACGAGGGCGATGGGCTCCTTGACGTCAGGCATGGATACCTTGATATCCGCAAGCCTGCCGAGCGTGGCGGCACTGAGCTTCGCCCGCAGATAGTAGGGCGTGTACATCGAATTCTCGAGATCGATTTTGTCCTCGGGTTCGAAGATATCGGGCAATTCCGGGTCATCGGCGCGCGCCAGTCGTGCAATCCATTTATCCATGCCTGGCTCCGCAGCGCGCTGGCGTGCATAGCTCAAGGCGATGAGCCGCCGCGCCTGCCCTGCGCCGAGCGGCATGCGTGCATTGCCCTCGATCAGCACGGGAAGCAGCGGCGCTTCCTGTTCCGCTTTTCGGACGATACCCGGCGAGCGCGTGGATTCAGGCGGCGCCAATAGCGCGAGGAGATCGGGCGCGATGCGCGTGCTGACTAGATTTCTGCCCAGGCCCGTTGAATCGTCGGCCATCATGTCCTCCCTTGTTCGAACCGTCAGGCGGGTTTCATGACATCCGCCACGATGTTCTTGAGCAGCGCATCATATTGCGCCTGCAATGCGGCCTTTTCGGTTTCGCTGGCTGCGGCAGCGATCGCGGCCCGCTTTGCCAGGGCAAGATCGCGGTAATGCAGGTCCGAGACGAGTTGCACGCCTTGCAGCAAGGTATCCGTAGCGGCTTCTCCGCCGTCTCTGACCTGGAAGAAGCGCTGCAGCACGGCTCCGCTCGCCGCCGTCGGCGCGAAGCTGGCCAGTTCCGGTCGTTCCTTCCCGTCGAGATTGAGCACGACATATGGTTCGTCACCGTCATAGACGGTGTCACCGCTGACCAGCCCTCGGCCAGGTACGTATCTGAACTCTTCGGCGCCCAGCGCAGGATCGGCGAGTATCCGGAACGAGGCGGTGGCGATCGGCATGCCGGCATTGTCGAAGTCGATCGAGCCGCTCACCGAAAAGGACGGGTGACCGTCAAACAGCGCTTCGCCGAGGTTGCCTGCCAGCTTCACCACGCCGCCGGCACCCAGCAGATAGCCTGAAAAGGGCAGGAAAATCGGCAGCCCGGCCAATGCGGTAAACGCCGAAGAGACTTTCGCGAACAGTTCATCGGGAAAGTTGTCTACCGCAAACTCGATGCTGACCAGCAGAGAGTCGGTCAGGACGGCCGGCGAATAGGACACGACGGCCGTTCCATCCCTGAATGCGGATGGCAGATTGATGCGTGTCTTCTTGTGGGTTTTGGGCGCAATGAGATTGAGTGCCCGCGAGACGGCAGAAAAGCTGCTGTAGTCACGCAGGCCGGATACCACCGCCACGTCCTTTGAACCGCCAAACAGGCCGGATTTCGGGAAGCGACCAGTATAGACTTCGGAAATCATCACCCGCAGTGGCAGGCCGATTCCGATTGGATGGAAATCCGCAACCGGGGCCGCCGAGTCCAGTGATAGCGTGCGCCCGCCCGCAAGGCCGATTTCGACCGGGGTTGTTAATTCGAGCCCGGAGAAATCTCGCGCGGCCCGGCGAAATTCCGGCTCCGTGATGACCTGCTCGCCGATCAGTCGATAGACTGCCACTGTCCTTCCCCTTCCGGTTTTTTCAGTTATCCCTGGAAAAAGAGCCGCGTTGGTCCGAAAGCTTGCCGGCCCGCGCCAGGACCAGAATCGCCTCGCCGCGCTCTTTGGCGTGAGTCATGGTGGTGGTGGCGCGCTGCGCCAGGTAGGCATCGACGAGCGCGCGTTCCTGCGCGGGTTGCCACGCCGTGCAATCGCGCTGGTCCGCGCTGAGTTGGTTGATTGCCTGCGCAAGTGTCCCAGGCACATGGCCCGGCCGGTTTACGTGCTCATCCAACAGCAACGCCACGCCCAGTTCCGAAGAAAGCCAGTCCGCCACGCGATGCCCCGCAATTTCCCGGTCGAGGAAATGCTTCGTTCGATCCGCCGCCAGCACGGCCTGAGCCAGGCGGACCGAGGGATGATGGCCTGCTCGCCAGAACCGCCAAGCCCACTCTGGAGAGCGAAGCACCCGCTTCTTGTCGCCCGTGTCCAGCGTCTGTCCGCCAAGCGTCAGCAGCCCTGCAGCCTCGCCCGCCATTTGCGCTGGCACCAGGCCATAGCGCCCGAAGCAATCGTCGTAAGTGGCCGGATCGGCCGCGTGGATCCGGCGCAGCAGGACAGCAAGTTCGCCGGGCGCGCCGTCTGCCCCCGCGGTCCACTGGCAGATGCCGACCGAAAGATGGGCATTGTCGTAAGAGTTCACGGCTTCGAATCCGCCTTCGTTCGCGCATGCTGCGGCAACAACGCGAGCAGCGGAACCAGACAGGCCTGGCGGCGGTGTCCCCCCCAACCAGGCGGCGGCGGGCGTAACCCCAGTGTGTAGAAGCCTTGTGAAAGCCGCGAGGCAAAACGTTGGCCCCCGGGGCCGAATGCGATTCCACCACGCACGACCACAGGATGGTTCGCATCGTCGGCGATCGGCAACGACGCGGCGCCCGCCACCGGCAGTGCCGCCATAGCAACGGTTTGCGCCTGTGGTGCCGGACCGGACGCTGGCGCAGATGCGAGAGCGGATGTTGACGCGGTCAGGGGAGGGTTCAGCGCCGCCCAGCTTTTTGGCCCCACGATGCCGTCTGGAACCAGACCTGCTTTGCGTTGCGCGGCGCGGACCGCTTTCTCCGTGCCAGGCCCGAACTTCCCGTCGTCGTCGATCTCCAGCGCGCGCTGGAGGGCTGCAACGAGCGCCCCGCTATCGCCTCGGCGGAGAGTCGGGCGGTCCTGTTCATCCTTTGCCGGAATTGGCGGTTCCGGTGTCTTGCCAGACAGAAACGCCGCCACACTGCTGCGGAAAGTGGGCATGTCGAAACTGGGATCGGGCTTGCGTCCCTTGGGCAGAGCATATTCCTTATGCCCGCAACATTTGCCGGCATCGGCGCCGATATGCGCAAGCAGGGCCGCAACGCCTCGGTGATAGGCGTCCATCTGAATATCCGGCCAGGGATCATTCGCCAGCCCGCTGTTCTCTGCCTCTATTCCGATGAAGCTGGAATTGCCGTATTTGATCCCCTCCCAATAGCCTGCACCGGCATGGTTGGCGCGGCCCGCCGCGATCACGTAGAATGTGCCGTCGCGCCCAAGCCCCAATTGGGCCAGCGGCCCGGGCAGATCGGAGCGCCCGTTGATCAGCGTTTTGAGCGTGGGCATGTTGCCAGGGGCGGCCGTGGCTGTGTGATGGCACATCACCCCTCGCACCGTTCCCATTTCGGCGCGCCCGCGTGAGCGCCAGCCCGGAGTTTCGGCCACTTTGAGCCCGGCGGCTTCCAGCACTGCGGGCATCCAGATGAGGTTGTAGATAGGCAAGACCATATCAGGGCACCTGCGCTGGTTGGGCCACGCCGCCCGAGGCGGCCGGCAGATCGGCATCGTCGGTCGCGTCGTCATCGCCAACGGGGTGATCGCACAGGCAGGCATCGATCGAGGCCTGCTCTGGCGCCGGGTCCGGATCCGGCTCGGCATCGCCGCCGGGAGCGTTGCCGGCACCGTCCAGGGGCTTGGCATTGTTGGCAGGCGCCGCGGCGGCGATGGGTTGTGCCGCTACCGTCCGCGGTGCTTCCGTGCTAGCGCTGGCCTTGGCGAGCAGATCGGGCACGAAGCGTTCGGAAAACCCAGCGACAAAACCGTAGATCAGGGGGAGCAGCCAGCTGCTGTCGCCGGTTCCCTTGCTGGCCAGCGCGGTGTCACCAAACCCCACGGATACGACGTGCGCCGCGACCAGCGCCATGAGCGTGCCACCGGCGATCAGCCCAATGACCATGCGCAGCGCCGCATCCAGCACATTGGCGAGGCGCTGGAGATCGGGCAGCACGGTTCTCCCCCGGATCGCGAGTGTGATCGAGAAGAACGCGCCGACCGCGCCGGCCGCAGACGCGCGCGCCAATTCGGCGCCGGTTTCGCCCCAGTCCAGCACGAGGGTAGCCAGCGCGATCAGCGTCATGGTGATCACGCCGACGCCGAATGCGGCAACGAGGTATTCGAACCGGCCGATCGCAAGTCGCTGGTCCAGAATTTCCTGCCGTATCGCGCGCAGCTCGGTTTCGGCGCCGACACCATCGCCTTCCAGCGCAAGGGCCAGCGCGTTTGCCACGCGACGCGAAAAAGCGTGGGCGCGAAAGCCTCCGCGTTTTGAACGGTTCCAGGTTTCGGTCAGACCCGTGATCTCGCCGCGCAGCGGGTTGAGCCCTATCAGCGATGTCCGCTGCCTATCGGCCAGGGCGCGGTCATCCGCATATTGCACAACCACACGCGTATCTGTTTGGTAAATGGCGTATTCGGGAGGCTTGATCGAATAGATCATGCGAATGTCCGCGCCGGTTGCATCCGACCTTCCAGGTGCCATGTCGGCGATGTTCAAGCATGTCATCAAATCAGCCCTGTTGGGCAGGTATATTCCTGATAAATTGTCATTGCTCGCTCCGATCCAAGAAAAATCGACAGCACCCGTGATGACAAAACGATTCGATTTATGATGAATTGTTCACAATAGGTCGGAGTGGTCAAGTCAAAGATTTATCAACTTGACGACACCATCGCCCCTGAGTTTTACAGGTCGCGTGAACAGCTTTTCGTTGGATATTTACGAGTCGGATAAGATATTCCGCTTTGAAATTTTAAGTTAAACATCTGATTTACTTTGATATGTATATCCTTCACGAGCTTGCTATGTTTTTGCCTCTAGACAGTGCTCGACGAGTCGGCGTTTCCCCGCCGCTACCGGCAATTCCTTCGCCTTGCGGACAGAGTTGCGATAGTCTGAAGCTTTCGCGAAGCATGAGCTTCGGGCCAGGGGTAAGGTGCGATGGCGATCGTTCATCTGGTTTTATTTGCAGAGTGCGTGCCGCTTGAAGCGGCCAGAATTGTCCATAACGAACTCATCGCCGCCCACTCGTTGGGCGACATTTCTTTTGACTTGCTTCGTCTTGCGGAGCAGCGCGTCATCACGGCATCTGATGGCGTCTATCTTGGCGCGATCGCCACGGGTCAGACCGGCAGACGTCCGGTGCTCATGGTTCACCTGTCGGATCAGGCGGCCTTGAAGGCCTATTATGAGGCTCCGGCGCATTCCCGGATTCGGCAGGCCTTTCTGAGCTCGGTTTCGCACGAGATTGCTACGCTCTACGCTGCTGCCGAGCGCGACATTGCCGGTCGGGCGAGGCTCTATGAAGCGATCGAGGCGCATGCGGCGCGTTACATGCAGAGACTGGATCTGTTTCTGGGCGCGGATTCGACAGGGGGCACCAATGGACGAGAGGGACGACGGGGGTAAGTCAGAATCGGAACAAGACGTTGAAAAGCAGCAGCACGGGGGCGATGAGGAACGGCGCCAGCAAAATTTCGACTCGATTACGTTCAGCTATCTGAAGCGGCACTATTTCGATGCCGACGCACTGCGCCGGCGGACAATGGACGAATTCGTCCAGGCCATGCGAACTGGTCGCATGATCGCTTTCACTGGATCGATGACCACCGAAGATCGTGGCTATTCAAGTTGGGACGAATTCGTCGCATCCTGCTTCCAGGCAGCGCGGTCCTCGTTCGAGCGCCACGAAACCAAGGCGCGATCACAAGTGGCCGAACTGCGACAGGTTGTCGAAAAGTTTGAAGAATTTGGCAACGAGGCGCGTCCACCCTTCAGGCTGGACAAGCGAGTCAGCTTCAGCATCATCGGGGAAACGGTCGATGTCGCCGCGCATTATTCTCGGATGGACCATGTAAACCCCAACAAGGAAATTTCGGACAAGGAATTTCTTGTTCGGAAAACGTGGAAAACAGATAAGACCGTTCTTGAGACTCTGTTGCATGACTTGAATATTGATCGCACGATCACGTTGAATTACGATCTCGAGGCCGAACTCGAATACAGTCACCGTGCCCCTCCCCGTGATGGCGACGGTTTGAACGCCCTGGGCGCGCTGGGGAACCTGGACCACGATCCGGCTTCGGGATCGATCATCAAGCGGCTGCCAGGTGCGCGTAGCCTTGTCAGCGATATCTTCAACCGTGAACGCACCGACCGCCTGATAGAATTCGCTGTCGGCTCGGCGGACCACGAATATCACGTGCTTCACCTGCATGGCCGTGCGGATGCATTTGATTCGATGGTCGTCAGCTACCGCGACTACGACAGGCTTTATCGGCGTGGCGGCCTCTCCAAAGCGCCTTTCGAACATGCTCTTCAACTGCTGTTCGCGGGCAACCCGATCCTGTTCGTTGGCATCGGCATGACCGAGGCCGATGTTAACCGCACCCTGCATGATTACGTGGGAAACCACCCTTATCGACGAGTTACCCCTACTTTCCTGCTGTGGAACTCGTATGGTCGGCGGGACGAGGGGGGCAATCCGGTTCCCGGGATTGACCAGGATGCCTGCGACGTCTTCCGCCTCGATATGCTCCATCGACTGGGCGTGCTGACGATCTTTTCGCACGAGCTCGAAGGTGCGGATGAGGGCGAAATCCTTGCCCCCAAAGGCAACAACGAAGAAAGGCGCATGTTCAATGTGAATCGGCTGCGAAATGCCATTGCCTTGCTGGCGCGCGATCTGCAGGCGCGCCGGGACCGACGGATGGCCCGCGTCACGCATTGGCGCTCGATGGCATCCAGAGTACGTCAGGCGAAGGGCTTGATCACCGCCTGGGAGGTTGAATCACACGCTGCAACCGGCTGCTCGGCGCAATTCAAACTTGACGAACTGACGGGAAAACTGTCGCTTGCCATAGGTCCAGCGGGCGTTGGCAAAGGTGGTGAAGCGCGCGGACTGGCCGATGCTTGGCTTCGCGCCCATCCAACAGGCACCGTCCTGTTGCTCAACGCTGATTTCTGCTTCGACACTGATGGTTTGCTCAACCTTGTCGGTGATTTCATCAAAGCCCGGCGAGAGGCGGAGGGGCGCAGGATTCCCGACGGAACCAGCCGCAATGAGACCTTTCGTCTGGATCGGGCGTTCACCCTGGAGCAGCCAGCGCTCATCGTTCTGATTGGTGTCGAGCGGCTTTTTGGCACCAATGGCGAGCCGCTGAGCGCAGAATTCGACGAGATGCTGCGCAGGTATGTGCGATGCTGCGCGGCCCCCGAGCCCGAGAAACGCGCCACGATAGGCATAGTCGTGTTCACCACGCCGCGGGCTGTGCAGTATTTTCAAGGGATCGGTTGGTGCAGCGATTCCGCCATCGAACTCCAACGTCGGCAAGATGCCAAAGGCCCTTCACGGTACATGGCAAGCCTTGGAGAAAATCTGAAGCTATCCTTCAATCCGGTTTCAGGCCTTATCGTGGAAGACAAGAGGCGAACCAGTCTAGCCTGTCTTATTCACCGCGGCGGGTGAGAGGGTTGGCGGGAGTGGCGTAAGCGATTGCTTTGCAGTAGGAAAATGGGTGTCTAGACCAGTCCTTCAGCGAGGCAATTTATGCCACGGACCACACCCGCCGGGAGCGATGATAGCGCACCGGGATTTTCGTTTCCAGCGGTTGGCGGCAAGAAGGTCACAACCGCGTTCGACGGTGGCCGGCTGACCTCTGACGGCGGCGTTCTGCTGCTGGCGCAGGCCGAGCGCGCGATGGGGATCTGCCGGCAGCTTGCTGCGTGCATCGCCGATCCGCGTGACCCGACGCGGGTGATCCATCGCCTCGATGACATTCTGCGTGCCCGTGTGTTCGCGATCACGTGTGGCTATGAGGACGCCGATGATCTCGATGCCCTGCGCGACGATCCGGGCTTCCGCCTGGCGCTGGGCAAGTTGCCGGGATCGGGCGCGGGGCTGGCCAGCCAACCGACGATGAGCCGCTGGGAGAATGCACCGACCACGCGTGAACTGGCCCGGATGATGGTCGCGATGATCGGCGTTTACTGTGCCAGCTATCCGGCCCCACCGGCGGCGGTGACGCTGGATATCGATGACACGTGTGATGTCGTGCACGGCTATCAGCAGCTCTCGTTCTGGAACGGACATCACGGTGAGCGCTGCTTCCTGCCGATCCATGTGTACGATACCGCGAGCGGGCGGCCGGTGGCGATGCTGCTGCGCACTGGCAAGACGCCGTCGGGTGCCGAAGGTGCCGGCCACATCCGGCGCCTGGTGCGTCATATCCGCCAGCACTGGCCCGATACCCACATCACCATCCGCGGCGATGGGCACTACGCCCGTCCCGAGATCATGGCGTTCTGCGAGGCGGCCGGGGTCGATTACGTGTTCGGCTTGCCGACCAACGCCGCGCTGCGGGCCGATCCGGCCATCGTTGCCGTCGCCGATGCCTGCGCGGTCAAGCGGGCCCAGGCCCAACATCCGGTCCTGCGCAACTATGTCGAGACCCGCTACGGCGCCAAAAGCTGGAAGAGCCAACGCCGCGTCGTCGCCCGGATTGAGGCCAGCACGCTGGGCATGGACATCCGCTATGTCGTCACCTCGCTGACAGAAGGCTCGCCCGAGCACATTTACGACACGCTCTATTGCGCGCGCGGCCAAGCCGAAAACCTGATCAAGCGCCACAAGACCCAGTTGGCCAGCGATCGCACCTCGTGCCGCTCGGCCAATGCCAACCAGATGCGCCTCATCCTGCATACCGCCGCCTACTGGCTGATGTGGCGCGTCCAGCAGGCCATCCCCAAGGCCACCTCTCTGGCCACTGCCGAGTTCGCAACGCTGCGCCTGCGGCTGCTCAAGGTCGCCGCCCGCGTCATCGAGACCGCCTCGCGCATCCGTGTCGCCTTCGCGTCAGCATGCCCCGACGCCGGCGTGTTCAAAGCCATCGCCACCAGTCTCCGGCCAGCGCCGACATAGCCAGCGCGGCTGTGCCGCACAAAGCCCGAGCCATCGCCCATCAACCTCGAAAAGCCATCGGTTTTGCTGCGGCGAAAAACGCCGCCGAAACCGCGCGCCCGGATCACGCGGCCACCGACACATCAAACCCGGCACGCCCCAGTGCAGCGGGCTCATGAATAAGCCGGGCTAGAGCTTTCAGCATTCAGAAGAGCATTTTATGCCGCCTTTCTTGAGCCCAGACAATTGGAATCGGATGTTAAGCTTGGCCAGCAAGGACGGATTGCGATCGACATACTGACCGTCATGGCGCAAATCGGCCAGCCGGTGGAACCCGATGTCCTGTTTCTTGCGCCGCGGGTGCAGCGTCGGTTGCGCCTGGAGTCTGCAAGTACGCTCGCGTCCCGTCGCGCACAGTTCAAGGCTGTGATGGAATGGCTGGTCCTCAGGGAACTGGTGATCACGCTTGCGCCCTTTCCGGACTCTTCGGCGTGCCGGATGCCACGCTATGGCCTTCATGCAACATTGTTGTCAGAGTTGCGCGAACGCTCGGGTGTGCCGTTGTCGGAAGCGGTGCTGTCTACCGCTTTCAACATGTCGCTTTACACCGCGCAGCCAACAGATGGGCCCCTGCCCGAAACGTTTCTACACGATGAACTGGGACAACTGATCGATTGGTTGATCGGACTGCACAAGGACGAGCCGTATGACGCCAACTTTGCAATGGATGGAAGCGATGCGCGCATTCGACCCGATGCGATCGCCGCGCTGCGGGGTGCGCTTGCCACCATCAGAGGCTACTATTCGACCACGACATTGCTGGCAATCGACGGCAAGGATCGCACGATAGGTCCCGAACGGGATGGGGCGCTTACTGAACATGCCGAGCGCCTTGAGCGGCTGTTAGCCGCGTTTCGGGAATGCACTGCGGCACTCGCGCGGGAGAAAAGCGACAGAGCCGGCCCGTTTTACCCCGACGAAATCGTGTGGCTCTATAACGAGATCGGCGTGGTCAAGCTCGCGCAAGGGAGTCTTTACGAGGCGCGTTTTGCATTCGACGAAGCCGATCGGTTCAACGTCGATTACGTGGAGTTCGGTGACCGGACCCACAACTGGCGGCGGATCACGCTCAACCAGATCGTCATCGATATCGAACGTGCAAAGCTGGAGACGGCCGAAAAGCGGATCGGACAGATAGAGGCTGGCCTTGGGGCGGCAAAACTCGAGCGTATCAAGGCGCTGATCGCCGTAAAAGGGGCCATCCCCCTTGCTACGGATCAAAGCGTTTCGCACGAGGAGATTCTAGCCGTCGGGCTGGCCACGGGGTATCGCGGCATCTGCGCCCACGTTCTGGGGGAAACGATCGACGCGCTCGAATATTACGATTACGCGCTGGATATACTCCGAAGGCTTGACGAGCGTCGCGCTTATGCCACGTTTCTGCGTCACCGCGCCGCTCTGCTCCGGGAAACAGATGCATCCCCGCAAGCGGATTCCGCGCTTGATCTCGCGGTGTCGGCGGCCGAATCGGCGCGCCAACTGGATCTTGTTCATCAAAGCCGCATCCAGCGTGCCAAGCGGGCGCTCGCCATGCGGGATATTGATGCGTGGGCCCGCGCAAGTCTGCAATTGCATCATGCGCTGGTGTACGCGGACACCACGGATATGTATCGTGTGCGCGTCGAAGCACGTGCCAATCTCGCGACTGCAAGCATGATTACCGGGGATTATGAAGTCGCGCTCGAGCACGCCAGCGATGCACTGACTGTAGCGACACGATATGGATTAAGCCTTCGCAAGATTTCGCTGAGAATTCTGATCGGTCGCATCCTCATGTGCCGCGGTGATCCTCAGTCGGGGCGAGCCCTTATCGCATCTGGTAGCGCCGCCGCTAGCCGGGTTGGCTACCGTCAGGCGATGTCGCGAGCTCAGAGCGCACTCACCGATCAACCAGGGCGGCGGTGAATACGCTGAAGCGACTTGGTCCATTCAACTCAGCCAATTGGGCGCCCCGAAGAAATCAGTAACTTTGACGTAGCAGTATTGAGAAGGATCCGAAATTAGGGAGCCCCATCAAGCGTCCCCGAGCAGAACCCGACGGTCACCGCGTCAGCGGGTGTACCACGCTGAGCACCACCCTTATCTATGAAATCAGTCGACGGAAAGCCGGTCACTACATAGACTTCGCGACAGCAGGGCTGCTGTTCTCTGAGCCGTAATCCCGTGGTCAGCTTGCCAGCCCTTGCACCCTGACTCGAGCCAGATAATGCCGGGGACCGAAGGGTTCTGCACCGCCCGTTGGGCAAGAACTGCACAGGCATCAGATGGACGGACCCTGTGTCGCGCCGGTGTGGCAAATCAGTGGCATCAAGAACCCGAGACTCCCTAGGAAATTTCAAGGGGTATCGCTTAGGGCATCAAGCAGAAGCTAACCCTAGAAATGACGGAATTCAGCGATAAAATGGGCCAAAATGGGAGTTCACTCCTTACTAGACACCTAAAAATACGCAAGCTTGCTTACCTGCCCCCGCTATTACACTTGCCAGCGACGCGTCCGCTGTCCGAAATTTTGAATGCAACTTGCCCACCAGTTCAACTCCGCTCGTTCAAGGACTAGCCACTCGTCCGACGCATTGGCGGGCGCCAATTGCCCTGTAGCGCTTAGCCGTGTATCCCGGCGGCTCAAGTCGATGTAACGTCCTGAGTCACGCCGGACAGCGACGGGGCGACGAAGTAGCCCCAGGCTTCCATCATAGTCCGACGCATGTCGCGCAGATCGGTGCGCAGATAAGCTTGCTCGGTGGAGGTGCCGACTTTGTGAGCCAATGCCATTTCCGCCACCATCGCGGGAACAGTTGGCATCCGTTCTGCAGCCCAATCGCGAAAGCCAGAGCGGAATCCGTGCACGGTAGCGGTCTTGCCCGAATTGGGGTCGGTATAACCGGGTCGCCCAGCCAAGAGTTCGGCTTCATGCGCGGTACGCAAGGCCTTGGTCAACGACATATCCGATAGAGCGCTACCTTTCATGCCGCTGAAAATCAGGCCTGAGCGCTGTCCTTCCTCAGGCATCCAGCGCGTCAGCAGCGCAACGGCGGCATCGGAAAGAGTAACGACGTGCCCCTTGTCCATCTTCATAAGGCTGGCTGGCCGGCTCCAAGTGCGGGCATCAAGGTCGATTTGCTCCCAAGTTGCGTTCCGCACCTCGCCTGACCGCGCGGCCGTCAAAATGGTGAAGAGGACGGCGAAGCGGCTGGCAGTCGCATCCTTGGCCAATTCTCGGGCAACAAAGCCCGGCACCCTCGCGAAGGCCATGGCGGCAAAGTTCTTCCCTTTGTCCTGCTTGGCAAGGCCGGTACGCAATTCGCGAGCGTCGGGCACAGCGTCCTTGCGCCAGCCACGCGCCTTGGCAAAGGCAAGCACCTGTCCGATGCGGCTGCGCACCTTGCGGGCCATGACGGGCTTATCGTTCCAGATTGAGGCGAGCGCGGCGATAACTTCAGCGCTGCCGATTGCGTCGACCTTCAATGCCCCAAGCCTGGGGTTTGCATGTTCTTCCAGCGAGGCCTTGAACGCCTTGGCGGTGCGATCGCTCCAGCCGGACATGAGGGCCTTGTGGGCTTCGATAACAGCTTCGGCAAACGTGGGTACCTTCACGCGCTGTCGATCGCGTTCAACCTTGGGGTCTTTTCCTGCCTTGGCGAGCTTGCGCAGTGCAGCCCCTTTTTCTCGGGCCTGCGCCAGGGACAGGCTTTTGCGGAGCATGAGAGGAACGTCAGAATGTCGAGAATCAACCTTCCCAAAAGCGGTGCTGCCGAGATTGTCGATGTCCGCCGCGCCCAGTCCAATGTCCCGACGCTTACCATCGGCTTGCACGCGCAGCATCCATGACTTGGCCCCGCCCGGCGAGACCAGAAGGAAAAGACCGTCGCCGTCCTGGTAGGCGCGCTTCACCGGCTTACCGGATGGGCCAAATCCGGGCTTGGCATTGCGGATTTTGGCAGCGGTCAATTTCCCCACACTTTTTACCCCACATTTGTCCCCACATAATATTGCGGATTCTAGCAAACGTCAACGGACCAAGCCGGAAGAGCCATTTTCAGTTTCCCTATAAACATTGGCATTTTTTGAACTTTCGCGGAAATTGGTGGATCAAAGTTATAATCCTCGCGGGGCATCCAGTTTACCGAAATCGCTGATTTAACGCCGCGGCCCACCCGCCGTTCGTTCGCGCACGCGGCCGCGTGCTGCCAAGTCCGTTGAGCCCACACTGAGCGCGGCCTGCGGCGACACGGGCGTTAAATCTTGCCAAGCCGGGCCCCGCAACAGATTGTGTCACTTCGTTGCGACAGCCCGCAGGCAAACGCCCGCGTGGTGTCCACGTCGGGGAACACGAGCCCCCAGGTATGATTCTTTTCATGCTTTCAGGTGCATGAAATCTGCTTGCGGATGTATTCGGCGGCCAGGGGAGAAAGCCATTGCGCGCATCGCGTCCGTTTCGATGGTTCGCGGAAATCGGACATGATCCTGCCTTGGCCGTGTCCCAGGCGGTCAACCTGCAACGCCAGGTGCCCTTGCTCTATGGCCTGCTGCTGATCAATTCGGCGGCGGTGGCCATTACCCACCGTCACCAGGCTCCCGCTGCGCTCACCGTCAGCGTGCCCGCCGTACTCTTTGCCGTAACGGTCATCCGCATGGTCCATTGGCTGGGCCAGGCGCGGCGTGGCGCCCCCAGTCCCGAAAAGGCGCGGCGGCAGTTGCGAGCAATTACCATCGTCGCCGGGCCGGTTGCCCTGGCTTACGTTGGCTGGTCGCTGGCCCTGGCGCCCTATGGCGGTCCTTACGAACAGGCGCATGTCGCGCTGTACATCTCCACCACGGTGATCGGCTGCATCTTTTGCCTGATCGTGCTGCCGCAGGCCGCGCTGCTGGTGGCGCTGACAGTGCTGCCCCCGTTCATCATCGTGTGCTTTGCGCGCCAGCAACTGATCTTCGTGACTGTCGGGATCAACGTGGCGCTGGTGCTGGCCGTGTTGCTGCGGGTGCTGTTCAACAGCTTTGCCCATTTCCGCAATCAGGTTTCGGCCGGAACCCTGCTCGCCGAGCAGCACGAAGAGTTGCAGCGCCTCAACGAGGAAAACCGCAAGCTGGCCATGACCGACGCCCTCACCGGGCTGGCCAATCGGCGGCTGTTCCATGCCGATCTCGATCGCTGGACCACCAGCGATGGCGGCAACGGCGCCTTTGCCGTGGGCGTGCTCGATCTCGATCGGTTCAAGCCGATCAATGATACCTATGGCCATCACGTCGGCGATCGCCTGCTTGCCGAAATCGGCGCAAGGCTGCGCCATGCTGCCGGCCCCACGGCGCGGGTCTATCGCCTGGGCGGCGACGAATTCGGGCTGATCGACAGCGACGCCAAGGGCTTTGCCCGCACCTGCGAGCGCTTGCTGCAACAGATCCAGGCGCCGCTGCACGTGGGAGAAATCGTGCTCCATGTGGGCGGATCGCTGGGCGTGGCGCATTTCCCGCAGGCCGGCACCAACGCGGCCGACCTGTTCGACCGCGCCGACTATGCGCTCTATCATGCCAAGCACGTGAACGGCGGCGGCGTGTGCGTGTTCACCGCCGCGCTGGAAACCGCGGTGCGGGCCGACCGGGCGATCGAAGTGGCATTGCAAGCCAGCACGCTGGAAGATGAGCTGAGCATCGTGCTCCAGCCGATCGTCGAGCTTGAGAGCGGCCGGCTCAGCGCGGTGGAAGTGCTGGCACGCTGGACCAGCCCCGTGCTTGGGGAAATCTCCGCCACCGACTTCATCGCCGTGGCCGAACGATCGACCGCGATCCACAGCATCACCCGCGCGGTGATCCGCAAGGGGCTCAAGGCCGCGCAACAGTTGCCCGAATCCGTGGCGCTGTCGTTCAACATCTCGGCCTGCGACCTGACATCGGCCACCACGCTGGCTTTCATCCGCCGCGAGATAGAGCGCGCCGGCATTCATCCAGGGCGGATCTGGCTGGAAGTGACGGAAACGGCAGTGATGGCCAATGCCGAAGTGGCCGCGCAGGCGCTGCAGGCCTTTCGCGACATCGGCGTGCGCATCGCGCTCGACGATTTCGGCACCGGTTATTCCAGCCTGGGCTATGTGCAACGCCTGCCGCTCGACAAGATCAAGATCGATCGCAGCTTTGTCTCGGCGCTGAACGAGCCCGGCGGCGACACCATCGCCAAGGCCATGATCACCTTCTGCCACGCCATCGGCCTTCCCTGCGTAGCGGAAGGGGTGGAAACGACGGCCCAGCGGCGCATGCTGCAGGAAGCCGGGTGCAAACACGCGCAGGGCTATCTGTTCAGCAAGCCGTTGCCGCTCGCCGCGCTGCTTGCGCTATGCGCCGATGATGATGCCCAGCCTTGGGCCGAAAGCCAGGGGAAACGGGGCGCCGCCTGAAGACCAAACCGCCCCTCAAGCGGGGCGTGTGGGCGAGGCGGCCATAACCATCAGAACGGCAGCGCGCGCCCCGCACAGATCAAGGCCAGGGCGCAACCCAGCACCGGCAGGCAAGCAAGCGCGTGCGCAGCAAGGCCTGGCAGGGCGCCAAGCGCCGGCCGGGCAGAGAGGGAGAGAGAGAGGGCGCGTACCATCCCTCTCCCATGATCCCACAAGCCTTAACGGGTCGTAAAAACCGACCTGGCTTTGTGCACGGTTACGCCATCAATCCGATTGCGGCTGCAACCATTCCCACAGCGCCGCCATGCATTCGCGGCCCAGCAGCTTGCTGCGTTCCGCGCTCCAGCCATAGACCGCATCGGGCAAGTCGGCATTGTCCTTGAACGGCATTTCCAGCGTCATCGCCACGCAGCCAAAGCGCTGCGCCACCTGGTTGGTGGACATCGCCAGGTTGCCCTGCCCCGGCCGGCTTTCCGGATAGCCACGCCGCACCTGGAAATCGGGACTGCGCCGGTCAAGGATGGTGCGATAGCGCTGGTATCCCGCCAACTGTTCGGGCGTGAGGCCGGGAATGCCTTCGAACCCGGCCAGGAACACGGCGGGGATCGCCTCGTCGCCATGTACGTCGATGGCAAAGTCCACCCCGGTGGCGTCCATCGCATTGCGGATGGCCAGCACTTCGGGCGAGCGCTGCGCACTCGGTTCATGCCATTCGCGGTTGAGATTGACCCCCACCGCGTTGGTGCGCAAATGCCCGCGCACGCTGCCATCGGGATTGCAATTGGGCACGATGTGGAACGTGCAGGCCTGGCGCAGCGCGCGGCCATGCGGATCGGCCGGATCGGTCAGCGCTTCCAGCGCACCTTCGATCCACCACTCCGCCATCGTCTCGCCCGGATGCTGCCGGGCATAGAGCCACACCTGGCGCGGCCCGGTGCCAAGCGTCAGGCAATCGATCGGCCGCCCGTCGAGCGAGAGCCCCAGCACGCGATGGGAAACGCCCGGGCTGGCTGCGGCCTCGCTCACCAGGTCGTTATGCCGCTCCAGCGAATAGGGTGCGAAATAGGCAAACCATGCCTGGTCGCCTTCGGGCCGGTGCCGGATGCGCAGCGTGCCACCATCACGCCCGCGGTCGAAATTCGATTCGGCGCGGGTCCATTCCTGGCGATCTTCGGAAACGCAGGCGGAATAGCCGGGCCAGCCATCGGGATAGGCCGAAGTGCTGAGGCCGGTAATCGCCAGGTCAAGTTCGCGCCCGGCCACGCCGCTCACGCGGAAATGGAACCACTGGGCAAATTCCGACTGGTTGTCGCGGCGGATCGCCAGGGTGGCACGGGCGCCATCGACAGCCAGGACTTCGATATTGCCGGCATCGAAAGCGGCGTTGATCAGGATCGGGGCGGCAGGGTTTGCGTCTTGCGTCATTTGACCGAGATAGTGTCGCCAGACTTGCCGGGAAAGCCTGCAAACAGCGCATGGGCCATGCGCGGGGCCAGAACATCGGCCGAAGCGGCCGGCGAACCGCTTTTCTCGCTGTTTTCCGCGCGGCCTTCCCACAAAGGCTCGCCAGAGGCGCGATCGCGCAGCACCACGCGCAGCCAGGTGCTGTCCACCCGGCGCGGACCGCCACCGATGTTGAAGCCAAGGCCCAGGCCAACGCTGCTGTGCCGGCCACCGGTGGCCCCGCCCAGCCCCAGGCTGACCGGGCCATTGCCGCCGCCGCGCACTTGCGTGTCGTGCTGCACATCCACTTCGGCCACCACGTCAGCCGCGCCAGGGGTTGCCGCGCCAAAGCCGAGCGCGGCCACTTCGCGCTGCACCGCCAGCAGCCAGGGCTGGTCGGCAAGGCTCTGCGGATCGGCCTGCGGGCTGCCGTTCGGCCCGGCGCTGACGGAAACCACCGCCACCGCGCCATGGCCCAACCGGGCCACGCTATCGGGCTTGGAAAAACGCGTCACTTGGACAGGCGCGGCAAGTGCTGCAACCGGAACCGCAAGCGGGGCGGCCATGAGCATGAGAAACGCCAGGCGGCGCATAGGCCCTTCATCCTTCGTGAAATGCCCGCCGAACGCGGATCTGTTTCGAAGATAGGGATGACGCCCAAGGCACTCAAGGGCAGGGCACAAGCGCCATGGCGATCAGGGATTGTTTTCGCTGGGCGGTGCCATGCCCACCGGCACCATGCCGGCCGGTACATTGCCCGGCGCGCCAGCATCGGCCACCACCACCTGGCCTTCGGGAAAGCGTGCGAACAGCGCCTTGGCCAGCCGCGCGGCCATCTTGCCATCGTCCAGCCCGCCTTCGCCCTCGCGTGCCATGCCTTCGGCGTGGCCTTCCCACAGCACGCGGCCACTGGCCTTGTCGCGAATGCGCACGTCCATGCGGGTGGAAACGATCGCCTTGGCCGGCTTGGTGAAATCCAGCGCCACGCCCAGCGACACGGCCGAGCCGCGGTTGCTCACCGTGGTGCTCATCGCACCGCTTACCGGAGAACGCTTCTGCTCTTCGGGCACCACGACCTGGTGGCTCACTGCCACTTGCGCGATCTGGCCGGCATCGGTGGCCGTCTGCGTGTCGTAACCATGGCCGACCAGGGCATCGATCACGGCCGCTTCATAGACCGGCAGCTTGTCTGGCGTGGGTTGGTCGGCGCCCTGCTCTAGGTCCTCGGCCGGGGCATCGACCCCGGCCACCACGATCTTGCCCTTGCCCAGCAGCGCCATGGCATCGGCACTGCGATAGGACGTCACGTCGATCTTGCTCGATGGTTCTGGCGCGCTCACGCCACGGCGCGGGCCGTCATAGCCGCCCCAACCGCCGCCACCAAAACCGGGGCCATAGCCACCCCACCCGCCCCACGGCTGCGCCTGCGCCGCGATGGGCAAAGTCAGGGCGGCCAAGGCCGGAGCAAGCAGGGCAAGAACACGAACGCGGGCGGGCATGGCAAGGAATTCCCATCAATCTGGCCGAACGGCATGACACCAGTGGGCTGTCGCACGGCTGAACCATCAGGTTAAACGCGCCAGCGCCAAAAACCATGCGCCACGGCGGGCGGACAGCCCGTTACGGATGGAATTGCCCGGTGGCGGATCAATTAGCAAATTCTCTTAAGTGATCATGCTGCTAGTGCGAAAAGGCAGGCCACAAGAAGGTGATTCGCCGTGATGTTCAAGATCCCCGTTCTCGTCACCGGCGGTGCCGGCTACATCGGCAGCCATGCCGTGCTGGCGCTCAAGGATGCCGGCTGGCCCGTCGTGGTGATCGACAATCTGGTCACCGGCTTTCGATTTGCCGTGCCCGATGGCGTGCCGTTCTACCAGGGGGACATCGCCGATGAAGCGCTGCTGGCGCGCATCGTGGCCGAGCAGGGCATCGGCGCGATCATGCACTTCGCCGGGTCGGTGGTGGTGCCCGAATCGGTGGAAAACCCGCTCAAGTATTATGACAACAACACCGCCCGCACGCGCAGCCTGATCGCGTCGGCCGTGCGCGGCGGAGTGCGCCACTTCATCTTTTCGTCCACGGCCGCCACTTACGGCATTCCCGAGGTTTCGCCCGTCACCGAAGACTGCCCGCAGCGGCCGATCAATCCCTATGGCATGTCCAAGCTGATGACCGAGCTCATGCTGGCCGACACGGCCCGCGCGCATCCGCTCAACTTCTGTGCCCTACGCTATTTCAATGTCGCCGGGGCCGATCCCCAGGCGCGCACGGGCCAATCCACCGCCGGGGCGACGCATCTGATCAAGGTGGCGGTGGAAGCCGCCCTGGGCAAGCGTGACAGCGTGGCCGTGTTCGGCACCGATTTCGACACGCCCGATGGCACCGGCGTGCGCGACTATATCCATGTGACCGACCTTGCCGATGCCCATGTTCTGGCACTTGAGGCCTTGATCGAGAATCCGGGGCGCTCGCTCACCATGAACTGCGGCTATGGCCGGGGCTTTTCGGTGCTCGACGTGCTCGACGCCGTTGACCGCGCCACCAACCAGCCGATCAATCGCGTGCTGCAGGGCCGCCGCCCTGGCGACCCCGATTCGCTGATTTCCGACAACGCCCGCATCAAGGCCACCTTGCCGTGGGTGCCGCGCCATGCCGATCTCGACACGATCATCGCCCATGCCCTGGCGTGGGAGCGCAAGCTGGGCGAAATGCAGGGCACGCTGACGCCCACACCGGGCTGAACCGCCAACCATGATTCAGCCGGGCCACGGTTGACTTTCCACAGGTGGGCCACTAACGGCGCACCTTCAGTTTCGCGCCCGGGTCGGATTCGGGCAAAGGGAATAGTCATGAAGATTCGCAACAGCCTGAAGTCGCTCAAGGACCGTCACCGGGACAACCGCGTGATCCGCCGCCGTGGCCGGACCTATGTGATCAACAAGACCCAGCGTCGTTTCAAGGCGCGCCAGGGCTAATCAGCCCTTTCGCGCTGGCGGCCCCGGTCCGGCACACCACCGGCAAGGCTGCAACGCTGCTTCCAGCCCGCTTCCTGGCCCGGTAACCGCACCTGTTGCGGCCCCGGCCCAGGAAGCGGGCTGGTTCCGTTTGTGCGCCACGGGCGTGACGCCCACCTTTGCATGGATGCCCTGCCATGACCGATTCCCCTGCCCAACCAACCGTCGTCGTGTGGGATGTGGGCCGGGTGCTGGTGGAATGGGATCTGGCGTTGCTCTATCGCGATGCCATTCCCGATGCGGCAGCGCGCGCGCGTTTCGTGGCCGAGGTGGTGAGCGAGGAATGGCACGGCCAACACGACGCCGGCGTGCCCTGGTCGGACATGGTGCCTGCGCGCATCGCCCAATTTCCGCAGCATGCCGCCCTGATCGCCCGCTATGCCAGCCACTGGATGGACAGTATTCCAGGCCCCGTCGCCGGCACGCACGATCTTGTCCGCCGCCTGGGCGCGCGCGCCGTGCCGCAATATGCCATCACCAATTTCGGGGTGGATGCCTGGGCGCTGTTTCGCCCCACGTTCCCGATCCTCGACCATTGCCGCGATATCGTGGTGTCGGGGGCGGAACGGCTGATCAAGCCCGATCCGGCCATTTTCGAATTGGCGGCGCAGCGGTTTGGCCAGACGCCGGAAACGATGCTGTTCATCGACGACAACGCCGCCAACATCGCCACGGCCCGCGCGCTGGGCTGGCACACCCACCACTTCACCCAGGGTGCCACCGCGCTGGAGGCTGACCTGGTGGGGTACGGACTGCTCTGATCAGCCGTCCAGTTCGGCCGGCGGCGTCGCGGCCTTGGCGCGCTGCACCAAGAGCTTGTCGATCTTGCGGCCGTCCATGTCGACCACTTCGAAGCGCCAACCCTGCTCGGTGAAATGCTCGCCTTCGGTGGGCAGCTTGCGCAGCACCGAAAGCGCAAAGCCGGCGGCAGTGGCATAGTCGCGGTCTTCGGGCAGATCGATGCCCAGGCGGTCTGCCATGGCATCGGCCGGCAGCGCACCGGCGATCAGCAGCGAACCGTCCTCACGCTCGGTGATCATCGGCCCATCGCCTTCGTCGCCATGGGCCACGAAATTGCCGGCGATCGCGGCCAGCAGGTCGGCCGGCGTGACGATCCCTTCGAGATGGCCATATTCGTCATGGACCAGGGCCAGGGCCACTTCGGCCTGCTGGATCACCCGCAGTGCATCCATCGTATCCAGGCGGTCGGGCACGATGGCCGGCTTCTTCATCAGGCTGGCCAGGTCCGGCTCTGCCCCGCGCAGGCGCGCGGCCAGCACATCGCGCACTTTGACCACGCCGACGATGCGATCGACCGAACCATCGGCCACCAGCAACAGCGAATGCGGGCTGTCCTCGATCGCGGCGTCCAGGTCTGCGGGCACGGCGTCCTGCTCGATCCAGTGCACTTCGATGCGCGGCGTCATCACCTCGCGCACGGGGCGATCGGCCAGGCGCATCACGCTGGCCATCAGCGCGCGCTCTTCTTCCTCGATCACGCCCGAACGCGTCGCTTCGGCAAAGATCATCTGGAGTTCTTCGGCGGTGACTTCCTGATCTCCGCCGCGCGACAGGCCCAGCAGGCGGATGATAAGGCCAGAAGACCGGTTGAGCGCCCAGACGAACGGCGCCGTCGCGCGCGACATAATGACCATGGGCCGCGCTGCCACCACCGCGATCGGCTCGGCCGCATTGAGCGCCAGTTGCTTGGGCACCAGTTCGCCCACCACCAGGCTGAGATACGTGGTGATGGCGATGACGAGGGCAAAGCCCGCCTCGGCAGCATAGGCCTGCGGCACGCCGAGCGCTGCCAGCCGCTCGCCCACCGGCCCGCCCAGGCTGGAACCGGAATAGGCACCGGCCACAATGCCCACCAGGGTGATGCCGATCTGCACGGTCGACAAAAATTTTCCGGGGTCTGCCGCCAGCTCCAACGCCACCTTGGCGCCCCCGCGGCCGCTTTCGGCCAGGACTTTCAGGCGGGCTGGCCGTGCCGAGACAATGGCCAGTTCCGACATGGAAAACAGGCCGTTGAGCACGACAAGGCCCAGGATCACGAGGGCGTCTGGCCACGGAAAAGAGGTCACGCGCATGCCCCTAGCAGATTTGTGCCGCGCCGCGAAGACCTTGCATCGCGCCGGCAGGGCCCCCGCCTATTCGGGAACCATTCAGGCGGGGCTGGTGTATTGGTTTCGTCCGAATTACCGATCATGTCGGGACGCCTGGCATGGCAAAACGCCGGGCGGTGGATGCAAAAGGGGAATTTATCATGAAGTTCAGTCGGGTGCTCGTCTCAAGCATGTGCGCCGTGTCGCTGGTCAGCCTTTCGGCCTGCGTCACCGATCCCAACACCGGCCAGCAGAAGGTATCGCGCACGGCGATCGGCGCCGGCGCTGGCGCACTGGGTGGCCTGCTGCTGGGCGGGCTGATCGGCGGCGGCACCGGCCGCATCGTGGGCGCGGGCATCGGCGGCATCGCCGGCGCGGCCGTGGGTTACACCATGGACAAGCAGATCAAGCAGCTGCGCGAACAGACCGCCGGTTCGGGCGTCGACGTGACGCCGACCGACAATGGCCAGGCCATCCTGGTCAACCTGCCCAACGGCGTCACGTTCGACACCGACAGCACGATGATCAAGCCGGCGTTCCGCGACACGCTCGACCGCGTGGCGCAGTCGCTCACGCAGTATCCCAACTCGCTGATCGACGTATACGGCCACACCGATTCCACGGGTTCGGACGCCTACAACATGACCTTGTCGCAGAACCGCGCCCAGGCCGTGGCCGATTACCTGTCTTCGCGCGGGGTGGCCCCGGCGCGCATCCGTGCGCAAGGCTTCGGCAAGACCCGCCCGGTCGCCTCCAACGCCACCGAGGAAGGCCGCGCCGCCAACCGCCGCGTGGAAATCAAGATCGTGCCCGTCACCCAGGACGACGTGGCCCGCGCCCGCGGCCAGTAAGCGCCGCCACCGCCAACCTAGCAAAAGGGGCGCCATCCGGATCGGGTGGCGCCCCTTTCCGTTTGCCCTGCATACTGGTTGACGCAATGCGGCATGGGCTGGCATCTCGCGCGTCAACAAGGAGAAACTGGCCATGTCCACTTCGCAGATCACCCGCCGCGCGCTCGCCGGGCGAACGCTCAACCCGATCGGCCTTGGCTGCATGTCGCTGAGCTGGGCCTATGGCGAGCGGCCGAGCGATGCCGACGGCATTGCCCTGCTGCACCGCGCCATCGACCTGGGCTACGATCATTTCGACACCGCGCGTCTTTATGGCCATGGCCATAATGAAACCCTCGTGGGCCAGGCCCTCAAGGGCAAGCGCGACAAGGTGTTCCTGGCCAGCAAGATGGGCATTTTCGCCAGCGGCGAAAAGCGCGGGATCGATTGCCATCCCGATACGATCCGGGCCGAGTTGGAAAAGTCGCTCGCCCTGCTCCAGACCGATCACATCGATCTCTACTATATGCACCGGCGCGATTTCAAAGTGCCGATCGAGGATTCGGTGGGCGCGATGGCCGACCTCGTCAAGGAAGGCAAGATCGGCGCCATCGGCCTTTCGGAAATGTCGGCCGACACGCTGCGCCGTGCCGCCGCCGTGCACCCGATTGCCGCGATGCAGACCGAATATTCGCCCTGGACGCGCCAGGCGGAAATCGCCGTGATCGAGGCCTGCCGCGATCTGGGCACCACGTTCGTCGCGTTCTCGCCCGTGGCGCGCGGCGTTCTGGCCAATGGCGTGCGCGATCCCGAGGCGCTGGAAGCCGGAGACATCCGCAAGGCCATGCCACGCTTCATGGGCGACAACTGGCCACGCAACCTGGCGCTGGTCGATGCCTTCAACGCCATTGCCACACGCGAAGGCGTGACCCCGGCGCAGCTTTCGCTGGCGTGGGTGCTGGGCAAGGGCGAGCACATCGTGGCCATCCCCGGCACCGGCAAGATCGCGCACCTGGAAGAAAACATCGCCCGCTGGGATTGGGCGATCCCGGCGCAGGTGACGGCAGAAATCGACGCCCTGATCAACCAGCAGACCGTGGCTGGCCACCGCTATGCCGGCGCCATGCTGCCCACGATCGACACCGAGGATTTCGAGCCGGCCTGATCGCCGCCTCGAACCGGCAACACCGTCAGCCGCGCAGCGCCTTGGCGGTGGTCGGCGCCACCCGCGCACGCGCTTCGGCGTGAATCGCGGGGGCACTGACCAGCACGCCGAACGTGCGCGGATCGGGTTTGTTGAACGCAAGCGCGCTGCCATGGGCATCGGTGACCGTCGCCCCGGCCTCCTGCGCGATGAGGGCGGCGGCGGCGATGTCCCATTCATAGCCCCAGCGCCATGTGGCCAGCAGATCGGCTTCGGCCGAAGCGACCATGGCCATGCGCAAGGCGATGGAATTGGGCTTGGCCACCATGGTCAGGTCCACGCTGCCGGGCGGCAGGTGGTCTGTGGGCATGCGCGCGCCGTGCAACTGTGTGCGCTGGCTCGCCACCAGCGGCACGCCGTTGCGCGTCGCACCATGCCCGGCCTGGGCCAGCCACACTTCGCCGCGTGCCGGCGCCGCCAGCATCGCCACCACCGGGCGCCCGGCGTCGATGAGTGCCACCGAGACCGCCCAGCCGGGCGCACCTCGCACGAAATCGCGCGTGCCGTCCACCGGATCGACCACCCAGCAGCGCTCGCGCGCCAGCCGGGCGGGGTCATCCGCCGTCTCTTCGGAAAGCCAGCCTGCATCGGGCACAAGGTCACCCAGTGCCACGCGCAGGTACGTATCGACCGCGATATCGGCTTCGCACACCGGATTGTTCGGGCCCTTTTCCCACACCTTGGGCACGTGTCCATGACCGGGCCACAGCGCCAGCGCCTTGGCAGCGGCTTCATCCACGATTGCGGCCAGAGTGACGGGATCGATCATATGCCGCCCAGCCTTGGGCGCGCCCAGCCCGATTGGCAAGACGGATTGCCGGTACGGAATGGCGGTGAAGAGCAAGGCTGCAGGCGCGCCGCGGGCTAGCGATTCCGACAGTGCACAGCCGATCGGGCAACGAAGGCCTTTGCAACTGCGAAGACCTGTGCTTATGGCAGCGCGGAAAATCACGGCGCAAGCCATCCCTTCACTCATACGTAAGCGGGGATCCTGCATGAACGTCCACGAATATCAGGCCAAGGAACTGCTGGCGAAATTTGGCGTCGGCATTCCGGCCGGCATCGCCGCCCTCACGGTCGAAGAAGCGGTGGCTGCGGCCAAGCAGCTTCCCGGGCCCCTCTACGTCGTCAAGGCGCAGATCCACGCCGGTGGCCGTGGCAAGGGCAAGTTCAAGGAACTGGGCCCCGATGCCAAGGGCGGCGTGCGCCTGGCCAAGAGCATCGAGGAAGTCGAAGCCTTCGCCCAGGAAATGCTCGGCAACACCCTCGTCACCGTGCAGACCGGTGAAGCGGGCAAGCAGGTCAACCGCCTCTATGTGACCGATGGCGTTGATATCGCCAAGGAATACTACCTCTCGCTGGTCGTCGACCGCGCCACTGGCCGCGTCGCCCTGATCGTCTCGACCGAAGGCGGGATGGACATCGAGGAAGTCGCCCATGCGACTCCCGAAAAGATCACCACGATCACGATCGATCCGGCACAGGGCTTCATGCCGCACCACGGCCGCGCCGTGGGCTTTGCCCTTGGTCTTTCGGGTGACCTCAACAAGCAGGCCGCCAAGATCGCCCAGCAGCTCTACACCGCGTTCGTCGCGCTCGATTGCGACATGCTGGAAATCAACCCGCTGGTGGAAACCAAGGACGGCAAGCTGCTCGTTCTGGACACCAAGATGAGCTTCGATTCGAACGCGCTCTATCGTCACCCCGACGTTGTTGCACTGCGTGACGAAACCGAGGAAGACCCGGCCGAAATCGAAGCCAGCAAGTACGATCTGGCCTACATCAAGCTCGATGGCGACATCGGCTGCATGGTCAACGGCGCCGGTCTCGCCATGGCGACGATGGATATCATCAAGCTCAACGGCATGTTCCCCGCCAACTTCCTCGACGTGGGCGGTGGCGCCAACAAGGAAAAGGTGACGGCCGCGTTCAAGCTGATCCTGTCGGACCCGGCGGTGAAGGGCATTCTCGTCAACATCTTCGGCGGCATCATGAAGTGCGACATCATCGCCGAAGGCATCGTCGCCGCGGCCAAGGAAGTGAACCTGCAGGTTCCCCTCGTCGTGCGCCTCGAAGGCACCAACGTGCAAGCGGGCAAGGATATCCTCGCCAACTCCGGTCTCCCCATCGTTCCGGCCAACGACCTTGGTGATGCTGCCAAGAAGATCGTCGCCGAAGTGCAGAAGGTCGCCTGATCCATGAGCATTCTGGTCAACAAGAACACCAAGGTCATCACCCAGGGCATGACCGGTGCCACCGGCACGTTCCACACGGAACAGGCCCTGGCCTATGGCACGCAGATGGTCGGCGGCGTGACGCCCGGCAAGGGCGGCACCACCCACATCGGGCTGCCCAACTTCAACACCGTGGCCGAAGCCAAGCACGCCACCGGCGCCACCGCTTCGTGCATCTACGTGCCGCCGCCGTTCGCTGCCGATTCGATCCTGGAAGCGATCGACGCGGAAATGGAACTGATCGTGGCGATCACCGAAGGCATCCCGGTGCTCGACATGGTGCGCGTGAAGCGTGCCCTGGCTGGCAGCAAGTCGCGCCTGATCGGCCCGAACTGCCCCGGCGTGCTCACGCCCAACGAATGCAAGATCGGCATCATGCCCGGTTCGATCTTCAAGAAGGGCTCGGTCGGCGTGGTTTCGCGCTCGGGCACGCTCACCTATGAAGCCGTGTTCCAGACCTCGAACATCGGCCTGGGCCAGACCACTGCTGTCGGCATCGGCGGCGACCCGGTCAACGGCACCAACTTCATCGACGTGCTGGAACTGTTCCTGGCCGACGAAGAAACCAAGTCGATCATCATGATCGGTGAAATCGGTGGCGACGCGGAAGAACAGGCCGCACAGTTCCTGATCGACGAAGCCAAGCGCGGCCGCAAGAAGCCGATGGCCGGCTTCATCGCCGGTCGCTCGGCCCCTCCGGGCCGCCGCATGGGCCACGCCGGGGCGATCGTCTCGGGCGGCAAGGGCGATGCGGAAAGCAAGATCGCCGCGATGGAAGCCGCGGGCATCCGCGTCTCCCCCTCGCCGAGCCTGCTGGGCGAAACCTTGGCCGAAGTGCTCAAGGGCTGATCCGCCAATCACGGTTAGCAAAGGGGCCGGAGGGGAAACCTTCCGGCCTTTTTTGTGGGTGCGACGCTTGCCCGCTCGTGTTGCGCTGGCCGCCCTTCGACAGGCTGAGGGCGAACGGGAGTTGGAAGACAATCGTGGAATTCCGTTCGGGCTGAGCCAGTCGAAGCCCCAGTCGGCCAAGCCCAAGGCCGCTAATCCGCCCGCATCGCCAGCCCGCCCAGGCTTTCGGCCTCCAGCACCAGCTCATCGTCCGCCGCCCCTGCCGGCAGGCTCTCGCGCCCGATCATCACCAACACCGGCACGGCCAGCGGGGTTACGCGCTCCAGCTCCACATGGACCAGTTCAGCCGCCGAACGGTCGAGCAGGTCGGCCAGGCGGCCCACGTCGGTCATCCGCGCGCGGGCATCGGCCCAGGCGGCTTCGATCAGGACATGGTCGGGCTCGTACTTGCGCAGCACGTCATAGATCAGGTCGGTCGAGAACGTGACCTGCTTGCCGCTCTTGCGCTTGCCCGGATGCTGGCGCTCCACCAGGCCGGAAATCACCGCCACTTCGCGGAACGCGCGGCGCAGGAGGTGCGAGTTCTGCACCCATTCGACGAATTCATCGGTGAGGATATCGGGCGACAGCAAAGGCGCCGGATCGCGGATCGGGCGCAGGCTCCACACCGCCAGGGCATAGTCGTTGGCGACAAAGCCCAGCGGCCCCAGCCCGCGTTCCTCCATCCGCCGGGTGATCAGCATCCCCAGCGACTGGTTCGCGTTCCACCCCTCGAACGTATAGAACACGCTGTAGGCGCGGCCATGGTGGGGAAAGCTTTCCACCAGCAGTTCGCCCGGCGCCGGCAGGCGGCTGCGCCAATCCTGCATTTCCAGCCATTCGCGCACATCATCGGGGAAACGCGCCCAAGTGCCGCGATTGGCCAGCATCGCCTGCACGCGGGTGGAAAGGTGCGTGGTCAGCGGCATGCGCGCCCCGCCATAGCTGGGGATCTGCCCGGCCTTTTTCGCGGCGCGCACCACCAGTTCCAGATCGCGCACGCCTTCCACTTCCAGGTCCAGCCCGGCAAAGCGGAACGTGTCGCCCGGGCTCAGCTGCGCGCCGAAATGCTCTTCCACTTTGCCGAGCGAGCGGCCGTTGCGAAAGCGCACTTCCAGCATTTCGGAATCGACGATGATCCCCGCATTCAGCCGGTGCCGCGCGGCTTGCTCCGGGTGAGTCAGGCGCCAGGTGCCATTGCGATCCCGCACGATGCGGGCAAAGCGATCATAGGCGCGCAGGGAATAGCCCCCGGTGGCCACGAAATCGAGCACGCGGGCAAAGGCGGCTTCGTCCACCCACGCATAGGCCAGTGCCGAGCGCACTTCGTGCAGCAGCGCCGCTTCTTCGAACGGGCCGGCGCAGGCGCAGCCCATGACATGCTGGGCCAGCACGTCCAAGCCGCCGGGGCGGAAATCCTCGCCATCGCGCTGGCCTTCGTGCACGGCATCGCGCGCGGCCATGGCTTCCAGGTATTCGAAGCGGTTGCCCGGCACCAGCACGGCGCGGCTCGCCTGGTCGAGCCGGTGGTTGGCACGGCCGATGCGCTGCAACAGACGCGACGAACCCTTGGGTGCCCCCATCTGCACCACAAGGTCGATGTCGCCCCAATCCACGCCCAGATCGAGGCTGGCGGTGCAGACCAGCGCGCGCAGTTCCCCGCGCGCCATGGCGCCTTCCACCTTGCGTCGCGCCTCGGCCGAAAGCGAGCCATGGTGAATGCCGATCGGCAGGTTGCCCTCGTTGGCATCCCACAGCAGTTGAAAGATATATTCGGCCAGGAAGCGCGTGTTGGTGAACACCAGGGTGACGCGGTTGGCGCGGATCATCTCGATCAACTGAGGCACGGCCCAGGCGGCTGCATGCCCGCCCCAGGGCACGCGCTCTTCCCGTGGCAACAGGATTTCCACTTCGGGCGGGGCGCCTTCCTCCCCCTCCACCAGCGCAACGCCGTCGATCTCGCCCCACGGGGCCAGCCACGCCCGAAACCCCTCGGGCTCGGCCACGGTGGCCGACAGCGCCGCGCGTTGCAGATCGGGGCTGATGGCTTGCAGGCGCGACAGGGCAAGGGCCAGCAAGTCCCCACGCTTGCCGGTCGCAAAGGCGTGAATCTCGTCGATCACCACCCGCTTCAGCCCGCTGAAAATTTCACAAGCCTCGGGATAGCTGAGCAGCAGCGACAGCGATTCAGGCGTGGTCAGCAGCACGTGCGGCGGCCGCGCGCGCTGCCGCGCCTTGCGATCGGATGGCGTATCGCCGCTGCGCGTTTCCACCCGCAGGTTCAGGCCCATTTCGGCAATCGGCGCCAGCAGGTTGCGCTGCACATCGTGCGCCAGTGCTTTCAAGGGCGAGATATAGAGCGTGTGCAGCCCGTCGGGCGCCGCCTCCCGGCCAAGGCGCGAGGGGCAGAACGCCGCCAGCGTGGGCAGGAACCCGGCCAGCGTCTTGCCCGCGCCGGTATCGGCCACCAGCAGCGCATGCTGCCCGGCATCGGCGGCATCGAGCATTTCGGCCTGGTGCCGCCGCACCCGCCAGCCCCGCCCGGCAAACCAGTGTTCGATTTCGGGCGGGATCGTGGCCATTAGGGTTAGATAGGAAGCCCCAGGCGCCAGGTCCACCTGGCGTCCGGGGCAAAGGCGTCAGTTCTTCTTGCCGGCAACATAGCCCGCCACGGACGTGGTATCGCCCTTGTTGAACGCCATTGAAACCGCCGTTTGTCGCCATCCTTGCCAGGGGGGTGGCTGCGTTCAGAAGTTGCGCAAGATCGCCGTGCGCTCTGGCCCCTTCCATCCCAGTGCCGCCTTGATGAGGGCTGTTTGCACCGCGCAGACAGTGTTGGGCGCCCCATGCCCGTCGAACACGGCCGATACCGCCGCTTGCGACAGCCCGGTGGCCCTGATGATCTGGTCGATCATCGGGCCGGGTATGCGATAGCTGCGACTGTAGCCGCTTGGCGGTTGTGGATCGAGTTCACCGGCGGCGAGCATCGCGCGGGCCAGGGCCTGTTGCCGGCCCAGTGCCGCTTCGGTCAGTTGCACGCCTTTGGGCAAGTCATCCCAGTGATAGACGCTCAGGCAGGTTTCCGGGCCATCGGCCTTGGCTGCGAGCATCATGTCGAGCCGCCACCGGGCCAGCGCTTCGAGCCGGGCTGGCCCGGCGTGCGGGCGCGCCTGGAGGAACCGCTGCGTCAGCACCACTTGCCCCGCGTGGGCCAGTTCCCCCGGATCGGCCAGCATCCGCCGGTTGGCCTTGATCGCGGCCGCCAACTTGGCATCGGCCTTGTAGACTTGGGGATAGGTCATGGCAGGGCCGAACATCTGGTGCAGCACGTCTGCCAACGCCGGATCGGTGACCGGGTCGAAATCGGCACCTGCACTTTGCCCAGGCGTGGCAGGGGCGCCCGCTTCATAGGGTGCCGTCACCGCAGGCGCGCCGACCTGGTGGTTCTGCCCGTAATCACTGATCGCGATGATCATGCGGATAACCCCGATCACGACAATCGCAATCCAGCCGAACTTGGCGCCGAGACCGCCCCCTTGGCCTTCCCACTTGGCCACGAGCACGGGGTTGAAGTGCTGCTCCAGCTCGGGAAAGTTGGTGCGCACGCCGTCGATCAACTGGCGCACCTGCCGCTTGGGCACGACCAGGCCCTTGCGGCTGCCATCACGGGTCAGTTCCACCCACGCCTTGTGCAGGGGATGGCCCTTGTCCTGCACTTTTTCGGTAAAGCGCAGGCCGCGGAGCCGGGCATTGAGAAAGGCGATCGCGGGGCGCTCGTGCAACTGGCCGCGCTCGCTTTCCCAGTTGAACGCTTGCGCCACCGGTTCAAGCAGCGGGGCGCTGCGTGGCCAGGCTTGCGCCAAAACATCGGCCAGCCAGGTTTCGATCGCATTCGATCGCTCCACCTGCCCCTCGTGTGCCTCGGCCAGCACAGTGTCGAGCAACTGCCGCGCTTCTTCCTCCTGCGCGTCAGTCAATGGCGCCTTGTGGCCGGTTTCTGGCAGCAGCAGCACGAACAGCGCATCTTCAGCCGGCCGCACCGTGCGCACCAGGGGCTGCGTGCCCAGGCGCGGGATCAGGAAAGCGACAGCGGGTGAATCCCCGGTCGTGGCAGGGCGGTCCGCCCAGCCGAAGGCCTGCGCTGCACTATCGAGCAAGGGTGCCGAACGCGGCCAGCCGCGCGCCAGGGTTTCGGCCAGCCATTCCTCGGTGCGGCCCCACAGGTCCACCCCGCCAGCATCGGCCTGCGCGATCAACGCTGCCACATGCGCCTGCGCGTCGGCGCGTTCGTCCTCGCTCAGGCCGAATTCGGTGCCCGGCCCTTCCAGCAGCAGGGCGTGGAGCGCGTGATCGGCCCGCGGCTGTTCAGGCCGCGCCAGCCGCACCGGATCGACATCGGAGGCAAACCATTCGACCACGCCCAGCGTGGGCTGCCGCAGCGCGAACTGGGGATCGGACGGGCCGCTGGCGGGCGCAAGCGGCAGCGGCGGCACCAGCGCATCGTGGCGATCGTCCGTTCCGGCCTGCACCAAGCCATCGCCCGCCAGGCCATCGAGCCGGGGGGCGGCGTGGGGCCAGGTGCCAGGCACGAACGCATCCTCTTCCCCCGGCCCCTGCTCCGGCAAGACCTCCGCGATCGGCGCATCGGCGGGCTGCTGGCGCGCCCAGGCGAGCACGGCATCGCGGGCCTCGCGCAAGGCGGAAAAGCCCGCCACATCGGCGTCCACGTCCATCGCACGCAAGGCATCGGCATAGGCGCGGCGGATTGCCCCCTGGTCTGCGGTGGGATCTATCCCCAGCCGGCGCCAGGCGGCGCGTAAGGCACCACTCACAGGTCAGCACTCACAGATCAGCACTCATAGGGGCATCTCGGCGTCCAGGCTATCGAGCCGCATCGCCAGATCGGCGCTGGCCTGCGCAATCACGCGGTGATCCTGGGTTTCCAGCGCGCCCTGGAACGCCAGGATCCAGTGCCCGATCGCCTCGCGCACATCGCCCAGATGGTCTTCCCATAGGCGCTCGGCCCGCGCCAGGAGTGCCTGGTTGGCAGCCTCTTCGCGCGGGTGGACTTTCAGCGCGGCCAGCGCGCGGCGGCGGCGATCGAGCTCTGCCTCGTCCTTGCGGTCTTCCTCGTCGGCCAGCACCACATTGCGGCTTTCGCCCGTCGCTGGAATGGTCACGTCCACTTCCAGAAGCCCCGAGGAATCATAGCTGAAGCGCACATCCACCTGCACTTCGCCCGCTGGCCGAGGCGGCACCGGAATTTCCAGCGCCCCCAGCTTCACGTTGCCCGAAACCTCACGCGCCTCGCCCTGAAAGATGCCGAATTCCACGCGGCGCTGGTTGTCGGCCATGGTCTGGAAATAGTGCACGCGGCTGACCGGCACTGGTGTGTTGCGCTCGATGATCGGGGTGAACAGGCCCGACATCACGTTGCCGCGCCCATCGCGCTCGCTGCGGTCCACGCCAAGGGTGAACGGGCACACATCGGTGATGCGCACTTCTTCCAGCCCGCCATCGCGCGCGATCAACCCGCCCTGGATCGCCGCGCCCAGCGCCACGGCATGATCGGGATGGACGGTGGAATTGGGGAAGCGCCCGAACAGGCGGGTGATTGCCTTGCGCACCACCGGCATGCGCGTGGCGCCGCCCACCAGCACCACTTCGGAAAGGCTGGCCGTGTCGATCTGGCTGTCGCGCAGCGCCCGCACGACGGGATCGCGCAGCCGGCGCAGCAGGGGTTCCGCCGCCGCTTCCAACTCGGCCGCCGTGACCGCCGTGGCCAGGCGCACCCCGTCGACGGTCAGGGCAAATTCCGCCTCGCCCTTGTCGCTCAGCGCGCGGCGGGTGCGCTCGGCCGCCTGGAGCAACAGGGCACGGGCGCGCTCGGGATGCGCCTTGTCGAGCAGCCCTTGGGGATCGAGCCGCGTGCGGACGGCCTGGGCCAGCGCCTCGTTGAAATCGTCGCCGCCCAGGCGGTTGTCCCCGGCCGAGGCGCGCACTTCCACGATGCCGGCAAACATTTCCACGATGGATACGTCGAAGGTCCCCCCGCCCAGGTCGAACACCAGGAACGGTTCGTGCTCTCCGCGGCTGGCGAGGCCGAAAGCCAGGGCAGCTGCCGTTGGCTCGTTGATCAGGCGGCGCACCGAAAGACCCGCCAGTTCGCCGGCCCGGCGCGTGGCCTTGCGCTGCTTGTCGTTGAAATAGGCCGGCACGGTGATCACCGCTTCGGTCGGCACAGTGCCGGTCTGCGCCGCCACATCATCGCGCAAGCTGGCCAGCACCAGCGCCGAAAGCTCTTCGGCGGTGAACGTCTGCCGCGCCAGCTTCAGCTTGCGATCGGTGCCCATAAAGCGCTTGAAGCTGACCTGGGTAGCGCCGTCCTTGGCCGCCATGCGCTCCAGCGCGGCCTGGCCGACCAGCGTGGTGCCATCGGGCAGAACCGACACGGCCGAGGGCGTCAGCATCTGCCCCAGTGCATTGGGCACAAGCTGCGCCGCGTCGCCATCCCACAGCGCCACCGCCGAATTGGTGGTGCCCAGGTCAATTCCGATGATCATGCCGTCGTGCTCGCTCCCATGGGGCCATCATGGCCGGGCGACAGTGCCCATTGCAAGATGCTTCCATGTCCGTTCACGTGCAGTCATCGCGCCAGCAGCCACAGCCCGCCACCCACCACCAGCAAAATCGCCAAGGTGGCAAGCAGGCAACCGGTCCTGCCCCAACGGCGATGAACCGCCTTGCCGCTCTCGCACGCAAGATCGCCAAGCGCGTCCTGCATAAGGTCGCCAATGAAGTCGTGCATCGGTAGCGCCTTGGTTGTGCAGCTTCGCGGACAATCAATGCCCCGCCTGCGGCCCGCGCGCCAGGCCCGACAGCGCCAGTTGCGCATCAACCTGCTGCATCAGCCGGGCCAAGCCGGCCTCGGTCTCGCTTTCGGCCCGCGCCACCAGCGCAGCCTGGGTGTGCGAGGCGCGCAGCAGCCACCAGCCATCGGGCGTGGTCACACGCACGCCGTCGATCGCCACCATATCAGCGCCTTGGGCCTCAAGCCGGGCTTTCACCTCATCCATCGCGGCAAACTTGCGCGCCTCGTCCACGGCAAAGCGCAGTTCGGGCGTGGCCACGGTTTCGGGCATGGCACTGCGCAGATCGCTGACGGAGCGGCCAAGCCGCGCGGCGGCGGCGATGAGGCGGATCGCGGCATAGATGCCATCGTCAAAACCGTACCAATCGTCGGCCAGGAACACGTGCCCGCTCATTTCGCCGGCCAGCAACGCGCCGCTTTCACGCAGGCGGGCCTTCATGTGCGAATGGCCCGATTTCCACATCTCCGCCCGCCCGCCCAGCGCGCGCACGGACTCAAACAGCGCCCGACCGGTCTTGATATCGCCCAGCACCAGCGCGCCGGGATGGCGGGCCAGCAGATCCTGCGCCAGAAGCATCAGCAACTGATCGGCCCAGATGACCCGGCCTTGCCCATCGACCACACCGATGCGATCGGCGTCACCATCAAAAGCCACCCCGAAATCGAGCCCGCCGCGCGCCACCGCCGCGCGCAGGTCGGCCAGGTTTTCCTCCACCGTGGGATCGGGATGATGGTTGGGAAAGGTGCCATCCACCTGGGCAAACAGCACATCGTGCCGCCCAGGCAACCGGGCCACCAATCGCTGCAGCACCGGCCCCGCCGCACCATTGCCCGCGTCCCACGCCATGGCCAGGCCAGCAAGGCTTTCCCGGTCGATGCCATCCAGCCCCTTGAGCAGGCGATCGACATAGGCATCCATTACCGCAACCTGGCGCACGGCGCCCGTGCCGCTGGTCCAATCGCCGGCGGCAGCCTGATCGCCCAGCGCCTGGATCGCCGCGCCGAAGAACGGCTGGCCATCACGCACCAGCTTGAAGCCATTGTGGGTGGGAGGATTGTGGCTGCCCGTCACCTGGATACCTCCCGCCACGCCGGGCAGGGTGATGGCCGCAAAATAGAGCATCGGGGTTGGCCCCATGCCGATGCGCAGCACATCGGCCCCGCTCGCCACCAGGCCTTCGACCAAGGCATGTTCCAGGATCGGCGAACTGACCCGCCCATCCATACCCACGACGACCGCCCCGCCGCCATCGCGCATAACGAGTGTGCCAAATGTGCGCCCGATCGCGCGCGCATCATCGGCACCCAGGCTTTGCCCGAACACGCCACGCACGTCGTACTCACGCATGATCGTGGGATCGAACCGGTGGGTCATCAGGCAGCCCCTACACCACGGCCCAGGGTATCAGCGCCGCTCCACCAGCCGGGCCAGCAGCAGGTCGCGCGCGGCATTGGCTTCGTGCACGGCTTCGTTGCTGCCACCGCGATCGGGATGGACCATGGCCAGCAGGCGGCGGTGCGCCTCGATGATCTGTTCGCGCTTCGCATTCGGCTCCACGCCCAGGAGATTGCGCGCCCGGGATTCTGCCAAGGAACGCGCCTGCGGCTGGCCCAGTTCCCACGGCCAGCGCTGCGTCAGCAGCTTGACCGCCAGGCACACCAGCGCGGCCAGAACCAGCAGCTTGGTCACGCCACGTCCACCATCGGGGTGGATTGCCCGTTTTCCCGGCCGCCATTGGCCGCGCGCTGCGAAGGCAGCGGCAGGTTGAGCCCGGCCACCAGTGTGCGCAACTCCTGGCGCGCGACCAGGTGGCTGGTGCCCAGTTCGCCCAGGTGGCCCTTGTCGAGCAAGGTCAACCCGCTGGGGAACAACTCGCGATAGATCACGCGTTCCGACAGGCCGTTGGAAATGCGAAAGCCGACGCGCTTGGACAGTTCGTTGAGCGCCTGGTCGATACGCTTCTGGTTGCGCGCTTCCACGTGCTGGGTGCGGTTGCGCACCACCACCCAGTCCATCTCGCGCCGGGCCTGCTGGATCGTGGCCATGGCGCGCTTCTTGCGCGCTTCCCAGATCAGCTCGGCATAGAACGACAGGCGGCGCACGCGGAAGGTTTCGGCGTCCACCTGGCCGATCAGATCGAAATCGACGAAGCTGTCGTTCAGCGGGGTGACCAGCGTATCGGCCCCGGTGGCGACATGGCGGGCCAGCGGATCGTCACGGCCCGGCGTGTCGAAGATCAGGAAATCATGGTCTTGCGAAAGATCGGCCACCAGCGCGTCGAGCGCTTCGGGCGTGGTTTCGTTGAACACCACGTGGGTGGCATTGGGCAGCGGGATCTGGCGGCGCCGGGCAGTTTCGTCGCGGTTCTGCAGATAGCGGTGCAACGTGGCCTGGCGGTTGTCCAGGTCGATCGCCGCCACGCGCCCGCCCTGGTAAGCGAGCGCCACGGCGACGTGCACGGCGGTGGTCGATTTGCCGGTGCCGCCCTTTTCGTTGGCGAAAACGATGCGATGGGGACCTGTCGACACGCGGCTCTCTCTCGATCTGGGCGGTTAACCGAACGCTTGAAGACCGGGCACGGCGCGGCTAGGGGAAACCCCGCCGCGCGGCCGGTTGTTGCCACGGCTTAAAGGAGAGGCACCCGGCGTGCAAACCATCTATCGCCTGGAAGACCTGCGCGCGGCCGTAGCTTCATCCAAAATCGGGGAAAAAACCCTGGCCCTGGTGCCCACGATGGGCGCCCTGCACGAAGGGCACCTCACGCTGGTGCGCCGCGCCCGCGATCTGGCCGATGCCGTGGCAGTGTCGATCTTCGTCAATCCGCGCCAGTTCGGGCCGGGCGAAGACTTCGACGCCTATCCCCGCCGGCTGGAAAGCGATGCCGCGCTGCTCGCCGCCGAAGGGGTCGACATGCTCTGGGCACCCAGCCCCGAGGTGATGTACCCGCGGGGCTTTGCCACCACGGTTTCGGTGGCGGGGCTGGACGAACCGCTGTGCGGCGCGGCGCGGCCCGGCCACTTCGATGGCGTGGCCACGGTGGTGTGCAAGCTGTTCAACCAGGTTCAGCCCGATTTCGCGCTGTTCGGGGAAAAGGACTGGCAGCAGTTGGCGATCATCCGCCGCATGGCCCGCGATCTGGACCTGGCGTTTCCCCGCGCCGAGGCGATCATCGGCGTGCCCACCGTGCGCGAGGCCGATGGCCTGGCGCTCAGCAGCCGCAACCAGTACCTGACCGCGCACGAACGGGCCAACGCGGTCGCCCTGCCGCGCGCGATCGAGGCGGCGATTGCCGCGTTGCACGCCGGCGCCGACGCCGATGCCGCACTGGAAGACTTGCGCACGGCCCTGCTGCGTGGCGGCTTTGCGCGGGTGGACTATGCCGACTTGCGCGACGCTGAAACGCTCGATCCGCTCGACGCGCTGGGAGACCGCCCCGCGCGCGTGCTGGTTGCAGCGCACCTGGGCAAGGCGCGGCTGATCGACAACTGGCCCGCGAACTGATGCGTGCTGCGTGACAATCGCAGCGCGCCTTGGCCTGGCCCTTGCGCTGCTTGTGGCGGCGCCTGTGGCGCAGGGCAGGGGCATGGCAGAGCCGGCGCTCGATGCGATCCTTGCCCCCCTTCCCGCCGGGGCCCGCATCGGCCTGCTGGTGGTGGACGAAACCGGTACCGTGGTGGCGCAGCGCAATGCCGATGCCCGGATGGTGCCCGCGTCCACCACCAAGCTGTTCACTACCGCCGCCGCACTGGCCACCCTGCCCGCCACCGATCAGCCCGACACCACCGGCGGCGCCAGCGTGAGCCTGGAAGGGGCCGGTAGCCGGCCCGATGTGGTGCTGCGCGGCCATGGTGATGCGCGCCTGTCTGCCGCACCGGATTGCACGGTGGATTGCCTGGCCACCCTCGCCGATGCGATCGCGGCACGCACCCGCCGGGTGGGGCAGGTGATCGGCGATGACAGCGCCATGGCCGACGAGCGCTGGCCCTCGGGCATGAGCTGGGACAACATGGCGACGCCATCGGGCACGGCCGTTTCTGCACTCACGCTGGATGACAATATCGCGCTGGCAACCGTCATCGCGGGGGCGGAAGGCACGCCCGCAAAGATCGAGGCGCCGGTCGGCCTTGCCGTTACCGGCACGGTGATGAGCGTCCGCGCCGGCCCGGTCGCCGTTGCCCGCAGCACGCTGCCCGGATCGGATCGCTGGCAACTGGGTGGCACGATACCGGCGGGCAGCAATCTGCGCGTGCCCCTCGCCGTGGCCGATCCCGCTGCGCGCGCGGCCGCGGTGCTGCGCGCCATGCTGGTGGCGCGCGGCGTGGCCGTGCGTGGCCCGGCGCTCGCACGCCATCGCCTGGGTACTGCGTCGCCCGAACCAACCACGCTCGCGCGCCTTGTCCCGCCGCCGTTGGCAGACGATGTGGCGCTGACGTTGCGCAACAGCCAGAACCTCCACGCCGAACTGCTGCTGCGCCGCCTGGCGCCAAGTGGCACCGTGGCAGACGGCATCGCGGCGCGCACGGCGGCGCTGGCCCCGGTCGGCCTGGTGCCCGGCAGCGTCAGCCTCTATGACGGTTCGGGCATGTCCACCTACAACCGGGTCACCCCAAGGGCGCTGGTCACGCTGCTGCGCTGGGGCCAGGCGCAGTCCTGGGGCGGCACCTGGATTGGCGGCTTCCCCGTGGCGGGACAGAGCGGGACTTTGAAAAACCGCCTGCGCGGCACGGCGTTGGAAGGCAAGCTGCGCGCCAAGACCGGAACGTTGCTGGGCACCCAGGCCTTGGCCGGCGTCCTGCCCACGGCCGATGGCCACACCCTCGCCTTTGCGGTGCTGGTGGGCGATCTGCCCGAGGGCACCAGCGCCACTGCCGTGGTCGACACGCTGCTGCTGGCGCTGGCCGGGCTATAGGGCAGGCGGGCATTGAGCCTGGGCTGCGCTGCTCTATACACCGGCCATGGCCAGCCTCACGCTCAACGCCCAGCCGCTCGACATTCGCCTGCCTGCTGACACGCCGCTGTTATGGGCCCTGCGCGATGCCGCCAATCTGACCGGTACCAAGTATGGCTGCGGCACCGGCGAATGCGGCGCCTGCACGGTGATGGTCGATGGCCAGGCGATGCCCAGTTGCACCCTGTCGCTGGGAGAAGCCGAAGGGCGCAGCGTGACCACGATCGAGGGCCTGTCGCCCGATCGCAGCCACCCCGTGCAGCAGGCCTTTGCCGCCGAGCAGGCGATCCAGTGTGGGTTCTGCACACCCGGCCTGGTCATGGCGGCGGCAGCGCTGCTTGCCCACAACGCCGATCCGACCGAGGCCGACATCGCCGCCGCCCTGCCCCACGTGTGCCGGTGTGGGGTGCAGCCCCGGCTGGTGCGCGCGGTGCAGCGCGCCGGCCGTATCCTGCGCGGCCAGGAAGCGCCGGTGCGCTTGCCCGCGCCGCGCACCGCCACGACCGGCGGATTCTGATTCCACTCTCATCAGGAGATTTCGATGCACGCCACGATCTGGCACAATCCCGCCTGCGGCACCTCGCGCAACACGCTGGCCCTGTTGCAGGAAGCCGGTGCGCAAGTGACTGTGATCGAATACCTCAAGACGGCGCCCAGGGCTGAAAAGCTGGCGCAGCTCTATCGCGATGCCGGCCTCACCCCGCAACAAGGGCTGCGGCTGCGCGGCACCGATGCCGAGGCGCGCGGGCTTCCCCAAGCGGATGACGCCACCGTGCTGGCTGCCATGGCGGCCGAGCCCAAGCTGATCGAGCGCCCGCTGGTGGAAACGCCCAAGGGCGTGCGACTGTGCCGGCCCAAGGAAAAGGTCTTCGAAATCCTCTGACGGCGGCGTGCCGCCGGTCCATGTGCCGGGGCTGGATCGCCTGAACATAAAGCGGGGCCGCGGCGTTGATCCGTGGCCCCGCCTTGTTTGTCTCGATCATGCTGCGCACAGACAAAGAAAAAGGGGCGGATCGCTCCGCCCCTTGATCGGGTTTTCCGGTGTGGCAACCGGAAGAAACGGGCCCGAAAGCCTTACTGCGCCTTCCCGAAGGTGGCGAAGTTTTCGTTCCCGACGAAGCCGAACTTGGTCACCTTGGATTCGGTGATGTCCTTCAGCAGCCGGTTGGCCGTTTCATAGCTGGCATAGGCGTCCGGCTGGAACTGCAGTTCCGGTTCCGGATTCATCGCCTTGGTCGCCTGGAGCAGCGAGATCAGGTTGCCTTCGGTAATGGTCGAGCCATTCCAGAGGATCTGACCATCCTGCGTCAGGATCAGCTTGTTCTTCACCGGGTCAATGTGAGGCGTGTTCGTAGGCGGGGTCGCCTGCGGCAGGTTCACGTTGACCGAGTGCGTGGCCACGGGGATGGTGATGATGAACATGATGAGGAGCACGAGCATGACGTCGATCAACGGCGTCGTGTTCATTTCCATCATCGGCGCGCCATCGTCCTTGCCGCCGCTCATTGCCATGGTGTGTTACTCCTGTTCGCCGTGCGCGCCCCGAAAGGCGCGCCCCGGGCGGTCTCCGTCAGGCCTTAGCCGTTGGGATCGACCGGGGTGGAGATGAAGCCGACCTTGGGATAGCCCGCAGCCTGCACGTTGTAGATCGCACCAGCGATGCACTTCCACGGAACATTGACGTCGCCACGGATGTGCACTTCGGGGATCTTTTCCGGGTCCATGTTGGCCGCGCCGCCTTCACGCTTCACGATCGCATCGAGGCGCTCGAAAGCCTGCTTGTACAGCTCAGTGTTGTCCACCGGAGTCACGTTGTTGAAATAGACGCGGCATTCACCGTTGCGGGTCGAGCCTTGATAGCCCGGTTCGCGCGGGCTGCGGCCGTTCGCGTCGGTCGAGACAACGGCGAGAAGCAGGTTTTCAACTTTGTCCTGCGTTTCTTCCGAGGGAAGAACCGGAACCTTGAGCTTCTCGACGGTCTGGATCGCGACCGGAACCGCGATGAGGAAGATGATCAGCAGCACCAGCATCACGTCCACGAGCGGCGTGGTGTTGATGTCCGACATCGGGCGTTCTTCTCCGCCAGCGCCGCCTACAGACATTGCCATTGGTTACATCCTATCCGATTGAAGCCGCGGGAGGGGCCAGGGTGTGGGCTGGTAAGGCCGCCCTGGCCATGACCCGCGTTCTGCGGACAAGACCGGTAGCGGTTGCCACCGGTCTTGGGGTGACAGCTTACTTCTTGACCGGAGCAGCAGCCGGAGCAACCGGCTTGGCGGCCGGAGCCGGACCCACGGCAGGCTTCACAGCGCCCTTCGAGGTGATGTTGGCCAGAACGTCGGTCGAGAAGCCCTGGAGCAGCTCGGCGATCTTCTTGTTGCGCGACTGCAGCCAGTTGTAGGCAAGCACGGCCGGCACGGCGACGAGCAGACCCAGCGCGGTCATGATCAGAGCTTCACCGACGGGGCCGGCCACCTTGTCGATCGAGGCCGAACCGGCCAGACCGATGGCGATCAGCGCGCGGTAGATGCCGACCACGGTACCGAACAGACCGATGAACGGCGCGGTGGCGCCCACGGTGGCGAGGAAGGGCAGACCACCGGCGAGACGCGCGTTGATCGAAGCTTCCGAGCGAGCGAGCGAGCCGTGCAGCCAGTCATGGGCTTCGAGCGAGTCGGTCATCTTGGCGTGCTGGTCTTCGGCGGCGATGCCGTCGTCGACGAGCTGGCGCCATGCGCTGTTCTTGTCCAGCTTGGCAGCGCCTTCACGCAGCGAAGGCGCGCGCCAGAAGTTGGCGAGAGCCTTGTACTGGCCCAGGATCTTCGCTTGTTCGAAGTACTTGGTGAACAGGATGAAGAACGAGCCGAACGACATGATGCCCAGGATGGTCACCGTGGCGTACGAAATGAAACCGCCGGCCTGCAGGGCTTCAACGAAGCCGAACTTGTTCTGCGGCGCGGCATTGGCCGCAGCAGCGGCAAGCGTCTGGATAAACATTCGGGTCTTCCTCTCAAGAATTCGATAGCAAGTGCAAAAAGCTGCGCAGGGACGTTGGCCGAACCCGGGGCTGATCCCCAGGATCGATGTCGAGCATCAATCCTTCGGGATCTGCCAGCGCACCGAACTGGAGTACACGCTGCCGACTGGCTGCCCATTTTGGGTGCCGGGCTTGAAACGGGCGCGACGCATCAGATTCTGACAGGTTGCGGCGTCAAGTTCCTGGTTACCCGAAGAGCGCGTGACCGTGCAGTTCGTCGGCTTACCGCCTGCGTCATATTCCAGACGGAAGCCGGTCGTGCCGGTGGCACCTTCACGCAGTGCACGCGAGGGGTAGTCGTTCGGCGTCACCCAATCACCCGGGTTCCCACGCGGCGTACCGGGAACCGGCGGCGGCGGAGGCGGGGGAGGGGGCGGCGCAGCGGGCGCCGGAGGCAGCACGACCGGAGCCGGCGGCGGGGCGACCGGCGGCGGCGTCGTCACAGCCTGAATCGGCGGCGGGGCCAGATTCAGGTTGATCGGCGGCGGCGGCGCAACGATCGGCGGCGGCGGCTGATCAGGCTGCTTCGGGGGCGGCGGCGGCGGCTCCTTCGGCTTTTCCTCTTCGATCTTGACCGCGGTGGTCACGTCCTTGATCTTCTTGAACGCCGAGTAGGCAAGGCCGGTGACCAGCGCATACCCCACGACGACATGAAGAACAGCAACGATGATGAGCGCGGTGATCTTGTTACCGCTCATCTGTTGGTCAGCGTATGCCATTCAGCTCCATTACTCCTGAACGTCCCGGCCAGGCCCGATACATCGCCCAAAGACAACGCCCATCGCGCCCAGAAAGGACCGACGCCCGGAATCACCGTTCCGGCCGACGAGACAATCCAGCGATTTCATTCCACCCTGCCGAACAACCCGGACCGCCGACATCGGACGCAGAGGGCCCGGCGGCGGCATGGTTCGGACTTGGTTTTTTCTTTGCCCGAACGACCGGGAGCTTTAACGCCGAACCCATAAGGGCGCAAATGCTTTATCGGTTAAGCCATGATTCAGCCATGCGTCCCGCAATCGCAAGGAAATCTTAGCAATTTTGCGGCGCAGCGCCGCACGGAAGGAGGAATATGCCCAAATCCGCGCATCCAGTGCGAAAATTTGTCGCTGGCTCGCTGCTGTTTGCAAGCATTTCGATGCCCTTGCAGGCCCAGACACCCCCGGCAATGATTCGCCCGATCGACGGGCCGGCGCTCAGCTATGCCGATCTGGTCGATCTGGCGATGCCCGCCCGCGTGGTGGCCAAGGCGGAAATCACCGTCCAATCCACGATCAAGCCCGGCATCGCCACCGACGTCGCCCCGGGCAAGGTCCGGCTCTATATCGAGGCGCGCACCACCGCGCTGCTGGTGGGCTCGGACATTGGCGAGACGCTGCGCTTCCTGGCCGACGTTCCGCTCGATGCGCGCGGCAAGGTGCCCAAGCTGCGCAAGCTGCCGGTGCTGTTGCTGGGTGAGACGGTGGATGGCCGACCGGGCGAATTCAAGCTGGTGGCGCCCGATGCCATGCTGGCGTGGACGCCCGAACTTGAAGCGCGCCTGCGCCCGATCCTGACCGAACTGGTCAACCGGGACCAGCCGCCGCTGATCACCGGCGTGCGCGAAACCATGCACGTTCCCGGCAATCTGGCCGGGGAGGGGGAAACCCAGGTCTTCCTGACCACGCCCGACGGCAAGCCCGCGTCGCTTTCGATCCTGCGCCGCCCCGGCCAGCCCACCGTCTGGGGGGTGAGCTTTTCCGAGATCGTCGATCAATCGGCCAAGCCGCCCCAGCCTGAAACCCTGGCCTGGTATCGCCTGGCCTGCTCCCTGCCCCCGGCCCTGCCGCCGCGCAGCGTGATCGGCGGCACGGCCGATGATCGGCAGATCGCCAGCGAGGATTATGCCCAGGTGGTGCGTGAACTGGGACCATGCACGCGCAACCGGCCCGCGCACTGATGCCCACGCACTGATACTGGCCTTTTGGGCGGCGCTCGCCTAGGGCACCCCCAGACTTGACGAGAGTGGGAAAACCATGAGCGAACCCTTGCGCATCGCGCTCGCCGGGCTCGGCACCGTTGGCGGTGGCGTGATCCGGCTGATCGAAACCAACGCCGATCTCATTGCCCGCCGGGCCGAGCGGCGGATCGAGATCGTGGCCGTGGCCGCGCGCGATCGCAGCAAGGATCGCGGCGTCGACCTGTCGCGCTATGCCTGGGAAGACGACATGACCGCGATGGCCGCGCGGCCCGACGTGGACGTGGTGGTGGAACTGGTCGGCGGGTCTGACGGCCCGGCGTTGACCCTGGCGCGCAACACGCTGGCCGCGGGCAAGGACCTGGTCACCGCCAACAAGGCGATGATCGCCCACCACGGCCTGGAACTGGCCGCGCTGGCCGAAAAGGCCGACGCCGCGCTCAAGTTCGAAGCGGCGGTCGCCGGTGGCATCCCGGTGATCAAGAGCCTGAAGGAAGGGGTTGCCGCCAACGAGATCAACCGCGTCTATGGTATCCTGAACGGCACCTGCAACTACATCCTTTCCACCATGGAAGACACCGGCCGCGACTTTGCCGACGTGCTGGCCGAAGCCCAGGCCAAGGGCTATGCCGAAGCGGACCCCACGTTCGACATCGATGGCATCGATGCCGCCCACAAGCTGGCGATCCTGTCCAGCGTGGCATTCGGCACCAAGGTGGATTTCAAGAGCGTGACCACCACCGGCATCCGCCGCATCGTGGCTGCCGACATCGCCCAGGCCGATGTGCTGGGCTATTACATCCGCCTGATCGGCATGGCCGATACCGAGCTGGACGCCGCCGGCCAGCGCCGCCTGGTGCAGCGCGTACAACCCCACCTGGTCCACCGCGATCATCCGCTGGCCCACGTTGACGGGGCCACCAACGCCGTGGTCGCCGAAGGCAATTTCGTGGGGCGCCTGCTATTCCAGGGCGCCGGCGCGGGCGATGGCCCCACCGCCAGCGCCGTGGTGGCCGATCTGATCGACATCGCCCGCGGCGACATCGGTGCGCCCTTCTCCATGCCGGTTGCCGAGCTGCGCGAAATGCCGCCCGCGCAGACCGGCCAGCGCATCGGCAGCGCCTATATCCGCTTCAACGTGGCCGATCGCCCCGGCGCCCTGGCGGAAATCACCGCGGCGATGCGCGATGCCGGGGTTTCGATCGAAAGCCTGATCCAGAAGGGAACGCCCGGCCCGGTGGCCGGCGATGCCGATACCGTCCTGGTGCACATGGTGACCCACGACGGACCGGAAAGCGCAATCGACCATGCGCTGCGCCTGCTCGACGGCTCGCCCTGCCTGGCGGAGGCGCCGGTGGTGCTGCCGATTCTGGAAGAATGAGGCAAACCGCCTGATCGCCAATGCAAAAAGGCCGGGAAAGGACACCCTTTCCCGGCCTTTTTGCAGTTCAAGGCGCCCGGATCTCGCCCTTGGCGATGCGGTCCGCATCCGATCCGGCGGGCGGCTCGGGCAGCGCGGTGATATCGAAGTAATACATCGGTGGCGGCACGCTGCCAAAACCCACGCAGGCGCCATTGCCCTTGCACGGTGCCAGTCCAAAGACATTGGGCGCGCGGGGCAGGCCGTCGTTGGTGGATTGGGCGGTGTCGGTCTGGTCGCGCAGGGGCAGGCGCTCCTTCTCGCGCGATTCGGCATCCCGGCACACCACGATCGCGCCATCGGCGCTGCGGCCGGGGCGGCAGCGCGTCGCCTGGCTGCCGGTGATGATGCGCTGGGCGATATTGCCGTCGGTGTCGCTCAACGTGGGCAGGCCTGGGCCGGCCACCTGCGGCACCTTGACGGCCGGGGCCGGATCGGCGGAAGCATCGGTGGCAGGCGCAGCAGCCGAGGCACTCGTGGCATCCTGGGCGCGAACAGCGGGCGCCTGGCCCAGGGCAAGCCAGCCGGCCAGAGCCATGGCAACAATCGGCAAGGGCACTCTCGACAACACGGTAACCTCCCGTCTAGGGGCTGCCCAGACATAGCGTGCATACGTCTGCACAGGCGTCGACCGCGCTGTTTGTCCACCCACAGGAGGCACCGTGACCGCCCAATCTCCCGAGAAGCCCGCAGCTTCCCAAGTTCTCGACCGTGTTCTCGTGCTCGAAATGGTACGTGTCACCGAAGCTGCGGCGATCGGTGCTTCACGCCTGATCGGCCGCGGCGACGAAAAGGCAGCCGACGCTGCCGCTGTAGAGGCCATGCGCGCGGCCTTCAACGAACTTTACATGGATGGCACCGTGGTGATCGGCGAGGGTGAGCGCGACGAGGCGCCCATGCTCTATATCGGCGAGAAGGTTGGCTCTGCCCCCGGCACCGGACCGCGCATCGACATCGCGCTCGATCCGCTGGAAGGCACCACGATCACGGCAAAGGCCGGCCCCAATGCCCTGGCCGTGCTGGCCGTGGCCGAAGAAGGCGGCCTGCTCAACGCGCCCGACGTCTACATGGAAAAGCTGGCGATTGGCCCCGGCTACCCCGCCGGGGTGATCGATCTCAACCGGTCGGTCACCGACAACGTCAAGGCCGTGGCCGCCGCCAAGGGCGTGGAGCCGGGCGATATCGTGGTCTGCGTGCTCGACCGCGCGCGGCATGAAGGCATCATCGGCGAACTGCGCAGCCTGGGCTGCGGCATTCGCCTGATCCCCGATGGCGACGTGGCCGGTGTGATCGCGGTGACCAACGAGGACACCGGCATCGACCTCTACATGGGCACGGGCGGCGCACCCGAAGGCGTGCTGGCCGCCGCCGCGCTGCGCTGCGTGGGCGGGCAGTTCCAGGGACGCCTGCTGTTCCGCAACGAGGACGAACGCGCCCGCGCGCGCAAGTGGGGCATCACCGATCTTGGCAAGATCTACGATCTGCACGAATTGGCCAAGGGCGATTGCATCTTTGCCGCCACCGGGGTGACCGACGGCTCGCTGCTCGATGGCGTCAAGATCCGCAAGAACGGGGTGATGACCACCGACAGCGTGGTGATGCGCGCGTCGTCAGGCACGGTCCGCTGGGTGAAAGGCGAACACCGCCGACCGCGCTGAGCCTGGCGCTTGCCTTGCCCACGATCGCACGCAGGCGGCATATTGCGAAACATTGCAAAATGCCGTTTGCTGGGCAGCGTTGACGAACGCAGCAGGGGGCAAGACACAATGAACCGATCCATCCTGGCCGGGGCCGCTGCCCTGGCCATTTTGCATGGCGCCGTGGCGCAGGCCGCCGATGCCGCGCCGCCCGCGCCGGTGACGGCACCGCCTGCGCCGCTGACCAAGGAACAGCAACGCAATGCAGAGGCTGCAGCAAAAGCGGCCGAGCTGGAGGATTTCCGCAAGAACGGCTCTTGGTACCTGCGTTGCGACGGCAATCCCAACAACCTGACCGGTGGCGAAAGCTTTGCCCGGCTGGTGGGCGCCGTCACGCTGCTGGGCCTGCTGGCCCCCGCGCGCGAGATGGCCGATCCGGCCAAGCGCCAGTTCGGCGCCAAGGGGGTGGAGGCCTGCAGCCAGCTGATCGACGATCCGCAGAAGGGCGAACACAACGTGATCCGCCGCCTGCCCCTGATCCTGGCGCGCGCGGCGCACCGGATCGAAGCCAGGGATTTCGGCGGCGCCGTGGCCGACGTGGGCAAGGCCCGGGCCGAGGCGCAGGCCGCCAACCTGGTCGGCAATCCCTATTTCGACCGATCCATGGGCCTGTCGTTTGACCTGCTGGAAGGCGAGGCGCGGCTGCGACTGGGCGACCCCGAGGGATCGACCGCCGTGCGGATTCGCGGCGCATTGAAGATGCCGTGGTCGTGGTATCCCAAAGTGGCTGCCGACCCCTACCTCGTGGCGGGCATGGCCCTGACGGCTGACGAGCTGCGGTTCTACGACCAGGCCGCGCGGCTCGACACCTTGAGCCTGCTGCGCGCCGCGATTCGCCTGGAGGATGCCGGCCGCTTTGCCGAGGCGGCAGCGCGGCGCGAGACGCTGTTGGCCGATTTTGAGTCGCAACTGGCCGACACGCGCGAATCCGCGGTTTATGCCGGGAGCGCCCTCACGCTGGCCCTGGCCGGCCAGTGGGAGCTGGCGGCCAAGCGGGCCGAGCAAGCGCGCCAGAACCTGGAAGCGCGCCGAGCCGAAGGCAAGGCCGAGGCCGACGCCAGCAACGTGATCGAATTGCTGGACCTTTACGGCGTGGTGGCCGCGTTCCACGCCGGCAAGGTGGCCGAAGCGCGGCGCGTTTTCACCGCGCGCAGTGAATGGACCGCCCCCTCGGCAGGCGCGCTCGAAGGCGTGGCCGCGCTGCTGCTGCCCGGCAGCAAGCCCGAGGAACAGATCGGCATGCTGGCGGAAACCCGGCTGCAGCGCGAAAACCGCCGGCGCGAACGGATGCTGGCCGCCCTGGCCGAGCGCGACAAGAACAACCGCACGCTGTTTTCCTACATCCTGCCCTATGCCTCGGTCAGTGCGTTCGAGGCGCAGAGCAAGCAGGTGTGGAACACCCAGAAATCGAAAATGGCAATCGTGCCCAAGCAGCCGAGGCCCAATGGCCTGGTGGCCTATTTCAACGACGGCGCGCCCCTGACCCAGCCCGATGCCTTGCTGCTGCATGCCGCGCTCACGGCCAAGGCCCAAGGCAAGATGTTCAATATCTTCATCAACGGCCAGAAGCCGTCGATTGCCTGGGTGCGGCTGGGCAGCAAGGACGATGGCCACACGACAGAAGCGCTGCTGATCGATCCCGATCCGGTCATTGCCGAGCTGGGCCAGGTGATCCCCTCACCCGAAGCACTTGCCCAGCGCGCAAAGGCCGGCGCAGCGGCGAAATAGCAGGACAGGCGGCCCCGGTCAGCCCGCCGCCAGAGCCAGGCGGGGGCCGGTGCGGGCCTGTTCCAACATCGAATCGCGGCGCAGGTCTCCCGCCTTGGCGACGTGGGCCGGGCGGTTGGCCACGTCGCGGGTCTGGAACGTGCCGACGAGCTGCGCCAAAGCCTCGGCCTCTGTCGCGAGGCTGCGCGTGGCGGCAGACGATTGTTCGACCATGGCCGCGTTCTGCTGCGTCATGCGGTCCATGTCGCTGACCGCGCGATTCACTTCGCGCAGCTTGTCCGCCTGGGAAATCGCCGCTTCGGCAATGCCTGAAACCAGGCCACCGATCTCGCCCACGCGGGCCACGATGTCACCCAGCCGCTCGCCGGTTTCGCCCACCAGCGTCACACCCTGGCTTACCTGCGCGGTGCTTTCGCCGATCAGTTCCTTGATGTCGCGCGCGGCGTCGGCGCTGCGCTGGGCCAGGGCGCGCACTTCGCTGGCCACGACGGCAAAGCCCTTGCCGGCGTCCCCGGCACGCGCCGCTTCCACCCCGGCGTTGAGCGCGAGCAGGTTGGTCTGGAACGCGATCCCGTCGATCACGCTGATGATCTGGCCGATCTTCTCGGACGAAGCTTCGATCCCGGCCATGGCCGCCACCGCACGGGTCACCACGTCTCCGCCGGCCTCGGCCTCGCGCTGCGCGGCGCCCACCGCGCTTTGCACGTTGGCGGCGCGCTCGGCCGTTTCGCCCACGCTGCTGGTCACGGTATCGAGCGAATGCGCCGTGGTGGCCAGGCTGGCAGCCTGCTGCTCGTTGCGCTGGGCCAGGTCTTCGGACGCGGCGCGGATCTCGGCAATCGCGCGCGACACCTTGTTGGCACCCACGCGCACCGCGCGCAGCGCCTCGGCCATGGCGCCGACGGCCGTGTTGTAATTGTTGCGCAAAGTATCGAGGTCGCCGGGGAACGGGTCTTCCAGGCGCACTTCCAGATTGCGTGCGGCCATCACGTCGAGCCCTTGGGTCAAGGCCCTGACCACCAGTTCCTGATCGCGCCGGCCGGCCTGGCTGCGCTTGGCCGCACCGCGGAACACATCCAGCGCGCGCACGATTTCGCCGATTTCGTCCGGCCGGGTATTGCCATCGATGGGGTAATCGTAATCCCCCTTGGCCATTTCCTGAATGCCGGCCGCCGTGCCCACCAGCGGCGCGATCACTCGGCGGCGCAGCTGGATCCCGGCCCAGACAATCACTGCCAGCACGGCCAGCGCCAACAGCCCGGCCAGCGCCAGCGAACCCAGCACCCGCCGGTATCCTTCATCCAGAAGGCGCCCCCGCTCGGCGTTGGACAGGTCGACCAGCGCATTCACGCGATCGTGCTGGAGGCCATAGGCCTGGGTCAGGGGGCCATCGTGAACCGCGCGCATCGCGGCGCTGTCACCGCGCCGAACGGCCGGCACGAACTGTTCGTCCACCGTCTTCCAGAATTGCACTTCGGCATCCAGCGTGGCGTTTACGGCGCCGCGCATGTCATCGGGCACGGGCGCCGCCTGCCAATAGGCCAGACGCTGTTTGAACTGGGCTTCTTCCTCCTGCAGGGCCTTGATCCCAGGCTCGACATGGCCGGGATCGGTGAGCATCAGCGTGGTGTGCAGGTAAGGCTCCACCACAAAGCAGGGCGGCGGCAGAATATCGGCCAGCAGTTCGTCCTGCAGCAGGCTTTCGTGGTGCATCGGCCCGCCAAAGCGGATTTGACCGACCACGAACGCGGCAAGCGCGATGGCAAGGACGACCAGGCCGATGACAAGCCGTGTCGCTTGCCGGGTTTGCACGCTCAGCATCGAGATCACTCCGGTGGCGGATTTTCACACGTTCCCTAGCGTTGGGATGCTTAATGGGCGGGCAGCCCGGCGTGCGGGCAAATGCGGAGCCGCACGAATCCGTAACAGACTTGATACAATGGCAAACTTGCAAATGACTCGCATTAGGTTAGGAGCGACCTAACAGACCGCCTCGGACGGACACCCCCTTGAGCACGCTTGACCAGATCGACCGCCCCCACAGCCAGGCCGCCGCGCCGGCCAGCGTGCCCGCGCAAGCCCCCGCCCGGGCTCCCGCTCGGCCCCCCGCGCGCGCGGATGCCAAGAAAGCGCGCAAGGCCAGGCAGTTCTGGCTCAAGCAGCTCCACACCTGGCACTGGATCAGCGCGGCGATTGCGCTGGTCGGCATGATGTTGTTCGCGATCACGGGGATCACGCTCAATCACGCGGCGCAGATCAACGCGCAGCCCGTGGTGGTCGATCGCAATGCCACCCTGCCCGGCCCGCTGCTGCGCCAGATCCAACCCGCCCCGGCGGCCAGCGACGCCCCCCTGCCAGATGCCGTGGCCGCCGCCGTGGCCGGGGCCGTGGGCATCGACCCCAAGGGGCGTGCCGGCGAATGGTCTGACGACGAAGTCTATGTCGCCATGCCCGGCCCGGGCACGGATCGCTGGGTCAGCATCAACCGGCAAAGCGGCGCGATCTCTTCGGAAAAGACCGACCGCGGCTGGATTTCCTGGGCCAACGACTTGCACAAGGGCCGCAATACCGGATCGGTGTGGTTCTGGTTCATCGATGTCTTTGCGCTGGCCTGCGTCGTCTTCACGCTGACCGGGCTGATCCTGCTGCAGCTTCATGCCCGCCATCGCCCGGCCACCTGGCCCCTGGTGGCGCTGGGCCTGGTGATACCGGCCGGCATTGCCCTGTTCTTCATCCACTGACGCAAGAAAGAACCGATCGTTCATGCGCAAGTCCCTTGCATTGGCAACCGGTGTGCTGGCCGCACCGCAGCTCGCTTTCGCCGCGCCGGCCGCGCCCGCGGGCGTGATCACCGTCAACGTGCCGCGCCTTGCAGTGGCGGAATACCACCGCCCCTATGTGGCCGGCTGGATCGAGCCCGCCGGCGGCGGCGCCGCGCGCACGCTGTGGGTGTGGTACGATATCAAGAAAGTGGGCCGCGAACCGGGCACCAAGTGGCTGGGCGATCTGCGCAGCTGGTGGCGCAAGGGCGGCCGCTCGCTCTCGCTGCCGGCCGATGGCCTTTCGGGGCAGACCCGCGCGCCCGGCGCCTATCGCATCCCCTTGCCAGCCGGGCTCAAGCCGGGCGCCTACACCTTGTTCGTGGAAGCCGCGCGCGAAACCGGCGGCCGTGAACTGGTGCAAGTGCCGTTTTCCGTCCCCGCCAAGCCTGCCCCGGCGGGCGCCAGTGGCCATGCCGAACTGGGCCAGGTTTCCGTTTCCCTTCGCTGACAGGACTTTGCCGATGAATCGCAAGACTTTCCTGATGGCCGCGCCGCTGATGGCGTTGGCCCTGGCCGGCCCCGCCCAGGCCCACCGCATGTGGCTGCTGCCCTCGATCACCGTGCTGGCCGATACCAACCAGTCGGTCACCGTGGACGCGGCCGTTTCCAACGACCTGTTCTATCCCGATCATTTCCCCCTGGGGGTTGAGCAGGTGAAAGTCTGGGCGCCCGATGGCACCGAAGGCAAAGTGGAAAACGCCGCGCGCCTGCGCACGCGCTCGGTATTCGACGTGGCGATCGACAAGCCCGGCACCTGGAAGATCGGCACTGAAATGGCCAATCTTTCCGGCACGTTCAAAGTGAACGGCGAACTGTGGGGTGTGGGCATGCGCCGGCCGGGGGGCCCTGGTGGTCCGGGTGGCCCGGGTAACTTTGCCGGCCCACGCGGCCCTGGTGGTCCGGGCGGCATGATGCCCGGTGGTCCTGGCGGCCCCGGCGGCCCTGGTGGCCCTGGTGGTCCCGGCGGTCCGGGCGGCGAAGGTGGCCCGCGCGTGCAGATCGCGCCCGATCACATGGTGGCCAGCGTGGCCGACATTCCGGCCAATGCCACCGACGTGAGCCTGACCGAGACGCTCAACCGCAACTTCGTGTTCGTTACCGCCGGCACGCCCACCACGCAGGCCTTTACCCCCACCGGCAAGGGCCTGGAAATGGTGCCCGTCACCCATCCCGACGAACTGGTGACCGACGAGCCCGGCAAGTTCCGCTTCCTGATCGACGGCCAGCCGGCCGCCAAGCTCAAGGTGACGGTCGTTCCCGGTGGCAAGCGCTATCGCGATATCGAAGGGGCGCAGGAACTGACCACAGGCACCGATGGCGTGGTGACGGTCAAGTGGCCGGTTGCCGGCTTCTACTGGCTCAACGCCAGTGTTGCCGATGATCACCCGGCCAACCCGCGCGCCGCGCACCGCCGCACCAGCTACACCACCACGCTGGAAGTGGTGGCGCCCTGACCTTGCCCGGCATGGCGCCCCTGTTGCGACGGATCGCCGTGCCGCCCACAATCGACCCGGCCAATCTGGCCGGGTTCGATCCTCATGCGCCCGTGGCCAGCCTTTCGGGCAAGACCATGGGCACGCAATGGCACGTGCGCCTGGCCATTCCGGCAGGTGCACCGCCCCAGGCCCAATTGCTCGCCCGCATCCAGGCCCGGCTCGATGGCATGGAACGGGCGTTGAGCCATTGGGACGGTCAAAGCCCGCTGATGCGCTTCAATCACGCCAAGCCTGGCACCTGGTGCCGGCTTGCCCCCGATCTGGCCACGGTCCTGGCCCAAGCGCTCAGCGTCGCCCGTGCATCGGCCGGTGCGTTCGATCCCACCATCGGCCGCCTGACCGACGCGTGGAGCCTGGGCCCCAACCGCCACGCGTTTCCGCCCGATGCCGTCGCCCTGGCACGGGCACGCGCCGCCTCGGGCTGGCAGCGCGTGATCCTGGAACAAGGTTGGCTGCGCCAACCAGGCGGCCTGTGGCTCGATCTGTCAGGCGTGGCCAAAGGTCATGCTGCCGATGCCGTAGCCGATCTCCTGGCCCAGGCCGGCTTGAACCATGCCCTGGTCGAAGTGGGCGGCGAATGCGCCGGGCGTGGGCTTCGCCCGGATGGAGACCCATGGTGGGTGGACGTGGAAAGCCCGCCCGGCCTGGCGCTGCCGCCGCTGCGCGTGGCGCTGCACCAATTGAGCATGGCCACTTCGGGCCGTTATCTGGGCGGCCACACCATCGATCCGGCCACGGGCGAGCCTTGTGCTGGATCGCTCGCAGCCACCGTGATCCACGCGCGCGGCGGACTGGCCGACGCATGGGCCAGCGCGCTTCTCGTCAGATCACCAGCCGATGCGCAGGCGATGGCGGCGCACCATGGATTGGCGGCGCGCTTGATCGACGAGAATGGGGCGGAATGGCTCAGCCCCGCATTGACCGCGATGCTCGAATAATCGTGATACGTTAACTATTACATCGAACATCAAATGGGCCGCCGGAGCGTATCTGGCGGCCCATTGTGTGTGTCGGACCGTTCAGAGCTTGACGTTGGCCGTGAGGATCGCGGTACGGCCGGCAGCCTGGCTGGCAAAGTGCGAGTTATAGGCCTTGTCGTAATAACGCTTGTCGAACAGGTTGTTGACATTGGCTTGCAGCGAGAAGCGCGGCGTTACCTGCAACGTGGCATTGGCGTCAAAACGCCAATAGCCAGGCACATAGCGCGCGAGCGTCTTGGTCACGACGCCGCCGCTCACCGCGGCGCCATAGCCGCCATAGACCTTGCTCATGTACAGCGCGTTGGCGCCGAGCGACAGGCTATCGGTGGCCTTGTAGGTGGTGTTCGCGGTAAAGCTGTGGTCGGGCGTGTTGGGGAAACGCTGGCCGGTGCTGGGCGAGGCCACGTAATAGGTTACCCCGCCAGCCGTGACCGACGAATAGCCGCCATCGACAATGGTCGAATCCATGTAGGTATAGCCGCCGAACACGTTCCAGCGGTCGGTGATGTTGCCGCTGGCGGACAGTTCGATCCCCTTGATCCGCTTCTTGCCGACGAACGTGACCGTGCCGTTGGCATCAGTGGCGCGGGCGTTGGTGGTTTCGGTCTGGAATGCGGCCAGGGTCAGCGAAAGCCCTTCGCCCAGCAGGTTCCACTTCGTGCCCACTTCATAGCTGCGCGTGCGCTCCACCTTGAGCGAATCCGTGATCGCCTGGCTGGTGGTGTTGAGCGCGTTGCTTTCGCTGCCATTGGCCAGGTACGATCCCGGCGGCGTGGCGGCGGTGGAGGCAGAGGCATAGATGCTGCCGTTGGGCGCAGGCTTCCACGTCAGGCCGGCTTGCCAGGTCCACAGGTTGTCGATCCGGCTGTACCACGCCCGGCCGCTTTCATCGGCGGCGGTGACGGCCAGGCCGGGGCTGACGCGGGTGACATAGTGGTCATAGCGCAGACCCAGGTTGAGCAGCAGCGCATCGGAAAAGCTGACCGTGTCGAACACCGAAACCGCCTGGGTATTGGTGCGCGCCCTGGTCCAGGTCTTCTCGGCCGAAAGCACGATCGGCGTGGTCACGCCCGATCCATCGGCGGTATAGCTTACCCAAGGATCATAGGGATTGGGGTTGGCCAGGCTGGTGCAGTTGTAGGCCGCGATCGATGCCGTGCCGCAGCGACCGCCCACTGCCGTGGTTCCCGTGGCAATCGCCGTGCCCGTGGCCGCATTGGAGACATAGCTGCCGACATTGGCGGTTTCGCGGCTCACTTCACCGGTCACGGCAAAGCTGTTCTTGATCCCGCCAAGCGTGAACGTGCCGAAGAAATCGGTCTGGTTGATGAATCCGGTCGTGCGGCTGTAGCGCGTGTTGGCCCGCCGCCAGACGTTGCCGTTGAGCACGTTGCCCTGGCTATCGTCTGGCTGGGTCAGCACATAACCCTGGCTGGAAACGCCATAGCGCGTGGTGTTGCGCAAGGTGAGGCCGTTGTCGAACCGGTGCTCCAGGCGGGCGGTGCCGGTGTTGACCAGGGTGTGGCGGAAATCGCGATCGACCAGGCCATAGAACGCCGTGCGCGGCGTGCTAGCCACGGTGGTCTCGCTATAGCCGGCCGGGGCATTGGCGGTGGTATAGAGATAGGGAATGCCCGAATCGGGCAGTTCGTGGCTTTCCAGGTGATAGTAATCCAGCGTCAGGCTGGTGGGGCCAGACAGGCCGAACTTCACCGACGGCGCCACGCCCCAGCGATCCTGCCACACCGCATCGCGGCCGGCCACGTGCTGGTCGTGGTACATTGCAGCCAGGCGCAGGCCCACGTTGCCGATCGGCTGGTTCACATCGGCGGTCAGGCGCCGATATTCGGCCGTCCCGGTGGCAGCAGAGAAATTGGCAAAGCGTTCGCTGGTCGGCTGCTTGGACACGAGGTTGATCGCTCCGCCCACGCTGCCGCGGCCGTTCATCGTGCTGTCCGATCCCTTGACCACTTCGATCTGGTCGATGGCAAAGACATCGCGCGATTGCGCGCCGATGTCGCGCACGCCGTCCAGAAACAGGCTGTTCTGCGCATCAGAGCCGCGGATGAACGGGCGATCACCCTGGGGATTGCCGCCCTCGCCCGCGCCCAGCGTGATGCCGGGCACGAAACGCAGCGCATCGGCCAGGCTGGCGGTGGCATTGTCTTGCAGGACTTGCGCGGGAATGACGGTGATCGAGCGCGGCGTATCGAGCAGGGGCGCGGTGTACTTGGGCGAGGCGGCCTTGTCGGTCTTGTAGCTGCCTTCGACGATGGCCGTGTCGGTGACCGTTACCCCACCGAGCACCCGCGGCTGTTCGGCTGCGGTCGTGCCATCCTGCGCCAAGGCCGGGCCGGTGCCGGCCATGAGGCCAATGCAGCCCAGGGCCAGGAAGCGGGCAGCGCCGGCAGCGCTGTTGCGATCAGAAGAATCCCTCACTCATCAATCCTTTGCGCAGGTCATGTGCGTGCGACGGCGAAGGGGGTTGCAGGTTTTGGACGGCCTGTTGGCCTGCCCCGCTGCTCCCTCTCCACCAGACGAATAGGCCGCCCTTAATGCGAACTGCTATCAGTCGCAACGCTATTGATAATGATTCGCCAATTTGCGCCTGGTCAAGGCAGCTGCGCCGGATGCCGGTCAAGCGTTGGCGAAATGGAGCCAACCATCCTGCCAACGGCAGTCTGCCGGCGGCTGATGCGGTGAGGAAGCGCGACAAATGTAATGCTATTGCGATCTATTCGCTCGACTTCGCATTGCGAAGTGGCTATGCGAATGACTCTCAATAACCTGCGGAACCGCCAACGGGGGCCAGAATAGTGAGCAGCCAGGCCAGTTTGATCGCAATGCCATCCCTTGCGCCTCGCCCGGCCCAAACCGGGCCGCGTGGCGAAGTGGTGCCCTTGCGCGTCGCGACTTGGCAGCCCTCGCGCTATCAGGCGAGCACCCGGCCGCGTGGCCTGGCCCTGATCGGGGCTGGTGCCGCCGTCGGCGGACTGCTCGCCGCTTTCCTGTCGCTGGGGATCATCGCGGCAAAACCGCATCGCGAGGTGCTCACCGCCGTGCGCCTCTCGGCTGATCTCACGCCCCCGCCGCCGCCTCCCCCCCAGGCCGCGCCGCAGCATCCCCAATCCCCGCTGCGGCCGGCCTCCCCCATCGTGGTGCCGCCGCCGCCTATTGCTTTGTCGGTCCCGGCGCCTGCCGTGGCCACCGCGCCCGCCCCGGCCCCGGTGGCCGTACCGGTGGCAACGGCGGCGCCCGCCGCAGCCTCGCCCGCACCGTCGGCTGCTGCCCCGGCAGCACCCTCGGTTGCCACGGGACGCGACCTGTCGGCCAACCTGGTCGATGCAGCGCCGCCCCGATATCCGATCGATTCGCGCCGCGCGCGCGAGCAAGGCACTGTCGTGCTCAATGTCACGGTGGGCATTGATGGCCGCGTGGCTGAGATCGGCCTGTCGCGCTCCAGTGGCTTCGACCGGCTCGATCGCGCCGCGCTCGCAGCCGTCAAGCGCTGGCGCTGGACACCCACGCGCCAGAACGGCCAGGCGATGATGATTCAGGGCCTCGTTTCGATTCCCTTCGTGCTGCAGGGCTGATTGCCGCGCCATGATGCTGCACATTCCCGGCGTGCTGACGCCGGACGATCTGGCGCAGGCCCGGGCCGCCCTGGCCGAGGCCGAATGGGAAGACGGCCGCACCACCGCCGGCCACCTGGCCGTGCGGACCAAGGCGAACCTGCAACTCCCGCTCGACAGCCCGGTAGCCGCAGCGCTCGGCCAGCGCATTCTCGAACGGCTGGGCCAGACACCGCTGTTCATCGCCGCCGCCCTGCCGCTGCGCGTGCTGCCCCCGCGCTTCAACCGCTATGAGGGTGGCGGCACGTATGGCAGCCATATCGACAACGCGCTGTTCCGCATGCCGGGCACCGACACCTATGTGCGCACCGACATTTCCAGCACGCTGTTCCTGTCCGACCCAGACGAATACGAGGGCGGCGAACTGGTGGTGGAAGACAGCTACGGCGCCCACCGCGTCAAGCTCGCCGCTGGCGACATGGTGCTCTACCCCGGCACCAGCCACCATCACGTCACCCCGGTTACCCGTGGCACCCGCCTCGCCGCGTTCTTCTGGACGCAGAGCCTGGTCCCATCGGAAACGGACCGACGCAGCCTGTTCGAAATGGATCAGGCGATCCAGGCCCTGGCCACCGACCGGCCCGATCATCCTTCGGTCGCCGCGTTGACCGGGGTCTATCACAACCTGCTGCGCCGCTGGTCGCAACCTTGAGCGCCGCACCTTTGCCAGACGATATTGCCACGCTGGCCGATTACGAGCGCCACGCCGCGGCACGGCTCGCGCCTGCCACCTGGGCGCATATCCAGCAAGGCGCGACACCCGCCAACCGCGCCGCGCTCGCCCGCTGGGGCCTGGTGCCACGCATGCTGCGTGCCCTGGACAAGGGTGGCACTGCCACCACCCTGTTTGGCCAGATCCACGCCGCCCCCATCCTGCTGGCACCTGTCGCATACCATCGCCTGGCCCACGTTCAGGGAGAAATCGCCACGGCCCAGGCCGCCGCCGCGATGGATACCGCACTGGTGGCAAGCACGCTGTCGAGCGTTCCGTTGGAAGCAATCGCGCAGGCACTTCGCGATGCCGCCGGGCAATTGCAGCACCCCGCGCCACCGCCGGCGTGGTTCCAACTCTACGCGCAGCCCGATCCGGCCCATTCGCTGGCCCTGGTGCGCCGGGCCGAAGCCGCCGGCTATGGCGTGCTGGTTTTCACCGTGGATGCCGCGATCAAGCGCGCCGAATTCGTTCTACCCGACGGGGTCGGCGCGGCCAATCTGGCCGGCTTCCCGCCGCAGCGGCACCATGCCGGCGCGCAAGGGCAGCACCTGGTGTTTGGCAGTCCCCTGGCCCGGCAGGCACCCACCTGGGAAACGCTTGCCTGGCTGCGCCGCGAAACCGCCCTGCCGCTGGTGGTGAAGGGGCTGCTCCACCCCGACGATGCCCTGCGCGCCCGTGATGCCGGGGCCGATGGCGTCATCGTGTCGAACCACGCCGGCCGGGTGCTCGATGGGGTGGTGCCGGCGCTGGCCATGCTCCCCTCTATCCGCGCCGCGCTGGGGCCGGGCTATCCATTGCTGCTGGATGGCGGCATTCGCAGCGGCGCCGATGCACTCAAGGCCATGGCGCTCGGCGCACAGGCCGTTCTGGTTGGTGCGCCGCAACTCCATGCCCTCGCCGTGGGCGGGATGGCGGGCGTCGCCCATATGCTGCACATCCTGCGCACCGAATTCGAGCTCGCCATGGCCCAATGCGGCTGCTCGCATGTGGACGAGATCGACCCCGCACTGGTGGTTGCCTTGTGAGCGCAAGGCGGTAGGTCGCGATCGACTTTGACTGCGTCAAAGCCGGCGCTCTACCATTTTGATTTGCCGCATTTTCCGAGTCGGCAGGTGATTCCACCTGCCTTGAAAATGCTCTAAGCCCCGCCGCATGATCTGCGACCTGCCCAGCTATCTCACCCGCATCGGCCTTGCCACTTCGCCTGCCGCCACCCCGCAGGGGGTTGAACAGGTGCAGCGCGCCCATCGCCAGTCGATCGGTTTTGAAAACCTCGATGTGATGCTCGGCCGCGGCATCGGCCTGGAGCCGGCGGACATTCGCGGCAAGTTGGTCGATCGCGCGCGCGGCGGCTATTGCTTTGAACACAACCGCCTGTTCGGCGCGATGCTGGCCACCATGGGCATGCCCAATCGGCCGCTGCTGGCCCGCGTCTGGCTGCGGGTGGCGCCGGGCGTGGTGCCGCCGCGCACCCACACGTTCAGCCTGGTGACGCTGGGCGGCGAGCAATGGCTGGGTGACGCCGGGTTCGGCTCGTCCTATGTCCCGCCCATGCCCTTGGTCGATGGCGTCAGCGCGCTCGCCGCCGATGGCTATCGCCACCGCCTGCGCCGGGCGCGGGCGCCGGGTTCGCTGCGCGGCGAATGGGAGGTGGAACGCAGCCTGGATGGCGCCACGTGGGAAGCGCAATACAGCTTCGACACCACCGAAGTCGGCGCTCTCGATCTCGCGATGTCCAACCACTGGGTCGCCACGCGCCCAGAATCGCGCTTCACGCAAGCGTGCATCGTCTCGATCGTCCAGCCCCAAGGCTTTGCCTCGCTGCTCGACCGACAGATGACGGTGCAGACCGCCAAGACGCGCCATGTGGAAGACCTGCCCAATCCGGCAGCCTGGCAACGCACGCTGGCCGATGTCTTCCACATCGAACTGAGCGATACCGAAGTGGGCCAGCTCGCACCGCGCCTGTTCGGCTAACGCCACGGGTGGCCTTGGCCGCCAATCGCGCTATAGCGCGGGCCATGACTGTGGTTACCCGCTTTGCGCCTTCGCCCACCGGCCGCCTGCATGTCGGCAATATCCGCACCGCGCTGCACAACTGGCTGCTGGCGCAAAAGCATGGCGGGCGCTTCCTGCTGCGCATCGACGATACCGATGCCGAACGCAGCCGGGAAGAATACGCCGAGGCGATCCGCGCGGATCTCGCGTGGCTGGGCCTGCACGCGGAACGCGAGGAGCGCCAGTCCGCCCGCTTCGCGATCTACGAAGCCGCGTTCGAGCGCCTGGTGGCCGCCGGCCGGCTCTATCGCTGTTATGAAACCGCCCAGGAACTCGATCTCAAGCGCAAGATCCTGCTCGGGCGCGGTCTGCCGCCGATTTATGATCGCGCAGGCCTGGCGCTGACCGAGGCCGATCACGCCGCCCGGGCCGCGGCCGGTGAAAAGCCGCATTGGCGCTTCCTGCTCGACCATGACACGCCGATCACCTGGAATGACGGCATTCGCGGGCCCCAGCAGTTCGATCCGCGCCAGATGTCCGACCCGGTGGTGCGCCGCGCCGATGGCTCGTGGCTCTACATGCTGCCCAGCGCGATCGACGATATCGAGATGGGCGTAACGGACGTGCTGCGCGGTGAAGACCACGTCTCCAACACCGCCACGCAAGTGCAGATGTTCCTGGCGCTGGGCGCCACGCCGCCGCGTTTCGCGCATGAAGCGCTGCTTACGGGCAGCGAAGGCAAGTTGTCCAAGCGCCTGGGCTCGCTGGGTGTGGCAGACTTGCGCGAGGCGGGGATCGAGCCCGAGGCCCTTGTCGCGCTCCTGGCGCGGCTGGGCACGTCCGATCCGGTCGACCCGGCACTCACCGCGCAGGAACTGGCCGCCAGTTTCAACCTTGCCCACTTCGGGCGCGCCCCGGCTCGTTTCGATGAAGCCGAACTCCAGCGCGTCAACGCCGGGGTGGTCCATCGCCTGCCCTACGCGCGCGTTGCCGCCCTGCTGCCGCAGGGCATGGGTGAGGCGGCGTGGGAAGCGATCCGCCCCAACCTTGCCCACATCGGCGAAGCGGCCGATTGGTGGCGGGTCATCCAGGGACCGATCGCCGCCCCGGCATTCGATGAAGACACGCGCGCCTTCCTGGCAGAGGCCGCGGCAGTGGCAGCGACGCTCGACTGGACGAACGATCCCTGGCCTGCCCTGACCGGCGCACTCAAGGACAGCACCGGCCGCAAGGGCAAGGCCCTGTTCCTGCCGCTTCGCCAGGCGCTGACCGGCATGGACCACGGGCCCGACATGAAAGCCCTGCTGCCGCTGATCGCCCAGGACGAGGCGGTGCGCCGCCTATCCTGAGCGCCGGTCCTAGAGCCGGAAACGCAACCCCGCCGTGGCGCTTTCGAGCCGTTGGGCCTGACGAGGAGGTACAGGCCCTCACCATCGGCCAGCTTGTAGTCCTTTTGCCGCTTGGCCGCGTAGCGGACTTCGAGTTCCTTGAGCGCCATCTGGGGGTACTCCGCTGGTGTTGCGGCGATTACCCCATAAAATACCCCCAAATGCAAATCGACGTCCTGGCGTTTGGTGGGGTCCAGAGAGGCATCCTGGGAAGGCGCGACTCGGGCGTAAGCCACAGAAAACAGGCATAAAAAATCCGCCCCAGGATATCCTGAGGCGGTTTAGCATGATTGGATATGGTTGCGGGGGCAGGATTTGAACCTGCGACCTTCAGGTTATGAGCCTGACGAGCTACCGGGCTGCTCCACCCCGCGATGTTAGCAACAAAGCCCCGTCGATGTATTCGACGGGGCTTTGTTGGATTTGAGATTGTGATGGGTTTTTTTCATGCGCGCCGGCTTCAATGCCTGGCGACGACCTACTCTTCCAACGCTTGAGCGTTAGTACCATTGGCGCGGACTGGTTTCACGGCCGAGTTCGAGAAGGGATCGGGTGGTTCACAGACGCTATGGTCACCAGGCAATGGAGCGGGCGCACATGATGTTTTTAGATCGATGGTTTGGGATCTGGCTTGGTATCGTCCGGGTTTCACCGTTGGTTCTGCGGGTTGCGCAGGGTTGTTGGTGAGGGTGTGGATTCTACAAGCATGATAAGAGTGATTAGGACCGGTTAGCTTCATGCGTTACCGCACTTCCACACCCGGCCTATCAACGTGGTGGTCTACCACGACTCGATGATACCTTATCTTGAGGGAGGCTTCCCGCTTAGATGCTTTCAGCGGTTATCCCGTCCATGCATAGCTACCCTGCTGCGCTCCTGGCGGAACGACAGGTACACCAGAGGCATGTTCACCCCGGTCCTCTCGTACTAGGGGCAACTCCTCTCAAGTATCGACGCCCACGGCAGATAGGGACCAAACTGTCTCGCGACGTTCTGAACCCAGCTCACGTACCACTTTAATTGGCGAACAGCCAAACCCTTGGGACCTGCTCCAGCCCCAGGATGTGATGAGCCGACATCGAGGTGCCAAACGATTCCGTCGATATGAGCTCTTGGGAATCATCAGCCTGTTATCCCCGGCGTACCTTTTATCCGTTGAGCGATGGCCCTTCCACGAGGGACCACCGGATCACTATGACCGACTTTCGTCTCTGCTCGACTCGTCAGTCTCGCAGTCAGGCAGGCTTATGCCATTGCACTCTAGCAGACGGTTTCCAACCGTCCTGAGCCTACCATC
>NZ_CP137861.1:632500-1197500 GCF_050920675.1 Novosphingobium rhizosphaerae
TCTTGGCGGCCCTGGTTTGTCCAGTCGTGGCCGAGGCCGACACCATTTCGCTATCGGCGCCGCAGTTGTTCGAACTGGCGGACCAGGCCCGTGACCGTGGTGACTATACCATGGCTGAAACCGCCTATCGTGCGCTGGCGGGCAATCCCGACATCGACGTGCGGAACGAAGCCCGCTTTCGCCTGGCACTGATGCTGGCGGATCGTGAGCACAAGCTGAAGGACGCAGCGCTCATGCTGCGCCGCATTCTCGACGAGCGGCCCAAGGCGCAGCGCGTGCGCCTGGAATTGGCCCGCGTGCAGGCGATGATGGGTGACCTTGGCGCCGCCCGGCGGGAAATGCGCGCGGCCCAGGCCGGCGGCCTGCCGCCCGACGTGGAGCGCATGGTGCGTTTCTATGCGGCGGCGCTCAAGGCGCGCAAACCGTTCGGCGGCAGCCTGGACGTGGCCCTCGCCCCAGACAGCAATATCAATCGCGCCACGCGATCCAACACGCTGGGCACCGTGATCGGCGATTTCACGCTGGACCAGGATGCCAAGGCCAAATCGGGCCTGGGCCTGGCGCTGCGCGGACAGACCTATTTCCGCGCGCCACTGGAAAATGACGTCAACCTGCTGGTGCGGGCCAATGGCTCGGCCGATCTTTACCGCGATTCACGATTCGATGACATCCTGGTGGGAATTCAGGCTGGCCCCGAATACGTGCTGGGCGCCGACCGGCTGACTCTGGCCGCTGGGCCGACCTGGCGCTGGTATGGCCTCGATCCCTACAGCACGTCGCTGGGGGTGAGCGCCGATTTCCTGCATCCCATGGGCAAGACCATGCAAGGCCGTGCCGGGCTGGGCGTGACGCATACGGCCAACCGCCGCAACGCGCTGCAGACCGGGGATGTGTTTTCCCTTTCTGCCGGGCTGGACCGCGCCCTCTCCGCGCGCCTGGGCGGCGGGATCCAGGCCTTCGTCAATCGCACCAAGGCGAACGATCCCGGCTGGTCCGACGTGACCGGCGGCGGCGCGCTCTATGCCTTTCGCGAGATCGGCCGGACAACGGTGGTGATCAGCGCCAGTTACAGCCATCTGGAGGCCGATGCCCGGCTTTTCCTCTATCCCCGGCGCCGGGTGGACGACCGCTTTTCGATCGTCGGCAATGCCACCTGGCGCGCGCTGCAATGGCAAGGCCTGGCCCCGATCACCCGGCTGCGCTGGGAGCGCAACCGATCGACCGTGGGCATCTACGACTATCGCCGCGTGGCCGCCGAAGTGGGCGTGACCGCGGCGTTCTGACTGTCAGGCGTGGCCGGTATCAGCGGCCAGGTGCGCCGGATCGATGCCGGCCGCGCGCCAGGTGGCGGACCAGCGCTGTTCGCGCGGCGTGTCGAACAGGATCGCTGGCGAACCTTCGGCCGCGTGCCAGCCGTGATGATGCAGTTCTTCCTCAAGCTGCCCCGGTCCCCAGCCGGCATAGCCCAAAGCAATCAGCCAGCGCGAAGGCCCGCGCCCTTCGGCAATGGCGCGCAGCACGTCCATCGAGGCTGAAAGCGTGCACAGCGGGTTGACCGTAACCGAGCCTTCCCCGCCCCAATCGGGCGTGTGCAGCACGAAACCGCGCCCGGTCTCCACCGGGCCGCCGTGCAGCACGGGAACATCGGGCGAATCGCCGGGATCGATGCCGACATCCTCGAGCAGGGCATGGAACGTGATACCCGCGCGCACTTCGCCCAAGCCGATGCCCAGCGCGCCATTGGCATCGTGGAGGCAGAGCGCGATCACGGCATGATCGAAGCGCGGGTCCATCATGCCCGGCAGCGCGAGGAGCAGGCGCCCGGCAAGATACTGCGGGGCATGGTCGGAATAGGAGGCAGCGGTCATGGGGGGCAGATTCAAGCCGCGGCCGCCGTGGCCGAAGGGTCCGCCACCGATCCGCTGCTGCCGGTTGGCCCACGGTCCTCCGCCGCATCGAGCAGCCGCTTTTCCAGATTGCGCAAGCGCGTTTCGCTGGTGACCTTTTCGCCCAGGATGTCGGTGACATAGAACGTGTCGACCGCGCGCTCGCCATAGGTGGCGATGTGGGCAGAGTGGACCACCAGCCGCGAATCGAACAGCGCGTGGGCCAGCCGGCCCAGCAGAGCAGGGCGATCGCGCGCGCCCACTTCCACCACGGTGAAACGGTTCGAGGCCTTGTTGTCGTAGATGACGATGGGCTGCACGTCGAACGCCTCGGCCCGTGGGCGCGCCAGCGGGCGCGCGGCCAATTGCGGCATCAGCTTGACCCGGTTGGACAGCGCATCGGCAATGCTGGCTTTCAGCCGCTCGATATGGCGCGCTTCGTTCAAGGGGCGGCCCAGCGGGTCCTGGACCAGGAAATTGTCCACCGCCAGGCCATTGCGCGTGGTGTGGATGCGCGCGTCGATGATGTTGCCCCCGGCCAGGTGAATCGCCCCGGCCAGGCGATAGAACAGCCCGGCATGGTCGGCCGCCAGCACGGTGACGAGCGTGGCACCGCGCGCCGAATAGTAGTGCGCTTCCACCGACAGTGGCTCGCCCAGGGCGGCATCCATCTGTTGCAGGTTGAGCGCGATGATGTCTTCGGGCTCGGCAATCCAATAGGCATCGCTGAGCTGGCGGCCCACCGTGCCGATCAGCGCGGCGCGCTCCTTGAGCAGTTCGCCCACCGCCTTCTTCTTGGCGGCGATACGTTCGGGGCGGCCGTGCTGCTTGTGGCCCAGGCGCAGCATTTCCTCGGTCTGGATGAACAGGTCGCCCAGCAACTGGCGCTTCCACGAATTCCAGATGCCCGGCCCCACTGCGCGGATATCGACGATGGTCAGGATCAGCAAAAGGCGCAGCCGCTCGGCGCTCTGCACTTGCGCGGCAAAATCGGCGATCGTCTTGTAATCGGCCAGGTCGCGCTTGAACGCGGTGGCGCTCATCAGCAGGTGCCAGCGCACCAGCCACGAAACCAGCTCGGTCTCTGCCGCGGAAAGTCCCAGCCGCGGGCACAGCTTGCGCGCCACTTCGGCGCCCAGGATCGAATGATCGCCGCGCCGGCCCTTGGCAATATCGTGCAGCAGGGTGGCGACATAGAGCACGCGGCGCGAAGCGACCTTCTGCACCACGTTGCTGGCCAGCGGATGCGGCTCGCGCTCCTCGCCCTTTTCGATGCGGGCGAGCAGGCCGATGGCGCGGATGGTGTGCTCGTCCACCGTATAGTGGTGGTACATGTCGAACTGCATCTGCGCCACGACGCGGCCGAAATCGGGAATGAAGCGGCCGAAAACGCCGGCCTCGTTCATCCAGCGCAGCACGGTTTCCGGGTCATGCCGGCTGGTCAGCAATTCCAGGAACAGCGCGTTGGCGCGCGGATCCTTGCGCACGCTGCCATCGATCAACCCGGCATCGCGCCGCGCCAGGCGCATGGCTTCGGGGTGGATTTCCAGTCCGTGCTTGTCGGCCACCACGAAGATTTCCAGCAGGCGCGCGGGATCCTGGGCAAAGAAATCGTCGCCCGGCACCGAAACCTTGTCTGCCACCAGGGGAAAGCCCGAAACCGTGCGCTTGCGGCGCTGGCGCAGCGCAGCAAAGAAGCCCGGCTTGGTCCGCGCGAACTGTTCATCCAGCTGCGCCATGAACACGCCCGTCAGCGAGCCCACCTGCTTGGCCTGGAGGAAGAAGAACTGCATGAACCGTTCGACCGAGCTTTTGCCCGGCCGATCGGCAAAGGCCATGCGCGCGGCCACTTCGCGTTGCAGGTCGAAGGTCAGGCGATCTTCGGCCCGGCGCGTGATCATGTGAAGGTGGCAACGCACCGCCCAGAAGAAGTTCTCGGCGCGGTGGAACGCGCGGTACTCCGCCGCCGTCAGCAGGCCGACATCGACGAGTTCGGACGGATCGCGCACTTTGTGCACATACTTGCCGATCCAGTAGAGCGTGTGCAGGTCGCGCAGGCCGCCCTTGCCCTCTTTCACGTTGGGTTCCACCACATAGCGGCTGTCACCCAGCCGCTTGTGCCGCTCGTTGCGCTCGGCCAGCTTCTCGGCGACGAACTGCCGCTCGGTGCCGGCGCCCACTTCGGCCCAGAACCGGCGCGAGCATTCCTCGTAGACCGCGCGATCACCCCAGACATAGCGACCTTCGAGCAGCGCGGTGCGAATCGTCAAGTCGCCCTTGGCCATGCGCACCGTCTCGTCCAGCGAGCGGCTGGAGTGGCCGACCTTGAGCCCCAAGTCCCACAGGAAATAGAGCATTGCCTCGATCACCTGCTCGCACCACGCAGTGGGCTTGTTGGGCGTGACAAAGGCGATGTCCACGTCGGAATGCGGCGCCATCTCGCCGCGGCCATAGCCGCCCACGGCCAGCACGGCGATGCGCTCGCCGGTGGTGCGGTTGCTGGCGCGATAGACATGGCCGATCACGTAATCGTGGATCACGCGCACCAGCTGGTCCACCAGGAACGCCTGGCCTTGCGCGCATTCATAGCCGGCCGACGGCTTGCCGCGCAGGCGGCGGGCCAGCTCATCGCGACCATGGGCCAGCGCCGCGCGCAAATGCTCCACCACCGTAGGGCGCGCGCGTGACGGATCGCCGCCGGCATCGACGACGGCACGGGTCACGGCTTCGGCAAGGGTGCGGCGGTCGATTATGGCGCGCTGGTGGGCGATGCGGGGCAAGGTCATGACCCTGCAATAAACGAGGTGGCGTTAAGGGGAAACAGCGCAGACATCGAAGTTTTCACGATAAGCCCGATCGAACATGCGCCCCTTGGGACAGGAACCGGTATCGGCGAAAGCCGCATGCCGGGTTAAAGTTCCCGCTCCATGACACGGCATGGCGCAAAAACGCCTGTGCGCTTTGGGGGTTTGCCAACCACTTGGCCCCTGTGCCAGAAGGCGCGCGATCCCGGCCTTGCCTTGGCCATCCGGCCGTGCCTGGCCCACTCTGCCACGGAGCTTCGCGCTTGTTCGTTTCCCCGGCCCCTGTCCTTTCGGTCCTTTCTGCCGCCGCGGCTGCATCCACGCGCATGCCTCTGCACTGGGACCAGCTGGGCCTGTCGCCCATCGCCTGGGATTTCGGCTTCTTTGCGCTGCGCTGGTATTCGCTGGCCTATCTGGCCGGCATTCTCATCGGCTATTGGCACCTGTCGCGCATGATCCGCCAGCCCGGCGCACCCATGGCGCAACGCCATGCCGATGACCTGTTCTTCTATGCCACGCTGGGCATCATCCTGGGCGGGCGCCTGGGCTACGCCACGTTCTATGCCCCGGAATTGTGGTCCCACCCTTCGGAACTGGTGAAGCTGTGGCAGGGGGGGATGAGCTTCCATGGCGGGCTGATCGGCACCGTGCTGGCCATCGCCTTCGTGTGCTGGCGCAACCGCCTCAGCTTCATCCGGGTGTGCGACTATATTGCCCCATGCGCGCCGATCGGGCTGTTCTTCGGGCGCTGCGCCAATTTCGTGAATGGCGAACTGTGGGGCCGCGTGACCACGGCCGACGTTCCCTGGGCCATGGTGTTTCCCGGCGCCGGGCCCAATCCGCGCCATCCCAGCCAGCTTTACGAAGCCCTGCTGGAAGGCGTGATCCTGGCCACGGTGCTGATCACGCTGTTCTGGAAAACCCGCGCGCGCTGGCGGCCGGGCCTGCTGATGGGCACCTTTGCCACCGGCTATGCCCTCTCGCGCTTCATCGTCGAATTCTATCGCGAACCCGATGCCCAGCTCGAAGACTTTGCCCTGCGCACCGGGCTTTCGATGGGCCAGTGGCTGACCCTGCCAATGCTGGCGATCGGCCTGACTTTGCTGGTCCGCGCCCTGGCCCGGCCGCAACTGGGTACCGTGCCACCGCCGCCGGCGGACTGAGCGCAAGCGGCAGACCCACGATGCCCGGCGAATCGCGGCCCCCTGAAACGCTCAAGCAGGTCTTTGCCCGGCTGATCCGGGCGGCCGGCCCGATCAGCGTGGCCCACTTCATGGCCGAATCCAACGCCCGCTATTACGCGGCGCGCGACCCGCTGGGAACGGCGGGCGATTTCATCACCGCGCCGGAAGTGAGCCAGATGTTTGGCGAGATGATCGGCCTGTGGCTGGCCGATATCTGGATTCGCGCCGGCCGTCCCACCCCGGTTGCCTATGTCGAAGCGGGCCCCGGGCGCGGCACGCTGGCGCAGGACGCGTTGCGCGCGGCCGCACGCCAGGGCCTGGTGCCCGATGTGCACTTCGTGGAAACCAGCCCCACGCTGCGCGCCGTGCAACGCGCGCGCTTTCCGCAGGCCACCTGGCACGACGATTTTTCCACCCTGCCCCAAGACCGCCCGCTCATGGTGGTGGGCAACGAATTCCTCGATGCCCTGCCGGTGCGGCAACTGGTGCGCATGGCCGATGGCTGGCGCGAACGGATGATCGGCTGGGACGCGGCGAAAGACCGCCTGCTGCCCGTGGCCGGCGATCGCCCGATGGACGCCGCCGTACCGGCAGAACGCGCCGCGGCCCGCGAAGGCACGATCATCGAAACCTGCCCCGCCGCGGCTGCCGTGACCGGGGACGTGGCGCTGCGCCTCGCGGCCCAGGGAGGCGTGGCGCTATGGATCGATTACGGCCATGCCCAGCCCCGCGACGGCAGCACGCTCCAGGCGGTGCGGGCCCATGCCAAGGTCGATCCCTTTGCCGATCCGGGCGAGGCGGACCTCACCGCCCTGGTCGATTTCGCCGCACTGGTGCCAGCCGTCGCCAGCGCTGGCGCAAGGTGCGATGGCGTGGTCACGCAAGGCGAATTCCTCAGGTGTCTCGGGATCGAGGCGCGCGCGGCCGGGCTTGCCCGCCACGCCCCCGACCAGGCTGCCGTCCTGGCGCGCGCCCTGCATCGGCTGGTTCATCCCGATGAAATGGGCAACTTGTTCAAGGCCATGGTCTTTTCCGCAGTGCACTGGCCAAAGGGCGCTGCGTTCTAAACGCTTTGTCGATTGCATTGCGGCAGCGCAAAACGTCCGCATTTGCCCCAATAAAATGCTTGTTGGCAAAGCCGCAATTCTGTGGCTATCACGCTTTATAACTGTTTGGGCCTGGCACGTGCATATCACGGCGGCCCAGCGCGCATGATACCCGGCGATGTTCGCCGCCGCGCGCAAGGAGGGGGAAATACCGTGCCCGGCCGTTCCAGGCGGGGTGGCAGCAGGCAGGGATTATCAATGGCTGATGAGGCAATTGTGAACGCAAGCGGCACAGATTCGCCCGCCGTCCACGACGGTGCGGGCGTCGATGAAGGCGTGCGTCGGCGCGATTTCATCAATATCGCGGCAGTGAGTTTTGCCGGAGTGGGTGGACTGGCGGTGCTGGTGCCGCTGGTTTCGCAGATGGCGCCGTCGGCCGACGTGCTCGCCGAAAGCTCTACCGAGATCGACATCTCGCAAATCGCGCCCGGCCAGGCGATCAAGGCGGTGTTCCGCAAGCAGCCGGTCTTCGTGCGCAACCTGACGCCGGTCGAAATCGGCGAGGCCGACAAGGTGCCAACCTCGAGCCTGCGCGATCCGCAGACGCTGGAAGAGCGCACCAAGGCGGGCAAGAAGAACTGGCTGATCACCATGGGCGTGTGCACCCACCTGGGCTGCGTGCCGCTGGGCGCCGGCGAAGGTGAAGTGAAGGGCGAGTTCGGCGGGTATTTCTGCCCGTGCCACGGCTCGGTCTATGATACCGCCGCGCGCATCCGCAAGGGCCCGGCGCCCAAGAACCTGGAAGTGCCGCCTTATGAATTCACGTCCGACACTGTCGTGAAGATCGGCTGAGGATAGACACGATGAGCTTTCCCTGGGCGAAAGAATACAAGCCAAGCCACCCGCTGATGCAGTGGCTGGACGAGAAGCTGCCGCTGCCGCGCTTCGTCTACAACGCCGTCGGCGCCGGTTATCCGGTGCCACGCAATCTCAACTATTTCTGGAACTTCGGCATTCTTGCCGGGGTCTGCCTGATGTTGCAGATCGTCACCGGCGTGGTCCTGGCGATGCACTATGCCGCCAATTCGGGCGTGGCGTTCGACAGCGTCGAACACATCATGCGCGACGTGAACTGGGGCTGGATGCTGCGCTATGCGCATGCCAACGGCGCCTCGGCGTTCTTCGTGGTGGTCTATATCCACATTTTCCGCGGGTTCTTCTTCTCCTCGTACAAGGCCCCGCGCGAGATGATCTGGCTTTTGGGCGTGACCATCTTCCTGTTGATGATGGCCACGGCGTTCATGGGCTACGTGCTCCCCTGGGGGCAGATGAGCTTCTGGGGCGCCAAGGTCATCACCGGCCTGTTCTCGGCCATTCCCGTGGTCGGCGAACCGCTGCAACAGTGGCTGCTGGGCGGCTTTGCGCCCGATAACGCCGCGCTCAACCGCTTCTTCAGCTTGCACTTCCTGCTGCCCTTCGTGATCCTGGGCGTGGTGATCCTGCACATCTGGGCGCTGCATATCCCCGGCTCTTCCAACCCCACCGGCGTGGAAGTGAAGACCGAATCCGACACGGTGCCCTTCCACCCCTATTACACGGCGAAGGATGGCTTCGGGCTGGGGGTCTTCGCGATCCTCTATTGCACCATGCTGTTCTTCCTCCCCAACGCGCTGGGTCACCCGGACAACTACATCCAAGCCAACCCGCTTTCCACGCCCGCGCATATCGTGCCCGAATGGTATTTCTGGCCGTTCTACGCGATCCTGCGCGCCTTCACCGCCGATTTCCTGTTCATCCCGGCCAAGCTGATGGGCGTGCTGGCGATGTTCTCGGCGATCCTGGTGTGGTTCTTCCTGCCCTGGCTGGATACCTCGCCGGTGCGTTCGGGCCACTATCGCCCGCTGTTCCGCAAGTTCTTCTACCTGCTCGTCATCGACGTGCTGGTGCTGGGCTATTGCGGTGGCTCGCCGGCCGAAACCAAGTACGTGCTGATCTCGCAGATCGCCGCCACGTACTATTTCCTCCACTTCCTCGTGATCCTGCCGATCGTCGCCTCGATCGAGAAGCCGGCCCCGCTGCCGTTCTCGATCACCGAAGCGGTGCTGGGCAAGGATGACCAGACCGCCCCGGCCGCCTGAGCCAGCGAAGCGCAAAAGAGAGAGAACCCCATGGTCCGTCTTTTTGGTCCTCTTGTCGGCCTCTTCTTCGCCGTCGCGCTGCTCTGGTCGTTCGGCGTTGGCGCGATCCAGGCGATCCGCGAGCCCGAACCCACCACGGCGGTGCAGGAATTCCACCTTGCCCCCAAGGAGCCGGAACCCGGCTTCTCGTTCAATGGCCCGTTCGGCAAGTTCAACCAGGCGCAGTTGCAGCGCGGCTTCCAGGTCTACAAGGAAGTCTGCTCCAACTGCCACTCGCTGCACTTCGTCGCGTTCCGCGATCTGGCCGCGCTGGGCTATACCGAAGCGGAAGTGAAAGCGATCGCCAAGGAATGGGGCACCAAGGCCAAGGTCCAGGATCCCAAGACCGGTGACGAAACCGAGCGCGACAACGTGCCCGCCGATCACTTCCCCAAGGTCTATTACGCCGGCACCGGCAACCCGCCAGATCTGTCGCTGGTCACCAAGGCCCGACACGAAGGCCCGGAATACGTCTATTCGCTGCTGACCGGCTATCAGGAACAGCCTGCAGAGCTGCTCAAGAAGTATCCTGATGCCAAGACACCCGATGGCCTCTATTACAACCCCTACTTCGCCAACCTGAATATCGCCATGCCGGCACCCCTGGCCGACGATCAGGTGACCTATGGCGACGGGACCAAGGCCACCAAGGAACAGATGGCTGCCGACGTGGCCGCCTTCCTGACCTGGACCGCCGAACCCAAGATGGAAAAGCGCAAGCAGACCGGCTGGGCCGTGCTGGGTTTCCTCCTCGCCGCAACCGCGCTGGCTTACCTTGCCAAGCGGAACGTGTGGTCGAAGGTCCACTAAGAACCGCCCCTGTGCGAAAACGAAAAGGCCACCGGAAACGGTGGCCTTTTTCATGGGTTGACGGCACAGCGCCGCCACGCCCCTCCCCTCCGCGAAAGCATGTCATGACGCCCGACGATCTCAAGGCCCTGGTCCGCGCCGTGCCCGATTTCCCACAGCCCGGCATCCTGTTCCGTGACGTGACCACGCTGATTGCGCATGGGCCTGGCTTTGCCGCGACAATCGATCATCTGGCGCGGCGGGTGCAGGACAGCGGTGCGGGCCTGATCGCCGGAATGGAAGCGCGCGGCTTCATCTTCGGCGCAGCGGCCGCCGCCCATGCGAGCCTGGGCTTCGTGCCCGTGCGCAAGCCGGGCAAACTGCCCGTCGCCACGCTCGGCGTGGACTATGACCTGGAATATGGCACCGACCGGCTGGAAATAGACCCCACGGCAATCGCGCCGGGGACGCGGGTGGCCATCGTCGACGATCTGATCGCCACCGGCGGCACGGCGCTCGCCGCCACCCACCTGTTGCGCCAGGCCGGCGCGATCGTGACCCACGCCTTTTTCGTCATCGACCTGTGCGATCTGCCCGGCGCGCGGCGCCTGCGCGAGGCGGGCGTGACCGTTGATGCCCTGATGGATTTTCCGGGTCACTGACCACGGCCGGCGGGAGGGGCTTTCAGGCGATCTCCCTCTCCACTTGCGCGGGAGGGCACCGCAAACTCCCCCTCCCGTTCGCGGGAGGGGGTCGGGGGGGCCTGTTACACCCCCACCCTCATCAATCCACCAGCATCAGCGCATCCAGCGCCACCACGCCCTCGCCCTTGGGATGCAGGATCACCGGGTTGAGGTCGATCTCGCGAATCGAAGGCTCCGCCCGCAGGACCTGGCCCACCTTGACGATCAGCGCGGCCAGCGCCGGCACATCGAGCACGGGCGACCCGCGATAGCCGGCCAGCAGTGCCGCACTCTTCAGTTGCATGAGTTCGGCTTCCACCGCCTCTTGCGTCAGGTCTGCGGTCAGCAGGCGCACATCCTGCAGGATCTCGGCGGTCACCCCACCAAACCCGGCCAGCACCACCGGCCCCCATTCAGGATCGTTCTTGGCGCCCACGATCATTTCCAGACCACGCTTGCCCATCGCCTCGATCAGCACGCCGTCCAGCTTGATCGTGGCATCATAGGCCGCCACGTTGGCGAACATGCGGGTCCAGGCTTCGTGGACGGCCGCATCGTCGGCCAGGTTCAGGATCACCCCGCCGGCATCGCTCTTGTGGCCCAGCGCGGCCGCCTGCGCCTTCATCGCCACTGGATAGCCCACGGCCTGCGCGGCTGCCACGGCATCATCGGCACTGGCGGCAAACTGCCCCTTGGGAAAGGCCACGCCGGCCGGGGCCAGCAGTTGCTTGGCCTTGTATTCGGGAATCACGCCGGTCACATCGGCAAGGCCGGGCACTGCCAGCGCCGGGGCATCGGTGACCGAAAGATCGCGGGCAGACCAGTGCGTGAGGCGGGTGATCGCCCGCAGCGCGCGTTCGGTGGTGGGGAACCAGGGAATGCCGGCTGCACGCAGGGCGGCAATGCGCTCCGCCGGAACGTCTGCGCCTTCGTCCAGCCCGGCAAAGATCAGCGGCTTGGTCAGCGTCTTGCCTTCCACTGCGGCCAGGATCGCGGGGAACTTGATCGCGCAAGTGATCGCCTCGGCCTGGATGATGCCGGCCAGCACCGTGCCCACCCGGTCATCGGCCAGCAGCGCATCGAGCGTGCGGGTATAGATCGCCGGTTCAGACAGGCCCTGCGCCGTGATGTCGAGCGGGTTGGACACCGGCACGAAAGGCGGCAGGGCGGCCCGCAACGCGGGTGAATCCTCGTCATGCAGCGCCGCCAGCGCCAGGCCGAGTTCTTCGGCCAGATCGAGCGTCAATGCCTTGAACGCACCGGATTCGCCCAACACGGCGGCCGCACCGGAAGGCGCGATCGGGCAACGCGCGGCAATCTCGGCAATGTCGCCAAGTTCCTCCAGCGTTTCGGCAAAGATCACCCCGGCGCGGGCCACCATCGCGCGCATCAGCTTGTAATCGCCCGCCATCGCGCCGGTGTGCGTCGCCGCCGATTCGCGTGCCGCGCTCGATTTGCCCGGATGCAGCAGCACCACCGGCTTGCCAGCGGCCCGCGCACGGCGCGCCGCCGCCAGGAAGCGCTGCGGCTTGCGGAACTGCTCCACGATCATGGCAATGGCGTGGGTGTCCGGATCGTCGACCAGCCAACCGACAAAGTCTTCAACCCCGCTGGCCGCTTCGTTGCCGGTGGAAACCGAATAGGAAACCCCGCATTCGCGCGCCAGCAGCATGGTGCCCAGCACCGCCGCCATGGCCCCGGATTGCGAAACGATGCCCACCGCGCGCTTGCCTGCGGGCGGCACGGCGTTGGTTTCCACGAAAGTCAGCGGAATGCGATCGACATAGTTGACCAGGCCCAGGCAGTTCGGCCCTTCCACCACCATGCCCGCTTCGGCAGCCAACCGCGCGATCTCGCGCTGTTCGGCCAGCCCTTCCTCGCCTCCCTCGGCAAAGCCGGCCGAAAAGATCACCACGCCTCCAGCTTTGCGCGCGGCCAGGCTGCGCACGGCATCAAGCACACCCACGCGCGGAATGGCCAGCACGGCCACGTCCACGCCTTCGGGCAGCGCGTCGACGCTGGGATAGCATTTGCGCCCGCCGATCTCTTCGCGCTTGGGATTTACCGGATAGATCGCCCCAGCATAGCCATTGCGCTCCAGGTTGCTGAGCAGCGTCGCGCCGAGCGCTCCGGGCTTGTCCGATGCACCGACCACGGCCACCGATTGCGGGCGCAGGAAACGGGCGATCGCCTGATGCGACAGAACGGGTTCAACAGCCATGACATCCTCCGAATTTCGCTATGACATATAACAATCAGCGAAACGCGGCAAGCGGCGAGTGACCAGCATGCCCCAATGGCCTGCCTCCCCTGGCATCCACCACAAACATGACGACAATGGTTGACGAGACACGATCGCCCATGGCAAGCGCTTTGGCCTAAGCGGGCGGGTATAGCTTAGTGGTAAAGCCCTAGCCTTCCAAGCTAGTTATGCGGGTTCGATTCCCGCTACCCGCTCCAATTCTCGGTCTCGAGACATCCCTAACAGCTTTACAAGCCGCTGAAATCTAAGGCATTTTTTAGGCCATCCGGCTCGGGAAGTCTCGCCTCATGCCATGGCTCGGGTTCGTGAATGCCGGTCGATCCGGGCATGCCTTATCCGTCAGGCCTGATCAGCCTGATATCCCGATCGGCCGCCCAGCTATGGATATCCTCGCGGCGCAGCGCGGTGCCCATGAGATCGGGGAACTCATCGGGGGTGCAGGCGAAGACCGGAATGTCCAGCGCGGCAACTTTTGCGGATAGCGCGGGATCATAGGAAGGGCGTCCGCTGTCAGTGAGTGCCAGCAGCACGATGACATTGACGCCCGAAAGCACCAGGCGCGCCAGCCGGTCGAGCAAGGCCGCCGCATCGCCGCCTTCATAGAGGTCGGTAATCAAAACGAGATGCGACTTGGCCGGACGCTCGATGCGCTCTTCGCAATAGGCCACCGCGCGGTTGATATCGGTGCCCCCGCCCAGTTGGACGCCGAACAGCACTTCAACCGGGTCAGCCAGTTCTTCAGTCAGATCGACGATAGCGGTATCGAAGCAGACGAGCTTGGTCGCCACCACGGGGAGCGACGCCATGACTGCAGCAAAGATCGAGGCATAGACCACCGACGTCGCCATCGAGCCCGACTGGTCGACACAGAGCACGACTTCATCAAGGTCGGCAATACGGCGCTGCTGGCGCAGAAAGCCGACCATCCTTTCGGGGACGATTGTGCCATGCTCGGCTTGATAATGCCGCAGATTGGCGCGGATCGTGCGCGGCCAGTCAATATCGGCAAAGCGCGGGCGATTGGTGCGGCGCGACCGATCAAGCGCGCCGCGGATCGCATCACCCGTGCGCCGTTCCAACCGCTCCATCAATTCCGCCACGACTTTGGCAATGACAATGCGCGCGGTTTCCTTGGTCTTTTCCGGCATCACCGAGCGCAGCGCGACGAGATCGGCGACAAGGCTGACATCGGCCTCCACGGTGGCGAGGAATTCCGGTTCGAGCAGCATCTGGCGCAGGCCCTTGCGCTCGAAGGCGTCTTTCTGGATGACCTGAACCACCGGCGTGGGGAAGAACTCGCGAATGTCGCCCAGCCAGCGGGCAACGCGTGGGGCCGATGCACCGAGGCCTCCGCTGCCTTTCTTCCCGCCATCCTCCCCATCGCCATAAAGCGCGGAAAGCGCCTGCGCCATGCGCAGGTCGGATGCCGAGAGGGCCGATCGCTCGCTCTCGCTTTCCTCGACGCCCAAGGCCAGAGTCCAGCGGCGGATACGTTCGTCTTGGCTCATGCGGGTGCTCCCGCCTGCAAGAGAGCAAGAACGCGTGCCTCGTGCGCGGGCCAAAGCGTAGCGGCAGCAGGCAGCAGGCGATAGCGGCGCCCACCTCCCACATCGTCACGCCCCAGCGCGGCATCGGCCAGCCGCCGCCGCTCTGCCTTGTCGAGCCGCGAGAAGACGCGGCGCAACAGCGGCAGGCTCGCCACAAATGCTTCTTCCTCCAGCGCGCTGATCCAGGCATCGACAGCATCGCGCAGCGGGTCATCGTGGATCAGTCGCTGGCCCATGCCGTCAAAGAAACCTTCAAAGAAGCCCGCCGCCTCGGCCACTGGCGTGCCGGGAGAGAGCATCCGCGAAAGCAAGGTGGCAGCCTCGTCGGCGGGAAGCCGATCCGCTTCAAAAAGCAGTCTTGCGGCAGCGCCGGACACCAGCCTTGTCGCCTGCTGATCGGCAATGACGGCCGCAAGCGCGGTATACCAGCTTTCCGCAACATCGCCGCCAAGCTCTGCCAGCGTGATAGCTCCATCGGCGGCAAGGATCGCCTCGCGCAGCGCCGCGGCCGCCTCGGCGTCAAGATTGCGCGCGGCATAGGCCAGCGCCAGCGATGCCTGCACCACGATGCGCGGCATCAGTGCGGCCAGATGTTCAACCGTGCCCGCGCGCGCCTCGCCATAGCGCAGGACATCGGCCATGGGTGGCAGCGCGGCCAGCAGGCCCGGGCAATCGCTGGTCAGCGCTGCCTTTTCTTCCATCAGCGCGATGCCTGCATCCGTGGCGCGTGGCAGATCGGCAATCATCGCGTCGCGAACCAGCCGCGCCAGCATGCCGAGATTGCCCTCGTCACGCATGGTTTCGAGCAGGCGATTGGCGGCCGCCTCGGCGATGGTCGAGCCATGGACAAGGTTCTCGACCAGCCGCACCGCATATTCGGGCTCCCAGCGCAAAAGCCAGTTCTCGCGGAACGTCCCGCGGCTACGCCCGGCGTCGGTCAGTCGCCCCCAGGGAATGCCCAGCGCCGTCAGGCGGTGGAGCAAGGCGGATCGGGCAAGGCCGCTTTCGCTGCGCAAGTCGAGCGTCAGAGCGCGTTCGAGCGCCTCGGGCTTGAGCCGCGTCGCCTTTTGCTGGCGAGCAAGATCTTCGAGCAATGGGGCAAGCGGGGTGCCACTGGGGATCACGCCAACGCCCGAACCGACCAGCAACTGAGCGGCAATGTCGTCCCACACCGCACGTTCGCCATGGCAAAGGCAGGCAATCGTGGCCTCGCGCATTTCCTCGAACCCCGGCGTGGGCCGGCCGCGCATTGCGGCCAGCGCAGTGCCAAGCCGCTGCGCTTCGATCAAGGCGGCAGTCGAAACGAAATGCCCCCTCTCGCGCAAGGTATGGGCGATCTTGGCGAGCCAGACCGCATTGCTATCCGCCGCGCCGCCGCTGTGCCACACATGCGCGCACCAGCCAGGCGCTGCCACACCAGCGCCATAGCCACTGGCATAGGCAAGACGCGGCGTGGTCCAAGGCGCCCACGTGGCTTTGATCTTCACCTTGGCGCGGCCCTTGAGCAGAGCGCGGTCGGCCGCAAGACTGTGCTTTTCTGCCAGAGCAGGCACATGCCAGGCGCCGCAAACCACCGCCACCGGACCAGGGCTGTCCTTGGCGACGCGGGCAATCTCGATCCGCATATGCGCCTCGCGCGCAGCCTCGTAGGCCGGGAGCGGGCCGGATTCGCGTCGAAGCGCAGTCATGGCATCGGCAACGGCGGCAAAGACCGGGCCGGGAGAAGGGTTCTGCTCGATGACATCGGCCCACCATGATTCGCCATCATCATAGCCAGCAGCCTGTGCCAGCGAGCCGATTGGATCTTGGGCGATAGGGTTGGGCGGTATCTCTGGTGCGGCATTGTCCTCCTCGGCCAGGCGGTCGGCGGCGGGGAGGTCGATAAAGAGCAAATCGGCGCCATGGGCCAGCGACCAGCGGGCCGCCTGGAACTCGGGCGAATATTCGGCGAATGGGAAGAAGCTCGCGCGGGAGGGATCGTCCTGCGCATAGGTCAGCAGCGCGACCGGTGTTTCCAGCGCCGGATCGGCCAGCATCGAAAGCAGGTGCGTGGCGTCGGCCGGCCCCTCGATCAGCACCGCGCAGGGGCGTAGATCATCCAGCGCCTCGACCAGCCGCCGGGCCGAGCCCGGGCCATGGTGGCGGATGCCGAAATAGGAGACCGGCGCGACCACAGGCTCACAGCATCTCGGTCAGCGAGGCATAATAGCCTTCAAAGCCGCGTCGCTTCTTGAGCACGGTTTCGAGATATTCGCCCAGCACCGCGCGGTCCTGCACCGGGTCTTTCACCACCGCACCGATCATGTTGCTGGCCAGTGTTTCCGGCGTCAGCCTGCCATCGTTGAAGAAGGTTGCCTGACTGATGCCGCCCACCATCACGCCGATAGCTTCGGCCGTGGAAAGCCCGCCTGATGGCACTTTGAGCGCGACTTTGCCGTCTTCGGTCGAGCCTGCGCGCAGTTCGCGGAAGATCGCCACCACCCGGGCCACTTCCTCGGCCACATTTTTCGGCTCGGGCAGATCGAGGCTCTGCGCCATTTCGCCCACGCGCTTGACGATGATCGCCACTTCTTGCTGCGCGTTATCGGGCAAGGGCAGGACGACGACATTGAACCGCCGTTTAAGCGCCGAGGACAGCTCGTTCACCCCCTTGTCGCGGTTGTTGGCAGTGGCAATGACGTTGAAGCCGCGCGCAGCATAGACGGTGTCGTTCAGCTCGGGGATCGGCATCATCTTTTCCGAAAGCACGGTGATGAGCGTGTCCTGCACATCACTGCCCATGCGGGTCAGTTCCTCGAACCGGCAGAGCTTGCCGCGCTCCATCGCGCGCAGTAGCGGGGTGGGCACCAGCGCCTCGCGGCTGGGACCGTGGGCGAGCAACTGTGCATAGTTCCAGCCATAGCGAACCTGGTTTTCATCGGTGCCCGAGGTGCACTGGATCACCATCGTCGAATCGCCGGTGATCGCCGCAGCAAGATGTTCGGAAACCCATGACTTGGCGGTGCCGGGCACGCCGAGCAGCAACAGCGCGCGATCGGTGGCAAGAGTGGCGACAGCGGTTTCGATCAAGCGCTTGTCACCGACATATTTGGGGGAAATGACGACGCCATCCGCCGCCTTGCCGCCCATCAGATAAGTGACGACCGCCTGGGGCGAGAGCGCCCAGCCGGCCGGGCGGCGGCCAAGATCGCCTGCTGCCAGCGCGGCCAGTTCGGCGGCGTGGGCCTGTTCGGCGGGCATCCGCAGCATCTCGCTCATGGATTGCTTCCTTCGTCGTTGAGCGCGGCGTTGAGCCGCAACAAATCAAGCCTTGGGTCCGATGCGATCAGCCCCGCATCCGTCAGCCGGCCCAGCGCCTCCGACGCTGCGGCGCGGGCGGACAGCAAGCCGAGCGCGGCCAATTCAGGCGCATGGTCGGCAGGCTTGGCATCCTCCTTGACCAGCGATGCCAGCAGCGCCTTGCCCGCAGCGGTGCGGATCGTGCCGGCGATCTCACCATCGCCTCCGGCCAAAGGCAGCGCGCGAAGGAAATTGCCCTCTTTTGCTTCCAGCATGCGCAGCGCCACTTGCTGTCGCCACGTTGCGGACATGCGGGGCAGCAGCGGAATAAACGCCAGGATGTCGCTGCCTGGCTGCGACGCCAGCGCTTCGGCAACAAGGACGACCACCTCATCGGCAGCGCTGCGCTCCGCCATTGCCGCAAGGGCATGGTCGGCATGGGTGTCCTCGCCCCAAGGCCAGGCTGCGATCAGTTCTTCCGGGCTCAACGCGAGGGCTTGCGCCATGGCCGTCAGCGTCAGCGCCTCCATCAGCGCGCCGCGGCGGTTACGCTGCGCGGGGGTCTTCAATTCCTGCGGGACGATCCGCAGCGATTTGCGCAGCCATCCGGTGGTTTTCGTGGAGAAGAACCCGGCGATCTCGCGGGCATCCTCGTCCACCGCACCGCCCTTTCCCAGCCGGGCCAGCAAGGCCATCGCCCGCGCCTTGACGCGCGGCGCGCGATCGCTGGCCAAGGTTTCGAGCAGCGGGACGTCGGTGGCCGACAGCCCGGTCAGCAGGTCGAGAAAGAGCAGCCGCCGGTCTGGCGTCTCGCTGGCAATCTTGGCGGCGAGCAACGCCGATGCGCGCGCCGGATCGCGCCGCCGCAATTCGGCAAAGGCAACCCGCCTTGCGGCCGGACCGAAACGATCCCAGTTTTCCGGAGAGATTTCGTCCGTATCGGCGCAAGCGGCAGCCTGCGCCACCCAATCCTGCCACGCCGCATAAGTGGCGGGAAGATCGTGCTCATTGGCGCCCGGCAACCAATCGGCCGGATGCATGGTCCAACCGCGCCGGTCGAGCAGGGCCAGCAGGGCGCGGCGCTGATCCGCATCGCGCAGCGCGGCCAAGATGCGCCGGCAGCGCGGACGCAATGCTTCGGGCAGCGGCGGCTTGGCAAGGCGCGGAAGGTCGCCCAGCACCTGCAGATCACCCGCCGGTTCGGCCACGGCCATCGTGCCCAGCAATTGGCCGGTCAGCGCCAGCAGGCGCAGTTCCGCCTCGCCCGCATCATGGCCCAGCCCGCCGCGCCAGCCAGCGGGCGCTGCATGTGCAGCGCTGCCGCCCATCGTCCAACGGGTGATGACCGGGGCCAGTCCATCCAACAGCGCTTCAGCCACCGATCCGCCCCCAAGGCGTGCGCGCGGCCAGCAGGTCGAGCCGGTTGCCCGACCACAACCCGACGCTGCGCGTCAATTCGGTGCCTGTCGCCAGCCCCGTCACCTCGCCGCCCAGCGGCAGTGCCCCGTGGCTGCCGCGCCACCATATCGCACCAGAGCGGTCAAAGCCGATCCGGCCAGCGGGCAGCAGCACGGGCCAGGCCACAGCCCAAGGTTCGTCGAGCCATGGTGTGGTCAACGCCTGCTCCAGCGGCTCGTCGTGCTCCGGCCATGCCCGCAGCGCCTCGCCCGCCGCCTCACGCCCCAGCAGCACCGCCCGCAATGGCGCGCGCGCTGGATAGAAGGCCATTTCACCCACGAATTGTTCCCCGGGTACAAAGACTGATCCCCGCCGTCCTGCGCTGGCCGGGAAGAAATCGAGCAGCATGGCAAAGCGCGGCTGATCCGGGCCAAGGTTGAGCAGCCATGTCGTCTGCGAAACCAGCCCGTCCCGCCGCGTCCGCACCTGCTCGCCCAGCACTTCCCAAACGCCCGCCACACGGATCGTCCGGGATCAGCGAGCAGGGCCTCGCGGTTTTCCGTTGTTGCCACCGCGCGGCGCAGTTCGGGCGCGCGCGGCTCGGCACGATAGGCACGCGCCAGCAGCACCAGGCGCCCCAGTTCCACGGTGGCAGCGCGGATGCGATCAGCAGCGGGTTGTTCAAGCAGCCGCGCGGGCAGTTCGTCGATGTGGCCAGCCAGCGCCGCCGCCTTGCCATCGACCAGCCGCGCCGCGATCCGGCGACAGCGCGCCGTGACATCGCCGACAAAGCCGCCGAGGCCAAGCCGCAACTGGTCACCAATCCACTGTTCAAGCGCGTCGAGCGCATCGAGGATCGCGCGCTCGGTATCTTCGGCGCGTTTGGCACTGGCTGCCGCGCGCCGCGCTGCTGCCTTCTCGTCCGTGGCCGGTTCGGGCGCTTCGCTCAGCGCTGCCGCAAGGCTCTTTTCCTCGCCGCTTTCCGCCTTGACCACGGGCCTCGCCGCCGCCCCCGTCCGCCGCCTGCCCAGCCAGTCGCTGACCCAGTCCGGCGTTTCGGCGGCGGGAAAGGGCGCAATCGCCTCGACATTGATCCACAGCAGCGCCAGCGCATGTTTGCAAGGGAACTTGCGCGAAGGGCAGGTACACTTGCTGCCCATATCGCGCAGATCGGCCATGACCCGATAGGGATTCGCGCCCGACCCGGCGCATTCGCCCCAGATCAGCGTGGCATCATGGCTGGCGCCAAGGCCGGACCATTTTGTGGGTTTGGTCAGCCCGGCGGCGGCCTTGAGCGATGCCTGATCGCTTGCAAGTTGCTCAACCGCCTTCAGATCGCCCCCCACACGCCCTCCAACTTCGCCGTGAAAGCCATGGTAGATTGCGGTTGTTAAATAACAATTGTGTTTCGATGTCGGGCCGCAGTTTAAGAATGGCCGGACCCGAAGCACCCCGGGGGCCCAGCTTGCAAATGGCCGTCATTGCAGATGACAAAGTTTTGACAGGTGTGGATCAGCGGGGAAATGCCGTATGCTCACGCTCAGGCAGCGAATTTCATTGCCCAGCCCGCCGCTTGCATATTTTTTAAATATAACCACGCTTACAAGCGTGAGCATAAATTGCGAATTGCACAAATCCCTGGCCGGCTTTTGAACAAATGCTTGTCGCCGGGGTGCCGCATGTTTTATGGTCCACTGGCAGACGGCGTCTATTGCCCGTCTTCTCGGAGAAAGACCGTGTTGGAACACTATAGCCTTGTGGGCGCTGCGCCCGTGCTGTTCCAGCCCTTCTCGTAAGCGTCGCGTGGCGCTGCGATAGGGCGGTGGAACCGCCTGTCGCGCCCTTTCAAGCCTTCTTGAAAATGGACCTGATCGACCGCGCCTTGTCGCGTGGCCAGGCCGCACGTGAGATGCTTTATGGACGAGTTTTCGATCGTCCGCAGCCTGGCGCTGCGGATTGGCCAGGATATTCCGGCCAAGGGCGCACTGGCGCTCGCTTTGGGTGAATGGGCAGGGCCAAACCTGCCGTGGTTGCTGGATAAAACGGCACAGGAAGATCCCGCGTGGGCTGAAATCTGCCCCAAGCTGGCTGTATCCCAGCGGCAGGGCGTGCCAGCCCATGTCCTGGTGCTAGGCGCAAGGTTGGCCCGGCTGCTCGGTTTTTCGCCCTTCGATGCACAACTGATGGCCGTGATGATCGCGGCAGAACGGCTGCCCCGGTTCCGCGAACTGGTGCGTATCGCCGCGCGGTGTGGGCATGATCTGCCATCATTGCTGGGTGAACTGGCCGGCGCAGACAGCGCCATGGCCGAAGGAGCCGTACGCCAAAGCCCGGTCCTGCGTCTTGGCTTGATCGGCTTTGAGCTGGGACATCAAGGGCATTTGCAGGTGGACCTGCGCTGGCCGCTGGAGCGTTTGCTCAACCGTGCGCCGGCGGCCGATGGCGATCTGCTTTCTTTGCTGGTTGGCGCGCGCCAAGACGCGCGGCTGACGTTGGAGGATTTCAGCCACGTGGGTGACGCCGACATGCTGCGCCGCTTGCTGGCCGGGGCGCTGACGCATCGTGCGGCAGGCATCAACATCCTGATCCACGGCCCGCCAGGCACAGGAAAGACCGAAATGGCGCTGGCCCTTGCCGCTGCCGTAGGCGCCCCGCTGCACGCGATTGGCGAAGCTGACGACGACGGGGATGAGCCGACCCGCTGGGAACGCGTCCGCGCCCTGCAACTGGCGCAGCGTGCCCTGTCTGGCCAACCCCGCCCGGCGATCCTGCTGTTCGACGAGATGGAGGACCTGATCGGCGACACCCAGCGCAGCGAGGGTGACTGGATGAACCGGCGCGAAGGCAGCAAGGTTTTCATCAACCGCATGCTGGAAACCAACCCGCTGCCGGTGATCTGGACCACCAATGCGCTGGGCAATGTGGACGATGCCATCCTGCGCCGCATGAGCTTTGTGCTGCGCATGGCGCACCCGCCCCGCAGCGCGGCCTTGCGCATGGCGGACCGCATCGCGCGCGAGGAAGGCGTTGTCCGTGGCGGCGCCATCACGGCGCTGATCGATGCCGCACCCGAGGCGGCCAGCGTGTTGCGGGTGTCGGCGCGGGTGGCGCGTTTGGCAGGAGAACAGGATGGTGGTGCCAAGGCGGCTGGATCGCTGGTGCGCGCACTGCGTGATGAGCCTCTGCCAGTGGGGCACGAGGACGCGCTCGACCTTGACCTGTTCGAGACCGATCGTCCGCTGGCCAGCTTGCTGGAGGCAGTCTCAGCGGGCGGGGCCAGCGATGTCTCGTTGCTGCTCTCCGGGCCGCCCGGCACGGGCAAGACCGCGCTGGCGCATCACTTCGCCCGTGCGCTGGATCGTCCCCTCCTGGTCAAACGCGCTTCGGATCTGCTGTCCAAATGGGTCGGCGGCACCGAACGCGCCATTGCCGATGCCTTTGAGGAAGCGCGTCGCCGCGATGGTGTCCTGTTGTTCGACGAGGCGGACTCCCTCTTGTTCGATCGCCGGCACGCGCGCACCAGTTGGGAGATTGGCCAGGTCAATGAATTGCTGACCTGGCTCGACCGGCATCCGCTGCCGGTCGTGGCCGCCACGAACCACCCCGACAATCTGGACCCGGCAACACTTCGGCGCTTTGTTTTCAAACTGAAGTTGAAGCCGCTGGGCCCCGAACGGCTGATACGGGCCTTTCGCCAGCGCTTCGGCATGGAGCCGCCAGAAGGCATCGCCGCCCTTAGCAACCTGACGCCGGGGGATTTTGCCGTGGTGGCGCGCCAGCTTCGCCACGCCCCGGCGCACGATGCCGCCGACATCCTCGCCCGTCTGCGCGACGAAAGCGCAGCCAAGGGAGGCGGCAGCGTGCGCATGGGTTTTTAACGCCGCGTCCGGCCGGGGATTGCACCTCGGCCGGACGGTGCGCCTGCTCGATGCAGCATCCCATCAACACCGAGAGCGCGAGTTGAACCGGTTTTGGAGCGATCCGGGTCACCACTCCGGCGCCACGCTCGGAAGCAAGATTGATCCGCCACTCGGCGCCATCGAGCTATTGCATTCCGCTCCTGAAAACCGAACCTCGCGCCGCTACCCTCACGCCGCCAGCGCTTGCGGGTCGATCATCACGCGGTTGCGGCCTTCGCGCTTGGCGGCGTAGAGCGCGGCGTCGGCCGCCTTGAGCAGGGCGGTGCCTTCGCGGTCCATGCCTGGGGCCCAACTGGCCAGACCGAACGACATCGTCACCGAGCCCAGCGCCCGCTCGCCCTGACGCACGGTCAACAGGCTGACCGCCACGCGCACTTCTTCCACGCGGGCGCGCAGGACCGAAACTTCGGTGGCCGGCGCGATCACCACGAACTCCTCTCCGCCAAAGCGGCAGACCACGTCGCCATCGCGGAACCGGCGGCGCAATTCGCCGGCCACGGTTTGCAGCACCTGGTCGCCGGCATCATGGCCGAATTCGTCGTTGAAGCGCTTGAAGTGGTCGATATCGCACATCACCACGGTCAGTGGCGCGCTCGACCGCGAGGCGCGGGCCATTTCCAGGGCCAGCGTCTCTTCCAGATAGCGACGGTTGAACAGGCCGGTCAGCGGATCGCGGATGGTCTGTTCGCGCAGGCCGCGCTGCAGGCGGTGGTTGACCAATGCCGAGGCGATGTTTTCGCTCAGCACGGCCAGGCGAAACCGGCTTTCGGTGCCGATCGTGCCCATGAGATAGAGCACGCCGATCACTTCACCACCGGCGAGCAGAGGCTCGCAATGGTAGTGATCGGATTGCTGGCCCACGTGGGGGCAAACGATGTCCGAGCCCGGCTCGTCCACGTAATGGCTTTGCCCGCGGCGCAGGGCCCAGCATTCCTCTGGCGCAAAGCCGGCTTGCCCGAATGCCTGCCCGGCCTCCACCCCGCCCCAGGTGGCCGTGGGAATCAGCAGGTTGCGCGAATTGTTGTGCACGAACAGCACGCCGGGAATATGCGGCAGCACACGCGGCACGAAGACGCGGATGATCGCCGCCAATTCCTCGTCGGTGCGGGCGGCCTGCATGCGGTGCGCCATGCCGCCCAGAATCTCGATCACTTCGCCCCGTTCGCGCAGGGTTTCAGCGTTGTGGCTCAGCGCCGCGTTGGCGGCCTTGAGATTTTCGCCAGCCTCGGCTTGGCTGGCCACCGCGCGTTGCAGTTCGTCGGCCATGGCGTTGTAGCCGCCGGCCAGGCGCGTGAACTCGCTCGATCCCATTTCCCCGGTAATGCGCGCCTCGCGGTGGCCCGCGCCGAGTTCGCCCATCACCGCCAGCATTTCCCCCACGGGCCGCCGGATGCGCAGGATCAGCGAGCGCGCAACCAGCGCCAGCATCATGAGGGTAAGCGGCGTGCCCAGCACGACCAGCCAGCGAATCGTGCGCAGCAGGCTTTCCACCTCGGCCATGCGATCGGCAGCAAGCGCTCGCTCGTCGAGCAGCAGGTCGTTCACCTTGGCTTCTACCAGTTGCATCATGGCCAGCCCGCGGCCGCTGGCCGTAGAATCCAAAGCTCGATCGAACGCGCCGCTGCGAGCCAGGCGATAGACCGTTGCCAGCGTATCGGCGCGTGCGTTGACCAGCACCTGCAACTGGCGCGCCCGCTCGTGCTGCTCGAAATTGTCGGTGGTCAGCGCCACCAGGTCGGCCGCATCGCGGCGCGCCGTGTCGATCGCTGGCAGCACGGCGCTGGCGAATTCGGGATTGTGGGTGAGCGTATAGCCGCGTTGGCCGGATTCTGCGGCGCGCAGGCTGGCCAGCGCATGGTTGGCCGTACGCAGCACGCGCGACGAATGATCCACCCACCGCAGGTTGTCATGCATCTGCAGCGTCACGGCCAGCAGCGCGCCAGCCAGAATCATGATCAACCCGGCCAGCGCGGCGCAAAGCAGCGAAATGCGATGAGAAAGCGACCCGACCAATAGAACCTACCCGTGCGACCCCGATCGCCTGCTTAACAGATTAGGCGCTAAAGAGAAATCGCTCTGTGCGGGTTCACTTTTGACATACCGGGCAGAAAAACGTGGAGCGCCCGCCCTGCACCACGCGCGCCACCGGCCGGCCGCAGGCGCAGGGATCGCCCTCGCGGCCGTAGACCCGCCAGTCCTTGGCGAAATAGCCCAGCTCGCCATCGGGCCGGGCATAGTCGCGCAAGGTGGAACCGCCCGCGGCAATCGATTCTTCCAGCACGGCGCGAATCTCGGGCACCAGCCGCTTGAGCGCGGCCAGCGAAACGGTGCCGGCTTCCCGCTCGGGATGGATGCGCGCGCGGTGCAGCGCTTCGCACACATAGATGTTGCCAAGGCCCGCCACGATCCGCTGGTCGAGCAGCATGAGCTTGATCGCGGCGATGCGGCCGGCAAAGGCGCGCGCCAGGTGCTGCGCCGTGAGCCCCGGCCCCAGCGGTTCGGGCCCGAGCGCGGCGAACGGCGGCCAGGCATCGAGCGCATCGTCGTCAACCAGATCGACCGAACCGAAGCGGCGCGCATCGTTGAGCGCCAGCACATGCCCGTTGCCGGTTTCCAGCACGAGGTGATCGTGCTTGGCGATCTCTTCGGGATCGATTCGCCAGCGGCCCGACATGCCCAGGTGAAACACCATGGTTCGGGCACGGTCGGTGTGGATCAGGCCATACTTGGCGCGGCGCGACAGGCCCGTCACGTGTGCACCGGTCAGCGCCTGGCCCAGGTCTGGCGGGAACGGGCGGCGCAAGTCGGCGCGGCGCACGGCCACGCGGGTGATCGTCTGGCCCTCGAGTATGCTCGCCAGGCCGCGAACGGTGGTTTCAACCTCTGGTAGTTCGGGCATCGTGCCGCTCTGCTATCATGCTTTGCGCCTGCGGCAATTCCTCTTTAAAGGCCCTGAACCATGACCAGCCCGGAAAGCGTGTCCTTCGGTTACGAGGACGTCACCCCTGAGGAAAAGACTGCCCGCGTCGGCGCGGTGTTTTCCAGCGTCGCCAAAAAGTACGACGTGATGAACGACGCGATGTCGGTGGGCATGCACCGCCTGTGGAAGGATCGCTTCGTCGCCCGCGTCAAGCCGCGCGAAGGCGAGCAGATTCTCGACATGGCCGGCGGCACCGGCGACATCGCGTTCCGCATGGCGCGCGAAGGCGCGTCGATCACGGTGAGCGACATCAATCAGGACATGCTGGACGTGGGCATCGAGCGCGCCATCGAGCGCGGCATCGATGGCCTGGTCTGGTCGCGCCAGAATGCCGAGGAGCTTTCTTTCGGCGATCGCTTCTTTGATGCCTACACCATCGCCTTTGGCATCCGCAACGTGACCCGGATCGACGCGGCCCTGGCCGAGGCGCACCGCGTGCTCAAGTTCGGGGGGCGGTTCTTCTGCCTGGAATTCTCGACCACGCAATGGCCCGGCTTTGCCGAAGTCTATGATGCCTATTCGCACAAGCTGGTGCCCAAGATCGGCCAGGCGATTGCCGGTGACGCCGAATCCTATCGCTACCTGATCGAATCGATCCGCCGCTTTCCCAAGATGGACGAATTCGAAGGCATGATCAAAGCCGCCGGTTTCCGCCACACCAAGGTGGAGCCGATCCTGGGTGGCCTGGTGGCGATCCACTCCGGCTGGAAGGTCTGAGAGTACACATTCGTTGACCCGTCCTGCCACCCATATTCGCCGCCTGCTGGGCTGGGGCCGCATTCTGGCGCGCCATGGCGCGCTGCGCCTGCTGGAAGAAAGCCCGCAGACCCCGGCGCCCGTGCGCCGGCTGTGCCGCATCGCCCGCTTCGGCACGCGCCAGCCCGCCGTGCCCGATTATGCCGGCGCGTTTCGCGCGATCGGCCCGGCCGCGATCAAGCTGGGGCAGACACTGGCCACCCGGCCCGATCTGGTGGGCGAGGAAGCGGCGCGCAATCTGCTGGCGCTGCAGGACAAGCTGCCCCCGGTCGATTTCGCGCTGATCCGCCGCGAAATCGAAACCAGCTTCGAACGGCCGCTCGAAAGCCTGTTCGCCCGCTTCGATGAAGAGCCGGTGGGCGCCGCCTCCATCGCGCAAGTGCACCAGGCCTGGACGGCCGACGGGCGCAAGGTGGCGGTCAAAGTGCTGCGCCCCGGCGTGCGGGAAAAGCTGGCGCGCGATATCGAGACCTATGAATGGGCCGCCGCGCACCTGGAAGCGCTGGGCGGGGAAGCCGGGCGCCTGCGCCCACGCCTGGTCATCGCCAATTTCAAGCGCTGGACCGCGCGCGAGGTGGACTTGCGCCGCGAAGCCGCCAGCGCTTCGGAACTGGCCGATGCCATGCACGCCTTTCCGCGCTATCGCGTGCCCGGTATCGATTGGGACCGCACCAACGGCCGGGTGATGACGCTCGACTGGGTCGATGGCGTCAAGATCAGCAACCTGGACGCGATCGACGCGGCAGGCCACGATCGCAAGGAAATGGCCAGCCGGCTGGTGCTGGCCTTCCTGACCCAGGCGATCAGCGGCGGCTATTTCCATGCCGACATGCACCAGGGCAACTTGTTCGTGGAAGCCGATGGCACGATCACCGCGATCGATTTCGGCATCATGGGCAGGATCGACCGCCAGGCGCGGCAATGGCTGGCCGAAATCCTCTATGGCCTGACCACGGGCGACTACAAGCGCGTGGCCGAGATCCATTTCGAGGCGCAATACGTGCCGAGCTATCACTCGGTGGATGAATTCGCCACGGCCCTGCGCGCAGTGGGCGAGCCGATGCGCGGCCGCCCGGTGAAAGACCTGTCGGTCGGGCAGATGCTCGACGGGCTGTTTGCCATCACCCGCGATTTCGACATGCAGACCCAGCCGCACCTGCTGCTGCTGCAAAAGACCATGGTGATGGTCGAAGGGATCGCCCAACAGCTCGATCCCGACATCAACATGTGGGAAACCGCCGCGCCCTTCGTGCGCAACTGGATCCGCGACGAGCTGGGCCCCGAAGCCGCGATTGCCGAGCGGCTGCAAGAAGACACCGCCACGCTGCTGCGCGTGCCCGCGCTGATCCGCCGGATCGAGGAACGCTTTCCGCCCAAGGGCGGCGCACCTGAAGCCCCGCCGCTGCCGCATGTCGACCTGATGTGGGAGCGCAAGCGGCGTGACGACGATCCGCGTGGCACAAGCTGGACCGGGCTGCTGCTCGCGGCCGTGCTGGGCGGCGCTGCGGTGCTGGGGCTCCAGGCCTGGGGCCATCATGACGGGCCCCCGCCCGAATCCGAATGGCATCGCCATCCGTGAACGCGCCCGCCCGTCCCGCTCCTTTACCCGGCCTGCGGCTGGCCAAGCGCCATTTCAACGCGCTTGACCTGTCGCGGGTCATCGCCGCGTTCTTCGTGCTGTTCTGGCATTACCAGCACTTCTTCGTGCCGCCGGTGGGCTATGGTTTCCAGGTCGATCGCGCAGCGGTGATCCCGCTCTATCGGCCGCTGCGCTGGCTGTTCGACTATGGACACATGGCGGTGCAATACTTCTGGGCCGTCTCGGGCTTTGTCTTTGCCCATGTCTATTTTGCCGACAGCACGGCGATGCGCCGGTTCTGGCTGGCCCGGGTGGCGCGGCTCTGGCCGCTGCACCTGCTGACGCTGGTGATCGTGGCGGGCCTGCAGGCGGCCTATACCCGCATCAACGGCACCGCGTTCATCTATCACGAGCAGGACTGGAAGCATTTCCTCCTGTCGATTCCCTTGGCGCACTATTGGGGCTGGCAGCACAACCAGTCGTTCAACGGGCCAAGCTGGTCGCTCTCCACCGAAATCCTGGCCTATGCGGCGTTCTGGGTCTTGCTGCCGGCCATGCGCCGCGCGCCACTGCTGGTGTCGCTGCCGGTGGCGGTCGGCGTGCTGCGCCTGTTCTTCCTGGGCTGGCCGAACGAGCCGGTGCTGACCTGCATCGGCTATTTCTTCCTGGGCGTGGCAATCTATGCCGCCGCGTTGAAAGGCTGGCTGCCGCTGCCCGTGCTGGCCGGCGGCGCACTGGCTTGCGCGGTGGCAGGCTGGGTCGCGGCCACGCGCTATCACGCCGAAGACGCCACGATCCTGGCCGGCACGTTTGCCGTGCTCTTCGCCACCCTGACAGTAGACGTGGCCGACAAGACCGATGCCCTCGCGTTCGGGCGGCAGTGGGGAGAAGCGTCCTACGGCATCTATCTCTGGCATTTTCCGATGCAGGTGGCGCTGGTCCTGCTGATCGACGCCACGCTGGGCAGCCGGGCCATTGCGCGCGAGCCGGCGTTCCTCATCTTCTTCCTGGCCGCCGCGGTCGCCGCCGGCTTTGCCTCCCACCGCTGGATCGAACGCCCTGCCCAGCGCGCGATCCTGCGCTTTGCCGGCCGCTGGGGTAGCAGGGGCGCGCAGGCCTAACGGCTCAGCACTTGCCTGCGGGGGCTTAGAAAGGCTCAGCCCGAACGGGGAATAGGGCTGAAAGCGCCGTTTCTCCTCCGATTGTCCCACCCCCGTTCGCCCTGAGCTTGTCGAAGGGCGTGGGCGCTGCGGTTTGCCAGCAGCCTACCCCGCCAAGTCCCCCACGCGGTGGTGCGGCAGGATGCGCCAGGCAGCCGCCAGCACGATCACGTGCAGCGCTTCGACTACCATGGGTTGCGCCCAGCCGGGATAGGCACCGGCCAGCGCCAGGTCCAGTGCGCGGCCGGCTAGCGCCACGCCGAACAAAAGGCCCGGCACCAAAAGCAGATCGCCGTTGCGGCGCCAGGCGCCAATCATCATGCACAGCGCGGCAACGCCAAAGAACGCGGTGAAATCGGCACGAATGGTGGCCCAGCCCGCCGCGCCCGGCGCCCCCACGCCCAGCATCGCGGCACCGGCCGGGGCGTGAACAGGAACGCGGCGGCCATCATCAGGTCGAACAGGCCAAGCAGGAAAACCAGCGCCGTGAGGATCAGGCGGATCGGCACCGCGGATCAGGCCAGGTTCGCGCGGTGGGGCGTGGCGGGCGCGGCTGCTTCATCCTCGTTCGCCTGGCGAAAGGCGCGGCGCGCGGCCAACAGCAAGGCGATGTGCGCCACGTCCAGCGCCATGGGCAGCAACCATTCGGGATAGGGGCCAAAAGCGACGAAATTGACCAGCCGTTCCACCAGCGCGCCGATGAAGATGAAGGTCGGCACCAGCAGCAGATCGCCATTGCGCCACAGGACGCCCGCAATCATCGCCAGCGCCGCGACGCTGAAGAACGACGTGCAATGCGCGCGGATGATCGAAAGCCCGTGCGCCGCGCGCGCGAGTTCGGCGCTGTCGTGCGGCGTCACGAGGAACGAGCCGACAATGATCAGATCCACGAGCCCGGCCATCAGCACGAGCGCGGCCAACACCACACGCATCGAGTCTCTCCATCGACCTTGTTCTATTTGTCGCAAGTCTGACAAACTTTCGGACAGCTTGCAAAGAAATTGAACGACGCAATTCCGCCGTTTTGAACCATCGCCGGCGGGAAAACTTGCGCCGCATCGGCCAAGGCGGCACAAGCCGCCCATGCTACAAAAGCGCATCCTGTTGATCGTGGGCGGCGGCATCGCCGCCTACAAGGCCTGCGAACTCGTCCGCCTGATCCGCAAGGGCGGCGGCGATGTCACCTGCGTGCTGACCGAGGGCGGCGCCCATTTCGTAACCGCGATGACGCTCGCCGCGCTCAGCGAAAATCCCGTGCACACAACGCTGTGGGATCTGAAGAACGAAGTGGAAATGGGCCATATCCAGCTGTCCCGCCAGGCAGACCTGGTGGTGGTGTGCCCGGCCACGGCTGACCTGATGGCGCGCATGGCCGCCGGCATCGCCGATGACCTGGCCACCACCTTGCTGCTCGCAACCGACAAGCCGGTCATGGCCGTGCCGGCGATGAACGTGCGCATGTGGCAGCATGCCGCCACCGTGCGCAACGTTGCCACCTTGCGCGCGTCGGGCGTCACCGTGCTGGAACCCGATGAAGGCGCGATGGCCTGCGGCGAATTCGGCCCCGGCCGCCTGCCCGAACCTGCGGCGGTGTGGACAGCGATCGAGGCCGCGCTGGCGCCGCGGCAGCCCCTGCCGGCCGCTGCAGCCCTGCCGCTTGCGGGCCGCCATGTGCTGGTCACGGCCGGCCCCACGCACGAACCGATCGATCCGGTGCGCTATATCGCCAACCGGTCGAGCGGCCGGCAGGGCTTTGCCATTGCCGAGGCTGCCGCCCGCGCCGGCGCGCGGGTGACGCTGGTGGCCGGCCCCGTCGCCCTGCCCACGCCACCGCGTGTTGTTCGGGTGAACGTGGAAACCGCACGCGAGATGGCCGCAGCCGTAGAGGCGGCGCTGCCGGCCGACGTGGCGGTGATGGTCGCCGCCGTGGCCGACTGGCGCACGGCCGATGCCGGCCCGCACAAGCTGAAGAAGGACGGCAGCGGCACGCCGCCCCCGCTCGCCCTGGTCGAAAATCCCGATATCCTGGCCAATCTGTGCCGCAATCCGCGGCGCCCTGCACTCGTCGTGGGCTTTGCCGCGGAAACCGATGACGTCATCGCCCATGCCGTGGCAAAGCGGGCGCGCAAGGGGGCGGATTGGATCGTGGCCAACGACGTTTCCGGCGATGTCATGGGCGGGGCCACCAACGCTGTCCACATCGTTGCCGCCGACGGCGTGGACAGCCTGCCCGAAATGCCCAAGGAACACGTGGCCGAGGCGCTTGTCGCGCGCATCGCGCAAACGCTTTCGCCCATGGCACCTGCCCCATCAACCCCGCCAACGGAATTCCCAGCATGACCGCCCATTCCCATTCTGCCCCGGTGCCTATCCTGTTCAAGCGCTTGCCCCATGGCGAAGGGCTGCCCCTGCCCGCCTATGCCACCGATGGCGCCGCCGGCATGGACGTGGTGGCCGCGCAGGATCTCGACCTGGCGCCGGGCGCGCGCCATGCCGTGGCCACCGGTTTGGCGCTCGCCATTCCGCCGGGCTTCGAAATCCAGGTGCGGCCGCGTTCGGGTCTGGCGCTCAAGCACGGCATTTCCGTGCCCAATGCCCCTGGTACGATCGACAGCGACTATCGCGGCGAATTGAAGATCATCCTGATCAACCACGGCAGCGAAAGCTTTTCGATCCGTCGCGGCGATCGCGTGGCGCAGCTGGTGCTGGCGCCGGTGGTGCACGGCACCTGGCTCGAGGTTGACGAACTCGACGATACCGCGCGGGGCCAGGGTGGCTTCGGCTCGACCGGCGGCGTCGTCGCGCTGGGCAGCTGAGCGGCGAGGATGGCTCTGCCTGACTTCCGTCTGGAGGCGTATTTCTCGAAGTGGGAATTCGCCGCCCGGCATCACCTGACGGCGTCCGACGCGCAGAGCATGACCTTGCGCGAACTGCTCGCCATGGCCGATCCTGCCGATGCCGCCGCGTTCGATGCGCAATGGCTGGGCTATACCCAGACTTTCGGCGCCCCGGCTTTGCGCGCCGAGATTGCCAGCACCTATGACGCGATGATCCCCGATAACGTGCTGTGCTTTGCCGGCGCGGAAGAAGGGATCTACGTCGCCTACCACGTGCTGCTGGGCAAGGACGATCACGCCATCGTGATCACGCCCAATTACCAGGCGGCCGAAACCGTGCCGCTCTCGCTCTGTGCGGTCACCGGCGTGCCGCTCGATCCCGAAAACGGCTGGCGGCTCGATCTCGATCGCGTGGCTGCGGCGATCCAGCCCAATACCAAGCTGGTCTCGATCAACTTTCCCCACAATCCCACCGGCTCCATCCCCGATCGCGCCACGCTCGATGGATTGGTGAACTTGTGCCGGCGCCATGGCATCTGGATCTTCAGCGACGAGGTCTATCGCCTGCTCGGCCCCGATCCGGCACGGCACCTGCCACAAGTGGCCGATATCTATGAGCGCGGCCTATCGCTCAATGTGCTGTCCAAGGCCTATGGCCTGCCCGGCCTGCGCATCGGCTGGATCGCTTGCCAGGACGCGGGCGTGCTTTCGCGCATGGAGCGGATGAAGCACTACCTGTCGATCTGCAATTCCGCGCCCAGCGAGGCGCTGGGGATCATCGCCCTGCGCGCCGCCGATCGCATCATCGGGCGCAACAATGCTCTCGTGCGCGCCAATCTCGACGTGCTCGATGCATTCTTTGCCGATTATCCGCACTTGTTCGAATGGACACGATCGGACGGTGGCTGCGTGGGCTATCCGCGCTGGCTTGGGCCGGGCACGGTGGATGCCTTCTGCGAAGACCTGGTCGACAAGGCCGGGGTGCTGTTGCTGCCCTCGGGCATCTATCATTCCGATCTGGGCCCCGTGCCCGCCGATCGGTTCCGCATCGGTTTTGGCCGCAGCGACGTGCCGGAAAGCATCGCTGCCTTGCGCGCCTATCTGGAACAACGAACGTTCTGATCTGGTGCTTGTTAGACACCATTTGTTGCGCGTGATGCACCACTAACGCTTGCCTTTCCCGCCTGGCCTGCCCTAGGGGCCTGCCCCAGGGATCAGGGTGTGGCGGCCGCCTTCTTGCGTGGGCGCCGCACAACGGGAGAGAATGTCATGCGCGCTCGTGCCGCGTGGCCGCTGGCGCTTGCCGGCTTGGCCGCACCAACCATCGTCCACGCCGCCGCCGGCCCGGTCCCGGGGACGAACGGCGCCGACACGGTGTGGATCATGGTTTCCTCGGCGCTCGTGCTGCTGATGTGCATGCCGGGCCTCGGCCTGTTCTACGGCGGCCTGGTGCGCACCAGGAACTTCCTTTCGGTGCTGGTCCAGGTGGGCGCGATCGCGGCTGTCGCCTCGCTGCTGTGGCTGGTCTGCGGCTATGCCCTGGCGTTCGGCCCGGTGGGTAGCGGCCTGGTGGGTGGTCTCGGACCGGTCATGCTCGGCCATCTGGCACCCCTGCGTGCCGGCCTTGCCATTCCCGAAAACACATTTGCGCTGTTCCAGATGTGCTTTGCCGCAATCACGCCCGCGCTGATGGTCGGCGCCTGGGTGGATCGTGCAAGGTTTTCGTGGGTCCTGGCATTCTGCGCGGCCTGGGGCCTTATGGTCTATGCCCCCGCGGCGCACTGGATCTGGGGCGGCGGCTGGCTTGCCACGCGGCTCGGCACGCTGGATTTTGCCGGCGGCATCGTGGTGCACACCACCGCCGGGGTTTCCGCGCTGGTCGTGGCGATCCTGCTGGGCGCGCGGCAGGGTTTTCCCAAGACGCTGATGCTGCCCCACGCGCCCGCACTGACCATGGCTGGCGCGGCGCTGCTGTGGGTGGGCTGGTTCGGCTTCAACGGCGGGTCGGCACTGGCCGGCAATGCCGGGGCCACGGCGGCCATTCTCAACACCCATATCGCCGCCTGCGCCGCGGCGATGGCCTGGCTGCTGATCGAGCGGCTGACGGTGGGCAAGCCCACCAGCGTGGGCTTTGCCACCGGCGCGGTGGGCGGCCTTGCCACGGTGACGCCCGCGGCGGGAATGATCGCGCCGGGCGCAGCGCTGCTGTTCGGCCTGGCCGCAGCCTGCGTGTGCTATCCCATGATCCTGCTGGTCAAGCACCGCTGCAAGGTGGACGATTCGCTCGATGTCTTTGCCGTCCACGGCGTGGGTGGCATGATCGGCTCGCTGCTGCTGGCGCCATTTTTGGCCCCGAGCCTTGGCGGCGCCGGCTATGCCCCCGGCATGGACATGGGGCGCCAGATCCTCGCCCAGGCGCTCGGCGTGGGCGTGGTGGCGCTGTGGTCGGCGCTGGCCACGCTGGTGCTGGCGCTTGGCCTTGCCCGGATCTGGCCGATGCGGGTGAACGAGGATGACGAGCGCGAAGGACTCGACCTTGCATCCCACGGCGAGCGTGCGTGGGAATTTGACTGAATCGCGTCAACACGGCGCCACATCCGCTTGTTCGTCCGCGACAAAGTGCGATAGCATTGGCGTGGGGAACAGGTGGGCAGGCGGGCATGTTCGATGCGGGACTGATAGGCGACATCTATGAGGCGGCCGCCGTGCCCGAGCGCTGGGCTGGGGTATTGCAGACCCTGGCGGACCAGGCGGGCGCGCGCGGCAGCAACCTGATCCGCTTTGGCCCGCAAGGCCTGGCGATGACTTCCACCGAAAGCGTGCAGGCGCTCACCGTGGAATTCGATCGGCTGGGTTACAATGCGCAGAACACCCGGGTGAGCCGGTTGCTGGCGCGCGGCGACCACCCCGGCTTTCTCACCGACAGCGACGTGCACAGCGCCGACGAGCTCGTGTCCTTGCCGATCTACAGCGAATTCCTCGTTCCCCATGGCATGGATGCAGGCGCAGCCACCGTGATCCAGGGTGCGGGAGAAGATGGCCTGATCCTGGCCCTGGAAGGGTTTGCCGGCCACGAGGCGTCGCGCCAGGCGGCGCGCCGGCTCGACGCCTTGCGCCCGCACCTTGCCCGCGCCTTGGCCTTGAGCGCGCAATTGCGCATGCAGCGGGTAGAAGCGGCGGTGAACGCGCTGGACCTGGTCAGCGTGGCCGCCGGCGTGATCGACCCAGCCGGCCGGATCGAGGCAATGAACCCGCGCTTTGCCGCGGCGATGGACAGCCTGCTGGCGCAGCGCGCAGGCGTGCTGCACGCAGTGCATCCCGGCTGCGATGCGCAGTTGCGGGTGGCGCTGGCGCGGTTGCGCGAACGCCGCGCGGGCTGCTCGCTGCCGCTGCGCGACGCCCAGGGTGCGGCGCGCCACGCCCTGCACCTCGTGCCCATGCACGGCCTTGCCCGTGATGCGTTCGACAGCGCCGGCGCGGTGGTGATCCTGGCGGGGGCCGGCAACCCCAGCGTGCCCGGCGCCGATCTGATCCGCGCGCTGTTCGATCTGACCCCGGCAGAAGCACGCGTGGCCCGCGCCGTGGCCCAGGGCCTGTCACCGACGGAAATCGCCAGCCGCCACACCGCCTCGCCAGCCACCGTGCGCACCCAGCTCAAGCATGTCTTTGCCAAGACCGGGGTGACCCGGCAGACCGAACTGGCCGTGCTGCTGGCCTCGCTGGCCGGCCCGCTCGATCCGGCGGCCTAGGCGGCGTGGACAAATTCCGCAACGCCACGGCTGGAGGCAAAAACCGCCAGTTCAAGGAGGCGAGGAAGCGCAATATCGGGAATATTGTGCGACGAGCCGACGCAGAAATGGCGGTTTTTGGTCCAGCCCCGCAGGGTTGTCCTTTAAAAGGCCCTGGCAGCGTTGCTCGGCCTTACAAGAGGCCCACTCTTGCTTCGTCCTCGCGCCTCCCCAGGGCCTTTTAAAGGACAACCGTGGCGTTGCGGAATTTGTCCACGCCGCCTAGGGCATGACGACGTTTCATCGAAACACCCTCATGCCCTAGATTTTTGTGTTCGCGCGATTTTTTGACAAAACCCGGTCCCCACTTTTTGTCATCGCGCTCTACGCGCAAACAAAAAGGGCCGGCCCGAAGGCCAGCCCTTGATGCGTTCGTTGCCGAAGCGGACTGAAAGATCAGCGCTTCGAGAACTGCCAGCCGAAACGCGATTAGCGCTTCGAGAACTGGAAGCTGCGGCGAGCCTTGGCGCGGCCGTACTTCTTGCGTTCCACAACGCGCGAGTCGCGGGTCAGGAAGCCGGCGGCCTTGACGGCGCCACGCAGCGCGGGTTCGAAGCGGGTCAGCGCCTGGGCGATGCCGTGCTTCACGGCGCCGGCCTGGCCCGACAGACCGCCGCCCTTGACGGTGGCGATGATGTCGTACTGGCCTTCGCGGCCGGCCACCTGGAACGGCTGGTTGATCACCAGGCGCAGGGTCGGACGGGCAAAGTACACTTCCTGATCACGGCCGTTGACCACGATCTTGCCGCTGCCGGGCTTGAGCCACACGCGGGCCACGGCGTCCTTGCGGCGGCCGGTAGCATAGGCGCGGCCGAACGAATCGACTTCGCGATCGCGCAGCGGCATGGTCGGGGCAGCAGGCGCAACCGGCGCGTCGCCTTCGGCGGCGGGTTCGGCAGCAGCGGCGGCAACAGGAGCGGCAGACGTCAGGTTCTTGAGGTCGGCCAGGCTCGAGACGGTGTCGTTATCGGCCATGATCAGGCACCCACCTTGTTCTTGCGGTTCATCGAGGCGACGTCGAGCGCCACCGGCTGGGTGCCACCATGCGGGTGTTCGGTACCGGCATAGAGGTGCAGCGCGCGCATCTGCGCACGGCCGAGCGGACCACGGGGGATCATGCGCTCAACGGCCTTTTCCAGCACGCGTTCGGGGAAGCGACCACCCAGGACCTTGTCCGCGGTGACTTCCTTGATGCCGCCGGCATAGCCGGTGTGCTTGTAATAGGTTTTGGCCTTGAGCTTGTTGCCCGTGAGGCGCACCTTGTCGGCGTTGATCACGACAACGTGATCGCCGCAATCGACGTGGGGGGTGAAGCTGGGCTTGTGCTTGCCGCGCAGATGGTTGGCGATGATGACGGCGAGACGGCCGACCACCAGGCCTTCGGCATCGATAAGATGCCAGTTCTTTTCCACCTCGGCCGGCTTGATCGACCGGGTGACCTTGCTGAGAGCCTTCATGGCTGTTCGGTTCCCTGGATGTTGGGTTACCCGCGCCTCGCACCAGACCTGGTACAAACGGGTGAAGAACCGCGCCTTTGTTGCAAACAGCCTCAGGAGTCAAGCAAACCGCGCCTTTGCGGAGAGGTAAAATAATACCTTCTCGGTTTTCAGGCCGATTTGCCGCCCCGTCCCAGGCCATGCGCACCCCAGACCGTGCACACCAGCAGCAACGCACCGCACAACTGGTGGAGCACGGCGAGCCACAGCGAAACCCCGCTATAGACCGTGGCAATGCCCAGCAGGACTTGCGTGCCAAAAGCGATGTGGATCGCAACCGAGGCGGGCCGTTGTCCCGCCCGGCGCAGCTTGCGCGCCATCACCACCAGCACGGCCACCACAGCCCAGGCCCACCAGCGGTGCAGGAAGTGCACGAGATAGGGATCGCTGGTCAGCGTGGCCAGGGCGCCCCGCGCCCATTCCACGCCATCGGGAAAGAACTTGCCCTGCATCAGCGGCCAGGCGTCCCACGAAAACCACCCTGCCCCGGCCACCACGCCGGCGCGCAGGCCCGCCAGGAACGCGCCATAGACCAGTTGCAGCGCCAGCATCCCCAGCGCCAGCGCGCCAAGGCCGGTCAGCCGCGCCCGGCCTCGGCCAGCGGCCAGGGCGCGCAAGTCCAACAATGTCCAGACGATCCCGGCCAGGGTGAACAGCGCCACGGCCAGGTGCGTGGCCAGGCGATAATGGCTGACTTTCACATCATGCACGATGCCAGACTTGACCATCCACCAGCCCACCGCGCCTTGCAACGCGCCCAGCGCCAGGAGCGCCAGCAGGCGCGGCTTGTAGCCGGCAGGGATCTGCCCACGCACCCAGAACCAGGCCAGCGGCGCGGCAAAGGCCAGGCCGATGGTGCGCGCCAGCAGGCGGTGCACCCATTCCCAGAAGAAGATGAACTTGTAGGTCGCCAGCGTCATCCCGGCCGGGCCATTGACCAGGATATACTGCGGCGTCTGGCGATAGGCGTCGAACTGCGCCTGCCACTGCGCGTGGGTGAGCGGCGGCAAGGCGCCCGAAACCACGTTCCACTCGGTGATCGACACGCCCGATTCGGTCAGCCGGGTAATGCCGCCGACCACCACGATCGCCACGATCATGGCGGCCACCACGATAAGCCAGCGGACCAGGAGCAGCGGTGCAGGTTTGGAAGCCGTCATGCGCGCGACTTCTGCGTCTGCGCGCGCGGGCGCGCAAGTGGCATTTGGGGGAAGCCGGTTTTGCAGCCCGGCCGCGCAAAAGCCTTGAACGATGATACAACGTTACATATATGGGCGGCCATGAACCAGGCCTTCCTTGCCTTGCGCAGCCGACTCGACCGTTTCGGCGTGCTCCTTTCCGGCCTGTGCATGATCCATTGCCTGGCCGGGCTGTTCCTGGTCGGCGTCCTGGGTCTGGGCGGCGGGGTGCTGCTCAATCCTGAAATCCACCATGTTGGCCTGGTCCTGGCCATCGTGATCAGTGCGGCAACGATCGGCATGGGCGCATTGCGCCATGGCCACCGCCTGCCCCTTGCCCTGGGCGTGGCCGGCCTTTCGCTGATGACCGCTGCCGTGCTGGTTGGCCATGGGGCGGCCGAATCCGTGCTGACCATCGGCGGCGTGCTGCTCGTGGCCACGGCCCATGTCGTCAACATGCGGCGTAACGCCTGCTGAAGCCTTGCACCATGCAATGCGGCCGTTAAAGCACGCTACCATGGCCACGAACCCGCAAAGCTCGACCCTGTCGCTCACGCTCAATGGTGAACCGCGCCGTGTTGCCCCGGCAGCATTGCCGATCTGGTGCGCCAACTCGAACTCGATCCGGCCAAGGTCGCGGTGGAACGCAACGGCGATATCGTGCCGCGTTCCACGCTCGCCCAGGTCCCGCTCGCCGATGGCGACGTGCTGGAAATCGTCCATTTCGTCGGCGGCGGCGAAGTCGATGCCCCGGTTGCCCAAGACACCTGGACGGTTGCCGGCCGCACGTTCCGCTCACGCCTGATCGTGGGCACCGGCAAGTACAAGGATTTCGCCCAGAACGCCGCTGCCCTGGCCGCTTCCGGCGCGGAAATCGTGACGGTGGCGGTGCGCCGCGTCAATGTGTCGGACCCGAAGGCGCCGATGCTGACCGACTATATCGACCCTAGGAAGGTCACCTACCTGCCCAACACGGCCGGGTGCTTCACCGCCGAAGACGCCATCCGCACCTTGCGCCTGGCGCGCGAGGCCGGCGGTTGGGATCTGGTCAAGCTGGAAGTGCTGGGCGAGGCGCGCACGCTCTATCCGGACATGCGCGAAACCCTGCGCGCCACCGAAGTGCTGGCCAAGGAAGGTTTCCTGCCGATGGTCTATTGCGCCGACGATCCGATCGCCGCGCGCCAGCTGGAAGAAGCGGGCGCGGTGGCGATCATGCCCTTGGGCGCGCCGATCGGTTCGGGCCTGGGCATCCAGAACAAGGTGATGATCCGCCTGATCGTGGAAGGGGCCAAGGTGCCCGTGCTGGTCGATGCCGGGGTGGGCACGGCGAGCGATGCGGCCGTGGCCATGGAACTGGGCTGCGACGGCGTGCTGATGAACACCGCCATTGCCGAAGCGAAGGACCCGATCCGCATGGCCCGCGCGATGAAGGCCGCCGTCGAGGCCGGGCGTGATGCCTATCTCGCCGGGCGCATGGCCACGCGCCGCTATGCCGACCCCTCCAGCCCGCTGGCCGGCCTGATCTGACGCGTCAGAACTGGGTGCGCAGGCCGTCGATCACGAATTGCGCGGCCAGCGCAGCCAGCAGCACGCCCAGCAGGCGGGTGACCACCGCTTCCACCTGTTCGCCCAGCACGCGGATGATCGGGCGCGCGGCAACCAGGGCAACGAAGCTCAGCACCATGACCACGCCCAGCGCAGCGAGGACCACGGCGGTTTCCTCGGTGCCATGGGCGCGCGCGGTAAGCAGCATGATCGAGGCGATCGAGCCTGGCCCGGCCAGCATCGGCATGGCCATCGGGAAAACCGAAACGTCTTCCACGTGGGGCTGGGCGTTGCGCACCTTTTCAGCGCGTTCCTCGCGCCGCTCGGTGCGCTTTTCGAACACCATGTCGAGCGCGATGAGGAACAGCATGATGCCCCCGGCAATGCGGAAGCTGGCCAGTTCGATATGCAGCGCGCCCAGCAGGTCTTCGCCAAACAGGGCAAAGACCACCAGGATGCCGGTGGCGATGAGACAGGCGCGCAGTGCCATCTGCGCCGCCTGACGCGCAGTGGCATGGGTGGTGAGCCCGGCATAGATCGGCGCGCAGCCGGGCGGATCGATCACCAGGAACAGCGTGGTGAAGGCGGACAGGAACAGTTGCAGCATGTCAGCCCCCTTGGCCCGGATGCGGCGGCGCGTCGAGATGGACAATCTCGGCCATGGCGCCGTCCTTCCACTGCCATGCGCGGAAACGGCGGCTGCCATCGGGCAGCACCGTGCTGCGCCAGGCCAGGGTGCCGTCATTGGATTGGCCCAAGCGGCTGTCTGACCCGGTGGGCGCGTCGTCGGCCGGCACCGGGCCGGCCAGCGGACGCTGGACGATCGGCGCATTCTTGGCGGGCTTGGGTTCGGCACGGCCCTCCCCGCCATCCGGCCCTGGCCGGGCCGGGCAATCGGCCACCACGCCAACCAGGAATTCGGGCGCTTCGGGCAGATCGGCTGCCATGCCTTCCAGCGTCAGGCGCCATTGGTACTGGCCCTTCTTGGGATGGCGCTGCCACACCGTGGCGTACCAGCCGCCACCGCCCGGCGTTGCCGTCCAGCGGCCGCGGGTCAGGCCATAGCTGCCATCACAGGCGATCCAGGCGGCATCGGGCTGGTGCGGGTGGAGCGGTGGGCCTTCCTTGCGGCGCAACAGCGGCTCGGCCGCCTGGCGCGGCGGCACCACCACCTCGGCCCCTTCGGCCATGCTGGCCGCCAAGCCTTCGTGCGGGCCCTTGGCGCGCATGGCCTGGGCCATGGCGATATCGGCACCGATCAACGCGCTGGGATTGGCGATCACGCGCACCCGCCCGCCGGCCGGCTGGGCCAGGACGGGGCAAGGGAAGCACAGGGCAAGCGCAAGAACGGCGCCAGAAGCACGAAGCAGCATGGCGCCGGTTCTATCGGATGGCGGCGTGCGGGCCAAGCAAGCACTTGACCCTGAAATGTTACGTCAGATCGCGCCTTCGGCCAGGTCGATTCCGGCGTTGCGATAGGCCGCGACCAGCGTGTTGCGCAGCAGCACGGCAATGGTCATCGGGCCAACGCCGCCGGGCACCGGAGTGATCGCCCCGGCAATGGCACTAGCTTCGTCATAGGCGACATCGCCGACCAGCCGCGTCTTGCCTTCCTGCGCGGCCGGAACACGGTTGATGCCCACGTCGATCACGGTGGCGCCGGGCTTGATCCAATCGCCCTTGATCATTTCCGGCCGGCCCACGGCGGCCACCACGATATCGGCGCGGCGCACCACGTCGGGCAGGTTCTTGGTCTTGCTGTGCGCGATCGTGACCGTGCAGCTTTGCGCCAACAGGAGGGCGGCCATCGGCTTTCCCACGATGTTGGAGCGGCCAACGACCACAGCATCGAGGCCAGCGAGATCGCCCAGCTTGTCCTGCAGCAGCATCAGGCAGCCGAGCGGCGTGCAGGGCACGAAACCCGCCTGCCCCACGGCAAGGCGCCCGGCGTTGGTGACGTGGAAGCCGTCCACGTCCTTGTCCGGGTTGATCGTGGCGATCACCGTCTGCTCGTCGAGATGGCGCGGCAGCGGCAATTGCACCAGGATGCCATCGACGGCGGGATCGGCGTTGAGCTGTTCGACCAGCGCCAGCAGCGTGGCTTCGTCGGTATCGGCAGGCAGCTTGTGTTCAAAGCTCGCCATGCCGGCTTCCACCGTGCTCTTGCCCTTGGATCGGACATAGACCTGGCTGGCCGGGTCTTCCCCCACCAGTACCACGGCGAGGCCCGCGCGGCGCCCGGCCTGCGCTTCGAATGCGGCAGCAAGAGTGGCGATGCGCGCGCGCAAGCCGGCCGCAAAGGCCTTTCCATCGATCACGTCAGCAGTCATGAAATCAATACCCCGAAGCAGCCAGGCCGTTGAGCAGGATGGACAGCAGCCGCAGCAGCACGATCAGCACCATCGGCGAGAAATCGATGCCGCCGGTGTTGGGCATGAAGCGGCGGATCGGCGACAGCAGCGGATCGAGAATGGCATTGAGCGCCCGCCAGATCGCAACCACCGCGTTATTGCTGGTGTTGATCACGTTGAAGCTGATCAGCAGGCTCATCACGAACTGCACGATCACGACCATGCTGACAACGCTGATCAGGTAATCGATCATCTGGACAAGGGTATAGAGCAGCACGGACAGTTCCTCTCGCGGCGGCGGTGCTGCGCTTTAGCCCAGGCTTGGGGCTTAGGGCAATCGGGTCAACGCCGCTTCCTTGCGCAAGATTTCGGTCACCGGCCAGCCGGCGCGGATCACCGCGCCAGTCACGGCGTCAGTCACGGGGCTAGGGTGGTGCTCTCGATATGCCAGCGCAGCTGTTCCGCGCTTGCGCCGGGCACGTCGTTCACGCGGCGCAGCACGACTTCCCCGTTCAGGCGGCGCGCGCCGTCGATGATGGTGACGGGCGCGGTGTAATAGATGGAGCCGGCCGCGCCTTCGGAATCGCCGGGCTGGATCGTCACGCGCGGCTGCACCAGATGGCTCCAGCGTGCGGCAAAGGCCCTGGGATCCAGCCCGCTGGCCTTGCCATGATCACCCCAGAACGCCCGAACCGAGGCCCAGTCGCGCGCCTCCACGGCCGTTCCCCAGGCGGCCAGAACCTTGCCGGGATCGCGCCGGGCATTGAGCGCGGCGGCATAGGCGGGGTTGGGCGTTGCCGTCGTCGCGTCCGCCGCGGGGGCGGGCGCGGGCTTGGACGCAGCATCGGGGGCGCTGTCTTCGCTCGGCAAATCGGACGGCGCGACGATCCAGGGCGGCGGCGTCATTTCCGCGCTGTCGAGCGGGGTGGCCGAAGCCCGCGGCGCAGGATCGGGCCGCCGATCACACCCCGCGACATTGATGGCAACGGCAGAGGCGAGCGCGGTGGCGAGGCAGAAGCGGATCATGCCGCTAACCACGCGTGACCGCGCCTTTCGTTCCATTGCGCCAGCAAGCCCGGCGCTTAGCGGTGGATCAGCGTGCCCGCGCCGCGCGCGGTGAAGATTTCCAGCAGCATGGCGTGCGGCACCCGGCCATCAAGCACGACGGCCGCCTCGCACCCGGCTTCCACCGCGTGGACGCAGGTTTCCAGCTTGGGAATCATGCCGCCGCTGATCGTGCCATCGGCGGTCAGCCCGGCGATGTCCTGCGGCGTCAGGTCGGTGAGCAGGCGCTTGTCCTTGTCGAGCACGCCGGGCACGTCGGTCAGCAGGAACAGGCGCGAGGCGCCGAGCTTGGCCGCGATCGCGCCGGCCATGGTATCGGCGTTGATATTGTAGGTATGCCCATCCTTGCCCACGCCGATCGGCGCTATCACCGGGATGAAACCAGCGGCGCTGGCGGTGTGGATGATCGTGGGGTCGATCTCGGTCGGTTCGCCCACGAAGCCCAGGTCCACCACGCGCTCGATGTTGCTTTCCGGGTCCTTGGTGGTGCGTTCCACCTTGGTGGCCGTCACCAGCCCCGCGTCCTTGCCCGAGATGCCGATAGCCTTGCCCCCGGCCGCCGCGATCCAGCTCACCAGTTCCTTGTTGATCTTGCCCGACAGGACCATCTCGGCCACTTCGGCCGTGGCCGCGTCGGTCACGCGCAGGCCATCGACGAAGCGCGATTCCACGCCCAGCTTTTTCAGCATGGCGCCGATCTGCGGCCCACCGCCGTGCACCACCACCGGGTTCACGCCCACGGCCTTCAAGAGCACGATGTCCTGCGCAAAATCGTGCGCGGCATCGGGATCGCCCATGGCATGGCCGCCATACTTGACCACGAAAGTCTTGCCGGCATAGCGCTGGAGATAGGGCAGCGCCTCGGTCAGCGTTTCCGCCTTGGCGAGCATGCTGGTGCGATAGGAGTCGGTCTGATCGATGTTCGTGGCCATGATGGCGGCGCCTTAGACCCCTTGCCGCGAATTTGAAGTGAATAATTGCTTCAGGCGCGATCCAGCTTGCGCCCCAGCCGCACCGCCAGCCAGATCAAGGGCGGCACCATCAGGGTGGACAGCAGCAGCTTGGCACCCAGTTGCCCGGTCATCAGCGCACCGATCGGCAGGGGGTGCCCATCGGCGCCATGTTCGCCCCAGAACGAAAGCGTGATGAACAGCACGGTATCGGCCACCTGGCTGAGCAGGCTGGCCAGCCACGCGCGCAGCATCAGGCGCTGGCCCTGCCCGCCGCCGATGCGGGCAAAGACATGGACGTTGAGGGTTTGCGACACACCATAGGAAATGAGGCCGGCGAGTTGCATCCGCGCGCCCTGGCCCAGCACCGTGGCAAAGGCTTCCTGCCCCTGCCAGAACGGCGCGGGCGGCACGGCATGGATCACCAGGGTCAGCAGCACCATCGACACGACAAGCGGGATGAACCCCAGCCGCACCAGCATGTTGGCGGCTTTCTGCCCATAGAGTTCGGCCGTGGTGCTCGACAGCACGACCAGCAGCAGGAAGCAGAAAATGCCCGATTCGACGGCAAGATCGCCCAGGATCGGCCAGTGCCCGAGACTGGCGATCTTGGCCCCCAGGACCCCGGCAAGCACGACCAGGCCGCCATAGAGCAGGGAGAAAACAAACAGAGCGCGGGGCAGGGAGACGGTTTGCGGCGCGGACGACAGCGCGGATGGGAGCATCTTTTCCATCGTCTGCCTCTATCCTGATTTTGACGCGGCGCCAAATATGGTTAGGAACGAAACTGTCTAGCACTTCCTAATTCCCCCAATAGCGGAGTTGGCCTCCCCGCCATGCGCATCCTTTCCAGTCTTGGCGGCATGGCGCTGCTGTTTGCCATCGCGTTCCTGCTATCGTCCAACCGCCGCGCAATCCGCTGGCGGGTGGTGCTGCCGGCCTTTGCGCTTCAGGCCGGGCTGGCCGCGCTGGTGCTGAGTTTCCCGCCGGGCAAGGCAGCCCTGCAGGGCGCGGCCCATGCGGTGGAACAGCTTCTCTCCTACTCGCGCGCCGGGGTGGAATTCGTGTTCGGCAACCTTGCCAATCCCGACATGGGCGGCAAGAGCGTTGCCATCGCCGTGCTGCCGCCGATCGTGTTCTTTGCCGCGTTGATTTCCATCCTCTATTACCTGGGCATCATGCCGCTGGTGATCCGCTGGATCGGTGGCGCGCTGGAAAAGGTCACCGGGATCAGCCGGGTGGAATCGCTGTGCGCGGCCGCCAACATCTTTGTCGGACAAAGCGAATCACCCTTGGTGATCCGCCCCTATCTCGCTGCGTTGACCCCCAGCCAGATCTTCACGGTGATGAGCGTGGGCATGGCGGGCGTGGCCGGCACGATCCTGGCCGCCTATGCCGGGCTGGGCGTGCGGGTGGATTACCTGGTGGCGGCCGCGTTCATGTCGGCCCCCGGTGGCGTGTTCATGGGCAAACTGATCATGCCCGATGCGCCGCCACTGCACGATGGCGGCCATGGCGATACCGCGCTGACCAACCCGCACATCAAGCCTTCGCTGGAAGAAGCACCGGAAGAACAGCGCCCCGCCAACCTGATCATGGCCGCCGCCCAAGGCGCGCAGACCGGCGTCAAGCTGGCCGTGGCGGTGGGCGCAATGCTGCTCGCCTTCGTGGCGCTGATCGCGCTGGCCAATGGCATGCTGGGCTGGGCCGGCGGTTTTTTCGGCCATCCCGGGCTGACCTTCCAGCAGATCCTGGCGCCGATCTTTGCGCCGGTGTTCCTGCTCCTGGGCGCGCCCAACTGGGCCGAGGCGATGCAGGCGGGCGGCCTGTTCGGCACCAAGATCGTGCTCAACGAATTCGTCGGCTTCATCGATCTGCAAGAGGCCAAGGGCCTGTCCGACCACACCATCGCGATCGTCACTTTCGCGCTGTGCGGCTTTGCCAATTTCTCGTCGATCGCCATCCAGATGGCGGTGACCGGTGGCCTTGCGCCCAACCAGCGCCCGGTGATCGCGCGCCTCGGCATCAAGGCCCTGTGCGCTGGCGCGCTGTCCAATCTGATGAGCGCGGCGTTGGCGGGGCTGTTCCTGTCCTTGTGAGCGGCTGGCGCCCCTGCCCTTCGACAAGCTCAGCGGACGGAAATGGAGAAATTCTCTCCTGAAATCCCGTTCGGGCTGAGCCTGACGAAGCCCACGGCGCAATACCTCAGCTATTGGCCTCGCGCTTCAATTCATAAAGCAGGTCCAGCGCGGCGCGGGGGGACAGCGCATCGATGTCGAGCGCGTTGAGCTTTTCGCGCAGGGCATCCACCTTGTCCTCGGCCGCTTCGATCGCGGCGGCAAACAGCGGCAGGTCGTCCAGCCCGGCAGCCAGCCCGCCGGTGGCGGCACGGCCCTTTTCCAGCTTGTCGAGTACGCCGCGCGCGCGCTTCACCACGGCTTCGGGCACGCCGGCCAGGCGGGCGACGGCCAGGCCATAGGACTTGTCGGCCGGGCCCTGCGCCAATTCGTGCAGCAGGACCAGATCGCCCTTCCATTCGCGCGCCCGCACATGGTGCAGCGAGAGCGCGGGGCAGGTTTCGGCCAGGCGCTGCATCTCGTGGTAATGGGTGGCGAACAGGCAGCGGCTGCGGTTCACTTCGTGCACCGCTTCGGCCACGGCCCAGGCCAGGGCCAGGCCATCGTAAGTGGACGTGCCGCGCCCCACTTCATCGAGGATCACGAAACTGCGCGGCCCGGCCTGTTGCAGGATCGCGGCGGTTTCGACCATTTCCACCATGAAGGTGGAGCGGCCACGCGCCAGGTTGTCGCTCGCGCCGACGCGGCTGAACAGCCGGTCGACCAGGCCCACCGTGGCGCTTTGCGCCGGCACATAACTGCCCGCCTGGGCCAGCAGCACGATCAGCGCGTTCTGCCGCAGGAACGTGGACTTGCCGCCCATGTTGGGCCCACCCACCAGCCACAGCCGGTCGGTTTCGCCAAGCTGGCAATCGTTGGCCACGAACCGCTCACCCGCCTTGGCCAGCGCGGCTTCCACCACGGGGTGACGGCCACCCTCGATCGCCAGCACTGGTGCTTCGACCACCTGGGGCAAGCACCAGCCGCCTTCGCTCGCGCGCTCGGCGTGGCTGGCGGCCACGTCGATCCGGGCGAGCGCGGCGGCGGTGGCGGCAATGCCTTCGCGCGCGGCCACGGCATGGGCGATCAGGTCTTCGAAATGGGCTTCCTCGGCCGCCAGGGCATGCCCGCCCGCTTCGGCAATGCGGCTGGCTTCCTCGTGCAGCGCAAGGGCATTGAAGCGCACCGCGCCGGCCATCGTCTGGCGGTGGGTAAAGCCCGAATCCGGTGCCATCAGCCGGTCGGCATGGCGGGCCGGTACTTCGATGAAATAGCCCAGCACGCCGTTGTGGCGGATCTTGAGCGCGGCGATGCCGGTCTCGTCGCGGTATTTGGCTTCCAACGCCGCGATCGCGCGGCGCGAATTGCCCGCCGCCAGGCGCAGTTCGTCAAGGCCGGCGTCATAGCCTTCGGCAATGAACCCGCCCTGGCTGCGCTCGGTGGGCGGCGTGGGCACCAGGGCGCGGGCAAACAGGTCCACCAAGGCGCCGTGGCCGGCCAGGTGTGGCAGCAGGGCTCGCACCAGTGCCGGGCAATCGGCGCGCTGGGCCAGGGCATCGTGCAGATGCCGCGCCTGCGCCAGGCCATCGCGCAACTGGCCCAGATCGCGCGGGCTCCCCCGTCCGGCGACCACGCGGCCCAGCGCGCGGCCCAGGTCGGGCACGGTGCGCAAGGCGCCGCGCACGTCGGCGCGCAGGATCGGATCATCGCCCAGCCACTGCACGGTTTCCAGGCGGGCGCGGATCTGCGCCAGATCGAGCAGCGGGGCGCCCAGGTCTTCGGCCAGCAAGCGCGCGCCCGCGCCGGTAACGCAGCGGTCCACCGCATCGGCCAGGCTGCCCTTGCGCGTGCCCGACGATGAAACCAGCACTTCCAGGCTGGCGCGCGTCGCCTCGTCCATGGCCATGTGCGCGTCGGCCCCGCGCGCTACTGGCGGCAGCAGCAGCGGGAGGCGCCCACGGCCGACATGGTCGAGATAGGCGACCAGGCCAGCGGCGGCGGCCAGCATAGCGCGGCCGAACACCCCAAAGCCATCGAGCGTGGCCACGCCGTGCAGCTCTTTCAGCCGCGCTTCGCCCGTTGCGCTGTCGAACGTGCGGCCGTGGCGGGGCACGGCGTCGAGTGGCGCCTCGGCCCAATCCTCTGGCGCCACGATTTCGCGCGCGCCCAGCCGCGCCAGCGCTGCGCCCAACCGGTCGGGCGGGCATTCCTCCAGCTCCATCCGCCCGGTGGAAATGTCGCACGAGGCCAGGCCCACCGTGTCGCGCAGCGGGCAAACCGCCGCCAGTACGTTGGATTCGCGCGGATTGAGCAGCGCTTCCTCGGTAAGCGTTCCGGCGGTGACGAAGCGCACGATATCGCGCGCCACCAGCGTCTTGGACCCGCCGCGCTTTTTCGCCTCTTCCGGGCTTTCGACCTGTTCGGCAATCGCCACGCGGCAGCCGGCGCGGATCAGGCGGGCGAGATAGCTTTCCGCCGAATGCACCGGCACGCCGCACATCGGGATCGGCGCGCCGCCATGCTCGCCCCGGCTGGTGAGGGCAATGTCGAGGATCTGGGCAGCCTGGCGGGCATCGTCGAAGAACAGTTCGAAGAAATCGCCCATGCGATAGAACAGCAGGCAATCGGGGGCCTGGTCCTTGAGCGCAAGATATTGCGCCATCATCGGGGTGGGGGCAGAGGCGGGGGTGGGGGACATCGCCCCACTGGCTAGCCCAGGCGGCGCACATTCTCAAACCCACGTGCGCGCCTTATGAACAGGTGCAGGCCCGCGCGCCCTTGCGCCATGGCTCCCCATTGCCGGGGCGGCATGATAAGGGCATGGCCCCGGCCATGCTGACGCAGTGCAAAGAGACCTGATGCAAGTTCCTCCCAAGCGGACCTGGTTCAACCTAGACTGGCGCGTGGATGGCCTGCCCTGGCTATCGATTCCCGCGATCGTGCTGGGCACGCTGCTGATCTGCGCGCCGTTCCTGCTGGTGGATGTGCCACCGCTGATCGACGTGCCCGGCCACATGGGTGCCGCCGCGATCGAGGCCGCCGGGCCCGACAGCCCGCTGGGCAAGTACCTGGGCTTCAAGTGGGTGTTCACCCTCAACATCGGCGGCGACGTGCTGATGAAAGTGCTGGGCGCGCCGTTCGGTGTGCTGGCGGCCGGGTGGTGGAGCACCGTGATCGCCACCGCCCTGTTCGCCGGCGGATGCCTGGCCACGGTGCGCGTGGTCAATGCGCGCGGCGGGCATGGTGCGCCTTGGGCACTGATGTGGGTGTTCAGCTTTCCGCTGCTGACCGGCTTCCTCAACTATATCCTGGGCACGGGCCTGTCGCTCTGTGCCTTTGCCGCGGCGGTGGCCCTGGAAAGCCGCCCGCGCGACCGTGCCGGGCTGCTGGTGGTGGCGCAGCCGCTGGCCATGCTGTGCCACGCCATCGGCGGTTTGCTGCTGGCCGTGCTGGTTGGCGCCAATGCCTTTGGCCGCGAGGTGGACAACCTGCCCAAGGGCTGGTGGCGCCCGTCGCGCTGGCGCAGCGTGATTGCCACCCACGATTGGAAAGCGGCCGCCATGCGGCTGGTCGTGCTGTGCTGGCCGTTGCTCGCCACGGTGCTGACGATCGTGTTGTGGAAGCTGTTCTCGCCCTCCCCGGCGCGCAGCCTCAACACCTGGCGGTGGGACCAGAAGGGCATGTGGCTGGGCATCACCCTGCGCGACCAGTCCTTCACGCTCGATGCGATCACCACGGGCGCGGCCTATCTCCTCCTGCTGGGCGGAGCGTTCCTGGGCGGGCGGTGGAACTGGCAGCGCGGGTTGCCAGGCCTTTGCGTGCTGATCCTCTACGTGGTCATCCCCAGCGACATCAACGGCAGCGCGTTTGTCGACGTACGCCTGCTGCCGCCGGCGATGATGCTGCTGCTCGGCCTGCAGGACTGGAGCGGCGCACGCCCGCGCGTGGCGCGCCTGGTGGCCTATAGCGGGCTGATCCTGCTGGGCCTGCGCACGGTGGTGACAGCCGCCAGCTTCGTCGATTACGCCGACGATTATCGCCAGCAGCTTTCTGCGCTCGAGCATATCGAGCCCGGCAGCCGCGTGCTGACTTTCGTGGAGCATTCGTGCCTGGAGGAATCCTGGCGCAACACCCGGCGCGACCACCTCGCCAGCCTGGCCAGCGTCTATCGCCAGGCCTGGGTGAACGACAACTGGGCCGTGCCCGGCCTGCACATGGTGGTGCCGCGATTCCGCCCGGCCCGCAACTTTGCGGCCGATCCTTCGGAATTCGTGTGGTCGCGCGGCTGCGCCGGCGGGCGGTTGCGCTCGATCGACTCGGCGCTGCGCTTTGCCCCGGTGGAGCGCGTGGACTATGTCTGGCTGATCGACACCGGGCTGCCGCGCAATCCCGACCCGCGCCTGCGCCTGGTGTGGCAACAGGGGCGCAGCCTGCTGTTCGCCGTGCGGCCCCTGGGCTTTCCCACCTGGCAACCCCGCGATTTATGAGGGTTCATTTCTAAGGCGCTCAAGCCTTCCCTCCCGCATTCGAATGTGCAAGGGGCTATGGAGTTTCTAGTCTGCCGGGAGTGCGCCAATGTCCGAGGAAAGCAACGTCCGTTTCACCGAACGCGAGGCGCTTTTCTATCACAACACCATCCGGCCCGGGAAAATCGAGATCATCGCCTCGAAGCCCATGGCCACGCAGCGCGACTTGAGCCTGGCCTATTCGCCGGGCGTCGCGGTGCCGGTGCTGGCGATCGCGGAAAACCCCGCCACGGCCTATGACTATACCGCCAAGGGCAACCTGGTGGCGGTGATTTCCAACGGGACGGCCATCCTGGGCCTGGGCAACCTGGGCGCGCTGGCCTCCAAGCCGGTGATGGAAGGCAAGGCGGTGCTGTTCAAGCGCTTTGCCGATGTCGACTCGATCGACATCGAGCTGGCCACCGAAGATCCCGAAGCCTTCATCGAGGCGGTCGCCCTGATGGAGCCCAGCTTTGGCGGCATCAACCTGGAAGACATCAAGGCCCCGGAATGCTTCATCATCGAGCAGGCCCTGCGCGAGCGCTTGAAGATTCCGGTGATGCACGATGACCAGCACGGCACCGCGATCATCACCGCGGCCGGCCTGCTCAATGCCTGCCACCTGACTGGCCGCGCGATGTCGGAAGTGAAGGTGGTGGTCAATGGCGCAGGCGCCGCGGCGATCGCCTGCACCGAACTGATCAAGGCCATGGGCGTGCGCCACGACAACGTGATCATGTGCGATCGTTCCGGCACGATCTATCGCGGCCGCACCGACAGCATGGACCAGTGGAAGAGCGCGCACGCGGTCGATACCCCGGCGCGCAGCCTGGAAGAGGCGCTCGATGGCGCCGACATCTTCCTGGGCCTTTCCGCGGCCGACGCGCTCAAGCCCGAATGGGTCAAGAAGATGGCGCCGCAGCCGATCATCTTCGCCATGGCCAACCCCGATCCCGAGATCAATCCCAACGCGGCCAAGGCCGTGCGTCCGGACTGCGTGATCGCCACCGGCCGCTCGGACTATCCCAACCAGGTCAACAACGTCCTGGGCTTCCCCTATATCTTCCGTGGCGCGCTCGATGTGCAGGCTATGGCGATCAACGAGGAAATGAAGATCGCGGCCGCCACCGCGATTGCCGAACTCGCGCGCGAGCCGGTGCCCGAAGAAGTGGCCGCCGCCTATGGCAAGAACCACCAGTTCGGCCTGGACTACATCATTCCCGCGCCGTTCGATCCGCGCCTGATGGAAGTGGTGTCTTCGGCCGTGGCCAAGGCCGCGATGGATTCGGGCGTGGCGCGCAAGCCGATCGAGGATTTCGAAACCTATCGCGAAACCCTCAAGGCCCGCCTCAACCCCACCACGTCGGTGCTCACCAACGTCTATGCCAGCGTGAAGCAGAACCCCAAGCGGGTCGTCTTTGCCGAAGCGGAGCAGGAAGTGGTGCTGCGCGCCGCGATCCAGTACCGCGATTTCGGCTATGGCACGCCGGTGCTGGTCGGCCGCACCCAGGGCGTGCTCGACAAGCTGTCGGAACTGGGCGTGTCCAACCCGTCGAGCTTCGAGATCCACAACTCGAACGTGTCGCCTCTGGTGGAAGACATGGTCGCCTACCTCTATCCGCGCCTGCAGCGCCGCGGCTATCTGGAACGCGACGTGCGCCGCATGGTCAACAACGATCGCAACGTGTTCGCCTCGCTGCTGCTGGCGCTGGGCCATGCCGATGCGATGATCACCGGCACCACGCGCCCGTTTGCCCAGACGATGAAGGAAATCCGCCGCGTCCTGGGGCCCAAGCCCGGTCACCTGCCGTTCGGCGTGCACCTGCTGGTGGGCAAGAACCAGACCGTGTTCCTGGCCGATACCACGGTCAACGAACGCCCCAACGCGGAAGAACTGGCCGACATCGCCATCGAAACCGCCGCGGTTGCGCGCCGCATGGGCCACGAACCGCGCGTCGCGTTCCTGTCCTATTCCACGTTCGGCAATCCCTATGGCAAGTGGCTTGATGCGCTGCGTGATGCCGTCGCCATTCTCGACGAGCGCAAGCCCGGGTTCGAATACGAAGGCGAAATGGCGCCCGATGCCGCACTCAACCCGCGCATCATGCAGACCTATCCGTTCTGCCGCCTGTCGGGACCGGCCAACGTGCTGATCATGCCGGGCCTGCAATCGGCCAATATCTCGGCCAAGCTGCTGCGCGAACTGGGCGGCAACGCCATGATCGGGCCGATGCTGCTCAACATGGAAAAGCCGGTGCAGATCGCCCCGATGACCGCGACTGCGCCCGACCTGCTCACGCTGGCCGTGCTCGCTGCGGCGGGCATCACTGCCTAGAGCATTTTCAAGGCAGGTGGGATCACCTGCCGACTCGGAAAATGCGGCAAATCAAACGGTAGAGCGCCGGCTTTGACGCAGTCAAAGTCGATCGCGCTCTAAGCGGGCAACACCCCGCGGATTTGCAGCCAGCTTGTGCGCCAGGACGGGCACAAGCTGGCTGCCGTTGCCGGAGCGGCCAAGCACGACCGCCCCGGCATAATCCGCCCAGGAATGGGCCCTGCCCTCACACCAGCCCGGCAGTCTGCGCCAGCAGCCATGCGCCGATGGCGATGAACAGCGCGGCGGCCACCAGGCGCACCAGGCTCATCGGCACGCGGGCGATCAGCGCGTTGCCCAGGAACACGGCCGGCACGTTGGCCAGCATCATGCCCAGCGTGGTGCCCGCAGTCACCGCCACGGCATCGTGGAAGCGGGCGCCCAGCGCGATCGTGGCAACCTGGGTCTTGTCACCCATTTCCACCAGGAAGAACGCAACCAGCGTGGTGAGGAATGCGCCGAAACGCGCAGGCCGGGTGCTGGCATCGTCTTCGTCCAGCTTGTCGGGCACCAGGGTCCACAGGCCCATGGCGATAAAGCCGGCGGCAATGGCATAGCGGAACCACAATCCATCCAAGAGGTCGGCGGCGACCATGCCGACCAGCGCGGCCAGGAAATGGTTGACCATCGTGGCTGCCAGGATGCCCAGCACGATCGGCATCGGCTTTTTGAAGCGGGTGGCCAGAACAATGGCAAGAAGCTGCGTCTTGTCGCCGATTTCCGCCAGCGCGACGACAGCGGTGGAGGTCGTGAACGCCTCGAACAAGGGTGCCATGGTGATATGATCCGGGGCCAGGCGAAACCAAGACAAACGACAACGCGCAAATCCGCCCGGCCGAGCGATTCGCGTGCTGTCATTTGGTCTTGCCCGCAGCAGGCCTATCTGGCCTGCCTCTGCCCGCGCCATGGCCTCTCGACCAAGCATGTTGACGCTGGGCGCCGCACGGCTTGTGCGGTGGCTACTCCCCAAGTGACGTGCGGCGGCCGTTACGGCGCCTTGCCGCTGCTGGCAAGGCGTTTTTCACAACGTGCCAGGATCGCACGCTTTTCCGCCGGCTCGGCGTGATACCATGCGGTGATTTCGGTGATCGTGCGCGCGCATCCCCGGCATAGCGCGCTGGCCGGATCGATCGCGCAGACGCCGGTGCATGGGCTGGGTGGCGCTTCCATCGCATGGCCATAGGCCTGGCAGGCCCGGCGCGCAATTTCCTTGCGCAGCGCAGCATTTGCCCCTAAGGCCGTGCCCAGCAGGTGCGATGCGCCCGCTGCCCATGCCCTTAGGGGCCATGTGCGCAGCAGGTGACAGAGGCCCGGGCAAGCGTGAGATCGACCGTTTCGGAAACGATCCGCCCCGGCCGCGCGCATCGTGCCCCACCCGCCTCCCTTTATCGCGCAAGGGGTCGCATGTTCGACCCTTGCCGCACGCGGCCCGTCGCCCACTGGCGATCGGCCGTGGGAGGCTTTGAAAAGCACTGGAACTCCATGTCCTATTTTTCCGACCTTGGCCTGGCCGAGCCGATTCTTCGCGCGCTTGAGACCAAGGGCTACAACGATCCAACCCCAATTCAGCAGCAATCCATTCCGGCCCTGCTGGAAGGGCGCGATCTGCTGGGCATTGCCCAGACCGGCACCGGCAAGACCGCCGCGTTCTCGCTGCCTTCGCTGCACCGCCTGGCCGCCGATCCCCAGCCGCGCAAGCCGGCGTCGTGCCGCATGCTCGTGCTGTCGCCCACGCGCGAACTGGCCGCGCAGATTGCCGACAACATGAAGGGCTATGCCAAGAACCTCAAGCTGTCGGTCGATTGCGTGTTCGGTGGCATCCCCATCAGCAAGCAGGCCCGCCGCCTGGTGCCGGGTGTCGACGTGCTGGTGGCCACCCCTGGCCGCTTGCTCGACCTGATCGACAACCGCGCGCTGACCTTGGGCCGGGTGGAAATCTTCGTGCTGGACGAAGCCGACCAGATGATGGACCTGGGCTTCATCCACGCACTCAAGCGGGTGGCCAACCTGCTGCCGGCCAAGCGCCAGAGCCTGTTCTTTTCCGCCACCATGCCCAAGTCGATCGAAGACCTGGGCAAGCAGTTCATCAAGAACCCGGTGCGCGTCGAAGTGGCCCCGCAATCGACCACGGTCGAACGCGTCGAACAGTTCGTCAGCTTCCTCAACCAGCCCGAAAAGCAGGCGCTGCTGTCGCTGACCGTGCGCCGCCTGCTCGCTGAAAAGCAGCTCGATCGCGGCATCGTGTTCACCCGCACCAAGCACGGTGCCGATCGCGTGGCCCGCAACCTGGCCGCCGCCGGCATCGATGCGCGCGCCATCCATGGCAACAAGAGCCAGGCCCAGCGCACCGCTGCGCTGGAGGCATTCCGCCAGGGCTCGTGCCCGATCCTGGTGGCGACCGACATCGCCGCGCGCGGCATCGACGTTTCGGGGGTGAGCCACGTGTTCAACTTCGAACTGCCCAACGTGCCCGAACAATATGTCCACCGCATCGGCCGCACCGCGCGCGCCGGGGCCGATGGCGTGGCGATCAGCTTCTGCGCGCCCGACGAAAAGCCCTACCTGCGTGATATCGAACGCCTCACCAAGGTGAAGCCCGCTGTCATGCCGCTGCCGGAAAACTTCCTGGCCGATGCCGCACGCCTACCCGCGCCCAGCCGCCGCCCGGCGGATGAAGAACACGAAGCACGCCGTGACCATGGCCGGGGTCGCCCCGGTGCCGGTCGTGGTGAAGGCGGCCGCAGCGATGGCGGTCGTCGCGATGGTGGCCGTGGTGACGGCGCACGCCGCGATGGCGGGCGCAGCCAGCCGGCCCGCGGCGATGCCCCGCGCCGTGACGGCACGGCCGCGCCGCGCCCCGAACGCCGCCCTGACGAGCGCGTGGCGGCCGATCGCAACGGCCAGGACCGTCGCCGCGAGGCGCCGCGCAGCGATGGCGCCAAGCGCGTCGATGCGCCCCGCGCCGACAATGCCCGGCACGAAGCCACCGGCGAAGCGGCCGCCAAGCGCCGCTTCCGCCCGCGTGGCCCCGCCACCACCGGCCAGCACCGCAACAAGGTGCGCCGCGTGGTCTGATCGCTTGGGTCATGCGGCCTGAACAAGGGCCCTGAACATGGGGGCGCGCGCCAATCGGCACGCGCCCCTTTTCATTGGCAGCTGGCGGCGCGGGAACCAAGCGAACCCGGCTGCATTCTGGCCACGGGCGCGCGACGCCATTTTTCGATCGGGCCGCGCGGGAAGGGTTTCCATGCAATCGACCAAGCTGACCGCGTTGGGCCGCGATGCCCGGGTCAATCGCTTCATTCTCACGCTGCTTTCGATCGGATTTGCCGCTTTGCTCGCCGGCCTTGGCGCGGCGCTGTGGACGCAGCAGCGCAACACCGACAGCGAGCGCTGGGTGGCCCATACGCTGGAAGTGCAGGCGCGCATCGGCGCCTTTGCCAGCAAGGCCGAACGCATGGAAACCGCGCGGCGCGGACGCCTGCTGAGCGACGATCCCGCCTTCAATGGCCTGTTCGACCAGGCGCTGGCCAGCGCCGTGGCCGATCTTGACGTGCTGCAGAAAAAGACCCTCGACAATGCCACGCAGGCCGCCAACATTCGCGTGATGCGCCAGTTGCTGACCGACTATGTCGTGGCAGAACGGGCCGAGCGTGGCCGGGGCCGGAAAGCGCAGATCGCGCTGCGCCAAGACTTCTTCAACGATCCCGTGGTCGTGCACATCCGGCAGATCCGCAAGGCGGCCGATGCCATGGCCGACGAAGAGCGCAACCTGTTGCGCCAGCGCGAAGCGACGCAGACGCAGAACCTGCGCACGTTCAACCTGGTCCTGGCGGCAATCTGCCTGCTGATCCTGGCCGTGGCCAGCGCCACGATCCTGCTGGTGCGGCGCACGCTGCGCGAATTGCGGGCCTCGCGCCTCGAACTGAGCGCGCTCAACCTCGATCTTGAGCGCCTGGTCGATTCACGCACCACCGAATTGCAGCGCGCCAATGCCGAAATCCAGCGCTTTGCCTATATCGTGAGCCACGATCTGCGCTCCCCGCTGGTCAATGTCATGGGCTTCACCGCCGAACTCGAAGCGGCCACGAAAGTGATTGCCCGCTCGCTCGACGATCCGGCACAGCCCGGCGCGACGACGCCTTCCAAGGAAGACGTGCGCCGAGCCGTTGCCGAAGACCTGCCCGAGGCGATCGGCTTCATCCGCAGTTCCACCCAGAAGATGGACCGGCTGATCAACGCCATCCTGCGCCTCTCGCGCGAAGGGCGACGCACCCTGGCGCCCGAGGCGCTGGACCTCAACGTGGTGGTGCGCTCCATCGCCGATTCCATCCAGCACCGGTTGATGGAAACCGGCACGGCCCTGACCATCGCGCCACTGCCCACCGTGACGAGCGACCGCACCGCGGTGGAACAGATCCTGTCCAACCTCATGGAAAACGCGCTCAAGTACCTGCAGCCTGGCCGTCCGGGTGAAATCCACATCAGCGGCAAGGCTGTGCGCGGGCGCGCCATCATCGAAGTGACCGACAACGGGCGCGGCATCGATCCGCGCGATCACGAGCGCATCTTCGACCTTTTCCGGCGCTCTGGCGTGCAGGACCAGCCAGGCGAAGGCATTGGCCTTGCGCATGTTCGCGCGCTTGCCTATCGCCTGGGCGGTGTGATCGAGGTGGTATCGGAACTGGGCCAAGGGGCTACATTCCGTGTCAATCTTCCGATCGAATGGAAAGGCGCGGAAAGCAATGGATAACCAACGTCCGGTCAACATCGTGATGATCGAAGACGACGAGGGCCATGCCCGTCTGATCGAGAAGAATATCCGCCGGGCAGGTATTTCCAACACGATCCACCATTTCGTCGATGGCACTTCGGCGCTCGCGTTCCTGCTGGACGGCGAACACGGCCCCAGCCACAACGGCCCCGCGCTGGTGCTGCTCGATCTCAACCTGCCCGACATGAGCGGGATCGATATCCTTGCCCGGATCAAGAGCGATGCAGGCCCGCTGCGCCGCACGCCGGTGGTTGTGCTAACCACCACCGACGACAAGGTGGAAATCCAGCGCTGCTACGACCTGGGCTGCAACGTCTACATCACCAAACCGGTCAATTATGAAAGCTTTGCCGATGCGATCCGGCAGCTTGGCCTGTTCCTCTCGGTTATCCAGATACCGAGTGCGGAGGAGGTTTGACCCAACAGGCCCCGCGCATTCTCTACATCGACGACGACGAGGGGCTAAGGCGTCTCGTGGCGCGTGTGCTGGCGCGCAAGGGTTATGACGTCACCACCGCAGCCAGCGGGGATGAAGGCGTTGCGCTGACCACGCGCGAACGGTTCGATCTGGTTGCCGTCGATCACTACATGCCCGGCCGGGATGGCCTGTCCACGCTGGAAGCCTTGCGCGCGCTGCCCGATTGCCCGCCTGTGGTCTATGTCACCGGGTCGGAGGAAAGCCGCATTGCCGTGGCCGCGCTCAAGGCCGGGGCGCAAGACTATGTGGTCAAGGCTGTGGGCGAGGATTTCTTCGACCTTCTCGCCCAGAGTTTCGAGCAAGTGCTGGAAGCGGCCGCCCTGCGCGGCGCGCGCGATCGCGCCGAACAGGATTTGCGCGCCAGCAATGCCCGGCTGGAAACGCTGCTGCGCGAAGTGAACCACCGCGTGGCCAACAACCTGCAGATGGTCATGGCGTTCGTTTCGATGCAGGCGCGCAGCGTGGACAACGAGGCCGCGCGCGACGCGCTGCACCGCGCCCACCAACGCATTGCCACGATCGCCCAGGTCAACCGCCGCCTCTATACCACCAACGACGTGGAATTCGTGGCGATCGACGAATATCTCGCGGCCCTGGCGTCCGACATGGGCGATGCCTGGTCCGCCCAGCGGCCGCGCACGGTAACCGTGCACGCCGATCCGGTGCGGCTCAAGACCGATCTGGCCGTGACCATCGGCCTGGCGACCAACGAACTGGTCGGCAATGCCTGCAAATACGCCTATCCGGCCGATGAGGAAGGCGAAGTGCGCGTTACCCTGCACGTGGCGCCCGCCGAAGACGATGCCGCGCCGCACCTGACGCTGTGCGTGGAAGACGACGGCCAGGGCATGCCCGCCGACGGCGCTGTCCAGGGCACCGGCCTTGGCACGCGGCTGATCGACGCGCTCACGCGGTCGCGCGGGGCAAAGCTGGTGCACGGCGCGGCCCATCAAGGCAAAGCGCGACCGGGCACCCGTGCCTGCCTGACGCTGAAACTGGCCAGCGACGACTTGTGCCTTGCCGAGACACAGCCGCTGGATTTCGATATCTAGCGCTTGCCGGCAGGTCTATTCGTGATACTCATGCTATTACGAATAAACTCCCTATCATTTCTGACGCCGAAAGAGGCCGGTAATGGGCAAAAAGCGCAAGCGTCAGGCGGAAAAAGCCGCCGATGAAGGTTTTGCCGGAGCAGTAATGGCCCTGCTGGGCCAGGCCATGGGGGATTCGGCCGTGGCCCGCTGCACCCTGTCGATCGACAAGATCGCCGGCCTGGCGCGCCTCGCCACCAGCGCCGCCGATGGCCGTACGGCCACGCGGGACATCATCGGCCCCGGCCTCACTCTGCCCGAACCGGTTGCCGATGCGCCCGAAGCGCCCGCGGCATTGGCCGGGCGTGGCGCGGCGGCGCGAGCGGCGCGCGATGCGTCCATCGTCGCCCTGGCGGCCCGCGGCCTGACCCAGACCGAGACGGCGCGCGTGCTTTCGGTATCCCAGGCGCTGGTGTCCAAAGTGCTGCGCGCGTCAGCACAGGATCGTCAACCCAGGGCCGCTGGGCGCGCGGATCAGTAATCGATCGCCCAGGTGGCGCAGGCCGGATCAGCGGCCACCACCTGGCGGCGCAGCGCGGCGCGCGCCAGCCGCTCCACCTCCACCTTGCGACGCGCGGCCGCCAGCGGCAGGCTCGGCGCGGGCCGCAGGATTTCCGCGTCATAACCATCGGCCACGATGATCCCGCAGGCTTCGGGCAGAAAAGCCGGGTCGTTAAGCACGCCGCGATCCAGGTGCGGCGCCAGCCCCCAATAGAACCGATCGCAATGATCCAGGTATTCCGGCCACTTGGCATCGCCCAGCAGATCGGCGCGGCTGACCTTGATTTCCACGATCACCACCCGCCCCTTGCCATCGATGCCCATCAGATCGGCGCGGCGGCCATTGCGCAGCGGCATTTCCGCCAGGCACCAGATATCGTTGCGGGCAAACAGCCGGGCAATCCCGCGCGCAACCGCAGCGGCATCGGCCAGCGCCGGCACGGCCGCCGCATCAACAGGTGGCACGGGCGAGGAAGGGGCGAGAATCGAATCGGGCATGGCGCCAGATTAGGAACATAATGCGAACAGGTAAAGCCGTGCCGCCTATCGCTGCGGCTTGAGATTGAGCGGCGGGATCAATTCGAGCAGCGCGGCGCGGGCAGTGTCGAATTCCTGCCACAGCACTTGCGCGGCGCGGCGCAGCCCATCGGGCGGCGTCCGTCCCTGCGCGGCCAGCAGCGCGCGCAGCCCGGGTTGCAGGATCGCGGCCAGATCCTCGATCCCCTGGCGCGCGCGCTCGGCCCGCCATCCACCGGTGGAGCGCATGATCGCCGGGAAGTTTCGCACATCGGGGCGCAGCGGTTCGGGTCCGCGCCCGGCAAGCATGGCCACGGCGCGGGCCGCTTCGTGCAGCGCGATCCACACCGTGTCGAGCGGCGAAGTGCCCGCCGCCCGCGCCCGCGCGACCAGGCGATCGGCACCCAGCACGTCGGGCGCGCCGACCGGCAGCGCCTGGCCCGGCGCGGCATGGCCTGTCGCCGCCTGGCGGAACGACTGGAAGGGGGGCTGTTCCATGCGGAAAGGCTAGGGTGCGACTGTTAACGGATTCCTAATTTTGTGCCGTGTGTTTGCCCCGCCCGCCAGCGCTGCAAAAAGCGCTGGCAAGCCCCGCCCCGCGCTGCTAGGGCGCCTCCTCACGCACCCGTAGCTCAGCTGGATAGAGTACTGCCCTCCGAAGGCAGGGGTCACAGGTTCGAATCCTGTCGGGTGCGCCATTTCCCCCTTTCATCGGCAAGACAAGGGCTTGGGCCAAGTGCCCGGGCTGTGGCGTCATGCGCAGGCGCGCGCCCTGCGACTGCACCCCGCGTATTTGTGCTTAAGCTGATCCGAAAACAAATTCACCGTTAACACGGCATGTCGGCACGCGAATGAAGTTCAGCGGACCGAATCCAGCAGTATTGGTGAATATACTTAGCAGTCATCGTAATTGATCCCATATTGTGCCGATTCGATCAATTTTGCATAAAGCCGCCGAACCTCGTGAAAAATTGCGCTGCCCGGCATCCCGCCTGGCGGCCCGGTATACCTGGCGGCCTTTTTTGCGCGAGCGGGGACGGTGCGCCATGTTCTTTTCAACGCCCTGAGGTGTCAAGAAATGGCGAACATCAACGTCACCGTGTCGACCTACAATGCCAACAAGCCCTATGTCTCGGCCGACACCTACACGCTGGCCGATACCGGTGCCAATATCGCCGCCCTGAGCGCGGCCGATTTTGGCGATCTGGCCACCAACGGCATTGCCAAGATCAACGCGACGGACAACGTCCTCTCGCTTACCGTGGCGCAGTACCAGGCGCTGGGCGATGTCACGTTGGCGGCTGGCGACGTGATCACGCTGGCCGATACCGGCGCCCACATCGCCGCGCTGTCTGCCACCGACATTGCCAGCCTGGCCGACGCCGGGATCGACAAGATCGACGCCTCCGACAATGCCCTGTCGCTGACCGTGGCGCAGTACCAGTCGCTGGGCACCGTGGCGCTCACCAGCAGCGACACCGTCACGCTGACCGGTACGGGCACCACGCTGTCTGCGCTTTCGGCCACCGACATCGCCGCGCTGGCCGCCGCCGGGGTGGACCAGCTCGACGCGAGCAACAATATCCTGTCGCTGACTCTCGCCCAATACCAGGCGCTTGGCACGGTGACCGTGGCTGCCAACGACGTGCTCACCCTGTCGGGAACGGGGGCCAGCATCGGCGCGCTGAGCGTGGCGCAGATCGCGGGCCTCGCCGCTTCGGGCTTTGACAAGATCAACGCCACCGACAACGTCCTGACGCTGAGCGTGGCGCAATACCAGGCGCTCGGCACGGTGCAGCTGGTCGCCGGCGACGTGATCACGCTGGGCGACACCGGCGCCAACATCGCCGCCCTGTCCAGTTCTGCCTTTGCCGCGCTGGCCGATGCCGGGATCGACAAGATCGACGCCACCGACAACGTGCTGCACCTGACCGTGGCCCAGTTCGAAGGCTTGGGCACGGTGGAACTGACCGGTGGCGATCTCGTCACCCTCGCCGATAGCGGCGCCAATATCGCGGCGCTTTCCGCGGCAACGCTGGCAACCCTGGCCAGCGCCGGGGTGGATGCGATCGACGCCACCGACGATGCGCTGAGCCTGAGCGTGGCGCAGGCACGGGCGCTGGGCAGCGTCAGCCTCACCGGTGCCGACGCGCTCACCCTGGCCGACACCGGCGCCAACCTTGCCGCGCTGACCCCGGCGGAACTGGCCCAGCTCGCCAGCGCCGGGTTCGACACGATCGACGCCACCGACGGCGCCCTTACCTTGTCCCTGGACCAGATCGCGGCACTGGGTACCATGGCCCTGACGCCGGCCAACACGGTCATCGCCGCAGCGACCATGGCAGAAATCGCCGCGCTCTCGGCGTCCGACATTGGCGCGCTCGGCCAAGCCGGGGTGGACCTGCTTGGGCCCAGCGATGGCCAGCCGGCGCTTTCCGTGGCGCAGGCGCAGGCCGTTGTCGACGCCGGGCTGTGGTTCACCAACCACACCGCCGTGCTCACCGACAGCTCGGCCGCGATCGAGGCGCTGGGCGGCACCGCGCTCGAAGACTTCTACCTGCGCGGCATCACCCAGATCGACGCCCTCGACAATGTCCTGGCGCTGAGCGTGGAACAGATCCTGGCGGTGGACAATGCCGGTACCGACCTGACCGGGGCCGACGTCGTCACCCTGGCCGACGCGGGCACCGCCCTCGCCGCGCTGTCGGCCGCGACGATCGATGCACTGGCCCAATTGGGCGTGGACAAGTTCGACGCTGCCGACAATGTCCTCGCGCTCACCGTGGCGCAGGTCCAGGCGCTCGACACCATTGCCCTCACCGCGGCCGACACCATTACCCTGGCCGATACCGGCGCCCACATCGCCGCACTCAGCGCTGCCGACATCGCCGCGCTGGCCGGGCTGGGCGTCGATACGATCCATGCCACGGGCGGCACGCTGTCGCTCACCGTGGCCCAGGCGCAAGCGCTTGGTGCAGTCAGCCTGACCGCTGCCGATACCGTGACCCTGGACGATACGGCCGCCCATATCGAAGCGCTCACCGCCAACCAGATCGCCGCGCTCGCCACCGCCGGGATCGATACGCTTTCGGCCACCGGCGGCGCGCTCGCGCTTACCGTGGCGGAAGCCCAGGCCCTGGGCTCGATCGCGCTGGCTCCGGCCACCACCGTCACGCTGGCCGATACCGGCGCCCATATCGCCGCGCTGTCGGCCACGGCGCTCGCCGCGCTGGTCACCGCCGGGATCGACGCGGTGGACGCCAGCGACGATGCGCTCGCGCTCACGGTGGCCCAGGCGGAAGCCCTGGTCAGCGTGCCCATTTCGGGCAGCGACACCATCACCCTGGCCGACAGCGGCGCCCATATCGCTGCGCTGACCACGGCCGATTTTGCCGCACTGGCTGCCCGCGGCTTCACCACGATCGACGCCACCGACGATGCGCTCACACTCTCGCTCGAACAGGCGCAAGGGCTTGGCGGGCTGGCGCTGACCGCCGGTGACCTGGTCACGGTAGAGGCCAGTGGCGCACAATTTGCCGCGCTCACGGCGCAGGATTTCACCGACTTGGCGGCACTTGGCGTCGATGCGCTGTCCACCAGCGATCACGTTCTCTCGCTGACCGTGGCACAATTCCAGGCGCTCGGTGGCCTTGCCCTCGCCGCTGCCGACACGGTGACTCTGACCGATACCGGTGCCAACATCGCCGCGCTGAGCGCTGCCGACATTGCCGCCCTGGCCGGGCTGGGCATCGATGCCGTCCATGCCACGGGCGGCGCCCTGCCGCTCACCGTGCTGCAGGCGCAAGCGCTTGGTTCCGTGAGCGTGACGGCGGCAGATACCGTGATCCTGGCCGATACCGCCGCGCATATCGAGGCGCTCACTGCCCACGAGATCACCGCGCTCGCCACCGCCGGGATCAATACGATCGACAGCGACAGCAACGCGCTTTCGCTTTCTGCCGCGCAGGCCCAGGCGCTGGGCACCATCGGCCTTATCGCCGACGACGTGGTGACTCTGGACGATGCCGGCGCTGATATCGCCGCGCTTTCTGCAGCGACTCTGGCCGCGCTCGCTGCCGCCGGGATCGACGCGGTGAATGCCAGCGACGACGCGCTGCATCTTTCCGTGGCACAGGCCGATGCCCTGGCCGGCGTGGCCCTTACCGCCGGCGACACCGTCACCCTTGCCGACACCAGCGCCCATATCGCCGCCCTCGACACTGCTGCCCTTGCTGCATTGGCCGGACGCGGGATCGACGCGATCGACGCCAGCGACGACGAACTTGCCCTTTCGCTCGCCCAGGTGCAGGCGCTTGGCAGCATGGCCCTGACCGCCGGCGATACGGTCACCGTGGTGGCCACCGGCGCAGAGTTTGCCGCGCTGACCGCGCAGGACTTTACCGATCTGGCCGCACTGGGCGTCGATGCGCTGTCCACCAGCGACCATGTTCTCTCGCTTACGGTGGCACAGGCCCAGGCGCTCGGTGGCTTGTCGCTGGCGCCGTCCGACACCATCACGCTGACCGATGCCGCTGCCACGATCGAAGCGCTGTCTGCCAGCGACCTGGCCGATCTTGTCGCAATGGGCGTGGACGCGGTTGCGGCCACCAGCGGCGTTCTGGAACTGAGTGCGGCGCAGGCCCTGGCCTTGACCGGCGCCACCCTTGCGCAGGGCGGCATCGTGATCGACAGCGCCGCCGCGCTGGAAAATCTCGATACGACGCAATGGGCCGCCCTGGCAGCGCTCGGCACGACCGCGGTGGACGTGACGGGCAACGCCATCACGCTCGATGTCGCCAAAGTGCTCGCCATGGGCACGCTCGGCTTTGGCAGCGACGTGCTGACCGTGGCCGACAGTGGCGCCGCCCTGGCAGCGCTCACGCCCAGCCAGCTGGCCGCAATCGCCGACAAGGGCAACGTGGTGCTCGACGCCACCGACGATGTGCTGGTGCTCGATCATGCGCAGTTCGTGGCCAGCCAACTGCTGGCCTTCGCCAACGGCGATGCCGTCTCGATCGCCGATAGTGCGCAAGCCCTGCATGCGCTCTCGGCCGAGGATATCAGCCTGATCGCGGCGCGGGGAGTGATCAGCATTGCTGCCACCGATGGGCCACTGGTCTGGTCGCTGGAGCAGGTTCTGGCCCTGGGCAACACCCATATCGCCGATGGCACGGTGGCGATCGTCCGCCTCACGCCAGCCGAACTCGCCGATCTCTCGGCCCAGGATTTATCCCAGCTGGCCGACTACGGGATCGATACCCTCACCACCAGTGACGCAGCGCCGGTCCTGACGGTGGCGCAGTTCCAGGCGTTGGGCACGGTCACGCTCCTGGCGCAAGACAGCGTCACGCTGGCCGATACCGGCGCCCATCTCGCCGCGCTCGCCGCCAACGACATTGCTGACCTCAAGGTGGCCGGGATCGACGTCCTGCTTGCCACCGATGGTACCCTCGCGCTCAACCTGGCACAGATCGAGGCGCTCGATGGCGTGGCGGTCGATGGCAGCACCACGTTCATCCTGGCCGATACCGGCGCCACGATCGGCGGTCTGTCCACGGCGGATCTCGACACGCTCAACGCCATCGGTGTCAACCGCATCGACGCCACCAACAACACGCTGACGCTGCAGGTCGACCAGTTCTTTGCGCTGGGCAACCTGGCCCTGGCCGCCGACGACACGGTGACCGTGCAGGGCAGCGCGGAGCAGATCGGCGCGCTGAGCACCAGCGACATCGCCGCGATGATCGACGAGGGCGTGGCACGGCTGAGCGTGACGGACGGGGCCGTGACCTTCAGCCTCGCCCAGTTCAACGCCGTGGCGGACCTGATCCTGGCTGCGCCCGATGGCATCATCCTGGCCGACAGTGGCGAAGTGCTCTCCGCGCTGAGCGCGCAGGCCTGGCTCGACAGTGTTGCCAGCGGCGTGGTTTCGGTCGACGTCACGCAGGGCGTGCTGGTCCTGACGCTCGACACGTTCGGCGCGATCGACGACGGCGCCACGTTGACGGCCGACAGCGATGTGATCCTGTCGGTTTCCGCGCAAGACATGGCATCGCTCGGCACCGTCGACCTCGCCTATCTCGCCACCCATGGCATCGACGCGCTGGCCGGCGCGGGCGGCGTCCTTTCGCTCGATCTTGCGCAGCTCAACGCACTTGGCGGGATTGCGCTGACCCCCGCCGATACGGTTTCGCTCGTGCTCACCCCCGTGCAGTTGGCAGACTTGGCGCCTGCCGACCTGCAGGCGCTTGCCAGCCTGGGTGTCGACGTGCTCGACCTGGGCAACCAGAGCGCCACGATCACGCTCGATCAGGCAGACGCTCTGGGCAGCCTCACCATCGCGGCCGCGGACCTCGCGGTGGAAGAAGCGGCCGACCTCATTGCCAATCGCACCCCTGCCCAGCTTGCCGACCTGGTCGATCTGGGCGTCACCCATATCGATGCCTTCGACGGCACGCTGTGGCTGGACGTGGACCAGTGGGCCACCCTGCACGCGGCTGGCGTCACGCTGGCCGATGCTGACGGGGTCGTGCTGCTCGATTCGGCTGAAGCCCTGGCCGCGCTATCCGTGGCGCAGATCGCTGCGCTGGGCAGCGAAGGCTTTACCGCGATCGAGGCCAGCGATGCCCAGCTGACGCTGTCGCTGGAACAGGCGCAGGCCCTGGGTGACGTGGTGCTGGGCGATGGCCAGCCGGTGGTCGTGGCGGCCAGTGGCGCGGCGCTCGGCGCCCTTTCGGCCGCTGACCTGGCAGGCCTCGTCGCAAGCGGCGTGGATCGCATCGATGCCACCGACGATGCGCTGGCGCTGAACCTGGCGCAACTGGCCGCGCTGGACACCGCGGCGCTGACGGCAAACGATACGGTGACGCTGGAGGCCACGGGCACCGCGCTGGCGGCGCTATCGACCTCGAACCTTGCCGACCTGGTTGCGCGCGGCATTGACCTCATCGCCCTGTCGAACGGGGCGGCAACGCTATCGCTGGGCCAGTTGCTTGCGCTCGACGGGGTGCATTTTGCCGCCGAGACCACTGTCACGCTCGCGGCCGATAGCGCCACGATCGCCGGCATGTCCGACAACGATATCGCCCTGCTACGCGACATGGGCCTGACCGGCATCGCCGTGACCGACCACGACCTGAGCCTGTCGGTGCTCAAGGCCGATGAATTGTCCGGCTTGGCCTGGGATGCGCAGGCACGCCTCACGCTGGTCGACAGCGGTGCCGTCATCACCGATTACCTGGCCGAATACCCGGCAGATTTCCATTCGCTGCCGATCGTGCGTCTCGATGCCACCGACAATTCCTTCACGCTGTCGCTGGCCCAGCTTGCCGCGATCGAGGGCATCGCCGTCGGCGCCGACGATTATATCGAGATCGCCGATACCGGTGCCCACCTTGCCGCCCTGACCAGCGCCGAGATCGACGCGCTGGCCGCGCGCAAAGTGGTGCTGATCGACGCCACCGACGGCGCCCTGACGCTATCTCTCGATACCTGGGCAAGCTTTCGCGAAAACGTGATCGGCTTCACGCAAGGCAGCCATGTGGTCGTGGCAGACAGCGGCGCGGCGCTGGCCCAGTTCGGCAACGATGCCCTGGCCGCGCTGGGTGACAGCGGCGTCACTCGCTTCGATGCAAGCGACGATGTGCTGGTCCTGTCCTATGACCAGTTCCTGTTGCTCGATGAAGTGGCCCTTACCGCGCAGGACACGGTGAAGGTGTGGTTCAACGGCGATACCCTGGCCACGCTTACCACCGACGATATCGCCACGCTGGTCGCCGCCGGGGTGGACATGGTCACCGCGCTGGCCCCGTCGCTGACCGTCGACCTGGCCACGCTGGCCAATCTGGCCGTGGAAGGCCTGGCGCTCGATCCCGAAATCGTCGCGCGCCTGGCAGTCGTCGCCGACGAGATCGCTGACGCCTCGCCCGAGGAACTGGCGTTCCTGGCCGAAGCAGGGATCGATGTGGTGCACGTATCGGGCGCCCTGGCGCTTTCGGTCGCCCAGTTCGCCGCGCTCGGCGCGGTGGAAATCGAAGCCGGGGACGGCCTGAGCCTGACCGACGAAGGCGCGGTCATCGCGGCCCTTGCACCCGAAGCGCTGGCCGCCCTGGCCAGTGGCGGGGTGGGCATGATCGATGCCACCGATGGCGTTGTCCATCTCACGCTCGATCAACTCGATGTCATGGGATCGATCTATGTCGCGGGCAACGATCTGGCCGTGGTCGATCTCACCGCGCAGCAGGCGGCCGATCTCAACAATGAAACCCGCGCGCTGCTGGGGCTGCATGGCATCGACGCCATTGCCGTCACCCAGGGCACGCTGTCGCTCGGCCTGGCCGATCTGGCGCGCTACAACGAATTCCCCTTCGTGGGCGGCAATGTGGTGCTGGCCGAAAGCGGTGCCACGCTGGGCGGCCTTTCGACATACGACTTTGCCGATCTGGCCGAGCGCGGCATCACCGCGCTCGATGCCACCGACGACGCCCTGGTGCTGTCGCTGGCCCAGTTCGTGGCGCTGGGCGCGATCACGCTGACCAGCGCCGATGACGTGACGATCATCGCCACGGCGGCCGATCTGGCCGCGCTATCGCCGTCGGTCTATGCCGCGATGAGCGCATCGGGCGTGGACAATGTGGAAGTGTCGGGCGGGGCCCTGCAATTGAGCGCGGCCCAGGCGGCCGAACTCGGCAATGTCCAGCTTTCGAGCAGCGCGCCGATCACGCTGGTCGATACCGGGGCGGCGATCGCCGCGCTCAGTGCCGATACCATCGGCGGCCTCGCCGGCTCGGGCATCACGGCGATCGACGCCACCACCGGGATCACGATCAACGCCGTCAAGTACGAGGCGCTGGGCGGGATCAGCTTTGCCCTGTCCGACGTGGTGACCGTGGCCTCCAACCACAGCTTCACCATGGCCGCCGATGTCGACAACGTGACGCTCAGCGGCAGCAAGAACCTGCTGGTGACCGGCAACAGTGGCGCCAACGTCATTACCGGCAACGCCGGCCGCAACACCCTGGACGGCGGGGCGGGCAACGATCGCCTGATCGGCGGCGCCGGGCGCGACGTGCTGACCGGCGGCGCGGGGGCCGACAAGTTCATCTTCCGCGATGGCGATTTCGGCGGCAACACCGCTTCCACCGCCGATCGGATCACCGATTTCTCGCATGGATCGAGGGATCTGGTGTCGTTGATCGGGGTGGACGCCAACAGCAACACGGTGGGCGACGATGCCTTTGCATGGATCGGCACCAGCACGTTCCACCACGTGGCCGGCGAACTGCGCTTCACCCAGGTTTCGGGCAACACCTATGTTCAGGGCGATACCAATGGCGATGGGGTGTCGGACTTCTGGATCCGGCTCGATGGGCTGGTCAATCTTCAGGCGTCCGATTTCCAGCTTTGACGCGGGAAACAGGGGGCGCAACGAAGGGGGAGGCTATATGCCTCCCCCTTTTTTGATTGCATTCGATCAAAAGCGATCATGATCGCTTGATGCCCTCTCCCTTTTCGTTCCCGGCCGTGATAGGCCCGGCGCAACGACGAGCGATGGATGGCCAGATGATCATTTCCGCACCCACCGATTTCCGGGCCGCGGCGCAGCGGCGCCTGCCGCCTTTCCTGTTCCACTATATCGATGGTGGATCGGGCGCGGAAACCACGCTGCGCCGGAACGAGGCCGATCTCCAGGCGCTGTCCGTCCGCCAGAACGTGCTGCGCGACGTGGCCGGGCTGTCCACCGCAACCACGCTGTTTGGCGAAGACATGGCCCTGCCGGTAGTGCTGGCGCCGGTGGGCCTTACCGGCATGTATGCGCGGCGCGGCGAAGTGCAGGCCGCGCGCGCCGCGGCCGCCCATGGCGTGCCGTTCACGCTTTCCACCGTGTCGGTCTGTCCGCTGGAAGAAGTGCAGGCGCAGTGCCCCCGGCCGATCTGGTTCCAGCTCTATGTGCTCAAAGACCGCGGCTTCATGCGCGCCGTGCTGGAACGCGCCAAGGCGGCCGGCATCAAGACGCTGGTGTTCACGGTCGATATGCCGCTGCCCGGCTCGCGCTATCGCGATGCGCATTCGGGCATGTCGGGCGCGCGGGCGCCCTTGCGCCGCATGGTCCAGGCCATGACCCATCCGGCCTGGGCCTGGGACGTGGGCCTGCGTGGGCGACCGCACGACCTGGGCAATATCTCGCGCTACATGGGCAAACCCATGGCGCTGGGCGATTACATCGGCTGGCTGGGCGCCAATTTCGATCCGGCCATCGGGTGGAAGGACCTGGAATGGATTCGCGCCTTCTGGGACGGGCCGATGGTGGTGAAGGGCATTCTCGAACCCGATGATGCGCGCGATGCGGTGCGCTTTGGCGCCGATGGCCTCGTCGTGTCCAACCATGGCGGCCGCCAGTTGGACGGCACGCTGTCATCGGTGGCGGCCCTGCCGCGCATTGCCGACGCGGTGAAAGGCGATTTGCGCATCCTGGCCGATTCAGGCGTGCGCACCGGGCTCGACGTGGTGCGCATGATCGCCAGCGGTGCCGACGCGGTGATGCTGGGCCGCGCGTTCATCTATGCCCTGGCCGCGCGGGGTGAAGCCGGCGTCGGCCAGTTGCTCGACCTGATCGGACGCGACATGCGCGTGACCATGGCACTTACCGGCGCGCGCACCCTGGCCGATCTGGGGGCCCACACCCTGGCGTGAGCCAGGCGGTCAGCCGCCCCAGTCCCTGATCCGCCGGCGCAGCGGCGGATCGAGCGTGCCCAGGTTGCGCATCGCCAGCATCGCCGAAAGCACCGACAGGTGTGCCCCGGCCAGCCGCGCCGGCGTATGCCCGGTGAACAGCCGCACTTCGCGGATCATGTGGGACTGGTCATAGAAATGGTCGGCCACGGCCGCTGCCCGCTGCGGCGTGATCGCCGGATCGCTGAGCAGGGCCGCCGCGCGCAGGGCACGATATTGGCGGGCAAGCTGCTTGGGCGGCAATCCGAAATAGCGATCGACCAGGCGTTGCAACTGGCGCGGCGAATAGAACGCACCGCCATAGAGATCATCCAGCACCGGTGACATCGTGCGGCCCAGCCAGGCCAGCACTGCTTCGACCAGGCGCACATGCGCATCGGGCAAGGCGTGCAGCCGCGCGCGCAGCACCGGCGCGCTGCGCGCCACCATCTCGGCCAGCGTCAGTGGCTGCACGCCGTGGGCCTGGGCCAAGTCTTCGCCCAGGCGGCGTACCGGGCTGCCCAGCAAGCTGCCGGCCTCGCGCAGGCGGTTGCCGTGCTCGGCCGCCGAGAGGCCGCCGGTCAACGCCGCCCAGCCAAGCGGGGACAACGACGCGCCGAACAGATGCCAGGGCCCGGCCATCTCGATCCGCGCCGCTGCCGAAAGTGGGGTCAGCAGGCTGGCCCGGCAACTGGCGTCCGCCGCGCCACCCACGGTGTGCAACGTGCCCGCGCCACGCAGGAAAAAGACCAGCACGCCAGGGCCGGCCGGCTGCGCGGCGACCAGATGGGCAGCGTGGGACCGCATCTCGAAAAACATGGTCACGTAGCGGGCCAGGTCTGGCGGCGCGGGTTGATAGGCCATGTCGAACCGGGCCCCGTCAAACCCGGCCATGTCGCCCGGTTGCGGGATGGACCAGCCCCCATTCATGCCTGACCGGTCCCGTGCCGATCTGGCGCGGAGCGATCCTGCACAGGCCCATTTTGCACCAAGTCGTGCTGTGATCTTTTGCGAAGCCCCATCGGCAGCAGCGATCACCCAGGCCACTGTCATGTCAAGGCAAAGTGGCCGATACTTCGAGAATGGATGAAAAAACGGCGACCCAGCCCAAGGGCCAAGCCGCCGTGAAGTGGAGAACTCGATACATCGCTGCACCGAGCCCTTCGGGTCGCAATGCGGAACTAGGCGATAGGCTGATTCCCGGATTGTATGGATTCGACAAAATCGGTGGCATCCGCGCCACAGCGGAAAGGTTTTCGCAGCGCAGCGCGACATTAATCCACTTGGACGGCGTTTTGCGACTTGGCGACGCGCCCCCGGGCCGCAATAGGGAAAGCCCTTGCCCCGATCGCTCCCAACGCATGGCCCGGTATGCTCTATCGTCTTGCACGTCCTTTGCTTTTTCGTTTGCCGGCCGAAACCGCCCACACCCTGACGCTGCGCGCGCTGGCGCTCTCGCCGCTGGGCGGCCGCGCCGCGCCGGAACCGGCCCTGGCCCAGCGCGTGGCCGGCATCGTGTTCCCCAATCCCGTGGGCCTGGCGCCCGGTTTCGACAAGAACGCCCAAGTGCCCGACGCGCTGTTCGGCCTGGGTTTCGGATCGGTCGAAATCGGAACGGTTACCCCGCGCCCGCAGGCCGGCAACGCGCGCCCGCGCCTGTTCCGCCTGATCGAGGACGAGGCGGTGATCAACCGCATGGGCTTCAACAACGATGGCGCCGAAGTGGTGGGCCGCCGGCTGACCCAGCGCCTGGGCCGCCCCGGCATTCTGGGTGTCAACATCGGCGCCAACAAGGATTCGCCCGATCGCGTGGCCGATTACGCGGAAATGACGCGGATCACGGCGCCCCTGGCCACCTATCTCACCGTCAACATCAGTTCGCCCAACACGCCGGGGCTGCGCGCCTTGCAGGATGAAAGTGCGCTGGGCGACCTGCTCGATGCCGTGATCGCTGCCCGCGGCCCACACAAGACACCGATCTTTCTCAAGCTGGCGCCCGATCTGCAAACCTCGGACATCGATGCGATCTGTCGGATCGCGCTCGACAAGCGGCTCGATGCGCTGATCGTGACCAACACCACGATCACCCGCCCGGCCGGCCTGCGCTCGCCATTGGCGGCCGAAACCGGCGGGCTTTCGGGCAAGCCGCTGGCGCCCATGGCGCTCGACATGCTGCGCGCCTTCCGCAGCGCCACCGGCGGGGCCATCCCGCTGATCGGCGTGGGCGGCATTGCCAGCGCCGAAGACGCCTGGCAGCGCATCTGCGCCGGTGCCAGCCTGATCCAGCTCTATAGCGCCATGGTCTTCCACGGGCCCAAGCTCGCGCAGAATATCGTCACCGGTCTCGCCCGCCGCGTGCGTGCCGCCGGCATGACAAGCATTGCAGAGGCCGTCGGGACGCAATAGCGAACAAGGTCATGAACCTGCGTCGCCTCCCCCCGTTTGCCACTGCCTCGCTGGCGGTCCTTTCCACCCTTGGCCTTGGCGCCTGCCAGACCATGCCGGGCGCGGCCTCCGCGCCGGCATCGGTGCCGCCGCAAGCGTCGGCCCTGGCGCCTGGCCGTCTCGATGGGGCGGATGTGGGCCGGCAGGGCCTGGTTTCCGCCGCCGATGCGCGCGCGGCCGATGCCGGGGCGCAGATGCTGCGCCAGGGTGGTTCGGCCACCGATGCCGCGCTCGCGACGATGCTGGCGCTGACCGTGGTGGAACCGCAAAGCTCGGGCATTGGCGGCGGCGGCTTCCTGGTGATGGCCGATGCCGCCGGCCAGGTGGATACGGTCGATGGCCGCGAAAAGGCGCCTGCCGCCGCCACCCCGCAGTGGTTCTTCAAGGATGGCCAGCCCATGGCCTTTCCCCAGGCGCGGCCTGGCGGGCGCAGCGTGGGCGTGCCCGGCTCGCTGCGGCTTGCCGCCTTGGCGCACGCCGAACACGGCAAGCTCGCATGGCGCATGCTGTTTGCCCCGGCGATCAAGCTGGCGCGCGATGGCTTTGCCATCACCCCGCGCCTCTATCGCGCCTTGTCCGACAGCCCCGAGATCGCCGGCCTCGATCCTGCCGGCCGCGCGCTGTTCTACGGCGCCGATGGCCGGCCGTTGCCGGTCGGCACGGTGGTGCGCAATCCGGCCCTCGCCGATACGCTCGAAGCCCTGGCCGCCCGTGGCGCAGACTGGTTCTACAGCGGCGCCAATGCTCAGGCCATCGCCACCAAGGTCGGCACGGCCCCGGTCAACCCGGCGCCTTTGACCACGGCAGACCTTGCCGCGTTCAAGGCCGTTCCACGCCCGGCTGTATGCGGCAAGTATCGCCAGTATCGCATCTGCTCGATGGGGCCGCCCTCTTCGGGCGCCACCACCGTACTGGCCACGCTGGGCCAGCTCGAACGGTTCGATCTGACCGCGCTGGGCCCCGATAGCCCGGTGGCCTGGCATCTCCTCGCCGAAAGCGAGCGCCTTGCCTATGCCGACCGCGACCAGTACCTGGCCGATCCCGATTTCGTCAGCGTGCCGGTGGCCGGCCTCACCGATCCGGCCTATCTGGCCCAGCGTTCGCAGCTGATTTCGGCACAGACCGCCCTGCCCCGCGTCACCGCCGGGGTGCCAGCCGGCGTCAAGACTGCGCTCGCCCCGGCGCGCGCGCAGCCCGAATTCGGCACGTCGCATTTCGTCACGGTGGATCGCTGGGGCAATGTCGCCAGCTACACGTCCACGGTGGAAAGCGCGTTCGGTTCCGGGTTGATGGCCAATGGCTATTTCCTCAACAACGAACTGACCGATTTCAACCTCGATCCCATGCACGATGGCCAGCCCACGGCCAATCGCGTGGAAGGTGGCAAGCGACCGCGCAGCTCGATGTCGCCCACGGTGGTCTATGGCCCGGACGGGCAGGTGCGGCTGGTGGTGGGCGCCGCTGGCGGGGCCACGATCCCCGCCCAGGTGATCCGCGCGCTGATCGGCGTGCTCGATTGGCATCTGACCGCGCAACAGGCCCTCGCCCTGCCCGTGCTGTTCGCACCGGGCGAGCGGGTTTGCGTGGAACAGGGCAGCCGCCTGGAAACGATGATCCCCACGCTTGTCGCCATGGGCCACGCCCAGGCCCAGGCCTGCAAGATGCCGCTCAAGGCCAACGCGATCGAGCGCGTCGGCAACCGCTGGCTGGGCGCCGCCGATCCGCGCAGCGAAGGCGCCGCGATCGCCCAATGATCGTGCCAACCCGGCTGCCCCATGGCAGCCGGGTGACATCCACCAAAGCACGCTTGCCGTAGCGGAACACGCAGCCTAGCTATCCGTTTTGGGAACTGGCCCCGGTGTGGGCCAGGTGGGAGAGTTCGCGTGTCCGTGCCTGAAATCCAAGCCGCCAGCCTGCAAGCCGCAAGCCTGGTGGCGCAGCTGGGTGAAACGCCCAACCTGGTCAGCCTGTTCCTGGCCCGCGCCGCGCAACATGGCGATGCCCCGTTCCTATCGGCCAAGCGCCAGGGTGCGTGGGTTGCGCAGTCGTGGCGCGAAGTGGCCGATCAGGTGTGCCTGCTGGCGCAAGCCTTGCGCGCGCTGGGCCTCAATCCCGGCGACCGGGTCATGCTGGTGTCGGAAAACCGGCCCGAATGGTGCATGGCCGATATCGCGATCATGGCTGCGGGCCTGGTGACCGTGCCCACCTACACCACCAACACCCAGCGCGATCACTTGCACATCCTGGAAAATTCCGGCGCGCGGGCGATCATCGTGTCGAATGCCAAGCTGGCCCAGCCGCTGCTGGCCGCCGCGCTCACTGCGCCTTGCGCCGAACACGTGATCGCGATCGAGCCGCTGCGCCAGCAGCAATCGGGCACGCTGCACTTCCACGAATGGGACAGCCTGGTGCAGGGCGATGCCGCCGCTGCGCGTGCCGCAGTGACGCAGCGCCTGGCCACGATCGGGCGGCAGGACCTGGCGTGCATCATCTATACCAGCGGCACCGGCGGCGCCCCGCGCGGCGTGCGCCAGCACCACGGTGCGATCCTTGCCAACGTCGCTGGCGCCGCGCAGATCCTGGCCGAGGATTTCCACCTGGGCGACGACCAGTTCCTTTCGTTCCTGCCGCTGAGCCACGCTTACGAGCACACCGGCGGGCAATGGCTGCCGATCGGGGTGGGCGCGCGCATCGCCTATGCCGAGGGGCTGGAAAAGCTGGCCGCCAATATCGAGGAAGTGCGCCCCACGATCATGGTGGTGGTGCCGCGCCTGTTCGAAGTGCTGCGCGCACGGATCATCAAGCAGGTCGAAAAGCAGGGCCGCCTGGCCAGCTGGCTGATGGACCGAGCGCTTGCCATTGCCAGCCACCGCCAGGAAACCGGGCACATGCGCCTGATCGATCGTCCGCTCAATCTGCTGATCGAGCGCACCTTGCGCCCCAAGGTGCGCGCGCGGTTCGGCGGACGGATGAAAGCGCTGGTTTCGGGCGGCGCGCCGCTCAACCCAGAAGTGGGCCTGTTCTTCGAAGCCATGGGGCTGACCATGCTGCAAGGCTATGGCCAGACCGAAGCCGGCCCGGTGATCGCCTGCAACCGCCCGGCCGCCGGCATCCGCATGGATACCGTCGGCCCGCCGCTGTGCGGTGTGGACGTCCGCATCGCCCCCGATGGTGAAATCCTCGTGCGTGGCGAGCTGGTCATGCACGGCTATTGGCACAACGATGCCGAAACCGCGCGCGCCATCCAGGATGGCTGGCTGCACACCGGCGATATCGGCCATATCGACGCGCAGGGCCGCATCAAGATCACCGACCGCAAGAAAGACATGATCGTCAACGACAAGGGCGACAATGTCTCTCCGCAAAAGATCGAGGGCATGCTCACGCTGCAGCCCGAAATCGCCCAGGCCATGGTTTCAGGCGACAAGCGGCCCTATGTCGTCGGCCTCATCGTGCCCGACGCGGAATGGGCAATGCAGTGGTCGGTGGAAAACGACGCACCGCACGACCTGGCGCGGCTGGCGGACCTGCCTGCCTTCCGCAGCGCCGTGCGCGAGGCGGTGGACCGCGTGAACCGCGATCTTTCCGTCATCGAAAAGGTGCGCCAGTTCACCTTGGCCGATGAACCCTTTGCCATTGCCAACGAGGAACTCACGCCCTCGCTCAAGATCCGCCGCCACAAGATCCGCGAACGCTACGGCCCCCGGCTCGACGCCCTCTACAAGGCTTGATCGACGCGCTAAGGCAGGCGGATGCCCCGCTCTGCCCAGCACACCACCCTGATCGGCGTCTGCGCCACGCTCGCCGCGCAAGTCTCGGGCAATCTGGGCGCCGGCTTTGCCAAGCAACTCTTTCCGCTGGTGGGTGCCGGCGGCACCACGCTGCTGCGGGTTAGCCTGGCGGCGCTGGTGCTGCTGGCATGGCGGCGGCCCTGGCGGCGGCCGGTGCCGCGCGCGCTCTGGGCCGGTCTTGCCGGCTATGGCGCGATCCTGGGCGTCATGAATTTCCTCATTTACCAGGCCTTTTCCCATATCCCCATCGGCATTGCCGTGGGCATCGAAGTGATGGGGCCCCTGGCCATCGTGCTCGCCGCCTCGCGCCATCCGCGCGATTTCGTGTGGCTGGCCTGTGCGGCGGGTGGGCTGGCACTGCTGATGCCCTGGCCCAGCCTGGCCCCACACGAGGCACTCGATCCGCGCGGGGTGCTGCTTGCGGCTGCCGCCGCGGCATGCTGGGCCAGCTATATCCTGCTTGGGCGGCGCGTGGCGGCCAGCCTGGGCAGCGATGCGGTGGCCTGGGGCATGGCCGTGGCCGCGATGATCGTGGTGCCGCCACTCGGCATCGCGGTGGGTGGGGCAAAGCTCTTCGCGCCCCACGTGCTCGGCATGGGCCTGGCCATTGCCGTCCTGTCCAGCGCGTTGCCTTATGGTCTTGAAATCGGGGCGATGCGGCGCCTGCCCGCGCACGTCTTCGGCATGCTGCTCAGCGCCGCGCCAGCGATCGCCGCGCTAACCGGCTGGGTGCTGCTGGGTGAGCGGCTCACCCCCGGCCAATGGCTGGCGATTGCCCTGATCGTCACGGCGCTGGCCGGCACCGCCGCCTTTGCCGCGCCGCGCCGGCCCGAAGCGGCCTAGGCCGCCTCTTCCAGCGGCACGAATTCGGGAAAGAAAGTCGGCGCGCGAGTGGACCAGCCCGGTGCCGTGGCAGCCGCTTCGCTGATCGATTGCAGCAGGTCCTTGCGCCGCAACGGGCGGATCTGCGGCAGCGCCGCCGCGCCGCAGAACGCCGCGGGCAGCCAGGGGCGCACGTCGGCGCTCAGCAGCCGCTCGTAAAGGAAACGATAGGCCGAAAACCCATCGAGCCGATCCTGCCCCAGATCGAACGCGGAAAGCCGGATCAACGCGCCCATGAAGCGCTCGATGCCGTCGGCCGCCGGCCCCTCGGGCAGCATCGTGCGCAGCAGTTTGAGATCTTGATAGACCACGTATTGCGTGCGGATCGCGGCCGTCTCTGCCGGGGTGCGCGCCCAGATCTGGAACGCGTCGCGCCGGCCCAGGCCGATATCCAGGCTGCGCCGGATATAGCGCTGGGTCGCTGCGGGAAAACTGGCGAATTCACGCAGTTCGTTCAGCAGCTGGGTGGCAGTCTGGCTGTGGGACATGGCGCACTCCGATGCGGCCGGCCCGTCCGTTCAAAATCTGGCCCGCCGATGGCCAAAAGCTACGCCCCGATAGTTAGCGCGCCATTAATCGTCCCATGCGCACGGCTCCCGCCGCGCCGTTATGGTAAACTGCACCAAGGCGCGGCAGGGTGCCCGGCCTTCTCAGCTACGGCGATAGCGGAAGTACCAGATCTCGTGCCCCTGCGCCCGCGCCTTGGCGGCATAGCGGGTTTCGGGCCAGCCGGCGGGCCGCTGCTGGAAATCCTGCGGCCCCTGCGCCAGCCACTGGAACTGGTCGGTGTGGCGGCGCATCACCATCAGCGCGTGGCGCAGGTAGATCGGGTGATCGGTGCCAAAGCGGAATTCCCCGCCGGGCTTCAGCTTGCGGGCGAACAGGTCCACCGGCCCGTCGTTCATCATCCGCCGCTTGGCATGGCGTGCCTTGGGCCAGGGATCGGGATGGAGCAGGTAGAGGAACGACAGCGTGCCATCGGGCACCCGCTCCAGCACTTCCAGTGCATCGCCGTGGTAGATGCGCACATTGCCCAGCGGCGGGTGGGCGCCATTGTCGCCGTCCACATGGGTCAGCGCCTGGGCCACGCCATTGAGAAACGGTTCGGCGCCGATAAAGCCGTGATCAGGCAAGAGATCGGCACGATAGGCCATGTGTTCGCCGCCGCCAAAGCCGATCTCGAAATGCAGCGGGCAATCGTGGCCAAACAGGGCCTTGGCGGTAACCGGCCCTTCTGTCGGCACCGCGATCCGCGGCAACAGGGTATCGACCAGGGCTTGCTGCCCCTGGCGCAGGGGCTTGCCCTTGGCGCGGCCGTAGAGTCGGTTGAGCGTGGTCGGATCGCCGGGTTTGTGTGCCGTCATGGGGCGCAGCCGATGGCAGGGGCGCGGGGCCTGGTCAATGCCTGCGGTAAAAACCGCACGGTTTTGCTTGATCTGTGATCGATCTTTGCAAAGATCGGCCATGGTCACCGATCCCACCATTGCCCGCCCGCATACCTACTATTCCGCCAGTCTGGCCAACGACGTGGCTTGGCCGGTGCTGCAAGGTGATCACAGCGCGGACGTAGTCGTCATTGGCGGTGGCTTCACCGGCGTGAACACCGCGCTGGAACTGGCCGAGCGGGGCTTTTCGGTGGTGCTGGTGGAAGCCAACCGCGTCGGCTGGGGCCAGAGCGGGCGCAACGGTGGCCAGGTCACCGGCAGCCTGTCGGGCGAAGGCGAACTGCGCAGGCAGTGGAAACGCCGCCTGGGCGCGGAACTCGATGACTTCATCTGGTGGCTGCGCTGGCACGGCCAGGACGTGATCGCCGCGCGCGTCGCCCGCCACGGCATCGACTGCGACCTCAAGCACGGCCACATCCACGCCGCGATGAAGCCGTCGCACATGGCCGAACTGGAAGACACCTTTGCGCAAGGCTGCGCGCGCGGCATGGGCGACGATGTCGTGCTGCTCGATGCCGCCGGCATGCGCGATCACCTGGAAAGCCCGCTCTATTGCGGGGGCCTGCTCAACAGCCGCAACATGCACCTCCACCCCCTCAAGCTGTGCCTGGGGGAAGCGCAGGCAGCCGAGCGGCTGGGCGTGCGGATCTTCGAGGGCTCCCCGGTCCTCGATGTGGTCCACGGCCCGCGCCCGCAAGTGGTCACGGCCCAGGGCCGCGTCACCGCCAACCAGGTGATGATCGCGGGTGACGTCACTCACAAGCTGGAGCGCAAGCGGCTGTCGGGCATGATCTTTCCGGCGGTGGGCGGCATCGTCACCACCGAACCGCTGGGCGAAGCGGCGCACGCGATCAACCCGCACGACCTGGCCGTCTACGATTGCCGCTTCGTGCTCGATTACTATCGCCTCACCGCCGACGGGCGCCTGCTGTTCGGCGGCGGCGCCAACTACTCGGGCCGCGAATCGCGCTCCTTTGCCGAGGAACTGCGCCCGGCGATCGAGGCCACGTTCCCGCGCCTCAAGGGCGTGAAGATCGACCACGCCTGGTCCTGCGCCATGGGCATCGTGATCAACCGCGCCCCGCAACTGGGCAAGCTGACCGACAACGTGTGGTACGCGCAGGGCTATTCCGGCCACGGCGTCGCCACCAGCCACGTCGTGGCCGAAGTCATGGCCGAAGCCATCGCCGGCACCATGGAACGCTTCGACGTGTTCGCCGCGCTCAAGCCCGTGCGCCTGCCCCTGGGCGACCTGCTGGGCAACCCGCTGCTCATGCTCGGCATGCGCTGGTATCTGCTGCTGGAGAAGTTCCGCTAGGCGTTTGGACGGGGCGCGTGGCAAGTTCCACCCCTATCAGCCCATTCCCTCGTCATTCCCGCGCAGGCGGGAATCCAGCGACCGCTGCGCAAGAAGGGCAACCGCCCGGTTTTGGCGCCACCTCACATCTAGATTCCCGCGTGCGCGGGAATGACGGAGTGGGTGGCGTCCAAGGCAACTCATCGCCGAAACGGAACGCGCGAATTATCGGCATCGGCAGAACTTACCAGACGAGTGCGACAGGTTCCGCCCCAGCTTCAGCAGCCTCAAATGCCTTAAGTAAGTCGTTGGCACAATAAGCGCGCCATCCTAACCCTGCACCATACTTTAAATCCGTTGGATCAGCTTTACCCCGTGCTTCGTCTCTAGCTATTTGATCGAGTGGATCTCCGGGGGCAGCTAGTTGCGCATTAATCACAACGCAATATCGACGCGTGAGCAACAGAAGATTTTTCGCATCGGAAGCTTGAATCAGTAGATGGTCTGAAGCCTTGTCAAGATCAGTTTTCAAACGATCAATTGTCTCGGCTTCGAATGCAGAGGCCATGACTTTCATTTCCATCAAGACGCTCTCGAAGGCTGACCCAGACTTGTCTCCTCCCGAAAAGGATCCGCAGTAAATGTTGATTCCACCCATGACTGCCACCCTTCAACATCATTGAAGAAGTAATGCTCCCACACCCGCTTTCCACCAAAATAAGAGCTATCCGCGCCAGCACAGCGGTGCCCCATCAGTTATACGCCATCTCCCCCACCAATGTTACACGTGAAACACCAAACGAAAACGGCCCGTCGTGGGAACGGGCCGCTTCGGGATTGTTTGCTGGGGTAGAGTGTCAGGCCGCTTCGATGGCCGACATGTCGTCGGGATCGCGCAGCACATAGCCGCGGCCCCAGACGGTTTCGATGTAGTTCTCGCCGCCGCAGGCGTGGGCCAGTTTCTTGCGCAGCTTGCAGATGAACACGTCGATGATCTTGAGTTCCGGCTCGTCCATCCCGCCATAGAGATGGTTGAGGAACATTTCCTTGGTCAGCGTGGTGCCCTTGCGCAGCGAGAGCAGTTCCAGCATCGCGTATTCCTTGCCGGTCAGGTGCACGCGCGCGGCGTCCACTTCCACCGTCTTGGCATCGAGATTGACCGAAAGCTTGCCGGTGCGGATGACCGACTGCGAATGGCCCTTGGACCGGCGCACCACGGCGTGGATGCGGGCGATCAGCTCTTCGCGGTGGAAGGGCTTGGTCACATAATCGTCGGCACCGAAGCCGAACGAGCGGACCTTGGAGTCCATTTCCGAAATGCCCGAAAGGATCAGCACCGGCGTCTGCACTTTGGCAACGCGCAGCTTCTTGAGCACGTCGTACCCGTGCATGTCGGGCAGGTTCAGGTCGAGCAGGATGATATCGTAGTCATACAGCTTGCCGAGATCGAGGCCTTCCTCCCCCAGGTCGGTGGAGTAGACATTGAACCCTTCGGCCGTCAGCATCAATTCGATGGCCTTGGCCGTTGCCGGCTCGTCCTCGATCAGCAGCACGCGCATGGATCAGCCCCTTCTTGCCATTCCCCTGGCACCAGCCTCTGCGAATTGAGGCGCGTGCCCGTCATTAACCATAGGACCAATGAACATGAAAGGTTAATTTAACGTAAGCACAGGTCCCGTGTCGGTCGGCATTAACCAGCAGGCATGGCGGGCAACGCCGAATTATTCGCTCTTGCGCAAACGGCGTACCTTAATGCCCCCCAAGGCCATCGGCGATACTGTCTGCTTTGCCCAATCGTAAGTCCACAGGGTTAACGATTTTTTCCAATACCCATCGGGAAAAACGCCCATTCCGGAGTAGATCGGCGCTAAAATCGCTCAATCCGTCACGATTCCCAGGCGCGCCGCGGCATCGCGCAGCTTTTGCGCGTTGGCCGGCTGCCCGCGGAACGCGGCCAGGCCCTTGTCCAGCGCCTTGACCGCATCGTCACGCCGCCCCTGCTGCACGCGGCTGCGAATCAACAGGATCCAGCCATCGACATTGGCCGGATTGCGCGCCAGCCGGGCTTCCAGGCCATCCACCATGCCGCGCGCCATGGCATCGCGCGCACCGCTGCCGGCGGGCGTGCCCGACACGATCTTGAGTTCGGCATTGGCGGGCCCGGGCAGTGCACCCTTCTTGTGGTCCTTCGCGCCGTCCTTTGCCCCGCCCTTGGTCTTGTCGGGCTTGGGCAGGCGCGCTTGGGAATCGGCAATCGCCAGGCGCTTTTCCACTTCGATATGGTGGCGCTTGCCCACCGAGCGGATCACGCTGCGGATATCGCTGGCATAGGGCGCATCGGGCGGCGTCTCGCTCAACTGGGCAAACCAGGCGCGCAGCGCGCGGCGGTGCTGCCCGGCCAGGTCGAGCGAGAGCGCCTTGAAATAACGCGCGCGGGCATTCTTGGGATCGCGCGCCAAGGCGTGGTCGAAAGCCAGGCGCGCGGCGCGCGGCATCTTGCCTTCGCGGCGCGAGGCCATGACCAGCGCCTCGCCCAGGAACGAAAAGGTTTCGGCATGATCGGCATCGAGCCAGGTGGCCCGGCGCAGCGCGCGCGCCGCATCCTTGTAACGTTCGTTCTGGAAATAGGCCCAACCCAGCATGCGCCAGCCCTGCACGTCTTCTGGATCGTCCTTCAGCCGCTGTTCCATCCGCGCGATGGTATCGTCCACCACCGGCGATGGTTCGGGGCTGGGGGTGGGATCGGGCGTGGCATCGGCTGTGCTGGCGGCCGGCGTGCCGGTCGGCGCCGTGCTGGCATCGGGCACGGGCACGGGCATGCCGCTATCCAGCACCACCGGCACCACTTCGGGGCGCGGTGGCCCGGCCTCGGCCGCCACCAGTTCGGCCGGGCGCTCCAGGCGATAGATGCCGATGCCGCCGCCCACGATCGCCGCCACCGTCAGAACCCCGATCGCCACGCCACGCCACACCGGCGGTTGCGGCCCGCCGGCAGGAGGAGTCTCGTCGGTCTGGTTCATCGTGTCGTCCCTCATGCCGGGGTTCCCCGGCCCTTTCCGCGCCGCCGCATTATCTTGGGCATGCCCCCCCGGTCAACGCAAGCCGGTCAACGAACCCCGGCCAGGGCTTTTTGGCGGCGCCGCTGCACCGAGCTGCCCAGGCCGATCGCCTCGCGATACTTGGCCACGGTGCGCCGCGCCAGATCGAACCCGCGCGCCTTGAGCAGATCGACCAGGGCATCGTCGGACAAAATCGCCTTGGGGTCCTCGCCGTCGATCAGCTGGCGAATCGCGGCTTTCACCGCTTCGGCCGAAACCCCTTCGCCATCGGTCCCCGCCACGCCGGAGGTGAAGAAATACTTCAATTCGAACGTGCCGCGCCGGCAATGCAGGTACTTGTTCGACGTCACGCGGCTGATCGTGCTTTCGTGCATCTGCACCGCCTCGGCCACGGTGCGTAGTGTCAGCGGGCGCAAGTGCGAGACGCCGTGGCGGAAGAAGCCGTCCTGCTGCTTCACGATCTCGGCCGCCACTTTGAGGATGGTCTTCTGCCGCTGGTCCAGCGCTTTCACCAGCCAGTTGGCATCGGCCAGCTTTTCGCCCAGCCAGGCCCGCGCCGCCTTGCCCACGCAAGAGCGGCGCATTTCGACGTAATAGCTGCGATTGATCAGCACCCGTGGCAGCGTGGCGGGATTGAGGCTGATCGCCCAGCCGCCGTCGGGCGCCGGGCCGATGAGAATGTCGGGGCTGATCGCCTCGGCCGGGCCGCTGCCGAAACGCAGGCCCGGCTTGGGATCGTAGCCGCGCAATTCGGCCAGCATGTCGGCAAAGTCTTCCTCGTCCACCCCGCACAGGCGGCGCAGGCGGGCCAGTTCGCCACGGCCCAGCAGTTCCAGGTTGTCGAGCAGGCGGGCCATGATCGGATCATAGCGATCCGCCTCGCGCGCCTGCAGCGCCAGGCATTCGCCCAGGCTGCGCGCGCCAACGCCGGTGGGATCGAGCGACTGGACCAGCGCCAGCGCCTGTTCGACCAGCGCCAGGGGCACGCCCAGCGCCTCGGCCACTTCGGGCAGGCTCATGCGCAGATAGCCGGTCTCGTCCAACTGGTCGATCAGCCAGCGCGCCACGAACAGCGCCCTGGCGTCCGACGTGGTCACCCCGATCTGGCCATGCAGATGCTCCGCCAGCGAGGCTGCCCCGCTCGCGCGCTCGTCGATATCCGGGCCTTCGCCACCGCCGCCGGTCTCGGCGCCGATGCTGCCTTCGCCCAGGCCCGGCGACGGGCTTGCAAGGCCGCCGTCACCGGTGTCGCGATCAAGATCGAGCGCAGCGGTGTCGATATCGAGCGGGCGATCTTCCGCCGCGCGACCTTCGCCCACCAGCTGGTCCACCGGGCTCGATTCCAGATGGGTGCGGCGCCCCTCTTCGGGCATGCCGTCCTCGCCGCCGGGCAGCGCCGGCGCTGTATCGCCGATTTCCAGGAGCGGGTTGGCATCCAGCGCTTCGCCGATGAACGTCTCGACCTCGAGATTCGACAGCGCCAGCAGCTTGATCGCTTGCTGCAACTGCGGCGTCATCACCAGCGATTGCGACTGGCGGATATCGAGGCGAGGACCAAGGGCCATGGCCGGCCGTGTTAGGCGCGTATGGTAAAGGGAATGCGAAAGGCGCCACGCCTCACAGCGTAAAGCCCTCGCCCAGATAGAGCCGGCGCACGTTGGGATCGGCCACCAGCGCCTCGGGGCTGCCGGCAAACAGCACCTGCCCGCCATAGATGATGCAGGCGCGATCGACGATATCGAGCGTTTCGCGCACGTTGTGGTCGGTGATCAGCACGCCGATGCCGCGCTTCTTCAAGTCCTTCACCAGATCGCGGATATCGCTGATCGAGAGCGGGTCGATCCCGGCAAAGGGTTCGTCGAGCAGGATGATCGAAGGCCGTGCCGCCAGCGCGCGGGCGATTTCACAGCGCCGCCGCTCACCGCCCGAAAGCGCCATGGCCGGGCTCGTGCGCAGCCGGGTCAGGCTGAATTCGTCGAGCAAGCGGTCCAGTTCGGCCACGCGGGTGGCCTTGTCCGGCTCCACCAGTTCCAGCACGGTGGCGATGTTCTGTTCCACCGTCATGCCGCGAAAGATCGAGGTTTCCTGCGGCAGATAGCCCAGCCCCAGCACCGAGCGGCGGTACATCGGCAGCTTGGTGATATCCACGCCATCGAGCAGGATGCGGCCCGAATCCGGCCGTACCAGCCCCATGATCGAATAAAAGCAGGTGGTCTTGCCCGCGCCGTTGGGGCCGAGCAGGCCCAGCACTTCGCCCTTGCCCACCGACAGCGAGATATCGGTCAGGACCGCCCGCTTGTCATAGGACTTGGCGATGGACACCACCTCTAGCCCGCCCTGCGGAATGGGCACGGCGGCGGAACCAGGCGCCGATGCAGGCGCGAGCGCAGAGGAAGAGCCAGTCATGCCCCACCCATAGCCGGGTCCGGCGCCGGGGCAAAGCCCAAGCCGTTGTCCTTGGCAAGGTTCGTGCATGGGATGGGCCGTCCGGCACATCGGCGCCCGCGCCTATCCGGGCCTTTCCTTATGGCCAATCCCTATCGCTTCGGCCCTTTTCCCCAGGTGGGACAGCGCGGCGTGCAGGGCCCTTGCGCCGGGGCGAGGGCCATGGTGTTATGCAATCCACACCATTGGCGCATGAGAGGGGCCATCATGGGCACAACCGGGTCTTTCATCCCCGCGCGCACATCGGAAAGCGAGCGCGCCATCAGGATCGAAGCGGCGCACAAGCGCATCAGCAACGCCGTGGCCTATGGGCTGATGGTCTATACCGCTTTGCAGATCTTCCTGACGATGCGGGCGCTGGAAGAGGCCGACAACACGCTGCTGCCGATGCTGGCGCTGGTGGCATTGGTCGGCGCGATCATCCCGCTCTACCGCCGCATGGAAAAGAAATGGGACGCAACGGCCCTGCGCCTGGTCGATGATCCGGCCGCCCTGGCCCAGGCGCTGACGCGTGCCCGGTTGACGATCTGGGCCGTGTCGATCGGCCTGCCGCTGCTGGTTACCGTGGTGATCGAAGGCCTCTTGGCCCTGATAGCAGGTTGATGGGCGGCTGATTGCCGCCGCCTCCCCCAACGGCTAGGAGCAGCGCAGCCCGGCCATAGGCGGCCGGCCAAGCTGGAGTACGCCGATGTTGACCCCCGCCCAGGCCCAGGAGCGTTGCCAGGCCTTGATCGACCGTGCCGCCCGCGCCGGGGCGCAGGCAGGCGATGCGGTGTACCTTGCCAGCGGGTCGGAAAGCGTGAGCGTGCGCCTGGGCGCGCTGGAAGACGTGGAACGCTCCGAATCCGAACATATCGGCCTGCGCGTGTTCGTCGATGGCGCCTCGGCCTCGATCGGTTCAACCGACCTTGGCGATGCCGCGCTCGATGAACTGGCCGCGCGCGCCGTGGCCATGGCCCGCGCCGCACCGGCCGATCGCTTTGCCGGCCTCGCCGACGAGACCCTGCTGGCACGCGGCCCCTTCCCCGATCTGGAACTGGACGATCCGGCCGAACCGGCGCCGGCCGATTTGCGCCGCCTGGCGCAGGAAGCCGAAGACGCCGCCCGCGCCGTGCCCGGCGTGACCAACAGCGAGGGCGGCAGCGCCAGCAGCGGGCGCGGCGTGGTGGCGCTCGCCACCAGCCACGGCTTTGCCGGTGCCTATGCCGCCAGCAGCCATTCGGTCTCGGCCAGCGTGATCGCGGGTGAAGGCGGCGCCTTGCAGCGTGACTATGCCTGGGCCAGCACGCGCTTTGTCGAAGACTTGCGTGCCGCCGCCGACATCGGTCGCGAAGCGGGCGAGCGTGCCGTCGCGCGGCTGGGCCCCGGCCGCGTGAAAAGCGGCGCGGTGCCGGTGGTGTTCGATCCGCGCGTGGGCGGTTCGCTGGTCGGCCATCTGCTCGGCGCCATCTCGGGTTCGGCGATTGCCCGCCGCGCCAGCTTCCTCCTGGGCAAGGATGGCGCGCAGATCTTTGATACGGGCGTGACGATCACCGACGATCCGCTGCGCCGGCGCGGCTTGCGCTCTCGCCCGTTCGATGGCGAAGGCCTGCCCACCGCCCCGCGCAAGCTGGTCGATGCCGGCTGCCTCACCGGCTGGCTGATGGACAGCGCCGCCGCCCGCCAGTTGGGCGCCGCGCCCACCGGCCACGCCTCGCGCGGGGGATCGGGCGCGCCGCATGTGACGGCGGGCAACCTGGTGATCGAACCGGGCAAAGTGACCCGCGCGCAGTTGATCGCCGATATCGCCGATGGCGTCTATGTCACAGAGCTGATCGGCCACGGCGTCAATGGCGTGACCGGCGATTACAGCCGGGGCGCGGCCGGGTTCCGCATCGTCAACGGCGAAATCGCCGGCCCGATCGCGGAATTCACCGTCGCCGGCAACCTGCTCGACATGTTCGCCGCGCTGGTCCCGGCCGACGACCTCAAGATCGAACGCGGCATCGACGTGCCCACCCTGCGCATCGACGGCATGAGCGTGGCGGGGGACTGAAGGCGCGCTACCCGCGCGCCCCATCGCGCGCCATGCCCAGCGCCATGCGCTCCAGCACGTCGCCCATCGCCTGCGCCAGCTCGGCATCGGCCGGCGCCACATCGGCAATCGCGCGACGCATCGCCTGCGCCCATTGACCGGCCGTTTCCTGGTCGATCGGAAAGGGGCTGTGCAGCGACATCATGCACTTGCCCGGATTGGCCTGCCACCAATCGCGCGGGCCGCCGCACCAGCCGGCCAGGAAGCTGGGCAGCGCGGCGCGCATCGGCGCCAGGTCGGCCGCGTGCATCGCGCGCAAGGCGGCATAGGCCGGATCGCTTTCCATCAGGTCATAGAACCGGTCGGTGATGCGGCGCAGGGCGGCATGGCCACCGATGCGTTCGAACGGGGTAGCAAGCGTGGCATCGGCAGAGGCTGCCATGATGGGCCTTTCGCGCAAGGGATGGGATGCTTGTCCCTATCGCCGCGCGCGGGCAGCCGCGTTGACCGGTATCAATCCGCCACCAGGCCGCGCAAGGTATCCAGGCGGTCCGCCTCGTGCGCGGGCTTGTCGGCGCGGATACGATGGATGCGCGGGAAACGCATGGCCAGGCCAGACTTGTGCCGTTTGCTGGCATGGACCGAATCGAACGCCACTTCCAGCACCAGGCTGCGATCCACCTCGCGCACCGGGCCAAAGCGGTTGACGGTGTGTTGCCGCACGAAGCGATCCAGCCATTTGAGTTCCTCGTCGGTGAACCCGAAATAGGCCTTGCCCACCGGCAGCAGGTCTGCCCCGGCATCGGGGTCGCCGTCCCAGCAACCAAAGGTGAAATCGGAATAGAACGACGATCGCTTGCCACTGCCCCGCTGCGCATACATCAGCACGCAGTCGATCAGCAGCGGATCGCGCTTCCACTTGTACCACAGACCGGTGCGGCGCCCCGCCACATAGGGCGCATCGCGGCGCTTGAGCATCACCCCCTCGATCGCGTCGTCGCGCGCGCGGGCGCGAATTTCGCCAAGCTCTTCGAGGGTTTCTGCCGCGATCACCGGCGAAATGTCGAACCGCGCGGGGTCCAGCCGGGGCATCAGGTCTTCCAGCGCCGCGCGCCGCGCTTCCCAGCCCAGCGGGCGCAAGTCTTCGCCCTCCAGCAGCAACACGTCATAGAGCCGCACGAACGCGGGATATTCGGCCAGCATCGCCTTGCTCACGCTCTTGCGCCCGAGCCTTTGCTGCAACGCGTTGAAACTGGCCGCCCCGCCCGCTTCGCCGCCTTGATGGCTGCCACGCACCAGCAATTCGCCGTCGAGCACCGCTGGCACGCGCAACGCATCGGTCATTTCGGGAAAACTGGCGGAGATATCGTCGCCCCCGCGCGAATAGAGCCGAGACTGCCCGCCGTCCTGGCCGGGCACATGCACCAGTTGCACGCGAATGCCGTCCCATTTCCATTCGGCGGCAAAGGCGCTCAGGTCCACAACCGTCTCTTCCAGTGGCTGGGCCAGCATGAACGGGCGGAACAGCGGCAAGCTTTGCGCGTCGGGCGGCGGCGCGCCATCGGCGGCCCAGGCAAACAGGTCGGCATAGGGCGGCGCCTGGCCGTGCCACAGCTCCTCCACCGCCTCCACATCCACGCCAAAGGCTTGGGCAAACGCCACTTTGGCCAGCCGCGCGGACAGGCCGATGCGCATCGCCCCGGTCGCCAGCTTGAGCAGGGCATAGCGCCCATTGGTATCGAGCCGGTCGAGCAGCCCGGCCAGCCGCTCCGCCGCCGTGGCGCGGGTCGCGCCGGCCAACGTTTCCACCACCTCGGTCACGCTGGGCGGGGGTGGCTGGGGCGCATGCGGTTCTGGCCAAAGCAGGCTGGCCGTTTCCGCCGTATCGCCCACATAATCGCGCGACAGGCGCCACAGCACTTCGTCCACCCGCGCGTCGAGCAGGCCGCGCACGGTGCCGGCCTTCACCGCCGGAAAATCCAGCCCATCGGTCAATGCTGCCAGCGCCCAGCCGCGATCGGGATCGGGCATGGTGCGCAGGTAGTCGGCCAGCAATGCCAGCTTGCCGTTGCGCGATCGGGTATAGACCAGGCCATCGACGAGGGCGGCAAAGCGTTCCATGTCAGGCCCTCCCCCGCTTGGAAGTTAAGCCGAATTCATTGGCCGCACCGCCGCGCGCGGTGGTATGGCCAGGGCTCACAGCCAGGAAACGCATATGACCCAGCGTCTTGCCACCATTGCCCTGCTTTCGCTGCCCGCCGCCCTGATGGCCGCGGCGCCCGCCCATGCGGCCGAACCCACCGTGCCGGCGAGCCAGTCCACGCCCGCCACCGCACCCACCACTGGCGCCCGCTTCACGCTCGATACGCCGATCGCCACCCTGGTGGCCGATGCGCAGGCCAAGGCAGTGATCGACAAGGATCTGCCTGGCCTTGCCAGCCATCCGCAGTTCGAGAGCTTCAAGAGCATGAGCCTCAAGGACCTGTCGGGCTTTGCCCCCGACAAGCTCACGCCCGAAGTGCTGGGCAAGGTGCAGACGGACCTCGCCGCCCTGCATTGAGGCACGGAGCGGATCCATCATCTGCGCCGCTCAATCATCTTCATCCTCATACCCCACCAGCGCCAGGGCACGTGCCGGGCGCTGGTGGAGCGCACACCAGCGCAGCAGGGCTTCTTCCCGCCCGTGGGTGATCCAGGTTTCGGCAGGGTTCACCTGGGTGATCGTCGCGGTCAGTTCATCCCAATCGGCGTGGTCGGAAATCACCAGCGGCAATTCCACGTTGCGCTGACGCGCGCGCTGCCGCACCCGCATCCAGCCCGATGCCATCGCGGTGATCGGATCGGGCAGGCGCCGGCTCCAGCGGTCGTTGAGCGCCGATGGCGGGCAGACCACGATGTGCCCCATCACGTCGGCCTTGGCCACGCCGGCGACCGGGCGCAGGTCACCCAGGTCGATGCCCCATTCGCGATAGAGGCCGCACATCCGCTCCATCGCCCCGTGCAGAAAGATCGGCGCATCGTGCCCCGCACGGCGCAGTTCGGCAATCAGGCGCTGCGCCTTGCCCAGGGCATAGGCGCCCACCAGCACGCAACGCTGCGGATGGGCTGCCAGGGCTTCACGCAGGCGGGCGATTTCCTCGTCGATCGGCGGATGGCGAAACACCGGCAGGCCAAACGTCGCTTCGGTGATGAACACGTCGCAGGGCACCACTTCGAACGGCGCGCAAGTGGGATCGGGCCGGCGCTTGTAATCGCCTGTCACCACCACGCGTTGGCCATCGCGCTCAAGCAGGATCTGGGCTGAACCCAGCACGTGCCCGGCGGGCACGAACGTGGCCCGGATACCGCCGTCCAGGTCTATGCTGCCGCCATAGTCCACCACGCGCCCACCTTCGGGCATCACGCCATAGCGCAAGCCCATGATCGCCAGCGTGGCCGCCGTGGCCGCGGTCTGCCCGTGCCCGCCGCGCGCATGGTCGGCATGCCCGTGCGTCACTAGCGCCCGGGCCACGGCATGCGCCGGATCGATCCAGGCATCAGCCGGGGGCAGATAGATGCCCTGCGGCTCGGGGCGAATCCAGGCAAGGTCAAGGGCCATGTGCGGTGACAATGGACCGCAGGCCCCTTGGGTTCCAGATGGGCGTTGGGCCAGATGGGCGCAAAAAACCTCCCCATCATCGATGGGGAGGGGAACCGCCGCGAAGCGGTGGTGGAGGGGCAGCAGCAGCGCAAGGCGTCGCCCCTCCGTCAGGCCTGCGGCCTGCCACCTCCCCGCGCGCGGGGAGGATCGAGGATCAAGCCCCCTGCGGCTGCAGCCCGCCGTTGCTGCCACCGCCGACGAAACGGCGGCCAGCGCGCGGCACCGTGGCGCCGGGTGCGGCGATCGGCCGGGCCGGGCCGGAGAAGCTTTCGGGCCGTTCCAGCTGGCCGCCGTCCATCAGCGTCTTGATCTCGTCACCGGTCAGCGTTTCGTATTCCAGCAGGGCCTGGGCCAACAGGTGCAGCTTGTCTTCGTTGGCACGCAGGATTTCCACGGCGCGGGCATAGCCCTGGTCCACCAGCGCGCGGATTTCGCTGTCGATCAGCTTGTTGGTGTCTTCCGAGGCCATGAGCCGGGCCGAACCGCCCATGCCCAGATAGCCTTCCTGCTGGTCTTCATACTGCAGCGGCCCCAGCTTTTCCGACATGCCCCACTTGGTCACCATCGAACGCGCCAGGCCCGTGGCATACTGGATGTCGCCCGAGGCGCCCGACGAGACCTTGTCGTGCCCGAAGATGATTTCCTCGGCCACGCGCCCGCCCATCGAAACCGAGAGGTTCGCGTGCATCTTGTCGCGGTGATAGGAATAGCTGTCGCGTTCGGGCAGGCGCATGACCATGCCCAGCGCGCGGCCGCGCGGGATGATCGTGGCCTTGTGGATCGGATCGGAAGCCGGCTCGAACACCGAGACGATCGCATGGCCGGCCTCGTGATAGGCGGTCATCTTCTTTTCGTCCTCGGTCATGACCATGGAGCGGCGTTCCGCGCCCATCATCACCTTGTCCTTGGCGTCTTCGAATTCCTGCATGGCCACCAGGCGCTTGTTGCGGCGCGCGGCGAGCAGGGCAGCTTCGTTGACCAGGTTGGCCAGGTCCGCGCCCGAAAAGCCGGGGGTGCCGCGCGCGATCACGCGCGGGTTCACGTCGGGCGCCAGCGGCACTTTCTTCATGTGCACGCCCAGGATCTTTTCGCGGCCCTCGATATCGGGCACCGGCACCACGACCTGGCGGTCGAAGCGGCCGGGACGCAGCAGCGCGGGATCGAGCACGTCGGGCCGGTTGGTGGCGGCGATGATGATGATGCCTTCGTTGGCCTCGAACCCATCCATTTCCACCAGCAGCTGGTTCAGCGTCTGCTCGCGCTCGTCGTTGGAATTGCCCAGGCCATGGCCACGATGGCGGCCCACGGCGTCGATTTCGTCGATGAAGACGATGCACGGCGCGTTCTTCTTGGCCTGTTCGAACATGTCGCGCACGCGGCTGGCGCCTACGCCCACGAACATTTCGACGAAGTCCGAACCCGAAATGGTGAAGAACGGCACGCCCGCTTCGCCGGCAATCGCGCGGGCCAGCAGGGTCTTGCCGGTGCCGGGCGAGCCGACCAGCAGCGCGCCCTTGGGAATCTGCCCACCCAGCTTGGAAAAGCGGCTGGGATCGCGCAGGAATTCAACGATTTCCTGCAGTTCCTCGCGCGCTTCGTCGATGCCGGCGACGTCGTCAAACGTCACGCGGCCCGAACGCTCGGTCAGGAGCTTGGCCTTGGACTTGCCAAAGCCCATGGCGCCCGAACCGCCACCCTTCTGCACCTGGCGCAGGGCGAAGAACGCCACGCCCAGGATCAGCAGGAACGGCAGCGACTGCGCCAGCACCCACACGAGCATGTTGGGCTCTTCCTGCGCCTTGCCGGTGTAGGGCACGTTGTTGTCCTGCAACAGCTTGGGCAGCAGTTCCTTGTCCCCATCCACGGGCGTGGTGGTAAAGGTCTGGTCGTTCTTCAGCGTGCCGGAAATCTTGTCGGCGCCGATCTGCACGTCGCGCACCTGGCCTTCGGCCACCCGGGCGCGGAAATCGGAATAGCCGATCTGCGTTCCCGAAGCATCGCTGCGTGCCCCGAACATCGAGACCACGAGCAGCAGGGCGAGGAAGATACCCCCCCACACCAGAAGGCTCTTCATCCAGGGATTTCCCTGCGGCTGGTCATCGTTCATCGGTCACGCAATCCTTTCACTGGGGAAGGTAGGTGCGATCCGCTGAATGGCAAGTTGCCGAATCGCGCGTGACCCGCCCAAGGCTGCAATAACGGCACGAAAGCGGTGTTTTTCACCCTGCCCGATGGGGTGCGGCGCGCGAAAAATGCCAGATCGCCCCCCGGCCTTCGCCGCGCAGCCCGGCCAGTGTCGCCACCTGCCCTTGCGCCAGGGCGCCATGCCAGCGTGCCAGCTCTGCCCCGCGCGGGGCATTTGCTCCGGCATCGAGCGCCACCAGCACCTGCTCCAGCAGGCGCAGGGCCAGGGCCTGGGGCAGATCGGCCGACACCGCCAGCATGCCCCCTCGCCCGTCATCCGCGCTCTGCCAGCCTTGCACGAAAAGCTGCCGCGCCGCCCAGTCCAGCGCGGCATCGGCTTCGCCCAGATGCTGCGCGCTGGCGGCCCAGCCGGCCGGGTCGAGCCAATCGGCACCGGCCAGCCCGGCGCGCACGCGCACCCGTTCAAAGCGGTCGTCGCGGTTGGACGGATCATCGGCCGCCACCACCCCGGCGCGTGCCACCACCGCGGCAAGGTCTGCCCGGCGCCAGCCCAGCAAGGGCCGCCATAGCGGCAGGCCCCGGCTTCCCGGCACGATGGCCTGTGTGCGCATGCCGGCCAGGCCCCGCACCCCCGCCCCGCGGTTGAGGCGCATGGCCAGGGTTTCGGCCTGGTCGTCCAGGTGGTGCGCCGTGGCGAGGCCTGCCAGGCCCTGCGCGCCCGCCCAACCGGCCAGCGCGGCATAGCGCGCGGTGCGGGCACGGGCCTGGATGGCGCTGCCGCCACCCAGGTCGATCTTCAGCGTGGCATGGGGCACCCTCAATCGCGCGCAGAGCGCGGCCACCTCCTGCGCCTCGGCCGCAGCCGCGGCCCGCAGGCCATGGTCCACCGTGGCCACGGCAATGCGTTCGGGGCAGTGTGCTGCGGCGAGCAGCAGCAGCGCGCAGCTGTCCGGCCCGCCCGAAACCGCCAGCCCTACGCGCGCCGCATCATCCAGCCCCAGCGCGGCCCAATCGCGGGTGAAGCGGATCAGGTCTTCGGGCGCAGGCTCAATCGCACTTCACCCCTTTGATCGCGGTGTCGTACTGGCTTTTCAGGCGGCCGGCGATCTGGTCGGGATAGGCATCACGCAGTTCGGCAAAGGCGCCGCAGGCGCGCTTGGTGTCGTTGATGCGGGTCATCGCCACGCCCAGGTAGAGCAGGCTGTCGGGCGCGCGATCGCCCTTCTTGTCGCCCAGGTAGTTCTGCAGGAACCACTGCGCCGCCGTGCCCGGCTTGCCATCTTCCAGATAGGCCCGACCCAGCAGGTTGCGCGCCAGGCTGATCTGCTTGGCCTTGGGATAAGTGGTGACGAACTTGGTCAGCTGCACCTGCGCTTCGGGATAGAACTTGGCGTCATAGAGGCGAAAGCCATACGTGTATTCGTCGGCCTGCTTGTCGCCGGTCGACGGCTTTTCGATCGCCGCGACGGCCGCGACGCGATCGGGCGAAGGCTTGGCCGGGGTCGGCGCCGGGGTGGATGCAACGGTCGGCGTAACGGTCGGCGCCCTGGTCGAAGCGTCACCCGGGGGCACCGGGCGCGTGGCGGGTGCGGCGCTCGCCCCGGTCGGTCCGCCAGGGAAGCCCGAATTGGCGGTGGGCGCGGGTGCTCCAGCCGGCGGCACTGCGGCGGTTTCCAGTGCCGCAACGCGGCTGTCCAGCTTGCTCAGGTGGTTCTGGTTTTCCTCGCTCGCGGCGGTCACCTGGCGCAGCTGCGCTTCCACCGCATCCAGGCGCGAGAGCACGTCGGTCAGCGGGGTGGTCGCCACGCTGGGCGGCGGCGGCGTGGCCGAAGGCGGAGTGGCCGTGATTTCCGGGCCGAACGTGCGGCCGGCGCCATCGGGAAAGACCTTGCGCTGCAAGGCGCGGATTTCCGCTTCCAGCCGGCGCAGGCGCGCCTCGGTGGTTTCACCCGGATTGCCCACGGACTGGGCATGGGCGGCCTGCGGCAGCACCGGCATGCCGGCCAGGGCCAGGCCCATGGCGGCAAACAGCGCGGCCCCGGGCACCAGCCCCTGGCGCGCCTGGCGCAATGTGGGGCTGGCCGTGCGGAACTTGGTCTTCATGGTAACTCCCGTCTCGATCATCTGCCGCCCCCGACAGCATCCGCCCCCGGCGCATGCTTTACCAATGCTGCGTGAATGTGCTGGATGGGCAGGCACGCAGCCTGCCGCCCACGATGTTTTGCGAAGGGCCACAAGGTGCCGCACCGCGCGCGACAAGTCGAGCCTCGATGCGATTCCGGCCGATCGGTTGGTACCGATCAATTCGTTGCGGGCGCTGCCGTTTCGGGCGCCGCATTGGCCACGGCCGGCTGGGCGGCAGCGTCACCGCCAGCATCGGCGCTCACCGGGGCGGTCGTTGCCGTGCGCCGCCGCACCAGGCGATGTGCCGGGCCAGCGTCCGCACCGGCGGCAACGGCCTGGCCGGCCGGCGCTGGCGCGGCAGCTGCCGCGCGGTCGGCCCGGGCCCACAGCGCCGGTCCGCTGACCGCCACATCCTTGACGATGCCCTGCTTGTCGGCAATGCGCGGCACGGCCTGGCCGCCGATGGTGATCGTCAGGGCATCGGGACGCCCGGTCCACAGCTTGGGATCGGTGACGCCATCGGGCACGGTATAGGTTTCGCCCTTGGCCATCAGCTTCTGCACCAGTTGCTTGCCGCTGCCATCGTAGAACTTGACCCAGATGCGGTCTTCCTGCGCGGTGAACACCACCGGGCCGTTGGGCCGGGCGGCGGGCGCCGGGGCGCTGGGCTGCGCGGCCGGCTTGGCCGCCACTGGCTTGGGCTCTTCCGGGCCGACCAGCGCGGGCAATTCGGCCGAGGGCCAGTAATAGCTGCGCCAGAACACCAGCCCCAGCCCCAGCACCGCCACCACCAGCAGGCCCGCCAGCCAGCTGACCAGGCGCGAAGGCGTCTTGGCCGGATCGCCGGCTTCGAACTGGTGGATCACGCGGGTTTCGGGCGCGGGCGCGCGGGCGCTCAATTCGGTGCGCACGGCCTGGGCGATCGCAGCTTCGTCCAGCCCCACCGCCTTGGCATAGCTGCGAGCAAAACCCAGGGCATAAGGGCGGCCGGGCAGGCTGTCATAGTCGCCCGCTTCGAGCGCTTCGACATGACGCGCCGTGATGCGCGTGCGCGCGGCAATATCCTTGAGCGAAAGCCCCTGCGCTTCGCGTGCGGCGCGCAAGGTGGCGCCCACGCGATCTGGCACGCCAGCCGGGGCGGCTGCGTCTGGCTGGGGGGAATGGAAATCTGACCCGATCGAGTCGGCCAAGGCGCGGCTCCCGTCTTTCTATGCTTGTTTTGCAACCCGGTGGCTTGATGAAAAGCCGCTAGAAGGGGATCGTTGCAATTGCGCGAAAGTCAACCGTTTTGCGGCGCGCAACCGGCGAAAACGGCCATGCGAACCCGGTTCAATCGCAATCGATGCCCTGTGCACAGGCCCACTGGGCCAGAACGCTGCGCATGTCGGCTTGCGGCGCGCGCAACCAGCCGTCCATCGCACTGCGAATCTCGCCCAGATCCACCTTGCGGATCAGTTCCTTGACCGGGCCCACCGCCGCCGGCGTGATCGACAGGCGGGTGATGCCCAGCCCCAGCAGCGCCAGCGCTTCCAGCCGCCGCCCGCCCATTTCCCCACACACGGTCAACGCCGTGCCGAACGGCGCCACATCGCGCACCACCCGCGCCAGGAAGCGCAGGATCGCAGGGCTGAGCCAGTCATAGCGTTCGGCCAGCTTGGGATGGGCGCGATCGGCGGCAAACAGGAACTGCGTCAGGTCGTTCGTGCCGATCGACAGGAACGACAGGCGCGGTGCCAGGATATCGAGGCATTCGGCCAGCGCCGGCACTTCCAGCATCGCGCCATAGCGGATCGCTTCGGGCAGCAGCTTCTTCTGCTTGCGCAGGAACGCCACCTGGCTTTCGAACACCGCCTTGGCTGCATCGAATTCCCACGGCTCGGTCACCATCGGGAACATTACGTTGAGCGTGCGCCCGGCGGCCGCCTCGATCAGTGCGCGCGCCTGCACTTTGAGCAGCCCATCGCGCTCCAGCGCCACGCGCAACGCGCGCCAGCCCATGGCCGGGTTTTCCTCGGTCTCGCCCTCGTTGTGGCGCAGATAGGGCAGGACCTTGTCCCCGCCGATATCCACCGTGCGGAACACCACCGGGCGATCCCCCGCCGCTTCCAGCACATCGCGATAGAGCCTGGTCTGCCGCTCGCGCTGGGGCATAGTGGCCGAAACCAGGAACTGGAATTCGGTGCGGAACAGGCCGATGCCGTCGGCCCCGGTCAGCGGCAGCATCGGCATGTCGTCGCGCAGGCCGGCGTTGATCATCACCGTGATGCGTTGCCCGTCGCGCGTGACCGGCTCCACATCGCGCATCGTGGCGTAATGGGCCTGGCGCTCGCGGTTCTTGGCAAAGCGCGCTTCGAACGCTTCGACCAGGCTGGGCGCCGGGCGCACATCGATCACGCCCTGGTCGCCATCCACCAGCAGGATATCGCCATCGCGCACTTTGCCGCGCAGCGCGCGCACGCGGCCCACCACCGGAATGCCCATGGCCCGCGCCACGATCACCACGTGCGCGGTCAGCGAGCCTTCCTCCAGGATCACGCCCTTCAGCCGGCGCCGGTCGTATTCCAGCAGTTCCGCCGGGCCCAGGTTGCGCGCGATCAGGATCGCGTCACCTTTCAGCCCCATGCTCGCGGCCGTGCCCAGCTGGCCCGAGACGATCCGCAGCAGGCGGTTCGACAGGTCTTCCAGGTCGTGCATGCGGTCGGCCAGCAAGGGATCGTCGATCTGGCGCATGCGCATGCGGGTGCGCTGCTGCACGCGCTCGATCGCGGCTTCTGCCGTCAGGCCGGAATCGATCGCCTCGTTGATGCGGCGGCTCCAGCCTTCGTCGTAGGCGAACATGCGATAGGTCTCGAGCACTTCCTCGTGCTCTCCGCCCACGCCGAATTCGGCCTGGCTGGCCATGCGGTCGATCTGCTCGCGCATCTTGTCGAACGCGCGATAGACCCGCTGGCGCTCCGCCTCGGTATCTTCGGCCACGACATGCTCGATCGTCACGCGCGGCTGGTGGAACACCGCCTGGCCCACCGCCAGGCCTTTCACCAGGGTCTGGCCCTTGAGACGATCGGGCCCGGTCAGGTGGTCGGGCACGCCGGCCACGTCCTCGTCGTCGATCAGCTCGGCATTGGCGATCAGTTCGGCCAGGACCATGGCGACGGTCTGCAGCGCCTCGATCTCCACCTCTTCATAGCGGCGCGGATCGACATGTTGCACCGCCACCACGCCCACCGCGCGCTGGCGGCGCACGATCGGCACGCCGGCAAACGAGTGAAAGCGCTCTTCGCCCGTTTCGGGGCGGAATGCGAAGTCGGGATGAGACGCCGCCTCGGCCAGGTTCAGCGTCTCTATATTCTGGGCGATCGTGCCCACCAGCCCCTCGCCCACCGCCATGCGGGTGACGTGCACGGCAGCCTGTTCCAGCCCGCGCGTGGCGAACAGTTCCAGCATGCCTTCGCGCAGCAGGTAGATCGAGCAGACTTCGCTGTTGAGGTTCTCGCCGATCACGTCGACGATGCGGTTCAGCTTGGCCTGCGCGCCGGAGCGCGAGGCCATGACCTCGTGCAGCGAGGTGAGGATCGCGCGGGCAGAGGCAACGGCAGTCAACATCTGCAAAGGCCTAGCGCAGCCCATCGGGTTTGCAAACGGGGCCTGCTGCCATTGCGGAAATATTCGTATGCAACTCTGCTGCGGCGGCGCACGCTGCGTCGGCCACGTCCCGGCCCGGTCAAAGTATCATGCCTACGCAAAAGGCCGGCCCCGTGGTGGGAGCCGGCCTTCATCAATCCAGGTGCATATTCGCTTGGTTCTGGATGGTTCTGGCGCGGTGGGATCAGTGAAGCAGCGCCAGTTCTTCCTTGATGCGCAACTTGCGCCGCTTGAGCTGCATGAGCAGGGCCACATCGGGGGCTGGCCGAGCCATTTCCTCGGAAATCCGGCGTTCCAGGCCGGCGTGCTTTGTCTGCAAGGCGGTGATGTGCGTCGTTTCCATGCGTTGACCTCCTGAAGGGCGCGGGCCGGGATAGGCCGCCACCCGGTCAAAACCCGTGCGGGAGACATTCCCACGCGGTCGGCCCCGATGTCTTCGGCTCCGATGCTTCTGTTCTGCGAGTCGTCAACAGTCGGTGCGTTGTCATGGTCCCACATTCGCCGTATCTTGCAAGGGGAAGCACGCCGGGTCGCACCGGCATCGCGTTCATGTGTAGGCGGCGGTGACGAAATGTGCACCATGCACGCCCAATGGGATTTTCACGCCCAAGGCCGGCAGTGGCAGGCCGACGGTTGGGAGGGATGTTGCAGCTTGGGCGTGGGTGCGCGTTGCAATTGGGTTCGGGAGTGGTGGGTGTGACCGAAGAGGAAATGCGCAAGCGACTGGAGGCCCTGCGCCTCGAGCATCGCGATCTTGACGTGGCGATCGATGCGCTCACGCTCAACGGCGCGGTAGACCAGTTGCAGGTGGCCCGGTTGAAAAAGCGCAAATTGCTGCTGCGCGATCAGATTTCCATGCTGGAAGACTATCTCATACCCGATATTATTGCGTGAAATCAAACACTTGATTGGTCACGCGCCAGGCGCGCACGGCGGCGGCAAAGCGTTCCGTATCGAGACAGCGGCAAAGCGGTTGGGCACCGGGCCGGCCGGGGCATTGAGTGCGCCGGGCGATCGGTCTTATGCGGCGGATAGACACACTGCGTTTTCTACGAACGCCTCTCTTCCAGATCGCCACCATGCCGCTTACCCCCAGTGCCAATCCGCGCATCGTCGAGGCGCTTTACGAGCAGGCGCTGGCCCTGGCCGATCGCGCGCGCGCGGAATTCCAACTGCTGCGCCTGCAACCCGCCAACGATGGCGGCAGCCATCCCGGCAGCGAAGACCTGATGCGGGTGCAGGCCAGTTGCGAAGCGCTGCGCACCACCACCCGGATCATGCATTGCCTGGCCTGGCTGCTCAACCATCGCGCCTGGTTCGCGGGCGAACTGACCGCGTTGCAACTGCGCCGCCATGGCCGCCTGATCGCGCATTTCCCCGCCAGCGACCCGGCCAGCGTGGCGCACCTGCCGGGCGCCGCCCAGGATGTGGTGCGCGAAAGCGAGCGGCTCTATCAACGCATCCACCGGCTTGAGCAGGCCTGGCAGGAACCGGCCGGGCTTGCAGCATCGCCCGACCCCCTGCCCCTGGCGCTGGCCCGCCTGCGCGAAAGGCTGGGCCTGGCCTTGGCCAGTTCTTCCCTTCCGGATCGTTCCACGTGGAACACGGGTGCGGCCCAGCAGCTGGAGCCGCTGGTGCGGCGCGTGCTGGCGCCAAACCCGTCGCCCTATACCTTTACCGGCACGCAGACCTACCTCGTCGGCGCCGGGCGGGACGTGGCGGTGATCGATCCGGGCCCCGATGGCACCGGCGTGGCCGGGCATGCCGATACCAACGGCGAAGGCCATGTCGCCGCGATCCTGGCGGCGGTGGGCACCGCCCGCGTCGCCGCGATCGTATGCACCCACACCCACCGTGACCACAGCCCCGCGTCGCGCCCCCTGGCTGCGCTCACCGGCGCACCGATCATCGGCTGTGCGCCGCTGGCAATCGAAGACAATGGCCCGCGCGCCGATGCCGCGTTCGACCCGGATTACGCCCCGGCCCGCATCCTGGCCGATGGCGAGGAACTGCACGGCGATGGCTGGACGCTGCAGGCGGTGGCCACGCCGGGCCACACCAGCAACCACTTGTGCCTGTCGCTCAAGCAAAGCGGCGCGCTGTTCACCGGCGATCACGTGATGGGCTGGTCCACCAGCGTGGTCTCGCCACCCGATGGCGACATGGCCGCCTACATGGCGTCGTTGCAGAAGCTCTACGATCGGCCGCAGGACCGCATCTATTATCCCGCCCATGGCGATCCGATTCCCAATCCCCACCAGTTCGTGCGCGGGATGCTGGGCCATCGCCGCCAGCGCGAGCGGCAGATCCTGCGCGTGCTGGAAAGCGGCACGCACGATATTCCGGCCATGGTGGCGCAGATGTACAAGGGGTTGGACCCGCGCCTGACCGGCGCGGCCGGCCGCTCTGTGCTGGCGCATCTGCTCGATCTGGAACGCCAGGGCCGGGTCGTTCGTTCGGGGGAACAATGGACGATACCAAGCTGACCTCGCCGCCCGCTGCGACACGCCCCGCTTCGCCTGCCCGGCGCAGCGCCCTGCCCTGGCTTTTGTTCGTGGCCGCCCTGGCCCTGGCCGGCCTGTTTGCATGGCTCTTGTGGAAACCGCAGGACATCGGCAGCCCGCTTGCCACCAGCCTCGTGGCATTCCAACGGCAAAACAGCCTGACTGTGTTCAGCGCTGAAATGGCCCCGGTGGTGTCCAGCGACGACAGCCGCCTGTTCGGCCTGGTGCAGTCCAAGCAAGTGGCGGTGATTCCTGCCCGCGTCGATTACACGGTCGATCTTTCGCAGATGAACACCGACCGCATGGCGTGGGACGCTGCCAGCCAGACACTGTCGGTGCGCCTGCCGCCCTTGCGCCTGAGCCGCCCCAACCTGGATGAAGCCCGCGCGCAATATTTGCGCGAAGGCGTGTGGATCAGCCGCGCCGCGCAGGACAAGCTGACGCGTGACAACACCCGCCTGGCCGAACAGCTGGCCACCCAGCAAGCCGCCAATCCCGTGCTGATGGCCTTGGCGCGCAATGCCGCCAAGGACGCCGTGCGCCAGAACCTGGCAATTCCGCTGCAAGTGGCCGGCTATGGCAAAGTCACCGTCAACGTGACGATCGACGGTGACACCGGGCGCTGACACGGCCCGCTGAAAAGGCCCCTCCACCACCGTTGTGCGGCGGTCCCCCTCCCCGCCTCCGGCAGGGAGGATCACAACAAGATCATCCCCAACCCGCGATGGGGCGGTGGCAGGCCGCAGACCTGACTGGGGGGCATTTCCCAATCCCCGCTTGGCATCGGGCCTCCGCGCCCCTAAGTCGCCCACCAAGGAAGCCGGGCATGCCGTGTTGGCCCGGCAGCAGGAGCGACCCATGACGGCCCAGCCCACCAACTTGTCCGGCCTTGATCTGCGCGCCGAAATCGACCGCCTGCGCATCGAGCGCAAGGCCGTGATCCTGGCGCACTATTACCAGCGCCCCGAAATCCAGGACCTGGCCGATTTCGTCGGCGATTCGCTGGAGCTTTCGCGCAAGGCCGCGGCCACCGATGCCGAAGTGATCGCCTTTTGCGGCGTGAAGTTCATGGCCGAAACCGCCAAGATCCTCAGCCCCGAAAAGATCGTGGTGCTGCCTGACCTCGACGCCGGGTGCAGCCTTGAGGATTCCTGCCCGCCCGACAAGTTTGCCGCGTTCCGTGCGCAGCATCCCGATCACATCGCGCTTACCTACATCAATTGCTCGACCGAGGTGAAAGCCCTGTCGGACGTGATCGTGACGTCATCGAGCGCCGAGACGATCCTCGCCAAGATTCCGCCCGAACAGAAGATCATCTTCGGGCCCGACCGGCACCTGGGCGGCTATCTCAACCGCAAGTTCGGGCGCGACATGCTGCTGTGGCCGGGCGTGTGCATCGTGCACGAAGCCTTCAGCGAAACCGAGCTGCTCAAGCTCAAGGCACAGCACCCCGATGCGCCGATCGCCGCCCACCCCGAATGCCCTGCGCACATCGTCGATCATGCCGACTATGTCGGCTCCACCAGCGGCATTCTCAATTATGCCAAGGCGATGGAGGGTGACACCCTGATCGTGGCGACCGAGCCGCACATCATCCACCAGATGGAACTGGCGATGCCGGGCAAGACCTTCATCGGTGCGCCGGGTGCAGACGGCAACTGCAACTGCAATATCTGCCCCTACATGGCGCTCAACACGCTGGAAAAGCTCTACCTTGCCTTGCGTGACCTGAGCCCGCGGATCGAGATCGAGGAAGGCCTGCGGCTGGAGGCCAAGAAAAGCCTGGATGCCATGCTGGCCATGGCCAGCGCCACGGTGGGCCAGGGCGATCTCGGGCGCCCCTGATCTTTCTGTAATTCACCTGTCCCAAAAGCCCGGGAGCCAATCGGCCACCCGGGCTTTTTCTTTGCGCGTTCCAAGCAAAATCTGGAGGCCCATCCGCCGTGCCCCCTTGCGCCCTGGCACAGTCATGGGCAAACTACGTTGCAAAGAACAACTCAATTTCCTTACAGCAAGAGGCGTGCATGACCCAGTCTTCCAGCCAGCCCCATCACGAAGCGCTTTTCCAGCCGATCGCGCTGGGCGCCATTTCCGCGCCCAATCGCATTCTCATGGCGCCGCTCACCCGCGGCCGTGCGGGCCGTGATGCAGTGCCCACGCCGATCATGGCCACGTACTATCGCCAGCGCGCCAGCGCCGGCCTGCTCATTTCCGAAGCCACCGGGATCAGCCAGGAAGGGCTGGGCTGGCCCTATGCACCTGGCCTGTGGACCGATGCCCAGGTGGAAGGCTGGAAGCCGGTGACCGACGCCGTGCACGAGGCTGGCGGCCGCATCGTCGCGCAGCTCTGGCACATGGGCCGCGTCGTCCATCCCGATTTCAACGATGGCCAGCCGCCGGTTTCGGCCTCGGCCACGCGCGTGCCCGGCCACGTCCACACCTTCGAAGGCCGCAAGGACGCGGTGGAAGCACGCCCGCTGCGCCTCGACGAGATTCCGCGCCTGCTCGATGACTATGCCCGTGCCGCCGAAAACGCGAAGAAAGCCGGTTTCGACGGTGTGCAGCTGCATGGCGCCAATGGCTACCTGATCGACCAGTTCCTGCGCGATTCGTCCAATTTCCGCACCGACGAATATGGCGGCAGCCCCGAAAACCGCGTGCGCCTGCTGCGCGAAGTGATGGAGCGGCTGATCGCGGTGTGGGGCGCCGATCGCGTCGCCGTGCGCCTTTCGCCCAACGGCGATTCGCAAGGGGTGGATGACAGCAACCCGGCGGCCGTGTTCACCCTCGCGGCGCAGGAACTGGAAAAGCTCAAGCCCGCGTTCATCGAACTGCGCCAGCCTGGCCCCGATGGCACCTTCGGCGCCACCGACGTACCGCAGCAGGACGGCCTGTTCCGCCAGCACTTTACCGGCCCGCTGGTGCTCAACAGCGATTACACGCCCGAAAGCGCCGCCGCCGATGTCGCATCCGGCCGGGCCGACGCGATCAGCTTTGGCCGCCCGTTCATTTCCAACCCCGACCTGGTCGAACGCATCGCCAAGGACGCCCCCCTGGCACCCAACAAGAACGTGCCCGAATCGTGGTACTTCCCGGTGCCCGAAGGCTATGCGGACTATCCCACCCTGGCCGAAGAAACCGTCTGACAAACTCCCGCCCCTCCGTCAGCCCTGCGGGCTGCCACCTCCCCGCCAAGCGGGGAGGATCTTCCCGATCCTCCCCATGCAAATGGGGAGGGGGAGCGCCGCGAAGCGGTGGTGGAGGGGAAAATCCCGCCTTGGCTTACTGCGCTGCCGGTGCGGCAACAGGCGCAGCCGGCGTGTCCGCAGCCGGTGCCGTCGCGTCCTCGCTCGCGGCGGCTTCCGGCGCGGCGGCGCTGGCCTTGGCCTTGGGCGGCGGCTGCAAGGGCGGCGTGCCGGTGGCACCATCCAGGTCGATCATCGCGTCGCTGACGCTGCCCGGCAGCACTTCGCCGCCAGCCGCCTTGGCCGCGCCCTTCTCCGGCTCGGCGCCTTTCTGGCAGGCGCCCAATGCAAGCAGCAGGGCAAGAGCAGGCACGATCTTCATGGCCCCGATCTTCATGACTTCGTCTCCACCACGGGCGGGCAGGCCAGGTCGAGCTTGGCCAGGAACGTCGGCAGCCGCGCCAGCAGCGCCTCGTCCCACTGCGCGCTGCTCACTTCGCGGCCCAGGTCTTTCAGGCTGGTGACGCCGAATTCCTCGATCCCGCACGGCACGATGCCGCCAAAGTGCGAAAGATCGGGCGACAGATTCACCGAAAACCCATGCATCGTCACCCAGCGGCGGATGCGCACGCCGATCGCGCCGATCTTGGCTTCGCGCCCATCGGCCCCGGCGCACCAGATGCCGATGCGCCCTTCCGCGCGCCAGGCGGTGACGCCGAAATCGCCCAGGGTATCGATCACCCAGCCTTCCACGGCGTGGACGAACCCGCGCACGTCGCGCGCGCGCTTGCGCAAGTCGAGCAGGACATAGCCGATGCGTTGGCCCGGCCCATGATAGGTATAGCGCCCGCCGCGCCCGGCCTCGACCACTTCGAAACGCGGATCGAGCAGTTCGGCGCGATCCGCGCTGGTGCCGGCGGTATAGACCGGGGGGTGTTCGAGCAGCCACAGCATGTCGCCCGCCGTGCCATCGGCAATCGCGGCATTGCGCGCGGCCATGGCCTCCAGCGCGGGCCGATAGGGCACCGGGGCGGTTTCACGGACGATCTCGATCGGATCGGGCACGATATCGGGCATAGGCATGATGCGCTCCGACTTGGCCCCGACAGGCGCCTAAAGCAAGGGGGCACAAGGCTGTAAGACACGTGCGCAGGCGCGCAGGCTTTGCTAGGGCATGGGCAAAGCAAGGCTTGAGGAATTCCCGTGAGCAAACCGTTGATCGCCCCGTTGGACAGCATGGCCGCCTGGCAGGGCGCCACCCGCATCGTTTCGGCCAATGCCGATGTGCTGCTGGCGATCGCGGGCGTGTTCTTCCTGCTGCCGATGCTGGCCTGGGCCGTGTTCGTGGCGCCGCCGGCCGTCACGCCTGAAATGACGCAACAGCAGCTCGCCCAGGTGATGCAGGACTATTACACCCGCAACCTGCCCTACCTGCTGCCGCTGACCCTGCTGCAGATCACCGGGTTCATCACCATGCTGGTGGGCATTCTCGATCGCACCCGCCCCACCGTTGGCCAGGCGCTGCGCAATTGCGCCGCGCGCGTGCCGGCCTATTTCCTGGCCCAGGTGCTGGTCGGCCTGTTCGCCGTGCTGCTGATGACCGTGGTCAGCGGCGTCCTCATGGCGCTGCGCGTGCCAGCGGCCGTGGCGGCCGGCGCCGGGATCGCAGCGGTGGTCTATCCCATGCTGCGCACGATCATGGTCGGCCCGGTGCTGGGCGTTGGGCGCACCCACAATCCCGTCATGGCCATCCGCGCCAGCCTTGCGCTCACGCGTGGCAACACGGCCCGCATCCTGGCCTTCCTCGGCCTCGCCCTGGTGGTGTTCCTGGTGGCGATGAGCGTCGTTATGATGCTGGTCGGCCTGATCACCGCGCAACTGCTGGGCGCCGACAGCGAAACCGCCCGCCTCGTCAACGAAGCGGTTTCCGCACTGCTCTATTCGGTGGGCTACACCTATTTCGTGGCGATGCTGGCGGCCGTCCACGGCCAACTGACCAAGGACCTGCCTCGTCCGTTCGAGCAGCTGTAAGAGTCCGTTTTGAAAATGCGCCAAGGCGCATTTTCGTTGCGGCACCGGCCCTCTCCCCCACCCGACCTCCCATAGGGTACTATCGTTGGGAGGTCGGGTGGGGGCGTGGGCCGGTGCCGCAAATCCGGCAAAGCCGGATTTGCAAACAGTCTCTAAAAAACGAAACGCGCCCGTTCCATTACCGAACGGGCGCTGGCGCTCAGTCTTTCCAGCCGCAGGAAATGACGCAGGGCGGCACGTTGATCGGCTCGAAATCCTTGTCGATGCGGCGGAAATAGCGGCTCATCAACGCCCGCGCGCGGGCGGTGTACTGATAGACCAGGAACGCGCCACCGGGGCGCAGCACGGCTTTCGTGGCGGCCATGATCGCCGGCCCCACGCCTTCGGGCAGCGTGGTGAACGGCAGGCCCGACAGCACGTAGTCGGCATGGTCGAAGCCGTGCTGGCGCACGATGCTTTCCACGTCGGCCGCCGATCCGTGCACCGCGATGAAGCGGCTGTCACCGATGGTGCGGGCCAGGTAGTTGATGAAATCGGGATTGGTGTCGATCACGATCAGCCGCGCATCGCGGCGCAGGCGATCGAGCACTGGCTGGCAGAACGTGCCCACGCCCGGGCCATATTCCACGAACAGGTCGCAGCGTTCCCAATCCACCTTGGACAGCACGCGCGCGATCGTGCGGCGCGAGGACGGCACGATCGCGCCGACCATCACCGGGTGCTTGAGAAAGCCCTTGAAGAAAATGCCCGCCGGACCGAACATCCGTTCCGCCTTGCGCCGAACCCGCTGATGCAAAGGGGCACGCGCCGCCTGGGTCGAATTCATTGTGGACAGGCATCCCTATCTTCGTGAGTGAACCGCGCAAGTTGCAAATCCGCGGCACTATTGCAAGCGTTCGACGCGCCGGACAGTGCCTTGCGATGAACCGTTATCGAACACACGCGTTCCGCAACAAACCGATCAGCCCTGCAAATGCCGCGTTTCCGGCACCGGCGTGAGCGCGCGGCCGGTGTCGAACCAGGATGCCAGATTGTCGATCATCAACTGCCCCATGGCCGTGCGCGTGGCGACGGAGCCCGAGCCGACGTGCGGCAGCAGCACCGCGTTGTCCTGCGCCAGTAGGGCTGCGGGCACATGCGGCTCACGGGCAAAGACGTCGAGCCCGGCAGCCAGGATCGTCCCGTCCTGAAGCGCGGCGATCAGCGCGGTTTCGTCCACCACGGTGCCGCGCGACACGTTGATCAGCACGCCTTGCGGGCCCAGAGCGGCCAGCACTTGCGCATCGACCAGCCCCACCGTGGCCGGCCCACCGGGCACCACCACCACGAGCACGTCCACCGCCTGTGCCAGAGCCACGGGCGTGGGATACCAGGGATAGGCCACCCCCTCCTGCCGGCTGCGGCCATGATAGGCGATATCGACGCCAAAGCCTTCCAGCCGCCGCGCCACGGCCTTGCCGATCGCGCCCAGGCCCAGGATGCCCACCCGCCGCCCGCGCAGCGTGGGCGAAAGCGGAAAGGCGCCCTTTTCCCACAGGCCGGCGCGCAAGTGGCGCTCTGCCTGGGGCAAGCGGCGGATCGTGGCCAGGAGCAGGCCCAGCGTGAGATCGGCGACTTCCTCGTCCAGCACGCCGCCGGTGTTGGTCACCACCACGCCGCGCGCCACGGCAGCATCGATATCGATGTTGTCATAGCCCACGCCGAAATTGGCAATGATCTCAAGCGCGGGCAGGCGATCCATCACCTCGGCCCCAAGGCGCCCGAACAGGGTGTTGGTGGCCAGCGCGCGGATCGATCCGGCCGCGCTTTGGTCCAGCCCCTCCCACAGGCGGTGAACGGCAAAGGCCTGTTCCAGGGGTTCCATAGTAAAGGGCGGGAACGGCGCGGCGGCCAGGACGGCAGGCTTGGTCATGCCCGGCAGGATAGCCAGCCGTCCAACAAAGTCAGCCCCTTATCGGGGCAACGTCAGGGATAGCGCAGGCGGATGCGGGTGGACAGGTTGGTGCGTGGCACGGCCAGCCGCACCGAACGAAACTCCAGCAGGCTTTCGATCGAACCCGGATTGCCCGAAAAGCCGAAACCCTCTGCCGGCAGGCCCATCGGCCCGATGCGGTTGAGCGCGCCGGAATTGTCCTCGTCGTGATAGACCGCCAGGGCATAGATGCCCGGCTGGGGCAGGAACAGGCACAGCTTCGTCTTTTCCGCGCGCGCCGGCACGCGGCCGACATAGAGCGAGCCGCCGTCGATCAGGAACTTGCGCTGGTCATCGGGATAGACCGTCAAGGCGATCACCCCGCGATCGGAGCGCACCTTGTCGATCGTGACATTGAGCCAGGTGTCGCTGGGCGGGCCGACACAACCAAGCGGGGGCAGGCGCACATCGTGACTGGCCGCCAGCGCGGGTGCCGGCGCCAGGACCAGCGCCAGGATGGCAGCGAACCGTTGCAGGGTGGAGTTCAGCCTTTTCACATCCTTGTCGATGGCAAGCCCGGCCGCCGATGGCAAGAGGCTGCGGCACACCCACGCGCATGGCCATGCATTTGCCGCGCGGGCGTGGCCTTGTTGCCAAGCCGATTTGCCACGCAAACGGAGCCAGTTGGCACCAATCAGCCCCGAAACCGGACAAAGCCTGCGCCACAAACGGCAAACTTTGCTTGTGGCGCCGATTCGGCGCGGTTAAGCGCCATCAGGCGCCCGCTTGGCGAATTCGCCGGGCCGGGCTATCTCTTCCCCGCCGGGGTCATCCACCTGCCCCATCGGGGCGCTGCCTAATGTGTTGTGATCGGATCTGATGTCGATGCCAGTGCCGTTGATTTCCCCCTCGATCCTTTCCGCCGATTTTTCCCGGCTGGGCGAGGAAGTGCGCGCGATCGATGCCGCCGGTGCCGACTGGATCCATGTGGACGTGATGGACGGCCATTTCGTGCCCAACATCACCATCGGCCCTGCCGTGGTGAAGGCGCTGCGCCCGCACACCGCCAAGCCGTTTGATGTGCACCTGATGATCAGCCCGGTGGACCTCTACCTTGAGGCATTCGCCAACGCCGGTGCCGACATCATCACCGTCCATCCCGAAGCCGGCCCACACATCCACCGCACGGTCCAGGCGATCAAGGCCCTGGGCAAGAAGGCGGGCATTGCGCTCAATCCGGCAACGCCGGCCAAGATGCTCGATTACCTGATCGACGATATCGACCTGGTCCTGGTGATGAGCGTCAACCCCGGCTTTGGCGGGCAGAGCTTCATTGCCAGCCAGTTGCGCAAGATCGAGGCGGTGCGCAAGATGATCGACAAGACCGGCCGCCATATCCACCTGGAAGTGGATGGCGGCGTGGATACGACCACCGCCCGCCAGTGCGTGGCCGCCGGGGCCGATGCGCTGGTGGCCGGAACCGCCACGTTCAAGGGCGGCCCCGATCACTATGCCGCCAATATCGCGGCGCTCAAAAGGATCGACTGACCCCGTGGGCGAACCCGGCTTCTCCATCGCACGCGGCCAGGCTGCCAAGGCCCCAGCCCGTTCTGCGGACGAAGCCCGTTCTGCCGACCAGGCCCGTTCCGCAGACGAGGACAGCCCCGCCCTGCCCCTGGGGCTGGACCGCGAGCCGCTGCGGCGTGACGCACCCGCGGCGCCATCGCCTTCCTTGCCCCCGCTGCCGCGCCCGATGCCCACCGACGAAGACACGCCGCCGCGCCCCGAAGTGGTGGAGCCCGGCCGCGCCCTGGCCCTGGCCGATTTCTCGCCCCCGGCGGTAAGCGCGGGCGAACGCTTCATGCGCTTTGCCTATCGCCTGGGCCTGCCGGCCGGCGCGCTCCAGCCGTTTCGCAAGCGGGCACGCCCGCGCCTGACCGCCACCGTCAGCAATCCGCTGCCCGGTGACGTGCCAGCGGGCAAGGCCCTGCGCGCCGGGCATTTCCTGGTGCACGGCATGAAGCAGGCGATTGCCGACACCGAGTTCACCGGCCCGCGCCTGCCCCCGCCGTTCGAACGCATGGTCCATGGCTTTGCCTGGCTGCCCGATCTCGAAGCGAGCGGGCCGCGCGCGCAATGCACGCCCGTGGCCGAACGCGTGCTGGGCATGTGGCTCAACGCCAATCCCCAGCCCAATGCCAGCCCCGCCTGGGACGTGGGCCACACCGGCCATCGCCTGCTCACCTGGCTGATCCACGCGCCGCTGCTGCTTTCGGGCAACGACAAGAAGTTTCGCAGCCGCGTGCTGCATGCCATGGCCGAAACCGCGCGCTGGCTCGATCGCCACGTGACGCGGGCGGATGACAAGCTGGGCGAAGTGGCCGGCTGGGCGGCGATCACTGCGGCCGGACTGCTGATGGCCGATGGCGGGCCCCGCCGCCTGTTCGGCGAAGCCGGGCTGATCCGCGCACTGGGCGACATGGTCGGCGACGATGGCGGCGTCTTGTCGCGCAGTCCGCTGGGCCAGATCGAGGCGATCACTATCCTGGTGCGCCTCAAGGCCTGCTACGCCGCCGTGCGCCGCGATCCGCCCCAGCAGATCGAGACGATCCTATCGTTGCTGGTGCCGCCGCTGCTGGCGCTGCTCCACGGCGATGGTGCGCTGGGCAGCTGGCAAGGTGCGGGTGCCGTGCCGGCCGAGCAGATCGCCACGCTGGTCAAGGCCAGCGGCGTGCGCACCCGGCCTTTGCGCGATGCGCGGCAATGGGGATACCAGCGCATCACGGCGGCCAAGTCGGTCCTGCTGCTCGATGCCGCGCCGCCGCCGATCGCCCGCCACGCGCGCGATGGCTGCGCCTCTACCCTGGCGTTCGAATTCAGCCACGGCGCCGAACGCCTGATCGTCAATTGCGGAGGCGCGGCCTTTGCCGGCGGGCTGATCCCGCTGCGCCTGGCCCAGGGCCTGCGCGCCACGGCAGCCCATTCCACGCTGACGATCGACGATTTCAATTCCACCGCCGTCTTGATCAACGGCAAGCTGGGCAGCGGCGTTTCCGAAGTGGAAGTGGACCGCCGCACGCTTCAGGCCGATGGCAGCTATGCCGCGACCGGCCCTGGCCCGGCCGGCCAGTCCGCCACGCGGATCGAGGCGAGCCAAAACGGCTATGTCAGCCGCTATGGCCTGCTCCACCAGCGCATCCTGATCCTGCGCGACGATGGCACCGAGCTGCGCGGCGAAGACCTGCTCGTGCCCCAGGGCAAGAAAGGCAAGCGCGGCATGATCGGCGTGGCCTTGCGCTTCCACCTTGGCCCGCATATCGAGCTGGCGCAGGGCCAGGACGGCCTTGGCGTCACCCTCGCGCTGCCCGACGGCGGCCTGTGGCAGTTCCGTTCGGGGCGGGAGCCGGTGACGATCGAGGAATCGCTCTGGGCCGATGGGCTGGGCCGTCCGCTGGGCACGCGCCAGCTTGTCATCACGGCCAAGATCCCGCGCAGCGGAGAAAGTTTCTCCTGGCTGCTCAAGAAGATGAGATAGGAATTTTCAACGTGAGCGATGTGACGATCCGGCGGGCGCTGCTTTCGGTGTCCGACAAGACCGGCCTTGTTGAGCTGGGCCAGGCGCTGGCCGCGCGCAACGTGGAACTGGTTTCCACCGGCGGCACGGCCAAGGCCCTGCGCGAGGCCGGCCTGGCGGTGAAGGACATTTCCGAACTGACCGGCTTTCCCGAAATGATGGATGGCCGCGTCAAGACGCTGCACCCCAAGGTCCACGGCGGCCTGCTGGCCGTGCGCGACAACGCCGAGCATGCCGCCTCGATGGCCGAGCACGCCATCGGCGCGATCGACCTGGTCGTGGTCAACCTCTATCCCTTCGAAGCAACTGTGGCCAAGGGCGCAGAGCGCGAGGAAGTGATCGAGAACATCGACATCGGCGGCCCGTCGATGGTGCGTTCCGCCGCCAAGAACCACGATTACGTCACGATCCTGACCGATCCGGCCGACTATGCCACGGTGATTGCGGAGCTGGAGCAGACCGGTGGCAAGACCACCCTGCCCTTCCGCCGCGCCATGGCGGCCAAGGCCTATGCCACCACGGCCGCCTATGATTCGGCCATTGCCACCTGGTTTGCCACTGTGGACCAGCAGCAGCATTTCCCCCAGACGCTGGCCGCCGCGCACAGCCTGGTGACCACGCTGCGCTATGGCGAGAACCCGCACCAGTCCGCCGCGCTCTATGTGCCGCGCCGCCCGGCTGTGGTTGGCCTGCCCCAGGCCGAGCAGCTCCAGGGCAAGGAACTGTCGTATAATAATTATAACGACGCCAATGCCGCGCTGGAGCTCATTGCCGAATTCGCTGCTGACAAGCCGACCGTAGTAATCGTCAAGCACGCCAATCCGTGCGGCGTGGCCAGCGCTGATACCCTGCTCGATGCCTGGCACGCTGCCTTGGCCTGTGACAGCGTTTCGGCCTTTGGCGGTATCGTGGCGGTCAACCAGCCGCTCGATGGCCCCACCGCCAACGCGATCTGCGAGATCTTCACCGAAGTGGTCGTGGCCCCTGGCGCCGACCAGGCTGCCCGCGATGCCTTTGCCCGCAAGAAGAACCTGCGCCTGCTGCTGGTGAACGAACTTCCGCAAGCGCACCGCGCCGGCCTTGTCACCGTGCCGATCGCCGGTGGTCTCTTGGTGCAGGACCGCGACAACGGCCGCATCACGGCCGACGATCTCAAGGTCGTCACGCAGCGTGAACCCACGCCACAGGAACTGAAGGACGCACTGTTTGCCTGGACCGTGGCGAAGCACGTCAAATCCAACGCGATCGTCTATGCCAAGGATGGCGTGACGGCCGGCATCGGTGCAGGCCAGATGAACCGCCGCGACAGCAGCCGCATCGCCGCCGCCAAGGCCCAGGAAGCCGCCCAGACCCACGGCTGGAGCGAAGCGCGCACGGTCGGCTCTGCCGTCGCTTCCGACGCGTTCTTCCCCTTTGCCGATGGCCTGCTGGCCGCGGTGGAAGCCGGCGCGACGATGGTGATCCAGCCCGGCGGATCGATCCGCGACGAAGACGTGATCAAGGCTGCCGACGAAGCCGGCCTGGCCATGGTGTTCACGGGCATGCGCCACTTCCGCCACTGATTGCGGTTTTCGGACGCGAAAAGGGGGCGGTGCCAGCGCGGCACCGCCCCCTTTTTTGTGCCCCCCTCCCGCTTGCGGCAGGTGCAGACCTTACGGCTGCGGCTTGTTCAGCACCGAATCCGGGTTTTCCTGGATGCGGATCTTGCCCATCGGCGGCTTGGGCGGCAGCACGCGGTCGGCGATCTGGGTGATCGCCGGTGCAGGCTTGGCACCCGGCGCCGTCACGCGCCAGATCACGCCGCCGACATCGTCGCTGACCAGGAGCGCGCCATCCTTGGCAAAGGCCACCCAGGTGGGCCGGCCATGCGCCTTGCCATCCTTGTTGAGGAAGCCGGTGAGCACCGGCGCGGGCGGCGCGGGCAGCACGTTGCCGTGGTTGTCAAACCGCACGAAGACCACGTCATAGCCGGCCAGCGGACGACGATTCCACGAACCGTGGCGGGCGATGAAGGCACCACCGGCAAAGCGTTCGCCCAGGGTGTTGCCACCGCGCGCAAAGGCCAGGCCCAGCGGCGCAACGTGGGCGCCCAGGCCGTATTCGGGCTTGCGCACGTATTCCATCAGGTATTCGGGCATCGGCTCGTTCACGCGCCAGTCGATGTTCTTTTTCCAGTATGCCCAGGGCCAGCCATATTGCGCGCCCAGCGGCACATTGGTGAGATAGTCGGGCACCAGATCGGGGCCGAGCATGTCGCGCTCGTTGACCACGGCCCACAGTTCACCGGTGTAGGGGTTGAAATCCATGCCGTTGGGATTGCGCATCCCGCCGGCAAACTGGCGCACGCGGCGCAAGCTGAAATCATATTCGAAAATCGCGGCGCGATCGGCTTCGGCATCGATGCCGTTGTCGGCAATATTGGTGCCCGAGCCCACGGAAACATAGAGCCGCTGGCCATCGGGGCTGAGCGCCAGGTTGCGCGCCCAGTGCATGCCGGCCGGCGGCAGGTCCATCAGCTTTTGCGGCTTGCCCGGGAGGTTGGTCTGCCCCGGCTGGAACGGCCACGACACGACGCCATTGTGGTTGGCCACATAGAGCCGCCCTTCGCGCCAGACCATGCCGAACGGCGAATCGAGCGCGGGGTTTTCCATCACCACGCGCTGCGCCGCCTTGCCCGTGCCGTTGTCGCGCAGCAGCACGATCTTGTTGGGCGAAGGTTCGCCCGCGCCGGCCTGGCTGAACAGGATGCCCGCCACAAAGCCGGTGATCCCCCCGCCGCCATGATCGCCCGCAGGCGCGTTGGTTTCAGCGGTCAGCACGTCGCCATTGGGCAGGACGGCCAAGGTGCGCGGATGGTCAAGCCCATCGGCAAAGCGCGTAACGACCAGACCCTGCGCCGCCACCGGCGTTTCGCCCGCCTGCCATCCCACCGGCTTGGCAATGCCGATGCCGGGGATGATCTGCGGCGAAGGCTCCGCCATCTTGGGATGGGGGCCAGAGGTTTCGTCGGTGGTATATTGCGCGGCGGGGCCACGGATGGCCCATACCAGGAACGCAGCAATCGCGATCAGCAGCAAGCCCAGGGCGATCAGGAACTTCTTGAAGGTGCTCATGGGCTGCAAACTAGGGCGGCCAGCGCTTCGCTGCAATGACAGCTTGCGGGAAATCGGCTAGAGACCAAGGCCATGTACGATTTTCATTTTGATGCCGCCGACAAGCCCACGCTCTATGCCGATCTGGCCGCCGCCGCACGCGGGCTGATCCATGGCGAAAGCGATGGCGTGGCCAACATGGCCAATGTCGCCGCGCTGCTCGCCCTGGCGCTGCCCGATTGCAACTGGACCGGGTTCTATCGCCTGGTGGGCGATACGCTGGTGCTGGGGCCGTTCGCAGGCAAGCCCGCCTGCATCCGCATTCCGCTGGGCCAGGGCGTGTGCGGCGCCGCCGCCGCAACCGGCGAAACGCAGCTGGTGGCCGATGTGCACGCCTTCCCCGGCCACATCGCCTGCGACGCGGCCAGCGCCTCGGAACTGGTCGTGCCGATCAAGCGCGATGGCGCGGTGATCGGGGTGATCGATCTCGACAGCCCGACCATCGCCCGCTTCGACGAGGCGGACGCGCGCGGGATCGAGACGCTGGCAGCGATCCTGGCCGACGCCATCTGATCTCTCAGTGCCCGCCTTCGCGCAAAGTTTGGGCATAGAAGGCCAGCACGGCGGGTGCATCCACGCCCGTGGCCACCTTGATCGCGCCATGCCCGGCAAAGCCGGCATCGGTGCTGCCGGGCGGCTCCATCAGCGTCACACCCGCGCCTGGCCCGCCGCTTGGCTCCACCCGCACCACGCCTTCCACCGTGGTATAGGCAGCCGGGCGCAGGGCATAGAACACCGCGCTGGAATCGTGCACGGGCATGGTGCCCTTGGGGCTGAGATAGGTTTGCCGGGTGATCGCGCGGATCAGCGCGCCGTCCTGGCCCGATAGCGCGTCAAGGTAAGCGCGGTCCATCACGGTGCGGATCGTGACGTCAAGCGGCACCAGCGTGACCGGCCAACCCGCGTTGATCACTTCATCGGCCGCTTCGGGATCGCCGCCGATATTGGCCTCTGCCACCGTGAACGGATTGGCACCCTGCCGCGCGCCCTGGTAATTATAGCCAAAGGCGCCGCCCATGATCACCACGCGCTTGGCCAGGCGCGGCAGATCCGGCGCCATGGCCAGTGCCGCGGCCAGGTTGGTAAGGCGGCCCACCGCCAGGATCGTCACTTCGCCGGGGTGGGACCGCACCACATCGATGATCAGTTGCGGCGCGCTGCGTGGATCGAGCGCAGCATGGGGAGCGGGCATGGCATAGTTGCCCAGGCCATTGGCGCCGTGAATCCAGGCTGGCGGCGGTGGCGTGGGGCCGATCAGCGGCTTGGCAGCGCCCCGCGCGACCGGCGCGGAAAAGCCCAGATAGTCTTTCAGGAACAAGGCATTGCGCGTGGTATCGGCAATCTGGGCATTGCCGAAGACGGTGGTGACGCCCAGCAACTGCACATCCGGCCGCCGCGCCAGCAGGATCAGCGCCATGGCATCGTCGATGCCGAAATCGGCATCCATGATGATCTTTTCGGGGGACGCGGACGATGGCGTTTGTGCCGCCCCCGCATTCCCCGCCAGAGCCAGGCACAAGCCCAACAGAAGGGCAGCACCACGCCGCCCGATGGATGGCCGCAGCAGGCCCATGCAGGATGACCTTCCTGTTCGATGGCAGTTCACCATGCGAACCTGAAGGTTTCATCCTGTGCAATCAAACACAATGAAATCGACGCAGCGTTGCAAAATTCCGCATGACCGCAACGATCACCGCAGGATCAGATCGCCCCGCCGGTCAGCCGCTGGCAGATCAGGTCAAGCTGGTCGAGCGTCTTGTAGCGGATCACCACGCTGCCCGTGCGCGGATCGGTATCGGCGTTGATCGTCACTTTCAGGCCCAGGAATTCCTCAACATGGGCCTGGACCGCGGCGATATCGGCGCTGTCGGAAGGATCGCGTTCGGCGCGGGCGCGGCGGGGGCCTGCCTCGGGCTTTGTCGCGCGCTTGGCCATGCGTTCGGCATCGCGCACCGAAAGGCCCTTCGCCACGATTTCCTGCGCCAGCGGCAGCGGATCGGGCAGCACGGCTAGCGCACGCGCATGGCCCATCGACAGGTCGTCGCGCTGCACCATGTCGAGCACTTCTTCGGGCAGCGACAACAGGCGCATGAGGTTGGCCACATGGCTGCGCGACTTGTCGACGAAGCGGGCGATTTCCTGCTGGGTCAACCCGTCGTTGTCGGACAGGCGCTGATAGGCGCGGGCCTCTTCCACCGGGTTGAGGTCTTCGCGCTGGAGGTTTTCGATGAGAGCCAGCGCGGTCACTTCGCGCTCGTCCAACTGGCGCACGATCGCCGGAATTTCGTGCACGCGGGCACGCTGCGCAGCGCGCCAGCGGCGTTCGCCGGCCACCAGTTGATAGCGCCCCCCGGCAATCGGGCGGACGATCACCGGCTGGATCACCCCGCGCGCGGCAATGGATTGAGCCAGTTCGTCCAGCGCTTCCTCGTCGAAATGGCGGCGCGGCTGATCGGGGTGTGGCTCGATTTCAGCGACTGACAGCAGCGCCACGCCCGTGGTGGCACGAGCCGGTGCCGCAGCGGAAGCCCCTGCCCCGTTGCCGGCCGGTGCCGTCGGACGGACAAGCGACTCCTCGCGCCGGGTCTCGCCCAGCAAGGCGCCCAGCCCCCGGCCAAGTGCGGCGCGCTTCACCGGTGCCTTGACGCCCTCTTCGCCGCTCATGCCGCCTTCCTCCGTTCCGGCAGGCGCCCGATCAGCTCGCGCGCCAGTTTCATGTAAGCCTGCGACCCCGAGCAGGCGTGGTCATAGATCAGCGCCGGCAGCCCATGGCTGGGCGCCTCGGACAGGCGCACGTTGCGGGGGATCACCGATTCGAACACCAGATCGCGCAGGCACGACCGCACGTCGTCGGCCACCTGGTCGGTCAGGCGGTTGCGCCGGTCGTACATGGTGAGCACGATGCCCAGGATGCCCAGATCGGGATTGAAGCGTTCCTGCACGCGCTCCACAGTCTGCAAAAGCTGGCTAAGCCCTTCCAACGCGAAGAATTCGCACTGCAGCGGCACCAGCAGGCTATCGGCCGCAGCCATGGCGTTGAGCGTCAGCAAGCCAAGGCTGGGCGGGCAATCGATCAGGCAGATTTCGTGCTGGGTATCGCGGTAAAGCGCGGCGCGCAGGCGGCCGGTGCGATCGTCCACGCTGACCAGTTCCACTTCCGCGCCCGACAGATCCACCGTGGCAGGAATGATATCCAGCCCGGGAATGCGCGTGGGGACGGCGCACTCGGCCACCCCTGCCCCATCGATCAGCATGTCATAGGAAGACCGCTCCCGATCCGCGGCGTTGAGGCCGATGCCGGTGGAGGCGTTGCCTTGGGGATCGAGATCGACCAGCAGCACTTTCCAGCCCGTAGCAGCCAGGGCCGTGGCGATATTGATAGCAGTGGTGGTCTTGCCCACCCCGCCCTTCTGATTCGCAATGGCGATCGTGATCATCGACGGGAGCCTCGTTGGGAAGCACCACCCGCATGGGCAGGCTTCGGGGGATGGCCACCCAGCAAGCGGCCGGCGATCACACCGGCGGCGGGATCGGTCAGCGATTGTTCCACGTGAAACACATGGCGCCAGGTTTGGGCCAGTATAGCCAATTCTTGCGCGGCCTTCGCCCCTTTTGGCAGCAACCAAACCGTTTCCGGTGTGGAAAAACGCGCGGAAATCGTCAGCAACTTGTCAAGCGGCGCAAATGCCCGCGCGGAAAGCACCGCATGGGCTTGATCGGGCAAGTCTTCCACCCGCGCCAGCACGACCTGCACCCGATTCAGCCCCAAGGCTTGCACCGCGCGCGACAGCCACTCGGTGCGCAGTCGGCGCGAATCGACCAGCGTGACCGGACGTTCGGGCTGCAGCGCAGCGATCACCAGCCCGGGAAAACCCGCACCCGTACCCAGATCCAACCAAGAACCGGCGGGCAATGTTTCACGTGGAACAGCGAGCAGCTGCGCGCTGTCGACAATGTGGCGCTGCCACACCATCGGGATCGTGCCCCGTGCGATCAGGTTCTGGCGCTCGTTCTCTTCCACCAGCAGATCGACCAGCCGCGCCAGGCGCGCCATGGTGGCGTCATTGGCGTCCAGCGTCTGGCGCAGCCAATCCTGCGCCTCGGCCTCGCTCGTGATCGAGGCGGTCATGCCGCCACCATGCGACGGCGCGCGTGGACCAGCAGGCTGGCAAGCGCCGCCGGGGTAATCCCTGCCAGCCGCCCGGCTGCCGCGAGCGTCTCGGGCTGGGCCGCGCTCAGCCGCTCGACCATCTCGGCGGAAAGCCCCGGCACTTGGGCATAGGGGAAGCCCTCCCCCAGCGGCACGTTCTCGTTGGCGCGCAAGTCACGCAGCTCGGCCTCCTGTCGCGCCAGATAGGGGGCATAGGCGGCGTCTTCCTCCACCTCTTCCACCAGCAAGGCATCGGCGGGCATGGCGTCACCTAGCCATGGCGTCAGATCCGCCAGGCTGACTTCGGGGAAGCGCAGCCATTCCATCAGGCTGCGCCGCGCACCATCGGCGCGCACGGCCAGACCAGCCCGCGCCATTTCGCTGGGCGTGGTCTCCTGCGTCAGCGCCGCTTCCAGTTGCCCGCGCGCGTCAAGACGCCGCTCGAACCAGGCGCGGCGCTCCGGTCCAACACAGCCCGCCGCCAGCGCCAATGGCGTCAAACGGGTAGTGGCATTGTTGGCGCGCAGGCGCAGGCGATATTCGGCCCGTGCGGTGAGCATGCGATAGGGCTCGCTGACGCCATGCAGCGTCAGGTCATCGATCATCACCGCCATATAGCTGGACCCGCGATCGAGCGGTGCAGGCGCCGTGCCCAGCACCGCCGCCGCCGCATGCATCCCGGCCACCAGCCCTTGCGCGGCCGCTTCCTCGTAGCCGGTGGTGCCGTTGATCTGCCCTGCGCAATAGAGGCCGGGAATCGCGCGCACTTCCAGGCTGGGCCGCAAGGCGCGCGGATCGATGTGATCGTACTCCACGGCATAGCCGGGCACGACGATCTCCACCTGCTCCAGCCCCTCCATCGAGCGCATCATCGCCAGTTGCACATCGGCCGGCAGCGAAGTGGACAGCCCATTGGGATAGACGAGATGGTCGTCCAGCCCCTCCGGTTCCAGAAACACCTGGTGGCTGTCGCGGTCGGCGAAGCGGTGAATCTTGTCCTCGATCGACGGACAATAGCGCGGGCCACGTGCGCCGATCGCGCCGGTGAACAAAGGCGAGCGATCCAGCCCGCCGCGAATGATATCATGCGTGCCGGCATTGGTGCGGCTGATACCGCAAAAAATCTGCGGCAGCGGGCGCGTTGTGCTGAGCGGCGACATCGTCCAGGGATCGGCGTCACTGTGCTGTTCCTCCAGCCACGACCAATCGATCGTTCGGCCGTCGAGGCGGGGTGGCGTTCCGGTCTTGAGCCGCGCCATCGGCAAGGCGGCATCACGCAATTGTGCGGCCAGCCGATGTGCAGCGTCTTCGCCGATGCGCCCCCCCTCCATCCGTTCCTCGCCGCGAAACAGACGGGCGCCCAGGAACGTGCCTGTGCACAGCACGACGGCCGATCCATCCAAAATGGACCCATTTGATAACGTAACGCCCGTTACGTTACCGCCAACCAGGCGGAGCGCCGCGGCCTCTCCCGCCACGACGGTAAGGCCTTGCTGGTTGTTGACCACGGCCTGGACCGCGGCCTTGAATCGCTTGCGGTCCGCCTGCACGCGCGGCCCCTGCACGGCGCTGCCCTTCGATCGATTGAGCATGCGATAGTGAATCGCCCCGGCATCGGCCGCCCGCGCGATGACGCCATCGAAGGCGTCAACTTCGCGCACTAGGTGCCCTTTGCCCAGCCCGCCGATCGCCGGATTGCAGCTCATCGCCCCGATCTTGTCAGGATCGAAGCTCACCAACGCGGTACGCGCGCCCATCCGGGCAGCCACGCAAGCCGCCTCGACGCCGGCATGACCGCCGCCGACCACGATGATATCGAAGGAATGCATGCCCCTGCCCTAACGCTCTGCGTGGCTGGGGTCAAACTTGTGTTTCACGTGGAACAATGTCGGGCTCGGTCGTGAGCCCTTTCGACAGGCTCAGGCGAACGGATATAAAGGGTAGAATTTCCCCGAACCCCGTTCGGGCTGAGCTTGTCGAAGCCCCTGCGCCACCGCCTCACTTGCCGATGCAGAACCGACCGAACAGCGCATCGAGCATGTCCTCAGTCCCGGCCCGCCCGGTGAGCGCATCGAGCGCGCGGCGGGCCAGGCGCAGTTGCTCTGCCGCGAGGAGAGGATCGCGTTCCTCCCGCGCGGCGGTGAGCGCCGCATGAACTTGCACAAGAAGATCGTGCTGACGCGCGTTCAACGCTGCTTCCCCCGGCGCGGGCAGACTCGCACGCGCGTGGGCGACCAGATCGCGGCGCAGCGCGTCGACGCCTTCGCCGGTGTGGGCGGACAGGCGATGGCGGGGGCTGGCCTTGGCGGAGGCGGCAGGATCGTCGGCGCGGGCGGCCAGCTCCCACAGCGCCAGGCCCTGCGGCCCTTCCCCCTCGGGACCGAGCCACAGGATAAGGTCGGCCTTCGCCGCTTCCGCACGGGCACGCGCGATGCCGATCCGTTCGATCTCACCCGCGCCTTCCTCACGCAGGCCGGCGGTGTCGGCAAACGTAAACGGCACGCCATCGATGGCGACGCTACGGGTCAACACATCGCGCGTGGTGCCGGGCTCGGCCGCGGTGATTGCAGCTTCGGAATCGACCAGCGCGTTGAACAAGGTGGACTTGCCAGCATTGGGCGGCCCGGCCAGCACCACGCGAAAGCCTTCGCGCAGCGGTTCGGCGCGCGGCCGATCAAGCCAGGCTGCGATACGGGTAGCGAGGTCGGCGGTGCGATCGCCGAAGCCCGCCGGCAGTAGCGCGCCCCCTTCCCCCACGTCATCCTCGTCAGAAAAGTCGAGCAGCGCTTCAAGCTGGGCCGACAGCGTGAGCACGCCCTGGCGCCAATCCTCCACCCGACGCGACAGCGCGCCATCGGCCATGGCCAAAGCGCTGCGTCGCTGCAATTCGGTTTCGGCACTGAGCAGGTCGGCCAGGCCCTCGGCCTCGTTCAGGTCGATCCGCCCATTGAGAAACGCGCGCCGGGTGAACTCTCCCGCCTGCGCGCCACGCAACCCCGGCAGGCGGCTCAGCGCTGCAAGCACGGCGCCAACCACAGCCCGCCCGCCGTGGAGGTGAAGCTCGGCACTGTCTTCCCCGGTTGCCGTCTGCGGGCCAGGCAGCCAGAGCACCATGGTCGCATCGAGCAGGCTGCCGTCGATGGGATCGACCAGCCGGCGAAAGGTTGCCCGGCGTGGGCTGGGCAGCTTGCCCGAAAGTGCCGCGAGTGCAGCACCAGCCTGTGCCCCGCTGATCCGCACCACGGCGATGCCAGCCGGCGGTGCCCCGGAACTGAGGGCGAATATGGTAGAGTTCTCGCTCATGCCCCGCCGCTTATCACGCGGCAGAAGGCACGCCTACTTCTTGTCGCCGCTCATGCCCGCCTTGAAACCCGCCATTGCGGCGCCGGCGCCCTGCTCCATGAATTGCTGGAACAGCTTGAGGCCCATTTCGCCCATCGGCGCGAGTTGCTTGGCATAGCCCTGCAACTGGTCAACGCTGCTCACGCCCTGCATCGCCTTGGCCAACGCATCGACATAGACATCGTTCGCGCGCGACACATCGGGCAGGCCCAGAAAGCGCCGGGCTTCCTCCGGGCTGCATTCGATTTCGACATTCACTTTCATGGCTGGGCTCTCCGAACGTGTCACGCTTGTGCGGCAAAGGTGTCATAGTCGCAGCGGCGCGCCAAGCGGGAGATCCACCGAATTGGCAAGCGCATCGATCAACGCCGTTGCGACGGATCAATGCGCCAGCACGGGCGTTGTTTCACGTGGAACACGAAGGGCACGGCGATGACCGCACGATGGCCCTTCTTGCAGGGGAGACAGATCATGCAGCTTGGATTGGCCGCCTGGCACCGCGCGATGCTGGCCGGATGCCCGCAGGACTTGTTGGCCGAACTCGTGGCCGAAGATGCCGTGTTCCATTCTCCGGTGCTGCACACCCCGCAAGTGGGCCACCAGGCGGTGAGCCTGCACCTTTCGGCCGCCTGTGGCGCCTTGTGCCAGGGTGGGCTCGCCTATGTGCGCGAACTGGTCGATGGGCCCGAAGCGGCGCTGGAATTCGAAGCCACGCTGGACGGTGTGGCGGTGAACGGCGTGCACTTGCTGCGCTTCGACCTTGAAGGCCGGATCATCGATTTCAAGGTTCTGGTGCGGCCCTTTGCTGCGGCGGACCTGCTGTGGCGCAAGATGGCCGAGGCGCTGGAAGACGACTGAGGTTGTTATGCGGGCGTTGCGCTCTGGCCCTTCGACAAGCTCAGGGCGAACGGGGAGTTGGGTGAAATGGTCTCGAGGTTCTGTTTGGGCTGAATCTAGATCCCGTTCGGGCTGAGCTTGGCCGAAGCCCGCCGTCCCCAAATGCAAAAAGGCGGGAAGCCTTTGGGGCCTCCCGCCTTTTTGTGCGCAGCAAAGCTTTGGAAAGCTTACTGGTTCATGGTCGCAAAGAAGTCTTCGTTGGTCTTGGAATCCTTCATCTTGTCGAGCAGGAATTCCATCGCGTCGACCGTGCCCATCTGCATGAGGATGCGGCGCAGCACCCACATCTTGCCGAGTTGGTCGCGCGGCACGAGGAGTTCTTCCTTGCGCGTGCCGCTCTTGCCCACGTCGAGCGCGGGGAAGATGCGCTTGTCGGCCACCTTGCGGTCGAGCACGATTTCCGAGTTGCCGGTGCCCTTGAATTCTTCAAAGATCACTTCGTCCATGCGGCTGCCGGTGTCGATCAGCGCGGTGGCGATGATCGAGAGCGAGCCGCCTTCCTCGATGTTGCGCGCGGCGCCGAAGAAGCGCTTGGGGCGCTGCAGGGCGTTGGCGTCCACACCGCCGGTCAGCACCTTGCCCGAGGACGGGACCACGGTGTTGTAGGCGCGGCCGAGACGGGTGATCGAGTCGAGCAGGATGACCACATCGCGCTTGTGTTCGACCAGGCGCTTGGCCTTTTCGATGACCATTTCGGCCACTTGGACGTGGCGCGTGGCGGGTTCGTCGAAGGTGGAGGAGATGACCTCGCCCTTCACCGAACGCTGCATGTCGGTCACTTCTTCGGGGCGTTCGTCGACCAGCAGGACCAGCAGGAACACTTCCGGGTGATTGTCGGTGATCGCCTTGGCCATGTTCTGCAGCAGCACGGTCTTGCCGGTGCGCGGCGGCGCCACGATCAGCGCGCGCTGGCCCTTGCCCTGCGGGCTGACCAGGTCGATCACGCGGGCGGACTTGTCCTTGACCGTGGGATCGAGCGTGTCGAGCTTCAGGCGCTCGTTGGGATAGAGCGGGGTGAGGTTGTCGAAGTTGACGCGGTGGCGCACGGCGTCGGGATCGTCGAAATTGACTTTCATCAGGCGGGTGATGGCAAAGTAGCGCTCGCCGTCCTTGGGCGCGCGGATTTCGCCTTCCACCGTGTCGCCCGTGCGCAGGCCCCACTTGCGGACCTGGTTGGGCGAGACATAGATGTCGTCCGGCCCGGCCAGATAGTTCGCTTCGGGGCTACGCAGGAAGCCGAAGCCGTCGGGCAGCACTTCGATCGTGCCGATGCCGAGGATTTCTTCCCCATCTTCGGCCACTTCCTTGAGGATGGCGAACATGAGGTCCTGGCGGCGCATCGTGCTTGCGCCTTCCACGCCCAGCTCTTCGGCCATTTCGACCAGCTCGGCAGGGGTTTTCTTTTTGAGTTCTTTAAGATGCATTTCGTGTGTTCCGTCAGCGGAATTAGGCTGGAAAATGGCCGGCGGGCCGATGGGCTTGGGGAAAGCAGGCCGTCAATCGCGACGGGCGCGATTGCATGATTTGCCGGTCGACAGCGGCGTTATGCCGGGAATGGGGCCGCGTCAATTGAGGAATGGTGATCTGGGGCCGGGTTGCGGCCAGCGTCAGCGCATGGCGTCGGCCACCCTCAAACCCCCTCCTCTTCAGAGGAGGAGGCTTTCCTGTTTGCTTAGAAAGGCTTGATGATCACCAGGATCACGATGATCGCGCCCAGCACGCCGGGCACTTCGTTGAGCAGGCGCAATTGCTTGCCGGTCAACCGGCGTTCGCCCCGCGCCAGGGCACGGTGATAGCGCGCCAGCCAGATGTGATAGCCGGTGAGCGCCACCACCAGCAGCAGCTTGGCATGCAGCCACCCTTGTGTGAACCAGCCGCCGGTGATGGCCATGGCAAGGCCCAGAATCCACACCACCGCCACGCTGGGTGCCATGATGATCTTCATCAGCTTGCGCTCGCGGTCGGTCCACACCGCGTTGTCGGGCGAATTGACCGGGGTTTCCTGGTGATAGACGAACAGGCGCGGCAGCATGAACAGCCCCGCCATCCAGAAGATCACGAAAATGACGTGGCCGGCCTTGAGCCAGAGATAGAGCATCGAGAGCACCTGGAGCATGAGGGGTCTTTTACCGTCTGCGCAAAGGGACTGGAACGGCCTTTCGACAGGGAACGCAACACGCGCCGAAACGGCCCCATGGCATCTCGGCCTTTGCCGGCCTGATTGCAAGAACCTTGCCCGCTGGGGTATGCAGCACGGCATCGAAGGGGGAAACCAAGCGTGCAGGCCGGCCGGCAATTGCTGATGCGCCATCCGCGCCTGGGCCTGGTGGTCCTGGCGCTGGTGCTGGGCCTGCGCGTGCTGATCCCGCCCGGGATGATGCCGGTGCCCGATGGCGCACGCGGCATCGTGGTGGCGCTGTGCGATGGCAATGGCCCCGCGACGCTCCGCACGGTGTTGCTCAAGCCGGACGCCCGCGCGGCGAACGATCCGCGCAAGACCGACGGCAGCGCCAATCCCGGCCCTTGCGCGTTCGGCGTGCTGGCCGATGCCCTGATCGGTGGCGGGCAGCCTGTGGCCCTGCCCTTGCCGGTCGCAATTGCCACACCGCTGGCACCGCACCGCGCCGAAGCGCTCGCCCTCGCAGCCTTGGCCCATGCGCGGCCGCCGGCAAGGGCCCCGCCGGCCTTGCCGATCGCCTGATCCTTCGCATCCGCGTTTCAGCATGGCCGCCCCCGAGTGTGGGCGCGCCGCCCATCGGGATTTTCCGATCATGTCACGTCATTTTCTGGCAGCCACGGCGGCTGCCCCGCTTGCGCTTGCCGTTCTGCCTACTTCCGCCCTCGCCTGCGCCAGTTGCGGTTGCACGTTTACCTCTGACTGGCTCAACCAAGGCCTGGTGACCCAGCCCGGCCAGGCTGTGACGCTGCGCCTGGACTATGTGCCGCAAAGCCAGTTGCGCACCGGCACGACCAAGGTGGATACCCGCAACATCGACATTCCCAACGAGCGCGAGATCGAGCGCTGGACCGACAATGTCTATGTCACCGCCAGCTACGATCACCAGTTTGCCAACGATTGGGGCTTCAACGTCTCGGTGCCGTTCATCGTCAGGCCCCACGCCACGATTGCCGAGGACACCGATAGCGAAAGCCGGTCCCGCACACACGGGTTGGGCGATATCCGCCTGACGGCGCGGTGGCAGGGCCTGTCCACTGCCAAGGGCGTTACCGGGTTGCAGTTCGGCCTGGTCCTGCCCACCGGGGCCTTTCACCAGACCTTCCGCAGCGGGCCGGCCCAGGGCGAAGAGGTCGACCGCGGGCTTCAGCCTGGCACGGGCACGACCCAGGCGGTGATCGGTGCCTATCACTACCGCCGCCTGGGCCAGGATTTCGCCCTGATGCTCCAGGCCCAGGCGCAGATCGCACTCAATGCCCGGCAGGACTATCGCCCCGGTACGATCGGCGAAGGATCGGTGGCAGTGCAATGGCTTGGCCTGGGCCGCGTGGTGCCCCAGCTGCAGGTCAATGCCCGGATCAACGCGCAGGACAGTGGCTTGAATGCCGATGTGGACAACAGCGGCGGCGAACAGGTCTACCTGGCGCCGGGCCTGACCGCGCCCTTGGCCGCGCGGGTTTCTGCCTTCGCACACGTCCAGCTGCCGCTCTACCAGCGGGTGATCGGCTGGCAGTTGGCGCCACGGGTCAACCTGGCCGCCGGCCTCACCGCGCGGTTCTGACGGGGGGTGGATCGTTGGGATGGAGGGAAGCGCATGGCATTCCCTCCATCCCCGGTCTTATGGCGTGGGCTTGAGCCAGCGGGCCAGCCAGCCAAACACGCTCTGATGCCACTGCAGCGAGTTCTTGGCCTTGAGCACCCAGTGGTTCTCATCAGGGAAGACCAGCAGTTCGGAAGGGATGCCCCGGCGCTGCAAGGCGGTGAAGCTGGCCAGGCCCTGGGTATAGGGAATGCGGAAATCGTTCTCGCTGGTGATCACCAGCATCGGCGTCTTCCACTGCGCCACGTGGTTGACCGGGTTCCACTTTTCAAAGGCTTCGGGCGCCTCGAAATAGGCGTGGCCGCCATGCTCCCATTCGTCGAACCACAGTTCGTCGGTTTCATAGGCCATGGCGCGGGCATCAAACACGCCGTCGTGCTGGATGATGCACTTGAAGCCATCAGGCCACTGCCCTTCGATCCAGTTCATCATGTAGCCGCCATAGCTGCCGCCCGCTGCGCAGGCGTTGGCGGTATCGACCGCACTATCGCGGGCCGCCGCGGCCACCATCCCCAGCTTCAGGTCCTGCAGCGGCTTGCCGCCCCAATCCTGGTTGATGCTGTCGGTGAAGGCCTGACCATAACCGGTGGACCCGTGGAAATCGATGGTGATCGCGGCATAGCCTTGCGCGGCCCAAAGACGCGGGTTCCAGCGCGTGGACCAGCTATCGTTGAACGACCCTTGCGGCCCGCCGTGCACCAGCAGCACCGTGGGCAGCTTGCCCGTGGCGCCCGCCGGCTTGAGGATCTGGCCCCACACGGTATCGCCATTGGCCCCGGCGAACGAAAAGCGCTGGACGGCAACCGGCGCCATGGCGGCAAGCGCGCCGGCGTCAAGGTCGGTCAGGCGCGTTGCCGCCTGGCCAGGCTTGCCGAGGTAAAGCTCGGGCGCGGCATCGATCGAATCGCGTTTGAGCAGGAATGCCCCGCCCTTGAGTTCGGCGATCTGGGCAACGTGGCCTTCGCGGCCCTTCTGGAACGCCAGCCGCGTGGCCTTGCCGCTGGCCAGATCGACGCGGAAGGCCGGGGTATCGAGCACGTCCTGCGCCGTGACGATCAGCGCCTTGCTGTCGGCGGTGAACGCCAGCGAACTGGCGGAACGATCCCAGTCCTGCGTCAGCGGGCGGCTTTGCCCGGTCTTGAGGTCCATCAGTTGCACGACCAGGCGATCGGCTTCGTACCCGGCGCGCGCCATGGCCGCCCAGGCGAGCCAGCGCCCGTCGGGCGAGACGGCCGGCGTGGTATCGGTGCCGCGGTTGCCGGCCGTCAGGTTGCGCGGTGCGCTGCCATCGGCCGGTGCCCACCACAGGTCGAGATTGGTCGAGCGGGGCTCATCACGATCGGCCTGGCGCGCGGCATAGATCACGGCGGTGGAATCCGCGCTCCAGGTCAGTTCGCTGCCGTCGCCGAACGGCTTGCTGGGCGCGTCACCCACCAAGCCGCCCTTGGCAGGATCGCCATCGAGGGCGTGGCCGCTGGCCGGATCGACCTGCCCGGCCTTGAGCGTGAACGCGAAAATGCGGCTATGGATGCCCGGCGTTTCCCAGGCGTCCCAATGGCGCACGAAACCGGCGCCATCGCGATAGAGCCGCCCGGTGCCCGGCCCGGGCAGGCCGGTGTTGCCATCGCCGTGCGGCAGATCGGCGCAACCGCCAAACGTGGCGCAGGCGCGCGCCACATCACCCCACACCGCCAACCGCGTGCCATCGGGCGAAAGCTTGAAACCGGCCACTTCGGCGGCAAGGTCGGTCACCTTGACGGGGCCGCCGGCAGAGCCATCGGCGCCGGTCTGCACCGACCAGACCTGCGCGGTCTTGCCATCCTTGTCCGAAAGGAACCACAGCCGCCCATCGGGGGCAAAGGCCGGATCGCTTACGCTGCCCTGCCAGTCGAGCTTGACCGGCTTGGCCCCCTTCCTGTCCAGCGCCAGCAGCCACAGCGCGGTGCTGCGCTTGTAGCTTTGCGGGTCGGTGGTGGTGACGGTGTAGGCCGCCAGGCGCCCATCGGCGGAAACGGCAAAGCTGCCCAGGCGGGGGAGCGTGACGAGATCCTGCGCGGTCATGGCCGGCGCAGACGGCGCAGGGGCCGCTGCAAAAGCGAAAGGCGCCGTGCCAAGGGCCAGCGCCGCGAGCGAGAGCTTGAACGTGTTCATGGCAGGCATGGGTAGCCTGACCCTCGCCCAGCGCAAGGGGGAATGGCAGGCCGGAACGCATCGCCGCCGGTTGCCGCAAAAGGCGATGGGCAAGAACGCTTTGCCCAGGCCAAGACCGACGGCATCAGCCATGCTGGCCTGGGCCAGCCTACCCCCGCGCCAATGCCCCGGCCAGCGCCTGTTCGAACCGCGCGGCATCGAGCGGGCCAAATCGGGCCAGCACCGCGCCATCGCGGCCATAGATCCGCGTTTCGGGCAGCGCGGTGGGCAAGTCACGCGGGCGCCAGTGGATATCCACGGCACGGACCAGGGCAAAGTGCACGCCCATCCCGCCGGCCAGTATCCGGCTGCGGCTGGCCGCGGTATCGAGCGATATGCCAACCATGCGCAGGCCCTGGTGGCCGTGGCGCGCAAAGGCGGCATCGAGGATCGGCATGTCGGCACGGCACGGGGCGCACCACGTGGCCCAGAAATGCACGACGACGACATCGCGTGCTGCCGGGTTGATGGCAAACGGCGCGCCATCGAGTGTGGTCGTGGCGAGCGGCGGCAGACGGTCGGGCGCGGCTTGGGCCGCCGGGGCAGCCGCCAGGGCGAGCGCGGCCCAAGCCAGCGCAGCAGGCGCCAGCACGGCCCCCTTCACGGACGCTGCCACCCCCGCACGATGGCCAGCAACTGCTCCACATGGGCGATCGGGGTGAACTGGCCGATGCCATGGCCCAGATTGAACACGTGCGGCCGGTCGGCAAAGGCGTCGAGCACGCGCAGCGTCTGGCGCTCCAGTTCGGCCCCGCCGGCCAGCAGCAACAGCGGATCGAGATTGCCCTGCACCGGCAGGCCCGCAGGCAATTCGCGCGCGGCCCACAGCGGATCGATGGTTTCATCCACGCCCACCGCGTTAACGCCGGTTTCGCGGGCATAGGCCACCAGCTTTTCCCCCGCGCCCTTGGGAAACCCGATGACCGGCACATGGGGATAGCGCGCCTGAAGCGCGGCGGCGATGCGGGCGTTGGGCGCAATCACCCAGCGTTCGAATTCCGATGGCGCCAGGCTGCCAGCCCAGCTGTCGAACAGCTGCAGACCTTCCGCGCCCGCGTCCACCTGTCCGGCAAGGTATTCGATGGTCACGTCAACGATGGCGTCGATGATTGCCTGGAACGCGGTGGGATCGCGATAGGCAAGCGCGCGCGTCTCGTGATGATCGCGGCTGCCCTCGCCCGCCACCATGTAGGTCGCCACGGTCCACGGACTGCCCGCAAAGCCCAGCAGGGTGGTCTGTGGGCCCAGGGCGGCCTTTACCCTGCTCACGGTATCATAGATCGGGGCAAGGCGCTGTGGCACCCCCTGGAGGCTCTCCAGCGTGGCATCCACCAGCCGGGGCGACAGGCGCGGGCCTTCGCCGGCGGTGAACGTCAGGTCCTGGCCCATGGCATAGGGCACGATCAGGATGTCGGAAAACAGGATCGCCCCGTCGAAGCCGAACCGGCGGATCGGCTGCAGCGTGATTTCCGCAGCGGCCGGTGCGTCATAGACCAGTTCCAGAAACCCGCCCTTTTCGGCCCGCAGCGCGCGGTATTCCGGCAGATAGCGGCCGGCCTGGCGCATCAGCCAGATCGGCCGGCGGGAAAGGTTCTGGCCGGTGAGCGTTTCGAGAATGGGACCGGGCATCTGTACGTTTTTCCAATCCAATCAAAAAAATAGAATCTTATTAAATGGGATGATGAAGGTAGTTGGCCCTGTGGAAACCGGGGATAGTGAGGCTCTGCCCGATTTGTCCCACATCCTCCACAAAATTCGTGGGGTGCGAATCCGGATGACTCCCGGCGCAAGACAAACTTGTGCCCGTTACCCACAGGCTGTGGGAAAGGCTGTCCCCATGGGGATGAAATGGCCTGGGGATGACTCGCAACGGGGGTGAAATCGCGGGCGAAACTTGTCGTCCGTTTCATCCCGTGGTTTATCCTAGCGCTTTCCACAGGGTTACCCCGGCGGCGCCAGAACAGGGTCTGCCGGCTTCTCGACAAAGGCTATCCATGCAGCGCCTGCACCTTCACCTGCTGTCGGACTCCACAGGTGAAACCCTTGAAATGATTGCAAAAGCGGCTCTCGCTCAGTTCGAGGACGCCGATGTGGTGCGTCATTTCTGGCCGATGGTCCGCTCGCAACAGCATCTAGACCGTATCCTGGGTGAAATTTCCGCCAACCCGGGACTAGTGCTTTTTACGCTGGTCAACACCGAAACGCGTGACCGGCTGGAGCAGCGCTGTGCCACGCTGGGGCTGCCTTGCGTGGCCGCGCTCGATGCCGTGACCAATGCGCTGGAACAGCAATTGGGCCAGGAAGCGCGTGGGCGGCCGGGCCGCCAGCACATGATGGACGAAGCCTATTTCCAGCGGGTGGACGCGATCCAGTTCACCATCGCCCACGACGATGGCGTGGGCTGGGAAAACTGGGAAGAGGCCGACATCCTGCTGGCCGGCGTTTCGCGCAGTTCCAAGACGCCCACGTCGATCTATCTCGCCAACCGTGGCTACAAGGTGGCGAATATCCCGATCGTGGTGGAAAGCCCGCCGCCGCCCACGCTCTACACCGTGCGACGGCCGTTGATCGTGGGGCTGACCACCAGCCCCGAACGGCTGATCGCGGTGCGCCGCAACCGGCTGCTCTCGCTCAACCAGGCGCCAGAGACCGCCTATGTCGATAGCGAGCATGTGGCGCGCGAAGTGCAATATGCCCGGCGGATGTTTGCCGACAACGGCTGGCCGGTCATTGACGTTTCGCGTCGATCCATCGAGGAGACGGCCGCAGCGGTGATCACGCTCTACAACGAGCGCAAGGTTGCCGGTGACGCCAATCCAGGAATGAAGGCCCTATGATCGTGTGTGTTTCATGATAGTGCTGGCTTCGCAAAGCGCCTCGCGCAAGGCCATGCTAGATGCGGCCGGCGTGCCCTATGAAGCGCGCGCTTCGGATGTGGACGAAGGCGAGATCAAGCGCGAGCTGATCGGCGTTCCGGGCTGCCAGGTGGCGCAGATCCTGGCGGAGGCCAAGGCCATGCCGGTTTCGGCGGCGCTGCCCGGCCGGCTGGTGCTGGGCGGGGATTCGCTGGTGGAGGTGTGCGGCCGTTCATTCGACAAGCCGCAGAGCCGGGCCCAGGCGGCCGAGCACCTGCGGTTCTTTTCGGGGCAGACGATGCTGCTGCACAGCGCTGCGGTGCTGCTGCGCGACGGCACAGCCAGCTGGCGCCATTGCGAGACGGCAAAGCTCAAGGTTCGCCGGCTTTCCGACAGCTTTATCGACAGCTATCTCGACAGGGAATGGCCCGCCGTTTCCGGCTGTGTGGGGGTGTTCCGGATCGAGGCGCTTGGTGTGCAGCTGTTCGAAAGCATCGAGGGCAGCCACTTCACCGTGCTGGGCATGCCGCTGATCGCCCTGCTGGCCGCGCTGCGCGAGGCTGGGGAGCTGGCGTCGTGAGCAAGAGCGTGCCTTATGCCGAGGTGATCGGCGATCCTATCGCGCAGTCCAAGTCTCCCGTGATCCACCGCTATTGGCTGGAGCAACTGGGCCTGGCCGGTGATTACTGCCACGCGCACGTGACGGCCCCGGGCCTTGCCGATTACCTTGCCGAGCGCCGCGGCGATCCGGCCTGGCGCGGCTGCAATGTGACCATGCCGCACAAGCAGGCGGTCATCCCCTTGCTTGACCGGCTTGATCCGCTGGCTGCGCGCATCGGCGCGGTCAACACGATCGTGCCCGAAGCCGGCGCGCTGGTGGGTTACAACACCGACGCCCCCGGTTTCATGGAGCCGTTGCAGCCGTGGCTGGACGATGCTCACCTGCTGCGCATGGCGCGCGTGATGGGCACGGGTGGCGCAGCGCGGGCGATCGTGGCCGCGCTTTCGGACGCAGGCTTCATCGTGGTGCTGGCTGGGCGCGATCCGGCCAAGGCACAGGCCCTGCTCGATGAACTGGCGCGCGGCAACAACCACCATGCGGTGGATATCGCCCATTTCGCCGATCCCACCGATTTCGAATTCGATGATCGCCAGGGGCTGTTTGATCTGGTGGTCAACGCGTCGCTGCTCGGCATGGCCGGCCAGCCGGCGCTGGCCTATGACTTGTCGCACACCCCGCCCGGCGCGGTGTTCTATGACATCGTCACCAGCCCGCTGGAAACCGATCTGCTGGCCCGTGCGCGCAGCGCGGGCTTTGCCACGGTGGATGGCCTCGCCATGCTGGTGGGCCAGGCCGACCATGCGTTTCGCCGCTTCTTTGGCGCATTGCCACCGCGCGGCGCGGCCGATGCGGAACTGCGCCGCCGGTTGCTCACGCCCGTTCCGGCATGAGCCGTCCGCCCGTGCGTCCCTTCATCCTGGGCCTGACCGGTTCGATCGGCATGGGCAAGTCTGCCGTGGCGCAGATGCTGCGCGAAGAAGGCGTGCCGGTGTTCGACGCCGATGCGCAAGTGCACCGTCTGCAAGGGCCGGGCGGCGCGCTGCTGCCCGCGATCGAAGCGGCCTTTCCCGGCACCACCGGACCGGCTGGCGTGGATCGCGGCAAGCTGGGCGCGCTGGTCTTCGGTGATCCCGCAGCCCTCGCCCGGCTGGAGCGAATCGTCCACCCGGCGGTGGCTGCGGCACGCGAGTCGTTCCTGATCGAGCACGCCGGGCAGCCCCTGGTGGTGTTCGATATTCCCTTGCTGTTCGAAAAGGGCCATCAGGCGGGGCTGGATGCAGTGGCGGTGGTATCCGCCCCGGCCGATGTGCAGCGCGCCCGCGTGCTTGCACGGCCGGGCATGACCGCCGAAAAATTCGCGCAAATCCTGGCACTTCAGGTGCCTGACGCGGAAAAGCGCGCGCGTGCCGACCATGTCATCGACACGGGCCTGCCGATGGCCCAGACGCGCCGCTTGGTTAACGATCTGGTGCGGCTGCTTGGGGAAAAAAACCCCCGGGGTTGAACCCCGCGCCCCTTGCCAGCCCCCGCCGGCAGGTTCACATATCTTGCATGCGTGAGATCGTCTTCGATACCGAAACGACGGGACTCGATCCGCAGGGCGGTGACCGGCTGGTTGAACTCGGCTGTGTGGAAATGGTCAATCGGGTGCCCACCGGCGCCACGTACCACGCCTATTTCAATCCGGATCGTGATATGCCGGCCGAGGCCGAGGCCGTGCACGGCCTTTCGGCCGCGTTCCTGGCGGACAAGCCCCGTTTTGCCCAATGTGCCGCCGATTTCCTCGAATTCATCGGCGATGCGCCGCTGGTGGCGCACAACGCCGGGTTCGACTTCGGCTTCATCAACGCCGAACTGGCCGCCATCGGCCTGGACCCGGTCAGCCGCGATCGCATGGTCGATACCGTGGCGATCGCCCGGCGCAAGCATCCCGGTGCCAAGCTCAGCCTCGATGCCCTGTGCACGCGCTATGGCATCGATCGCAGCCACCGTACCAAGCACGGCGCGCTGCTCGATGCCGAGCTTCTGGCGCAACTCTATGTCGAATTGATGGGTGGCCGGCAGATCGGCCTGGAACTTGCGGCAGAGGCAAACGTCTCTTCCACAGGCACCGGGGCCGCTGCTGCCGTGGTGGCGGTGGCCCAGGCGGCCGTTGCAACAACCACCCGGATTTTCCGCGAGCCCAGGCCGCATGCGGCCAGCGAAGCGGAATTGGCCCGCCATGCGCAATTCATGGCGGGTATCAGCAACCCGCTCTGGTCGCGCTAAGGCCTGGCTTGCGCCAGCCCGCTTGGCCGGGCCGGCAACCAGGCCCTGCGACCGGATCGGGCCCAAGAAGGAGAGAAGACCCATGGACATTCGCGTTTCGGGACACCAGGTCGATACCGGTGCCGCCTTTGAAGCCCACGCGGCCGATCGGCTTTCCGGCATTGTCGACAAGTACTTCTCCCGCGCGCTTTCCTCGCAGGTCACACTGGGCAAGGCGCCGCACGGAGGATTCCGTTGCGACATCATTACCCATGTGGCGCAAGGGTTGATCCTCAAGGGCAGCGGCGTCGCGCAGGATGCGCACCAGGCGCTGGACCAGTCGGCTGAAAAGATCGACAAGCAGCTGCGCCGCTACAAGCGCCGGATCAAGAACCACTCCGAAGGCTCCGATTTTGCCCGCCGCAGCGAGGAAGCCGCCTATACCGTATTCGTGGTGGAAGAACCCACCGAGGAACACGATGACGCCGAAAGCGCCGATGCGCCCCTGGTGATCGCCGAAACCCGCGTGGACGTGCCCACGGCCACGGTGTCCGATGCGGTGATCATGCTCGATCTGCGCAATACCAATGCCTTGCTGTTCAAGAACGCGGGCACGGGCGTGCACAATATGGTCTATCGCCGCGGCGATGGTTCGATCGGTTGGGTCGAACCGGCCGGCACCTGATATTTTCGGGTTTGCCCGCAAGCTCTACCGGGGCTTGCGGGCCTTGCCGGCAATACCGGCGCATTTCACCCATGATACGATTCGGCGCTTGCATGGGGATCGAATAGAGCGCATGGCGCCGCCAACTTGACTGTGCCTTCACACAGGCTGTGGCGTTTTCCGTTTCATGACCGCACTTTTTTCCATTGATCCTCAAGCTGTCCGCGTGATCCGTGCCGAATCCAAGGCGCAGATTCTGGACACGCTGGCCGATTGCTTTGCCGCGGTGTACCACCTCGATCGCGCGCATGTGCAAGAGCGTATCGAGGAGCGCGAAAACCTGGGCAGCACCGGTTTCGGCCGCGGGGTGGCCATTCCCCATGCGCGGCTTGATGGGCTTGCCCGCCCGGTGGCGGCGTTCCTGCGATTGCAGGAACCGGTCGATTTTGATTCCGCCGACGGCATGCCCGTCGATTGCGTGTTCGGCCTGCTTTCCCCCGAACAGGCCGGTGCCGTGCATCTTCAGGCGCTGGCCGCAATCAGCCGCCTGATGCGCGACGATCGCATGCACCAGCGCCTGAACAGCGCGCCCGATGCCGATGCGCTCTATGCCGTGCTGGTCAACGTGATCGATCGCGACGCGGCCTGAGGCCGGCGGATGTGACGGAGCAGGCCCGCCTTCCCGCCAGGATCGAGGTTTCCGGCTGGATTCGCGCTGCCGAGGCAGCTGGCGGCTTTGCCATGGTGCTGCACAAGGGTGATCCCGACGCGGGCACCATCGCCTTGGTGACATTGGATAATACCACTCCGCAGGGCGGCCTAGCGACCCTGTGGGAGCGCCTGCCACAGCCCGATGGAAGCCGTCCGTGGACCGCCACCAAGGCGCAAGACCCCGAAAGTAAACAAGATTTTAACGACTATATAGGGCGCAGAACCGCGTCTGATCCCGATTTGTGGCTGCTTGAACTGACCATCGCAGACGCACAACAGTTCATCGGGAACTTTGCCGGCCAAGGTTGACTTGGCCCCCTGCGCGGATAGACCACGGCCATCGATTTGCGCAGGCGGCGCCGCTTGGCATGGGGTCTTATGGCGCTGGCACGCAGACGGGGGTTTTCCGTTGTGGCCCATGGGGCAGCGCAACCGGCGTAATCGCCGGAAAAGCGCTGCTGCGCGCCACAAGCGGTCGATCACCGCCCAATGCAGATGGCCGATGACAGATCCTTTCCGCGTTGCCCGCCAGGCCTTTTCCGGCCTGCTCGCTTTGGCAGCGCTGCTTGGCGCCCCCGCAGCCCAGGCCCAGGATTCTGACCATGCCCCTGCCGCCCACCGCGAACTTCAGGTCGTGGTGGCAGAAGGCCCCGCCAACGGGGCCATCACGCTTCCCACCACCGGTCCTGCCACCACCACGCTGCCACCCGCGCGTGGCATGCTGGCCCTGGCCCCGGCACCCTCTGCCGCCAACGCCGCAACGCTGGCTGACCTGGTCGAAGCCACGCCGATGCCGGCCCAGCTTTCTTCCGAGCTGGAATGCCTGGCCGGCGCCGTCTATTTCGAATCCAAGAGCGAAAGCCTGGCGGGCCAACTCGCCGTCGCCCGCGTGATCGTCGCGCGCAGCCAGTCGGGCCGCTATCCGGCTTCGTATTGCGGGGTGGTCTACCAGCCTTCGCAGTTTTCGTTCGTGCGCGGCCACGCCATGCCCATGATCAACCGCACCAGCCGCTTCTGGGCCAATGCCGTGCGCATCGCGGTGATTGCCGATCAGGGCGCCTGGAAAAGCCCGGTGGAAGGCGCGCTGTTCTTCCACGCCGCGCGCGTCTCGCCGGCCTGGGGCAAGACCCGCCTGGCAGCCATCGGCGGGCACATCTTCTACCGCTGATCGTTTCTTAAAGCGCCTTGCCGACGCGGCCGGCCACTTCGTTGACATATTGCCACGCCACGCGGCCGGAACGGCTGCCGCGCCGCTTGGACCATTCCAGCGCATCGGCCGGTTCGAACGGCAGGCCAAGGTCTGCGCAATAGCCGCTGATGATCGCCAGGTAGTCGTCCTGCGTGCAGGCGTGGAAACCCAGCGATAGGCCAAAGCGATCGGCAAGGGCCAGGCGATCGTCCACTGCGTCGCGCGGGTTGATCGGATCGTCCTGCTCGCTCATGTGGCGTTCCACAATCGCGCGCCGGTTCGATGTAACGGCCAGGCGCACGTTGGCCGGGCGTGCTTCCACCCCTCCTTCCAGCCACGAACGTAGCAGGCGCGCGCCTTCGGCGTCACCGGCGTCAAAGCCCAGGTCATCCAGGAACACCAGGAATCGGCGATCCACTTTGCGCAATTGCCCGAACAGCAGCGGCAGGCTGGCATCGGGCATGGCCTGGACCAGGGCGATCGCGCCGGGATGGACGGCATCGGCGGCGTTCACCGCCGCGCGCAACACGGCCGATTTGCCCATGCCGCGCGATCCCCACAGCAGCATGTCATGCGCCGCCGCGCCGCTCGCCAAGCGTGCCACATTGGCGACCACGGCGGCCTTTTGCGCATCGATCCCGCGCATCAGGTCCAGCGCGGGCGCTTCCAGCCTGGCCACGACCCGCCCGGTTTCGCCCAGCCACACATAGGCCGGGTGCGCCAGCCAATCCACCGGGGGCGGCGGCGGCGGGGCAAGGCGTTCCAATGCCTGGGCAATGCGGTCAAGCAGGGGAATGGTCTGGTCGGTCATCACGGGCAACTTTGCTGACAGGGATGCTTTGCAAATACGCGCTGCCGCGATAGCGACGGCAGGCATGACGTCCAACCCCTTTTCCGAACCCGTGTTGCCGCCCGACATGCTTGCCGCCGATGCCGCTGGCGTGGCCGCTGCGGTTGCGGTGCTTGCGCGTGGCGGCACCGTGGCGGTGCCCACCGAGACTGTCTATGGCCTGGCCGCGCGGGCAGACCGCGACGCCGCGGTGGCGGGCATCTATCGCGCCAAGGGACGTCCCGATTTCAACCCGTTGATCGTGCACGTGCCCGATGTGGCCGCTGCCGCGCGCCTGGCCGTGCTGGATGAACGGGCCCTGGCCCTGGCTGACGCGTTCTGGCCGGGCGCCCTCACCCTGGTGGTGCCGCGCCGCGCCGATTGCGGCCTGGCCGCCGCGGTCAGCGCGGGGCTGCCCACTGTGGCCTTGCGCTGCCCGGCCCATCCCGTGATGCAGGCGGTGCTGCGCCAGTCTGGCCTTGCCCTGGCCGCACCCTCTGCCAACCGCAGCGGCGCGATCAGCCCGACCACGGCGGCCCACGTCGCCGCCTCGCTGGGCCGCCGGGTGGACCTGGTGCTGGATGGGGGGGAAACGCGCCAGGGCATCGAATCCACGATCGTTGGCCTGCGGGCCGAAGGTGGCTGGGCCCTGCTGCGCCCTGGCCCGATCACCGGCGAACAGATCGCGGCCGTGCTGGGCGAAGCGGCCGAGCAAGGGGCGGCGCGCGGCATCGAGGCGCCGGGCCAATTGGCAAGCCACTATGCGCCGGGCAAGCCGGTACGTCTGCAAGCGCAGAGCGCGCAAGCCGATGAATTCCTGATCGGTTTCGGGTCCGTTATCGGTGACGTCACGCTTTCCGCTGAGGCAGACCTGGCCGAGGCCGCGGCGCGGCTCTATGCCTGCCTGCACGCGGGCGCGGCCGCACCGCAGCCGCGCATTGCCGTGGCACCCGTCCCCGATGTGGGCATTGGCGCAGCGATCAACGATCGGCTGCGCCGCGCGGCGGCATAGCGCCCGCCACCGGCTCAATGGCTGTTGAGATCGTCCACCACGGCCTGGGCGGCGGTGGCGCGCGAGCAGGCGCGGCGGTTGCCCTTGCGGCAGGCGGCCTGTTCGTTGGCAAGGCGTGCCTGGGCCTTGGCCAGGGCTTGCGCATGCTGCTGGGCCCGCATGGCCTGGGCAGCCGGATCGGGCCGGGTGGGATCGCGCGGGGGCTGGTTCTGCATGGCGCAGCCGGCCATCAAGATCGCCGGGATCGCCAGAAAAATCGCTTTGCGTGTCATATGCCCGCCCGTCATTCTCGTGCCTTTCTCTTGGCCGGCCCCAAGCGATCCGCATTGGTCCTGCCCGCCGCGAAACGAAAAAGGCCGCCGGTGGTTCCGGCGGCCCGTTTCACGTGAAACATCCGAAGGATAAATGCCGATCAGACGGTTTCGTAGTACTTGGGTGCGTGCTCGTTGAGGATCGCCAGGATCTTCTTGAGCGCGGCCGGCTCGTCGGTCTTTTCCATCGCGGCCAGTTCGCGCGCGAGGCGCGAAGACGCGGCTTCGAAGATCTGCCGTTCGGAATAGCTCTGCTCGGGCTGGTCGTCGGCGCGGAACAGGTCGCGCGTCACTTCCGCGATCGAGACGAGATCGCCCGAATTGATCTTGGCTTCATATTCCTGGGCGCGGCGCGACCACATGGTGCGCTTCACCTTGGGCTTGCCCTTGAGCGTGTCGAGCGCTTCGCGCAGCGTCTTGTCCGAAGACAGCTTGCGCATGCCGATCGCTTCGACCTTGTTGACCGGAACGCGAAGCGTCATGCGCTCCTTTTCAAAGCGGAGCACATAGAGCTCCAGCTTCATGCCCGCGATTTCTTCCTGCTGAAGCTCGACCACGCGGCCGACACCATGCTTCGGGTAAACGACGTAATCCCCAACATCGAAGGCAAGAGCCTTGGCTGCCATTTCTTATCCTTTCGACGCCGGCAGACGGGACGGCGGGGGCGGGATGCCCGGCTAGGGAAAAACCATGACGGCGAACCGATATGCCAGCGCCACCCCGCCCTGCCCGGTTTGATGATCCGGCTGCGGGGCTGGTCCCGTGGAGTGCGAACTGGCAAAGAACCGTATGAAGCCCGGCCGGGGCCCTGCGATCGACGAGGCGATCCGATAGCGCGATCCGTCAGCGTTTTCCGTTTGCCGCCTGTTTCTGCCTTCTCGTAACAAAAAGGGCGCCTGGCAAACAATTTGCCCGGCGCTTGATGGCCATATAGCAGCTTTGTGGCAAAATTACCAGACCCGAGCACGCAAAAGGCGCGCGCCGATCGGCCGCACCCGGCAAAACCTGCCGGGGCACCCCTGGTTTTTGGGCCGCCACGGGCCGGATCGGGCCCGTGTGCGGTGGAACGGGGCCCCGATTCCGGCGCCCCGGCGAATCAGTCGCCTTCGCCCGGTTCTGGCGAGAACTGGTTCTCGAACTTGTTGTCCACGCCCTTCCAGGCGTCGGCATCGGCCGGCGCGTCCTTCTTCGTGGTGATGTTCGGCCATTCGGCAGAATACTTGGCATTCAGCTCAAGCCACTGCTCAAGGCCGCTTTCGGTATCGGGCAGAATCGCTTCAGCCGGGCATTCGGGTTCGCACACCCCGCAGTCGATGCACTCGCTGGGGTTGATCACCAGCATGTTGTCGCCTTCATAGAAGCAGTCGACGGGGCACACTTCCACGCAGTCCATGTACTTGCAGCGGATGCAGGCATCGGTGACGACGTAAGTCATGCTGTTGGTATTTCCTCAAGGCTCGATTTGGGGCCGTGCTAGAGGCGTCTGGGGCGCCGCGTCAAGCACCCGATAGCATCCTTGTGCTTCCAGCGCCGGCCCGCGCCGCCCCGGCAGGCTCACGATCTCGATCACGCGCACGGCATTGCGCAGCGGCAGCACCAGCACGTCACCCACTTTAACCCCGGCGCTGCAGCGTTCCACCCGCCGTCCGTTCAAGCGGATATGGCCTTCCTCCACCCAGCCCTGGGCCAGGCTGCGGCTGCCGGCAAAGCGCAGGAACCAAAGCAACTTGTCGATCCGCATCCGTGCTCCCTTGGTGTGATCGGTTCCCTTTATCGCAACAGTGTGGCCAGCGCGGCAAAGGCGCCGGTGGCGGGCGCGGCCGCGGGCGTGCCCGCGCCGCCCTTGCCCCTTGGGGCTGTCTTGGTGCCGGCGCCGCGTGCGCTGGCTTGGGCTGGCGCGCGTGGCGGCCGCCATTCCCACAGCGGCGGTGCGGGCGGCCCGGCCTGGCCTTCGTCCAAGGCGCGGGGCACCTGGGCGCGAAAGCCGGCCTGGCGCAGCAGCGCGGCGTAGGCCGCCGTGGTCAGGCCCATCGAGCGGGCCAGCGCCGGGTCGAGCACGAAGCGGCGGCCGCTGGTGGCCTGGCGCGTGCCATGCGCGGCATGCACCAGGCGCTCTGCCAGATCGACGCGCAGTGCCTGCGGGCCCGCCCGGCGATAGCCCAGTGGCACGGTCTGGCCAGCCAAGACCGGGCCAGCCAAGACCGGGGCCAGGCCCGCCGGTGGCGGTACTGCCGCCAGGCCCCAGACCCGCGCGAGGGCGCACCAGGCCGCAAGCGGCGCAGTGCGCAACGCTGCCGGCACGAAGACATCGAGCGCGCCGACCTGGATCCCGAGCTTGCGCGCCATCGTCCGCTGCGCCGGGGTCAGGTCTTCCAGCCGGGCTGATTCGCGCGGGATCGTTCCCCCCGCTTCGACCAGGTGCAGCGCCAGCGCGCGCAGCGCCGCACCCGCGTCGGGATCGCGCGTGGCATCGGCGAGGCGGCGCAGCGGGCGCAGCGCCGCCGCCATGCTGTGCAAGAGCCAAGCATTGAGCGCGGCCTGCACTCGCTCACGCTCGGCCGGGGGCAGGCGGTCGAGCGCGGGATCGAGCATGAGGCGCGGTTCGAGCAAGCTGCGACCCTTGGCCAACCGCGCCACCGGCATATCGCGCCAGTGGACCTGGCCATCATGCAGCACGAGATCGCGCCCGGCGCGGGCGTCGTCGGCCAGTTCTGCGAGGCGCGCCGCGAGCAGGCCCGGCAGGTGGCGCTCTGCCGCCGCGAGCAGCAACTTGCGATCGGTCGCGCGCGCCAGAGGATCGACCACGAAGCGAAAGCCTTCAAGATGGCCGATCGGCTCGTCATCGACCAGCACGGCGCCGTTTTCGCCCAGCCGCACGGGCAGCAGCGAGGCATCGGCCCCGGCCTTGCGCATCAGCACGGTGGTGCGGCGGTTGACGAAGCGTTCGGTCAGCCGCCCGTGCAGCGCATCGGACAGGCGCGTTTCCACGGCGCGCGCGCGGGCGGCCATCTCGTCGCGCGCCAAGACCCAATCGGGCCGCTGCGCGATGTAGGACCAGCTGCGAATCGCCGAAATGCGCCCTTGCAGCGTGTCGATATCGCCCGATGGATTGTCGAGCTGGGCAATGGCCTGGGCCACGTAATCGGCGCCGAGATAGCCGCCGCGCAGATCCTGCCACAGCCGCGCCACGAAGCGGGCGTGGGTTTCGGCGCCTTGCTGGCGAAAATCGGGCAGCGAGCAGACGTGCCAGAACCGTTCCACGTTGCGCGATCCCCGCACCGTCCCAGCCACGTCCGGCTCCTCCGCCAGGCGGCGCAACACGGCCAAGTCGATCGCCTCGGGTGGCGTGGCCAGTTCGGGCCGGGGCGGCGGGCTTTCCAGATCGGCGATCAGCGTGGCGAGCGTATCGAAGCGCGGCTCCGCCTCGCGCCAGAACAGCCGGGTCAACGGGGGAAAGCGATGCTCTTCGATGGCATAGACTTCCTCGTCGGTGAATTCCGGGTCGCGCCCGCCCGTTCCGGCAAGCGTGCCGAACGTGCCGTCCTTGTGGTGCCGCCCGGCGCGCCCGGCGATCTGGGCCATTTCCGCCGTGGTCAGCCGGCGGTGGCGGTGCCCGTCGTATTTCGACAGGCCGGCAAAGGCGACATGCTCCACATCGAGGTTCAGGCCCATGCCCACGGCATCGGTGGCGACGAGGTAATCGACCTCGCCCGACTGGTACATCGCCACCTGGGCGTTGCGCGTCTGCGGGCTGAGCGCGCCCATCACCACCGCCGCGCCGCCGCGAAAGCGTCGCAGCATCTCGGCCATGACATAGACCTGCTCGGCCGAAAACGCGACGATCGCGCTGCGCGGAGGAATGCGGCTGAGCTTTTTCGCGCCGACATGGCTGAGCGTGGAAAAGCGCGGGCGGGTTACCACTTCGGCCTGCGGCACCAGCGCCTTGACCATGGGTTCGAGCGTCGCCGAACCCAGCAGCATCGTCTCTTCGCGGCCGCGCGCGTGCAGCAGGCGATCGGTGAAGATGTGGCCGCGCTCGGGATCGGCGGAAAGTTGCGCTTCGTCGAGCGCTACGAAGGCCAGGTCGGGCCGCGCGGGCATGGCCTCGGCCGTGCACAGCAGCCAGCGCGCGTCCTTGGGCTCGATTCGCTCCTCGCCGGTGATCAGGGCAACCTGGGCCGGCCCCTTGATCGCGCAGACGCGGTCATAGACCTCGCGCGCCAGCAGCCGCAGCGGAAAGCCGATCGCGCCGGATGAGTGAGCGCAGAGGCGCTCGATCGCCAAGTGCGTCTTGCCGGTGTTGGTGGGGCCAAGCACGGCCTTGACGCTGCCGCTGGAAGGGCGATTCGCCGACGAGGTCACTCGCGGAGAGGCGGGCACGCGGTTGGCCATATCGCCAAATGTGGCGGCGGCATCCCGCCCACGCAAGAAGGCGCGGAGGATTTATCCCCCGCGCCCTTGGTTCCTGTGTTGAAAACCGGACGGAACGCCCGGCATTCAAAGCCGGTCAGGCGTCGTAGTCTGCACCCAGCGAGGTGTTGCGCACCGGCGCTGCGGCCGTGATGCGCAGCGCTTCGGCCGACTGCGAAAGCGAGCCGATTTCATCGACTTCATCATCGTCATCGGGCAGCACGCGCTGCAGCGACTGGATGAGGTTTTCCTTGAGGATGGTGGGCCGCACGGTTTCTTCGGCGATCTCACGCAGGGCCACGACCGGGTTCTTGTCGCGGTCGCGATCGACGGTGAGTTCGGCACCGCCCGAAATCGCGCGGGCGCGCTCGGCGGCCAGCAGGACCAGATCGAAACGGTTGGGAACCTTGTCGACGCAATCTTCGACGGTAACGCGCGCCATGGGCACTCCGAAAAATAGGAATGAGCGGGAAGAGCGTGCAGCTAGGTAGCCGTGGCCGAAAAGTCAAGGAAATTGGCATCCAGCCGCCCGGTGCCCCGGCACGGCGCCCGTCCCGTGGCACGCGCTCGGCGCAAACCGCGAATCGTCATGTCCAAGTGGTGCAATCGCTGCGATGACAAAAGAGTTGTTTGATTTTTGTCGGAACTGCGCAAACAAAGGTAACGTAAAGGCAAGACTTGATAGATAGGTTCGACAATACCGGGATCGTGTGCACCCGGCCAAAAGGGGAACCGCACGCATTGGAGACCAGGGCCGTGGCCCAGCGCAACGATCTGCCCGATCCACCCGGGCATGACATCGCCGCCCCTTCCACCGGTGCCGAGATGCGCGCCGCGCCCCGCTTCACCCTGCTGATCCGTGCCGCCAAGCTGATCGTCGATGGCCGCGAATTCCTGTGTATCCTGCGCGATGCTTCGGCCACCGGCGTCAAGATCCGGCTGTTCACGCCGATTCCCGATCACCAGACCCTGGCGATCGAGCTTGGCAACGGCGATCGCCACGACGCGCGCCTGGTGTGGACCACGGGCGATCATGCCGGCCTGCAATTCCTTGAAGAAGTCGACGTCCAGCGCCTGATCGACGAACACGACGGCCCCTACCCGCGCCGCCAGGTGCGCCTGCGCCTGGTGCTCGATGCGGTGCTGCATTCGGGCGGGGAAAGCGTGCACGTGCAGTTTCACGATATTTCGCAGCAGGGCGCCTGCATCGAATGCGAAAAGTGGCTGATGGTGCACGAACTGGTGCGGCTGGATACCGGCGTGATGCAACCGATCTATGCCAAGGTGCGCTGGCGCAACCACCCGCGCTATGGCCTGGTGTTCGAACAGACTTTCAAGCTGGACGAACTGGCCCGCATTTCCGCTCCGCTGCAATTGAGCCAGGCTTTGGCCGAAGCGGCGCGGCGCAAGGGCCGGCCCGGTTGAGCGCGCGCGCGGGTCTGCCACCCCGCGCCAAATCCGGATGCACCCGGCAAGGACTGCTTAACGTTAACCGTCCTTTATCCATTTTCCGGCATCCCGCTTTCATCAGCGAAACCGCTTGGACGGGGCATGGGATGGTTAACGGTTTGAGCACGGCTGCCGGGGATGGCCGTCAATATGATGTTGATGTGGCGATCATCGGGGCTGGGCCTGCGGGCCTGACGGCGGGCTATCTCCTCACCAAGCAGGGCCTGTCGGTGGCGATCATCGAAAAGGACACGCGTTACGTCGGCGGGATCAGTCGCACGGTGGAACACGATGGCTATCGCTTCGACATTGGCGGGCATCGCTTCTTTTCCAAGTCGCAGGCCGTGGTGGACCTGTGGAACGAGATCCTGCCCGACGATTTCATCCAGCGCCCGCGGATGAGCCGCATCTATTACGAGGGCAAGTTCTATTCCTATCCGCTGCGGGCGTTCGAGGCACTGTTCAACCTGGGGGTGATTCGTTCCACGCTGTGCATGGCCAGCTATGTGAAGGCCAAGGCCTTCCCCAAGAAGACCGTGCGCAGTTTCGAGGACTGGACGACCAATCAGTTCGGGCAGAAACTCTATTCGATCTTCTTCAAGACCTATACTGAAAAGGTCTGGGGCATGCCCTGCAACGAGATGAGCGCCGACTGGGCCGCGCAGCGCATCAAGGGGCTTTCGCTCGGCGCCGCCGTGCTCGACGGGTTCAAGCGCAGCCTGGGCCTCAACAAGAAGCCCAACGACGGCATGGCGACCAAGACTCTGCTGGAAACCTTCCGCTATCCGCGCCTTGGGCCGGGCATGATGTGGGAAGCCGCGCGCGACAAGATTCTCGCCAAGGGCGGCCACATCCTGATGGGCCACGCGATGAAGCAGCTGGCGGCCGATGGCCAGGGCGGCTGGCGCCTGGCGGCGACGCGCGCCGATGGCGGCGAGACGACGATCCGCGCGCGCCACGCCATTTCCTCGGCCCCGATGCGCGAGCTGGCCGCGCGGATGCACCCGCTGCCGCAGACCACGATCGAGGCCAACGAGCTGAAGTACCGCGATTTCCTTACCGTGGCGCTCAAGATCCGCTCGGAAGACCTGTTTCCCGACAACTGGATCTACATCCACGACAGCAAGGTGAAAGTCGGCCGCATCCAGAACTTCCGCTCGTGGTCGCCCGAAATGGTGCCGGACGACAGCGTGGCCTGCGTGGGCCTGGAATACTTCTGCTTCGAAGGCGACGACCTGTGGGCATCGAGCGACGAGGACCTGATTGCCCTCGCCACGCGCGAGATGGACATCCTGGGCCTCGTGCGCCCGGACCAGGTGATCGGCGGCGTGGTGGTACGCCAGGAAAAGGCCTACCCGGTCTATGACGATACTTATGCCGCCAACGTCGCGGCCATGCGCGCCGAACTGGAAGCGGCCTATCCCAGCTTGCACCTGGTGGGCCGCAACGGCATGCACCGCTACAACAACCAGGACCACGCGATGATGACGGCGATGCTCACGGTGGAAAACATCGTGGCCGAACGCCGCGTCTATGACACCTGGTGCGTCAACGAAGACGCCGAATATCACGAAGCCGGTGCCGAAGGCGACGAAAGCGGGTTGCCCACGACACGCCCGGTCACGCCCGACCAGGCCGCCGCGCTGGCATCGGTGCGCGCGGTTCCGGCGCGGATTAATCCGGCTGCCGATCGGCGCGCGGCCTGAACGCTTGTGGGTTCCGCCCGGATACGTGAAGTATCCGGGCGGACTGCCCGTTCGACCAAAGGCGATGGTGATGATGGCAATGGTCATGCCCCTTTTCCAGCGCGTCAGCCAGTACACGCTGGTGCGCTATATCCTGGCCAGCGTCGGGGCGCTGGCGGTGGACATAGGCAGTTTCCTCGCGCTGTTGTCATTCGGCGTGCCGGCCGTGGCGGCTTCGGCGCTAGGCTATGCCCTGGGCATCGCGGCGCATTGGCTGCTGTCGAGCCGGGCGGTGTTCGCCGACAGCGTGGCGCAGACCGGGCCGGCCCGCGTGCGCCAGCAGGCGCTGTTCGTGGGATCGGCGCTGGTCGGCCTGGCCATCACGACCGTGGTGGTCGGCGCCATGGCGCACCTGGGCCTTGATCCGCGCCTGGCCAAGATCCTGGCCATCGTCCTCAGCTTTGCCGCAACCTGGGTCCTGCGCAAGCAGGTGGTGTTCCGCGCATGACCACGCTGGCCGCGTCGCCGAAGGTCGATCTGCGGGCGTCAATGCCGCTGGGGGCCGAAACCGCCCACCCGGCCCCGATCTGGCGTTCGATCCTGCTCTTCTGGGCGCTGATCGTGGCGCTGCAGATGCTGGTGCAGGTGCCCAATATCCTGGCCGTGCGCATGGGCGATCCCGATGACGTGCTGCGCCTGGTCCAGGTGCGCGATTTACTGGCCGGCCAGGGCTGGTTCGACATGCACCAATATCGCGTCATGGCGCCCGAAGGCGTGCTGATGCACTGGTCGCGCCTGGTCGATATCCCGCTTGCTGCCGTCATTGTGTTGTTCCGCCCGCTGATCGGCCAGGCGGGCGCGGAAATGGCCGCGCTGCTGATCGTGCCGGCGCTGACCGTGCTGTGCACCCTGGCGCTCACCATGCACACCGCCAACCGTCTGTTCGGGCGCCATGCCGCGCTGATGGCCGGGGTGGTGGTGGGCCTTTCGGGCACGATGCTGCACCAGATGCAGCCGCTGCGCATCGATCACCATGGCTGGCAGATCGTGGCCGCGCTGGGCGCCATGGCCGGGTTGCACGCGCGCGATCCGCGCCGGGGCGGCTGGGTCATCGGCCTTTCGCTGGCCGCAGGACTGACGATTTCCCTGGAAGGGCTGCCGCTGGCCGCGCTGTTCATCGGCGCCATGGCGCTGCGCGCGATCGTGTCTGCACCGCAATCAGCCGCCTGGCAGCGCCTGGGCCATGCCGCGCTGGCGTTGGCGGTCGGCACCGCCGCTCTGTTCCTGGCGTGCCGGGGGCTGGCCGATCTGGCGCAGCATTGCGATGCGGTTTCACCCATGCACCTGGCCGCGCTGGGCTGGGCCGCGCTGTGGTGCGCTGGCCTTGCCCGCTGGCAGCCGCGTTCGCCGCTGTTGGCGCTGGCCGTGCTGGCCGTGGCGGCCGGTGGCGCCGCCGCGATGATCGCGGGCGCGGCCCCGCAGTGCGTGACCGGCGCGTTTGGCGGCATGGACCCCTTCGTCAAGACACACTGGCTGGACAACGTGCGCGAAGGGCGCCCGGTGTGGGAAAACTCGCTGCAAAGCTTGTTTGCCCTGATCGGCGTGGTGCCGGTGGGGCTGTGGTCGTGCTGGTGCCTGCTCCGGCGCGCAGAAACGCGGGCCGAGCAACTGCGCTGGGCCGAACATGCCCTGATCCTGCTGGGGGCCACGGCAGTGGGCCTGCTCGTCAGCCGGGCGATGATCACCGCCGTGGCGCTGGCCATCGTGCCGGCGGCCTGGCAGGTTTCGCAATGGCGCCAGCGCGCCGTGGCGCAGGCCAGCAATTGGCGCCGCATGGGCTATAACCTGGTGATCCTGGTCACCGTGCTGCCGGTCGTGCTGGTGGCCGTGCCGACGGCGGCACTGGCCGCGATGGGCCATCGCAGCCAGGAACGCGCCAAGAGCCTGGGCACCTTGAGCGGGTGCGATTTCACCACCGGCCTGGCCCCGCTCAACGCCATGCCGGTCACCGATATCTTCGCGGCGGTCGATATCGGCCCCAATATCTTGCAGCGCACGCACCAGCGCGTGGTCGCCACCGGCCATCACCGCGCCGCCGTCGCCATCGGCGATGTCATGCACGCGTTCATGGCCCCGCCCGACCAGGCGCTGGCCTATGTGCACAAGCGCCACGCCACGCTGGTGGTGGCCTGCACGGTGGCGCCCGAACTGCGCATCTACCGCGACTATGCGCCCGATGGCCTGGCCGCGCGGCTCCTGGCCGGCAAGCCCCCGGCGTGGTTGCAGCCGGTGCCCGTGCCGCCGGGAAGCAAGCCCAGCAATATCGCCATCTGGCGGGTTGTGGGCTGAACTTACCCCTCGCGGGCGATTTCGCGCCAGCCGATGTCGCGGCGGCAGAAGCCATCGGCAAATTCGAGCGTATCGACCGCGGCATAGGCGGCATCGCGCGCGGCGCGCACGGTCTTGCCGCGCGCCGTCACGTTGAGCACGCGGCCGCCGCTGGAGATAAGCTGGCCATCGGCGCCCTGCGCGGTGCCGGCGTGGAACACCTTGGCGCCGCTCGCTTCGGCCGCCGCGATGCCGTCGATATGCCCGCCTTTTTTCGGCGTGCCGGGATAGCCCTGCGCGGCCATCACCACGGTCAGCGCGGGATCGCTGCTGAAGCGCGGCGGCTCCACGCTGGACAGGCGGTTTTCCGCGCAGGCCAGCAGCAGTTCCACCAGGTCGGTTTCCAGCCGCAGCATCAGCACCTGGCATTCCGGATCGCCGAAACGCGCATTATATTCGATCAGCTGCGGGCCCTTGGCGGTCAGCATCAGCCCGGCATAGAGCACGCCCGAATAAGGCGTGCCGGCATCCTGCATGGCTTTCACCGTCGGCACGATGATCTGCGCCATGGCCTGGGCTTCCAGCGCCGGGGTCAGCACGCGCGCCGGGCTATAGGCGCCCATACCGCCAGTGTTGGGGCCGGTGTCGCCATCGCCCACGCGCTTGTGATCCTGGGCGGAGGCAAGCGGCAGCACGGTGGCGCCGTCGGTCAGGGCAAAGAAGCTGGCTTCCTCGCCTTCGAGGAATTCTTCGACCACCACTTCGGCCCCGGCTTCGCCAAACTGCCCGTCGAACATGTCGTCCACCGCGGCGCGGGCTTCGTCCATGGTCATCGCCACGACCACGCCCTTGCCGGCAGCCAGGCCATCGGCCTTGATCACCACGGGCGCGCCGAACTGGTCGAGCGCGGCATGCGCATCGCCAGCGCTGGTGGCGCGGACATAGCCGGCGGTGGGAATGTTGGCCTTGGCGCAGAGATCCTTGGTAAAGCCCTTGGACCCTTCGAGCTGGGCTGCGGCCTTGCTTGGCCCGAACACCGGGATGCCTTCGCCGCGCAGCGAATCGGCCAGGCCATCGACCAGCGGCGCTTCCGGCCCGATCACCACCAGCCCGATGCGCTGCTCGGCGCAAAAGGCGATGACGGCGGCATGATCGGTGGCATCGAGCGCCACGAGTTGCGCGTCCTGCGCGATGCCGGGATTGCCGGGTGCCGCATAGAGCTTGCTGCACAGCGGGGATTGGGCCAGTTTCCAGGCCAGGGCATGTTCGCGCCCGCCCGAACCCAACAACAGGATATGCATGCCCTTCCCTTCCGCGCCTTCTGACGACGATGACTTTCGCAAGGACGGGCTCCTAGCGAGCGAACGCGCCGGCGACAACGCCCCGGCCCTGTCGATTTCCGAGATTTCTGCCCAACTCAAGCGCACGGTGGAAGACCGCTTCGGCTTCGTGCGCGTGCGCGGGGAGCTTTCGGGCGTGAAGCGCGCGGCTTCGGGCCACCTCTACATGTCGCTCAAGGATGAAGGTGCGCGGCTCGATGGCGTGATGTGGCGCGGCAATGCCCAGCGCCTGGGCTTTGTGCCCGAAGACGGCGTGGAAGTGATCGCCACGGGCAAACTGACGACCTATCCCGGCCGCTCGAACTACCAGATCGTGGTCGATCGCATGGAGATTGCCGGCGAAGGCGCGCTGCTCGCCCTGCTGGCCAAGACCAAGGCGCGGCTGGAGGCAGAGGGGCTGTTTTCGCCGCAGCGCAAGCGCGCGCTGCCGTTCCTGCCGCGCGTGATCGGGGTGGTCACCTCGCCCACCGGCGCGGTGATCCGCGACATTCTTCACCGCCTGTCCGATCGCTTTCCCAGCCATGTCGTGGTCTGGCCGGTGCTGGTCCAGGGCCAGGGCGCGGCGGCGCAGGTGGCCGCAGCGGTGCGCGGTTTTTCCGATCTGGCGCCGGGCGGCCCGGTGCCGCGCCCCGATGTGGTGATCGTGGCGCGCGGCGGTGGTTCGATCGAAGACTTGTGGAGCTTCAACGAGGAAGAGGTGGTGCGCGCTATCGCCGCCAGCACGATTCCCGTGATCAGCGCCGTGGGCCACGAGACCGACACCACCCTGGCCGATTTCGCGGCGGACCTGCGCGCGCCCACGCCCACGGCGGCGGCGGAGCTGGTCGTGCCGGTGCGCGCCGAATTGGCCGCGCAAGTCCATGAACTGCAGGCCCGGCGCGGCCGGGCGCTGGCCCGCCTGTTGGCCCATGCGCGCGAGCGGCTGGAGGTGCGCAGTCAGCGCCTGCCCAGCCCGCAAGCGCTGCTCAGCCCGCAAAGCCAGCGGCTGGACGACCTGTCGGATCGCCTGCGCCGCGCCCTCGTCCACCGCACCGAAATCGCTGCCGGCGTGCTCGCGCGCCACGGCGGCGCGCTGCGTCCGGCTTTGCTCACCCAGCGGCTGGACCGCGAGCGCGAACGATTGACGGCGCAGCGCCTGCGGCCCGAAGCGCTGTTGCAGCGGATCGAACATGCGCGCGGCCGGGTAGAGGCGCTCGACCGCCTGCGCCGCTCGCTCGATCCCGAGGCGCCGTTGCAGCGCGGCTATGTGCTGGTGACCGATCGCGATGGCCATGTGGTGAAAGACCGCGCCACCGCTGCCGCGCGCGCCGCGCTGACGCTGAAATTCGCCGATGGCATGCTCGATGTGACCACCGGCGATGCGCCGGCGCCGCTCACGGCTGCTGCGCGCTCTGCCAGCCGCCCGCGCAGCACGGCGGAAAGCGTCCAGCCCAAGCTGCTGTGATTTGCCAAGGCCGGTGGCAGCGCGTAAAACGGCGGCCATGTTGATGTCTCCCACTGGCCGCCTCGCCCGCCTGCACTATCTGCCCGGAACCTTTCGCCAGCTTTCGGCCGGTGACCACGTGATCTGCGCGGTCAGCGGCGTGCCGATCCAGCTCGACGCGCTGCGCTATTGGAGCGCCGAGTTGCAGGAAGCCTATGCCACCCCCGAAATAGCCACGCGGCGATTGCTGGGGCAGGCGGGCTGAGATGCCAGGGCTGACCCGCCGCGTGATCATGGCCGGCGGGTTGGGTGTGCTGGCCCTGCCGCGCGCGGGGCTGGCCCAACAAGCCGATGCCCAGGGGCCGCGCTGGCCAGCACGCCTGTCTCAAGGGGGCTGGCTGCGCGGGCAGGCCCCGGCCGGCGTGGTGGCGGTCGAACTGGATGGCACGCCTTTGCCGCTGGCCGAAGATCGCCAATTCTTCGTTGGATTTGACCGCGACGCTCCGGCCCAGGCCATGGTGACGCTGATCGACGCCGGCGGCCGGCGCACCACGGTCCCCTTTGCCATCACGCCGCGCGCCTGGCAGATCGAGCGCGTCGATGCGCCCTTGCGGCCGCCAGGCGTGCCCGATGCCGAATTCCTGGCCCTCCGCACGCAGGAACGCGCACAGATCGATGCCGCGCGGGCGCGGCGCACCTCCGCCCAGGGCTGGCGACAAGCCATGGTGCGTCCTGCACCTGGGCGCTTTTCCGGGCGCTTTGGATCGCAGCGGGTCTATCGCGGACAGCCTGGCGCCTATCACGGCGGGCTGGACATGGCCTCGCCAGCCGGAACGCCATTCGTGGCCCCGGCCGATGGTGTCGTCGTGCTGGCGGCGCAGGTGCCATTCAGCCTGGAAGGGCGGCTCCTGATGCTTGACCATGGCATGGGCCTGGGCAGCGCATTTCTGCATTGCAGCACGCACTTGGTGCGCGAAGGCGATCAGGTTGCGCAGGGCCAGCCGATCGGCACCGTCGGCATGACGGGGCGGGCCACCGGCCCTCACCTGCACTGGGCCCTGGCTTGGCAGGCAGGCAGCCTGCTGCGCCGGCTCGATCCGCTGCTATTCCTCGCCTGACGGGCTGCCAGCAGTTGCGACGGCGCTGATACAGGCGTGCCCAATCGTCTCACCTGAAATCGTCGATGGTTTCATTGGAAAATGACTGTTGCAGATGTGCACGTAATATTTCGACATTAAACTACTAAATTTCATGGGTTTGCAGATACTGTTGTCGCTTTGTCACACAGTGGTAGTCATTTATTTTGGCTCTGCACAATGCGCTTTCAAGGCGGCCCAAATCTCACAAGAAACCGGTCCATCGATCCCGGCACTCGTGGAACTTTGCTGTGGTTTGCCTGTCGCGGGCCATGGCATTGGAGTGTCGGGATTGTCGCTTTCGGCCGCTGCCCATGTGGCATCGGCCCCCAGAAGGGACATAGACCGTGAGCAAGACCACCCCGTCCATCTATTACGCTGGTGCAGCAGGCCTGGCCCTGGCGCTGGCTTCGCTGGCCAACCCGGCCATGGCGCAGGACGCCGCCGCGCCTGCCGCCGTTCCCGCCACTCCGGCTGCCGATACGCCTGCTGCCGACGCCGGCAGCGAGATCGTCGTGACCGGTTCGCGCATCGACCGTACCGACTTGGCCGCCTCCAGCCCGGTTTCGGTGATCAGCGCCGACACGCTCAAGACCGTCAACACCGTCACGGTCGAACAGATCCTGGCCGTGAACCCGCAGTTTGCCGCCGGCCTCAACGGCGCCAGCAACAACCCCGGCGATGGCTCGGCCACGCTCGACCTGCGCGGCCTCGGCTCCAAGCGCACGCTGGTGCTGGTCAACGGCAAGCGCCTGCCGGTCTATGACGCCACGGGTTCGGTCGACGTCAACCAGATCCCCACCGCGCTGATCAAGAACGTCCAGGTCCTCACCGGCGGCGCTTCGGCGGTCTATGGGTCCGACGCCATTTCGGGCGTGGTCAACTTCGTGCTGGACGACAAGTTCACCGGCCTCAAATTCGATGGCGGCGCCCAGGTCACCGGTTATGGCGATGGCGCGCAGTACGACGCCAGCCTGGTGGGCGGCTTCAACATCGGCGATCGCGGCCACCTGGTGCTGTCGGCCAACTATTCCAAGCGCGAAGGCGTGAAGTATTCCGCGCGCAGCTTCAGCAACAAGACGCTCTGCTCCGACGACCTGTCGGAAACCTGCGGCTCGTCGAACACCTCGCCGACCGCGTTCGACATCCCCGGTGCTTCGCGCCAGCAGGTGACGGCCTCGGGCGGCCTGACCAGCGATGTCGCTGGCTACAACTACAACCCGGTCAACTATGCGCAGACCCCGTTCGAGCGCTGGGGCGGCATGGCGCTGTGGAACTATGACGTGAGCGATCATGTCGAACTCTACGGCTGGGGTTCGTATCAGCACATCAAGACGGTGCAGACGCTGGCCCCCACGGCCACGGCGGGCTATTCGTTCAACATCTATTCCGACAACCCCTACCTGTCCGACGCGGAACGCACCGCGTTCTTCGACACGACCGCCAACCCCGATCTCCAGATCAATTCCGATGGCAGCTCCACCATCGGCATCCGCCGCCGCATCACCGAAACCGAAGGGCGCGTGGAACAGCACACCACCACCACCTGGCAGGCGCTGATGGGCCTGCGCGGCGATTTCTTCGACACCGGGTTCAAGTTCGACACCTCGGTGCAGTATGCCCAGGTGCACAAGCACACCCTGCTTGAAAACGATCTGTCCTACACCAAGCTGACCAACGCGATCGACGCCGTGTCCGACGGCAATGGCGGCGTGCAGTGCCGCAGCGCCTCGGCCCGGGCCGCCGGCTGCGTGCCGATCGACGTGTTCTCGGTCAATGGCATCACCAGCGATGCGCTGTCCTATGTGCTGGAAAACGCCACGCAGGATGACCGCACCACGCAGTTCGTGGCCGAAGGCAACCTGTCGGGCGACTTGAAGTTCCTGCAGAGCCCGTTCGCCGCTGCGCCGGCCGCGCTCGCCGTGGGGGCAACCTATCGCCGTGAAACCGCCGATACGCGGGTGAGCGACAACTATGCCTCGGGTGACCTGATCTATTACGGCCAGGGCTTCAACATCCCGAACAAGAGCTACAACGTCAAGGAAGCCTACGCCGAGTTCAAGATGCCGCTGGTGCAGGACAAGCCCGGCATCCAGGCACTCGATATCGAAGCCGGCTACCGCTATGCCGACTATTCGATCGCCGGTGGCGTTTCGGCCTACAAGTTCGGCGGCGACTATGCGCCGGTCGAAGGCCTGCGCTTCCGCGCCAACTTCCAGCGCTCGGTGCGCGCGCCCAACCTCTACGAACTCTACCTGCCGACCACGTCGGGCACCGGCAACCTGCAGACCGATCCCTGCGCGGGGGCCAACGTTGCCGCCTCGATCCAGACGCTGTGCATCGCGCAAGGCGCCACGCAAAGCGAACTGAACAAGGGCAGCATTCCCCAGCCCACCGCGGGCCAGGTCAACGCCTATTACGGCGGCAACGTCGATCTGAAGCCGGAAAAGTCCAACACGATCACGGTCGGCATGGTTGTCGAACCGCGCCGCGTGCCGGGCCTGTCGCTGACGCTGGACTATTACGACATCAAGATCGCCAACGCGATCACCTACACCTCGGCCACCACCGTGGTGAGCAAGTGCTTCGCTTCGGGCGACGTCAACAACGCCTATTGCCAGATGATCCACCGCAGCTCGATCGACGGTTCGCTCAGCGGCGATACCTCGGTGGGCGTGGAAACGCTGTATGACAACGTGGCGGTCATCCGCACGCGTGGCCTCGATTTCGGGCTGAACTTCCGCCGCGGTCGCCAGTCGGCGTTCCACTACGGGTTCAACTTCGCGGGCACCTACGTCATCAAGAACTACTCGGTGATCGACGGCGAAACCTATGAATGCGCGGGCAAGTTCGGCGCGCAGTGCGATACCCCCACGCCCAAGTGGAAGCACGTTGCCTCGCTCAACATTGGTTGGAAGAACCTGGATCTCACCACCCGCTGGCGCCTGATCGGTGCGGTGAAGGAAGACGAATACACCGACATCGAAAAGAGCCACATCCCGGCCTACAACTACTTCGACGAAACCGCGAATATCCGTGTCAACGACAAGTACACCTTCTCGCTCGGCATGCTGAACGTGTTCAACACCAAGCCGCCGATCGTGGGCGACACCAGCGGTGCCACCTCGGTGGCGGGCAGCACGTTCGCGACCGTCTATGACGTGATGGGCCGCACGTTCTTCGCGCGCGTGTCCGCCAACTTCTGACGGCAGCGGGCAAGCGGCCGGGCGCTGCGGCGCCGGGCTGCCGGGCAGCCGTTCGGCAATCAGGGGGCCGGGTCTTTTGACCCGGCCCTTTTTTCGTGCCTGCGGCGCGGGGGTTGTGCCGACCGGTTCGCGCGGCGCGGGTGCTGTCGTTCACGGCACGTCGCAAAGGGGCAAGATTCCGACACAGTTGAAACGAAATGTGGCTTTCAGGCCGCTTTGATTTGCATAAATTTCGCGCAGTTTCCCCTAGGTTGGTACCTATGTTGCTTCGTTGCAACATAGATGAAACGTTTTGAATCCTGCACTCAGAACCTGCTTTCAATTGCGACGAAAAATCTCGCACAAGGCAGCATCGATCCCGGCTTTCGTGGAACGCTGCATCGCCCTGCGCTTATGCCGGGCATGCTTTGGAAAGCCGGGATTGTCGCTCCTGGCAGCCCACCTGGTCGGCTGCCACCAGAAGGGACTGAACAGTGACCAAGCACAAGACCACCGCCTATCGCGCCGGTGCAGCAGGCTTCGCGCTTGCCATCGCCTCCTTGGCCGCACCGGCATTCGCGCAGGACGCCGCCGCTCCCGCCGATGCAGCTACCGCCGACGACTCCACCCCGATCATCGTGACCGGTACGCGCATCGAGCGCCCCGACCTTACCGCGTCGAGCCCCGTTTCGGTGATCAGCTCGGAATCGATCAAGTCGGTCAACACCGTTACGGTCGAACAGATACTGTCGGTCAACCCGCAGTTCGCGGGCGGCAGCACCGGCGCCAGCAACAACCCGGGTGACGGTTCGGCCACGCTCGACCTGCGCGGCCTGGGTTCGCAGCGCACGCTCGTCCTGCTCAATGGCAAGCGCCTGCCGCTCTATGACACGACCGGTTCGGTCGACGTCAACCAGATCCCGACCATCCTGCTCAAGGACGTCCAGGTCCTCACCGGCGGCGCTTCGGCGGTCTACGGTTCGGACGCCATCGCCGGCGTCGTCAACTTCGTGCTCGATGACAAGTTCACCGGCTTCAAGGTCGATGGCGGTTCGCAGATCACCGGCCATGGCGACGGCGCGTTCTACGACGGCAGCATCGCTGCTGGCTTCAACCTGGGCGATCGCGGCCACATCGTGATCGCGGGCAACTATTCGCAGCGCGACGGCGTCAAGTATGGCGCGCGCTCGTTCAGCAACAGCGTGCTTTGCTCGGACGACAACGTGTCGTTCTGCGGCTCGTCCAACACCACCCCGACCGCGTTCGACATTCCCGGCGCTGGTCGTCAGCAGATCACGGCTAACGGCACGCTCACGTCGAACGTCGTGGGCTACAACTACAACCCGGTGAACTATGCCCAGCTGCCCTTCCAGCGCTGGGGCGGCACCGCGCTGTTCAACTACAACATCACCGATGGCGTTGAACTCTATGGCTGGGGTTCGTATCAGCACACCAAGGTGATCACCACCCTGGCGCCCACCGCCACGGCTGGTTTCTCGTTCAACATCGATCCCACCAACCCGCTGCTGACTGCGGCAGAACGCGATGCGTTCTTCAACACGGCCGCAAACCCGGATCTGGTGATCAATTCGGACGGCACCTCCACCGTGGGTATCCGCCGCCGCATCACCGAAACCGGTGGCCGCATCGAGGAACACCGCAGCGACACCTGGCAGGTCCTGGCCGGCCTGCGCGGGGATCTGGGCAGCAGCCTGAAGTGGGATGCTTCGGTCCAGTACGCCGAAGTGCACAAGCACCAGATCCTGCGCAACGACCTTTCCTATACCGCGCTGACCGAAGCACTGGACGTCATCGCCGATGCCAACGGCAACGCCATCTGCCGCAGCGCCAGCGCGCGGGCCAATGGCTGCTTGCCGCTCAACGTGTTCACTGTCGGCACGCTGCCGCAGAACGCGCTGTCGTATGTCCTGCGCAACGCAACCCAGGACAACAAGACCAGCCAGTTCGTGGCCGAAGCCAGCATTTCGGGTGACCTCGGCTTCCTGACCAGCCCGCTGGCCAACAAGCCGGCCGCGTTCTCGATCGGTGCCGACTATCGTCGTGAAACGGCCGATACCGACGTTGACGATGCCTATGCTTCGGGCGACCTGATCTATTACGGTCAGGGTTTCGACATTCGCAACAAGAGCTACAACGTCAAGGAAGCCTACGTCGAATTCAAGATGCCGCTGGTGCAGGAAAAGCCCCTGTTCCAGGCTCTCGACGTCGAAGCCGGCTACCGTATCTCTGACTACTCGACCTCGGGTCGCGTGTCGTCGTACAAGTTCGGCGGTGACTGGGCTCCGGTGCAGGGTCTGAAGTTCCGCGCGAACTTCCAGCACTCCGTGCGCGCGCCGAACCTCTATGAACTGTACCTGCCGATCACGCCGGGCACCGGCAGCCTCGGCACCGATCCCTGCGCTGGCGCCAACGTTGACGCCACCACCGCAGCGATCTGCGTCGCGCAGGGCGCCAAGCAGAGCCAGATCGGCAGCATTCCGCAGCCCATCGCCGGCCAGGTCAACGCGTTCTTCGGCGGCAACCCCGATCTGAAGGCTGAAAAGTCGAACACCTTCACCGTTGGTGCCGTGGTCGAACCGGTCCGTGGCCTTTCGCTGACGGTCGACTACTACAACATCAAGATCAAGGACGCGATCTACACCGCGACGATCTCGCAGATCATCTCGCAGTGCTTCGATACCGATCGCAACGCTTCGTCGGCAGCCTGCTCGAGCATCAAGCGCAACCCGCTTGACGGTTCGCTCAGCGGCAACATCACCTATGGTGTTCCCTCGACCTACGCCAACATCGGTTCGATCGTGGCGCGTGGTATCGACGTTGGCTTTGCCTACGCGCACGGCCCGCGTGCTGGCTTCCACTACAGCTTCACCTTCAACGGCACCTACCAGATCAAGAACAACAACGAGATCAACGGTGTCCTGACGGAATGCGCTGGCAAGTTCGGGGCTGACTGCGACAATCCGACGCCCAAGTGGAAGCATGTTGCGACCCTCGGCTTCGGCTTCCAGAAGGTGGACTTCACCACCCGCTGGCGCCTGATCGGTGCGAGCACCGAAGACGCCTCGACCGACATCCTGACCAGCCGTATCCCGGTGGTGAACTACTTCGATGAAACGGTGAACATCCGCGCCACCGACAAGTTCACCTTCACGCTCGGCGTGCTCAACGTCTTCAACAAGACGCCGCCGATCGTCGGTGACACCAGCGGCGCCACCTCGGTGGCAGGCAGCACGTTCCCGGTTATCTACGATATCCTGGGCCGCAGCTTCTTTGCCCGCGTGACCGCGAACTTCTGATCCGGTCCACCGCAGAAAAATCGGGGGTCAGCCGCAAGGCTGGCCCCCTTTTTTGTGCCGGTGGTTCGTAACCCCGCCAATGCTGCAGAGCCGCACGAGCGGCATTCAGCCTCCACAGCGTGGCACCCCAAGAGGCGGCCACGTTACCGGGCCCAGCGGGCAGGACAGCCCGCCTCCCTGCAAGGCACAAAAAAGGCGCGGCCATTATAGGCCGCGCCCTTTTTGGTTTTTTGCTGCGCTGGATCTCAGCGGTAAAACACGTGCCCTTCGATGCGGCCCACTTTGGTGCGGCCCTTCATCGGGCTGCTGGCGGCATGAAAGAACAGGGCGCCGGGAACCGGATCCTCGGCTTGGCCGTTAAGGACTTGCGTGGCGATGGCCACGGCTTCGCGCCACTGGTCGGTGTCGCGCGGCGGGTTGTAGGCGTCGACGTTGAAGAATTGGCCGGGCTGGCGCACCACGGCGCACGGCTCTGTGGCGAAACGGGCATCGCGCGTACGCGCGCGGATGACCTGGGCCACGGCGGCGCGGCCGCGGCGGGGTTGGTTGCCGGCTTCGTGGACGATGACCTTGGCCATGCATTCGACCTGTCGCGGGTCGGCAGTGGGCTGCAAGGTGGCTTGGTTGTAAACCAAGGGCGAGTCGGTCTGGGCCGACTGGTCTGCACCGGGCAAGGCGGGCAGGACGACTGCGGGTTGCATCGCGGCGGTTTGAAGGTCGGCCGGGTTGGCCGCAACCGCAGGCGCGGAAAACTGCAGCGCAGCCAGGAACGCGGCTGCGGAAAGAACACAAGCTATTTTGCCAAAAGCACTTCTGGACATTCCAAGGCATCACACGGGCGCAAGGTCGCCAAGTCACACGCGCGATAAAAACCCAAATCGAAAAGCGCGTGCGGGCTTCCCCACGTCTCGCCACTGGCCAGGGCCCCGGGCCCGAATTGGCCCCTCCCCCCGACAAGTCGGCTGAACGAAGGCGCCCCCCGTGGCCGCTTGGGGGCGATGTGTCAATCATGTTGCGTTCATGTGGCGGGTGCCTGCGCCCGGTTGCAGCCTTCCGGCCACATCGGGTGTTTCCCCGATAAGGCCCGTCGCTGGTGCACCGCCGCGACGCCGCGCGATCGGACAAACTGCCCCGTTGCTCGCTCGGGTCCTTGGGCCTAGCTAGGGTGGCATGATCGCCAGCTATCCCCAAGCCCGCCTGCGCCGCACCCGTGCCACCGCCTGGAGCCGCGCCCTGCACCGCGAAGTGCTGATCACCCCGGCTGACCTGATCTGGCCGCTGTTCGTCACCGAAGGCAGCGGCGTGGAAGCGCCGATCGCCTCGTTACCGGGCGTGTCGCGCTGGTCGGTCGATGGCATCGTGGCGCGTGCCAGGGAAGCGGTGGACCTTGGTATTCCCTGCCTGGCGCTGTTTCCCAATACCCAGGCCGAGCGGCGCAGCGACGATGGCGCGGAAGCGCTCAACCCCGACAACCTGATGTGCCGCGCGATCCGTGCGATCCGCGATGCCTGTGGCGATACCATCGGCATTCTCACCGACGTGGCGCTCGATCCCTATACCAGCCATGGCCAGGACGGGCTGGTCAACGCCGCCGGCTATGTGGAGAACGATGCCACGGTGGAGGTGCTGGTGGGGCAGAGCCTCAACCAGGCCGCGGCCGGGGCCGATATCATCGCCCCGTCCGACATGATGGACGGGCGCATCGGCGCGATCCGCGATGCGCTGGAAAGCCACGGCTACGTCAACGTGCAGATCATGTCCTACGCGGCCAAGTATGCCTCCGCCTTCTATGGCCCGTTCCGCGATGCGGTGGGGTCGCGCGGGCTGCTCAAGGGCGACAAGAAGACCTACCAGATGGACCCTGGCAATGCCGAGGAAGCGCTGCGCGAAGTGGAGCTGGACCTGGCCGAGGGCGCCGACAGCGTGATGGTCAAGCCTGGGCTGCCCTACCTGGACATTGCGGTGCGGGTGAAGGAAGCCTTCGGCGTGCCGGTCTTCGCCTATCAGGTCAGCGGCGAATACGCGATGATCGAGGCAGCGGTGGCCGCCGGCGCGGGCGAGCGCGACGCGCTCGTGCTGGAAACCCTGCTGGCGTTCAAGCGCGCGGGCTGTTCGGGCGTGCTGACCTATCACGCCGCCCATGCGGCGCGCCTGCTGGGAGCCTGAACGCGCCATGACCTTTCGCCCCGACGTCACGATCCTGCCGCTGCATGGCAAGACGCCGCAGATCCACCCCACGGCGTTCATTGCGCCCGGTTGCCGCATCATCGGCGATGTCACCATCGATGAAGGCGCGTCGATCTGGTACAATTGCGTGATCCGGGCCGACGTCAACCGCGTGGTCATAGGCGCGCGCAGCAATGTGCAGGATGGCACGGTGATCCATTGCGACAGCCCGAAGCCGGGCCGGCCCGAAGGCTTTCCTACCCTGATCGGGGAGGATGTCCTGATCGGCCACCTGGCCATGGTTCACGGCTGCATCCTGCACGATCGGGCTTTCGTGGGGCTGGGCGCCATCGTCATGGACGGCGCGGTGATCGAAAGCGATGGCATGCTGGCCGCCGGCGCCATGCTCACGCCGGGCAAGCGCCTTCCTGCGCGCCAGTTGTGGAGCGGCCGCCCCGCCGCCTTCATGCGCGAATTGAACGATGCCGCCCTGGCCGACATGCAGCGCGGCGTGGCGCACTATGTCGAAAACGGCCAGGCCCATGCCGCTGCCGTGGCGCAGGCTTGCCATGGCGCGGCCGCGGATTGAACTGCCGCCGCCGGCCGCTTTGCGCGCGCTGGCCGATGCGGAAGGGCGCCTGGCGCTGCGCGTCACCCCCGGTGCGCGCGCCGAAAGCCTGGGCATCGAGGATGGGCGCGTGCTGGTCAAAGTGCGGGCCAAACCCGAGGATGGCAAGGCAACCGCCGCGGTGATCGATCTGGTGGCCCAGGCGCTGGGCGTGGCCGCGTCGCGCGTGGAACTGTTGCGCGGCGCAACTTCGCGCGAAAAGCTGGTCAGGCTTCCGCCGGAAGCCTGACTGCCACGGCTGCCATGATCATGGCCCAGGCTGCGCCGATCCACAGGCAGCCCAATGGCAGGCGATCCTGCAGGAACGCTCCCACCACGGCGCCGGCGAGCAATCCGGCCCACAGCAGCGCCCAGGGCCGCCATTCGGCGCGGGTTCCGGCGATCTCGCGCGCCAGGCCCTGGCCCAGCTTGACCAGGGCGCCGGTCATATAGGTCAATCCCACGGCCACTTCGCCATCGCGCAGGAACGTGTTGTTGAGCGCGCCCATGGCCAGCACCAGGCCAGCCAGCATCGCCCCGTGCAGGCCCACCGCACGCGCACCCGCTGCTCCCAGCAGGCAGAGCGCCACGAGTGCCAGCACTGCCAGCTTGCGCCGCGTGCCGGCCTTGAGCGCAGCCAGGGCACCCAGCGTGACGCCTGCGACGAAGCCACCGATCAACAGCGCCGGCATCGCCGCGCGCGGCACATCGGTCCCCAGCGCCACGCCCAGCCGCGTGGTGTTGCCCGACATGAACGAGACGAAATAGCCATCGGCCGACAGAAAGCCCACGGCATCGATGAAGCCGGCCATTGCGGCCAGGGCAATGGCAAAACGGCGGCGGGCACGATCCATGCGGTCCATGGGTTGCAGACTATGGCGTAGCGGCGAAAAGGGAAGGGCGGATCAGTCGCGCGCGCCAGCCGGCGCCTCGCCACGCGCACCATCGGCCCAGCGTTCCACGCCATCGACCACGGTGTTGAGGCCCCAGCGCCCGGCCGTGTCGTGCCAGGTGTCGGCGGCCATCACGATCGGCGCGGTCAGGTCGTTAGGCGGCAGTTGGTTGGCCCAGTTGGCCAGGGCGTGGGAATTGCACAGCACCAGCGCCAGGCTGCTGCTGGCGAGCACGCCCCAGGCCCAGCGCCAGCCAGTCTGCAGCGCGGGATCGGCCTCTTGGTCCAGATCGATGGGCGATTCGCCCCAGGGCAGTCCGTCATCCATGCGCCAACCCCTAGAACTGGAAATAGATGAAAGGCGCGATCCCGCCGCCGCGCAAGCCTTCGACGACCAGCAGCACCAAGGTGCCGACCAGGCCCACGGCCCAGCCGGGCAGCACGGCCAGCGCCTGGGCGGCGCGCTGCACCGCGTGGCGCGGGCCGAAATGGCAGGCCATGCCCAACGCCATCAGGGCCAAGACCCAGGGTGTGGCAAGCGGCGCGCCGCCGCCCGTGCCAGCCACCATGCCGCGCAGGAACGCGATCGCGCCGGAAAACTCGCTGCACCGGAAGAAAATCCAACCCAGCGCCACGATGTGAAAGGTGATCACCGTGCCAGCCCAAGCGGGCAGGATTGGCCAGCCGGCCGGGCGGGCGCGCTGCCACAACCGTTCGGCCACCAGCACCCCACCGTGCAGCGCGCCCCAGATCACGAAGTTCCAGCTCGCCCCGTGCCACAGCCCGCCCAGAACCATCGTGCCGAACAGGGCCAGGCAGGTGCGCCACAGCGCCTGGCGCGATCCACCGAATGCGCCGATATAGAGATAGTCGCGCAGCCAGCTCGACAGGCTGATGTGCCAGCGGCGCCAGAAATCCTGCAAGGATGCAGCGCGATAGGGCTGGTCGAAATTGCGCGGAAAGCGAAAGCCCAGTAGCCCGGCCAAGCCGATCGCCATATCCGTGTAGGCAGAAAAATCACAGTAGATCTGAACCGCATAGCCATAGGCAGCGAGCACCAGCTCCAGCGCCGAATGGCCCGCCGGATCGGCAAACACCGGATCGACCAGATGGACCGAAATGTCGTTGGCGATCACCGCCTTCTTTACCGTGCCCCACAGGATCAGGATGAGGCAGGCCGCCGCTTCCTGCCGCCCCAGGCGGGGCGGATGGCGCAATTGCGGCAGCAGGTGGCTGGGCCGCACGATCGGGCCGGCCACCAGGTGCGGGAAAAAGCTCATCAGCAGCGTCAGGTCGAGCAGGCGCGCCGGCCGCGTGCGGCCGTTGTACACGTCGATCACATAGCTCAGGCCCTGGAACGTGAAGAACGAGATGCCAACCGGCAGGATGATCGCCTGCGCCAGCGACACGCCGGCGAGATCGGCCAGGAATCCGGCATACTTGAACCAGCCCAGCACCGCCAGATTGCCCAGGATCGCCAACCACAGCGCCACGAGGCGCGGCGCCCGGCCCCACCCCTGCGCGTTGCCGCGCGCGATAATTCGCGCAAACAGCCAGTTCCACGCCGAGCTGGCAATCAGCAGGGCAACGAAGCGCGCGTCCCACAGGCCGTAGAACAGCCACGAGGCGAGCAGCAGCATGATCACGCGCCAATCCCGCGTGCGCGCCATCAGGCGGTTGAGGGCAAAGACCGCCAGGAAAAAGACATGGAAGGCCAGCGTGGGAAACAGCACGGGCGGCGGCTCAACGCACCGGCGGCAGGCGGGCGGGTGGCAGGGAGGCGGCCGCTGCAAACAGGTCTGCCGCCAGGCCCGCGCCGATCAGGCGCCCGCCTTCGCGGGTAAAATGCACATGGTCGCCGCGTTGCAGGCCCTGTGCCACCCAGGCCATGGTGGTGCAGGGGCCACCCATCGCCCCTTGCCAGTCCCAGAAGGCCAGGCCCAGCGTGGTGGCCAGCCGCCGCTCCAGCGCGCGCATCTGCGCCAGGTGGCCGGGCACGGACCAGCCACCGCCGCAGACCTGCGTTTCGGGCAGGGCGGGCAGGGCCACGGCCGGGCGATTGCTGGCCGCATCGGGCGGTCCCACCAGCAGGATCGGCACATTGGCCCCGGCCATTGCGCGCACCCGCGCCACGGCGGTGCGCACCACCGCTTCGGTCTCGGCCAGGCCCAGCGCGGGATCGAACCCTTCGTTGGTGCCAAACGCCAGGATCACCAGGTCGGGGCGCGCTGCGGCCAGTTCGGCCCCGGCCACGGCATCGTCTGCCCGCGCCAGATGCATGGCGCGCGCGCCCACCACGCCCAAGTTGGCCACGATCGCGCCGGGCGTGCCGGTGCGGGTTTCCCAGGCGGTGAGGCTGACCGTGCGGGTATCGAGCGTCGCGACCATGGCCTGCGTCACCGGGGTGGGCGATGTGCGCACAAAGCAGGCCGCACCCGGCGTGTGCGCGGAAAAGCTGATCGGTTCGGCCGGCACGCCATCGAACGTGACCGTCACCGCGCCGGCATCGGGGCCGGTCAACCCGCACAAGGTAAAGCGGGTAAACCGCGTGGCGGGCATGTCGGCAGACAGCGTCATCGTGGCGGCCGGCATCGTGGTGGTCTGGGTAAAGCCCGAAAAGCCCAGCAGTGCGCCATCGGCATGGCGCTGTGGCCCGAACAGGCTGTTGCCCTGCCATTCCGCACTTTGTCGCGCGGTCACGCCCCACGACAAATAGCCCTGATAGGGCTTGCCGGCGGGCATCATGCCGCGCCCGGCATTGCCCAGCCGCGCCTGCAACGCGGCGCGCAGGCCCTGGCTGACCATGTCGCCGGCCGTGTGGCTGTCACCGATCTGCACGATCGAAAGCACGCCCGCGCCCGTCGCGCTGGCTGGGGCATTGGGCGCCAGGCGCGCCAGGAACGGAGCAATGGCGGCGGCATTGCCCAGCTGCCCCGGTACGGCGGCGGTGATGACAGCTGCCGTGGGCGCGGCGGCCAGCGGCGGCGTCAGATCGACCGGCGCGTTCTGGGCCAGAACTGGCGGACACGACAGTGCAGACAGGGCCAGCCCGGCGCACAAGGACAGGCGGTGGCTCATCGGCGCGTTCCTCGAGGTGGGGTGGCAGCAGGCTTGCTGTCGGGGCCATTGCTGGGTGCCGTGCTCGGTTTGCTGTCCGGCTTGGCATCGGGCTTGGGATCGGATTTCGCTTCGGCCTTGGCCGCCGGCTTGGCGGGGGCTGTGGATGAATCCGTGGAAGACCCTGTGGGCCGGTGTGTGGGCAAGTGTGTGGGCAAGTCTGTGGGCTTGCCGCCATCATCGGGCTTGGGCGCATCGCTGGCGGGGCGCTTGTGGCGCGGCGGCGTTGCCGGATGGTCTGCTGGTGGCGCCAGGCTGGGCTGCGCCGAAGGGGTGGCCGCCTTGGGCGCGGGCGGGGCCAGCAGGGCCAGGATCGGCTGCACCACCGGCCGGCTGATCACTTCATAGCCATGGAACGTCATGTGCTTGCCATCGTTGGCGCGCGCCAGATAGCTGGTTCCGGTGGCCGGATCGGTCAGCCGCAGGGCAAAGCGGTGCTGGCGATCCTCGCTCACCGGCACGGCATTGGCAAAGGGCACGCCCAGCCGGCAGGTGACCTTGGCGAAAAAGCCGTTCATCGCCTGGATGTCGCGGTCGAATTCGGGGTCGCGCATGCGCGGCAGGCCCACCCAGCCCACCGCGACGCCGCGTTGTTGCAGCATGCGCACCAGCGCGGTCACGCGCCCGTCGATCGTCTCCTGCCAGGCCGCGCTCATGTAAGGCGCGGCATGGCCGCCCACGAACAGGCCCTGGGTGTCGTTGGCGCCGATGCTGATCAGCGCCACGTCGATCGGCTGGGCGGCCACCCGATCCTTGGCGTCCTGCAGCAGGTCGCGGGTGCGATAGCGGGTAAAGCCGGTGCCTTCGTGGCTGAACTGGTGAACCTTGACGTCAGGGAACTTGCGAAACGCCTGGTCGGTGGCGGCCCACAGCCCGTCACCGAACGAATCGCCGAACACGCCGATGTGCAGCGGCCGATGTGCGGCCAGCGCTGCGGCCACGCGCGGCCCCTTGGGAAACAGGCCGCCACAGCCGGGCGCCATGACCGGCGGAGTGGCCGCCGCTGGCGCGTCGTTGGACGTGGCCGGGATTTCCGCGACAGGCCCGGGGGCATCCCAGCCGGGCAGCGCTTGCCAGGGTTTTCCCCCGGTGCGGAATGACAGGCCCAGCACCGCGCCCACGGCAATGCCGATGAACAGGACCGCCCCGCGATCCAGCACCATGATCCACCTGCGCTTACCCAACGAAACCGTCCCGCCTTTCTTCCGCCGCTCCTATGGAGGGCGGGCAGGGGCGTCAACGCCTTCGCGCCAGTTCGACCGGTCGCCAACGACCGGTGCCGGGGGTCAGCGCGCCGGGCCTGGCCGCAGCGCCATGAAGGCGTTGAGGCGGGCGCGATAGGCCGCCAGTTGCGCCGGATCGACGCTGCGCGTGCGGGCGATCATGCTGATCGAGGAGGGATCGACCACCTGCCCACCGCGATAGAGTTCGTAGTGCAGGTGCGGCCCGGTCGAAAGCCCGGTGGAACCGACATAGCCGATCACTTGCCCGCGCACCACGTGGGTGCCCGGTGACACGGCAATGCGGCTCATGTGGCCATAGCCGGTGCCGATGCCCCCGCCGTGGTCCAGCCGCACATATTCGCCATGCCCGCCATGCCAGCCGGCAAAAGTGACGGTGCCATCGCTGACCGCGTGGATCGGTGCGCCCCAGGCCGCGCCGAAATCGATGCCAGCATGCAGGCGCACATAGCCCAGGATGGGATGGCGCCGCCAGCCAAAGCCCGATGTCACGTGCCCGTCCACGGGTGCGGCGAGCAGGCCCGAACCGTCGCCCTGGGTCGTGCCCTTCATCGCTTCGGGGCTCATGAATTCGCCCTGGTTGCCCCAGCGCAGCAATTGCGCGCGCGGCTGCCCGCCGCGCCGCACCCCGGCATAGAGCAAGTCGCCCATCTGCCCTTCGCCGTCGGCGGCGCGCTTGTAGGATACCACCAGGTCGAATTCGTCGGTGGGGGCAATGTCCTCGAACGGCAGCACGGTGTCGATCGTGCGCAGATAGTCCTGCACGGCCTGCGGGCTGGCGCCGGCGGCGCGGGCCGAACGATAGAGGCTGCTGCCGACTATGCCGGTCAGGCGCATCGGCGTGGTATCCACCGGGATCGCGCGCTGGCGCAGGGCAAGGCTGCCGCCCTGGCGCACGATGTCGATCGCCAGGTCGAACCGCGCGCGCACGCTCAGCCGGTCGAGCGGGCGGGGATCGAGCGGCCCGGCATGGGCGCCCAGCGTCATCTGGAAGCGCGTGCCCGGCGCCAGTTGTTCAGGCGGAACGGCGCGGGCGATCAGGCTGGCGGCCTGCGCCGCATCGCTCATCGCCAGGCCGGATCGTTGCAGCATGCGCGCCAGGCTGTCGTTCTCGCCCAGCGTGGCGGTCATGGTGATGCTCGGCCGCTCGGGCGCGGCGGCGAGATGGGTGATCAGCGACGTCGCGGCGAAATGGCGGCCATTGCCAGCGCCTTGGGCCAGCGGGCGAATACCTTGCGCGGCAAATTCCTGTGCCATGCCATCGTCCAGCGCCTGCAGCGGTGCGGCCTGCAGCGGGGCAAAGCTGGGCCATAGTGCCAGGGCGGCGGCGGCCAGCGTTGCGCAGGTGGCGGCGCCATGCAGCCAGCGGCGGCTGCCGATATCCTGCGCCAGGTCGTGCACATGCAGCCAGCGTGCCGCGGCGCGTTCCATACGCAGGCAGGCCGCCAGCCAGCGCCGTGCCACGGGATGGTGGGATTGGCGCCAGTCGGGCAGGGGTGCGGCCGGCGGCGCGGGGGGCGTTGGGGCGATGATCGGCGTGCGCCGCGTGCCAAAGCCGCCAGCGCGCGCGAATCCGCCGCCACCCATGCCGGTGCCAAAGCTGCCGAATGTCTCGCGTGGGCCGTGCACGCCCGGATGATCCCTTCGTAAAACCCCTTTGTCCTCCCTGCCGCATGACGGTTAACGCCCCGTAAAGTGGGACGCCGGGTCTTGCGGATGGCGCGCGAAGGCCGCAATCTGCGGTAACGAACGGGGAAATCGATCGATGCCGGACACTGCCCTTGCGGTTGGCGCCTTTCCGATTGGGGAAGATGGCCATACGCACGAAACTGCCTGCCTCAATTGCGCCACGCCGCTGGTCGGCAGCCACTGCCACGCCTGTGGCCAGGCGGCGCACGTGCACCGCACGCTGGGCGCTTTTTTCCACGATCTTCTCCACGGCGTTTTCCACTTCGAAGGGCGCATCTGGCACACGCTGCCGCTGCTGGCGTGGCAGCCGGGCGAACTCACCCGCCGCTATGCCGACGGGCAGCGCGTGCGCTTTGTTTCGCCTCTGGCGCTGTTCCTGTTCAGCGTGTTCCTGATGTTTGCCGTGTTCCACCAGGTCAGCGGGGAATGGCACTGGAATCCCGCTGTGGGCACCGATGGCAAGAGCCTGGCGCAGGGCAAGGCAGAGGCACAGCGCACCCTTTCCCGGCTGGAGGCGCAGCGGGCCGATCTGGTGCGCCAGCACCGCAGCACCGAAAGCATCGACGAACAGATCGATTCGCAAAAGACCGCGCTGGACTTGATCGCCAGCGTCAGCGGGCCGGACAGCACGGGCGCCGGCCCGCGCGTGACCAGCGATATCCCGCAGCTCGCCCACGTGATCGCTGCGTTCCGCGCCAATCCCGGCCTCGCGTTCTACAAGCTGCAATCCTATGCCTACAAATACAGCTGGGTGCTGATCCCGATCTCGGTGCCCATGCTGTGGCTGCTGTTTCCGTTCAGCCGGCGGTTCCAGCTGTACGACCACACCGTTTTCGTCACGTATTCGCTTTCGTTCATGACTCTGCTGCTGGTGGTGCTGATGCTGGCCGATTGGCTGGGGCTGCCGGGCGTTGCCGTGGTAGCGACCGTCGTGCCGCCGTTGCACATCTATCGCCAAGTGCGCGGCGCCTATGGGTGTGGCCGGTGGGGAGCGTTGTGGCGCACGGCGGCGCTGCTGGTCTTTGCGTTGCTCGCGCTGCTGCTGTTCGCGGCGGTGATTCTGGCGCAGACCGGCGCGGAATGATCCGCTTGTTCCACGTGGAACGCGCCATGCCGCTGCCGAGGTGATGATTGGTGTCGATCCTGTTTCTTGCCGATCTCGATACGGAAGAGCTGGGCCGCTGGGCCGATGCGCTGCGCGCCAGCCTGCCTGGCGAGGCGATACTCACCTGGACGGGCGACGCCGCCTCTGCCCCGGCAACGGAGGTCCTGGCCGGCGTGACGGTGGCCATCGTCGCCAATCCACCGCCCGGCCGCCTCGCGCGCCTGCCCGCGCTGCGCCTGGTGCAAAGCGCCTGGGCCGGGGTGGATGGGTTGCTCGCCGATCCTGCGCTGCCGCCCGTGCCCCTGGCGCGGCTGGTCGATCCGCAACTGGCGGCCGACATGGCCGAGGCGGTGCTTGGCCATGTCATGGCTTTGCACCGCCAGATGCCGGCCTATCGCGCGCAGCAGGCCCGTGGCGCCTGGCAGCCGCTGGCCCAGCCGCGCATGGCAGAGCGTCGCGTGGGCGTGCTGGGCATGGGTGAAATGGGCCGGGCAAGCGCTGCCTTGCTCGCCCGAACCGGGTTTGACGTCATCGGCTGGAGCCGCCGCCCGCGCGCCCCGTTGCCGGGCGTCGCCATGGCCAGCGGCGCGCAAGGGCTGGCGAACGTGCTGGGCGCGGCTCAGATTCTCGTCAACCTGCTGCCGCTGACGGCGCAAACGCATGGGCTGCTGGGGGCCGGGGCCTTTGCCCGCATGCCGCGCGGCGCCGGCCTGGTGAACGCGGGGCGGGGCGGCCACGTGGTGGTGCCCGATCTGCTCGCCGCGCTCGATGCCGGGCAGATCGGCCATGCCGTGCTCGATGTCTTCACCACCGAACCGCTGCCGGCCAGCGATCCGCTGTGGCGGCGGGATGACGTCACGATCACGCCGCATGTTGCGGCACCCACCGATCCGCATTCGGCGGCACGCGCCATTGCCGCCAATATCGCGCGATGGCGCGCCGGAGAGCCGCTGGTCGGGCTGGTGGATCGCAGCACGGGATACTGAACGGGTGGTTCAACAGCCCATCTCGTCATCCCGGAACAAGTCCGGATGACGGAAGAGCAGGCACAAAAAAGGCGGGAGAGGCATCCCTCTCCCGCCCCTTTCGTTTGTCACGCCATCAGGCTTCGTCGGCGTTGGGCTCGCTGGCTGCGTCGCTCGCCTTGCGCTTGCCGGCCTTCTTCTTGACCAGCTTGGGCGCGGCCGGGGTCAATTCAAAGCTCAGCGCATCGTCCTTCAGGCTGACATGCACTTCCCCGCCATTGGCCAGCTTGCCGAACAGCAGCTCCTCGGCCAGCGGCTTCTTGACCTTTTCCTGGATCAGGCGCGCCATCGGCCGCGCGCCATAGAGCCGGTCATAGCCGCGCGTGGCCAGCCAGGCGCGGGCATCGCCGTCGAACTGGATGTGCACGTTCTGCTCGGCCAGCTGGAGTTCCAGCTGCAGCACGAACTTGTCCACCACGCGGCTGACAACTTCGGGCGGCAGGTAGCCGAACGGCACGATGGCATCCAGGCGGTTGCGGAATTCCGGCGTGAACAGGTTCTTTACCGCTTCGTCGCCCGCGTCCTGCTTGGACACGTCGCCGAACCCTATGCCCTGCTTGGCCATGTCCGATGCGCCGGCATTGGTGGTCATGATCAGGACCACATTGCGGAAATCCACCGTCTTGCCGTGGTGATCGGTCAGGCGCCCGTTGTCCATCACCTGCAGCAGGATGTTGAACAGATCGGGGTGAGCCTTCTCGATTTCATCCAGCAGCAGCACGCAATGCGGTTGCTGGTCGATGGCATCGGTCAGCAGACCGCCCTGGTCGAACCCGACATAGCCCGGAGGGGCACCGATCAGGCGGCTGACCGAATGGCGCTCCATATATTCCGACATGTCGAAGCGCTGCAGCGGAATGCCCATGATCTGGGCGAGGCTGCGCGCCACTTCGGTCTTGCCCACGCCGGTCGGGCCGGAGAACAGGAACGAACCGATCGGCTTGTCCGGGTCGCGCAGGCCGGCGCGGCTCAGCTTCATGGCGCTCGACAGCACTTCGATCGCCTTGTCCTGGCCAAACACCAGGCGCTTCAAGTCACGCTCCAGATGCTCCAGCACCTTCTTGTCGTCGCTGCTCACCGACTTGGGCGGGATGCGCGCCATCGTCGCGATCACGGCCTCGATCTCGCGCGCGGTGATGGTCTTCTTGCGCTTGGACGGCGGCACCAGCATCTGCATCGCACCCACTTCGTCGATCACGTCGATCGCCTTGTCGGGCAGCTTGCGGTCGTTGATATAGCGCGCGGAAAGCTCCACCGCGGTCTTGATCGCCTCGGGCGTGTACTTGACCTTGTGATGCTCCTCGAACGCCGTGCGCAGGCCCTTGAGGATCTTGATCGTGTCTTCCACGGTGGGTTCGTTCACGTCGATCTTCTGGAACCGGCGCAGCAGGGCGCGGTCCTTTTCGAAGTGGTTGCGGAACTCCTTGTAGGTGGTCGAACCGATGCAGCGGATCGTCCCGCCCGAAAGCGCGGGCTTCAGGAGGTTCGATGCGTCCATCGCCCCGCCGCTGGTGGCGCCGGCGCCGATCACGGTGTGGATCTCGTCGATGAACAGGATCGCGTGCGGCATCTTTTCCAGTTCGGACACGACCTGCTTGAGGCGTTCCTCGAAATCGCCGCGATAGCGCGTGCCCGCGAGCAGGCTGCCCATGTCGAGCGAATAGATCACCGCCTTGGCCAGCACCTCGGGCACTTCGCCTTCCACGATCTTGCGCGCCAGGCCTTCGGCGATGGCGGTCTTGCCCACGCCCGGATCACCCACATAAAGCGGGTTGTTCTTGGAGCGGCGGCACAGAATCTGGATCGTGCGGTCCACTTCGGGGCCGCGGCCGATCAGCGGATCGACCTTGCCCGAAAGCGCCTTGTCGTTGAGGTTGACGCAGAACTGGTCGAGCGCGGAATCCTTCTTGTTGCCGCCCTTGGCCTCGGCCTTTTCTTCCTGCTTGGGGGTCTCTTCCTCGCTCGGCTTGGCCGTGCTGGAATTGACCTGGCGGCCGCCCTTGCCGATGCCGTGGCTGATATAGCTCACGGCATCCAAGCGGCTCATGTCCTGCTGCTGCAGGAAATAGACGGCATAGGAATCGCGCTCGGAAAACAGCGCAACCAGCACGTTGGCGCCGGTCACGGTGTCCTTGCCGGAAGACTGGACATGCAGGATCGCGCGCTGGATCACGCGCTGGAACCCGGCGGTGGGCTGGGGATCGGCCTTTTCCGCGGTCTTGAGGGATTGGTATTCCTGGTCGAGGTACTGGCGTACCACGTCGCCCAGATCGCCAAGATCCACGCCGCAGGCCTGCATCACCTGCGCCGCGTCTGCATCGTCGATCAGGGCAAGCAGGAGATGTTCGAGCGTCGCGTATTCATGACTGCGCTCCGAGGCATTGGCCAGGGCGCTGTGCAACGTCTTTTCGAGGCTCTGGGCGAAACTGGGCATAGGCTCGCTTTCTGGGGCTCACTCTTGGCCATGACGGAAGTATTCCGCCACGGGATGGTTCCCTTGCGGGAGAAAAGCACGGGGTTGGTTAACCGCCGCCGAACCAGGTTGGGCGGTCGCCACGGATGCTTCAATCGATGATTTGCGCAACCGCTTGCCAAAACCGGCAAACGGACGCGTTCCTGGGGGCTGAACAGCTATATGGGGATGCCGCCCCGCAAGGTGAAGGGCGGCGGCGCTCATCGTCCAGTTTCGCCGGAAGGGGGCGGGCCGGAAGGAGGCGGGCCAGAAGGAGCAAGGGCGGGACGGGAAGTACCGAACAGCGCCTCTGCCGCTGCGCGAGTGCGCCCCGCGGTTTCACGATGGCGCGCCGTCCGGGCGATCTCGGCTTCAAGCAGGGCGATGCGCGCGCTCAACTCGTCCACCGAAAGCGAATCGAGTGGTTCGGCGGCCAGTTGCCCGGCCAGGTCGCCCTTGCGGCGCGGAAGGTCATCTGCGTCCATCGCACTGCACAATGTTGGACGGCAAACGCTTGCTGTCAACCTGTCCCATGGCTAGAGCGACGCTCTTATAGGCAAATGACGTCAAAACATGGGGCAGCAGATGCTGGAACTTCCGGTGACGATGACGGCAGTGGGGTTTGACGGGCATGGCGGGCCGGAGGTGCTCCGCCCCGAAACGCTGCCCGTGCCGCGCCCGGGCCCGGGGCAGGTGCTGGTCAAGGTGGCCTATGCCGGCGTCAACCGCCCCGATGTGATCCAGCGCCAGGGTTCCTATCCGCCGCCCCCCGGCGCCTCGCCGATCCCCGGCCTCGAAATCGCCGGCCAGGTGGTGGCGCTCGGTGAAGGCGTGACCATCCCCTTGCTCGGCCAGAATGTCTGCGCGCTGGTTTCGGGCGGTGGCTATGCGCAATATTGCCTGGCAGAGGCCGGGCATTGCCTGCCCGTGCCCGAATCCCTGCCGCTTGATCAGGCTGCGGCCCTGCCCGAAACGCTGTTCACCGTGTGGCACAACGTGTTCGAACGCGGCTGGGCCTGCGAGGGCGAGACGATCCTGGTCCACGGTGGCACCAGCGGGATCGGCAGCATGGCGATCATGCTGGGCAAGCTGTTCGGGCTCACCGTGATCGTCACCTGCGGGGGCGCGGAAAAGTGCCAGGCCGCGCTGGCGATCGGCGCCACCCACGCGATCGACTACAAGGCCAGCGATTTTGTCGAAGAAGTCAAGGCAATCACCGGCGGCCAAGGCGTCAACCTGGTGCTCGACATGGTCGCTGGCGACTATGTGGCGCGCAACCTGCAATGCCTGGCGCCCGATGGCCGCCACGTGACCATCGCGGTGCAGGGCGGGGCCAAGGCGCAGATCAACATGGCGCAAGTCATGACCCGGCGCCTCACGCTCACCGGGTCCACCCTGCGGGCACAGTCCGTCACGTTCAAGGCGCTGCTTGCCGGAGAGATCCTGGAAACGGTCTGGCCGTTGGTGGGCGAGGGCAAGCTGCGCCCGATCATGGACCAGGCCTTTCCGCTCGATCAGGCCGCTGCTGCCCACGCGCGGATGGAAGCGGGCCACCACATCGGCAAGATCGTGCTGAAAATGCCCTGATTCGGGCGCAAATACGGTGCCTGCGCGGATTGCTCTTGCCGTTTGGGCCATGCTCGCTTACATCTTCCCAGGCAAGTGGCCGCTCCGTGAAGGGGCGGCCCTTATTGTTTCCGCGCCACTCACACAGCCAATCGCGCACGAAAAAAAGAGGACCATGCCGTGAGCAACCAGCCCACGTATCCGCTGATGCCGCATGCCACTGCTTCGTGGCTTGTCGACAATACGGCACTGACGTTCGAACAGATTGCCGAGTTCTGCGGGCTGCATATCCTTGAAGTGCAGGCCATGGCCGACGATCTGGCCGGCGCCAAGTATACGGGCCGCAACCCGCTGCATTCGGGCGAACTGAGCCAGAGCGAAATCGATCGCGGGCAAGAGCATCCCGAATACCGCCTCAAGATGCAGCGCGCACCGCTGGCCGTCAGCCGCACCAAGGGCCCGCGCTATACGCCGGTGTCCAAGCGCCAGGACAAGCCCGACGGCATCGCCTGGATCCTGCGCCACCACCCGGAAATTTCCGACGCGCAGATCGGCAAGCTGATCGGCACCACGCGCACCACCATCGCCGCGATTCGCGATCGCAGCCACTGGAACATCGCCAACATCAATCCCAAGGACCCGGTGACCCTGGGCCTGTGCTCGCAGCGCGAGCTGGACATGCTGGTAAGCAAGGCGTCCAAGCGCGCCGGCGTGCCGGCCGAGGACGAAGGCGCGGTGACCGATCGCCTGGGTTCGGATCGCGACGCCCTGATCGAGGAACTGCGCGCCCAGCGCGAGGCCCAGTCCAAGGCCGCTTCGGAAGCCGCCCAGCACGCCGAAGCCATGGCCTGGCTCGAAGCGCGCCGCGCCGAAGGCATCTCCGACAGCTAAGTCCCAAGCCCTTCTTCCCCCCCTCTCGCCTGCGGGAGGGGCCGGGGAAGGGCGCGTCGGGAAAAAGGGCCGGGCCAATACGCCCTCCCCAAGCCCCTCCCGCAAGCGGGAGGGGTTTTTCATGCCCAAAGCCCGCTCAGGCGGACTGGATATAGACCCGCATCGCGTCGGCTTCGGCCTCGATCCGGTCGATCCGGTATTTCACCAGGTCGCCGATCGAGATGAAGCCCACCATGCGCCCGTCTTCCAGCACGGGCAGGTGGCGGAACCGGCGCCGGGTCATCAAGGCCAGGGCCTCCATCACCGATGTCTCTGGCGTGACGGTCACCACCGGGGCCGTCATCACCGCGCTCACCGGCAGGCGCAGCGCATCTTCGCCATGCGCCGTCAGCGCGCGAATCACGTCGCGTTCGGAAAAGATCCCGGCGACGGCACTGTCGCCGTCGTGGACCGGCAGGGCACCGATTCTGTGCCGGCTGAGAATCTCGACGGCATCGGCCACCGTGTCTTGCGAATGGACAGACCAGACTTCGCCGGAACGTCCGGCCATCAACCGTGCAATGGTCATCGGTTGTCTCCTCTTCCCCTTGGGGCAGTTGGTCCCGCCTCCACCTGCGATCATGCCACGTTCCGGTTGCGCGGCAAGGGCCTTCCTGTAGGCATGGCTGCTTGGGAGAAATGACGATGGCCAACCGGTCTCCTCTGGATGACCCATACACCGCGGCGCATGCCTGGGCGCGCTATCGCTGGTTGATGCGCTGGATGGGCCTGGCCACGCTGGTGGTCATCGTGGCGGTCGATGCCTGGCTCTATGCGGGCCTGGGCCTTGTCTCGATCCACCTTTATATCGCCACTTCGCTGGGGGTGGGGATCACGATGATGCTGATGGCCGCGCTGATGGGCCTGGTGTTCCTGTCCAGCGGCACGGGCCACGATGAAAGCATCGAGGACCGGCTCGACAGCTCGCACTGGGACGACACCTGAAAATCACCTTGCCGCGCGGCGGCCCACGCGGCAACTGGACGCATTCTGTCCAGCCCGGAGTGCCCCGATGAACCGCCGCCAAGTGCTTGCTTCCACGGGAATCGCCGCGCCGCTGGCGCTCGGCGGCGCAAGGGCGGTGGCCGCCGGCCCCCGGTCCAGCCAGCCTGTGCCCAGCGGCCAGGGCGGCCGCACCGGCCCGCGCAACCTGATCACCGATGTGGCCGGTATCACCGTGGGCTGCGCGCACGATGCCGCCGTGCGCACCGGCACCACGGTGATCCTGGCCAACAAGCTCAGCACCGCCGCGATCGACGTGCGCGGCGGCGGCCCCGGCACGCGGGAAAGCGATGCCCTGGAAAGCCACAACCTGGTCCATGCCTGCAACGCCGTGGTGCTTTCGGGCGGATCGTCGTGGGGCCTGGCGGCGGCCGATGGCGTGGCGGCGCACCTGGGCGCGCGGGGCATCGGCTATGGCGGGCTGGCCAGCCAGGGCGTGCCGGTCTCGCCGATCGTGCCGGCCGCGATTCTCTATGACCTGGGCAATGGCGGCAACAAGCGCTGGGGCACCGAGCCGCCCTATCGCGACCTGGGCATTGCCGCGCTGGCGGCCGCCGGCTCTGATTTCGCGCTGGGCACCAGCGGCGCGGGCTATGGCGCCATGGCCGGGGCGCTCAAGGGCGGGCTGGGGTCTGCCTCCACGCGCACCCACGATGGCGTCACCGTGGGCGCGATCGTCGCGGTCAATGCGCTGGGGTCCACGCTGGTGCCCGGCACGCACCATTTCTGGGCGGGTGCCTTTGAAATGGGCGATGAATTCGGCGGCCTGGGCCCGATTGCGGCGCGCGTGGGGCCCGAACAATGGGGCGGCACCAAGCTGCCCGCCCCGCGCGAAAACACCACGATCGCCTGCGTCGCCACCGACCTCGATCTGACGGCAGACGAGATGAAGCGCGTGGCGATCATGGCCCAGGACGGCCTGGCGCGGGCGACTCGCCCTGTGCACACGCCGTTCGATGGCGATGTCGTGTTCGCGCTGTGCACCGGGCGGATCGCCGTGTCGGGCCCGCGCGACCTGGCCGTGCTGACTGTGGGGGCCGTGGCCGCCGATACCCTGGCCCGCGCCATTGCGCGCGGGGTGCATGCGGCCAGCGCGCCGGCCGGCTGGGCCGTGCCCACCTGGTCTGCCCTTGCGTCCACCCAGCCGCAAAAGTGAAGGCGATGGCGCGCGCGCTGCTCACCTTGGCGGTGCCGGTGGCGCTGGTCCTGCTGGCGGTGCTGGCCGTGCCGCATGGGCCGGGCGTATTCCTGGGCATCGGCGCGCGAATCTGGGCGCTGTTTGCCTGCGCGCCGCTGACCAGCGCCTGGCTGTGGTGGCGCCAACGGGGCGTGCTGCCATGATCGCGGCGTTCCTGGCCGTGATGGCCCTGTCGCTGGCCGTTGCGCTGTGGGCGCGGCGGGGGGCGGCCCATGCCGCCGGCCCGCGCGCGTTCTTCGTGGCCGGCGGGCAACTGGGTGCGATCCTGTTCTTTTTCCTCAGCGTGGGGGAAACCTATTCGATCGCCACGATGCTGGGGTTTCCCGGCGGGGTCTATGCCGGGGGCGAAGGCTTCGTGGTGTGGTTCTTCGGCTATATCCTGCTCGCCGCGCCGGTGCTGGCGGTGCTAGGCCCGTGGATCTGGCGGGCGGGCAACCTTTATGGCGCCGTCACCATTCCCGATTTCTTCGCCGCCCACTTCGGCAGCCGCCTGCTCGAACGCGTGATTGCGGTGGGGGCGATGGCGCTGCTGCTGCCGATCGGCACGATGCAGTTTGCCGGCATCCGCCTGGTGCTGGGCGCGCTGGCGCCGGCGGCACCCATGCCGCTGTTGCTGGCCGGCGCGGGCCTTGTCACTTTTGCCTATGTCGCGCTGGCCGGCTTGCGGGCGGCGGCGTTCGTGGCAGTGCTCAAAGATGCGCTGATGCTCGGCACGATCCTGCTGGTCGGCGCTTTGGCGCTGGTGCACTGGCCGGCGCTTCAGGGGCCGGCAGGGCCGGCGCCGCAAGTGGTCGTGGCCCCGCAAGTGCCGGTGGGCTTGCCCTTTGCGCTTAGCACCATTGCGGTTCAGGCGCTGGGCTTTGCTATGATCCCGCAGAACTGGGCGTTCCTGTTCGCCGCGCGTGGCCCCCAAGCCATCGTCCGCGCCCAAGCCGCCGCGCCGCTCTACATGGTGATGTTTCCGCTGCTCATGGCCGTGGCCGTGTTCGTGCGACAGATCGGGTTGCCGCTCGACAAGCCCGATTTCGTGTTCCTGGCCGCCGCGCAGCATCTCCTGCCCGGCTGGGCCATGGGCGTGGTCATGGCGGCGGTGGTGCTGGCCGGCCTCGTCATTCTTTCCAGCGTGTGCCTGGCCATCGCCCCGCTGATCACGCGCAATCTGGTGCCCGGCCTGGATGGCGCGGCGCAGCAGGGCTGGGCCAAGGCCATCACCGCACTGTTCATCGCGCTGTCTGCCGCCGGCGCGCTGGCCCAGGTGCCGCTGCTCGCCACGCTCAACACCGTGTTCTATTTCGGCATCGTCCAGACCCTGCCCGGCTTCCTGGCGGCGCTGTGGACCGGCCGCGCCGGCGCGCGCGGCGTCATCGCCGGCATCGCCGTTGCAGCGGTGTTCATCCTTGCTGCGCGCTTTACCGGCTGGAGCCTGGGCGGGATCAATCCCGGCCTGATCGGCCTTGTCCTCAACGCCCTGGTCCTCGCGCTCTGCACTTGGGCTTGGCCGCGCCGTGATGGGCAGAGCGTGCTCGCCTTGCTGCGATAGAACGCGCGGGGGCTTCGACAGGCGCAGCCCGAACGGATTTCAGAACAAGGGGCTGAGCCATTCCCCGTTCGCCCCGTGCTTGTCGAAGGGCGCCCGCGCAACGCCCTCGATCAGGAACCGGGTGGGTTGAGGCGGTATTCCGCCACCGGCACGCCGCCGATCACGTGTTCCTGGATAATCCGTTCCAGCACCGGCGGGGTGCAGGAATGATACCAGACCCCTTCGGGATAGACCACGGCCACCGGCCCTGCCGCACACACGCGCAGGCAGCCCACCTTGCTGCGCAGCACGCCTTGCCCGCCGCCCAGCTTGAGTTCGCCCAACCGCTTCTTGAGGAAAGACCAGGCTGCGTCGCTTTCCTTGTGCGAACAGCATTTGTCCTTGTCGGAATCGGCGCAGATGAAGATGTGCCGCTGCGTGGCAAAGCCGCCCAGCTTGGCCAGCGTGCCTTCTGCCTCGGCAATGTCTTTCGCGCGCGTCTTTTCGCCCATCAGCCGCGCTTGCCGGCAATGCGGGCGATTTCGGCGGCGACCATCTTTTCCACCATCACCGGCAGGTTGCGTTCCAGCCATTGCGCCAGCATCGGGCGCAGCATGTCGCGCACCATGCCTTCCAGCGAGGTTTCGCCCGACCGCACGATCTGCGGCTGGGCGCCGGGCTGGGCCAGCATGGCCAGCGCCGCCAGCGAATCGCGCATCGATGCGGCCGCTTCCTGCGGCACCAGCGCTTCCTCGTCGTCCTCGCCGGCCGGCGCTTCGGCTTCGGCCGCCGGCTTGCGATACTCGCCCATGATCTGCGCGGCCACGTCGGTCAGGTCCAGCACGTCGGCCGGGCTGGCGGCGCGATTCATCGCGATCGCGGGATTGGCGGCAGCGCGCGGGGCTGCGGTGCCTTCGCGCCCGGCCTGGGCCTGAAGCGCGGGGGCAATGGCGGCAGCCGCCGCCGCGGCAGACATCGGCGCACGCGGGGCCTGCGCGGCTGGTGCCTCGCCCCGCGTGTCACGGGCGATCACCTTCTTGATCGATTCGAGAATTTCCTCGACCGAAGGTTCACCGGCCTGGCGCATTCTAATCCCCCAAGTTCTGCAATACGTTGCCGCAAACCGCCCGGTCAGGGCAGCGGCTGATCCGGGATTGTCGCATCCTGGGCAGGGGTGTCAACCGTGGCGGTTGCGTGCGCCGTGGGCTGCGGATCGCTGTCCCAGTCCCAGATGCGGTTGTGCACGCGTTCATAGTTCGCCTGCGGATCATAGAGCGTGCCGCCGTCCAGCCCGAGATCCTTGGCCTGGGCCTTGCCCATCGCCGAAAGCAGGGCAAAGCCGGCCACGTATTCGTTGCGCTTTGCCGTCACCAGTTGCACCTGGGCGTTGAGCAATTCCTGCTCGGCGTCGAGGATGTTGAGGATCGTGCGGTTGCCCACGGTGTTTTCCGCGCGCACGCCTTCAAGGCTCAGCGCCGCGGCATCCACTGCCGTCTGGTTGAGCGCGATCACTTCCTTGGCCGCCAGCCAGGCTGACCAGGCCGATCGCACCGTGGCGATCACCGCGCGCTCGGTGCCGATTTCCTGCTCCATCGTCGCGCCTTGCGAGGCTTGGGCCTGGCGCACGCGGGCTGCCGGGGCGCCGCCCTGGAACAGCGGGATCGAGGCGGTCAGGCCCGCCACCATGTTGCGATAGGAATTGGGCACGCCGGGCAGATAACTGCTCAGGTAATTGGTGCTGTTGGTCGATGCACTGGCCGAAACGGTGGGCAGGCGGCTGGCGCCGGCCACTTTCACGTCATAGCCGGCTGCCTTGCTGGCCTCGCGCGCGGCGATCAGGTCGGGGTTGTTGTCCAGCGCATAGTCCACCGCGTCTTCCACGCTGGCGGGCATGCCCACCAGCGGCGGCGGCGCTTCCAGCGTGCCGGGCACATGGCCGATGACCCGCACATAGGTTTCGCGGCTGGCCACCAGGTTGGCTTCGGCCGAACGCAGGCTGGCCCGCGCCAGCGCCAGGCGCGAGCGCGACTGCGCCACGTCGGTGCGGGTCACGTCGCCGATTTCGAACCGGTCGCTGGTGGCCTGAAGGTTGACTTCCAGAACCTGCACGTTGTTCTTCTGCAGACCCACGATCGCGGCGTCGCGGATCACGTCCATGTACGACGTGACCGTGCTCGTGAACACGCTCGATTCGGTGCCGCGCAGGCTGGCGCGGCCCGCATCCACCCGTGTTTCGGCGGCGCGAATGCCGTATTTTACCGCCCCGCCGCGATAGAGCGGCAGGCCGGCAGTGGCGCCCAGGCCCACCACCCGGTCGGGATAGCTCGTGGAAAAGTAAGAGCCGCCCTTGTCGACATATTCGTTGTAGCTGACGCTGCCCGAAAGCGAGGGCAGGGCCGAGGCGCGGGCGATCGGCACGTTTTCGTCGGTGGCGCGCAAGTTGTCGCGCGCCGCCTGCAGATCCGGGTTGGTCTGATAGGCCGCCGTAAGCGCGCTGCGCAGATCATCCGCCAGGGCCGGGGCACCGTGCGTGGCGAGCATTGCCGCCAGGCAGGTTCCGGCCGCTGCCGCGCGCCACCGGCTCCGCTCGGTCATGGGTTTCAGAAGCTCCAGCCCTTGGGGGCGGCAAATTCGGGCAGCACGGCAAAGTCGGCATCGCCCAGCGCGGCCAGGACCACCTGGCCGGCGGTCTTGCGGCCCAGTGCCAGCCGCGTCACGCGGCGTTCGACCAGGCCGGTCACCAGGCGGCCATCGTCGGCCACGGCGGCTTCCAGTGCCGGCGTCGTCTGCTCGATCGCACCGTCGACCAGGACCAGCGCGAACTGGCCCAGCGCGGCCAGGTCGTCGGCCGGGCTTGCCACGGTGACCACCAGGCCCAGTTCGCGCAGCAGCGCGGCCAGATAGGTGCCGGGCTTGCCCACCACCAGCGCGCGTTCACCGGCAACGGGAACCGCGGCGATCAGCATCTGCCCGTGGGTGAGCGCGGGGGCCAGCACGGTGCCATCGCCGAGCGGCACGGCGCGGTCCATATAGGCCACGGGGCGGCGATCCGCCGGCACGAAATCCTCGCGCGGCACGGCGGCAAAGGCGGCCAGCACGGCCGGATCGTTCACGCCGCTCACGCGCAGCTGGCTTTCGATCATGGCCTTGCGCTCGCGCACCATTCCCGTCTCTGCTGCCTCAGCTACTGCCACGCTCATCGGTGTTCCTCATCAAGTTCCGGGTGCGTGGGCCAGCCTTCGCAAGCGCACACGCCATGGGTCGCCAGCGTCTCTAGAATATTGCCCGCCTTGCGCCAAGCGTCTTGCATGCTGTTGATCGGCGCGTAAGGGACATTGGCAGAATGCTGTAGCAGGAGCGAAATTGCGATGGCGGAAATGGTGACGATCCGGGAAGCGGATCTGGTCGAAAGCGTGGCCGATGCGCTGCAATACATCAGCTACTTCCACCCGATGGATTACATCCGCGCTTTGGGCGACGCTTACGAGGCCGAACAAGGCCCCGCCGCCAAGGACGCCATCGCCCAGATCCTGACCAACAGCCGCATGTGCGCCGAAGGCCACCGGCCGATCTGCCAGGACACCGGCATCGTCAACGTGTTCATCGAATGGGGCCAGGATTGCCGCCTGGAATCCGACAAGTCCCTGCAGGACGTGGTCGATGAAGGCGTGCGCCGCGCCTATCTCAATGCCGACAACAAGCTGCGCGCCTCGGTCCTGGCCGATCCGGCGTTCACCCGCCGCAACACGCGCGACAACACGCCCTGCGTGCTCCACGTCGAGATGGTCAAGGGCAACACGATCACGGTCGATGTCGCGGCCAAGGGCGGTGGCAGCGAGAACAAGTCCAAGTTCAAGATGATGAATCCCAGCGATTCGATCGTGGACTGGGTGCTGGAAATGCTGCCGCAGATGGGCGCCGGCTGGTGCCCGCCGGGCATGCTGGGCATCGGCATCGGCGGCACGGCCGAACACTGCGTGCTGCTGGCCAAGAAAGCGCTGATGGAGCCGATCGACATGGCCCAGCTCAAGCTGCGCGGGCCCCAGACCGATATCGAGCGCCTGCGCATCGAAATCTTCGACAAGGTCAACGCGCTGGGCATCGGCGCGCAGGGCCTGGGCGGGCTTTCCACCATCCTCGACGTCAAGATCATGGATGCGCCGTGCCACGCCGCGGGCAAGCCGGTGGCGATGATCCCCAACTGCGCCGCCACCCGCCACGCGCATTTCACCCTCGATGGCAGCGGTCCCAGCTATCTCGAACGGCCCAAGCTCGACGAATGGCCGCAGGTGCACTGGGCGCCCGACGCAGCGGCCAAGCGCGTCAACCTCGACACGCTGACGGCGCAAGACGTCCAAAGCTGGAAGCAGGGCGATCGCCTGTTGCTCAACGGCAAGATGCTCACCGGCCGCGACGCCGCGCACAAGCGCATCCAGGACATGCTGGCCAAAGGCGAGGAACTGCCGGTCGAATTCAAGGGCCGCGTGATCTATTACGTCGGCCCGGTCGATCCGGTGCGCGACGAAGTGGTCGGCCCGGCCGGCCCGACCACCGCCACGCGCATGGACAAGTTCATGGACATGATGCTGGACCAGGGCCTGCTTGCCTGCGTAGGCAAGGCCGAACGCGGCCCGGCGGCCACGCAGTCGATCGCCAACCACAAGTCGGCCTATCTCATGGCCGTGGGTGGCGCAGCCTACCTTGTCGCCCGCGCGATCAAGGAAGCCAAGGTCGTCGGTTTCGAAGATCTGGGCATGGAAGCGATCTATGAATTCACCGTGGAAGACATGCCGGTGACGGTCGCCGTCGATAGCGAAGGGCAGAACGTGCACCAGCTCGCCCCGCTGGTGTGGAAGAAGAAGATCGCCGACGAAGGCCTGCTGCCGGCTTGAGGTTAGCAGTCTTGTGCTAGGCTTCGCACCACCCCCAAACCCCCTCCTCTAAAGAGGATGGGGCTTTGAAATCAGTACCTTGACTCCCCCTCCTCTTCAGAGGAGGGGGCCGGGGGGTGGTGGAACCCTTCAGCAACGCCAGGTTCGACCAACCGCCCACCCATCTCGACCGCCGCACTGGCTTCCGGCCCGGGCCTCGCCTACCAAACGCCATGGCCTCTCACGCGCGGACCGATCCGACTTCGACATTGCAAGACACTCCGCCCGGCATCGGTCACGTCGGGGCGCGCCAGGTCGTGCTCTCGGCCACCGCGCTGTGGCTGTGCTATTTCGTGCTGGTGTCGATCCGCTGGGCGCTGGTTGGCCCGCCGGAAACCGACCTTTCGGTGTGGATCGAATTGCTCTGGCGCCGCGCGCTGGTGACCATTGCCGGGATTGCCGTCACCGTGCTGGTCTGGCCGGTGCTGCGCCGCTGGGATCATTGCCGGCTGGGCGCGCGCGTGGCCCTGGCGCTGGTGATCATGCTGCCGGCCGCCCTGCTGCTGGCGGTGATCAACCAGCAGGCTTTCGCCCCGCTCGAAGCGCGCTGGGACAAGGAAGCGCAGGCGCAAGCGGGGCAGGCGGACCAGACCGCCGTGCGCAACGACGTGGCCCAGCGCAACACCGGCGGCAACATGCTGATCGACGTGGCGCCGCCCATGCCTTCCACGCCCGCCATGCCGCCCGCGCCGCCAGAGCCGCCCGCCACCGGCCAGGTCCCCGCCGCGCCCGCAGAGCCGCGCGCCACCGGCCAGGTCCCCGCCGCGCCCGCAGAGCCGGCCGCACCGGCACCGCCGCATGCCAACGCCGATGGCGACAGGGTCAGCGTGCGCCATCATGCCGACGGCACGACCGAGATCACGGCGCCCGGCGTCCACATCGTCACCCGCGAAGCCGCCAATGCGGCCAACACCGCCAAGGAGATCAACCAGGACGAAGGTTGGCAGGAACTGACCGACATCGCGCTCGGCCGCTATTTCCTGTTGATCGCCTGGGCGGCGCTTTACCTGGCGCTGGGCAATGCCGAGCAGCGCCGCGCGGCCGAATGGCGCGAAGGCGAATATCGCCGCGCGGCCAAGGCGGCAGAGCTGCGCAGCTTGCGCTACCAGGTCAACCCGCACTTCCTGTTCAACACGCTCAATTCGCTCTCGGCGCTGGTCATGGTGGGCCGCGCCGAAGAGGCCGAGCGGATGATCCAGACCATTTCCAGCTTCTATCGCCACAGCCTGGCCGCCGATCCCACGGCCGATGTCACCCTGGCCGACGAGATCGCGCTGCAACGCCATTACCTGGCGATCGAGGGCGTGCGCTTTCCCGAACGGCTGCGCGTGGAATTCGATGTGCCCGATGATGTGGCACAGGCCTGCGTGCCGGGCATGATTCTCCAGCCACTGGTGGAAAACTCGATCAAATATGCCGTTTCGGCCACCACCCGCCCGGTCACCATCAGCATCCGCGCGCGCATGTCGGGCGGCCTGTTGGTGCTGACCGTGGCGGATGATGGCCCTGGTCTCGATGGGCATGGAGCCGAGCCGGCCGGTATTCCCGCCGGTGGCACCGGCATCGGCCTGGCCAACGTGCGCAGCCGCCTGGCCGCCCGCTTTGGCGCGCAGGCGCGGGTGGAAAGCGCGCCCCTGCCGGCCGGCGGCTATGCTACGGTGTTGACCTTGCCAATCATTTCCAATCTCTAGAGGCCTTGATGCGCACCCTGATCGTGGACGACGAACCCCTGGCCATCGAACGCATGCAGATCCTGTGCGCGCGCATCCCCGCGTTGCAGATCGTGGGCACGGCGGCCGATGGCGCGGCGGCGCTGCGGCTGGTGGAGGCGCTCAGCCCGCAGCTCGTGCTGCTCGACATGACGATGCCCGAACTGGATGGCCTGGGCGTGGCCCGCGCGCTGGGCCGGCAAAACCCCAAGCCGATGGTGATCTTCGTCACCGCGCATGATCATTTCGCGGTCGAGGCGTTCGATTGCGATGCGGTGGACTATGTGCTCAAGCCGGTGGCGCAGGATCGCCTCGAACGGGCGGTGGAGCGTGCCGTGGCCCGCCATGCCGCCGCTTCGTCCGATCTGGCGCCGGTTCCCGCGTCCGCGCCCGCGCTGGCCCCCTCGGCCAGCCCGTCGCAGTGGATCGAGGAATTCTGGGTGCCGCACCGCAGCGAACTGGTGCGCGTGGCCGCCGGCGATATCGACCGCATCGATGCCGAGCGCGACTATGTGCGCCTGCACGTGGGCCAGCGCAGCTACCTGATGCTGCACACCATCCAGCGGCTGGAAGACCGGCTGGACCCGGCGCGCTTCATCCGCCTGCACCGCTCCACCATCGTCCGCCGTGATCGCATCCAGGGCTTGCGCCACGATGGCCTGGGCGTGTGGTCGGCCGAACTGGCCGATGGCACGTTGCAGCGCATCGGCCGCACTTATCTGGCCAAGGCCAAGGCGATGGCGGGGCGCTGATACGCAGCGCCCCGCATTGCTCAGGCCAGGCCGGTCAGCGCCTTGAGATCGGCTTCGGGCCGCGCACCATAGTGCGAGATCACCTCGGCCGCGCAGATCGCGCCCAGGGTCAGGCTTTCGCTGAGCGACAGGCCGCGCACGTGGCCGTGAAGGAAACCGGCAGCAAACAAGTCGCCCGCACCGGTCGTGTCTACCACCTTGGCGATCGGCTGGGCCGGGACATGGGCTTCATCGGTGCCATGGCGGGCATGGGCGCCCAGTTCGCCACGCGTGACCACCAGGGTGGGGACGTTGGAAAGCGCGGCCATGCCATCATGGAAATCGGCCTTGCCGGTCAGGGCGGCGAGTTCGTGTTCGTTGGCGAACAGGATGTCGATCATCCCGTCGGCGATCAGCGCGCGGAAATCGTCACCGTGACGCGAAATCACGAATGCGTCCGACAGGGTGAAGGCCACTTGCGTGCCGGCGGCGCGGGCGGCGGCAATCGCCTTGCGCATCGCGGCGCGCGGCTCTTCCGGGTCCCACAGATAGCCTTCGAGATAGAGCACGCGGGCGGCCGCGATCAGCGTTTCGTCGAGCGCTGCGGCGGGCAGGAACTGCGAGGCACCCAAGAACGTGTTCATCGTGCGCTGGCCATCGGGCGTCACGAAGATCAGGCACTGCGCCGTCGGCGGATCGCCGGCCCGCGCGACGGTGTCGAAGGCGATCTTGCCGGCGCGAATGTCGTGGGCAAAGACGCGGCCGAACTGGTCGTCGGCCACCTGGCCGATGAACGCGCACGATGCGCCAAGCGCGGCCAGGCCGGCCAGCGTGTTGGCGGCCGATCCGCCCGAGATTTCGCGGGCAGGGCCCATCGCGGCATAGAGCGCGGCGGCGCGGTCTGCATCCACCAGCGTCATGCCCCCCTTGGCCAGGCCCAGCCGGGCGATCTCGTCGTCGGTGGCGGGGGCCATAACGTCGACAATGGCATTGCCGATGGCGATGACGTCAAAACGGTGGTCGGCAGCAGTTTCGGCCATGGTCTCTTTCGCAACGAAATGGGGAAGCAGTCACCCTGCCGCCTACCCGCAGCATCGGCCGGCCGCAAGGCCGCTTGCGGCCGCTTGCATCGCCACGCCGGGCACGCCATCAACGCAGCCATGCTGCGCTCTGCCCCGATGCTCGCCCCTGCCCGATCCGGTTTCGGCGTTTCCCGCCCGTCCCGATGCGAAGGAGGCTGGCGTGGCCTGGCTCTTGCCGCCTTTGGTGCAGCGCTGGTGGCGGGCTGCAGTGGCGCCGTGCCCAGCGGCCCCAAGGCGCCTTCGCGGCTGCCACCACCCAAGCGGCCACCGGCCCATCTGCCCGCACCCCAGCCGCGCCCGGCGCCTACGATCCAGGTCGCGCCTGGCCTGCAAGGCGTGATTGGCACTGACGGCGATGCGCTCGTGCGGCAGTTCGGCCCGCCGCGGCTGGACATCAAGGAAGAAGATGCACGCAAGCTGCAATGGAGCGGCGCGACCTGCATTCTCGATGTCTACCTCTATCCGCCGCAAGGCGGGGGTCGCCCCACCGCGACGTATGTCGATGCGCGGCGCGGCGACGGGCGAGAGGTGGACCGGGCCGCCTGCATCGCTGCGCTCAAGCGGCCCTAGCTTGGCGGGCCGGTGCCGCCGGGGAGGACGGCACCGGTCAACGGCTTAGATCTGCCACCAGCGACGGCGGGCGACGGCCACGGTGCCGGTGGGATTGCCATCGACATCGGTAACCGTTTCCACGCGGGTCACGGGCGTTCCTGCCACCGTGGTTTCCGAAAGCGCTTCGGCCCGGCCTTCCGCGCGCGCGGCGCGCATTTCGGCGTCGCGTGCCACGCTTTCGCGATCGCGGCGGGCGCGCAGGCCGTCATAGCTCCACGCCACCTGGCGATGGGCAAACAGCGCCAGCAGGCCCCCGGCAATCGCCAGGTTCTTCAGCGCTTCGACCACCTGGGTGTGATCGAGCAGGTTGTGGTGGAAGAACAGGATGGTGAGCAGCGTGAAGCCGGCGAGCAGCACTGCAAAAAGCCGCGTGGCCACGCCAAACGCGAGCGCCAGGCCACCGACCAGTTCGAACAGGCCGGCCGGCAGCGCCAGATCGGGCGACAGGCCAACGCCGGCCAGGGCAACCTGGGCGCTGCTCAGGTCAAACAGCTTTCCCAAGCCAGAGATGATGAAAAGAAGCGATAGCAGGATGCGCCCTGCCAGGGCCGCGATCGTGTTCATGGGCGTACCTTTCCAAACCGTTGTCCGCCCCCGTCCTCAGACGAGGAATATGCGGCAACAATGGTGGCAAGGCCGGTTAGGTTCCGTGTTGCCCGGAATGGCCGCCTCAAAGACGCGGCAGGGTCACCCCCCGCTGGCCCATGTATTTGCCGGCGCGATCGGCATAGCTGACCTCGCACGGTTCGTTCCCTTGCAGGAACAGGAACTGGCACGCGCCCTCGTTGGCATAGATGCGCGCGGGCAGCGGCGTGGTGTTGGAAAATTCCAGCGTGACGTGGCCTTCCCAGCCCGGTTCGAGCGGCGTGACGTTCACGATGATGCCGCAGCGGGCATAGGTGGATTTGCCCAGGCAGATCACCAGCACGTCGCGCGGCACGCGGAAATATTCCACCGTGCGGGCCAGGGCGAACGAGTTGGGCGGGATCACGCACACGTCGGTCTGCCGATCGACGAACGAATTGCTCGCGAAATCCTTGGGATCGACGATCGCCGAATCCACGTTGGTGAAAATCTTGAACTCGTCGGCCACGCGCGCGTCATAGCCATAGGACGAGAGGCCATAGCTGATGCAGCCATCGCGGCGCTGGTTTTCCACGAAGGGCTCGATCATGCCTTCGGTGAGTGCCTTGTTGCGAATCCACTTGTCGGAAAGAATGGACAAGGCCGGTCCTTTGCGTGTGCAGCTGGGAAAGATCAGCCCAGGTATGCTGGGCCGAACGCGCGCGGTAGCAGGAATGACAGCCGTTCTTCAACCACCACGCCATCACCCCCGGCGCTCAGCACCAGCGGATCGGTGCCACCCAGTGCTGCCTGTTCGTGCAGCACCTGGCGGCAGCGGCCGCACGGCGTGATCGGATCGCCGTCCACCCCTTCGGGCCCGCCGGCCACCGCCACGGCAATCAGCCCGCCGCGCTGGCCGGCATGGGCCGCGTTGGCACAAGCCACGGTTTCGGCGCATAGCGAAAGGCCATAGCTGGCGTTTTCCACGTTGCACCCGGTCACCACGCTACCATCGCCGAACAGCAGCGCCGCGCCCACGGTGAACCGCGAATAGGGGGCGTAGGCGGTGTCGCGCGCGGCGCGCGCCTTGGCGATCAGCGCGGCGCGGGTGGCTTCATCAGGCATCGTCTTCACATCCATCAAGGTTGCACCACCACCCAGCGCAGCGGGCCGGGCGCGGCCTTGCCGTGGTAGCGATCGGTGGCGGTCCACATCACGAAGGGGCGGCCGGCATAGCCGGGCTCGATATAGTCCTGCCGCACCCAGATGTTGCGGTCGATCACCGCCGCCAGGTGATAGCGGCTTTCGATCCCGCGCGAGAGCATCAGGATGGCCGGCTTGCCGCTGTGCATTTCCACCTGGTTGAGGAAAGTGGTCAGCTCGCTTTGCAGTGCCGCCTCGGTTGGCGGGGTGGGGCAAGAGCGCGAATCGATATCGAGCGCCACCGCCGGCGGCAACAGGGCATCGTCGCGCGGCACCATCGTCACGAAATTGGCGGCCTGGGCATCGCCTGGCGCGCACAGGTCATAGACATGCACCGCGCCCACCTGCAGCCCGGCGGCGCGTGCCTGGTCCAGGCTGTCGGTAAAGGCTTCGTCGCGGCGCTGCGGGCCCTCGCTGGCCGTCAAATAGGCAAAATCGGCGCCATCGCCCTTGAGCAGGCGCCAGTCGAGCGGGGCATCGTGGACATCGGCCCAGGCGCCCTGGACCGCAAAGCGCTGGCGATCGGGCCGCCACACCCGCGATTGCCACCACAGCAGGCCCGCGCCGATCAGCGCCGCCAGCAGCAATGCCGCCAGCGCGCGCCGCCACGCCGTATTCCTGCGCTTTGCCATGAAAGAGATTCGCCCCAAGCCTTGCTGTGCAAGCGCGGCCCATAGGGCATGGGGGACATGACGTCAAAATGCGCGCAAACCCCAGATCCGCCCTCCGCTTGCGGGGGGGAGGTGGCGGCCGAAGGCCGTCGGCGGGGGCTTTTGCTCCCGCCCCTATCCCCGGATGTGCAGCACGCAGATCAGCGTGAACAGGCGGCGCGCGGTGGCGAAATCGGTTTCCACCTTGCCGTCCAGGCGCTCCAGCAGCAGCTCTGCCGCTTCGTTGTGCACGCCGCGCCGGGCCATGTCGATCGTCTCGATCTCTTGCGCGGTGGCGCGGCGAATCGCCTGGTAATAGCTGTCGCAGATGGCGAAATATTCGCGGATCGGGCGGCGGAACCGCCCCAGGCCCAGCACCACGCTTTCCAGCAGCGCGCCGCCTTCATCGGCGATGTCGAGGGTCAGGCGCCCATCGTGCACCGACAGGCGCAGGCGATAGGGTCCTTCATGGCCGGCGGCGCAGGCGCGCAGCGGACGAAACGTGTTTTCCTCGATCAGGTCGAAGATCGCGACGCGGCGTTCCTGCTCCACATCGGCGTTGCGCCAGACGATCGTCGCTTCGTCCAGCTCGATATGCGAGATGCGCGGGTCCGCCATAAGGAGGCGATAGTTGCAACATGCGAAGGCGCGCAGCAAGCGCCTTGCCGCCTTGTGGCCTCCTACCTTTGGGTCAGGACGGGGCAATCCGTCCACAGGCTGTGGAAAACGGCTGGACGGGCGAGCCGCATCGGCGCCTTGCCACACCCCGGGGCTTGGTTCATTTTGATGTCATGTCCGCCAGCGAAGCCATTCTCGCGCGTCCGGCCAGCGAGGTCCGTGCGCTTCCCGCCAATGTCGAGGCAGAGGCTGCCTTTCTCGGCGCCGTTCTGATCGACAACCGCATCCTGGAGGAAATGACCGTGCCCTTGCGGCCCGATCATTTCTTTGCCCCCGTGCATGGCCGCGTGTTCGAACGCATCCTGGCGCTGATCGACCGCAAGGCGATCGTCACGCCCGTCACGCTCAAGCCCTATTTCGAAAGCGACGAGGAGCTGAAAGAGCTGGGCGGCACCGCCTATCTCGCGCGGTTGACCGGCGATGGACAGGGCCTGTTGGCGCCGCGCGAACTGGCCCAGCAGATCTATGACCTGGCCCTGCTGCGCGAGTTGATCAGCGTGGGGCGCAACCTGGTCGAAGGCGCGATGGACACCAGCGAGACGGTGGAGCCGCTCAAACAGGTGGAACAGGCCGAAGCCGCGCTGTTTTCCGTGGCCGAAGGCGCGCAGACCGGCAACGAGGCACAGACGTTCGGCCAGGCCACCCGCGCCAGCCTGGAAATGATCGAGAAGGCGCTGCTATCGGGCGGCCATATCTCGGGCAAGACCACCGGCCTTACCTCGGTCAACGAAAAGATCGGCGGCCTACACGATTCCGACTTGATCATCCTGGCCGGGCGTCCGGGCATGGGCAAGACCTCGCTCGTCACCAACATCGCGTTCAACGCCGCCGACCGGCTGCGCGACGACATGGCGCGCGGCATCCCGGTCAAGGATTCGGTGGGCGCCGCCGTGGCGTTCTTCAGCCTGGAAATGAGCGCGGACCAGCTGGCCACGCGTATCCTGGCCGAACAATCGGGCATCAGTTCCGAATCGCTGCGCATGGGCCGCATCAGCCGCGAGGATTTCCAGCAGCTGTCGTTCGCCAGCCAGCGCCTGGCCGAACTGCCGCTGTACATCGATGATACGCCCGGCCTGTCGATCGGCGCGCTGCGCACCCGCGCCCGCCGGTTGAAGCGGCGGCACGATATCGGCCTGATCGTGGTCGACTATCTCCAGCTGCTCTCGGGCTCGGGCCGGTCCGACAACCGCGTCAACGAAATCTCGGAAATCTCGCGCGGCCTCAAGACCCTGGCCAAGGAACTCTCGGTTCCGGTGATCGCGCTGTCGCAGCTGTCGCGCGCGGTGGAACAGCGCGACGACAAGCGGCCGATGCTCTCGGACTTGCGCGAATCGGGCTCGATCGAGCAGGACGCCGACATGGTCTGGTTCGTGTTCCGCGAAGACTATTACGTCGCCTCGCGCGAGCCCAAGCGCCCGGTGGAAAGCGACGACGCCAAGACCCACGAAGCCCACGCCGCCTGGGCCGCGGAAATGGAGCGCGTGTTCGGCCTGGCCGAACTGATCGTGGCCAAGCAGCGCCACGGCTCCACCGGGAAAGTGCGCCTGCGCTTCGAAGCGCGGATCACGCGATTCAGCGATCTGGCGCCCGATCAGATGATGCACGACATGGACGATTGACCCAGGCGCAAGCCGGCACACTCGGTTAGAAACGCCGCCGCATTTTACACTTGCGACGAATTGCAGCGTCTGTGCGCCGGGTGGCAGCGAATCGGGGAACCACCTGCCTTTGCGCCGGAGTCACAATGGCTTATCCTGGCGCAACGAAATAATAAGATGGGTCGGGGTAATCCCTCATAATGGTCGGGTTTCAATCCAAGCGTAAACTGCGCATCCTGGCTGCCGTTCTGGCGGCCTTTCCGGCCTTGGCCGCCACCAGCCCGGCCGTGCAGAGCCGGCCGCCGGCCGCCGTGCAAAGCGCACGCGATCTGGCCATCCAGCAACGGGTTGCCGCCATTGCCGCTGCTGCGCGGGGCCGCGTGGGTGTTGCCGCGATGGACCTGGATGGTGGCGGGCAAGTGCTGATCAATGGCGACATGCCCTTCCCCATGGCCAGCACCGCCAAGGTGGCCGTCGCCGCCACGTTTCTGCAGATGGTGGAGCAAGGCCGCTTCCGGCTGGACCAGCAATTGCCGATGATGATGCCGGTGCCCGAGCCGGCCGGCCGCCGCAATCTGGTGGCGATGGTGCGCCCCGGCCCGGTCTATACCGCGCAGACTCTGCTGGAACGGATGATCACGCGCAGCGACAACCACGCCACTGACGGGCTGATTGCTGCGGTTGGCGGGATCGGTGCGGTCAACCGCTTCCTGGTGCAGACCGGCATTTCGGGCCAGCACCTGGACCATACCATGGCCACGCTGGTGCGCGACGACGGGCGAATCAACCCGGCCCGCGCGATCGACACCGGCACGTCGAGCACGCCGCGCGCCATGATCGCGCTGCTTTCCGCGATCGACCGGGGCGGCGCGCTCAGCCCCCAGGCCCGCGCCGTGCTGCTCGACACCATGACTCGCACCAGCACCGGCAAGAACCGCATTCGGGCCGGCTTGCCCGAAGGCGTGCTGCTGGCCCACAAGACCGGTACGCTGGCCGGCGTGACCGACGACGTGGGCATCGTGCGCATGCCCGATGGCCGGCACTTGGCCATGGCGATCTTCGTGGCCGGGCCGGAAAACCACACCGCCCAGGCCGGCATGATCTCCCGCATCGCCGCCACGCTCTATGAAGGCTTCCTCACTCCGTCCGACGGGCCGAACCTGACCGGCGAAGTTTCGCGGCGGCGGTAACGCGCGGGCCCTTCGACAGGCTCAGGGCGAACGGAGCCGTTGATAATCCAGAACAAGAGCCGTTCGGGCCGCGCTTGTCGCGGCCCCCTGGCGCAAGGCCCGTCACCATCCCCAACCCCCTCCTCTGAAGAAGAGGGGGCCATTTGCGTTGTGCTGCAACATCGCTGCGCCGCACACTGGCCGGGACCGGCGATTCGCGCTGCACATGCGAAAAAGGGCGCAGCCGTGAAGGCTACGCCCTTTTCTATCTGTAACCTGCCCTTGCGGGCTGGGATTACATCTTCGCGGCAGCGCTCGCGTCAGCGGCGGCTTCCGAAGCCGAAGCGCTGGCGTCAGCAGCAGCAGCCGAAGCGTCGGCCGAAGCGTCAGCAGCTTCGCTGGCAGCTTCAGTGGCAGTGTCAGCCGGCTTTTCCGAGCAGCCGGCGAGGGCGAAGGCGGTGCCGGCGACGGCGGCGAGGATGAGCTTGCGCATGCGTTACAATCCCTGGATTGAAGTGAACCGCGCCGGGCAAAGCCCGCCGCAAAGCCTACTCCCACGGTAGACTTCGACGTCCCAATTAATCGGCAATTCATCGGCTTGCAAGCACAAGACGACAGCATTGCGACGGGCCGTCGCTATCGCCCTTAGCGGCAAGGGTTTTTTGCGCGAGCGCTGCTGCGCCCAAATGCCCTTTTGCAGCGACAAAGCGTTAAATGCCCATCAGGGCTATTGCGCATATGCACACAAAATCGCGCACTTGCGCTTGTCCGTGGGCAGCGCGGCGAAAATCCCCTGCGGCCCATTTTCCAAACGGCCATTTTCCAAATGCCGGACGAAGCGCTAGGACGCTTTCCATGGATTCCCGCAATCACCTCTATCTCGTCGATGGCTCGGCCTATATCTTCCGCGCCTATCACCGCCTGCCGCCGCTCACGAACCCGCAGGGTACCCCGGTGGGCGCGGTCTATGGCTATACCACGATGCTGTGGCGCCTTGCCGAAGACCTGCACAAGGCCGATGGCCCCACGCATCTGGCGGTGATTCTCGACAAGGGCTCGATCACGTTCCGCAATGCCCTCTATGATCAGTACAAGGCCAATCGCCCGCCGCCGCCCGAAGACCTCAAGCCGCAGTTCCCGCTGATCCGCGATGCCACGCGCGCGTTCAGCCTGGCCTGCATCGAGGAAGACGGCCTCGAGGCCGACGATCTGATCGCCAGCTATGCCCGCGCCGCCACGGCACAGGGCTGGGACGTTACGATCGTGTCTTCCGACAAGGACTTGATGCAGCTGGTGGGCAAATGCGCCCAGGGCGGCACCGGCTGCGTCGACATGCTCGACACGATGAAGAACCAGCGCATCGGCATTCCCGAGGTTGTGGAAAAGTTTGGCGTGCCGCCCGAACTGGTGGGCGATGTGCTCGCGCTGATGGGCGATGCGGTAGACAATGTGCCGGGCATTCGCGGCATCGGCCCCAAGACCGCGACCAAGCTCATCGTGGAACACGGCGGGTTGGAGGGCGCGCTGGCTGCCGCGCCGGCGATGAAGGCGGGTAAGCTGCGCGACAGCCTGATCGAGCAGGCCGAGATGGCGCGGCTTTCGCGCCAGTTGGTGGCGCTGAAAGAAGATTGCGCGCTGCCCGTGCCGCTGGAAGACTTTGCCCTGGGGCCGATTCCGCCCGAACCTTTGGCTGCGTTCCTGTCCACCCATGGCTTCACCAGCCTGCTGCGCAAGCTGGGCAGCCCCGCGCTCGCGGCGGCGACCCCGCTGGTCGAAGGTGATTCGGGCAGCCCGGCGCCGGTCACGGCCGAATCGACGCGCCAGCCGCTGCCCGCCTGGCCGGCGATCGACCGCGATGCCTATCCTTGCATCCAGTCCCTCTCCGAACTGCAGGACTGGATCACCCGCGCCTTTGCCGCGCGGACCGTGGCGATCGACACCGAAACCTCGGCGCTCGATTCGATGCGCGCCGATCTGGTCGGCGTAAGCCTGGCGGTGGGCCCCAACCAGGCCTGCTATATCCCGCTGGGCCATCGCGGCACCGACATGTTCAGCGAAGTGCCGGTGCAGATCCCCCGCGCCGAGGCGCTGGCTGCGCTCAAGCCGCTGCTGGAAAGCGATGCGGTGCTCAAGGTGGGGCAGAACATCAAGTACGACCTGACCGTGCTGGCCCGCCACGGCATCGCCGTGGCGCCGATCGACGATACCATGGTGATGAGCTTCTGCCTCGACGCGGGGCGCAGCGAAACCGGCCTGGCCGGCCACGGGATGGACGAACTCGCCAGCCGCCACCTGCAGCACACCACGATGCTGTTCAAGGACGTGTGCGGCAGCGGCAAGAAGCAGATTTCCTTTGCCGAAGTGCCGCTGGCCGATGCCACGCGCTATGCCGCCGAGGATGCCGACGTGACCTGGCGCCTGCACCAGCTGTTTGCCCCGCGCCTGGCGGACGAGGGCGGCACGCGGATCTACCAGCGCGTCGATCGCCCGCTGGTGCCGGTGGTGGCCCAGATGGAGCGCCACGGCATCCGCGTGGACCGCGAGCAGCTGGCCAACCTCTCCACCCGCTTTGCCGCCGAAATTGCGCGGCTCGAAGGCGTGATCCACGAAAAGGCCGGCGTTTCCTTCACCATCGGCAGTCCCAAGCAACTGGGCGAGGTGCTGTTCGACAAGCTGGGCTACAAGGGCGGCAAGAAGGGCAAGAGCGGGCAATATTCCACCGATCAGTCGGTGCTCGAAACGCTCGCCGGGCAGGGCGCCGAAGTGGCCACGCTGGTGCTGGAATGGCGCCAGCTGTCCAAGCTCAAGAGCACTTATACCGATGCCCTGCAGGCCGCGATCAACCCCGAAACCGGCCGCGTGCACACCAGCTACAGCCTGGTGGGGGCGCAGACCGGGCGGCTATCGTCCAACGATCCCAACTTGCAGAACATCCCGATCCGCACCGAGATCGGCCGCGAGATTCGCGAGGCTTTCGTGGCCGCGCCGGGGCATGTGCTGCTCAGTGCCGACTATTCGCAGATCGAACTGCGCCTGGCCGCCCACATTGCCGACGTGGCGCCCTTGCGCGACGCGTTCGAGCAGGGCGAGGACATCCACGCCCGCACCGCGCGCGAGCTGTTCGGCGAGGTCAACCGCGACACGCGCGGCCGCGCCAAGACGATCAACTTCGCCATCCTCTATGGCATCAGCCGCTGGGGCCTGGCCACGCGCCTTGCCACCAGCGCGGATGAAGCCCAGGCGATGATCGACCGCTATTTCGAGCGGTTCCCCGGCATCCAGCGCTACATCCACGAAACGCTCGAGAGCGTGCGGGCCAAGGGCTATTCGCAAACGCTGTTCGGCCGCAAGACCTGGTTCCCGCGCATCAATTCGGGCACCCAGGCCGAACGCCAGGGCAGCGAGCGCGCCGCGATCAACGCCCCGATCCAGGGCACCAGCGCCGACATCATCAAGCGCGCCATGGCCCGCATGCTACCCGCATTGGAAGCCGCCGGCCTGCCCCGCGTGAAGATGCTGCTGCAGGTGCACGACGAACTGGTGTTCGAACTGCCCGAGGAAGACGTGGCGGCGGCGAGCGACGTGATCCGCGCCGTGATGGCCAATGCCGCCGCGCCCTCGGTTCAGCTCACCGTGCCGCTGGGCGTGGAGATCGGCACCGGCCACAGTTGGGGCGCGGCGCACTAAGGCAGGTAACATTCCCTCCCCCCAACCCCTCCCGCAGGCGGGAGGGGAGCGAGCCGATCTCCCCCTCCCGCTTGCGGGAGGGGGTTGGGGGGAGGGCATATACCCACCCCAACAATCTCCACCGATATGGCAGCACCCCCTGCCGCCCCCTTGTGACGCAGCGCCCTGGGCGGCAACCCTCGCGCCATGGTTTCGCTGGTATCGACGGTGGCTTACTTGGGGCTGGAAGCCCGCGCGGTGGAAGTGCAGTGCCAGGTGGCGCCCGGCCTGCCTTCGTTCCGCGTGGTCGGCCTGCCCGACAAGGCCGTGGGCGAAAGCCGCGAACGCGTGCATTCCGCCCTGGCTGCCCTGGGGCTGAGCCTGCCGCCCAAGCGCATCACCATCAATCTTTCCCCGGCCGACCTGCCCAAGGAAGGCTCGCACTACGATCTGCCGATTGCGCTGGCCCTGCTGGCGGCGATGGGCGTGGTCGATCGCGAAACGATTGCCGATTACGTGGCCGTGGGCGAGCTGGCGCTGGATGGGCGGATCATTCCCAGCCCCGGCGTGCTGCTGGCTGCGCTGCACGCCAGCGGGGCGGAAAAGGGCCTGGTGTGCCCGGCCGCGCAAGGCAGCGAGGCGCGCTGGGCCAGCGGCATCGACGTGATCGCTGCGCCAGATCTGATCTCGCTGCTCAACCACCTCAAAGGCACGCAGCGCCTGGCCCCGCCCGAAGTGGGCCAGGCCATCCCGCCGGTGCGGCTGGCAGACCTGAAGCAGGTGAAAGGCCAGGAAACCGCCAAGCGCGCGCTGGAGATTGCCGCGGCCGGCGGGCACAATCTCTTGCTGGTGGGGCCGCCCGGCGCGGGCAAGTCGCTGATGGCCTCGTGCCTGCCCGGCATCCTGCCCGAACTGACGCCGGGCGAGGCGCTGGAAACCTCACTCGTCGCCTCGGTGGCGGGCACGCTGGAGGAAGGGCGGATCAGCCGCGCGCGGCCGTTTCGCAGCCCCCACCATTCCGCCTCGATGGCGGCGCTGACCGGCGGTGGCCTGCGCGTGCGGCCGGGCGAAGTGAGCCTGGCGCACCTGGGCGTGTTGTTCCTCGACGAACTGCCCGAATTCCAGCGCGTCGTGCTCGATTCGCTGCGTCAGCCGCTGGAAACCGGCGAAGTGACCGTGGCCCGCGCCAATGCCCATGTCACTTTCCCGGCGCGGGTGCAGCTGGTTGCGGCGATGAACCCATGCCGCTGCGGCCACCTGGGCGATCCCGCGCTCGGCTGCAGCCGCGCGCCCAAGTGCGCCGCCGATTACCAGTCCAAGGTTTCGGGCCCGCTGCTCGACCGCATCGATCTCCATGTCGAAGTCGATCCGGTCTCGGCTGCCGATCTGGCCCTGCCCCCGCCGGCCGAAGGATCGGACCAAGTGGCCGCGCGCGTGGCGGCCGCCCGGGCGCGGCAGACGGCGCGGCTGGAAGGCAGCAACCGGCGCAACAATGCCGAGCTGGACGGCGACCTGCTCGAACGCTTTGCCACGCCCGACGAGCCGGGGCGGCAATTGCTGTTCAAGGCAGCCGAAGCCATGCGCCTTTCGGCACGCGGCTATACCCGCATCCTGCGCGTGGCACGCACCATCGCCGATCTATCCGGCGCAGACAGCGTGGGCCGCGTGCACGTCGCCGAGGCGTTGAGCTACAGGCGTCAGGCCCCCCGCGCCTGAGCGGCCGGCGAACTCAGAGCAGTTCCTTGAGCGGCACACTGGCATCGGCCAGCCGTTCGGGCGCGATCGGGGCGCGCGCTTCCACCAGTTTCTTGCCCTGGACATAGTCCTTGACCATGTTCACGCAATCGAGCGCGATCACCTTGCCCTGCTTCAGATAGACCACCGAAAAGCTGCGCGTGCCCGGATCGCCGCGCAGCACGGCCAGGTCGTGCCCGGTCGAAAGGCCCACGGTCTGCAGGCGCAGGTCATACTGGTTGGACCAGAACCAGGGCGTCGCCTTGTAAGGCACGGGCGCGCCGCAGATCGCCTTGGCCGCGGCGGTCGCCTGGTCGTTGGCGTTCTGCACCGATTCCAGGCGGATCACCGCGCCATCGGCAAAATCGTTGGCATGGGCGGCGCAATCGCCGATCGCATAGACATGCGGCAAGGACGTGCGGCAGAATTCGTCCACGTCCACCCCGTTGCCGCCGCCCGCGCCCGCGGCCAGCAGCGGCCCTACCTGGGGGATGATGCCGATGCCCACGATCACCAGGTCGGCCGGCAACACGCTGCCATCGGCCAGGCGCACGCCGGTTACCTTGGTGCCATCGCCTTCCAGGCAATCGACCGTCACTTGCGTGCGCAAGTCCACGCCATGGGCGCGGTGCTCGTCCTGATAGAAGGTGGACAGCGCTTCGCCAGCCACGCGCGCCAGCACGCGCGGCAGGGCTTCGAGCAGCGTGACATGGCAGCCCAGCTTGGTCAGCACGGCGGCTGCTTCCAATCCGATATAGCCGCCGCCGATCACCACGGCGCGCTTGGCCCCGGCGTCCAACTCGGCCATCAGGCGGTCGGCGTCGGCGCGCGTGCGCACGCCGTGCACGCCGATCAGGTCGTGCCCGGCGCAAGACAGGCGCCGCGCGTCGCCGCCGGTCGCCCAGATCAGGTCGCCATAGCTGACCGTGGCACCATCGGCCGTGCGCAGGCTGCGCGCATCGGGATCGACTGCCACCACTTCATGGCCCAGGGCCATTTCCACCTGCTTGTCGGCCCAGAAGGCCGCGGGGCGAATGGTGATGCGGTCGAATGTCTTGTCGCGGGCGAGGTATTCCTTGGACAGCGGCGGGCGTTCATAGGGCAATTCCGGCTCGCGACCGATCACCAGGATCGATCCGGCAAAGCCGTTCTGCCGCAAGGCAATGGCGGCCTGTGCGCCACCGTGGCCTGCGCCAACGATCACCACATCCGCAAAGCCCGCTTCGAATGCACCCATGAAGTCCTCCTCTCACGCGGGGAGGAGGCTTGTGGGCAAACGGCGCGGCGCGTCAAGCGCGCACGCGCCATAATTTTTGCTCAAGCCGGCATTTGCAAAGCGCCCATCGGGTGCGTTGCCAATGCCGGCACAAGGGCCGCTCAGCGCAGCAGCAGGCTGCGCGCCTGGCTGGCGATCTGCGCCAGCATGGCCGGGGTCACGGCCGCGGTGGCCTGGGCGCGGGCGATCAGGCTGCGCAACTGGCGCACCGGATCGGCCTTGGCGTTGAGCCAGGCATAGGCCGTGGCATCGGGATTGCTGCCGCCCATGCGCCGCAGGAATTCCATGCGCATCTGCTGGAAATCGCGGGCCAGGCCCGCCACCAGCAGCCGCTCCCATGGGTCCGACGGATTCATCCGCGCTGCGGTCTGCTGCGCCCAGTCGATGCCCAGCTGGGCGCCCAGGTCGGCAAAGGCGCCGGTCAGCACCACCGCATCCACGTCCAGCTCGTCGGCCAGGTGCGCCAGGCCGATCGCGCCATCCAGGTCGAACAGGTGCACCACCCGTTCCACCACATCGGCCGGAGTGCCTGCGTCGGCCAGTTCCTGCGCCAGGCGCCGGGCCTGGGCCTGGGCTTCGCCGCGCAGCAATTCGGCCGTGGTGTGGGAAAGCCGGCCCACCCCGCCGCACAGATCTTCGATCAGGGCATCGGGCTTGAGCGTGCCATGGCACGAACGCAGCACGTCGGCGATATGGCCGCGCAGGCCGCGCGCGGTGCGTTCGAACAGCGAAAGCCGCAAGGCCTCGGCCATCGGCGCGGTGTCGAGCAGCGCCCAGGTTTCCGCCAGGCCCAGCAGGCGTTCGGCCGCGACAAAGGCCGCCGCCACTTGCGCCAGGCTCATGCCCTCTTCCTCGGCCAGTTCGAAGGGATGAACCGGGCCCAGGCGGTTGACGATGCGGTTGGCCAGCTTGGTCGCGATGATCTCGCGGCGCAGGCGATGGTGCACGATGTCGGTCTCGAACGTCTCGCGCATCGCTTCGGGGAACGCGGCCAGCAGTTCCTCTTCCAGCACCGGATCGTCCACCACCGGGCTGTCTTCCAGCGCGCGTTGCAACACCAGCTTGGTGGAGGATACCAGCACGGCTAGTTCGGGCCGGGTCAGCCCGGCGCCGGCGGCAGCGCGGCGGGCATAGTCGTCGGACGGGGCCAGCCCTTCGGTCTTGCGATCGAGGTCGCCGCTTTCCTCCAGCACGTCGATCAGCCGGGTCAGCGCCGGCACGGCCTGCACCCCGCCGCGTTCGGCGATCGACAGGCCCAGCGCCTGCAGCCGGTTGTCCTCCAGCACCAGGTGCGCCACCGCGTCGGTCATGCTGGACAGCAACGCCACGCGGCCATCTTCGTCCAACCGCCCGGCGCGCTTGGCATTGGCCAGCGCGATCTTGATGTTCACTTCGTTGTCCGAACAATCGACGCCGGCCGAATTGTCGATGAAGTCGGTGTTCACCCGCCCACCGTGCAGGGCATATTCGATGCGGGCGGCCTGGGTCATGCCCAGGTTCGCGCCTTCGCCGATCACGCGGGCACGCACTTCGTTGGCCGAAACGCGGAACGCGTCGTTGGCCGGATCGCCCACGTTGACGTTGGCCTCGCTCGACGCCTTCACATACGTGCCGATGCCGCCGAACCACAACAGGTCCACCGGCGCCTGCAGGATGAGGGCGATGAGCGTGTCGGGATCGAGTTCGTCCATGGCCACGCCCAGCACCGCCTGCACTTGCGGGCTCAAGGGAATGGCTTTCAGGCTGCGGGGGAAAACCCCGCCCCCTTCGGAAATCAGGCTCTTGTCGTAATCGTCCCAGCTCGATCGCGGCAGCGCGAACAGGCGCGCGCGCTCTTCCCAGCTCTTCGCCGGATCGGGCTCGGGATCAAGGAACACGTGGCGATGGTCGAACGCCGCCACGATCTTGAGCGCCTTGGACAGCAGCATGCCATTGCCGAACACGTCGCCCGACATGTCGCCCACGCCCACCACGCGCACCGGATCGGCCTGCACGTCCACGCCCAGTTCCAGGAAGTGGCGTTGTACCGAAAGCCATGCGCCCTTGGCGGTGATGCCCATGGCCTTGTGGTCATAGCCCTTTGAACCGCCGCTGGCGAAAGCGTCGTCCAGCCAGAAATCGCGCTCCGCCGCAATGGCATTGGCCACGTCGGAGAAGGTGGCCGTGCCCTTGTCGGCGGCGACCACGAAATAGGGATCCTCGCCGTCGCGGATCACCACGTCCTGCGGATGCACCACCGCGCCATCGACGATGTTGTCGGTGATCGACAGCAGCGTGCGGATGAACGCCTGGTAGCTGCCCTTGCCTTCCGCCAGCCAGGCCTCGCGCTCCCGCACCGGGTCGGGCAATTGCTTGGGATAGAACCCGCCCTTGGCTCCGGTCGGCACGATCACCGCGTTCTTCACGCGCTGCGCCTTCATCAGGCCCAGGATCTCGGTGCGGAAATCGTCGCGCCGGTCAGACCAGCGCAGGCCGCCGCGCGCCACCGGCCCGGCGCGCAAGTGGATGCCTTCCACACGCGGCGAATAGACGAAGATCTCGCGCCACGGAACCGGCTTGGGTAGGCCGGGCACCAGCGAAGAATCGATCTTGAAAGCCAGGGCCTCGGCCGCAGCCGGGGCAAAGGCATTGGTGCGCAGGATCGCTTCGACCAGGGCGCGGAAACCGCGCAGCAGGCGGTCGTCGTTGATCGCTGCCACTTGCGCCAGGCCGGCGCGGATCTGTTCGGCGGCCGCTTCGGCGGCACGCCCGCGCTCTCCCACGAAGGCGGGATCGTGGCGCGCACGGAACAGGCCGATCAGGCCGCGCGTCACGTCCGCCGCGTTCTTCAGCGCATCGACCACGGTGCCAATGCCAAACGTCATGCCCGCCTGGCGCAGATAGCGATACCAGGCGCGCAGCCAGTTGGCCTCGGTCGCGGTCAGCCCCACGGCCACGATCAGGCGATTGAACGCATCATCCTCTGCCGCGCCGTTGAGCACGGCGGCCAGCGAGCTCTCGATCGCCGTCGATCGCGCCAGCAGTGCCTCGGGCGTGGTATCGGCCGGATGCGCCACCAGGAAATCGTGGATGAAGCCCAGCTTGCCATGGTCGAGTGCGGTGGGCACTTCTTCCAGCGCGCGGAAGCCGAAGTTTTCCAGCACCGGCACCGCGTCGGACAGCACGATCGCGCCTTCGCGCTGGTACAGCTTGAGGCGCAGCGCCGATTCGCCGCTCAGCCGGTGCAGCCGCACCGCGCGGCGTGGGGCATCATCGGCGGTCAGCGCGCGCAGCACGCGAATGTCGCCGGCCGCTTCGGCTGCGCCATAGTTGGCGCGATAGCCCACCGGAAAGGCGGGGGCATAGCGGGTGGCGATGGCCGCGGCGCGGCTCTGTTCCTCGGTCTTGGCCAGCTCGGCTTCCACCGCCGCATCCCAGCCGCGCACCAGGGTCTGGAACGCTTCGTCCAGTGCCGCTTCGTCCACGCCTTCGCCGCCATCGGCTAGGGTGTCTTCCTCGCCGCGCATGTCGATGGCAAAGCGGGTCAGCGCCAGGGTGCTGCCTTCCACCTGCAAGGCCCAGTCGATGACCTGGCCGCCGGTGGCCTGTTCCAGCATGCGCGCAACCTGTTCGCGCACTTCGGTCGATTGGCTGTCGCGCGGCTGCCAGACAAAGGCATAGAGGTGCCGTTCCAACGCGGCGCGCACCAGTGCCAGGCGGGGGCGCGGCCGGTCGACCAGGCCCATCATCGTCGTGGCGATGCGTTCCAGGTCGGCATCGGAAAAGCCGATCAGCAAGTCGTGCGGCAGCGCGGTCAAGGCATGGACCAGCGCCTTGCCGGCGTGGCCTGCCGGGTCGAAGCCCAGCTTGTTCATCAGGGTATCGAGCTGGCTGCGCATGCGCGGCACGCGATCGGGCGTCGCCGCCAGGGCCGAACTCGTCCACACCCCGGCATGGACCGACAGCGCGGTGATCCGTCCGCCTTCCACCACCGGCACCAGGAACAGGTCCAGCGGCACGCGGCGGTGCACGTTGGCAATGCGGTTGGCCTTGACGATCAGCGGAATGCGCACCGCTTCCTCGCCGCGCGTGCCGGCCTTGTCGAACCAGGCAAAGGCGCGCTCGAACGAGGCATCCGAGAGCAGCGGCACGTCGGTGGCGCGGCAGATGCCCAGCGCCTCGGTCACCGTGCCATCGCGGTGGCGGGTGACGTGGCCCAGCTGCGTCAGCATGCCATCGGCCAGCCAGCGCAGCAGCGCGGCGCCTTCCAGGTCGGGCAGGGCGCGCGCATCATGCTGCATCAGGCCCTGCATCTGCGGCCAATCGGCCACGGCGGCGTGCACATCGGCCAGCGTGGCGGCCAGCGCAGCGGCCAGTTCCCGGCGCGCCTTGGCATCGGCGCGTTCGGTTTCAAGGTAGATCATCGATTCGCGCAGTTCGCCGATCGCCTCGCCGGCCGGCAGATCGACCAGCGCGCCCAGCGGATCGCGCCGCACCGCCAGCACCGGGTGCAGCAGCTTTTCGATGGTCAGCCCTTGCGCAGTGATGGTGGAGGCGATCGAATCCACCAGGAACGGCATGTCGTCGTTGATCACCGCAATGCGCAGCGCGCGCTGGCCGCCCATCGATTCGATGGCCACGGCGGCATCGGGCCCCTTGCGCAACGCCGCGGTCGCCAAAGTGAAACGCGCCGCTTCGGTCAGCCGCTCGGCGGTGAAATCCACCTCATCGCCGGGCAGCAGGGCGCCGGCCAGGCGCGCGGCAAGCGCGGCAACCAGATTCTCGGCATTGGGCAGATGCTCGGCATCGGCGCCCCCGCCTGGGGCTCCGGCCGCATCAGGCGCAACTGGGGCGTTGGGATCAATCGTGGTCGCCATGGCGTTCGCTTCCTGCATTCCCGGGCGGGTCGGGTTATCATGCCCGCCGTGTCGTTATCGTTGGTGCCGTTGTCGCCGATGTCTTCAGCGTTGGGTATGGTGGTAACGAATGAAACCTGAATTGCAAACCGCCGCGCGGGGGTGGACACGTGGTGATGGCACGAAACCATCACCATCGGCCTCATCAGCCGCTTACGTGTTTGCGCCTAAGGGCACCAACGAATCCATGGTGAGCGCGAGCGAGCGCCGGCGCAAGGCCGGATCGAAAGTCGCGCCGGCCACGATCAGTTCGTCCGCGCCGGTGCGATGCTGGAACGCTTCGAGCCCCGCGCGCACGGTGGCCGGGCTGCCGATCGCGCTGACCTGGCGGAAATGATCGAGCGTGGCCCGCTGCGGCGCGGCCAGCGTTTCGCGATAGCCTTCGATCGGCGGTGGCAGGCGCCCCGGATCGCCGCTGCGCAGGCGCACGAACGATTGGTCCTGGCTGCTCGCCAGGAACTGCGCTTCCTCGTCGCTGGGGGCGCACAGCACATTGATCGCGGCCATCACATAGGGCTGGTCGAGCGTGGCCGAAGGCTGGAACCGCTCGCGATAGAGTTTCAGCGCGCCATCGAGGTGATCGGGCGCGAAATGGCTGGCGAAGGCATAGGGCAGGCCCAGCATCGCGGCCAGTTGCGCGCCGAACAGGCTGGAGCCCAGGATCCACAGGTCCACGTTGGCGCCGTGGCCGGGCGTGGCGGCCAGCGGCAGGCGCGGGTCGCCGGCAAATTGCGCCTGCAATTCCACCACGTCGGCCGGGAAATCCTCGGCCGCGCGGTTCACGTCCTTGCGCAGGGCGCGCACGATGCGCTGGTCCGCGCCCGGCGCACGGCCCAGGCCCAGGTCGATCCGGCCGGGATAGAGCGCGTCGAGTGCGCCGAACTGTTCGGCAATCACCAGCGGGTTGTGGTTGGGCAGCATGATCCCGCCCGCGCCAAGGCGAATGGTCCGGGTGTGGTGCCCCACATGGGCAAGCACGACCGAAACCGCCGCGCCGGCGATGCCGGGCATGCCATGGTGCTCTGCCACCCAATAACGGTTGTAGCCGGCCTCTTCGGCAGCCTTGGCCAGCAGTGCGGCATCGGCCATGGCCTGGGGCAGGGTGCCGCCCTCGATCACCGGCACCAGATCGAGAACGGACAGTTTCATCGCGTGATTTCCTTATCCTGGCCCGGATCGGGGGGAGCAGGAATGGATGTGGGGGCCGCGCCGATCTGTTCAAGGTATCCGCGCGCCACGCGCGCTTCGTCGCTCGCCGGGGCCATGGCCACCACCGATTGCCAAGATTGCCGTGCCGCATCCTCGCGATTGCCCAGCATGGCGATCACCCCGGCTTCCACGCCCACGGCAGGATCGCGTGGGGCCAGGCGGGCGGCTTCCTCGATATCGTGTTGGGCGGCCACCAGGTCCTTGTCCCGGCGGTGCAGGGTGGCGGACAGCAACCAGCCTTCGGCGTTCTGCGGCGCCAGCTCGTGCGATCTGGCAAGGGCGGTGGCGGCATCGGCATTGCGGTTCAGCGCCACCAGCGCGCGGGCGCGGTCGTTCTGGATCGCCGAAAGCGCCAGGTTGTCGGCAAAGCCGCGCACCACCAGCGCGCGATTCAGCCAGGTCAATGCGTCCTGCGGCTTGCCGGCGGCCAGCGCGGCATTGCCGGCCATGGCCATCAGCGGCACCGCGCCCACCGCCTGCGCTTCGGGGATGAGGCCCACCGCCTCGCCAAAGGCCGCCTGCGCGCCTTCGAAATCGCCTTGCTGGCTCAGCATCATGCCCAGGCACTGGTTGGCGCGCACCCGCTCTGACGCCAGCTTCACTTCATCGAGCCAATGCCGCGCCAGGCTGATCGCCAGGTCGGGGTTGCTGCGCCCCACGGTCAGGCAATCGGCCAGCCGATCGTGCTTTTCGGGCGGCGGGCCATCGTCTGCCTGTGCCGCCTTGCGCCGGCCGGGGGTGGGCAGCGCGCCGAATTCCATCGGCCGGGGATTGGGCCCGATCTGGTGCCAGACGGGAGAAAGCGACGAAGCGAGAAGGGCAGCGGCCAGCAGCATGGGGGCTCTATTCGGTCAAAAGGCTGTTCAGCGTGGCCAGCAGCACGGCAATGTCCTGCGGGCGCGACAGGCGATGGTCGCCGTCCTTGATCAGGTGCACCTGCACATCGGCTGAACACAGCGCGGCGGCCAGCCTGATCGAGATGTCCCACGGCACATCGGGATCGGCCTGCCCGTGGATCAGCCGCACGGGGCCATCGAATGGAACGGTATCGTTCAATTGCAATTGTGCCTGCCCATCGGCCCAGAACGCCGCGTGGGTGGGCGTCGGTTCGGGGCCATAGGGATTGTCTTCGAATATCGTTTCGCCCGCTGCCAGCGCCGCCTGCTGCGCGGCCGAGTAGCCCCAGCTGGTGAAATCGGGCGCAGCGGCCAGGCCCACCAGCGCCTGCGCCTTGTCGCCCAGTGCGCGGGCCACCAGCAGCATCAGCCAGCCGCCCATGCTCGACCCGATCAGCACCACGCGATCCAGGCCATGCGCGGCGACCAGCGCCACCACCTCGTCGCGCCAGCGGCCCAGCGTGCCTTGGGCAAAGTCCCCTTCCGAAAGGCCGCAGCCGGAATAATCGAGCAGCAGGCACGGGCGCCCCTGCGCCACGGCCCAATCGAGCACCGCCTGCGCCTTGCCGCCGGCCATGTCCGACATATAGCCTGGCAGGAACACCAGAGCTGGCCCGGTCCCGGGCACGAAGCGGGTGGCCAGGCGCAATCCGTGCGGGCCGGGGTGAAAGCTGGGAGGCATCGGCGTGGTCATGGCCGCCGTGCTACCGGCTTCGGGCGGGCAGTGTCCACGCCTGATCTTTTCGCTGGCCCTTGAGCGGCAGGGGCGGCGCGCCTATCTGCCATGACATGAGCCAGCCCCCGATCATCCCGTCACCCATCACCCTGGCCCCCTCGGCCGCCGCGCGCGTGGCCACGATCGCTGCCAAGCAGGCAAGGCCTGCGATCCTGCGGCTGGCGGTGGAGGGGGGCGGCTGTTCCGGCTTCCAGTATCGCTTCGGCCTGGCCGAGGGCGTGGAGGAAGACGACGTGGTGGTCGAAACCGACGGCGTGCAACTGGTGGTCGATACCGTCAGCCTCGACCTGGTCGGTGGCGCGACGGTCGATTACGTCGAATCGCTGGGCGGCGCGGCGTTCCGCGTGACCAATCCCAACGCGGCATCGGGCTGTGGCTGCGGCGCGAGTTTCTCGGTGTGAGCGGTGCACCGCTGAAGCTGGCCAGCTTCAATATCAACGGCATCAAGGCGCGCCTGCCGCGCCTGCTGGAATGGCTGGCCGAAACCCGGCCCAGCGTGGCCTGCCTGCAGGAAATCAAGACGCAGGACGAAGGCTTCCCCGCCGAAGAGTTCGAGAAGATCGGCTATCACGCCATCTGGCACGGGCAGAAGGGGTTCAACGGCGTGGCCATCCTCGCCGATGGTGAAAAGCCGGTCGAAGTGCAACGCGGCCTGGCCGGAGAGCCCGAGGACGAGCATTCCCGCTATCTCGAAGCCGATGTCTTCGGCCTGCGCGTGGTGTGCATCTACCTGCCCAACGGCAATCCGCAGCCTGGGCCCAAGTTCGATTACAAGCTGCGCTGGATGGACCGGCTGCACGCCCGCATGGACCAGATCTGGGCCGAGGAAGTGCCCGCGGCGATCCTGGGGGATTACAACGTGATCCCGCGCGACAACGATATCTGGGACACGCGCGCGATGGCCAGCGATGCCCTGATGCAGCCCGAATCGCGCGATGCCTATAACCGCCTGCTCGCCGCCGGCTGGACCGACGCCATCGGCCTGCACCATCCGCAGGGCGGGCTGTGGACGTTCTGGGATTACCAGGCCGGCGCCTGGCAGCGTGACCACGGCTTTCGCATCGATCACGCGCTGCTGTCCCCCGAACTGGCGGACCGACTGGCCGGCGCGGGCGTGGACAAGGCCCATCGTGGGCGGGAAAAGGCCAGCGACCATGCGCCGGTCTGGGTGACGCTGCGCGCCTGAATTTGTCGTTCGTCGAACAATATGCACAGCTCGCCGATGGAAGCGGGTGTGAGAGAGGGTCTGGGACTAGGGCGCGCTACGCTTTCGTGCTAAGTAGCGTTTTGCAACTGATTATAACCGGATTATCTAAATGGGCTTGTTTCGTAAGGATTTTTTCCGTTCGCTCCTGGTCGGCTTCGCGATCGGCGCCGTGGCCATGGGCGTGACGGTGTTCAACGAGGCCCATGTCTTTGCGCCCGTGGCTGCCGCCTCGGCTGCGCCCACCGTGGGGTCTGACCAGTGAAGGCGCGCCGCTCCCTGCGCCTGTTGGGGGCGGCATTGACCACCGCCCTGGCAGCCTGCCTTCAGCCCGCGCATGCCGATGCGCCGGTCAAGGCGCCCGCCGCGATCATCCCCGCGCATGAAGCGCCCGGTACCAAGACCGCGGTGTTCGCCGGCGGCTGCTATTGGGGCATGGAGGCTGTGTTCAGCCATCTTACCGGCGTGACCAGCGTGGTTTCCGGCTTTGAAGGCGGCCGCGCTGCCGATGCCGATTACGAGACCGTCAGCACCGGCACCACCGGCCACGCCGAATCGATCCGCGTGACTTATGATCCGGCGCGCATCCGCTATGACCAACTGCTCCAGGTCTTCTTCGGCGTGGCGAGCGATCCCACCCAGCTGGATCGCCAGGAGCCTGACGTGGGCCCGCAATACCGCAACGCGCTGGTGCCGATCGGGCCCGAACAGGCCCGCGTCGCGCGCGCCTATGTCGCCCAGCTCAAGGCGCTCAAGCTGTGGAAACGGCCGATCGTGACGCGGATCGAGCCGTGGCGCGGTTTCTATCCCGGCCCCGAGGAACACCAGGACTTTGCGCTGCGCAACCCGCGCCATCCCTATATCCTGCGCTGGGACGTGGCCCGCGTCGATGCGCTGCATCGCACGTTCCCCCAGTGGTGGAAGCCCGATTTCACGCAGCACTGATTTGCAACAGCCGCCGGCAATGCTTATCTGGTGTCCATGGGTGGCCACCATCATCACGATTATGCCGGCGAAGGGCTGGTATCCGCCGCGCGCGAAGCGCTGACCGTTTCGGGCGAACAGTGGACCGACATGCGCGCCGATGTGTTCAGCGCGCTGGCCGCGCAGGAACGCCCGGCGTCTGCCTATGACATCGCCGAAAGCGTGGGGCAGCGCCGGGGCAAGCGCGTGGCCGCCAACAGCGTCTATCGCATTCTCGACCTGTTCGTGCGCACCAACCTGGCGCGCCGGGTGGAAAGCGCCAATGCCTATGTCGCCAACACCCATCCCGGCTGCCGGCACGACTGCATCTTCCTGATCTGCGACGTGTGCGGCCAGGTGACCCATATCGACAACGACAGCCTGACGGGCCACTTGCGCGAGGCTGCGCGCCATGCCGGCTTTGCCGACGTGCGCCCGGTGGTGGAAATCCGCGGCCGCTGCCAGGCCTGCGCAGGCTGAACCTGCGCGGGATTGTGCTGGGGTTTAGGCAGGCTCGGCCGAGGCTCCGTCGCCCGGCGCTCTATTGCAGCGTCACTGCCCCGTCATCGGTATCGCGCCGGCCAAAGAACTGCATCAGCTGGATCAGCAATTCGCAGCGCGTGGCAAGGTTCGGCGCTTCGAGCAGGGCCTGCTTGGCGGCCACGTCGAACGGGGCGATCTGCGATACGCCGTTGATCAGCGATTGGTCGTCCAGCCGCGCCACCGAATCCCAGTCCACGGCATAGCCCTGGGCCTCGGCAAAGGTGCGCGCCTCGCGTTCGAACCCGGCGCGTTCCACCGCGCTCAGGGCTTCGTCCAGATCGTCGGGCAGCAGTTCGGCTTCCACCTGGCGGAACGGCGTCTTGGCTTCCAGTTCGCGCAGCACGCGAAAGCGGGCGATGCCCGAAAGCACGATGTTGTAGCGCCCGTCCTCCAGCGCCTCGACGTCCTCGATCTTGCCCACGCAGCCCACCTGGAACAGGGCGGCGCCCTCTTCGGGGGCCTGGGGCTGGATCATGGCGATGCGCCGGTCACGCGCCAGCGCGTCGGACACCATGGCGCGATAGCGCGGCTCGAAAATGTGCAGCGGCAGTTGCAGGCCGGGAAAGAGCAGCGCGCCCGAAAGTGGAAAGATCGAAAGCCTGACCGTGCCGATCGCGCCGCCCATCGCCATCACCCGAACAGCACGGTGGAAAGCTTGCGCCGCGTGCGCGCCACCCACGGATCTTCCAGGCCGATCGCCTCGAAGATCTGCAGCAGTCGCGCGCGGGCCGCGCCTTCGTTCCAGGCGCGATCGGTGGCCACCATGGCCAGCAGGGTATCGGCGGCGCCATCGCGGTCGCCGGCGGCGAACAGGCCGTTGGCCAGCGCCAGCTGGGCGTCCATGTCTTCGGGCGCGGCGGCCACGGCCGCGCGCAGCGCCGCCAGCTCGCCTTCCTCGGGCGCGTCTTCGGCCAGGGCCAGCGCGGCGCGCGCCTGGTCCAGCGCGTGGTCGGCCGCCAGCTTGGGATCGAGCGCGGCAAGCACCTGTTCGGCCTCGTCCTTGTGCCCGGCCAGCAGCAGGGCACGGATCAGGCCGGCATGGGCAGCGGCATTGTCGGGGGCGATTTCCACGATCTGGGCAAAGATCGCCGCAGCACGTTCGCCATCGCCTTCGCCCAGGATTTCCTCGCCCATGGCCAGCAGCGGCGCCACGTCCTGCGGCCCTTCCTCGCCCAGGGCACCGGGCTGGATCGGCAATTGCGACAGGATCTGATCAAGATACTGCTTCAATTGCGATTCGCTGCGCGCCGGGGTCAGGTCGGCCACGGGCTGGCCCTGGAACATGGCATAGACCGTGGGGATGGAGCGCACCTGGAACTGCGCGGCGATGAACTGTTCCTCGTCCACGTTGACTTTGGCCAGCACCACGCCCATGTCGGCGTATTCGGCCACCACCTTTTCCAGCACCGGCGTCAGCGCCTTGCACGGGCCGCACCATTCCGCCCAGAAATCGAGGATGACGAGCTTGGTCATCGAGGGTTCGACAACAGCCTTGCGGAAGCGGTCCACCGCCTTTTGTTCGTCAAGGTTGAGGCCCAGGCTTGCCACTACACGTCTCCACTTCAAATCGGTCCGGGTACGGGCCGCGCCGGCCCGTCTTGCCCTCACCATGTGGGAAAGCCACCCGGTTCGGCAAGGGGCAGCAAGGCGGGCAGGGCGAATCCGCCCAAGGTTTTGTCTGCCAGGGCCGGCCATCCACAGCTGCATCCACAGGCGCTTAGGCACAGCGCCCGGTTTTGCGGGAAAAATGCAACTTTGCTGTTGCACCGCCCCCGATCCCCCGTTATTGGCCCGCCTCACCCCAGCGGGACGGCCCTTGTGGCCCCCCACTGAAAACGCCAGAGCGGGCGTAGCTCAGGGGTAGAGCACAACCTTGCCAAGGTTGGGGTCGAGGGTTCGAATCCCTTCGCCCGCTCCAGTTTTCAGAACCTTGCACGGCCGTTACCCGGCCCGCGCAAACGCCGAGCGGGCGTAGCTCAGGGGTAGAGCACAACCTTGCCAAGGTTGGGGTCGAGGGTTCGAATCCCTTCGCCCGCTCCAGTTTGCCTTTCCTGCAGATTTGTCCATCCGCCACCGCGCCTTGCGCTGTCGGGCAGCAATCCCCGTGTGCATGGCACAGGCATTGTCACCCTGGGCGTGATCCGGGTTCCGCTGGCGGTCCCGCGCAAACGCTTGCCCACATGCGTGACGGCGCCCATAGCTTGGCGCTATGGACAAGCGCCCCAGCATCGATCCGCGTGCCTTGCTCACGTTTCGCACCGTCTGCCGCGAGGGTTCGATCTCGGCCGCGGCACGCGCGCTCAATATCGCCCAGCCTTCGGTTTCGGCGGCGATCGCGCAGCTGGAGGCGCGGCTGGGCGTGCAATTGTTCGAGCGCCACCAGACCGGTGTGCGGCCCACCGCGCAGGGCACGGTCCTGGCCGAGCGGGCCGAGGCGATGCACCATGTCCTGCTGGGCGCGCAGGAGGAACTGGACAACCTGGCGCGGGGCCTTGCCGGGCCCTTGCGGATCGGTGGCACGCCCGGCGCGCTGGTCAGCCTGCTGCCCTTCGTGATGGGCCGGTTGGAAGCGCGGATCGGGCCTTGCGCGCTCAGCGTGGTGGAGCGGCCGGATAGCGTGCTGGTGGACCTGCTGCGCCAGCGCCAGATCGACCTGGCCTTTGTCACCACCGAAATGGAAGTGCCGCCGCCCGACATTGCCGAGCGCACCTTTGCCCGCGATCCGTTTGCGTTGATCGTGGGCCGGCGCCACGACAGCCTGCCTTCGGCGGTTTCGCTGCGCGACGTGGCCGGCCTGCCCTGGGTCTTGCCCGAGGCGCAGGGCGCGTTCCGCCGCCAGGTCGATGCCCTGTTCATTGCCGCGCAGACCCCGGTGCCGGCCAATGCCGTGCGCTGCGATTCGCTGCTCACCACCAAGGCGATCGTGCGGATGAGCGACCGGATCACCATCCTGCCGCGCCAGGTGGCGGCATCGGAACTGTCCATCGGCGTGCTGCGCGGCATCGAACTGCGCGAGGCGGCGTTCCAGCGCAGCATCGGCGTGCGCCTGCGCAGCGACGAGCCGCCATCGATGGCGGCGCAGGCCCTGCTCGATGTCCTGGCGATACGCTATAGTCCCAGCCTATAGCATGATAGAGAGATAATATTTTGGTTCGATAGGCATCTTGCGCGAAAAGGCACCGGCAACACAGCCCCATATCCAAGGGCCGTGGTAGCGCGGGAGAGCGAAAGATGCGGACCCTTATCCGCGATGTCAGGATTTTCGACGGAAGCGGCAGCGCTTCCTTTGCCGGCAGCGTGCTGGTGGATGGCGAGCGCATCGTGCGCGTGGCCGCCCAGGCCGACGGCCTCGACGGCGAAAGCCATGATCACCGCATCGAGGGTGCCGGTCGCACGCTGATGCCCGGCATGGTCGATGCGCACACCCACCTGACCTGGGCTTCGTCGATCGAAAAGATCTACCACCAGTTCATCCTGCCGCCCGAAGAATTGAAAGTGGCCGCCTGGCGCAATGCGCGGGTGCTGCTCGACCAGGGCTTCACCAGCCTCTATTCGGCCGGCGCGCTGGTCGACGGAATCGAACCGGACCTGGCCGCTGCAATTGCCGCGGGCGAAACCCCCGGCCCGCGCTATGTCCCTTCCACCATCGAGCGCAGCCCCGAAGGCGACGAAGGCGTGGACACCGGCAACGTGTTCAACGGCCGCGGCCCCGAGGCGATGCGCGCCTTCGTGGCTTATTGCGCGCAGCAGGGCGTCAAGTCGATCAAGCTGGTGGTCTCGGGCGAGGATGCGCTCAAGCCCGGTACCGCGCAGCATGTGCTGTACACGCACGAGGAAATGGCCGCCGCGGGCGAAGCCTGCCGCGAAGCGGGCCTGTGGATCGCGGCCCATGCCTATTATCCCGAAGCCATCGGCCTGGCGCTCGATGCCGGGGCGCGCGTGATCTATCACGCCTCTTATGCCGATGAAGCCGCCATCGCGCGAATGATCGCGGCCAAGGACGCCACGTTCTATGCGCCCGGTCCCGGTGTCTCGGTGGGCGCGCTCGAAGCCAGTCCGCCGCCGCACGTGGACATGAGCGCGATGAAAGCGAGCGCGGCCGAGCGGCTGGAGCGTGAAAAGGTGCTGGTGCCCGCGCTCAAGGCGGCCGGTGTCAAGGTGCTGATCGGCGGGGACTATGGCTTCCCGTTCAATCCCAATGGCCGCAATGCCCGCGATCTGGCGCATTTCGTCGAACACTATGGCTATACCCCGGCCGAGGCGCTGGTGGCGGCCACGCGCCTGGGTGGCGAGCTGATGGGGCTCGACGTGGGGCAGGTGCGTGAGGGCTTCCTCGCCGATCTGTTGCTGGTGGATGGCGATCCCACCCAGGACGTGGCGATCCTGCAGGACGCCGCGCGGCTGGCGATGATCATGAAGGGCGGCGCGCTGTACAAGGCGCCTGCCGATGCCGAGGCAGCATAAATGAGCGAGCGTTTCGATGTGGCGGTGATCGGCTGTGGGCCGGTGGGGGCACTCGCTGCAAATCTGCTGGGCCGCGCCGGGCTGTCGGTGGTGGTGCTGGAAAAGGAGCTGGAGCACTATCCCTTGCCGCGCGCGGTGCATCTCGATCACGAGATGATGCGCCTGTTCCAGACCGCCGGCGTGCTCGATCGCGTGGCGCCCGATATGGTGGCCACCGATGGGCACCTGCACGTGGGCGCCGATCACGGCGTGATCCGCTACATGGGCACGGTGGGCAAGCCCAAGCCGTTCGGCTGGTCCAACGACTACTTCTTCTACCAGCCCGAGCTGGAAGCACACTTGCGCGCCGCCTTTGCCGACAATGGTGCGATTTTCCTGCGGCGGGGCGCGACGTTTACCGCGCTGGAGCAGCAGGACGACGGCGTGACCGTGCACTTTGCCGAAAACGGCGCGGAGCAGACCGTCGCCGCCCGCTGGGTGATCGCCACCGATGGCGCGCGCAGCCCGGTGCGCAAGGCGCTGGGCATTGCGCTCGACGATCTCGATTTCGAGGAACCCTGGCTGGTCGTGGATGCGCAAGTGGAAGGGCCGGTCACGTTCCCGGCCATTTCCGGGGTTCCCGCCGATGCCGATCTGCAGCGCCTGTCGGTGATGATGTGCGATCCGGCGCGTCCGGCCACGGTGGTGCCGGGGCGCGGCAACCATCGCCGCTGGGAATTCATGCTGCTGCCTGGCGAAGACGACCAGGCGATGATGCAGCCCGAAAAGGTGCGCGAACTGGTCGGCGCCTGGATGAAGGACGTGCCGCACCAGATCGTGCGCGCCGCCACCTATCGCTTCCACGGCCTGGTGGCCGAGCGCTGGCAGGACGGCAACGTGTTCCTGGCCGGTGATGCCGCACACCAGACGCCGCCGTTCTTTGGCCAGGGCATGTGCCATGGCCTGCGCGACGTGGCCAACCTGGCGTGGAAGATGGACGCGATCGTCAACCAGGGTGCCGATCCGGCGATCCTGGCAACCTACCAGCCCGAACGCGATCCGCATGTGCGCGGCGTGATCGGCGCGGCGGTGGCTGCCGGCCGCTATATCTGCGAGCTGGACCAGGCCAAGGCGGCCGCGCGCGATGCCGCGATCCGCGAAGCCGCGGCGCAAAAGGCCGGCGAGACCGCGCACGACCTGATCCCCGCGATCGATGCCGGCATCATCCTGGCCGGCAGCCCCGCGGCGGGCGAGCGTTTCATTCAGCCGATCCTGGCCGACGGGCGCAAGCTCGACGATCTGGCCGGGCAGGGCTGGCGCCTGTTGGTGCGCGATGACAGCGTGGTGGGTTCCTCTCCCGCCATCACGCGCGTGGTGGCCGCGTCGTTGGAAGACGGCGGCGCGGTCACGGCGTGGCTGGACCGGCACGAAATCGATGCCGTGCTGCTGCGCCCCGATCACTGCGTGTTCGGCACGGCAAGCGGCACCGCGATCGACCTGATCGAAGCCCGCGCCCGCGCGCTGGGCCTGGCGATGGAGACGGTATGAGCGCCATGAAGCTCGATCTTGCTGCGGCCCAGGCCGTTGTTGCCGCCACGCTCGCCAGCGCCCGCGCCCGCGCGGCCAGGCCGCTGGCGGTGATCGTGGTGGATACCGGCGGCCACCCCATTGCCTTTGCACGCGAGGATGGCGCCAGCTTTGCCCGCCTCGACATTGCCCGCGCCAAGGCGGCGGGCGCCGTCGCGATGGAGGCCGATACCCGCGTGCTGGCGCAGCGCGCGGCCGGCAATCCGGTGTTCTTCCAAAGCGTGACCGTCGCGCTCGATGGAAAAATCGCCTTTTCGCCCGGCGGCGTGCTGGTGCGCGGCGCCGATGGTGGCGTGCTGGGCGCGGTTGGCGCCAGTGGCGATACCGGGGATTGCGACGAGGAATGTGTCCTGGCGGGCCTGCGGGCCGCCGGCTTCAATCTGGAGACCCAGCCATGAAACTGCGCAGCATCGAACTGGCCCTGCCCGATCCGGCCGGCGCCGCCCGCTTCATGCTCGATATCTGGGGCATGGCGCCGGGCGAGGTGCGGGGCGATACGCATTACCTGCGCGGCTCGGGCACGTATCCCTACCTCGTCTCGTTCGAGAAGGCCGATGAGGAATTCGTTCGCCACACGACGTTCGTGTGCACCGCGCCGGAACTGGCCGGCATTCGCGCCAAGGCGGCCCAGTACGGCTGGCCGCTGACCGAAACGGTTTCGGCCGATCCCGGTGCCGGCGCTGGCGTGATCGTGGAACTGCCCGAGGGTGAATTGCTGCGTTTCCTGGTGGATGCCACAGAAGTGGAACCGATCGTGGGCCGCGACCTGCCGGTGAAGCTCACCCACGTGGTGTTCAATTCCGCCGATGCGGAAGCCTCGGGCCTGGCCGCCGAAGCGGTGCTTGGCTTTCGCGTGTCTGACCGCACCAAGGGCATGGTCTTCGTGCGCTGCAACGACAGCCACCATTCCACCGCCTTTGCCCGCGCCGGTTTTTCCAGCCTCAACCACATCGCGTTCGAGATGGAAGACCTTGATGCCGTGATGCGCGGCATCGGGCGGATGCGCGACCATGGCTTTGCCCCCGCCTGGGGGCCGGGCCGCCATGGGCCGGGCGCCAATGTCTATGCCTATTACATCGCGCCGTTCGGGCCGGTGATCGAATATTCCACGGCAGTGGAAAAGGTGCCGGAAGACTACAAGGCGGGCGAACCCGACGATTGGACCTGGCCACCCAACCGCATCGACCAGTGGGGCATTTCCGATAAGGACTTCGCTGGCCTGCGCCAGGCCGAAGAGCGCTTCCGCTTTCGCCGCACGTGGGAGCCAAATGGGCAGCGGGGCGTCCCTGCCCCGGCCGTCCCTGCCAAGGCCTGAACCGAATTTTTCCGGAGTGATCCCAATATCATGACCCGTCTCATCAGCTTCCGCCGCCCCGATGGCCAGCCCAGCTTCGGCCGTCTCGATGGCGATACCGTGCACGATCTGGGCGCCGCGGGCGCGCCGGCCTACCTCAAGGACGTGGCCGACCAGGACCTGGCCGACCTGCCTGCCACCGGCACCTTTGCCCTGGCCGATGTGCGCCTGCTGCCGGTGGTGCCCAATCCCGGCAAGATCCTGTGCGTGGGCCTCAACTATGCCACCCACGTGGCCGAGACGGGCCGCGAGCAAAAGGAATTCCCGGCAATCTTCACCCGCTGGGCCGATACCCTGATCGCCGATGGCGAGCCGCTGGTGCGCCCGCGCGAGACCGAGCGGTTTGATTACGAAGGCGAACTGGCCGTGGTGATCGGCAAGGGCGGCCGCCGCATCGCGCGCGCCGATGCCATGGCCCACGTGGCCGGCTTTTCGGTGTTCAACGATGGTTCGGCGCGCGATTGGCAGCGCCACAACATCCAGTTCACGCCGGGCAAGAACTATCCCGCCACAGGCGCGTTCGGCCCGGCGCTGGTCCTGGCCGACGAGATCGACGACCTCGCCAGCCAGCGCGTGCAGACCCGCCTCAACGGCGAACTGGTCCAGGACCAGCCGATCAGCGACATGATCTGGGATATCCCGTTCGTGATCGAATATTGCAGCACTTTCACCCCGCTCGAACCCGGCGACGTGATCGTTACCGGCACGCCGGGCGGCGTGGGGGATAAGCGCAAGCCGCCGCTCTACATGAAGGCCGGCGATGTTTGCGAGATTTCCGTGGGCGTGATCGGCACCCTGACCAACCCGGTCATCGACGAGATCTGATCCGCCACCCTTTGTCCAACCCAGCCACCGCGCCCGCATAACGGCGGGCGCGGACCGATAAATGCATGCCTTTTGGGGAGAGAACCAACCATGAATTCGCGCCATAAAACCGCCCTGCTGACCGGGCTTTCCCTGGCCGTGATGGCGACGCCGGCCTTCGCGCAGAGCGCCGCAACCGCTCCGCAGGCCGCCGACGGCAGCCCCGATGCCGCTATCGTGGTGACCGCGCAGCGCCGCGTCGAAAAAGTCACCGAAGTGCCGATCTCGATCACCGTGGCCGATGCCGGCCAGCTGGAACGCCAGCAGGTCAACACCGTCAACGACTTGAACCGCATTGCGCCGAGCCTGGAAATCCAGTCTGCCCCGGGGCAGAATACCGGCGGCGGCGGCGCCATTCGCGGCATCGGTACGCAGACCTTCTCGGCCGGTGCGGTGGCTTCGGTGGGCGTGGTGGTCGACCAGGTCAGCCAGGGCAATGCCAACATCTCCGACCTGTTCGACGTGGCCCGCATCGAAGTGCTGAAAGGTCCGCAGGGCACGCTGTTCGGCCTGACGACATCGGCCGGGGTGATCAACATCACCACCAACAAGCCCGAATTCGGCAAGGTCTCGGTGCGCGTGCGCAGCGAACTGTCGGCCGCCGGCTTTGCCGGTTCCAAGTCGGGCAACCAGGTGGTGCAGGGCGTGGCCAACGTGCCAATCGCCGATAACGCCGCAATCCGCGTGGCCGGCTATGCCAACTTGCGCCAGGGCCCGGACTACAACCTGTCCACCGGCAAGTACGACAAGAACGAAACCATGGGCGGCCGCGCCCGCCTGCTGTGGGAACCGACCGACAAGCTGACGGTCAACGTGATCGGCGACTATGCCGATACCCGCACCACCAACGGCGGCAACTTCTTCACTTTCGTGAAGTCCCTCTCGCTCGGTTCGGCCCTGGCAGCCTGCGGCATCACGGCGGAAAACGGCAACCGCAACTATTGCACCAGCGAGCAGTATACCGACCGGATCAAGACCGGCGGCGCCTCGCTGCAGCTTGATTACCAGTTCGCGCCGTTCACGCTGACCTCAATCACCGCCTATCGCGGCACGCACGAGCAGGGCTATGGCGCGGCCACCAACGTGTTCCGCGTCGATACCCTGCCGGTCACCGTGCACAACTCCTATGTCAACCGGCCGACCGACCTGATCACCCAGGAACTGCGCATTTCCTCGCCGGCCAACCAGACCGTGGAATATACCCTGGGCGGGTTCTATTCGCGCCAGATCCAGCATCGCGACCAGGAAGGTGCCACCGTCCTGCTGTTCGGCAACGCCATTCCGTCGAGCCCGGTCAACGCCTATCGCGTCAGCGATGAATCGATCGCCGCCTTTGGCCAGATGACGATCCATGCCAGTGACAAGCTGCGCCTGATCGCCGGCGGCCGCTATACCGACGACGTGCTGTCGCTGCAGATGCAGAACGACACCGCCACCGCGATCGCATCGACCACGCGCCTGCATGTCGGCAAGGTTTCGTGGAAGGGCGGCATCCAGTATGACATCGATCCGCGCACGATGGCCTATGCCACCGTGGCGCGCGGCTTCAAAGGCGGGCAGATCGCCACGCCTTCGGATGCCAATCCCTATGTCGTGCTGCCGGAAATCCCGACGTCGTACGAACTGGGCTTCAAGACCACGCTGCTGCGCAGCTGGGTGCTCGATGCCAATCTGTTCTACCAGAAGATCCAGAACTTCCAGGCGCAGCAGTGCACGGTGAATGCCACCACCACGGTGATCTCGTGCGTCCAGACCAACATCAGCGGGGTCAAGTCGCGCGGGGCGGAAATCAACCTGTTCGGCAAGGTCACGCATGACCTGTCGCTCAACACCGGGTTCATCTGGGCCAAGGCGACTTATCCCAACGGCTATGTCGGCACCGATGGCACCAACATCGGCGGCACCCAGCTGGCCTATGCGCCCGAATACAAGTTCACGGTTTCGGGCGAATATGCGCGTGACCTGGGCGAAAACCTCAAGGGCTTCCTGGCCGCCGATGCGGTGTGGAAATCGCTCCTGCGCTATGAAGCCAATTCGGTGGCCGATACCACGTTCGCCCCGCACTGGACGGTGGGTGGCCGCATCGGCCTGCGCACGGCAGACGATCGCTTCACCATCGCGGTCTTTGCGCGCAATCTGTTCGACGTGCACGAACCCTCGCTCTACCAGTCGGACTTCCCGTTTGGCGGCGCGGCCAACATCGGCGCCATCTATGGCCCGCAATCGTTCCGGTCGGTGGGCCTGTCGCTCGACGGCAAGTTCTGATCCGGCACGGCCGCCCTTCGTGCAAGGCATGAAGGGCGGCCGTGTGTTTCTGCTATCCTGTGCCCCCAAGGAGAGCCCGATGCCCCTCGAAACGATCCGCGCCGCCATTGCCGCCATGGGCACCACGCTCACCCCCGATCTGTTGGGCCGGGTGCGGGCGCTGTTCGATGCCGAGCAGCAGGCGCTGGCGGCCGCGGTATCGGCCGCGGCGGTGGACCTGGCCTATGGCCCGCACGAACGGCATCGGCTCGATCTCTATGGCACGGCAGACGGCGCCCCCAAGCCGGTGCTGGTCTTCGTCCATGGCGGCGGGTTCCTGCGCGGCGACAAGGGTGGCGACGCGCCCGAAACCTGGCCCAATGCCGCGGTGGGCCGCATGGCGGCGCAGGCCGGGCTGATCGGCGCGGTGATCAACTATCGCCTGGCGCCCGACCACACCTGGCCGGCCGGATCGGAAGACGTGCTGGCCGCGCTCGATTGGCTGGTGGCCCATGCGGCCGACCATGGCGGTGACCCGCAGCGCATCGTGCTGATGGGCACCTCGGCCGGGGCGGTGCACGTGGCCGGCGCGATCCGGCTGCGGCCCGATCTGACGATACGTGGCGCGGTGCTGCTTTCGGGCCTCTATGGCCACACCCCGCTCGATGAGCGCGACATGCTCTATTATGGCGCGGCGGCGGACTATGCCGAGCGCGCCCCGCGCGAAGCGATGGTCGCCACCACGCTGCCCCTGCTGGTTGCCGCGGCCGAATTCGATCCGCCCCGCTTCCAGGCCGAATTCCTGGGGTTGATGGCCGATCGCCTGGCCCGCCACGGCACCATGCCGCGCGGGCACATCGCCTCGGGGCACAACCACTATTCGATGGCGATGCACCTGGGCACGGCCGATCGCCGCCTGGCCGACGAGATCGTGGCTTTCGTGCGCGAAACCTGCGCCTGAATTCGTTTTCCTGAAAGGCTCTTCCATGCTTGATCGTCGTACTGTGCTGGCCAGCGCGGCTGCGCTGGCTGCCACCTCCGCGCCTGCGCTGGGCCGGGTGAGTGCCAAGGCCGCCAAGGGCGCTGCCGCTTCACCCCAGTTCCCGCAGGGCTTCCTGTGGGGCGCCTCCACCGCGCCGCACCAGATCGAGGGCAACAACACCGCCAGCGACCTGTGGTTCATCGAAAACCAGCAGCCCACGGTCTTTGCCGCGCCTTCGGGCGATGCGGCCAACAGCTTGCTGCTGTGGGAGCAGGATCTCGACCTGGCCAAGGCAATCGGGCTCAACACTTATCGCTTCGGCATCGAATGGGCGCGGATCGAGCCGGAAAAGGGCCTGTTCTCGCAGGCCATGCTCGATCACTATGCGCGCGTCATCGATGGCTGCCGCGCGCGCGGGCTGGCGCCGGTGGTCACCTTCAGCCACTTCACCGCGCCGCGCTGGTTTTCCGCGCAAGGCGGCTGGGCGAATCCCGAAAGCGCCGACCTGTTCGCCCGCTTTACCGATAAGGCCGCGCGCCATTTTGGGAACCGCATCCACGCCGCGATCACGTTCAACGAGCCCAACATCCTGCTGCTGTTGCAGAACGCCAATGTCCCGCCCCAGTTGTGGGACATCCAGAAGCTGACGCTGGAAACCGCCGCCAAGCGACTGGGCGTGCCGCGCTTCCTTTGCGCCAACGTGGCCGGCAAGGATGACCTGCCCGATCTGCAGCGCGGGCTGCTGGCTGCGCACAAGGCCGGCAAGGCGGCGATCAAGGCTGCGGCGCCCAAGCTGCCGGTGGGTTTTTCGCTGGCGATGATGGACGATCAGGCGGTGGGCAAGGGCTCGCAGCGCGATATGCGCCGCCAGCAGATGTACGGCACCTGGCTGGACGTGGCCAAGGGCGACGACTTCATCGGCGTGCAGAACTATGAACGCGCGCTGTGGGGCGCCGAGGGCCGCCTGCCGGCGCCGCAGGACGCGGTGCGCAACTGGTCGGGCAGCGAAGTATGGGCGCCCTCGCTGGCCGGCGCGGTGCGCTATGCCCATGCGGCCACGGGCGTGCCGATCCTGGTCTCGGAACATGGCGTGGGCACCGATGACGACAGCATCCGCGCCGCGTTCATCCCCGCCGCGCTCACCCATCTGAAAGCCGCGATCGACGACGGCGTGCCGGTCATGGGCTATTGCCACTGGAGCCTGATCGACAATTTCGAATGGATCTTTGGTTACAAGCCCAAGTTCGGCCTGGCGAGCTATGATCCCGTCACCTTCGCCCGCACGCCCAAGCCGAGCGCGGCAGTGCTGGGGGCGATTGCCCGGGCCAATCGGGTGTGATTTCGGTCCTGTGAAATTTTCGTATTGCTGAAACGGGGGCTTGAGGTTTCCACCACCCCCAACCCCCTCCTCTGAAGAGGAGGGGGCTTTTTTGTGGCTTTCAGGAACAGGAAAGGGCCGCCCGGTTTCCCGGGCGGCCCTTCCTTTTTGTCAGCCTTGGGCTTGGACTTAGAAGTCCATGCCGCCCATGCCGCCCATGCCGCCGGGCATGCCGGCCGGGGCAGGCTTGTCTTCCGGACGTTCGCTGATCGCCGCTTCGGTGGTGATCAGCAGGCCGGCGACCGAGGCCGCATCCTGGAGCGCGGTGCGCACGACCTTGGTGGGGTCGATCACGCCGGCAGCCTTCAGGTTTTCATAGACTTCGGTAGCGGCGTTGAAGCCGATGCCTTCGTCGGTCTGGTCGAGCAGCTTGCCCGCCACGACGGCGCCGTCGTTGCCGGCGTTTTCAGCGATCTGCTTGACCGGCGCGGTGATCGCCTTGCGGACGATGTCGATGCCGCGGGTCTGGTCTTCGTTGGCACCGGTGAGGCCTTCGAGAGCGCGGGTGGCATAGAGCAGAGCCGTGCCGCCGCCGGTCACGATGCCTTCTTCCACCGCAGCGCGGGTGGCGTGGAGGGCGTCGTCAACGCGGTCCTTGCGTTCCTTGACTTCGACTTCGGTGGCACCGCCAACCTTGATCACGGCCACGCCGCCAGCCAGCTTGGCCAGGCGTTCCTGCAGCTTTTCGCGGTCGTAGTCCGAAGTGGTGACTTCGATCTGCGCGCGGATCTGCTCGACACGGGCCTTGATGTCTTCGGCAGCGCCAGCGCCGTCGACGATCGTGGTGTTGTCCTTGTCGATGGTGACCTTCTTGGCCTGGCCGAGCATGCCGAGCGTGACGCTCTCGAGCTTGATGCCGAGGTCTTCCGAGATCATTTCGCCGGCGGTCAGCGTGGCGATGTCGCCCAGCATGGCCTTGCGACGGTCACCGAAGCCCGGCGCCTTGACGGCGGCGATCTTGAGGCCACCGCGCAGCTTGTTGACCACCAGGGTGGCCAGCGCTTCGCCTTCGATGTCTTCGGCAATGATCAGCAGCGGACGGCCCGACTGCACCACGGCTTCCAGGATCGGCAGCAGCGACTGCAGCGACGAGAGCTTCTTCTCGTGGATCAGGATGTAGGGGTTTTCGAGTTCCACCACCATCTTTTCGGGATTGGTGATGAAGTAGGGCGACAGGTAGCCGCGGTCGAACTGCATGCCTTCGACGACATCGAGTTCGAATTCGAGGCCCTTGGCCTCTTCCACGGTGATCACGCCTTCCTTGCCGACCTTTTCCATGGCTTCGGCGATCTTTTCGCCGACTTCCACGTCACCGTTGGCCGAGATGATGCCGACCTGGGCGATTTCGGCCGAGCCGGCCACCGGGGTGGAGCGGGCCTTGAGGTTTTCGACGACCTTGGTCACGGCGATGTCGATGCCGCGCTTGAGATCCATCGGGTTGATGCCGGCGGCAACCGACTTCATGCCTTCGCGCACGATGGCCTGGGCCAGCACGGTGGCGGTGGTGGTGCCGTCACCGGCCTTGTCGTTGGCCTTCGATGCCACTTCGCGCAGCATCTGGGCGCCCATGTTCTCGAACTTGTCCTTGAGTTCGATTTCCTTGGCGACCGAAACACCGTCCTTGGTGATGCGCGGCGCGCCGAAGCTCTTGTCGATCACGACGTTGCGGCCCTTGGGGCCCAGCGTGACCTTCACGGCGTCGGCGAGAATGTCGACGCCCTTGAGGATGCGTTCGCGCGCGTCGCGCGAAAAGCGTACGTCCTTGGCAGCCATTGCTCTGTTCCTTTGAATTCTAAGGGTAGAAAATCAGGAAATCCGGTGGATCAGCCGATCACGCCGAGGATGTCCGATTCCTTCATGATCAGCAGGTCTTCGCCCGACACCTTCACTTCGGTGCCCGACCACTTGCCGAACAGCACGCGATCGCCCACCTTGACGTCGAGCGGGGTGATCGTGCCGTTCTCGGCGCGGGCGCCCGTACCAACGGCAACGATTTCGCCCTCGGCGGGCTTTTCCTTGGCGCTGTCGGGGATGATGATCCCGCCGGCGGTCTTTTCCTCGGCTTCGACGCGGCGCACCAGCACGCGGTCGTGCAGCGGACGGAAAGTCATGGGTTGCTCCCTCTTCCAATCAGAAAATCTGCGCTGGCACTCTTAGGTCAAGAGTGCCAGCGGCCCGCATATGGGTGGATGCCGGAGGAGCGTCAAGCGTCGTGGCACAGATTCTTTTCGCCAAAATGAATGGATGGGGCCTTGGCGCGCCGGGGCGGTGCCATGGCGGGACAAGCGCCCTGGCGCGATCGGCGCGCGATCAGGCGCCGATCACGGCAGCAGGCCCAGCCTTGCCCGGTTGTGCCAGCGCCACAGCAGCAGCGCCGCCACGCAGACCAGCCCGGCCAGCAGCCCCAGCCACACGCCCATGCCGCCGAGCGGCGTATACAGCCCCAGGCCGATCGCGGTGAACAGGCCCGGCACCCAATAGCCGAAGATGGCGATGGTCATCGGCACGCGGGTATCCTGCAGGCCGCGCAGCACCGCGCCGCAGGTGGCCTGGGCGCCATCGAAAAGCTGGAACGCGGCCGCCACCACCAAGAACTGCAGGGCAAAGCCCACCAGCGCGGCATTGGCCGGATCGGTCACGTCGATATAGAGGCCGAGAAAGAAGCGCGGCATCGCCAGCATCAACGCGGCCGTCGTGGCCATGAAGCCCACGCTCATGCCCAGGGCCGTCCACCCGGCGCGGGCGATCCCGGCATGGTCGCGCGCGCCATAGGCCAGCCCCACGCGGATCGTGGCGGCCTGGCCCAGCCCGAACGGCACCTGGAACGTCATGCCGGCCAGTTGCAGCGCGACGGTGTGCGCCGCGAGTTGCAGTTCGCCGATCCGCCCGATCAGCAACGCGGCCCCGTTGAACAAGCCGGCTTCGGCCACGATCGTGGCGCAGATCGGCAGGCCGATCTTCCACACGTCGGCAAAGCGGCGCCATTCCGCGCGCCACCACCGGCCCAGCAGGCGATAGCGGTGCAGCCGCCGATCGAACCGCAGCACCATGGCATAGGCGGCGAGCATTGCGCTGCTGGTGATCACGCTGGACCAGGCCGAGCCCATCAGGCCGAGCGCCGGCATGCCGGCGTGGCCATAGACGAAGATCCAGTTGCCTGTGGCGTTGACCGCCACGGCCAGCGCGGTGATCGCCGTGCCGATGCCCGGCCGTCCCAGGGTGGACACCACCGTGCGCAGCAGCGAGGCGAGCACCGCCGGCACGCAGGCCAGCGAAAGGACCGTGAGGAACGGCACGGCGCGCACCACCACCGCCTCGCTCTGCCCGGTGGCGCGCAGCAGCGGCCCGCCCAGCTGGCACAGCGCCATGGCCACCAGCGCGGCGATCAGGCCCACCCAGCCCCCCATCCGCACGGTGCGGCGCACTTCGCGCACCGCGTGGCGGCGGCGGCCGAGTTCGGCGGCGATCAGGGGCGAGGTGGCGCCGACCAGGCCGGTCAGGCTCCAGATCAGCAGGCCGAAGATGGAAACGGCCAGCGAAGACGCCGCCAGTGCCTCTGCCCCCAGGCGCGCCACGAACAGCACGTCCACGGCAAAGACCGCCATCTGCAACAGGTTTGCGCCCACCAGCGGCGCTGCCAGGCGCAACATCTCGCGCCATTCGCTGGCGGCATGGGGCCCGGCCAGATCGGGCGAAGTGGGAAGCGTGGCTGCGGTCATGCCGCCGGCCATAGGGGCTGGGCGGCGCGGGGGAAAGGAAAAGTCAGTGCGTCTTTTGGGGCGAGCCGGCATCGCCCGCAGGTGCGCGAAAGGCGTGGCTGAGCGCGTGATAGAGCTTTTCCGGACAGACTTGCGCACTCACCTGGTCGGCCACCAGGGCGGCGGCGAACAGCGGCAGGATCATCGCGCGATCGGCGGTCATTTCCATCACGATGATCACGGCCGTGAGCGGCGCGCGGGTGACGCCGGCAAAGTAGGCGATCATGCCCAGCATGGCGACGGCGCCGGAATATTCGGGCGGAAACAGCAGGCCCACCCACTGGCCCAGCCCGGCGCCGACCGAGAGCGAGGGCGCAAAGATGCCGCCCGGCGCGCCGCTGAGCGCAGTGGCAAGCGAAGTCACGAACTTGGCCGGGCCGAACCACAGCGACGTATCGGCGCCCGAGAGCAGGCCCCGCGTGGTGCCATAGCCGGTGCCCCAGGCCAAACCACCCGAAGCCGGCCCGCCAGGGCCAAGGCCCTGCGTGGCCACGCCCACCACCGCCACGATCAGGCCAAGCCCGGCGGCCAGCGCCACGGGACGCGCGCGCAAGGCGCCGATCCAGCCATGGTCGATGGTGCCAAAGCGGCTGAGCACGCGGGCAAACAGCCCCCCGGCCAAGCCTCCGGCCACGCCCGCGCCCAGCGCGGCGATCAGCGCGGGCACGATCGGCACATGCTGGCTCATCGCGCCGAAATAGACATAGTCGCCCGCCAGGCCGAGGCTGACCAGGCCCGCCGTCATCACGGCCAGCATGACCAGCAGCGCCAGGCGCTGTTCAAAGGCGGAAGCCAGCTCTTCGATGGCGAAAGCGACCCCGGCCAGCGGCGTGTTGAACGCCGCCGCCACCCCGGCCGCGCCCCCGGCGATGATCACCCCGGCACCGATCGGCACGCGCAGCCAGCGATGCACCGCGACCATGATTGCCGCGCTCAATTGCACGGTGGGCCCTTCACGGCCAACCGATGCCCCGCCCAGCAGCATGGCCAGGGTGCCAGCCACCTTGGCCAGCGCGGTGCGCAGCGACAGCAGCGGCGCCATGGCGGGATGGTGCGGCGCCTCGGCCGCGGCCATGACCTGGGGAATGCCCGAGCCACGCGCGGCGGGCCAGCGGTGCCGGGTGAGCCAGGTCACGCCCACGAAAATCGCCGGGGTCAGCACGATCGGTGCCAGCGGATAGGCGGTGACCAGGCGGGTGAACAGCGCCTGGGCGGCTTCCCCGGCGCGCGCGAAGAATATGGCGGCCAGGCCCAGCGCCAGCGCCCCGCCCAGCGCGGCCATGCGCGGTTGCAGGTTCCTGGCGGCGGCGAGCGGTTTTTCGAGACGGGGGGCTGGCATGGCCAAGGGCCTAGCGCGCATGGACCTGAATTTCGCCTGAAAGTTTTGGAAAAAGCCCCTCCACCATCCGCTGCGCGGGCGGTCCCCTGCCCATCGCTACGCGATTGGGAGGATCAATGTCCTCCCCATGCAATGGGGAGGAGGACCGCCGCGAAGCGGTGGTGGAGGGGCATTTGGCACAAAGAAAAAGGGCGAGCCCTGCGGCCCGCCCTTTCTCTTTTTCGTCGGGAAGAACCCGAAGAAGATTACTTGATTTCGACGGTGCCGCCGGCTTCTTCGATCTTCTTCTTGATTTCTTCGGCTTCAGCCTTCGACACGCCTTCCTTGACGGCCTTGGGAGCGCCTTCGACCAGGGCCTTGGCTTCGGTCAGGCCGAGCGAGGTGATCGCGCGGACTTCCTTGATGACCTGGATCTTCTTGCCGCCGTCGCCGGTCAGGATGACGTCGAATTCGGTCTTTTCTTCAGCAGCGGGAGCTGCTTCACCGGCGGGGGCAGCGGCCACGGCCACGGCAGCAGCGGCGCTCACGCCCCATGCTTCTTCCAGAGCCTTGGCAAGGTCGGCAGCTTCGAGAACGGTGAGCTGCGACAGTTCTTCAACGAGCTTGGCGATATCGGCCATGATGTTTCACTCCGTTAATATGTGGCGCCCGGATGCCGCACGGTGCGGCACGCTCGGGCAGAAGTCGTTTGAACCGGCTCAGGCCGCGTCCTTCTCGGCATAGGCGTTGAAGACGCGCGCCAGCTTCGCCGCCGGAGCGGTGGTGAGCTGGGCGATCTTCGTGGCCGGAGCCTGGACGAGACCGATAAGCTTGGCACGCAGTTCATCGAGCGAGGGCATCGTGGCCAGGGCCTTGACACCATCGGGGCTGAGAACCTGCGAACCCATCCCGCCACCGACGATTTCGATCTTGTCGGTGGTCTTGGCGAACTCGACGATCACCTTGGCGGCGGCGACGGGATCAGCCGAGGCAGCGATGGCGGTCGGCCCGGTGAAGAAATCACCAATGCCTTCGTAATCGGTGCCCTGGATGGCAAGCTTGGCAAGACGGTTCTTCGCAACCTTGTAGGTCGCACCGGCCTCGCGGATCTTCGTGCGCAGGGCGGTGGACTGGGCCACCGTCATGCCGAGGTTGCGGGTGACAACCACCGCGCCGGCCTCGGAGAAGACCTCGTTGAGGAAAGCGACCGATTCGGCTTTTTGCGAACGATCCATGCCTTACTCCTTCACAATGGCCGCGCGAGGGGCGAGCCCCCGTGCAGCCGGCTACGTTTGTCCCGGGCCGCAAGCGACCTGGGGCGAGTCCGTTCGACAAGGGAAGGAGGTTGCGCGGGGGAAAACCACCGCGGTGGGCGCCACGATCCGAAAACGGAGCGCGCGGCCGTGAAATCTCTTTTCCCCGCCTAGGTCGGAAATTAAGCCTGGCAGCCAGGCACCGACGGTCTCGGACGGATGAGCGACAGGCAAAGCCGTCGTTCGGGTGCGGCCCCTAGCAGATGCGGGCAGGGAGTCAAGCCGTGCCGGGACGGCGCGGCGCGCGGCCAAGCCGTCGGTTATGCCGGGGCGGTGGCGGTTCCGGCATAACCGGCGCGCGCGGCCGGGCCGGAGGCGGCAGGGGCGGCCTTGACCACGCAGCAGTTTCGCCCCGCGCTCTTGGCCTGGTACAGCGCCTGGTCGGCGCGGCGCAGCGCGGGATCGAGCGTGGTTTCGCCCACGCCCACGCCCGAGACGCCAAAGCTGGCGGTGACCGGAAAATCGCGGCCAAGCAGGCGTTGTGCGCGCAGGGCAAAATCGCGCCGCACCGATTCGGCCAGATCGGCGGCGGCATTGGCCGCGCCACCACTGCCGAGCGCACCCTGGGGCAGGTAGATCACGAATTCCTCTCCGCCAAAGCGGGCGGCAAAGGCGCGGGCGGGCAGGTGCGCATCGACCGCGGCAGCCATCTGCGCGATCACTTCGTCGCCGCGGTGGTGGCCAAAGCGATCGTTGACGGCCTTGAAGTGGTCGATGTCGCACACGATCACCGCGGCGCCGGCGCGCTCGTGGCTGCTGCGCCCGGCCAGCGCTTCGTCAAAGCCGCGACGGTTGAGCAGCCCCGTCAGCGGATCGCAGATCGCCCAGTCGCGATAGCGCATGAGCACGCCGATCATGACCGAGGCGAGCGCCGCCATGGCGAACGCCACCCCGATGAGGGAGCCGGTGACCTGGTACCAGAAGGCATAAGCCGTGACGGGGAAATTGGCGATGCCGCCACTGGCCAGCCAGCGAATGGCGATCACGCGCAGCGTGCAATCGGTCACCACCACCCAGCTCATCGCCACCAGGGCGCGATCGCCGCTGCGCCGGGTGCGCCCGCGGGCAAGCAGCAGCGGCACGGCCAGCAGCAGCGCGCAGCCCACGTCGGACGCCACCAGGTGCAGGCGCAGGCTGTCGGCGGCCACGCCCCAGGCGCTCGCCGCCGTGCTGCCCACGGCAATCGCGGCGCGCAACGCCATGTGGTTGCGGCGCAGGCCGAAATGTTCGCACAGGGCCTGGCCGAAACAGAAGAACGCCGCGGCAAACACGGCGGTGGCGGCAATCGCGCGCCCTTCCACCGGCATCAGCAGGGCCAGTGCCGGCATGGCAAAGCCACTGGCGCTGCAGAGAAAGCCGCCCGCCCACCAGCCGGCGCTGGACACCCGCCAGCGGCCGGCCAACACGGCGGCAACGCCGAAGGCAACCTGCATGACCGGCAAGATGAAGGCGAATCTGTCGTTCATGAATCCGGCAAGCGAGAGGGGGGCTTGCGCAGGCTTTGCTGCACGCGCGTCCTGCCTATGGGATCAGGGTAAACAGAACGCAAACGACTGGCCCGCCCTGACGATGATTTTAGCGCTAAAATGGGGGTTCTTTAGAATTAATTACAGTTGGCCGGCGCGCAGGCGGCGCAAGTGTGGCGCGCCCCTTTGACTTTGCCCGGGCCAAAGCCTATATGGCGATGCAACACCTGCTGCTTCGAGCAAGACTTTCCCATGCGCGGGGGAAGGTTCACGGAAGGAGGCAGCGGGCATCGGCATGACGCGAAGGCTGCGGGCCATGGGTATCCGGACAAGGGTTCCCTGGGCAACGTGGCCTCTTTTGCGTTCATGCCGTGCCAATCGCCGCGCATGGCAGAATTTCCGCCGGTCTGCACCGGCCCGACTTAGCAAAGAGGCATAAACCTCCCATGGCAACCAAGGCTCCAGCCCGCGCCGGCCTGAAGAAGCGCATCCGCAAGATCTTCGGCGACATCCACGAAGTGGTGCAGATGCCGAACCTGATCGAGGTTCAGCGCGAATCGTACGAGCAGTTCCTGCGCTCCGATCCGGCCACGGGCTATGTCTCGGGCCTGGAAAAGACGCTGCGTTCGGTGTTCCCGATCCAGGATTTCGCCGGCACGGCCAGCCTCGATATCAAGGAGCGCGACGGCTATGTGCTGGAAGCGCCCAAGTACGACGTGAACGAATGCCGCCAGCGCGGCATCACTTATGCTGCGCCGATGAAGGTGACGCTCAAGCTCGCGACGTTCGAAGTGGACGCCGAAACCGAGACCAAGAGCCTCATCGATATCAAGGAGCAGGACGTCTACATGGGCGATATCCCGCTCATGACCGACAACGGCACCTTCATCATCAACGGCACCGAGCGCGTGATTGTGTCGCAGATGCACCGTTCGCCGGGCGTGCTGTTCGACCATGACCGCGGCAAGACGCACTCTTCGGGCAAGTACCTGTTTGCCGCGCGCGTCATTCCCTATCGCGGCTCGTGGCTCGATTTCGAATTCGACGCCAAGGACATCGTCAACGTGCGTATCGACCGCAAGCGCAAGCTGCCGGTCACCGCGCTGCTCTATGCCCTGGGCCTCAATGGCGAGCAGATCCTCGACCACTTCTACAACAAGGTCACCTGGGTGCGCGCCGAAGGCGGCTGGAAGGTGCCTTTCGTGCTCGACCAGTGGCGCGGCGCCAAGCCCACGTTCGACATCGTCGATGCCGCTTCGGGCGAAGTGGTGTTCCCGGCCGGCCAGAAGATCAGCCCCCGCGCTGCCAACAAGGCGGCCAAGGACGGCTTGCAGTCGCTGCTGATCCCGACCGAGGAAATCTTTGGTCGCTATGCCGCCAAGGACCTGATCGACGAATCGACCGGCCGCATCTGGATCGAAGCCGGCGATGAAGTGGCGCCGGAAAACCTTGACGTGCTCGACCGCGCCGGGGTGGACCAGCTCGACCTGCTCGACATCGACCACGTCAGCACCGGCCCGTGGATCCGCAACACGATGAAGGCCGACAAGGCCGAAGATCGCGACCACGCCCTGGCCGACATCTATCGCGTGATGCGCCCCGGCGAACCGCCGACGCGCGAAACCGCCGAAGCCCTGTTCGACGGCCTGTTCTTCGACGCCGACCGCTATGACCTTTCGGCCGTGGGCCGCGTCAAGCTGAACATGCGCCTGGGCCTGGACTGCCCCGACACGATCACCACCCTGCGCACCGAGGACATCCTCGCCGTGGTCAAGGAACTGGTGAACCTCAAGGACGGCAAGGGCGAAGTCGACGACATCGACAACCTCGGCAACCGTCGCGTGCGTTCGGTGGGCGAGTTGCTGGAAAACCAGTACCGCGTCGGCCTGCTGCGCATGGAACGCGCGGTCAAGGAACGCATGAGCTCGGTCGACGTGTCGACCGTGATGCCCAACGACCTGATCAACGCCAAGCCGGCGGTGGCCGCGGTGCGTGAATTCTTCGGCTCCTCGCAGCTGTCGCAGTTCATGGACCAGACCAACCCGCTGTCGGAAGTGACGCACAAGCGCCGCGTCTCGGCCCTCGGGCCGGGCGGTCTGACGCGTGAACGCGCCGGCTTCGAAGTGCGCGACGTTCACCCCACGCACTATGGCCGCATCTGCCCGATCGAAACGCCCGAAGGGCCGAACATCGGCCTGATCAACTCGCTCTCGACCTTTGCCCGCGTCAACAAGTACGGCTTCATCGAAACGCCGTACCGCAAGGTGCTGGATGGCAAGGTTTCGTCGGAAGTGGTCTACCTTTCGGCCATGGAAGAGCAGAAGCACACGGTGGCGCAGGCTTCGGCCGAAATCACCGGCGACGGCTCGTTCGTGGAAGAACTGGTTTCGGCCCGCCAGAACGGCGAATTCGTGATGGCGCCGCGCGAAACCGTGACGCTGATGGACGTCAGCCCCAAGCAGCTCGTTTCGGTGGCCGCCTCGCTCATTCCGTTCCTGGAAAACGACGACGCCAACCGCGCGCTGATGGGCTCGAACATGCAGCGCCAGGCGGTGCCGCTGGTCAAGGCCGACGCGCCGTTCGTGGGCACCGGCATGGAAGAAACCGTGGCGCGCGATTCGGGCGCCGCGATCGCCGCGCTGCGCGGTGGGATCGTCGACCAGGTGGACGCGACGCGTATCGTGATCCGCGTGACCGGCGATGTCGAACCCGGCAAGTCGGGCGTGGACATCTACACCCTGCAGAAGTTCGAGCGCTCCAACCAGTCCACCTGCATCAACCAGCGTCCGCTGGTGAGCGTGGGCGATATCGTCGAAAAGGGCGATATCCTGGCTGACGGCCCCTCGACTGAGTTCGGCGAACTGGCCCTCGGGCGCAACGTGCTCGTCGCGTTCATGCCCTGGAACGGCTACAACTACGAAGACTCGATCCTGATCAGCGAGCGCATCGTCAAGGAAGACGTCTTCACCTCGATCCACATCGAGGAGTTCGAAGTCATGGCCCGCGACACCAAGCTTGGGCCCGAAGACATCACCCGCGACATTCCCAACGTGGGCGAGGAAGCGCTGCGCAACCTCGACGAAGCGGGCATCGTCTACGTGGGCGCCGAAGTGCACCCCGGTGACATCCTCGTCGGCAAGATCACGCCCAAGGGCGAATCCCCGATGACGCCGGAAGAAAAGCTGCTTCGCGCGATCTTTGGCGAAAAGGCGTCTGACGTGCGCGATACCTCGCTGCGCCTGCCGCCGGGCGTTTCGGGCACGATCGTGGACGTGCGCACGTTCAACCGCCACGGCATCGAGATCGACGACCGTACCCGCGCCATCCAGAACGAGGAAATCGAACGCCTCGCCAAGGACCGCGAAGACGAGCGCGCGATTTTGAACCGTGCGACCTTCAACCGCCTGAAGGACATGCTGCTGGGCCAGGTGGCCACCGCCGCGCCCAAGGGCATCAAGAAGGGCGTTGAAATCGACGAGCAGATCCTGGCCGACGTGGAACGCCACGAATGGTGGAAGTTCGCCGTGGCCGACGATCTGCGCCAGCAGCAGCTCGAAGCGACCAAGGGCCAGTACGACACCGCGATCAAGGCGATCCAGGAGAAGTTCGAGGACCGCAAGGAAAAGCTGGAGCGCGGCGACGAACTGGCGCCGGGCGTGCTCAAGATGGTCAAGGTCTTCGTGGCGGTGAAGCGCAAGCTGCAGCCGGGCGACAAGATGGCCGGCCGCCATGGCAACAAGGGCATCATCAGCCGCATCCTGCCCCAGGAAGACATGCCCTTCCTGGAAGACGGCACCCCGGTCGATTTCGTGCTCAACCCGCTGGGCGTGCCTTCGCGCATGAACGTCGGGCAGATCTTCGAAACCCACCTGGGCTGGGCCGCACGCGGCCTGGGCCACAAGATCGGGGCGGCGCTCGACGCCTGGCGCGAAGCCAATCCCGATCCGCAGGCCGGTGAGCCGCCCGAAGCGGTGCGCGAACTGCTGCTCGACATCTATGGCGACAACTACGTCGAAGAGATCAAGGCACGCAGCGACAGCGAAATCGTCGAATTGGCCCAGAACGTGCGCAACGGCGTGCCGATGGGATCGCCGGTGTTCGACGGCGCCGTGGAAGCCGACGTGACCGCCATGCTGCGCAAGGCCGGGTTGGACGAATCCGGCCAGGTGACGCTGTATGACGGCCGCACCGGCGAAGCCTTTGACCGCAAGGTCACCGTAGGCTGCAAGTACGTGCTCAAGCTGCACCACCTGGTGGACGACAAGATCCACGCCCGTTCGATCGGCCCCTACAGCCTCGTCACCCAGCAGCCGCTGGGCGGCAAGGCCCAGTTCGGTGGCCAGCGCTTCGGGGAAATGGAGGTCTGGGCGCTCCAGGCCTATGGCGCGGCCTACACGCTGCAGGAAATGCTCACGGTCAAGTCCGACGACGTTGTCGGCCGTACCAAGGTCTATGAAGCGATCGTCAAGGGTGACGATACGTTCGAGGCCGGCATTCCCGAAAGCTTCAACGTGCTGGTCAAGGAAATGCGCAGCCTGGGTCTCAACGTCGAACTCTCGTCGCTCGACGACGAAGGCGACGAGGACGGCCTGGCCGAGGCAGCCGAATAAGCCGGTTTGGCGCGGCGGCGGGGTTTGCATCCCCCGCTGCCGCCGCCCCGGCTAGCCGCATGCACAGGATTTCCCTCCCAGTGAGGATCACGCAATGAACGACCTGACCAAATTCACCAACCAGCTGCCCAAGCCCGAAACGTTCGACCAGATCCAGATCGGCCTGGCCTCGCCCGAGCGCATCCGCAGCTGGTCCTTCGGCGAAATCAAGAAGCCGGAAACGATCAACTACCGCACGTTCAAGCCCGAGCGTGACGGCCTGTTCTGCGCCCGCATCTTCGGCCCCGTGAAGGACTACGAGTGCCTGTGCGGCAAGTACAAGCGCATGAAGTACAAGGGCGTCGTCTGCGAAAAGTGCGGCGTGGAAGTGACCGTGACCAAGGTGCGCCGCGAGCGCATGGGCCACATCGAACTGGCCGCCCCGGTTGCGCACATCTGGTTCCTCAAGTCGCTGCCCTCGCGCATCGGCCTGCTGCTCGACATGCAGCTCAAGCAGCTCGAACGCATCCTCTACTTCGAAAGCTACGTGGTCATCGAGCCGGGCATCACCCCGCTTGAACGCTACCAGCTGCTGACCGAAGACGAACTGCTCGATGCGCAGGACGAATATGGCGAAGACGCCTTTTCGGCCGGCATCGGCGCCGAGGCAGTCAAGCACATGCTCATGGACCTCGACATGGTCCAGGAGCGCGAAGACCTGCTCAAGGAACTCGCCGAGACCAAGTCGGAGCTCAAGCCCAAGAAGATCATCAAGCGCCTCAAGGTGGTGGAATCGTTCATCGATTCCGGCAACCGCCCGGAATGGATGATCCTCGACGTGGTGCCGGTCATTCCGCCCGAACTGCGCCCGCTGGTGCCGCTCGACGGTGGCCGCTTCGCCACTTCGGACCTGAACGACCTCTATCGCCGCGTGATCAACCGCAACAACCGGTTGAAGCGCCTGATCGAGCTGCGCGCGCCCGACATCATCGTGCGCAACGAAAAGCGCATGCTGCAGGAAGCGGTCGACGCGCTGTTCGACAATGGCCGCCGTGGCCGCGTGATCACCGGCGCCAACAAGCGTCCGCTCAAGTCGCTGTCCGACATGCTCAAGGGCAAGCAGGGCCGCTTCCGCCAGAACCTGCTTGGCAAGCGCGTCGACTATTCGGGCCGTTCGGTCATCGTGACCGGGCCGGAACTCAAGCTGCACCAGTGCGGGTTGCCCAAGAAGATGGCGCTCGAGCTGTTCAAGCCGTTCATCTACGCGCGTCTTGACGCCAAGGGTCTGTCGATGACCCTGAAGCAGGCCAAGAAGTGGGTGGAAAAGGAACGCAAGGAAGTCTGGGACATCCTGGACGAGGTGATCCGCGAACACCCGGTCATGCTCAACCGTGCGCCCACGCTGCACCGCCTGGGCATCCAGGCCTTCGAACCCGTGCTGATCGAAGGCAAGGCGATCCAGCTGCACCCGCTCGTCTGCTCGGCCTTCAACGCCGACTTCGACGGGGACCAGATGGCCGTCCACGTGCCGCTTTCGCTGGAAGCCCAGCTCGAAGCGCGCGTGCTGATGATGTCGACCAACAACATCCTCTCGCCCGCCAACGGCAAGCCGATCATCGTGCCTTCGCAGGACATGGTGCTGGGCCTCTATTACCTGTCGATGGATCGCAAGGGCGAGCCGGGCGAAGGCATGCTGCTGGCCGACATGGCCGAAGTGCACCAGGCGCTGTTCGCTGGCGCGGTCACCATGCACACCAAGATCGTGGCGCGCGTGCCGCAGACCGACGAGAACGGGAAGACCTATCTCAAGCGGTATGAAACCACGCCGGGCCGCATGCTGATCGGCGAGTGCCTGCCCAAGAGCCACACGGTGCCCTTCGAGCTGGTCAACCGCCTGCTCACCAAGAAGGAAATCGCCGACGTCATCGACCAGGTCTATCGCCACACCGGCCAGAAGGAGACGGTCCTTTTCGCCGACGCGATCATGAGCCTGGGCTTCCGCAACGCGTTCAAGGCGGGCATCTCGTTCGGCAAGGACGACATGATCATCCCCGCCACCAAGGACGCTTTCGTGGCCGAGACCAAGGAACTGGTCGCGGACTATGAGCAGCAGTACCAGGACGGCCTGATCACCCAGCAGGAAAAGTACAACAAGGTGATCGACGCCTGGAGCCGTTGCGGCGACCAGGTGGCCAACGCCATGATGGACGAGATCCGCGCCACGCCGAGCGACGAGCACGGCCGTGAAAAGCCGATCAACTCGATCTACATGATGAGCCACTCGGGCGCGCGTGGTTCGCCAACCCAGATGAAGCAGCTGGCGGGTATGCGCGGGCTGATGGCCAAGCCTTCGGGCGAGATCATCGAAACCCCGATCATCTCGAACTTCAAGGAAGGCCTGACCGTCCTTGAATACTTCAACTCGACCCACGGCGCGCGTAAGGGCCTGGCCGATACCGCGCTCAAGACGGCGAACTCGGGTTACCTGACCCGCCGTCTGGTCGATGTGTCGCAGGACTGCGTGGTGACGGTGAACGATTGCGGCACCGAGCGGGCGCTGGAAATGCGCGCGATCGTGCAGGGCGGTTCGACCATCGCTTCGCTGGGCGAACGTATCCTGGGCCGCACCCTGGCCGAGGACATGATCGAGGCCAAGACCGGCAAGGTGATCTGCGAAAAGGGCACGCTGCTGGATGAAGCCGCCGTGGCGCGCATCGAAGCGGCCGGCGTACAATCGGCCCGCATCCGTTCGCCGCTGATCTGCGAAGCGCCCCAGGGCGTGTGCGGCACCTGCTATGGCCGCGACCTGGCGCGCGGTACGCCGGTGAACATCGGTGAAGCGGTCGGCGTCATTGCCGCCCAGTCGATCGGTGAACCCGGCACGCAGCTGACCATGCGCACGTTCCACATCGGTGGCGCTGCGCAGGTGAACGAACAGTCGCACCTGGAATCGATCTGCGACGGTACCGTGCACTATCGCGACATCCCGACGATCACCGACAGCCGCAATCGCCGCCTGTCGCTGGCGCGCAACGGTGAAATCGTGATCATGGATACCGACGGCCGCGAACGCGCCATGCACCGCGTGCCTTATGGTACCCACCTGCTGCACGAAAACGGTGCGACGGTGGCCCAGGGCCAGCGCCTGGCCGAGTGGGACCCGTTCACCCTGCCGGTGATCACGGAAAAGCCCGGTATCGTGCGCTACCAGGACCTGATCGACGGCCGCACCCTGACGGAACAGGTCGACGAAGCGACGGGTATCGCCCAGCGCGTCGTCACCGAAAACCGTGCCGGTGGCCGCGCGAAGAAGGAAGACCTGCGTCCGCGCCTGACCCTGCTCGACGATGCCTCGGGTGAATCCGCGCGCTACATGATGGCGCCGGGCACCACCCTGTCGGTGGAAGACGGCCAGGAAGTCCAGGCCGGTGACGTGCTGGCCCGTGCCAGCCGCGAAGCCGCCAAGACGCGCGACATCACCGGTGGTCTGCCGCGCGTGGCCGAGCTGTTCGAGGCGCGCAAGCCCAAGGACAACGCGATCATCGCCAAGATCTCGGGCCGGATCGAGTTCATTCGCGACTACAAGGCCAAGCGCAAGATCGCGATCATCCCGGAAGAGGGCGAACCGGTCGAGTACCTGATCCCCAAGTCCAAGGTGATCGACGTCCAGGAAGGCGACTACGTCAAGAAGGGCGACAACCTGATCTCGGGCTCGCCCGATCCGCACGACATTCTGGAGGTTCTCGGCGTCGAGGCCCTGGCGGAATACCTCGTGGCGGAAATCCAGGAAGTCTACCGCTTGCAGGGCGTGAAGATCAACGACAAGCACATCGAGGTGATCGTTCGCCAGATGCTGCAGAAGGTGGAAATCACCGATGGCGGTGACACCACCCTGCTGCCGGGCGAGCAGGTTGACCTTGAGGAAATGAACGAAACCAACGCCAAGCTGCCGGGGGGCTCGCGCTTCGCGGAAGGCAAGCCGGTGCTGCTGGGCATCACCAAGGCTTCGCTGCAGACGCGTTCGTTCATCTCTGCCGCGTCGTTCCAGGAAACCACCCGCGTGCTCACGCAGGCGGCGGTCGAAGGGAAGCGCGACAGCCTGATCGGCCTCAAGGAAAACGTCATCGTCGGCCGGCTCATTCCCGCCGGTACCGGCGCTGGCATGAACCGCATGCGCGTGGCGGCCAACAGCCGCGACGCTGCCCTGCGCGCTGCCAACCGTCGCCTTCAGGAAGCCCTGATCGCGCCGCGCACGGCCGCCGAAGAGCATGCCGCCGAACTGGCCCAAGGCCCCGAAGCGGCGATCGGCAACGATACGCTGGCGGCTGTCGAGGGTGAAACCCACGGCACCGATGCCGATGCGGCCGATTACCTGATCAAGGGCGACGAGGACTGATCCTCGACGCCTGGTCAGATGGCTGACAAACGAAAACCCCGCCGGGCGACCGGCGGGGTTTTTCGTTTGCGGGTCTGGGGTGAGGCTTCGCCCCTCCGTCAGGCCTACGGTCTGCCACCTCCCCGCCAAGCGGGGAGGACCTGCCAGATCCTCCCCATGCAATGGGGAGGGGGACCGCCCGCGCAGCGGGTGGTGGAGGGGGCAATGGCGGAGGGGCCTGTACTCAGGCCGAAGTGCGCACCGCGATCAGGCTGTCGGGCACGGCGGCGGCGGCATTGGCGCCGCGCGGGGCAAAGCGGCCCTCCACGCGGGCGCCCTGTTCGATGGTGAGCGTGTCATAGCCGACGTCACCCACGATGCGCGCGGTGCGGGTAATGACCAGGTCGGCCACGCTCACCGCGCCGTTGACCGTGCCGGCCAGGCGGGCGTTGCGCGCGGTGATGGCGCCGGTTATCACGCTGCTTTCGCCCTGGACCAGCGCGGCGCAGGCCACGTCGCCTTCGATCTTGCCGTCGATGTGCAGATCGGCCTCGGCGGTGATGTCGCCGCGCACGGCCAGGTCTGCGCCGAGCACCGAGAAAGTGGCCGGTGCCCGATCAGGGGTGGTCATGGCCGGCTTCTTTGAAAACATCGGGTAGAGTCTCCAGGAAGGGGCGCGGATCGACCGGGCGATCGGCGATGCGCACTTCGAAATGCAGATGCGGGCCGGTGGAGCGGCCGGTGCTACCGATCTTGCCGATTTCCACGCCGGGGCCGACGCGCTGGCCGGGCCGCGCCTCGATCCGCGACATGTGGGCATAGCGCGTGACCAGGCCCTGGCCATGGTCCACTTCCACGCAATTGCCATAGCCGGAGCGGACGCCGGCAAAGCTGACCACGCCTTGGGCGGCGGCATAGATCGGCGCGCCGATCGGCCCCTTGAAATCGAGGCCGGGATGGAACGCGCCACCGCCGGTGAAGGGATCGGCGCGATAGCCAAAGCCGCTGGAGATATAGTCGGCACTGGCGGGCAGGGCATGGGGCAGGCGCGCCAGCCCCTGTTCCAGCGCGGACAGGCGCGTCATGGCCTGGCCCAGGCGGGCAAGCGCAGGATCATCCTGGCCGAGCGCGATCAGCGGGCCGCCCATGGCGCGGCGATTGGCCAGCCGCAAGGGCGCCACTTGCGCCGGGTTGAGACCGACGCGGCGGATGGCGGTTTCGGCCTGCGTGGCGCGGGCATCGGCATAGCGCGTGAGCGCCGCCACGAAGGCCGCCTGCCGCCCGGCAAGGCGCGAGAGCGTGGCGGCTTCGGGCGCGCCATTGAGCGACAAGGGCTTGCCGTCGGTGGCGCTGGCCTCGGCCGGCGGCAGATCGCCCAGCTGGCCCTTGACCATGGTTTCGATCATGTCCTGCCGGCGCTGCAGGTCTTGCAGCGCCCCGGCCACGCCGCCCTTGGTGCGGGCCATGTGCTGTTCGGCCTGGGTCACGGCGGCTTCGCGCTGGCGCAGGGCGGCAAGATCGCGCTGGGCAAGAACCTGGCCGACCAGCATGGCGATCATCACCCCCAGCCACACCAGCAAGGCCAGCGCCGCGCCCGCCGCCACGCGCATCTGCAGGCGGCCGGACAGGCGGATGAAGCGCACTTGGCCGTGCGCGCGCATGAAGAACTCGCGATCGGGAAACCAGCCGCGTACCTGCGTCGGCGCAGCCGCCAGGCGCGCGCGGAGGCGGCGCAGGCGGGTGCCGGGCGTGGCGCCGGCCGCAGGGGCGGGACCCACGCGGCGCGCGGCTTCGGATTTGGCAGACGGCAAGATTTCCAGCGACCCCGCAAGACAAGACGTGTTGACGACCCCTGGGGCGCGGCGCTTATCGAGCGGGAACCCGGGAGTCGAATCCGCAGGCGCCAGGCCGGGGCGGGCCGTGCCTGGGTGGCGATGAATCGTTTGCAATGCCCCGCGCGCCCGTGACAGCGCGGGCCAGCAATGGTAAGCCCCGCGCCACTATGTCGACCAAGCCCCAGGAAATCGCCCTCGAGTCTCCCGAGCAGCTGGTGGAGCGCCTTGCCCGCGCTGGCCGTGCTGCGCAGCGTGAACTGGCGCGCATGCCGGCGCCGGCCAAGGAAGCCGCGCTCAAGCTCGCGGCCGATGCGCTGCGCCGCGCCGCGCCGGAAATCCTGGCGGCCAATGCCATCGACATGGCCAATGGCGTCACCCGTGGGTTGACCGCGGCGCTGCTTGACCGGCTCAAGCTGGACGAAGGCCGCGTGGCCGCCATGGCCGATGCCGTGGCGCAAGTGGCCAGCCTGGCCGACCCCGTAGGCCAGGAAATCGACCGCGTTACCCGCCCCAACGGCATGATCCTGTCGCGCGTGCGCGTGCCGATCGGGCTGATCGGGATCATCTACGAAAGCCGCCCCAACGTGACGGCCGATGCAGCCGCGCTCTGCGTGCGTTCGGGCAATGCCGCCCTGCTGCGCGGCGGCAGCGAAGCGGTCCACTCCAATCGCGCGATCCACGCCGCCTTGGTGGCGGGCCTGGTCGAAGGCGGCGTGCCGGCCGAGGTGGTGCAACTGATGCCCACCCAGGATCGCGCTGCCGTTGGCGCCATGCTGACCGCTGCGGGCCTGATCGACATGATTGTGCCGCGCGGCGGCAAGAGCCTGGTGGCACGCGTGCAGGCCGATGCCCGCGTTCCCGTGCTGGCGCACCTTGACGGCATTTGCCACACCTTCGTCCATGCCGGCGCCGACCGGGCGATGGCCGAAGCGATCGTGCTCAATGCCAAGATGCGCCGCACCGGCATCTGCGGGGCGATGGAAACCCTGCTGATCGACGCGACTTATCCCGCCGCGGCTGCGCTCGTCACCCCGCTGATCGAGGCCGGCTGCGAAGTGCGCGGCGATGCCCGCGCCCGCGCGATCGATCCGCGCATCGTGCCCGCGGCCGACAACGACTGGGACACCGAATACCTCGATGCCGTGCTGTCGGTGGCGGTGGTCGATGGGTTGGACGCCGCGCTGGCGCATATCGCGCGCCATTCCTCTGGCCACACCGACGCGATCGTGACGGCCGATGCCGATGCAGCCGCGCGCTTCCTGGCCGAAGTGGACAGCGCCATCGTGATGCACAACGCCTCCAGCCAGTTTGCCGATGGCGGCGAATTCGGCCTGGGCGCGGAAATCGGCATTGCCACCGGGCGGCTGCACGCACGCGGCCCGGTCGCGCTGGAAGGGCTGACCACGTACAAGTGGCTGGTCCACGGCAGCGGGCAGGTTCGCCCCTGAAACACGGCTTGCCCCGGCTGACCGGCCTTTTGGGCGGCAGCTTCAACCCGGCGCACGGCGGCCACCGCCGGGTGAGCCTGTTTGCGCGCGCGGCGCTGGGGCTGGACGAAGTGTGGTGGCTGGTTTCGCCGGGCAATGTGCTCAAGCCCGCCCAGGGCATGGCGCCTTTGCCCGCGCGGGTCGTCTCGGCCCGGCGACAGGCCCGCCGGGCGCCGATTCGGGTGACGGCGATCGAGCGCGAACTGGGCACCCGGTTTACCGTCGATACGCTGCGCGCGCTGGTGCGCCGCTATCCGCGTCGACGCTTTATCTGGTTGATGGGAAGCGATAATCTTGCCCAGTTCCACCGCTGGCGGGACTGGCGCGGGATCGCCCGCACCATGCCGATTGCGGTTATCGCGCGTCCGGGCTATGATGGCGCTGCGATGGCGAGCCCCGCCATGGTATGGCTGCGCCGATGGCGCCGGCGGTGCAGGCAGGAAAGTGATGGCGCTCTTTGGTCCGTTTGTGGGCCAGCAGGGGGTGCCGCCCTGAACGCCAGTATCCCGCACGATCCGATGCCTCGCGCCCCAGCGCTTGTCATCCTGCGGTTCGATCCCGATCCCCGCTCCGCCACGGCCTTGCGCCAGGCAGAGCCCGATTGGGCCGACCACGTTTCCGCAAGCGGCCTGCGCGATGATGTGACTCACACTCGCATCGTGCAAATGCCTGGCGGAAGGAGCGGACACTGAGCGTCCTGGCTGCCATCCCTGCTTTCCGGCACGCCTGTCCGGTACTTCGGCTTTCCCGCCGCGCGCCCTGGCGCAAGGCGGTTTTGTCGTTGGATCGCAATGGGCGACCGGGCGTTGCGAACATAGCCATCTTTCAACCGGAGTTCACCGCAATCCAATGACCAGTGCCCAACCCCAGCCGGCAGATGCCGGCGCCGCTGTCTCGGCCCCTTCTGCCGGCGTGCCTGCCAGCCTGTTCGACCTTGTCCTGCAATCGCTGGACGATGACCAGGCCCAGGACGTGGTGTCGATCCCCCTGGAAGGCAAAAGCTCGATCGCCGATTACATGGTGATCGGATCGGGTCGCTCCACCCGCCAGGTCGCTGCCATGGCGCAGAAGTTGGCCGAGCGCATCAAGCACGCCGGTTATGGCCACGTGCGCATCGAAGGCCTGCCCGCCGCCGATTGGGTGCTGATCGATGCCGGTGACGTGGTCGTTCACCTGTTCCGCCCCGAAGTGCGCAGCTTCTACAACCTGGAGCGCATGTGGGGCTTCGGCGACGCCGGCTCTGCCTGATGATCTCTTCCCCCTCCTCGTCAGGGGAGGGGGCCAGGGGGTGGCGGAAGCCCAGCCCAACGCCAGACACGGACATCCATGCTCCTCCACATCATCGCCCGGGGAAAGATCGGCCGCTCGCCAGAGGCGGAACTGGTCGATCGCTATGGCAAGCGGGTGACCTGGGGCTTCAAGGTGACCGAGCTGCCCGACCGGGGCGGCGCCGTCCCGCCGGTGACCGCCAGCCCCACCCGCACCGTGGTGATGGACGAGCGCGGCAAGCAATTGGCCTCAAGCGAATTTGCCAAAGTGCTGGGCCGCTGGCGTGACGACGGCGTGCGCGAGGCACGCTTTCTCATCGGCGCCGCCGATGGGCACGATGAAGCCCTGCGCGAGAGTGCCGACCTGCTGATCGCATTTGGCGCGGCAACATGGCCGCACATGCTGGCCCGCGCGATGCTGGCCGAGCAGCTGTGGCGCGCCACCAGCATCATCGCCGGCCACCCCTATCACCGCGAGGGATGATGCCAGCAAGGACCATGAACGCGCGTCGCTCGCTGGTCCTTGCGGCCCTGCTGCTGGCGCCGCTGGCGCTGTGGCAGATCGCCGGGGCCGATCCCGCGCCTTCCTACCAGACCAAGGGCGAAGCGGCTGCGGCGCTGGCCCGCGCGCAAGGCGCGCTGGTCGAAGCGCGCACCCGCGGCGAAAAGCTGGAGGCCCAGGCCCAGGCTGCCACCGCGGCGGCCGACAAGACCGCGCAGGAAGCCGCCGCGATTGCTGCGCGCATCCAGCAATCCGAAGCCGAAATCCGCCTGAGCGAAGCCAAGATCGCCTTGATCGACCAAGAGCGCGCCGACTTGCGCCTGCGCATTGCCGCGCGGCAGGAACCGGTGGTGCGGCTGACCGCCGCGCTGCAGCTCTTTGCCCGCCGGCCGCTGGCGTTCAGCCTGCTGCGCGCGGATTCGCTGCGTGACACGGTCTATCTGCGCGCGGTGCTGGAAACGATGGTGCCCGAAGTGCGCCGCCGCACCGCCACCTTGCGCGGCGCGATCGTGCGCGGGCGCGCCTTGCAGGAACAGGCTGGCAGCGAGGCGGCGCGCCTGCGCGCCAGCCAATCCGGCCTGGCCGAGCGGCGCCAGCAACTGGCCGCGCTGGAAAGCCGCCAGCGCATTGCCAGCCGTGCCGCCAGCGGCACCGCCAGCCGCGAGGCCGACCATGCCCTGGCCCTGGCCGAGGAAACGCGCGACCTGGCGGCCCTGATGGAACGCCTGGGCCGGGATGGGCAGATGCGCGACCTGCTGGCCGCGCTGCCCGGCCCGATGCAGCGGCCCGACCGGCCCGGCGCGGTGCTGATGGTGGAAGACGCCGATCCCCTGCTGCGCACCGGCACGCCGCTGGTGTGGATCCTGCCGGTATCGGGCCGCGTGGTCACCGGCTTTGCCGAAGCGAGCGCAGCGGGCCCGGCGCAAGGCCTGTCCATCGCGCCCTTGCCATCGGCGCAGATCGTCGCGCCGGCGGCCGGACGTGTGGCCTTTGCCGGTTCCTACCGCGGTTATGGCCAGATCGTGATCGTGGAGCATCCGGGCGGATGGACGTCGCTGGTCACGGGGCTGGGGCGGATCGATGCGGCGGTGGGCGATCGCGTGGTGCAAGGCTCGCCCCTGGGGATCGCCGCCCCGGCCAATCCGCTGGTCGGCGTGGAACTGCGCAAGGATGGCGTGCCGGTCAACCCGCTGGTGGCCCTGCGGAATTGATCGGCAACAAGGCGCGCCGGGGTTCCACCGGCCAAACGGGAATCCGGTGTCGCTCCATCTGGCATTCAGGCTTGCGGGGCTATACAAGCGGGCAGATTGGCGCTCGTCGTGCCAGCATGCCCCCTATCTAAGGTTCGATTGCAAACATGGCACAACCGCTTGCTTCCCTGCTGCGTGCAACGGCCCTGGTCACGGCCGTGGCGGTTTTGCCCGTGGCCACGGCCGGCCTGGCGGCGGTGGATTCCCGCACCGGGCCGCAGTTCCAGAAGCTCGAGCTGGTCTATGAAAAGATCAAGGAAAACTATGTCGAGCCGGTGGACGACGACACCCTGATCAAGGGCGCCATCGATGGCATGCTGGCCACCCTCGATCCGCACAGCGCCTATCTGGAAGCCCGCGATTTCGAGAACCTGCGCACCCAGACCGAAGGCGCTTATGGCGGCCTGGGCCTGTCGGTCACGCTCGATGACGGCGCGGTCAAGGTCATCGCGCCGATGAAGGGCACGCCGGGCGACCTGGGCGGCATCAAGGCCGGCGACTATATCACCCACCTCGATGGCAAGCTGATCTACGGCGGCTCGCTCGACGATGCGGTGGACCAGATGCGCGGTGTGCCGGGCACCAAGATCAAGCTGACGGTCTATCGCCCGGGCCGCGACGAGCCGCTCGATCTCACGCTCACCCGCCAGGTGATCAAGCTGCGGCCGGTGGAATGGAAGGTGAAGGACAACATCGGGGTGATCTCGGTGTCGAGCTTCAGCGAGAACGTGGGCAGCGAAGTGGCGCAGGCCGTGCAGGCGATCCGCGCCCAGTTGGGCAACAACCTGGCCGGCGTGGTGCTCGATCTGCGCGGCAATCCCGGCGGCCTGCTCAATGAAGCGGTCTCGCTGTCCGACGATTTCCTCGACAAGGGCACGATCGTCTCGCAGCGCGGGCGCGATCCGCAGGACAACGACATCTATTCCGCCCACCCCGGCGACGTGGCGCGCGGCTTGCCGATGATCGTGCTGATCGACGAAGGTTCGGCCTCCGCCTCGGAAATCGTCGCCGGCGCCTTGCAGGACCAGCACCGCGCGCTGATCATGGGCCAGCGCAGCTTTGGCAAGGGCAGCGTGCAGACGCTGATCCAGCTGAGCAAGGATGCCGCGCTCAAGCTGACGACGGCGCGTTATTACACGCCCTCGGGCCGTTCGGTGCAGGAAGGCGGGATCGAACCCGATATCGCCGTGCCGCAGATTTCCGATCCCGACTTGCGCAAGCGCGCGCTCCGCTCCTACCGCGAAAGCGACCTGCGCCGTCACCTGATCAACGAGATCAAGGAAGACAAGGACCTGGAGAAGGACAAGATCGACGATCCGCGTTTCAAGATGACGCCCGAGGAGCTGAAGGCCAAGGGCATCGACGATTTCCAGCTCTACTATGCGGTGCAGACGCTCAAGCGCACGGCGCCCGGCGCGCTGCTGGCCCTGCGCAAGCGCTGATACAGGCTGCGGACGTTGAAGATGAGCACGGACATTCGCAATTCTCCCCTGTCGCTGGCGCATGCTCTGGCGCTGGGCGTGCCGCTGGTGGCCATGGGCACCGCGCTGGTGGCGCAATATGGCTTTGGCCTGCCCCCGTGCGAGATGTGCTGGTGGCAGCGCTATGGCCACCTGGCGGCGATCGCGCTGGCGATCCTGGCTCTGCTGCGCCGCGGCCGGCCCGAAGCGCGCTGGCTGGTGGCGCTGGCTGCGCTGGGCATCCTCTCGAGCGGGGTGATCGGTGCGTTTCACGCCGGGGTGGAGTATCATTGGTGGGAAGGGCTCACCACCTGCTCGTCCAGCCATATCGAGGGCGATCCGCTGGCTGCGATCATGGCCGCGCCGCTGGTGCGCTGCGATACTCCGGCCTGGACCATGCTGGGCGTGAGCATGGCCGGCTTCAATTTCCTGTTTTCCACTCCGGCGGCGCTGGCAATCCTGGGATTGCTGGCCAAGAGCCGCGCCAAGGGAGCCTGAAGCGATGACTCGTCCCGACACTGCACGCATGATCCGCGTGGACCAGGCCGGCGAATTTGGCGCCACCCGCATCTATGCCGGGCAACTGGCGGTGATGGGCGATCGCGGCCCGGATTCGGCCGAAATCGTGGAAATGGCGCGGCAAGAAGCCGATCATCGCGCCAAGTTCGACGCCATGATCGTGGCGCGTGGCGTGCGGCCCACCGCGCTGCAGCCGGTGTGGAATGTTGCCGGGTTTGCCCTGGGCGCGGCCACCGCGCTGCTTGGCCCCAAGGCGGCCATGGCCTGCACCGCGGCGATCGAAACCGAAATTGACCGTCACTATACCGAGCAGCTTGAGGAACTGGGCGATACCGACCCGGAACTGGCCGCCACGATCCGTGAATTCCGCGATGACGAGCGCGCCCACCGTGATGCGGCGCTGGCGGCCGGGGCGGAACATACGCCGGCCTATCCGCTGTTGTTCAACGCCATCCGCCTGGGCTGCCGCGCCGCGATCAAGCTGTCGGAACGGATTTGAAAATACCGGTGGCCGGCGGGGGAGCGGACGAAGCATCGTGCGGAAAAGCGGGAACCGGTTTTTCGCAAAACGATGTGATGACGAAAGCCCGCTTCGTGCGTTGCCCCTTCATCTATCATTCACCGCCCCGCCGCCTTATGGTGGGGTGAACCGGGGGCGGCCTGCGATCGCCTCACCCGCTGGAGACGAACCGACAATGCGCCTTGCTGCCACATCTTCGCGCCTGACGGTGCGCCTTGGGGTTCCGGCCCTGCTGCTGGGCGGGCTGCTCATGGGGGCAACGCCGGCTCTGGCCGCGCAGGGCGCCACGCGCGGCCCCGCCACCCAGCCGGTGGAAGAAGGGCCGGTGCAGGGCGATGAAAAGGTCAACCAGCTGATCATCTATGGCGATGATCCCTGCCCGGTTTCCACGGCCGAGCAGATCACCGTCTGCGCGCGCAAGGACGAAGCGGAACGCTATCGCATCCCCACGCCGCTGCGCGACAATCCCAACGATCCCAAGAACCAGACCTGGACCGACCGGGTGAAAGCCTATGAAACCGTGGGTGCGGCCGGGATCAACTCGTGCTCGCCGGTCGGCTCGGGCGGGGCATCGGGCTGCACCATGCGCCTGATCAACCAGGCCTATGCCGAAAAGAAGCAGGGCAGCGACGTGCAGTTCGGCAAGTTGATCCAGGAAGAGCGCGAACGCCGCCTTTCCACCATCGACAAGGACGCGGCCGCCGAACAATCGCGCGTGGAACAACTGGAAAAGGAATACGACGCGCGCCTGGCGCGCGAGCGCGACGGCGAGACGACGCCGGCGCCGACCCCCGCTGCGCCGCCTGCCTCGAACTGACCCCGAAACGAAAACACCCCGGCAGCGAGCCGGGGTGTCTGGGAACGCAGGCTGGGCCGATCAGCTCAGTGCGATATCCGGCGCGTCTTCCTGCTTCATGCCGACTAGGTGGTAGCCAGCGTCGACATGGTGGACTTCGCCGGTGACGCCGGCCGAGAGGTCTGACAGGAAATAGAGGCCCGAGCCGCCCACGTCCTCGATGGTGGAATTGCGGCGCAGCGGGGCGTTCAGCTCGTTCCACTTGAGGATATAGCGGAAATCGCCGATCCCGCTGGCGGCCAGGGTCTTGATCGGGCCGGCCGAGATGGCATTGACGCGCACCCCTTGCGGGCCGCAATCGTTGGCGAGGTAGCGCACGCTGGCTTCCAGGGCTGCCTTGGCCACGCCCATCACGTTGTAATGCGGCACGACCTTTTCCGCCCCATAATAGGTCAGCGTCAGGATCGATCCGCCATGGGGCATCATCGGCATGGCGCGCTTGGTCACGGCGACCAGGCTGTAGGCCGAGATGTTCATGGTCATCAGGAAGTTGTCGAGCGTGGTATCGTAGAACCGTCCGCGCAACTGGTTCTTGTCGGAATAGCCGATGGCGTGGACGACGAAGTCGATCGTTTCCCACCGCGCCTTGAGCGTTTCGAACGCGACATCAAGCGCGTCCATGTCGGCCACGTCGCATTCGATCAGGAAATCGCTGTCGAGGCTTGCGGCCAGCGGGCGCACGCGCTTGGCCAGCGCCTCTCCCTGATAGGAGAAGGCCAGCTCTGCCCCCTGTTCGTGCAACTGCCGGGCTATGCCCCAGGCTAGCGACTTGTCATTGGCGAGGCCCATGATCAGGCCGCGCTTTCCCTTCATCAATCCGGTCATGCGCCCTCGTACGCTCCTGCCCCGGTGTGCGCGTGCCCCTCAAAGAGGCGCGGCCAACGGGCATGTCATTCTGGTTCGGGCGCGCCGGCCTGGCGAATGGCCCGCGCGCGATCATCTGCCTGGCCCAGCATGTCGCGCTCCTCCGGAGTTTCGGCGAGCGCGGCATTGAGTTCGGCACCTATTACCATCCCTATGCCGACCAGCCAGAAAAAGAAAAGGGCGATCATCACCCCGGCCAGGCTGCCGTAGGTCAGATCATACGAGAAAACCGAAGCGAGGAGTTTGGGCAACAGGATGCTCACCCCCAGCCACCACAGCGAAACGAACAGCGCGCCCGGCCATTTGGGATAGCGATTCGACCGATAGGCGCTGGGCGTGAGCGAGAGAAACAGCAGCCACAGCGCGCCGAACAGCACCAGGGTGGGCAGGAAACGCCCCGCCGCCAGGCCATCGATCCAGGCGCCGAACTGCGGCAGCCAGGCCGCGATCACTTCCTGCGCCGCCCCGATCGCCACTTGCGCCAGGATGGAAACGAGAATCAACACGACCGAGGCGATGATCAGACCCGTCGACATCAGGCGATAGCGCCAGAACGCGTGCTCCCAGTTCGTGCCATAGGCGCGGCGCAGGATATCGCGGATGGTTTCGACCAGGCTGCTGACCGTCCACAGCCCGACAAGGCCGCCAATCCACAGCAGGTGGCCGGTGCGCGCTTCTACTGCGGCGCGGGCCACCGGCTCGATCGTGGTGGCCACCACCGGGGGCAGGGCCATGAGCACGGTGTTGATCGCGGCGGTGCGCTGGCTGGCTTCCCCGATCAGCGAAAACAGCGCGGCCCCGGTGATGAAAAAGGGAAACAGCGCGATCAGCACCATATAGGCAAAGTTGCCGGCGTGGATGAAACCGTCGTTGATGACGCCGGTCCAGATGCGCTTGAGCGTTTCATGGATGCGGGTGCCGGGGCGCAATTCCTCGCGCGCTTCGTCCCATTCGGCACGCAAGCGGCGGTGCAGCGCGGCGCGGCGGCGCGCCTCTGGCGAAAGATCGGGCACCAGCGCCTTGGCCCCGTCGGGAACCCCTGGCACGTGATCGGCGCGATCAGGGTCGATGTTGGCGGGATCGGCGCCGGCAGGATCGAATTGATTGTCCATCACTTGTGGCAATGCGCGGAAGGCCGGTCGGCTCCCGGCCGGGCGCAACCCGCGGGTGCCACAAGGATGGTTTCAGCCGGTTCAGGCACCAAGGCGCGCGCGCGGATTGCGCCCGTCGTGCCAACCGGCAAGGCGCGCCTTGAGATCGGCGTCGTCGGCCGGAAGGTCGATCTGCAGCGTCACCAACTGGTCGCCACGTTCGCCATCCTTGCGGGAAAAGCCCTTGCCCTTGAGACGCAGGGTGCGCCCGCTGCTGCTGCCCGGCGCCACCGTGAGCATGACCGCGCCATCGGCAGTGGGCACTTTCACCTTGGCGCCGTTGACCGCTTCTTCCAGGGTGATCGGCAGGTCCAGGCGAATATTGTCCCCATCGCGCACGAAGAAGGGATGCGGGGCGATCTCGATCGTGATCAGCGCATCGCCCGGCCCGCCGGGGCCCGGTTCGCCCTTGCCAGCCAGGCGCATCTGCTGCCCGGATTCGACACCCGGCGGCAGCTTGAGTTCGATCGTGCTGCCCGAAGACAGCGTGACGCGCTGCGCGGCGCGGGTGGCCGCCTCCACGAAGGGCACTTGCAGGCGATAGCTGACATTGGCGCCCTTGGGCGGTGGGGGACGGCGCCCGCCACCCATTCCGCCCATTCCACCCATGCCGCCGCGCCCGCCGAACAGGCCTTCGAACAGGTCCGACAGGTCAGGCCCGTCACCGCTTTCGAAGCCGCCATCGTGGCGAAAGCCGCCCTGGCCACCGCGAAAGCCGCCGCCAAACCCGCCGCCACCGCCAAAGGGCATCGTCGGGTTGCCGTCGGCGTCGATCTCGCCCCGATCGAACTTGGCGCGCTTGTCCTTGTCCGACAGCAGGTCATAGGCGCCCGTCACTTCGGCAAAGCGCTCGGCCGCCTTGGGATTGTCCTTGTTGTGATCGGGATGCAGTTCCTTGGCGAGCTTGCGATAGGCCGATTTCACGTCCTTTTCGCTCGCACTGCGCGCCACGCCGAGAATGGAATAAGGGTCTGCTGCCATGGCTCTCTAGCTAGGGACAGGGCGCCTTGCCCGCAAGGCTCGCTTTCAACATCGTTGCGCCCGCGATAGAGCGCCTTGACCCATATCATCGCGGGAATGGATGCAAGGCGTCCATCATGCCCGCCACCATGCTGCCAACAGGACATTTTCCCGTGACCCAACAGAGCCAGGACGCGATTCCCCACGGCGATCCCTTTGCCATCTTCGAGGACTGGTTCGCCCAGGCCCAGGCGAGCGAGCCCAACGATCCCAATGCCATGGCGCTGGCCACCGCCACGCCCGAAGGCGTGCCTTCGCTGCGCATGGTGCTGCTCAAGGGCCATGGCGCGAATATCGGGCCGGGCGGCGGCTTTGTGTTCTACACCAATTTCGAAAGCCGCAAGGGCGGTGAACTGGCCGCCAACCCGCAGGTTGCCCTGCTGTTTCACTGGAAAAGCCTGCGCCGCCAGGTCCGCATCGAAGGGCCGGTGGTGGAAGTGACGCCGGAAGCGGCCGATGCCTATTTCGCCAGCCGCCATCCCGAATCGCGCCTGGGTTCGGCCGCGTCGGACCAGTCGCGCGTGCTGCCCTCGCGCCAGGTCTATCTCGATCGCGTGGCGGCCCTGCGCGCGCAATATCCCGACGGTAACGTGCCGCGCCCGGCGCACTGGTCGGGCTATCGCGTGGTGCCCCGCGCCATCGAATTCTGGCAGGATCGCGACTATCGCCTGCACGAACGCCGCCGTTTCGTGGCGGATGGGCAAGGCGGCTGGACCAGCACCCTGCTTTATCCGTAAAGGGGCGGGATGACCCAGACCTCGCACGCAGACCTCAATCGCCGCGCCGCCATGGCCAGCAGCGCGGTGGCGCTCCTGCTGCTGGGCCTGAAAGGCTGGGCCGTGGTCCAGTCCGGCTCGCTGGCGATGCTGGGCAGCCTGGCGGACACCGCGCTCGATCTGGTGGCCAGCCTGGCGACGCTGCTGGGCGTGTGGATCGCGGCCATTCCCGACGATCACAACCACCGTTTCGGCCATGGCAAGGCCGAGGCGCTGGCGGCCATGTTCCAGGTGATCCTGATCTCGTTTTCCGCACTGGGCCTGGCCTGGCGCGCGATTACCCAGTTCCTGGCCGGCGCCCCGGCGATCGAGGCCGAATCGGGTATCGTGGTTTCGGCCGTGGCGATGGGGGCAACGCTCGCGCTGCTCGCCTACCAGCGCATGGTGATCGCCCGCACCGGCAGCCTGGCGATCAGCACCGACAACGTGCACTACAAGTCTGACTTGCTGCTCAACGCGGCGGTGATCGCCGCGCTGGTGATCGAGCGGACCTTGCACCTGCCCGGCACCGACGCGGTCTTTGCCTTTGGCATCGCGCTGTGGCTGGCCTGGGGCGCCTGGGGCGCCTCGCAGGAGGCGGTGGACCAGTTGATGGACCACGAATGGCCGATCGAAAAGCGCGAGCGCTTCTTGGAAGTGGTGGCCCAGCATCCCGAGCTGAAAGGCCTGCACGACTTGCGCACGCGCACCAGCGGCAACCGCGATTTCGTGCAATTCCACGTGTGGGTGGACGGCAAGATGACGGTGGCCCAGGCCCACCGCGTGATGGACGAGATCGAGGAAAAGCTGATGGCCGAGTTTCCCGGGCTGGAAGTGCTGATCCATCCCGATCCCGAAGGCCACGTCGACGAAGGCGCCCTGGGCGCGACCGACCTGCTGGCGCCCGGCCCCAATGGCGAAAGCCCGGCGCTGGCGGTGCAGGGCGGGCCGGGCGAGGGGTAGGGCCGGCGCTCAGCGCGAACGGATGTTGTGTGATTTTCTCCTCCTCCTCCTCCTCCTCTGAAGACGATGGGGCTTTTTTAACGCTGGCGTTGTAGGTCGGGGCGATGGGGTTTCATCGGGCTTGGGCTTGGCTGGCGGAAGGGCGCCGCACCGTGATCGTGCTGTTCGCCGTAGCGCTCGGTTTGCGGGCGCTGGCGATCTTGGCGGCGGTGGAGCCAAGTTCCGACGCCGCCTGGTATTTCTCGCGCGCGGCGATGCTGGCCGATGGCCGGGGTTACCTGGGCGATCATGGCGCACCGACGGCCTATTGGCCGCCGGGCTGGCCGCTGGCGCTCAGCCTGGTGTTTCGCCTGACCGGCCCTTCGATCTGGGTGGTGGGCCTGTGCAACCTCGCTCTGTCGGCGCTGGCTGGCTGGCTTACGCTCGATCTTGGGCGGCGCCTGGCCGGCCATGAAGCGGCGGGCCGCCTCGCGCTGCTGCTCTGGGCGGTCTATCCCAATGCCGTGCTCTATGTGCCGCTGGCGCTGACCGAGGTGTTCTATACCACGCTGCTGCTGGCGCTGTGCTGGATCGTGGTGGCGCGGCAGGGCTGGGGCTGGACAGTGCTGGCCGGGCTGGTGCTGGGCCTGGCCACGCTGGTCAAGGCGCAGAGCCTGATCCTGGCGCCGCTGCTGCTGGCGATTGCCTGGCTGCGACAGCCCGCGCCCTGGCTGCGCCTGCCGGGCATCGTGGGGCAAGGCCTGGTCATGGGCGCGGCCGCCCTGCTGGTGATTGCCCCGTGGACCCTGCGCAACCATCGCGAACTGGGCGCCTGGGTGCTGGTTTCCACCAACGGTGGCATCACCTTGCTGACCGGCAACAACGACAGCGCGCGCGGCGGCTTCACGCCCGGCGATCCGGTGGTCAAGGCGCTTGATGCGCGCGCCGATCTGGATGAACTGGCCTATGATCACGAGGCCGGCAGGCTGGGCATGGACTGGATCAAGGCGCACCCGGCTGCCTTCCTCAAGCTGATGCCGATGAAGTTGGCGCGGCTGTGGGGGCCCGATGGCGAAGGGCAATGGGCTTATGAAACCGGGTCGTGGGCCTATGCCGCTGCGCCGCGCGCGTTCCTGGCGCTGCGCGTGGCCAACCAGGCGTGGTATTGGGCTTTGCTGGCGCTGTTCGTCGCGGCCTTTCCCGTGATGCTGCGCGCGCGGCGCAGCGCCGGCCTCGGCCTCATCGATTGGTGGCTGCTGCCCTATGGCATTGCCGCCTATCCTAGCGTCATTGCCATGGTCTTTTCCGGGCAATCGCGCTTTCATTATCCGGCGATGCCGTTCGTGTGCGTCGCGGCGGCCTGGCTGATCGTGACCATGCTGCGCGGGCGTGACAGCACGGCGCCCTTGCGCTAAGGCGCTGCGCATGGCCATTCGTTCCGCCGCGCTGACTACTATCACCACCCCGGTGTGCCGGGGGTGGGGTCGCGCGGGCGCCTGATCGGCCCCACCGCAACGCCACCGCCCCGGTTCGGGCGGAATGGCATCTTCCTCCCGGATCGTTTCTGCCGGTTTCGGCCAAACCCGAGATGCCGCCCCTTTCGGCGCCGCGGCACTTGTGCCATGGCGCGCGCCATATCCCGCAAGAGAGATCCGATGTCAGACCTGCTCAAGATCACCCTGCCCGATGGCTCGCTGCGCGAAGTAGCGCCGGGCACCACGCCGGCCGATATTGCCGCCGCGATTGGCCCGGGCCTCGCCAAGGCCGCGATCGGCGCGCGCGTGAATGGCGAGCTGTTCGACATCACCCGCCCGTTCGAGGGTGACGCGCAACTGGCGCTCGTCACCGCGCGCGATGAAGCCGACGCCCTCGAACTGGTGCGGCACGACTATGCCCACGTCCTGGCCGAGGCGGTGCAGGCGCTGTTCCCCGGCACGCAGATCACCTTCGGCCCCGCCACCGACGACGGCTTCTATTACGATTTCGCCCCCGTCCGCCCGTTCACCGAGGAGGACCTGCCGGCGATCGAGGCGGAGATGCGCAAGATCATCGCCGCCGACAAGCCGCTGCGCCGCGAAGTGTGGAGCCGGGCCGACCTGATCGCCCGCTGGAGCGAGCAGGGCGAGACGTTCAAGGCGCAATGGGCCGCCGAACTGCCCGAGAGCGAGGAACTGACGGTCTATTGGTCGGGTAACGACTGGCTCGACATGTGCCGCGGGCCGCACCTCGCCTCCACCGGCAAGCTCGATCCCAATGCCTTCAAGCTCACGCGCGTGTCGGGCGCCTATTGGCGCGGCGACCAGAAGAACGCGATGCTCAGCCGCATCTATGGCACCGGCTGGCTCAACAAGAAGCAGCTGGATGCGCACCTCCACCGCCTGGAGGAAGCGGCCAAGCGCGACCATCGCAAGCTGGGCGCGGAGATGGACCTGTTCCATCTTCAGCAGGAAGCGCATGGTTCGGTGTTCTGGCACCCCAAGGGCTATCGCATCTGGCGCGAGCTGGAAGCCTATATGCGCCGCGCGATCGACGGCGCCGGCTATCGCGAGGTCAAGACCCCGCAGGTGATGGACGCGCGCCAGTGGGAGCAATCGGGCCACTGGGGCAAGTATCGCGAAAACATGTTCGTGATCCCCGATGAAGTGCCCAACACCGAGGATGACGGCCCGGTGATCAGCGGCGAGGCCGACTGGATGGCCCTCAAGCCGATGAATTGCCCGGCGCACGTGCTGATCTTCCGCCAGGGCCTGAAATCCTATCGCGAACTGCCGCTGCGCCTCTATGAAAACGGCTGCTGCCACCGCAACGAGCCGCATGGCGCGCTGCACGGGCTGATGCGCGTGCGCCAGTTCACCCAGGACGACGCGCATATCTTCTGCCGCGAAGACCAGATCGTGGACGAAGTGCGCGCGTTCTGCGAACTGGCCGACCGCATCTACAAGGACTTCGGCTTTACCTATTCGATCAAGCTGGCGCTGCGCCCGGAAAAGCGCTTTGGCACCGAAGCGATGTGGGACCAGGCCGAGGCGGAACTGCGCGATGCCGTCGCCACGGCCGGCCTTGCCACGCCCGAATATGGCTGGGAAGAACTGCCCGGCGAAGGCGCGTTCTATGCGCCCAAGCTGGAATGGCACCTGACCGATGCCATCGGCCGCACCTGGCAGGTGGGCACGATCCAGTCCGACCGCGTGCTGCCCGAACGCCTGGACGCCGGCTATATCGCCGAGGATGGCGAACGCCATCGCCCGGTCATGCTGCACCGCGCGATCTTCGGTTCCTATGAACGCTTCATCGGCATCCTGATCGAGCATTTCGCCGGCAAGCTGCCGACCTGGCTGGCGCCCACGCAAGCCGTGGTGGCGACCATCGTGTCGGACGCCGATGGCTTTGCCGTCCAGGCGACCGAGGCGCTGCGCGCCGCCGGCATCCGCGTGGAAAGCGACCTGCGCAACGAGAAGATCAACTACAAGGTGCGCGAACACTCACTGCAAAAGGTGCCGTACCTGCTGGTGGTGGGCAAGCGCGAGGCCGAGGAAGGCACCGTGGCGATCCGCCGCCTGGGCGAGCAGGCGCAAGCCGTGCTGCCGCTGGCCGAGGCGATTGCGCTGATCAAGGCCGATGCGCTGGCGCCGGATCTGCGGGGGTAAGGGAACCACCTCCCCATTGCATGGGGAGGATCTTTTCCCTCGATCCTCCCTGCAGAAGGCGGGGAGGGGGACCACCGCGAGGCGGTGGTGGAGGGGCCCAAGGATACAAAAAAGGCCAGGGTCGCATGTCCGACCCTGGCCTTTTTCATGCCATCAGGCGAAAGGGTGGATTACTCCGCCGCTTGCTTGGCCGCCTTGGCTTCGTTGTAGCGTTCGATCGCTTCCACCGTGATGCGGCGGGCGTCGTCGGCGCCGCCCCAGGTGCCCACGCGCACCCACTTCTCCTTTTCCAGGTCCTTGTAGTGGGTGAAGAAGTGCTCGATCTGCTTGAGCACGATTTCGGGCAGGTGATCCTTTTCCAGCACTTCGGTGTAATACGGGAAGGTGGAATCGACCGGCACGCAGACCAGCTTTTCATCGCCGCCCTGTTCATCTTCCAGGTTCAGCACCGCGATCGGGCGGGCGCGGACAACGCAGCCGGGGATGAACGGCGAGCGGGCAATGACCAGCGCGTCGAGCGGGTCGCCATCGGGCGACAGGGTGTGGGGCACGAAGCCATAGTTGGCCGGATAGCGCATCGGCGTGTGCAGGATGCGGTCCACGAACAGGGCGCCGGATTCCTTGTCGAACTCGTACTTCACCGGTTCGCCGCCGACCGGCACTTCGATCACGACATTGAGGCTTTCGGGCGGATTGTCCCCGGTGGGGATAAGGTCGATGCGCATCGGTTCTTTCTTGCCTTGGTTCAGGCCCGTCGGGCCAGTTGTTGTTCGCCGTCCACCGGCTCTAGCGCCGTGGCTTTTGCGTCGCAACAATACTTGTGACGCATTCCCCTATCGTTGGTTAACCGGCGCCCAGCGCGTTGATGGTGAAGGCGATCACGCCGATGTTGAAAACAAAGGCGGCAAAGGAATGCAGCGTCACGATCCGGCGCACGCGCCCGCTGTTGATCGCGGTGTCCGAAGTCTGGAACGTCATGCCCAAGGTGAATGAAAAATAGGCGAAATCGAAATAGTCGGGGGTCTTGGTATCGGGAAAGTCCAAGCCGCCGCGATCCTTTCCGCTGTCTTCGTCGCGGGTATAGTAAAGATGGGCATAGTGCAGGCCATAGACCGTGTTGGCAAAAAGCCAGGTCAGCAGCAGCGTGCCGATCAGCCGCACCTTGGCCAGCGAATCGCCATGGGCGGCGCGCGGCAGTTCGCCGGCGATCGCCGCCATGACCACCAGGGTCAGCACCGTGGTGATGCACAGCACCGCCGCGCGGTTGGCATCGTTGTCCACCGAGCTTTGCCGCATGGTATCGGCATCGGCACAGCGCAGCAGCGGAATCAACGAGCCCAGGAAGGCGAGTGCGGCAAAGTCAAAGCCCATGGCCAGCGAATCGGCCAGTTCGGCACCCTTCTGGCTGAGCGGGTGCCACACCCACCAGCCAGCGGTGCCGCCCATGAACAGCAACAGGAACATAAGAAAGCGGGGCGGGGCCAGGCGGCCCGGGTGCCACCCGGCCCGCGCCATCACTTGCCAGCCCTGCTCGTGCCGGTCTTGCTCTTGCCGGCCTTGGGGCTGAGCAGCTTGTCGAGACCGGTCGGCGCCGTGCCGGGCGCGGCGCGCACCAGCCAGGGCCAGCGCAGGCCATCGGCATAGGTGATCGGCAGCGTGACATAGCGATCGTCGCGCTTGACCAGCAGTTCGATCGGCCGGCCCGCGCCGGGGTTGCCGGTCTTGGCATTGGTGATCGCGGCCTTGAGCTTGTCGGCGTCATAGGCGTCGCCGTTGACGGCCACCACCTGCATCCCCGAAACCAGGCCGGCCTTGAACGCCGGGCCATCCCAGCGCGAGGCCGTGACCTTGCCGTCCTTGTCCAGCGTCACGCCGAGCGAGTTGAACAGGCCCAGCACCTTGGCATCGGCCATGCGCGCCTTGTCATAGGGGTTGGGCTCTTCGCGGAATTCCAGCTTGTAGCCGCCGCGTTCGACCCCACCCAACGGCACCGGCTGGCCCGGCGTCTGCAGCCGGGTCGTGAGGAAGCTGGCCCAGTCATAGGGATAGATGCCGTTCAGCGTCTTGACCACGTCCTCGAATTCATAAGTCAGCACGCCCCAATCGCCATCGCGCACGCCGAAGAATGCCTTGGCGAAATCGTCCAGGCCGCGTTTGCCGGCCGTGCCGTCGCGGATGATCTGGTCAGCTTCCAGCCATACCAGCGCGCCTTCGGTGTAATAGTCCTCGCCCCGGGTGAGCGAGGCATAGGGCTTGGGCTTGCGCGCGGCGAAGACCGGATCGAGCGTGGTGTCTTCGACCGAGCGCCACTCGCGCCCGGCCATCTGGCTGAAGGTGCCGGCATAGTTGGCCAGGCTGCCCAGCACCATGTCCTTGCTCTGCACGCCCGAGCGCGCGGCCAGGACCAGGCCCCAGAACTGGGTTTGCCCTTCATAGACCCACAGCAGGTTGTCCTGCATCGGCTGGCGATAGTCGGGCGTCCACAGCTTGGCCGAACGGCGATACTTGCCGTCCCAGCTGTGGCTGAATTCGTGGGCGATCACGTTGCGGTCCCAGTCATAGCCGGCCCAGTCGGTCAGGCTCTTGGGCTCCTGCTGGTTTTCGCTGGAGCGGTGATGCTCCAGGCCGATGCCGCCCATCCGGTCGGTCAGCGCGAGCAGGAAATCGTAGTGATCGAAGTGGCGCGCGCCGAATGCGGCCACGGCCTCGTCGGCCAGGTTGCGATAGGCCTGCAGGTTTTCCGGCTTGATCGCCAGCAGTTCGGGCTTGTCGGCCACCAGATCGAGAGTGACGTCATGGCCCAGATCGTGCCGCGCGGCATAGATCCCGGCAAAGATCGGCGAATCGACCAGGGTTTCATAGTCCGTCTCTGCCCAGGTCACGGTGTTGCCACTGCCGCTTTGCGTCTTGCCGTCGAGCGCGGTGAACACGGTCCACCCCTGCGGGAATGTCACCGTGGGGCGCACCTTGATCTGGCGTACGTAATAGCCGGCGGGATAGAGGCTCATCTTCTCCCACTGCAGGTTGAGCATTTCGCGCGTGACGGTGATGCGCCCTTCGCTCTCGCGCAGCGGCGAGGTGTGGACGAAGCGGGCCACCACCTCGCTGGTGCCGGCCGGCAGGGTGATGTGGAAGGCGTTCACTTCCACCGGATCGCGCGTCCATGCCAGCTTTTGGCCCTTGGCCTCGAAGGTGATCTGGGCAAGCTCGGCCACCGGGCCGCGCGGGCCGTGTTCGCCGGGCAGCCAGCGCGGCAATTGCAGGATCAGTTCCTTGGCGCCCTGCGCCACGGGCACGGTTTCCACCACGCGAAAGGCACCGGTGGCAAGATCGGTTGCGTCGATCTGCAAGCCGATCGTGCCAACGTAGGGCACATCCTGTGCATCGGGCACCGACGGCGTGATCGGCACGGCCATCGGGCGGCTGTTGCTGGGGGGCTGGACCTGGGCCAGCGCCGGCTGAACCAGCATCAGGGTGGACAACGAAAGGGCGGAAAGGAGGCCAATGCCTTGGGGGGTCTTGCGCATGGCCCCTTTCATGGCGTGATAAAGTCTCATTCGCAACGGCCAGATGGGCTCAAAGCGCGACCATTTGCCGCAGAAGCTTCCCCCACCGCGCGAAAGCCGCTATCCGCGCGCGCCATGAGCAAGCAAGCGATCCCCACTCCGCAGGCCATCCGTGGCACCCAGGACATCTTCGGCGCCGAGGCGGAAGCCTTCGGCCATGTCGTCGAAACGTTCGAGCGCGTGCGCAAGCTCTACCGCTTTCGCCGGGTGGAAATGCCGGTGTTCGAAAAGACCACGGTGTTCTCGCGCTCGCTGGGCGAAACCACCGACGTGGTGTCGAAGGAAATGTATTCGTTCGAGGATCGCGGCGGGGAATCGCTGACCCTGCGGCCCGAATTCACCGCAGGCCTGGCCCGCGCCTATCTCACCAACGGCTGGCAGCAGCACGCCCCGCTCAAGATCGCGACGCACGGCGCCCTGTTCCGCTATGAACGCCCGCAAAAGGGCCGCTATCGCCAGTTCCACCAGATCGACGCCGAAGTGATCGGCGCCGCCGAACCGCAGGCCGACGTGGAATTGCTGGTCATGGCCGACCAGTTGCTGCGCGAACTGGGCATTGCCGATGGCGTGACGCTCAACCTCAATACCTTGGGCGATGCGGCCAGCCGCGAGGCCTGGCGCGCCGCGCTGATCGAATACTTCCGCGCCCACAAGGACCAGCTTTCCGAAGAATCGCAGGACCGGCTGGAGCGCAACCCGCTGCGCATCCTCGATTCCAAGGACCCGCGCGACAAGCCGTTCACGGCCGATGCGCCGATGATCGACCAGTTCCTGAGCGCCGAGGCGCAGGACTTCTTTGGCAAGGTGACGGCGGGCCTCGATGCGGCCGGCGTGGCCTGGGTGCGCGCGCCGGCGCTGGTGCGGGGCCTGGATTACTATCGCCACACCGCGTTCGAATTCATCACCGACCGGCTGGGCGCGCAGGGCACCGTGCTGGGCGGCGGGCGCTATGACGGGCTGCTCGAAGCCTTGGGTGGCCCGGCTACCCCGGCGGTGGGCTGGGCTGCGGGGATCGAGCGGCTGGCCATGCTGGTGGCCGATAGCCGCACGATTGCCGAGCCGGCCGCCGACGTGGCGATCGTGCCGATGGGCACAGCGGCAGAGGCCGCGTGCCTGGGCCTGGCCGCCACGCTGCGCCGGGGCGGGTTGACCGTGGACATGGGCTATCGCGGCAACATGAAGAAGCGGATGAGCCGCGCCAACGAAAGCGGCGCGCGCTTTGCCCTGATCGTGGGCGACGAGGAACTGGCGGCGGGCGAAGCGACGGTCAAGAACCTGGTCACTGGCACGCAGGAGCGCATGGCCCTCCACGCGATTCCGGCACACATCGCCGCCTGATGGCCGTTTCCGACGCACGTCTGGGGCAGATCGCGGCGCGTTTTGCCGAACTGGAAGCGCGCCTGGCTTCGGGCACGCTGGAAGGCGAAGGCTTCGTTGCCGCCAGCCGCGACTATGCCGAGCTGGAACCGGTCGCGCGGGCCGCGCGGGCGGTGCAGGTCATGCGCGCCGAACTGGCCAGCCTGGCCGCGCTGGAAGAACCCGACGCCGAGATGCGTGCGCTCGCCGAAGAGGAAATGCACAGCCTGCGCAGCCTGCTGCCCGAGGCCGAGCGGACGCTGGCCATTGCCATGCTGCCGCGCGATTCGGCCGACGTGCGCCCGGCCATGCTGGAAATCCGCGCCGGGACCGGCGGCGACGAAGCGGCGCTGTTCGCGGCAGACCTGTTCCGCATGTACGAACGCTTTGCCGCCGAGCAGGGCTGGAAGGTTGAAGTGATCAGCGCCAATGCCAGCGAACTGGGCGGCTTCAAGGAAGTGATCGCCCATGTCGCGGGCCAGGGCGTGTTCGCGCGGCTGAAGTTCGAAAGCGGGGTGCACCGCGTGCAGCGCGTGCCCGTGACCGAAAGCGGCGGGCGCATACACACCAGCGCCGCCACCGTCGCCGTCCTGCCCGAAGCCGATGAAGTGGACGTGGCGATCGAGGACAAGGACATCAAGATCGACATCTACCGCGCCAGCGGCGCAGGCGGCCAGCACGTCAACACCACCGATTCGGCGGTGCGCATCACCCACTTGCCCACCGGCCTGGTGGTGACGCAGCAGGACGAACGCAGCCAGCACAAGAACAAGGCCAAGGCGATGCAGGTGCTGCGCACCCGGCTCTATGACTTGCGCCGCGAACAGGCCCAGGGCGCCGAAGCCGAAGCCCGCCGCGCGCTGGTCGGCTCGGGCGACCGTTCGGAACGCATCCGCACCTACAATTTCCCGCAAGGCCGCGTGACCGACCACCGCATCAACCTGACCCTTCACCGCCTGCCCGAAGTGCTCGCCGGCCCGGGCCTGGGCGAACTGATCGACGCGCTTACCGCCGAAGACCAGGCCAAGCGCCTGGCCGCGATGGATGACTGATCCAACCGTCCGCCAGGCGCTGTTCCAGGCCGCGCAGACCCTTGCACCCAGCAGCGACACCGCGCGGCTCGATGCCGAGGTGTTGATGGCCCATGCCCTGGGTTGCACCCGCACCGACGTGCTGCTGCGCCACATGGATGCCCCCGAGCCGGCCGGTTTTGCCGCGCTGGTGGCGCGGCGGACATGCCACGAGCCGGTGGCCTATATCGTGGGCACCCAGGAATTCTATGGGCTGGAACTGGCGGTTAATCCGGCGGTGCTGATCCCGCGCGGGGATAGCGAGACCTTGATCGAGGTGGCGCAGCGCGCACTGGAAGGCCGCCCGCCGGCGCGCATTCTCGATCTCGGCACCGGCTCTGGCGCGCTGTTGCTGGCGGCGCTGTCGATCTGGCCGCAGGCGGTGGGCACGGGGATCGAGCGATCGGATGCGGCGCGGGTGGTGGCCGCGGGCAATGCGCTTCGCCTCGGGCTGGACGCGCGCGCGCGCATGCAGCCGGGCGACTGGACCCGCCCTGGCTGGGCCGCTGCGCTGGGCCGGTTCGACCTGATCCTGGCCAACCCGCCCTATGTGGAAGACGAGGCCGCGCTCGAGCCCGGCGTGCGCGATTTCGAACCGGCCAGCGCCCTGTTTGCCGGGACCGACGGCATGGCCGATTATGCCGTGCTGGTGCCGCAACTGCCTGAACTCCTGGCGCCAGGCGGCGTGGCGGTGGTGGAGATCGGCTGGCAACAAGGCGCGGCCGTGGTCGCCCTGGCGCAGGCCCATGGCCTGGCGGCGCGGGTGCATCCCGATCTCGCCGGGCGTGACAGGGCTGTGGAAATGACGTTTTGCCACAATATTTCGCTTGGCAAGCCCGCAAGCGATCACTAATTGTGCCAGCAGGCAGGGCGACGGATGAAGGCTTCCCGTCCCGGCCAGCTCCACCATTTGCACCCGCATCGGCCCTCTTGCAGGGGCTTCCGGCTGGCAGATGCTGGGAATCTGCGCACCCGTGCGTTGCGGGCGCGTGGCGGAGGGTTGCGCGGCGACAGGATCAGCACAAGATACCGACAGCCGCCCCAAACAAGGACGTGCCTGAGTTGAACAACAATCGTGGGAACAACCGCCGGCGCGGCCGCGGTAACAATCGTCCGCAAGGTGGCGGCCAGCAGCTCAATCGAATCGACAGCCGCGCGCGGGGCAATGCGCCCCAGCTGCTCGAAAAGTATCGCAAGATGGCGCAGGATGCCCACCTCAACGGGGATCGTGTCCAGGCCGAATACTATCTGCAGTTTGCCGATCACTATTTCCGCGTGATTGCCGATACCCGGCTGCGCCAGGAAGAAGCGCGCCAGCGCCATAGCGGCAATGGCGAACGCTGGACCGAGGGCGAGCCCGAGGATGACGGCATGGATTTCTCGATCGAAGGCGATTTTCCCGCTTTCGATCGGCCGTATGTCCGCCGCGAGGACCGCGAAGCCCGCAACACCGAGCGCCAGGATCGCCCCGAGCGGACCGAGCGGACCGAACGCCCGGAACGTGCCGAGCGTCCCGAACGGGCAGAGCGGGCAGAGCGCAGCGAACGGCCCGAACGCGCGGAACGCCCGGAGCGTGCCGAGCGCCAGGATCGCGAAGGCAATGGCCGCCGCCGCTTTGAAGACCGCCGCGCGCAGCAGGCCCCGGCCGAAGGCGCAGCGCCGATCGACCAGCCGGTGCCGCTTGAAGGCGTGCGCGCCGACGAGGGCGAGCCGGTGATCGACGTGACCGACAACCCCTTCATCCGCGAAAGTCGCAGCCCGCGTGGGCCCCGTGCCCGCACCGAACGCCGCCCGCGCCGCGCCGCGCCGGCCGAAGGGCTCGATCCGTCCAGCCTGCCGCCCGCGATCGGCGTGCGCAGCGAACCTGCTGCGGAAGCGGCCCCGCAACCCATCGTGGCCGAAACGCGCGCGCCCGAAGCCCCGGTGGCCGAGCCGGCCGGCGAAGCGGCCCCCGCGCCCAAGCGCCGTGGCCGCCCGCGCAAGAACCCGCTGCCCGAAAGCGCCGAAGGCTGATCCTTTCGGCATGGCCGTACGATAAAAAGGCGCCCGCAGCCCGGGCGCCTTTTTTCGTGGTCGCAACGCTCTGCCGCGGCCGCGCTTGCCCTGGCCGCCGGGCCACCGCATAGAACGGCACGATGAACGCCTGGCTCCGCTCCCGTTTCGCCGCGCTGCTTGCGCTGGGTGATGATCCCCTGTCCCGCCGTGGCGAAGCGATCATGCTGGTGGTGGCGGGCGCGCTGGGGGCACTGGGCTTTGCCCCGCTGGGATGGTGGCCGCTCACCTTGCTGGCGCTGGCCGTGCTGGCCGCGCGGATGCAGCGGGCGCGCACGCCGTTCCATGCGCTGTTGGTGGGCTGGCTGTGGGGCTGGGGCCATTTTTCCACCGGAAACGGCTGGATCGCCACGGCTTTCACCTATCAGGCGCAGATGCCGGCCTGGCTGGGCTGGATCGCGGTGCTGCTGCTGGCGGTCTATCTCGCGCTGTTTCCGGCCGCTGCCACGCTGCTGGCGTGGTGGCTGGGGCGGCGCTGGCGCCTGGCGCCGGTGCCCACGCTGGCGGCCTTGTGGATCGTGACCGAATGGGCACGCGGCTGGGTCTGCACCGGTTTCCCATGGAATCCGCTGGCGGCCACGGCGCTGGGCGGGTTCGATCGGCCTGGCCTGGCGCGGGTGCTGCCTTGGCTGGGCACGTATGCCTTGTCGGGGGTGGTGGTGCTGCTGGCGGGGCAATGGCTGTTTGCCCTGCGCGCCGGGGTGCAGCGGCGCTGGGCCCTGGCCGGCGCGCACTTCGCCCTGCCGGTGGCGCTGTTCCTGTTGCCGCTGGGCGGGCAGCAGGGGCCGGGCACCGTGCCGTTCACGCTGGTCCAGCCGGATATCGGCCAGGATGAGATCAACGATCCCACCCGTTATGAAGCGCAGTTCCAGCGCGCGGCCGCGCTCAGCCTGCCGCGCGTCTATGGCCAGCGGCGCCTGGTGCTGTGGCCCGAAAGCGGCGTGCCCGATTACCTCCAGACCGGCTATCCGGCGGCCTGGTATGCCGCCACCACCTTTGCCGGCGATCCACTGCTCGCCCGCGCGCGGATGGGCCGCGTGGTCGGGCCGGGCGCGCTGTTGCTGACCGGCGCGGTAGACCTGGCGTTCAAGCCCAATCCCGCACCTGCCGCGATGCCGGTGGGCGCCTGGAACGTGGTGACCGCGATCGACAGCCAGGGCGCGATCCGCGGGCATTATGCCAAGGCGCACCTGGTGCCTTATGGCGAATATCTGCCGATGCGCGGCCTGCTCACACCGCTCGGCCTCTCACGCCTGGTGGCAGGCGATTTCGACTATTGGTCAGGGCCTGGGCCGCGCACGCTCGATCTTTCGGGCCAGGGCCTGCCGCGCGTGGGTGTGCAGATCTGCTATGAAATCGTCTTTTCCGGCCAGGTGATCGACCGCGCGAACCGCCCCGCCGTGCTGTTCAATCCGTCGAACGATGGCTGGTTCGGCGCCTGGGGCCCGCCGCAGCACCTGGCCCAGGCACGGTTGCGCGCGATCGAGGAAGGCTTGCCGGTGCTGCGTTCCACCACCAACGGCATTTCGGCGGTGATCGATGCGCGCGGCGGCGTGCGTGCCTTCATCCCGCGCCACGTGGCCAGCCGCATCGATGGGCTGGTGCCACCCGCGTTGGCCCCTACCCCGTTTGCGCGAATGGGCAATACATTGCCGCTTTTGTGGGCCGCAGGTCTTCTTTTGGCGGGGCTGGTTGCCTCGCGGCGCCGCCCGCGCTAGGAGGCGGCACATAAAGATTGCTTTATATCGGACCCTTTGCCCATGCGCAGCGATTACCTGTTCACTTCCGAAAGCGTCTCCGAAGGCCATCCCGACAAGGTCGCGGACCAGATCAGCGACGCCATCGTCGACCTGTTCCTGAGCAAGGACCCCGAGGCGCGCATCGCCTGCGAAACGCTGACCACCACCAACCTGGTGGTGCTGGCCGGCGAAATCCGCGGCCGCGGCATCATGGACACCAGCGGCGAATGGGCGCCCGGCGTGCGCGAGGAAGTGGAAGCGGTGGTGCGCGCCACGGTCAAGCGCATCGGGTATGAGCAGGAAGGATTCCACTGGCAGACCTTCCGCTTTGAAAACAACCTGCACGCGCAATCGGCGCATATCGCGCAAGGCGTGGACGCGGGCGAAAACAAGGACGAAGGCGCCGGCGACCAGGGCATCATGTTCGGCTTTGCCTGCGACGAGACGCCCGACCTGATGCCGGCCACGCTGGATTACAGCCACAAGATCCTGCAGCGCCTGGCCGACGATCGCCATTCCGGCGCCGCCCCGTTCCTGGAACCCGATGCCAAGAGCCAGGTAACCCTGCGTTTCCAGGATGGCCGCCCCGCGGCCGCCACGGCCATCGTCGTGTCCACCCAGCACAAGCCGGGCTATGACGAAGGCGCCAAGGATGCCGAGCTGAAGGCCTGGGTGAAGCAGGCCGTGGCCGCGGTGATCCCGGCCGAGCTGCTGTCGGACCAGACGGTCTATCACATCAATCCCACCGGCAGCTTCGAGATTGGCGGCCCGGATGGCGACGCGGGCCTCACCGGCCGCAAGATCATCGTCGATACCTATGGCGGCGCCTCGCCCCACGGTGGCGGCGCGTTTTCGGGCAAGGATCCGACGAAGGTCGACCGTTCGGCTGCCTATGTGACGCGCTATATCGCCAAGAACATCGTGGCGGCGGGCCTGGCCAAGCGCTGCACCATCCAGGTGGCCTATGCCATCGGCGTGTCGCAGCCGCTCTCGCTCTATGTCGATACCCACGGCACCGGCGCGGTGGACGATGCCACGCTCGAACGCGCGGTGGAACTGGTGGCCAAGCAGCGCCTGGGCGGGTTGACCCCGCGCGGCATCCGCGTGGGCCTGTCGCTCAACAAGCCGATCTATGGCGTCACGGCGGCCTATGGCCACTTTGGCCGCAAGCCCGATGGCGACCTGTTCCCCTGGGAGCGCACCGACCTGGTGGATGACCTGAAGGCCGCGCTCGCCTGAGGTCTCCCGCCCCAGCTTTGAAAAGCAGATGGCCCCGGACGCGTTCCGGGGCCATTTTCTTATCCCCGCCGCGCGCGGAAGAAGTCGCGCAGCAGCGTGGCGCTTTCCGCCTCGCCCAGGCCGGGATAGATTTCGGGGCGATGCAGGCAGGTGGGCTGGTCGAACAGCCGCGGCCCGTGTTCCACCGCGCCGCCCTTGGGATCGGGCGCGGCGTAATAGACGCGGGCCAGCCGGGCATGGGCAATCGCGCCGGCGCACATCGGGCAGGGTTCGAGCGTGACCCACAGATCGCATCCGTCCAGCCGTTCCTGGCCCAGCGCGGCCGCTGCCGCGCGAATCGCCAGCATTTCGGCATGGGCGGTGGGATCGTGCAATTCGCGTGGGCGATTGTGCGCGGCGGCGATCACCTCGCCCCCCTTGACGATCACCGCGCCGATCGGCACTTCGCCGTGCACGGCGGCCGCATGGGCCTGTTCCAGCGCCAGTTTCATGGGTTCGGGCAGGGGCCAACGGGTCATCGTGCAACCGCCTAACACACATTCTGGGCCGAACAAGGCATGAAGGTGCCACGAATCCTTGACTTCGCCGACGGATTCGATAATGGCCCCAGCTTCCAGATAGATCACCAGAACACGAAGCGAGTTTTTAGCCATGTCGCGCATTTGCGAACTGACCGGTAAGGGCCGCCAGATCGGTCACAACGTGAGCCACGCCAACAACAAGACCAAGCGCGTGTTCCTCCCCAATCTCCAGAACGTCACGCTGATGTCGGAAAAGCTGGATCGCAGCTTCAAGTTCCGCGTGTCGACCCACGGCCTGCGCTCGGTTGAGCACAACGGCGGCCTCGACAACTGGCTGCTCAAGCAGGACAGCGACAAGCTCAGCGCCCGCGCCCTCAAGGTGAAGCGCGAGCTGGTCAAGGCTGTCGCTGCCGCCGCCTGATCGGCTGCGCATCGATGCACAAAAGGGGCCGGGGTTCTTCCCCGGCCTTTTTTGTTGCGTTGGCGGCACCGGCCCGCCCCTATGAGAGCTTCAGCTTGAGCAGCAGGGTGCGTTGCAGCCACACCATCTGGTTGCTGTCGGAAATCAGCCAGATCGCGGTGCTGCCATCGGCCTCGGGCGTGGCCACCATGCCTTCGTAATTGTCGCGAATGCGGGGATCGTCGATCCACGCGATCGGCTGCGCTTCCACCTGCGCGCCGGGGCGAATCGCGCGGGGATCGGCCACCAGCGTCACCACCGTGCGAAAGCCGCCCAAGGTGAACTTGCGGCCCAGCACCAAGAGCCGCCCGTCGGGCGCCTGGGCCAGTTCCACCGGGCGATAGCCTTCGGGCATGACCAGCTCGAATCGCGCGGGCGCCTGGTTCGGGCGGGGCAGGCCGGGCCAGATCAGCCCGGTATGGCGCCGGCGCGACCACCAGTGGGCATAGACTTCGCCGATCGCCACGGTGCGGCCGTCGGCAAGCTGGCGCAGCGATTCGGGGCCCTGGTTGTTGGGCCATTCCATCAACACCGGCGCGGCAATCTTGCGATCGTGGGTGAAATCGGCACTGAACAGGTGGAAGCGCGGGGTGCCTTCATAGCCGATCAGCACGTCGCCGCTGCGCGGATCGACCGAAACCGATTCGCTGTCGGTATCGATTTCCTGGCCGCGCCAGGCCTGGCGGATCGTGTCGCGCTGCCAGGTGTGCCAGGGCCCCGGTCGATCCGGGCGGCTGAACACCATCACCGCGTTGCGGTCGCTCACCGCCAGCAGGTCACCCGAAGAGCGCACCGCAAGGGCAGAGAAGTTGCCGAAATCGGGATTGGCGCTGGTCAATTGCCAGGCACCCGTCAGGGTGAGCGCACCATAGCGCGGGTTGCGGCCGGCCGCGCGCAGGCCCGGCAGCAAATCGTGATAGATTACCGGACGATAGGGGCTGGGCGGCGGCAGGTGTTGGCGCACATAGATCGCCGGCACCAGGGCCAGGATCAACAGGAAAAGGGCGATACGGCGCATCGCCAGCGGCCTTGGCACGGATGGCCAAGGGGGGGAAGCCCTATCAGGCCCGCCCTATCAGGCGGGTAGGAACACCATGCCCTTGCCGTTCATGCAATAGCGCTTGCCGGTGGGCGGCGGGCCATCGTCGAACACGTGGCCCAGGTGCCCGCCGCAACGGCGGCAATAGACTTCGGTGCGCTCCATGCCGAGCGTTGTGTCGGAACGCAGGCCCACCGCGCCGGGCAGGGGCTTCCAGAAGCTGGGCCAGCCGGTGCCGCTTTCAAACTTGGTGGCAGAGGCGAACAGCGGTTGCTTGTCGGCCGCGCAGGCAAAAGTGCCCTTGCGATGCTCGTTCAGCAGGCTTGAGGAAAACGGCCGCTCGGTGCCCGCTTCGCGCAGGATGTAGAACTGTTCCGGGGTGAGCAGGCGGCGCCATTCCGCCTCGCTGTGCTGCACCGGAAACACGTCCTTGGGGCCGGACGGCGCAGGCCGGGCGCGGCAGGCGCCGGCCATCGGCATCACAAGTCCGGCGCCCAGCCAGCCCAACAGGCGGCGGCGCGATGGACGGGAGGCGGGAGGGGCAAGGCCTTCAGTCATCACCATAGGCGCCTATATCGGGCTGGCGGGCAACCGGTGCAAGATGGTCTCGCGGGCAGTGCGGGGGGCAATGCCTGCCCGCGAGACAAGACGAGTTATGCGCACGCCGGCTGAACCCAGGCTGAGCGAGGCTGTCAGCCTTTGGCAAGGAGACCCTTGCGCGCCTTGCGCCCCTTGGCGGGCCCGGACTTCATCACCGTGCGGCGGAACAGTTGCGCGCCCATGCGCACGATCAGCACCACGCACAGCGCCTGCCAGCCCAATGCCACCAGATGCGGCCAGATCGCCGGCTCGCGCGCGGCGCGGGCCAGCATGGCAAAGGGGGAAGACAGCGGAAAGGCCAGCGCGGCCCAATCCACCCAGGTGCCCGGCCGCGCCAGGGCATAGCTGGCAAAGAAGAACACCATCAATTGCAGCATGGTGACCGGCATAGACAGCGTCTGCACTTCGCGCACGGTGGTGGCCATCCCGCCGATCGACAGGAACAGCGAGCCGAGCAGCAGATAGGCCATGGCAAAATAGAGGAAGCCGAGCACGAAGAACAACGGCCAACCCACCGCCGGAGCAGCCAGCGTCGGCAGCGATTTCATGCCCAGCGCCAAAAGCGTGCCCCAGGCCGAACCCCACACGGCCATGCCCACCAGGCTCACGCCGAGCATGGCAAACAGCTTGCCCAGGAACAAGGCGTCCATGGGGATCGAGGCGGCCAGGACCTCGATGATCTTGTTGGCCTTTTCCTCCACCAGGTTGGACAGGACCATGCCCGCCAGCAGCATGGTGAGCAGGAACAGCAGCACTTGCCCGGCCTGGGCGGTCGTCACCTGCCCGCTTTGCACCTTGGCCACGCTGGTGGCCACTTCGTCCACCGCCACTGGCGGCAGCGACGCGGGCGCCAGGCTTTGCGCACGGGCGGCAAACAGCGCGATCATGCCCTGCCACATGCGCGCGCGTTCGGGCGTGGCGGTGAGGACCGGGTGCGCCAGGCTGCCCGAAACCACGGCCGCCAGTTGCCCATCAACCTTGCCGCCAGGGCCGCGATGGCCGGCGAGCGCCGCGCGGGCGTCATAAGTGCGGCCGCCCCATGGCGCGTCGAGCACCACGAAATCGGGCACGTCGCCCGGCATGGCATCGGCCAGAGCGCGATGCGCCTCGATCATCCGCGCCGCTTCATCCGCTGGCAGGGCGATGCCCACTTGCGGGTGATCGAGGTCTTTCTGCACCTGGGCGCCGATGGCCCCGGCCATGCCGCCCACGATGATCGGGAACAGCGGCCCCAGCAGGAAGAACACGAAGCTCTTGGACCAGATCACCGCCACGAAATCGCGGCGGGCGATCACCCAGGCGGCGCGCAGCTTTTCAGGGATCATCGCACGGCCTCCGGCATCTGCGCATTTTCTTCCAGGGCGCGGGCGGCCGCCTCCCCGGCAATGGCGACAAAGGCATCGTGCAGCCCGGGCCGCTCGATCGAGAGCGAGCGAATGCCCGCCTCCCCTTCGATCAGGGCGCGCAGCAGGGGTTCCACCCCGCTTTCGGGCAGGGTGAAATGCCAGAATGCGCCTTCGCTGCGCGCGTCAGCAGGGAGGGCGGCGCGCCAGGCGCCGTCGCGTGCGCGGGTTTCCAGCCGCACTTGCGGGCGCAGCCGGTCGCGTGCGTCGTCCACCAGCCCGGCGAACGGTACCTTGCCCCCGGCGATGATCGCCACCTGGTCGCACAGGCGCTCGGCATGGGCGATGACGTGGGTGGAAAAGATCACCGTGGTGCCGCGTTCGGCGAGGCCCCGAATCATCTTTTCCAGCTTGCCCTGGTTGAGCGCGTCCAGCCCTGAGAACGGCTCGTCGAACACCACCAGTTCGGGCTGGTGCACCAGCGTGCCCAACAATTGCACCTGCTGCGCCATGCCCTTGGACAATTGGCGGATCTGCCGGTCGGCGGCATAGCCCAGGCCATGTTCCTCCAGCAGCTCGCGCGCCCGCGCCCGCCCGGTCTTGAGCGGCACCCCGCGCAGCGCGGCGAGGAAGGCGATGGCCTCGGTCGCTTTCATCGCGGGATAGAGCCCGCGCTCTTCGGGCAGGTAGCCGATGCGGCGGGCCACTTGCGTCGGGCGTTCGCAGCCGAGCACGCGGCGCACGCCCGAATCGGGATCGATGATGCCCAGCAGCATGCGCAGCGTGGTGGTCTTGCCCGCGCCATTGGGGCCGAGAATGCCATAGATCGCGCCGCGCGGCACGCGGATGTCCACGCCATCGACGGCGGTGAACCCGTCGAACCGCTTGACCAGGCCCTGCGCCTCGATCGCCCAATCGCCTGCTTGCTCAAAACCCATTGCCGCGCCATGCCCCTTTCGAACGGTCGCCCTGATAGCACACAAGAGACGGAAGACTTGGTTAAAGCCGCCCCATCTGCCCCCTTGGAACAGCGCCTGCGCGCAGAAGCGTTGCGGCTGGGCTTTGCCACGTGCGGCATCGCGCCGGCCACGGACGATCCGGCGCGCGCGGCGCGGCTGCACCAATGGCTCGCCGAAGGGCGGCACGGCAGCATGGAGTGGATGGAGACGCGAGCCGAGCAGCGCCAGGGGCCGCAATCGCTGTGGCCCCAGGCGCAAAGCGTGATCGCCCTGGGCATGAGCTATGCCCCCGCGCACGATCCGCTGGCCCTGGCCGAGGTGGCCGAGCGCGGGCGCATTTCGGTCTATGCCCAAGGGGTGGACTATCACGACGTGGTCAAGCGCACGTTGAAAGCCTTGGCGCGCTGGCTGGTGGCCGAAGAGCCGGGCGCGGAAGTGAAAGTCTTCGTCGATACCGCGCCAGTGATGGAAAAGCCGCTGGGGCAGGTGGCGGGGCTGGGCTGGCAGGGCAAGCACACCAACCTGGTCAGCCGCCGGCATGGCTCGTGGCTGTTCCTGGGGGCGATCTATACCACGCTCGATCTCGTGCCCGATGCGCCGCACCAGGATCGCTGCGGCAGTTGCACCGCCTGCCAGGATGCCTGCCCCACCGGCGCATTCCCCGCGCCCTATCAGCTCGATGCGCGGGCGTGCATTTCCTACCTCACCATCGAGCACAAGGGGCCGATTGCCGAGGAATTCCGCGTCGCGCTGGGCAACCGCATCTATGGCTGCGACGATTGCCTGGCGGTGTGCCCGTGGAACCGCTTTGCCAAGGCGGCGGCGGACAACCGCGCGTTCCTGCCCCGCGCCGAACTGGTGGCGCCGCGCCTGGCGGAACTGCTGGCGCTGGACGATGCCACGTTCCGCCAGGTCTTTGCCGGATCGCCGATCAAGCGCATCGGCCGCAACCGCATGGTGCGCAATTGCCTCTATGCTGCGGGCAACAGCGGCGATCCGCGCCTGATCGGCCCGGTGCGCGCGCTGCTCGATGATCCCGATCCGGTCGTCGCCGAAGCCGCGCAGTGGGCGCTGGCGCGGCTGGGGGCGCTGGCGTTCGAATCACCATCGTCACCCCGGACTTGATCCGGGGTCCCGCTTCTTGTCGCCGTCGAACAGGAAAGCGGGATCCCGGGTCAAGCCCGGGATGACGGAGGAGAGGATGGAATGTTGGGTGGTTGCCGTCAGTGGACGAAGCGGGCCACCACGTCGCGGTAGGAGCGGCTCACCTTCACTTCGGCGCCCGATTCGAGCACCAGGAAGCATTCGCCATTGGTGTGCGGGCGCACCTGGCGCACCTGGTCCAAGTTGACGATCTTGGAGCGGTGGACGCGCTGGAACACGCGCGGGTCGAGCCGGCGCTCCAGGTCCTTCATCGTTTCGCGCAGGATCAGCGAATTGTCGCCGGTGTAGATGCACATATAGTCGCCCGCCGCCTCGATCCGTTCGATCGTGTCGACATCGACGCGGAAGATCTGGCCGCGATCCTTGATGTTGATCAGCTTTTCAAAGCGGCCGGCGGCCACTTCGCCATCGTCTTCCAGTTCCGGCATGGCATCGGGCGCCACTTCGGCCAGCACGGTCTTGAGCTTTTCCACTTCCTCCAGCCCGCGCTTTTCCGCCAGGCGCGTGCGCGCCCGGTCCAGCGCATCGGCCAGGCGGTCTTCCTCCACCGGCTTGAGCAGGTAGTCCACCGCGTTGGCCTCGAACGCCTTCAAGGCATGTTCGGAATAGGCGGTGACGAAAACGAAGAGCGGCGGATCGATTTCCATCACGCCCTTGACCACGCTGAACCCGTCGAAGCCGGGCATCTGGATATCGAGAAAGACCAGGTCCGGCTTTTCGGTCTTGATCTTGCGGATCGCTTCGCGCCCGTTGGAACAGGTGTCGATCACCTCGACATCGGGGAAGGCCTGGAGACGCAGCTGGAGGCCTTGGATGGCGAGTTTCTCGTCGTCGACGAGGATCGTGCGGATGGTCATTTGCTACCTTTGCCTGGAGCGTCTGCCCTGTTGTGGTTTTTTTGCCCCCGCGTGACAAATGCGACAAGCTCGAAAAGTTCCCGAGAGCGTCGCATGCGCCCGGTCACGCCCTGACCAGCCTGGCCGCCTGGGCCAGTTGGGATTGCCCGGGCGTTGCGGCCTCTTCCTTGGCTTCGAACGGCAATTCGATGGTAACGGCAAAGCCGCCCTCCGGCCGGTTGCCCACGTCGAAGCGTTGCTGGCTGCCATAGGCCTGGGCCAGGCGATCGCGGATGTTGGGCAGGCCAACGCCTGTGGAAACCGGATAGCCCGGTGCGTGGGCGCTATCGGCAGAGTCGCTGTGCACGCCGAACAGCGTCGATGGATCGGTGCCCGCTGGCAAGCCCGGCCCGGTGTCCGACACGGTGACTCGCAGCATGGGGCCGACGAGTTGCGCGGAAATGGTGATCTGGGCACCATCCTCGAGCGGGCTGACCGCATACTTGATGGCGTTTTCCACCAGCGGCTGCAGCAGCAGCGAAGGCATCAGCGCGGCGCGGGCGGCATCGTCGATGCGGAATTCGGTGCGCAACCGCTCCTCGAAGCGCATCAGCTCGATGTCGAGGTAGAGCTTGAGCGTCTCCACTTCCTGCGCCACCGTCACCCGGCCCGTCGGCTCGTTGATCAGGGTATAGCGCAGGAACGAGGACAGCCGGCTGAGCATGGCATTGGCCGGCTCGGTCTGTTTCAACAGCACCAGCGTGGAAATCGAATTGAGCGTGTTGAACAGGAAGTGCGGGTTGAGCTGGTAGCGCAACATGGCCAGCTGGGCCGAGGTCGCCTGCGCTTCGAGATAGAGCAGCTGGTCGTTCTGCTCTTCCACCTGGATGTAGAAATTGATCGCGTAATAGAGCGCCGACCACGCGCCCAGCAGCGTGAGGTCGATATAGAACACGCCCAGGAACAGCTGGGCAAAGCCCGCGTCGCTGCCTGGGCGATAGAGGCTGATCACCCAGGCATCGATAAAGGCATAGAGCCCCACCGCCACCGCCAGGACCAGCGCCGTGGCGCCCCAGGTGATGATCGGGCGCCGGTTGATCAGCGCGCGATAGATCACCGACAGGATCGACGAGATCGAAAAGCCGGTGATCGAGGCGATCAGCACGATCAGCAGGAACGACCAGGGCTGGGCATTGGCCAGGCTGGACATCGCGCGCAGCAGCATGGCGCCGCCCCAGCCAACGAACTGGAGCCGCCAGAACGCGCGGTTCTTGTTGCCGAAGAACGGCGTGGGACGAAGCGGCAGCATGGCCATGACCATATCGCTTTAGCGCGGCTGGGGCTGCAGCGCCATGGGGGGCTTGTCCATCGCGGGCGCGGCGGGAACGGGCATCGCCGGGGCGCCCTCTTCGCGGCGGAACAGGCGGGGCCAATCGGCCTGCGCGGCATTGGCCGTGGCGGCCTTCATCGTGGCGATCTCGGCGGTCATGTCGCGCACGCGGGTGCGCCAGCTGCCGTGATCGGGCGAGGCGATGAAGAGGATTTCATAGCGTGGCCCGATGCGGCGCATCCATGCCATGGCGGCGGCCGGGTCATAGCCGGCGTTGTGCAGCAACCACACCGAGAGGCGATCGGCCTCGCGCTCGGTCTTGCGCGTGCTGCCGCCCTGTTCCAGCCAGGTCTGGTGATCGAGCACGGCATGGGCCAGCTCGTGCGCCATCAACGCGGCGATTTCGGTCTCGTCCCATTTGGCCACTTCGGCCATGGGGCGGCCGATGCGCACCACATCGCGGTTGGCGCCGGCATTGCCCTTGCTGTCGTCCATCAGGAAGCGCACCTGGCATACCGGCGCGCCGGGGATCGTCATGGTCTTGCCTTGCGCCAGGGCCAGGACCACGCGGCCATCGCGCGCCACATCCTTTTCCAGGGCATCCTGCAGGGCAAACAGGCGGTCCCACTTGCCCTGGCGCGGCACCGGCAGGCTGGCGACGGCAAGGCTGCCCACGGCCGTGATCGTGGCGTTGAGCGGCAGGCCGGCCGCATGGGCTGGGCCATCGGCCGCCAGGGCACCAACGCCGATATCGCCAGAAAGGCCATAGACCTGGCGCGCCAGCGCGGGATCATCGAACGTGCGCGCGTCCTGCAGCATCACCCCGATGCCCGGCGCCACGCGCGCGCAGAACCGGGCATTGGCATGGGCCAGGTTCCATCCGATGGTCTGCACGATGATGTCGTCGCGCTGCACTTCATCGATCGGCTGCAGCGTGGCGGCCGCTTGGGCACGGGAGGGGGGCGGGGCGAGCGACAGGGCGGGCAGTGCAAGCGCAAGCGCCAGTGGCGCCGCCAGGGCCCGCCCGCCGATCATGCGCCTTGGGCCTTGTCGCCGGCGCGGGCGGCATCGATTGCCTGCTGCAGCTTTTCGCGGCCCACCGCGCCGCTCAGCAACTGGTCTCCGGCGACCCAGGCGGGCGTGCCGCTCACGCCCAGTTGGCGCGACAGGTCCACGTTGCGTTGCAGTTCCTTGAGCGTTTCGGGCCGCGCGGCAAAGGCATTGGCAGCGGCGGCATCAAGGCCGGCCTTGCCCGCGGCGGCAGAAATGCTTTCCGTGCTGGGCCGCTCGCCACTGAACATGGCCTTGTGAAACGCCGGATACTTGCCCTGGGCGGCGGCGGCCAGGCCCATGCGCGCGGCCGGCACGCTCTGCGCCGAAATGATCGGCAGTTCGCGCACCACCACTTTGAGATCGGGATTGGCGGCGATCAGCGCTTCCACGTCGGCCACGCTGCCGCGGCAATAGGTGCAGGCAAAATCGGTGAATTCCACCAAGGTCACGCGGCCCTGCGGATTGCCCAGCACGGCGCCGGGAAATGGCGTTTCCAACGCGCCACGCAAGGGGGCGACACGGCTGGCCGCCTCGCGCGCTTCCAGCCGGCCGGCCACTTCGCTCAGGATTTCGGGATGATCGAGCAGGGTCTGGCGCACCAGCCCTTCCAGTGCCACGCGCTCCTTGCCGTCGATCCCGGCATCGGCCAGCGCCTTGGCCAGTTGCGCTTCGTTCATCCCCCCGCCTGCCTGTGCCGACGCCAGGGCATCGTGCTGGCGGCTGGAAGCAACCCACCAGGCAAGGCCGGCGGCCACCAATGCCACCAGCACGAGCAGGATCAGGAAGGAACGGCGTTCGGCAGCAGCAGTCATCGGCTTACTTTTTCTTCCTTTGCCGTTCCATCATGGCCTGGGCCGACATGGCAATGTCTTGCGCGCGCAGCCAGTCGGGGCTGCCCTTGGGCAAGCCATCCTCGGCCGCCTGGGCACTGCGCGCCGCTTCGGGCAACTGCATCTGCATCAATTGCTGCTCGGCACTGGCCAGGCGGGCACGAGGGGTATCCCCTTCGGCCTCGTAGACCACGCCAAGCTGATACCATGCAAACGGATTTTCGCGATCCTTGGCCACGGCGGCCTTGAGCACGCGTTCGGCTTCGGCAAAATTGGCCTTGTCCTCGGTGGCCAGCAGGGCGTGGCCAAACGTGGTGGCGATCAGCGGGTTGTTGCCGGTAAGCTGCGTGGCACGGCGCAAGGGGGGAATGGCATCGGCCGGCTGGCCGGATTCGAGCAGGACCTGGCCCTTGAGCTCCAGCGCATAGGGATCGTCGGGCAACTGGCGCAGCATGGCATCCACCTCGGCCAGCGCTTTGTCCATCAGCGCTTCCTTGTGATAGGCATAGGCGCGCGCGTAGTGCGCCGGCGCATCCTGGAGGTAGTCGGGATAGGCGCGCAGTGTATCCTGCGGCTCGGCCAGATAGCCATAGAGCTTGGCCTTCACCCGCACGAACCGCGCCTGCAACTGCGGGTCCATCGGCGTGTTCCAGGCCGGATCGTGTTCGTAGGTATCCTGCAGCGTGGTCAGGCGGTCGGCGGTCATCGGGTGGGTGGAATAGAACTCGGCATCGGCATTGCGGGTGAAGCCATAGCGGAATTCCTGGTTCTGCAGCTTCTTGAAGAAATCGAGCGAGCCACGCCCGGAAATCCCCGCCTTGGACAGGAACTGCGCGCCGGCGGCATCGGCCTGCGATTCCTGCGCGCGACTGAACGCCAGGTAGCTGCCGAGTGCCGCCTGCTGCCCGGCCATGAACACGCCCAGGCCAGCGTCGGCCGATCCCGCCGCCGCCGCCAGCCCGCCCAGGAGCAGCGAGAGCAGGGTAATGCCCGTGGCGGGCTTGGACCCGGCCGTGCTGATCACGTGGCCACCGGTGATGTGGCCCAACTCGTGCGCCACCACGCCCTGCACTTCGTTGATATTGTCGGCCGCGCCGATCAGCCCGGAATGGAGATAGACCGCCTGGCCCCCGGCGACGAAAGCGTTGATCGAGCCATCGTTGAGCAGAACGATATCGACATTGCGCGGATCGAGCCCGGCCGCCTTGATCAGCGGGGCCGACATGTCGCGGAACAGCGCCTCGGTTTCGGCATCGCGCAGAACTTCCTGCGCCATGACCGGCTGGGCCGAAAGCGCCAAGGCAGCCACGGCGGAACAGACGCCCGCCAGGCGGCGGCGTAGCGGGGCGAAAGAGAGGGCGCGCATCACGATGCGGTTATTGTGGCGCGGAATGAACCGGTGGTGAAGCGCAAACCTTGGCGATGAAAGCGGCGACCGCCTCAAGGGGGCGGGTTTCGCGGGCAAAGGGCTTCGCAAAGGCCATGATCAGCCGCTCATGATCGACACCATCGAGCACCAGGGCTTGTGTCGGCTGGCCGGCGGCGGTCATCGCGGCGGCCAGGGCCAGGCTGTTGCGCGGCCGCACGCGCGGATCGTCGGCGCCATGCACCAGCAGCAGGGGCGGCGCCCCGGCGTGAACATGGTTGATCGGCTGGGTCTGGGCCAGATCGCCGCAATGGCCGAACGTGGCGATGGAGGCGGGATCGTCCAACGGCAGGAAATCGGCCGGCGTGGCCAGGCCGATCGCCCCGGCCAGGGCGTCGGCGTCAAGCCCCTCGTCGGCCAGCCAGCGCTTGTCGAGCGCCAGGGCCAGCGCATTATAGGCCCCGGCCGAATGGCCCATCAGCACCACGCGTTGCGGATCGCCACCCAGCGTGGCGGCATGATCGGCCACCCAGCGCAGCGCCCGCGCCCCATCGGCCAGCATCACCGGCCAGCGGCCCTGCGGCAGCAGGCGATAGCCCGCCAGCACGACCATGCAGCCCTGCGGCGCCGTGGCCGCGATCAGGCTGCGCGCGATGAAGCGATAGTCCTGCGGCCGCCCGCTGTTCCAGGCGCCGCCGTGGATGAACACCACCACCGGCAGCCGCGCGTTGCGTGGCGTGCCGGGTGGCGCGAATACCTCCAGTTGCTGGTGCGGATCGGGGCCATAGCGGGCGCGGGCCACGCGCTCCACGCCGCTCTGCCCGCCCTGCTTGGCCAGAGTCAGGGCCAGGTCGGCCGCATCGAGCACGGCCACGGGGTTGCGCGCCAGCGCGCGGCGGTAAAGGGCATGGCCGGCAATGCCAGCGGCAGCCAGGCCCACGATCCATCGAGACAAACTCATCGCCTTGCAAACTCAGCCGCCAAGGTGGCGGTTCCCGTGATGATCGCCGCCTTAGGGTGTGTTGAGGTTTAGGCCAGGGTGGAGCGAGAATGGCTGATTTTCGTGACCCGGAACGTAGCGTACTTTTGGCACGTGAGTACCGAAAGCGCGAAAAGCGGCCGTTCGCAGCCCACCGTGGGCTAAATCTCAACACACCCTAGTTCATCAGGCGGCGGGCGGCACGTTCCAGCAAGGGTTCGTCGTCCAGCACTTCGCCCAGCACGGCCAGCCGCCCATCGGGCATGCGCCGCACCATGACGAGCGAAAATTCGCGGCCATCGGCGGGAATGTCGTCCAGGCTGCGCGGCGGCAGGGTACGCAAGCTGGCTTCCAGCGCGGCGCGCGGATCGATGCGGGCCTGGCCTTCCTCGGCCCGGCGCAGGCGGCGTTCGGCCGCCACCACGCCCTTGAGGCCGCCCGGCGTTTGCGCCAGGAACGCGCCCAGTTCCCCGCGCGACAGGCCCAGCCGGTGCGCATGGGCCAGGGCCGTTGCATATTCGGTCAGCCGCGTCTTGTCGTGCTGCGCGCCGAACACCAGCTTGACCACTGGGATCAGCGGCGCGCGCGCCTGCATGGCAAGGCCGGCGCCGGCCACCAGCGCGGCAAAGTCCTCGGGCTCTGCTTCTGCCGCCAGGGCAAAGTCCCAGGCGCGGCCGATCGCGGCATAGAGCGCCTGGCGGGTGCGATCCTCGCTGCCCACGGCCAGGTCCGCCATGGCGCGGGCGCTGGCCAGCCAATCGGCCAGGCTTTCGGGCTCGCGCTCGTCGCGCAGCGGCGCAAGGTTGCCGGCGGCCAGCGGATCGAGTGCTGGCAGGATTTCCAGCGCGATATCGCCCAGGTCCAGCGCGTCCAGACCGGCCGGTTGGCTGGCGTCATCGGGGGAAAGATCGTGCGGGTCGCGCGCGCGCAGCGGGCCATCGGCCCACTGGCCCAGCGAATCGGCCAGCGCGCCCCAGCTTTCCTCGCCATCCCCGTCGCCGCGCAGGGCCGGATCGGCAAAGGCAGGCAGCGGCAGATCGGGCGCGGCGTGGCCAGCGCCGCCATGATCGGGACGCAGCGCGGTCACGGCCTTGCGGCGCGGTTTCTTCTCACCCAGCACCAGGCCGATTTCAGCCATGAGTTCGTTGGTCGTGGCCTGGTCGGCCAGTTCCTTCCAGTTGATCACGCCATAGATGTAATCGAGCGTGTCACCGCTGGTCGAAAACGGCAGCAGGATGCCACGATAGAGGATGGTGCGGCCGCGCTGGTTGGCAAATTCCGCCTCGAACCCGATCGGCGCCTCGTTGGCCACGATCTGCATGTAGTGGTCGGTGATGCGCGACAGGATCGAGCGGCCGGGCACCTGGCTCAACCGCAAAAGCGGCCCTGCATCCTCGCAATCGGCCAGCAGCGCGCTGCCGACATAGGCGATGGCCGGGTCTTCCAGGCCCCCCTCTTCCAGGCCGGCATCGAAATGCAGCAGCACCGAATGATCGGCAAAATCAGGCAGGTGGCCGGCGAGCAGCGGGCCAGCCAGCGGCAGGCGCGCATCGCCCAGCATGCTCGCCCAGAAATTGTAGGCGCGCACCTGCATCCGTCGCTCGTCTGCGCCCAGGAGCGGCGGCAGCGGCTCGGTCAGGTCGTCCAGATAGCCGTCTGGCAGATCGCCGTCTTGCAAATCATCGTCGGGATCGCCGTTGCCGAACAGGCCCACATGGGCCGGTCCGTCGGCAAATCCGCGCATGCTGTCCATCGCCAAGGCCCTTCGTCATGCTCCTTGCCGACCCTTTTGGCGCAACATGGTGAAGAAGCGATTAAGTTGCGCCAATGGCAAACCGCGCAAAAATATCGGCAAAAGGCAAAGACGCGGCCCGGCCGCCGTCACCCGCGCGCAGCGATCGCCGCGGCGCGCGCGATGAGCCGCTCGGCCATGTCGCGGTGGAGCAATTCGGCCATCTTGCCGTTCACCCGCAGCGCGCCCACACCGGCATTGGCCGGATCGGCAAAGGCCGCCACGATGGCCTGCGCCTGGGCCAGTTCATCGGCGCCAGGGGCAAACACGCGGTTGGCCACGGGCAGTTGCGCGGGATGGATCAAGGTCTTGCCGTCAAAGCCAAAGGCACGGGCCTGGGCACATTCGGCTTCCAGCAAGGAAAGATCCTCGATCGCGTTGCACACCCCGTCGAGCGCGACCAGGCCATTGGCGCGCGCGGCCAGCACGCATTGCGCCAGCAGCGGCACGAAGGCGTCCCGCCCGGGCGCCTGCGCCATGCCGGTGTCCTTGGCCAGGTCGTTGAGGCCCAGCACCATGCCGGCCAGCCGCGTGGTGGCGGCGCAATCGGCAATGCGCTCCACCGCCAGGGCCGCGCGCGGGGTTTCGATCATCACCCACAGCTGCACGTGGGCGGCAAAGCCGGCGCGGTCCATTGCGGCGGAAAGCGCCACGATATCGGCCGCGTCGTGCACCTTGGGCACCAGCACGGCATCGAGCGGGGAATTGAGCGAGGCTGGGGCCAGCGCAGCCAGATCGTCATGCCCCCAGGGCGTATCGATGCCATTGCACCGCGCGATCAGGCGGCGGTGGCCAAAGCCACCCGCCTGCGCCTGTTCCACCAGCGCGGCGCGGGCCGCCTGCTTGGCGTGGGGTGCCACCGCGTCTTCCAGGTCGAGCACCACGGCATCGCAATCGAGCGCGCGCGCCTTGGCCATGGCGCGTTCGTTGCTGGCCGGCATGTAGAGTGCAGAGCGCAGCGGGCGGGTATCGTCGGTCATGCGGGTTTCACCCTTGGCGAAGGAACCGGTTCCTTGACGGTATCGACGCGGCCCTCCTCGCGCGCGGGCATCGGCACGAACAGGCGCAGCACGAGGTTGAGCGCGAGCCAGGCAGCGGCGGCATGCAAGGCAAAGGCCAGGCCCCGCTGGTCGGCGATCCAGCCCCAGGCCCAGGCGCCCAGCGCCATCGAGCCGAAGGTGATTGCCTGGTAGAGCGAGAGGCAGCGCCCCAGGATCGCCTCGGGCGAACGCAATTGCATGGCAACGTTGAGGCTGGTCATCGCCGCGACCCAGCCCGATCCGGCCACGAAGCCGGCCACGATCGCTGCGGCCAGCGTGGTGGCCTGGGCCAGCAGCAGCAGCGCCCCCAGGAACACCACCGTCGCGCCCGACACGATCGCTTCGGCGCCAAAGCGGCGGCGCGCCCGCGTGACCCACAGCGCGTTGACGATCGAGCCGACCCCGAACGAGCCGAGCATCAGGCCATAGTCCAGCTCGGTGCCGGCCAGCGTATCGTGCGCCACGGCCGGCATCAGCGCCTGGAACGCGCTGGCGCCAAAGCCGAACATCGCGCCGCGCAGCAGCACCTTGCGGATCGGGACGGACCCGGCGCAGAACGCCACGCCCACCTTGATCGAGGCGAGCATCGGCTGGCGCTGCGGTGCGCGCGCTTCGGGCCGCCAGCGGGCCAGCACCACCAGCATGCCGATGTACGACAGGGCATTGGCGGCAAAGGCGGCGCTTACGCTCAGGATCGAGATCATCATCCCGCCCAGCGCCGGCCCCGCGCTGCGCGCCAGATTGGCCGACATGGCATTGAGCGCGATGGCCTGGGGAAGATCGGCCTTGCCCACCTGGAGCCGGACCGAGGCCTGCCAGGCCGGCTGGTTGATCGCCGTACCCATGCCCACCATCAGCGTCAGCACCAGCAACGAAAGCGGCCCCAGCATCCCGCGATAGCCCAGCACCGCCAGCACGGCCGAGACCACCAGCATCGCGCTCTGCGCCCAGATCATCACCCGGCGCCGATCGAAATTGTCGGCAATCCCGCCCGCCAGCAGGCCCAGCAGCAGGATCGGCAGGGTGGACGAAGCCTGGACCAGTGCGATCAGCACATGGCTGCGCGTGAGTTCGGTCATCAACCAGGCGGCCGCGGCGGCCTGGATGGTGGAACCCAGGTTGGACACCAGGTTGGCCGTCCAGATCGCGCGGAACGCGGGATAGCCGAAGGGCGCCAGCGCGCCGCCGGTCTTGGGCAGGGAGGGGGCAGTCTCGGTCAAAGCAGATAGCGCATGCGGATCGAAGTGGTCAGTTGCGTCTCGCCCAGGGTAAAGGCGGCGGCGGAAAAGCGTGGCGGGCCAAAGCGGATCGGCGCATCGCGGGAAAAGCCGAAGCCTTCGCGCGGCATCATCAACATCTTGTCGAGCCGGCCATTGGCGTTTTCATCGTGGAACAGCGCGACGGCATAGCGGCCGGGCAGCACGTGCTGGAACGCCACCACATCGTTTCCGGCGGCCGGCACGGTCTGGTGCAGCGCCTGTGGGTCCTTCTCGCAATCGGGAAAGGTGATCGGATCGGCCGTCAGGCACGCCTGGATCAGCCCCTTGTGCGAACGCAGGCCCACCACATCGACCAGCACGGTGGTGCGTTCGGGCAGGGCGGCGCCGCCCTGGCCCAACGCCACCATGCCCAGCGCGGCCCAACGCCAAGCCCGCCGCTTCACCGTGCCGCCCTTTCCGGCCAGCCCGCCAGCCCGGCGTCCGTGCCGCAAAGCCTGTCCCACACGCGAAAATAGAGGCCGTAATTGCACCGATAGCGCTCGTGATGCTGATGATGGTGGCTTGCCGTTATCAACCACTTCCCTGCCCGGGAATGAACCAGCCAGCCCGGAAACACTTCCCAGCCCATGTGGTTGGTCACGCCCATCACGGTCATGACCACCAGCACGGTGGCCAGCATGCCCGCCTGGATCGGCACCACGAAGACCAGCGCGGGAATGAACAGGCCGACCACGGCCGCTTCCACCGGATGAAAGTTCATTGCCGCCCAGGCCGTGGGCGGGCGGCTGGCATGGTGGATGGCGTGGACGCGGCGAAACACCTTGGGCCGGTGCATCCAGCGGTGCGTCCAGTAGAACCAGGTATCGTGGGCAAACAGATAGACCAGCACCGAAACCGGCATCCACCACAGCGGATAGGCGTTGGGATCGGCATAGATCCGCGTCCAACCGTGTTGTTGCCAGCCCCAGGCGATGACGCCGGCGGGCACGCCATAGATTGCTGCACTGGCCAGGCTCCAGCCGATCTCGCGGCGGATCTGTGCCTCCAGGCCGGCATAGTGGCCGGGCAGGCGCCGCTGCGTGATCCAGGCGAACAGCCCGCTTGCTGCCACATAGCGCACCGCGACGATCGCAGTCATGGCGAGCGCCGAAAGCAGCAGCGCGGCAAGTGGAGGACCGTTCATGGTTTTCCTGGGTGGCACGAGGCCGGACATTTTCCAGCGCCCCTATGCCAAGCCGGGCGGGTGCTGCCCAGCTTTTTCGCAATCGCAAAACGATTCGACACGCTCTGGCCGGCCTGCCTTGCAAGCGGGGGGACGCACGCCTAGATAACCGGAGCGATTCGGTCTGATTTGGCCTTTCGCGTTCCGCAGGGCAGCTTTGGGCCGCCCCCTATTGAGCGAGCAGGTGCGATGCGATTGTCGAGCATGGCTGACTATGCCGTTGTCATGATGTGCGCCGCCGCGCGCCATTGCGGCTGCCATAGTGCCGATACGCCGCTGCTTTCGGCCCAGCGCTTGGCCACCGAAACCGGCCTGCCCGCGCCCACCGTGCAAAAACTGGTGAGCAAGATGGCCGCTGCCGGCCTGCTCAAGTCCGTGCGCGGCGCGCGTGGCGGGCTCAAGCTGGCGCGTCCGGCCGCTGCGATCAGTCTGGCCGACATTGTCGAGGCGGTGGAAGGGCCGATTGCCATGGCCGCCTGCAGCGGGCATGGGCGCAGCGATTGCACGCTTGAAGCGGCCTGCGCTGTCCGGCCGCACTGGCCAGCGGTGGACGCAGCGCTGCGCGCCGCGCTTTCGGGTGTGTCGCTGGTACAGCTTGCCCGGCCTGCTCAGTCTCCTAAAGGGGCGCAATCGGGCCAGCTGGCCGTCCCGTCGGCGGCCACCGCCCTGGCCGTCACCCCCATTCCTGCCGAGTTGCCCGCATGACCGATGAAACCCTGAACGACACGCCGGTAAAGGACGAGCCTGTAAAGGATCAGGCCGCGCGCGATGCTGCGGCCCGCGTGGCCGAGTACGAACACGGCTGGTCCTCGGACATCGAGCAGGAATATGGCCCCAAGGGCCTGTCCGAAGACACCGTGCGCTTCATTTCGGCCAAGAAGGACGAGCCGGAGTGGATGCTGGAATGGCGGCTCAAGGCCTATCGCCATTGGCTGACCATGCCCATGCCCGACTGGGCCAAGCTGAACATCCCGCCGATCGACTATCAGGAAGCCTACTATTGGGCCGCGCCCAAGAAGAAGGATGGGCCCAAGTCCTTGGACGAGGTCGATCCCGAAATCCTGCGCGTCTATGAAAAGCTGGGCATCCCGCTGGCCGAGCAGGAAGTCTTGGCCGGGGTGGAAGGCGCGCGCCGCGTGGCGGTGGACGCGGTGTTCGACAGCGTTTCGGTGGCCACCACGTTCCGCAAGGAACTGGAAGCGGCCGGCGTCATCTTCCGCTCGATCAGCGAGGCGATCCGCGAGTTTCCCGATCTGGTGCGGCGCTGGCTGGGCAAGGTCGTGCCGATGCACGACAACTACTTCGCGGCCTTGAACTGCGCGGTCTTTTCCGACGGCACCTTCGTCTACATTCCCGAAGGCGTGCGCTGCCCGATGGAGCTGTCGACCTATTTTCGCATCAACGCGGAAAACACCGGTCAGTTCGAACGCACCCTGATCGTGGCCGACAAGGGCGCCTATGTCTCTTACCTGGAAGGCTGCACCGCGCCCCAGCGCGACGAGAACCAGCTCCACGCCGCCGTGGTCGAACTGGTCGCGCTCGATGACGCGGAAATCAAGTATTCCACCGTGCAGAACTGGTATCCCGGCGATGCGCAAGGCAAGGGCGGGATCTACAACTTCGTGACCAAGCGCGCGCTGTGCCAGGGCGCGCGGTCCAAGGTTTCGTGGACCCAGGTGGAAACCGGCTCGGCCGTGACGTGGAAGTATCCCAGCTGCGTCTTGAACGGCGAGGATTCGGTGGGCGAATTCTATTCCGTGGCCGTCACCAACAATTACCAGCAGGCCGATACCGGCACCAAGATGATCCACAACGGCAAGCGCAGCCGCTCGACCATCGTGTCCAAGGGGATCAGCGCGGGCAAGTCCAACAACACCTATCGCGGCCTGGTGCGGGTGGCCCCGCAGGCCGAGGGCGTGCGCAATTTCACCCAGTGCGACAGCCTGTTGCTGGGCGCGGAATGCGGCGCGCACACCGTGCCCTATATCGAAGTGCGCAACCCTTCGGCCACGATCGAGCACGAGGCGACGACGAGCAAGATCAGCGATGATCAGCTGTTCTATGCCATGCAGCGCGGGCTGGACCAGGAACAGGCCGTGGCGCTGATCGTCAACGGCTTTGCCAAGGAAGTGCTGCAGCAGCTGCCCATGGAATTTGCCGTGGAAGCGCAGAAGCTCCTGGGCATCAGCCTGGAAGGCAGCGTGGGATGAGCGCGCTGCTGGTCATGGCCCTGGCCACGGTTACCGCGCCCGACAGTGCCCCGGCACTGGCGGCGGTGCAGAAGTGCGACAAGCAGGCGATGCGCGCGATGGCGACCGACGAGCCGCACCGCCGCACCCAATTTGCCGCCGCCGCCTATGCCGAGCAGCGCGCGATCGCGCAGGAACGCGCCGCGCTGCTCGATGTCCAGATTTCCGGCACCCCCAGCGGCGCGGCCACCACGGCCAATGCCCTGGCCCAGATCGACGCCCGGCAGAAAGAGCTGGACGACGTGAAGGCCATCGAAAAATCGTGGCGCGACCTGTTCGACGAGGTTCGCGCCGACTTCCTTGCCAATTGCTCGAGCGGAAAACGCAATGCTGACGATAAGTGACCTCTCCAACGAAATCGCCGGCAAGGCCATTCTCAAGGGGCTTTCGCTCAAGATCAACGCGGGTGAGATCCACGCGATCATGGGGCCGAACGGCGCCGGCAAATCGACCCTGGCCTATACCCTGGGCGGGCGCCCCGGCTATGCAGTGACCGGCGGCAGCGCCACGTTCGACGGGCAGGACCTGCTCGCCATGGACCCGCACGAGCGCGCGGCGGCCGGGCTGTTCCTGGGTTTCCAGTATCCGGTGGAAATCCCCGGCGTGTCCAACCTGCAATTCCTGCGCGAGGCGCTCAACGCGCAGCGCAAGCAGCGCGGCGAGGAACCGCTGTCGGGCGGCGCGTTCCTCAAGCTGGCGCGCGAGAAGGCCGACCTTTTGCGCATGGACATGGACATGCTCAAGCGCCCGGTGAACGTGGGCTTTTCCGGCGGCGAGAAGAAGCGCGCGGAAATGGTCCAGATGGGCATTCTCGATCCCAAGCTGGCGATCCTGGATGAAACCGATTCGGGCCTGGATATCGACGCGCTGCGCATCTGCGGCGAAGGGATCAACGCGATCATGCGCAAGCCCGACAAGGCCGTGCTGCTGATCACGCATTACCAGCGCCTGCTCGATTACGTGAAGCCCGATTTCGTCCACGTGCTGGCCGGCGGGCGCATCGTCCGCTCGGGCGGGGCGGAACTGGCGCACGAGCTTGAACAGCATGGCTACGAGGCAGTGGCGTGACCACCGCCGCGCTCCTTCCCACCAAAGCGGACGAGGCGTTCCGCTATGCGGATCTTGCCGCGCTCGCCACGCTCTGGCCCTTGCCGGCTGAAGCGGTGGACGTGGCGGCGGGCGAGACCGGCAGTCTCTCGGTGGTGCTGGCGGGCAGTGCCCCGGCGGCGCGCGACCTGGCGATCACGCTGGGCGAGGGCGCGACCTATGACTTGCGCCTGCTCAACGCCGGTGGCGCCTATGGCCGCATCGCAGTGACCGTGCGGCTGGCCAAGGGCGCAAAGTTCCATCTGGGCGCGGCGCAACTGGGCGGCGGCGACCAGACGCTGGAAATCGTCACCGAGGTTGTCCATGCCGAGCAGGACGCGCAGTCCAGCCAAGTGGTGCGCTCGGTCCTGGCGGGCCATGCCACCGGCACATACCTGGGCCGCGTGGTGGTGGATCGCGGGGCGGTGGGCACCGACGGCGAACAGTCGATCCGCGCCATGCTGCTCGATCGCACGGCCACGGCCAATGCCCGGCCGGAACTGGAAATCTATGCCGACGACGTGAAGTGCGCGCATGGATGCGCCGTGGGCGAGCTGGATGCGCAGGGCCTGTTCTACCTGCAATCGCGCGGGTTGCCGCCGGCAGAGGCCAAGAAGCTGATGCTCCAGGCCTTTATCGCCGAAGCCTTCGTCGATGCGCCCGAGGAAGAGGTGCTGACCCAAGCCGCACTCCAGGCGCTGGGAGGCCTGCTGTGAGCACGCTTGCCACCGCACCACTGACCCAGGCTGCCGAATGGCCGGGGCTGGTCAATCCCGACGGCACGCGCTGGCACTATCTCGATACCGGCGCCACCGCGCAAAAGCCGCGCGTAGTGATCGACGCGGTCACCCGCGCCATCGGCGTGGACTATGCCACCGTGCATCGCGGGGTCTACACCCGCTCGGCCGAAATGACGCTGGGCTTCGAAGCCGCGCGGCGCAAGGTGGCCGGCCTGATCGGCGCGGACGAGGGCGAGATCGTCTTCACCCGTGGCGCGACCGAGGCGATCAACTTGGTGGCGCAGACCTGGGGCTTGGCCAACCTGAAAGCCGGGGACCGCGTGCTGCTTTCCGTGCTGGAGCACCATTCCAACATCGTGCCCTGGCAATTGCTGGCGCAGCGCACCGGCATTGCCATCGACGTCTGCCCGCTGACCGACGATGGCCGGATCGACCTCGACGCGGCGGAAGAGATGCTCACCCCGGCGCACAAGCTGGTGGCCTTGGCCCACGTGTCCAACGTGCTGGGCAGCGTGCTCGATGCGCCGCGCGCGGTGGCCCTGGCCCGTGGCGTTGGCGCCAAGATCCTGCTCGACGGCTGCCAGGCCGTGGCGCGCCTCGCGGTGGACGTGAAGGCGCTCGACGTCGATTTCTATGCGTTCTCGGGCCACAAGCTCTATGGCCCCACCGGCATCGGCGCGCTCTATGCCAAGGCAGACCTGCTCGCGGCCATGCCGCCGTGGCAGGGCGGCGGCGCGATGATCGATCGCGTTTCGTTTGCCAGCACCACTTTTGCCCCCGCGCCGCAGCGGTTCGAGGCGGGCACGCCGGCCATTGTCGAGGCGATCGGCCTGGGCGTGGCGGTGGATTTTGTACAGGGCGTGGGCCTTGCGGCCATCCAGGCGCACGAAACCGCACTGGTGCGCGCCACGCGCGACGCGTTGCGCGGGTTGAACAGCGTGCGCCTGTTCGGGCCGGACGATGCCGCCGGCGCTGTCAGTTTCGTGATCGAGGGGGTGCATCCGCACGACCTCGGCACCATATTGGACGAGGAAGGCGTGGCGATCCGCGCCGGCCACCATTGCGCCCAGCCCCTGATGGAACACCTGGGCGTGCCGGCCACGGCCCGCGCCAGCTTTGGCATCTACAGCGACGAAAGCGATGTTGCCGCCCTGGTGCGCGGCATCGAGCGAACCTTGAGGATTTTCGGATGAGCGCCGATACCCCCCGCTTCACCGTCGAGGAAGTCGACGCCGTCAACCCGCCGCGCCGCGCGCACGTGGACGACATTCCCGAGCCTGCGCCCGAAGCGCCGGCCGAGCGCAAGCGCGACTATCTGTCGGGCTTCCTGGCGGAAAAGCCGCAAGGCGTGAAGCCGGGCGAGCCGGGTGGCGAAATCTATGACGGCGTGGTTGCCGCGCTGCGCGACATCTTCGACCCGGAAATCCCGGTCAATATCTATGACCTCGGCCTGATCTATGGCGTGGACGTGGCCGACGATGGGCACGTGGCCGTGACCATGACGCTCACCACCCCGCATTGCCCGGTGGCCGAATCCATGCCGGGCGAAGTGGAACTGCGCGTGGGCGCCGTGCCCGGCGTGCGCGATGCCGAAGTGAACCTGGTATGGGACCCGCCGTGGGACCCGCAAAAGATGAGCGATGAAGCCAAGCTCGAACTCGGGATGCTCTAAGCCATGACCGAAACCATTACCCGCACTCGCCGCGAACGCCCTGCTGCGGTACAGCTCACGCCCTCGGCGCAGGCGCGCATCGCCACGCTGATGGCCAGCGCCCCGGCCGATTCCATCGGCGTCAAGCTGTCCACCCCGCGCCGTGGCTGCTCGGGCCTCGCCTATTCGGTGGATTACGTGAACACCGCCAACCCGCTGGACGAGCGCATCGAAACCCCCGGCGGCACGCTGTTCATCGATGGCGCCTCGGTGCTCTATCTGATCGGCAGCACGATGGACTGGGTGGAAGACGATTTCCAGGCTGGCTTCGTGTTCAATAACCCCAATGCCAAGGGCACTTGCGGCTGCGGCGAAAGCTTCACCATTTAAATTGCGCGTTGGCACCCCCCGCGCGAGCCGGTAAAGCCGCGCGCATGAGCCAATTCACCATTCCGGGGTTCGACCTCGCCGCGTTCGTCCAGGCCACTTTGGCCGAAGACCTGGGCCATGGCCTGCCCGGCGGCGGCGCTGACGTCACGAGCGAAAGCGTGATCCCCGCTGATGCCCGCTTTGCCGGGGTGATGGACAGCCGCGACGCCATCACCGTCTGCGGCTTGCCGATTGCCGCCGCATTCTTTCGCGCACTCGATCCGGCGATGGAGATCGATATCCTGGTGGCCGAAGGTGCGCGCGTGGCGCCCGGCACGGCGCTGATGCGCCTGTCGGGCCATGCCCGCGCCATGCTCACCGCCGAACGCTCGGCGCTCAACACCGTGCAGCACTTGTCGGGCGTGGCCACGCTCACCCGCGAATACGTCGATGCCATGGGGCAGACCAAGGCCCGCCTGCTCGATACGCGCAAGACCATTCCCGGCTTCCGCCACCTGGAAAAGTATGCCGTGCGTACCGGCGGCGGGCACAACCACCGCATGGGCCTGTGGGATGCGGCGATGATCAAGGACAACCACGTGCTGGTGGCCGGCGGCGTGGCCGAGGCGGTGCGCCGCGCCCTGGCTGCCGGGGTGAAGGACGTGATCTGCGAAGTCGATCATCTCGACCAGATCGAACCGGCCCTGGCCGCCGGCGCCACGCGCCTGCTGCTCGACAACATGGGGCCTGATCTCTTGCGCCAGGCCGTGGCGCTTGTCGCGGGCCGCGTGCCGACCGAGGCTTCGGGCGGGGTGCGGCTCGATACGATCGGCGCGATCGCCGCCTCGGGCGTGGACTATGTCTCGGTCGGTCGCCTCACGCAAAGCGCGCCGGCGGCCGATATCGGCCTCGATTTCTCCCCGCTTTGACAGGTGCCGCGATGAAGAAATGGCCGCTGCTTGCCGCTGCTCTGGTCCTGGCGCTGCCGTCTGCCACCTTGGCGGCCGAGGCGCCCTCGTGCCGCCTGCCCCCGCGTATCGCGCCAGAGCCGCTGCCTGCGCCCGACGGGCCGCGCCGCACCGGGCCGACGACCGGCACCACGCTGGCGCTGTCGTGGTCGCCGCAGTTCTGCCGCAACCATGTGGGCGACAGCGTCGGCGGCACGCAATGCGATGGCAGCCTGGGCCGCTTCGGCTTCGTGCTGCACGGGCTCTGGCCCGATGGCCTGCCCGGACAGTGGCCACAATGGTGCCCGGCCACGGTGCCCAGCGCGGAAACCCTGCGCCGGTCTTTGTGCATGACGCCATCGGCCCGCCTGCTGGCGCACGAATGGGCCAAGCACGGCAGTTGCATGGCCCCCACGCCCGAAGCCTATTTCGCGCAAGGCGCGCGCCGCCTGGCCGCGCTGCACCTGCCCGATATGGAAGGCCTGTCGCGCCGCCGCGTGCTGACCGCGGGCGACTTGCGCCGCGCGTTCATCGCCCGCAATCCGCGGCTCACGCCCGAATCGATCCGCATCAACGCCAATTCGGGCGGCTGGTTGCAGGAAGTGCAGCTCTGTTCCGATACCGCAGATCGGCCCAAGGCGTGTGACGGGGCAGGGCTGGACGATGGCAGCCTGCTGCGCATCTGGCGGATCAAGCGCTAAGCCGCGCCGGTATTCCGTTCCAGCAGAAGCAGCGGCACATCCCGGCCAGGATCGGGTTGCTCGGCGTAAGCGACAAAGCCCAGACGGGCTGCCAGCGCGAGCGACGGCGCATTGTCGCCATCGATCATGCAGGCCACGCGGCGCGGGCCGTGGGTCCGGTCGAACCAGTCCAGTGCGGCGGCCATGGCTTCGCGCGCCAGGCCCTGGCCCCAGCAGGATTCGGCAAAGATCCAACCGGCTTCGGGCACGTCGTCCAGCCCCTCGCCAAACCCGCGCCAGGAATGGAATACCCCGGCGATGCCGATCACCGCATCGTCATCACGCCGGCGGCAGGTGAAAATGCCATAGCCATAGAGCGCCCAGGAACCGGCATTGCGCAGCAGGCGCTGGAATTCCTCCACCGCCCCGGTCGGGCGGTTGCCCAGGTGGCGGCGCACGGCCTCGGGCGCCAGCAGGTCCACAAGGCCGGCATGGTCACGGGGGTGGGGGTGCCAAAGCGCCAGGCGCTCGGTCAGCAGGGCAGGTTGGGGATCGGTTTCCATGGCGCAAGCCTGCCCGATCGCCTGATCTAAGTGAAGGGATCAGGCGTCGAAAAAGCGCCAGGGTCCGGCCGGAATGCCAGCCAGGAGCCAGTGCAGCGCGGTGATCAGCCCCCAGGCGATCAGCGCCCCGCCCCAGGCCCAGCCCAAGCCACCCAGGTGGCGCAGATCGGGCCAGAACGGCGAGCGGCGCGACCAGATGCGCCATTCCTTGTCATAGAGCGACTGGAACTTGGTATCCTGGGCGCGGGCGCCACCCACCGCCATCAATGCCAGCCCGCCGTTGAGCAGCAGCGAGCGCAGGCTGGGGGCAATGAACAAGTGCGACACGCCCCACAGCGCGATGGCAAACATCATCGGGTGGCGCGTCACGCGGAACACGCCCTGCGGCAGCGCGGTGGACAGCCCGTTCATGTTGCGCGGCGCCAATGCGGGATTGCGCGAGAACGAGGCGAGCAGCAGCGCGGTGGCGGTAAAGCTGAGCAGCGAGGCGACCAGCCACGGCAGGGTGGCATAGCCATCCCACAGCATCGGCCCGTCGGGCGTGCGATCGTGCGCGATCAGCACCAAGGCCAGGGCGATGACCGCGACGATCGAATAGACCGCCCTAAAGCCGTTCAGGCCCAAGGACTTGATCGCGGGTTTGCGCAGCGGGTGTGACAGTATCCAGTGAGTCCCGGCAAAGAACAGCATCGCCAGGGCCAGTGGTAAGTGTGATTCGAACAAGACAAGCTCCGTCAAACCCGCATTGCAGCCGCCCTGGCACGCCGCAACACTGCCTAACAATTGTTTACCATCTTCTCCCGACAAGCATAGCCTGCCAACGTACCAGCAGTGCGTCCTTTTCAGGGACGGTTACCTCCAAATCGGTGCAAATCTGGGCCCATCCTTGTTTAGCGCACGCCGTGCATCAACTTGCGCAGCACGCCGGACAACAGCAGCAGAATGACGCCAATGCCGACGGCAAACCAGCCGATCACGTTGAAAACGCTGGTATAGGTATCGAGGCTCAGTTTGAGATTGGTAACCTCTCCCCCTACGGTTTCTACGCTTGCCACCTGCGCAACGATTCCGCCGACATATTGTGCCATCGCGATCGAAAGATACCACACGCCCATCATCAGCCCGACGATGCGCGCCAGCGACAGCTTGGTGATCATGCTCATGCCCACGGGCGAAATGCACAGTTCGGCCACCGAGTGGATCAGATAGAGGCCCGCCAGCCACCACACCGAAACCTTGAAATCGGCCCCGGCAAAGCGCGTGCCCCACACCAGGAACAGGAAGCCTGCGCCAACGCCGGCCAGCGCCACGCCGAACTTGACCGGGATCGACGGCTCCAGCCCGCGCGCGGCGAGCTTGCCCCACAGGATCGTCAGCAGCGGCGCCAGGGTGACGATGAACAGCGCGTTGAAGAACTGCGTTTGCCCGGCCGAAATGCTGAACAAGCCGAACACCGAAAGATCGGTGTTGCGATCGGCAAACAGGGTGAGCGAGGAACCGGCCTGTTCGAACAGGGTCCAGAACACGGTGTTGAACGTGGTCAGCACCATGGCCGCCACCATCATTTCGAATTCCGCCCGGTTGCCGGTGCGCCAGGCATAGACCAGGATCGTCGGCACGCCGATCAGGAAGCTGGCGAACAGGATCTTGCCCAGCAGCGGCAGCGCCAGGATATAAGCCCACAGGCTCGATCCGGCGGCCACGGGCCGGGCGTCCAGCAGGTTCTGGAACAGCAGGATCACCGCGCCCACGGCGACCACGCCACCGACATAGATCAGTGGTGCCAGGTCACGCCCGCTGCGCGCTGGCGGCTCGCCATAGCCGGACAGGCGCCCGCCATCGAACTGGATCAGCGCCCAGGCCACTGCCATGCCCACGGCTGCCAGGCCGAACCCGGCCCACCAGCCCACCGCATCGGCCAGCCAGGGGCACAGGATCTGCGAAAACAGCGATCCCAGGTTAATGCCCATGTAGAAGATGGTGAAGCCCGCGTCGCGTCGTCGGTCTCCCGGTGCATAGAGTTCGCCCACCACCGTGGCGAGGTTGGGCTTGAAGAAGCCGTTGCCCACCGCCACCAGCGACAGGCCCAGCAGCATCAGCAGGACATAGAACGAAGACCGCGTGCCGCTGGTGGCAAACTCGTTGCCCGGCACGGTGCGCGCCACGTGGCCATCGGCTGCGAGCAGGGCCACGCTGCCATCGGCATTGCCCTTGATCTGCAATTTCTCGCCGGCGATGACGACATAGCGCTTTTCCAGGCCGCTAGCCGTGGGGCGGTCCACCACGTTATCGGCCACCACGTCATAGCGCTGGCCGGCGATTTCGGCGTGCGGCTTGGCGGTTTCGCCGCCAAAGCACAGCACGAAATAGCCCAGCGACATCATGATCGCGCCGTATTTGACCGAACGCTTGGACCCGAGCACGCGGTCGGCGATCAGCCCGCCGACCAGCGGTGTGAGATAGACCAGCGCGGCAAAACCGCCATAGAGGCCGTTGGTGGTGCTGTCGCTGAACAGGAAATGCTTGGTCAGGTACAGCGTGAGCAGCGCCCGCATGCCGTAAAAGCCGAAGCGTTCCCACATTTCGGTGGTGAACAGGCGGGCCAGTTGGCGCGGATGGCCAAACCAGCCGGTGTCGCCATGGGCGGCATTGGCCGGCGGGGATTGGGGCGGGGTCGCCTCGGTCATGCGTGGATGCGCTCCATGAAAAGCCCCGCCTGCGAATGCGGATCGCCAGGCGGGGGCCAGTTCAGTTTCGCCGGAAACTAACCGGATTGTGCGCTTTGGAAAGGCGCTATTTGTGTCGCTGGCCCGCTTTGCAACGAATGTGCGCCGCTGCGGGCGCAGGCTGCATGATCGTTTCGCGCCGGCCGGCTGCGCCGAAATCAACCCGCACGCGCCGTGCCCAGGCGGGTCTGCGCCGTGCCTGACGGGGCGGCCGTGAAAAAATTCTGCAACGATCGGCCTAAATGCCCCATTTTAGGCGAATTTCTCGGCAATTTATGAACCTTCGATAAGTTGAACACTTGTCCGACGTCTGGCACAAGGGTCACTGCGCCTCGACGGGGGTCTATAGGCGCAAAAGGGACTTCAAACGGTGCCGGGGGGCATCGATGAAGGGGGAGTGACATGATACGTTCCGAATTGCTGCAAGCTCTGGCCAAAGATAGTCCCGGCCTTCGCGCCGAAGAGATCGAACGCGTGGTCGATGTCTTCTTCGACGAAATCGCCGGGCGGTTGGCCGATGGCGGACGGGTGGAACTGCGCGGTTTCGGCGCCTTTTCCACACGTGAACGCGATGCCCGCAAGGGCCGCAACCCGCGCACCGGCGAATCCGTCGACGTGCCGGGCAAGCGCGTGCCCTATTTCAAGCCAGGCAAGGAGATGCGGATCCGGCTCAACGCCGAGTGATCTGCCACAGTGCGATGACAACGATCGCACGCCTGCACAGCGTGCGATGGCGAAAACGGGGAATTTGTTTTCGCCGATCCATTGCACTTCAGCCAAGAAATAGAGGCTGATGGCGTTCCGTTGAACGCCGACAGCGTCTAGCAGCGGCGTTGCCAGGGGCACGGCAGCGCCGTTACAGGGGGGGCAGGCAGCGTTTTCGCCGTTGCGATGGCGCTGCCTGCCATTCAAAAACCGGGTTGCGTGCGATCCCGTTTCGCGCAGCCAACCGGTTCCTTGAGCACGACTTTTCCCAAATGGGCCGATGTCGCCCGTGCGCTTTTTTGCCTGGCCTCTTGGCGGGGCAAGGCCAGCCTCCTATAGCCGTGGCTGCGTGCGGGCGTGGCGAAATTGGTCAGACGCAACGGACTTAAAATCCGTCGGGCTTTGCCCATGCCGGTTCAAGTCCGGCCGCCCGCACCATCTACCATCGGTGGCGTCGAAGTGGCCAGGCGTGGGCGGAGAACGACTCTTGCGTCCCACTCATCACGTCACTCCAGACTTGATCAGGGGATAGCGCCAAAAATGGCCGGAGCGGCTCATGCCATGGAAGAGGCCACCAAACACTCTTCGCCGTTCTCGATCACCGTCTCACACCGCACGATGGAGCCGGGGCGGAAGCGCCAGTGTTCGTCCTTCGGCATAGGGCCAAGAACCTCGTATCGACCGTCGTGAAGGTCTTGCACGAGGACCATAGCCCAATTTTCCGTGGCTTCATGCTCCAGCGGCATGTTGATGCGGGTCGTGGTGACAAATCCTTCGGTCCAGTGGTCCTTGTCGAGCGGATATTCGTCGATATGAAATCCGGCGGGATATTCTCGAAATCCGGGCTGCATCGCTAGCCGTGATTGCGCATTCTTTGCGCCAGCATCGGTTGTGTAGACGCCGATGAGCTTGGCATCATCGCCGAACACGTCATCCTGACGAACATGATGAAGCACAAATACGGTAGCCATTGCCGTCATGTGGCCGATGGCTGGGGCCTTGGCAAGCAAGCGCTGGCACTGTGGGGAAAGCCGGCGCCAGCCGCGCCGAATGCTCGCCTCAGCGACCGCGCAACCCCGGATCAAGTCCTGAGTGACGCTGTCGCCGCTGGCGGGAACGGAAGCGTGTCTTGCCCGTCGCCCGCGCTCTCAGGCGCGCGCTTCCTGCACGCCGGCGCTATTGTGGCGCAGGGCCTTGAGCACGGTATCGACGATGTGCGGCGCGTTGAGGCCGGCTTGGTCGTACTGCTTTTCGGGCGAATCGTGATCCTGGAACACGTCCGGCAGGCGCATGGTGCGGATTTTCAGGCCCGTATCGGTCAGCCCTTCGTCGCTCGCCATGGTCAGCACATGGGCACCCAGGCCGCCGATCGCGCCTTCCTCGATCGTGATCACCACTTCGTGCGTGGCGATCAGGCGGCGGATCAGGTCGTCGTCCAGCGGCTTGACGAAGCGCAGGTCTGCGACGGTGGTGGACAGGCCGCGCGCATCAAGCTGGTCTGCCGCCTTGAGCGCTTCGGCCAGGCGGGTGCCGAGCGAGAGGATCGCCACCTTGCTGCCTTCGCGCACCACGCGGCCCTTGCCGATCGGCAGCACTTCGGGAACGGTGGGCAGCGCCACGCCCACGCCATTGCCGCGCGGATAGCGGAACGCGATCGGGCCGGAATCGTGGGCCGCGGCGGTGTGCACCATGTGCACCAGTTCCGCCTCGTCCGCCGCGGCCATCACCACCAGGTTGGGCAGGCTGGCCAGGTACGTGACGTCGAACGAGCCGGCGTGGGTGGCGCCATCGGCCCCCACCAGCCCGGCGCGGTCGATGGCAAAGCGCACCGGCAGGTTCTGGATCGCCACGTCGTGCACCACCTGGTCATAGGCGCGCTGCAGGAACGTGGAATAGATCGCGCAGAACGGCCGCATCCCTTGCGCAGCAAGGCCGGCGGCAAAGGTCACGGCATGCTGTTCGGCAATGCCCACATCGAACAGGCGATCGGGAAAGGCCTTGGCGAACTTGTCCAGCCCCGTGCCCGAAGGCATCGCGGCGGTGATCGCGCAGACCGTGGGATCGGTCTGGGCCTCGGCCATCAGGGCCTGGGCAAAAACGTTGGTATAGCTGGGCGGGCCGCCCGCGCTTTTCACCTGTTCGCCGGTGATCACGTCGAACTTCTGCACGCCGTGATACTTGTCGGCCGCGGCCTCGGCCGGGGCATAGCCCTTGCCCTTCTGCGTGACGACGTGGACCAGGCACGGCCCCTCGGCCGCGTCGCGCACGTTTTCCAGAACCGGGATCAGCTGGTCCAGGTTGTGCCCGTCGATCGGGCCGACGTAGTAGAAGCCCAGTTCCTCGAACAGGGTGCCGCCCATGGCCATGCCGCGGGCAAATTCGTCGGTCTTCTTGGCGGCCTGATGCAGCGGGCGGGGCAGGCGGCGCGACAGCTTCTTGGCCAGTTCGCGCAGTTCCAGGAAGGGCCGCGACGATACCAGCCGCGCGAGATAGCCCGAAAGCCCGCCCACCGGCGGCGCGATCGACATGTCGTTGTCGTTTAGGATGACGATCAGGCGGTTGCCGGCAGCCTCGGCGTTGTTCATCGCCTCGTAGGCCATGCCCGCGCTCATCGCGCCATCGCCGATCACGGCAATCGCCTTGCCCGGCTTGCCCGCCAGCTTGTTGGCCACGGCAAAGCCCAGCGCCGCCGAAATCGACGTGGAGCTGTGGGCGGTGCCGAACGGATCGTATTCGCTTTCGCTGCGCTTGGTGAAGCCGGAAAGCCCGCCGCCCTGGCGCAGCGTGCGGATGCGGCTGCGGCGGCCGGTGAGGATCTTGTGCGGATAGGCCTGGTGGCCCACGTCCCACACCAGCCGGTCTTCGGGCGTGTTGAACACGTAGTGGATCGCGGTGGTCAGTTCCACCACGCCCAGGCCGGAACCCAGGTGGCCACCGGTCTGCCCCACGGCCGAAATCATTTCGGCGCGCAGTTCGTCTGCCAATTGGCGCAACTGGCCCGGGGCCAGGCGGCGCAGGTCGGCGGGGGTATCGACGGTGTCGAGCAGAGGCGTGGCCGGAATTGCGGTCATCATCGCGCCTTACACCCCTTGTTCCGCCCTGTCGAGAAAACCCCTATGGTTCGCACCAAGGGGCGTGGAAACAAGCAGTTCATGGTCACAGCGCGCGATCGAGCGCGTGCAGCGCCAGGCCCACCAATCCGCCCACCAGCGTGCCGTTGATGCGGATGAACTGCAGGTCGCGGCCCACCGCCCCTTCGATCCGCGCGGTCACGGTGCGTGCGTCCCAGCGACGGATAGTTTCGGAAACCAGGCGCACGATCTGCCCGCCATAGCGGCTGACGATCCCCACCAGGGTGCGCCGGGCAAAACGATTGACCAGCAAGGCGAGGCGCCCGTCGGTCTGCAAGGCGCGGCCCAGATCGGCCAGTGCCACGCCAACCTGACCAGACAGTGCGCCGCCAGCGCCGCCGCGCACCGCCGCCAGCAAGCCGCCCCGCGCGCGTTCCCACAAGGCGTCGAGCCAGTCGGTAAAGGCTGGATTGTCGAGCAATTCGGCTTTCATCTGCGCCACGCGGGCACCCATCGCGGGATCGGCGACAAGGTCGTGCGCCAGTTGCTCCAGCCCTTCCACGATCTTGATGCGCAGCGGGTGGTCGGGATGCACGACGGCTTCGGCAAGCAGCTTGTAGATGCCGTCCAGGATCGTGTTGGCCAGGCGCTCGTCCAGCTTGACCAGCCGCACCAGGGCATTGGCGCGATCGTGGATCAGGTTGCGCAGCAGCGCTTCGTTGGCTTCCAGGGTCTGCGCGGTCTTGCCCAGCAGGGCCTCGATCAACGGCACGTGCCGCCCATCGGCGATCATCGCCTGCAGCATCTGGCCCAGCAGCGGGGCCAGGTCGATCCGGTCGATCTGCTGGCGCAACGCCTGCTTGGCCATGCCACCCAGCTTTTCCCGATCGAGCGATTCGAGGATATCGGCGGCCAGGCTTGCCGCGCCCGCCGCCAGGCGGCCTTGCTCCCCGCCGGTCTTGGGCGCGGTCAGGAACGCGCCGGCTGCACCGGCCACGTCCAGCCCGGCCATGCGGCGGGCCACCACCTGGGGTGTGAGGAAATTGGATTGCAGGAAACCCGCCAGCGAATCCGCGATGCGATCCTTGTTTTCAGGGATGATCGCGGTGTGCGGGATCGGCAGGCCCAGCGGGTGGCGGAACAGCGCGGTGACGGCAAACCAGTCGGCCAGGCCGCCCACCATCGCCGCTTCGGCAAAGGCGCGCAGGTAACCCCAGGCCGGCGCCGCACCAGACGCGGCAAGCATCGTGCGCGCCAGCACGAACAGCCCCGCCATGGCCACCAGTAGCCCCGTCGCCACCAGGCGCGTGGTGCGCGCCCGGTCGACCGACGGGAACAGGGGCCTGAAGGGACGGGCCGCGCGGCGGGAAGCAATGGTCACTCCGCCGGGAATGCCTCATGCGCGGCGAGGTTCCCGGCAACGGGGGGCTTGCGTGGTTCGCTGGTCAGCACGTGGCGGGCAAGCCAAGGGCCCAGGCGCTTTTCCAGGCCATCGGCCAGGCTGAAGCCGGCGGGCACGATCAGCAGGGTCAGCAAGGTGGACAAGGCGAGGCCGCCGATCACCACGGTGCCCATCGGCGCGCGCCAGCCGGCATCGCCGCCCACGGAAATCGCCGTGGGCACCATGCCCGCGATCATTGCCACCGTGGTCATGATGATCGGCTGCGCGCGCTTGTGCCCGGCTTCGGTGATGGCGTGCAGCTTGTCCTTGCCCGTCGTCATTTCCTCGATCGCAAAGTCGATCAGCAGGATGGAGTTCTTGGCCACGATCCCGAACAGCATCAGCACGCCGATGAACACCGGCAGGCTCAGTGCCTGGCCCACGAAGCCGAGCAGCAGCAGCCCGCCCAAAGGCGCCAGGAACAGCGAACCCATGTTGACCAGCGGCGAAACGAAACGGTGGTAGAGCAGCACCAGCACCGAGAACACCAGCAGCACGCCCGTGGCCAGCGCGATGAAGAAGTTGGCCAGCATTTCCTGCTGCCAGCGGTCTTCGCCAGCCGGGGCGTTGGACACGCCGGTGGGCAGGTCCTGCATGATCGGCAGCTTGGCAATGGCATCCGTCGCCGTGCTTTTCACCACGCCCGGCGGCAGGTCTGCCCCCACGAAGATGCGGTGGTTCTGGTTGTAGCGCTGGATCGTGGTCGGGCCCGAGCCGAAGCCGATGCTGGCCACGCGCGCCAGCGGCACCGAACCGCCGGTGGAGGTCTGCACCGGCATGTTCTCGATCGTGGTGAGATCGCGGCGCGAATCGATCGGCAGCTTCACCCGGATCGGCACCTGGCGATCCGACAGCGAGAACTTGGCGCTGTTCATGTCGATCTCGCCCTGCGTGGCGATGCGGATCGTCTGGCTCAGCGCCTGGGTGGTCACGCCCAGCGAGGCGGCCAGATCGAGATGCGGGGTGATGACGATTTCCGGGCGGCGCAAGTCGGCGCTGATGCGCGGCGCGACCACTTGCTTGAGTCCGCTCATCTGCTGCACCAGGGTCTGCGCCGTGCGCTGCAAGAGGTCGGGATCGGAGCCCGAAAGCATAATGCTGATCGGCCGGCCCGAACCGCTGCTGCCGCCCCCGCCGTTCTGATCCTGGAACGTCACGCGCGCATCGGCGATATGTTGCAGGCGCGGCGTCAATTCACGTTGGAATTGCAGGCTGGTGCGCGCGCGGTCCTTGCGCAGGGTCATGATGATGCGCCCGCTGCCTTCGGTGATACGCTCCAGCGCCACGTCGATTTCGGGCTCGTTCTTGATCAGGGCATAGACTTCGTCGAGCTTGGCGGCCGTCTGCTCGATCGTGGTGCCGGGCACCATTTCCACGTTGATCTGCGAGAAATCGCTGTCGGTATCGGGGAAGAACTGGGTGGGGATGACCAAGAACATCGCGCCCGTCAGCAGCAGCGCACCCAGGCCGATGCCCATCATCCACAAGCGGTGGTCGCGCAGCCGGGCGCGCACCCGGCGGCGCGGATGCAGCGCGCGATAGGCGGCCGCCTTGCTGGTATCGAGCGACCAGCGCAGCACGGCCATGTAGCGGTCCATCCACGGCCCTTCGCCGTGGGGAATGTCGCGCTGGTCCCGCTTGAGGAAATAGGCCGCGACCATGGGCGTGATCATGCGCGCCACAAGCAGCGAGAACAGCACGGCCACCACCACGGTCAGGCCGAAGTTCTTGAAGAACTGGCCTGAAATGCCGGGCATCAGGCCCACCGGCAGGAACACCGCGACGATCGAGAACGTGGTGGCCACCACGGCCAGGCCGATTTCGTCGGCCGCGTCTATCGAGGCCTGGAACGGTGTCTTGCCCATGCGGATGTGCCGCACGATGTTCTCGATTTCCACGATGGCATCGTCCACCAGCACGCCCGCCACCAGCCCCAGGGCCAGCAGCGACATGGTGTTGAGCGTGAAGCCCATCAGGTGCATCACGGCAAAGGTGGGAATGGCCGAAAGCGGAATGGCGATGGCCGAAACGAACGTGGCCCGCCAATCGCGCAGGAAGAAGAACACCACGATCACCGCCAGCACCGCGCCTTCGACCATCGAGGACATCGATGTGTGGTACTGCTGCTTGGTATAGTTCACGCTGGTGAACAGGCGGGTGAAGCGGATCTTGTGGCCCTGCTCGGCCGAAATCTTGGCCAGTTCCTTGACCGTCTCGTCATAGACGCTGACATCGGATTCGCCGCGCGCACGGGCGATGCTGAACGTCACCACCGGCTTGCCGTTGAACTTGGCGATCGAGGTGATTTCGCTGAAGCTGTCGCGCACGTCGGCCACGTCGGACAGGCGGATGACGCGGCCCGCCGAAAGCGAGATCTGCGTCTGGCCAAGGTCGAACGCCGAATGCGCATTGCCCAGCACGCGCACCGACTGGCGCGCCCCGGCCACTTCGGCCTTGCCGCCCGCGGCGTTGAGATTGACCGCGCGTAGGGCGTTGTTGACCTGGATCGCGGTGACGCCGAACGATTTCATCCGCATGGGATCGAGCGTGACGGCAATCTCGCGCGTCACGCCGCCGGCGCGCTTCACTTCGGCCATGCCGGGAATGGCCAACAGCCGCTTGGCGATGGTGTCGTCCACGAACCACGACAACTGCTCGATCGTCATGTCGTCGGCCGAAACCGCCCAATAGGCGATCGGGTCCGACGATGTTTCCGCCTTGAACACTTGCGGTTCCAGGATGCCGTCGGGCAGATCGCCGCGCACCTGGTCCACCGCGTTCTTCACTTCGGCCACCGCGCCATAGATATCGGTGCCGATCTTGAACTGCACCATCGTCTGGCTCGCGCCTTCCGATGCAGTGGAGGTGATCGTGTCCACCCCCGAAATCGTGCGCACGGCCGATTCCACGCGCTGGGTGATCTGGGTTTCGATTTCGGTCGGCGCGGCGCCGGGCTGGCTGATCGACACGATCACCAGCGGGAATTCGATATCGGGCTGGTCCTGCACCTTCATCAGCATGAAGGAGACCAGGCCCGCCAGGGTCAGCCCCAGGAACAGCACGATGGGAACGACCGGGTTGCGGATCGACCAGGCCGAGAGATTGCGAAAGTTCATGGCCGTTCCCCTGGTCCGATTGATGGGCTGCGATCAGTGCGCCGGGATTACTGGGCTGGGGCCGCGGAACCGGCCAGCACCGGTCGCACCGTGTCACCGGGATTGAGGAAGCCGCCCGCGCGCAGCACCACGCGTTCGTTGCCGGTCAGCCCTTCGCGCACGACGATGCCCTTGGCGTTCACGTCGCCGATCTTCACCGCGCGGCGCGTCACCTTGTTGGCGCTGTCGAGCACATAGACGAAGCTGCCGTTCTGGTCGCTCAGGATCGCGGTTTCGGGCAGGATCGGCGCGGTTGTCGTGCCGCTGTGGATCGTGGCGCTGGCAAAGCCGCCGGGCCGCAGCGCGGGATCATAGCGCAACGCGATGCGGGCAATGCCTTCGCGCGTGGTGGGATCGATGGTGGGGGCAACCTGCCACACCGTGCCGGGAAAGCTCTGCGTCGTGCCCACCGGATTGACCTGGGCGGTCACGCCTTCGTGCATGCGCGCCAGATCCACTTCGGCCAGGCGCGCCTGCATTTCCAGTTCGCCATCCTTGGCCATGCGGAACAGCGTGCCGCTGCCCGAGCTCACGATCTGACCCGGTTCCACGCCACGCGTAAGCACCAGGCCGTCGGCCGGGGCGACGATGTTGAGCCGGGCGGTGTTGGCGCGCAACTGGCCCAGCGTGGCGCGGGCCACGCGCACTTGCGCCACGGCGGCATCGCGGGTGGCGGTCAACTGGTCGATGTCTGCCTTGGAGATGAAGCCCTTGGCCACCAGCTTGAGCGCGCGATCGAGATTGCTCTGGGCGATCCGGGCGTTGGCTTCCTGCACTTCCACCCCGGCGGCCTGGCTGGCCACCTGCTGCACCTGGACCGAGCGATCGACCACGGCCAGCACCTGGCCGGCGTGCACCCAGGTGCCCGCATCGACCAGCACGCTCACCACGCGGCCCCCTTCACCGGCGATGCCCACGGGCATTTCGCGCTTGGCCGCGATCACGCCGCTGGCCACCACCGTGGCGTCGACCGTCTGCTGCCCCGGCGCCACGACCGTGACGGTCTGGGCCTGGGACTGTGCATCGGCGGCAACCTCGGCCCCGCCGTTGCGGTGCATCAACCACCAGGCGAGCGCCAGCAGCACGACAAGCCCGGCCCCGATGGCAAGGCCGCGCAGCCGATTGCCCCGGGTGGCCGGCATATCGGCCAGGCTGTTCATGTCTTGCGTCTTGTCCAGCAGAATTGCCTCCCCGGCCATCAGGCCCGCGCGGCAACCGTGATGGCGCCGCGTGGCCCTGGCCACGATCCCCTGTGCTCGTCCCGCCGCCACGCCAGGCGCAGCGGTGGGACGTGCGGTGTAGTCCCAACCTCAATCAAGCGCGTGCGGCCGGAAACCCGGCTGCACGCCATCGCAACGGATGGCCCGATTGCGACGGAACCAGCGCTGCAACCGGCACGATGCGGTTGCCATGCACGCCGGTCGCCGGCCCCGGTTGCCGACATGGCCCCCGCCTTGCGGACATCGGCGCGAACCGCGCAACATCCGAAGGTTCCTTACCTTGCCAGTATTTACCCCGCTATTAGCTGGCGCAACGACCAGTTGCAATCACGGCTCGACAAACAACGTCTGGCCCCAACAGGACTGGGCCATGCCATTGATAAAAATATCGCCGCCATTTTGGTGCGGTTGCAACATCGCGCGTGCGGGGCAGCAATGGCCGCGCGGTCCGGGCCAGCCGATCCGGCTGCCCGCGCATGCCAAAACGGCCGCCCGGGTTGCCCCGGACGGCCGCACCGTGGATGGCGGTGTCGCGCATGCGTGGCCGGCCGCACGGGGGCCGGGGCAGGCGCGTGATCAATACTTGAGCTGGCGCTCGTAAAGGTCGCGATAGTGCTGGATACGGGTGACCCGCAGGCCCTGCATGCCCGAACGGTCCACCGCGCGCTGCCATGAGGCGAATTCTTCCAGGGTAAGGCCATAGCGTTCGCAGGCCTCGTCGATGGTCAGCAGCCCGCCGTTCACGGCGGCCACCACTTCTGCCTTGCGCCGCACCACCCAGCGGGTGGTGTTGGCGGGGGGCAGGCTGTCGAGCGTCAGGGGTTCACCCAAGGGGCCAATAACCTGCGCCGGCCTGATTTTCTGGTTTTCGATCATGGCACTTCTCGTCGGTCAGCTGCGCCTTTGCGCGGGGGGGACGGCCTGTTTGGCTTCATCACCGTTGTGCTTCCCTCCATTTTGCCATTCGCTGAAGAGGTTGGGTTAACAAGATCTTCATGACCTACTCTGTGATGTCCTGCCCCGTGCAACATCCAGGCTGCGACCCGATGGAAGCTGCCGAGGCCCGTGCCGCCTGGCATTGCCAGTGCAGCATCCCGCGACACCCGTCGCAGGTCCTGTGCGGCTTCCAGCCGGGCACAGAATTCGGCCCAGTGCAGCTCGCGCAGCACTCCTGCCGATTCGGCGCCCACCAGGCCGCGCAGATCGTCGAAACCCAAGTCCATGGACCCGACATAGGCCCAATAGGGATAAAGGAGTGTAAAACGGCTCTTTACAAAAAATTAACCAATTGCCCAGTGGCCTTGCCCCCATGCGTGCCATTTTTGCGCTGAAACCCGTGGGAAAAGCGCCTATGGGCGCCCCATGGCGCATTGTATTCCCCCTTCCGCGATCCCGCATTCCGTGCCCGATTTTGGTGACCTGGCCGATCCGCTGGCGTTGTTCGACCTGGCGACCCCAGCCTCGGCGCGGCGCATCGTGGTGGCCATGTCGGGCGGCGTGGATAGCTCGGTCGTGGCCGGGCTGGCGGCCGCGAGTGGCGCGGAAGTTATTGGTATCACGCTGCAATTATATGATTACGGTGCCGCCACGGGGCGCAAGGGCGCCTGCTGTGCGGGCGATGACATCCGCGATGCCCGCGCCGTGGCCGATCGGCTGGGCATTGCCCACTATGTCTTCGATCACGAATCGCGCTTTCGCGAGGACGTGGTCGAACGCTTTGCCGACGATTACCTGGCCGGGCGCACGCCGATTCCCTGCATCCGCTGCAACATGGGGCCCAAGTTCACCGATCTGCTGGCGATGGCGCGCGAACTGGGTGCCGATTGCCTGGCCACCGGGCACTATGTGCGCCGCGTGCCCACGCCCACCGGCGCGCAACTGCATCGCGCCGCCGATCCGGCACGCGACCAGAGCTATTTTCTCTATGGCACCACGCAGGAACAGCTCGAGTTCCTGCGTTTCCCGCTGGGCGGCATGCCCAAGCCGCAAGTGCGCGCGCTGGCGCAGGCCATGGGCCTCGCCGTGGCCGCCAAGCCCGACAGCCAGGACATCTGCTTCGTGCCCGATGGCGATTACGCCAAGATCGTGCGCAGCGTGCGCCCCGAAGGCGGGCGGCCGGGCACGATCGTCCATGCCCAGACCGGCGAGGTGCTGGGCCAGCACCAGGGCGTGATCCACTATACCGTGGGCCAGCGACGCGGGTTGGAAATCGGCGGCCAGCCCGAACCGCTCTATGTCGTGGGCCTGGATGCCGCCGATGCCCGCGTGCTGGTCGGCCCGCGCCGCCTGCTCGGCGTGGCGGCCGCGCGCGTGATCGAAACCAACTGCATCGGCCCGCTGCCCACGGATGAGCCGCTGACTGCCAAGGTGCGCTCGCTGGCCAAGCCTGTGCCGGTCGTGCTCGACGGCCCCTTCGGCGATGGCGCGGCCACCACGCTGCGCTTTGCCGCGCCCGAATATGGCGTGGCGCCGGGCCAGGCGGCGGTGCTCTATGCCGGGGATCGCGTGATCGGCGGCGGCTGGATCGACGGCACGGAGCCTGCCGAGGCCATTTCCATTTAATCCCGCCAGGGTTGCAACTGGCAGCCCCAGCCTTGGCGATAAGTGGCGGTCTGCGCGGCGGCGAGCGGCACGCTGGCGGTTACCGTGTGGGCGCCTGCGTCTTCGGCCAATGACACCGGAAAGCGCCCCTTGGGCATGTCCTTGTCGCAGTCGCCCAGCGCGCGCCCGCCCACATAGCGGCACGAACAGGCCAGCCGTGCCGCGCGGGCCGCTTCGATTCGCGCGTTTTCGCGGGCCGGCCGCCAGACAAACGATACGAAGACCACGCCCAGCCCCAGCGCCAGACCGATCAGCAGGCCCAATCCACGCCAGGCCCAGCGCCGCGCAGGGGGGCGCCCAGGCGGCCGGCCGGAAGACGACGGACCGCCATAATGGAGCGGATCATTCGGGGAAGAAGAAGGCTTGGTGGTTGCCATGTGCATTCGATCTGGTGGAAAGACCGGGGCAACCATGCAGAGCCCCCCGCGATTCCGTATACCCTGTGCCCGCCGGTGGCTGGCCCATATCGTGCCGGTGGCGCTTGCACCAGCCTTGTTCGCCTGTTCGTCCAGTCCACCCGCGCAAGCGCCGCTCTCGCCCCAGGCGCTTGCCGCCGTGGTGGACGATCCCGGCGTCAACCGCGAAAGCCTGGCTCGCGCGGTGGACGGGCTGTTTGCCGACACTGCCGGGCAGGAGGCCGGGGGCGATAGGCAACTGGGTGAAACCCGCGCGGTGATCGTGATGCGCGCCGGGCGCATCATCGCCGAACGCTATGCCCCCGGTTATCACGAGAATACCCGCTTTGCCGGTGGCGGCATTGCCCGCTCGATCACGGCGGTGATGATCGGCATGCTGGTGTCCGATGGGCGGTTGCGCCTGAATGAAACCGCGCCGGTGCCGGCCTGGCAGCGGCCCGGCGATCCGCGTGGCGAAATCACGCTGCGCCACCTGCTGCAAATGCGCTCGGGCCTGCGCGAGGAGCCGGGCGACGAAGCGCGCATGCTGTTCGGTGCCGGGCGCGACGACATGGCCGGCGCCGCCGAAGACCAGCCCCTCGCCGCCGAACCGGGCGCGCGGTTCCAGGACGATGCAGCCAGTGGAATCATCCTGGCGGACCTGGCCGCGCGCGTGCTCGCCCCCGCGGGAGACGCCGATGCGCGCCGCCGCGCCGTGGCTGATTACTTGCGCACGCGCCTGTTCGAACCCGTGCTGATGCGCGGCATCGTGCCAAGCTATGATGCGCGCGGCACCATGAACGGCGGGGCGATGATCGATGCCACGGCGCGCGATTTCGTGCGGTTTGGCGAATTCCTGCGCAATCGCGGTGCGGTCCACGGCGCGCAACTGGTGCCGCGGCAATGGATCGATTTCATGGTCAGCCCGAGCCCGCGCGAAAAGCAATATGGCGCGGGTGTGTGGCTGAATCGCGCGCCCACCACGGGCGATGCGCGCCTGTTTCCGCAAGCCGGTCCGCGCGACATGCTGGCCGCGTTGGGCGATGGCGGCCAGGCCGTGCTGGTGGCCCCGGCGCGCAAGCTGGTGGTGGTGCGCCTGGGGGCGACGCCGCCCGGTGGCGATGCAGCGCTGATGGGCCGCCTGCGCGATATCGTCAGCCTGTTTGCCAGTGGGCCGGCGCGCTAGGGGACGTGTTCGCTGAAGATTTGCCCGTTCCGGGCCGGCGGCCGGCACCCCCTTCGGCAGGAGCGGGGCGCCAGGAATGCCGGCGGCTGCCGGCCCGGAACGGGCACACGGTTACACGCTGCGTCCTGACAGCAGCGCGGCCGCGTGTTGGGTGGCATGATAGAGGCCGTCGAGCCGGTCTGCCCGGACGAAGCCGTGCAGCAATTCGGCAAAGCCGTCGCTGTCACCGGCCAGGGCATGGCGGGTCATCGCCGCCAGCGTGGCCTCGTCGGGCGTCATCACCAGTTGGCACGGGCGGTTGACCAGAAAGCGTTCGGGCCAGGTGCGGATCACCCGGCGCACCAGGGCATGCACGGCCGCCGCCGCTTCCACGCTGCGATAGCGTTGGGCCAGGTCTGGCACGGGATCGCGGCCCACGCGCTCGAACATGGCGGAAAGGCGCATGGCCATCACCACGTGCAAGGCGGTGAGCGACAGGGCACGCACGTCTTGGGGGCGGGCAAGCGATGCCACGATCGCCGCATGGCGAGCCGAGGTGGCCGGTGCAGTGTCGGGCGAAACGGGGCCGCGCTGGGCGTGGGGTGCGGACATGACAGCCTTTCTTGCGATCGATTCGCAAATCAGACTATGCCTGCGTCCGCATCCCGTCAATGATAATCATTCGCAATAACTGCCAGCCGTGCGCTGCCCCGGTCAGGCCGTGCGGAACCCTTGGGTAATGGGGTAGCGCCGGTCGCGGCCGAAATTGCGGCTGCCCAGTTTTACCCCCGGCGGCGCCTGGCGGCGCTTGTATTCGGCCAGGTGCAGCAGCCGCTCGATCCGTTCCACCGTGGCGCGCTCGTGCCCTTCGGCGGTGATCTGCGCCACGCTCTTCTCGTGCTCCACCAGCCCCAGCAGGATCGCGTCGAGCACGTCGTAGGGCGGCAGCGAATCCTCGTCCTTCTGGTCGGGGCGCAGTTCGGCGCTGGGCGGCTTGGTGATGATCCGTTCGGGCATGACCGGGCCTTGCGGGCCCAGGCCGATGCGCGGGCGGTGTTCGTTGCGCCAGCGCGAGAGGGCGAACACCGTGGTCTTGTAGGCGTCCTTCAACGGGTTGTAGCCGCCGTTCATGTCGCCATAGATCGTGGCATAGCCCACGCTCATCTCGCTCTTGTTGCCGGTGGTCACCAGCATCGGCCCGAACTTGTTGGACAGCGCCATCAAGGTGGTGCCGCGAATGCGCGACTGCAGGTTTTCCTCGGTCAGGTCCGGCTCGCGCCCGGCAAACAGGGGGCTGAGCATATCGGTAAAGCCATCCACCGCCGGGCCAATCGGCACGGTATCGAGCCGCACGCCCAGCATCTGCGCGCAGCCGGCCGCGTCGTCCAGGCTTTCCTGGCTGGTATAGCGGCTGGGCAGCATCACGCACCAAACCCGATCGGCGCCCAGCGCATCCACCGCGATGGCGGCGCAGAGCGCGGAATCGATCCCGCCCGAAAGGCCCAGGATCACGCCGGGAAACCGGTTCTTGTTCACATAATCGCGCAGGGCCATGACCATGGCGCAATAGATGTCTTCAGGGTGCTCGGTCGGTTCGGCCACGTCGCCCGCCTCGCAGCGCCAGCGGTGGCCGTTGCCGAAGGGCACCTTGTTCCACACCGTGTCGACCACGGCTTCTTCCCATTCCGGCAGTTGCGCCCACAGCGCGCCTTCGGGGCCGACGACGAAGCTGGCGCCGTCGAACACCACTTCGTCCTGCCCGCCCACGCGGTTGACATAGGCGAGCGGGATGCCGGTATCGATCGCGCGGCGCTTGGCCACGCCATCGATGCGCAGCACGTCCTTGTCGATTTCATAGGGGCTGCCGTTGACGCAGAGGAAGATTTCCGCGCCCAATTGCGCCAGATGGCGGCACACGTCGGGGTGCCAGATATCCTCGCAGATCGGCAGGCCCAGCATTGCGCCGCGGAACGGCACCGGCTCGGGCAGGGGGCCGGGCAGGAACAGGCGCTTTTCATCGAACGTGCCATAGTTGGGCAGTTCGTACTTGAAGCGCGTCGCCACCACTGCCCCGCCATCGAGCAGGGCCACGCCATTGTGCAGCGCCCCGTCGCGCACGAAGACCGAGCCGACCAGCATCGCCGGGCCGCCATCGGCGGTGGCCGTGGCCAGCTTTTCCAGTTCCACTGCCGCGCGCGCGATCAACGCGGGTTTCAGGATCAGGTCTTCGGGCGGATAGCCGATCAACTGCATTTCGGGAAAAACGATCAGGTCGCTGCCCGATGCCTTTGCCCGTGCCTCCAGCATGGCGGCGGCATTGGCGGCAAGGTCGCCAACCCTTTGGTTGAGTTGCGCAAGCGTGATGATCAGTTTGTCGGCCATGGCCAAACCCTAGGCGGCTTGGCCGGTGGCGGGCAAGGGGGGCTGTGCCCCGGAAGGCGCAAAACCGGCGCGGCCGCGGGGCGGATGGGGCGCACAGGCGTTGCAAAACTGTCATCTTGGGCTAAGGGCGGCGCCAGGATCAGGATCACCGAAAGACTCGAGGGAAACGCCATGAAGATCATGTCCGGCAACGGCAACCTGCCGCTGGCCCGCGCCATTGCGGCCTATCTGGAACTGCCGCTGACCGACGCTTCGGTTCGTCGCTTTGCCGACGAGGAAGTCTTCGTGGAAATCCACGAAAACGTGCGCGGCGAAGATGTCTTCCTGGTGCAATCCACCAGCTACCCGGCCAACGACAACCTGCTCGAACTGTTGATCTGCATCGATGCCCTGCGCCGCGCCTCGGCCAAGCGGATCACCGCGGTGGTGCCCTACTTCGGCTATGCCCGCCAGGATCGCAAGCCCGGGCCGCGCACGCCGATTTCGGCCAAGCTGGTCGCCAACCTGATCACCACGGCGGGTGCCGATCGCGTGCTCGCGGTCGATCTGCACGCCGGGCAGATCCAGGGCTTCTTCGATATTCCCACCGACAACCTGTTCGCCGCCCCGGTCATGGCGGCCGATATCCAGACCCGCTATGGCGGGCAGGAACTGATGGTCGTTTCGCCCGACGTGGGCGGCGTGGTCCGCGCCCGCGCGCTGGCCAAGCGGCTGGACAACGCGCCGCTGGCGATCGTCGACAAGCGCCGCGATCGCCCTGGCCAGTCCGAAGTGATGAACATCATCGGCGACGTGAAGGGCCGCATGTGCATCCTGATCGACGATATCATCGATTCGGGCGGCACGCTGTGCAACGCGGCGCAGGCGCTGATGGATGCCGGCGCTGCTGGGGTTGCCGCCTACATCACCCACGGCGTGCTCTCGGGCGCTGCGGTGGCCCGCGTGGGCAATTCGGCGCTCAAGGAACTGGTGATCACCGACACCATCCTGCCCACCGAAGCGACCAAGGATTGCGACAGCATCCGCATCCTCACCATCGCGCCGCTGATCGGCGAGGCGATCCGCCGCATCGCCGACGAAAGCTCGGTCTCCAGCTTGTTCGACTGATTGTCTGATCCACCACGATGTCGTGGTGGATGGCACGGCCAACGCGGGATGTCCTAAGGGCCTTCCCGCAAGGCCCGGTCGGTCGGAATTAGCCAGGTTCGTTTAGCCCTCGCTCGCAAATCCACACGGTTTGCGAGTGAGAACCATGACCAAGCGCCTGCCCCTTTCCCTGCTGCTTCGCCTTGCCTGCGCGCTGCCCGCACTGGCCAGCGCCTCGGCCCTCGCCGCACCCGATCCGGCCGGTGCCGCGCCAGCGACCGCGCCCACCCCGGCATCGTCCGACATGGTCACGACCGGCGTTGCCAAGGGGCGTGACCGGCTCGACAGCGCCACGTCCACCAGCGCGCTGCACCAGGCCGATATCCTGCGCCTGGCGCCGCGCTCGATCGGCGAACTGCTGCGCGCGCTGCCGGGTGTCTTTTCCGAAGCGCCCAACGGCGAAAGCATTGCCAACATCTCGATCCGCGGCTTGCCGGTGGTCTCCACCGGGGGCAAGTTCGTGCAGTTGCAGGAAGACGGCCTGCCGGTAATGGAATTTGGCGATATCATCGGCGCCAGCTCCGACACGTTCCTGCGCGCCGATCTCAACCTGGCGCAGGTGGAATCGATCCGCGGCGGCTCGGCCTCCACCTTTGCCTCCAATTCGCCCGGCGGGATCATCAATTTCATCTCTGCCACCGGCGAGCGCGCGGGCGGCACGCTGATGCTGAACAGTGGCATCAACTATGAACAGCGCCGCGCCGATTTCGAATATGGCGGCCCGGTGGGTGAAAACACCCGCTTCCACATCGGCGGGTTCTGGCGCCAGGGCGAGGGGCCGCGCCGCATCGGCTTTGAAGGCCAGCGTGGCGGGCAGCTCAAATTCAACGTCACCCGCACGTTCGATGGCGGCTATGTCCGCCTCTACGCCAAGCTGCTCGACGATCGCTCGCCGTTCTATGATTCGGTGCCGCTGCGCGTGACGGGCACGGCCGAAAGCCCTGGCCTGGTCGCGGTGGCGGGGTTCAATCCCACGCGTGATACGCTCTCGACCACCTATCTCCAGTCGATCACCATGCTGGATGAAAACAACAATCCGGTGAGCGAAGACTTGCGCCAGGGGCAGCGGGTCAAGGAAAAGGCACTGGGCCTGGAAGCGCAGGTGGATCTCGATGGCTGGACGGTGACCAACCGCTTCCGCGTCGCCAGCCGCTCGGGCGGGCTGTACGGGCCCTTTTCCAGCACGCTCTACACCGCCGCCGCCGGGCTGACCAAGCTGGGCGGGGCGGGGGCCACGCTGTCCTATGCCAATGGCCCGCATGCCGGCGAGGCGATTGCCGACCCGGCGGCGCTCAACGGCAATGGCCTGATTGCCGTGCTCAACTTGCGCATCCGCCCGCAGGAAGACCTGGGCAGCCTGGTCAACGACCTGCGCGCCAGCAAGATCTATCGCGTCGGGTCGGGCGATCTCACGCTCACCGGCGGCTTCTATGCCTCGCGCCAGGCGGTCCACACCGCGCTGCGCTGGGCCGAGGTGGTTTCAGAAGTGCGTGGCGATGGCCAGGCCGCGCTGCTCAACGTGACCAATGCTGGCGGCCAGGCCGTCACCCAGAACGGCATCTATGCCTATAACTATGCGCTCAACAACGGCACCCAGCGCCGCACGATGAGCGTCGATTACGCGGTCCAGGCGCTGTACGGTTCAGCCAATTACCGCATCGGCAAGTTGGCGTTGGGCGGCAGCCTCCGCTATGATTTCGGCAGCGCGCGCGGCCAGGTCATGGGGTCTGACCTGGGCGGCGGCCGCATCGGCACGATCAGCCGCGACATGAACGGTGACGGGCTGATTTCCCTGCCCGAACAGAAAGTGGGCTATACCCCGCTCGATAGCCCGGCGCCGGTGCATTATGACTATCACTATCTGTCGTGGTCGGTGGGGGTAAACTACCGCGTCGCCCAGGCATTCTCGGTGTTTGGGCGCTACAGCCGCGGCGCGCGCGCCAATGCCGATCGCCTGCTGTTCACCTCGGCGATCGATACCGCCACAGGCGCCCTGGCCATTCCCCAGGCTGTCTACGATCCGGTGCGCCAGGCCGAACTGGGCTTCAAATTCCGCCAGAGCGGCGTGACGGTCAACCTCACCGGGTTCAGCGTGCGCAGCCAGGATACCAACGTCAACACCTCCACCGGCGTGGCCATCGCCCGCCGCTACAAGGCGCAAGGGCTGGAATTCGAAGCCGGCGTGCGGCGCGGCATGTTCAGCCTGACCGGCGGGGCAACCTATACCGACGCGCGCATCGTGGAGGATTTCATCGATCCCACTGTCAACGGCAAGCGCCCGCGCCACCTGGCCAGCGTGATCTTCCAGGCCATGCCCCAGGTCACGTTCGACCGGTTCAATCTGGGCGCGGCCTTCATTGGCACCACCAGCAGCTATGCCCAGGATAGCAATATCCTGAAAATGCCCGGCTATGTCACCACCAATGCCTTCGTGCAGGCCAATGTCACCAATCGCCTCGCCGTCTCGCTCAACGCGGCGAATCTGTTCGATGTGCTGGCGCTGACCTCGATCGACGATGCCACGGTGCCCAGCAGCGGCGTGGTGCGCGGGCGCCTGCTCACCGGGCGCACGATCAGCGCCTCGCTGCGGCTAAGCCTGTAACGCACCTGCCGCGCGCAGGGCGCTCATTGCCAGGGGCGGATACCGCCCGGCGCGATCCGCTCGGTCGTTTCCAGGCGGCGCGCCTGGCGCGTTTCCAGCGACAGCGTCATCAGCGGTTGCGCCAGGTCCACGAACTGGCGTGGCGACATGCCGAACATGGCGGTGAATTCGCGGATCAGGTGGCTCTGGTCGTAATAGCGCAGGGCCAGGGTTTCGGCCTCGGCATCGTCGGCCACGCCGCGCAGGTGGCTGGCCATGTCGAGCGCCCGGGCGCGGCGCAGCACCTGCTTGGGCGTCAGGCCGAAATCGCGCCGCACGATGCGTTCCAGCCGGCGCTGTTCGATCCCGCATTGCGCGGCAAACTCAGCCACGCCGATCGAAGGGTTGGCCAGCGCCGCGGCTTCGAACCGGGCGGTCACCGGGTCGGGCTCGGGCGCGCCACGCCAGTTGATCATGGCGCGCAGTTCCTGCTCCATCGCCTGGCACCACGCTTCGGGCGTGGCGGCAGGATCGAACATGTCGAGCCAGCGCGCCGGGTCCAGCCCCAGGCGATCGATGGTGGTAAACCGGTCGGCCAGGTCCGCTTCGGGCAGGCGCGTCAGGGCATAGCCGGCGCCCGGGCGCACCACGGCACCCACGCTGGTGAAACTGCCGGTCACGCCCACGGCCATGCGCTTGCTGTTGGGCCCGAAGACCAGCGCCGCCCGGCCCAGGGCACAGGGCCCGTCGCGGGTTTGCGCCGTCCAGGCGCCGCGCAATTGCACGCGGATGCACGCCGTATCGGCCAGCAGCCCGCATTGCAGGGCATAATTGGCGGGGGCATCGACCACGGTGACGTAGAACCGGCCGATCCACGGCGCGAGATCGGGCGCCGGCGCGCGGCTGTAGGACAGGGGTTGGCCCTGACGAGTCACCCCGGCGGCCGGCGCAATCGCCCGGTCCACGCCCGGCCTGATATTGCGGTTCATTTCTGCTCACCCCCTGCGCAAGCCGTCCTTGCCCTCTTGCCTGCTGTTCGGAAATGCAAAATTTTTGAACTATGCCCCTTATCCGGAAATAGGAGCGCCTGCTTGACCGGATCGGCGCTATCGGCAAAGCACAGGTCCATGAAGCTCGATGACGACATTGCCCTGGCCCACCGCCTTGCCGAAGCCGCCGGCGCTGCGATTCGCCCTTATTTCCGCAGCGTTGCTGCAGAACGCAAGGGGGATGCCACCCCGGTGACGCTGGCCGATCGCGCCGCCGAAGAAGCGATGCGCGCCATCCTGGCCGCCGAACGCCCGCAAGACACGGTAATTGGTGAGGAATTTGGCACCACCCAGGGCACGTCCGGGCGCAGCTGGGTGCTCGATCCGATCGATGGTACGGCCGGTTTCCTCGCCGGGCGGGCGCTGTTCGGCACCCTGATCGCGCTCTTGGTCGATGGCTTTCCGGTCCTGGGCGTGATCGACCAGCCGATTGCCGGCGAACGCTGGGTGGGGTCTTCGGGCAAGCCCACCACGCTCAATGGCCAGGTCGTGAAAACCCGGCCCTGCCGCGAATTGTCGGAAGCGACCATCGCCACCACCGGCCCGCACTATTTCAGCCAGCATGAAGGCGATCACTTCATGGCCCTGGCTGGCCAGACCGATTACCGCCGCATGGTGATGGGCGGCGATTGCTACAACTACGCCATGCTCGCCACCGGCCAGCTCGACATCGTGTGCGAGGCCGGGCTCAAGCTGCACGATTGGGCCGCGCTGGTGCCCGTGGTGGAAGGCGCGGGCGGCACCATGGCCGATTGGAACGGCGATCCGCTGCACATCGGTTCGGAAGGCCATGTCCTGGCGCTCGGCGATCCGGCGCGGCTGGACGACGCGATCGAGGCGCTGGCCGCCGGCCACAGCCACCGGCACTGATCGCGGCCTGCCGCGTTCTGCCCGGCATGACCGCTGCATCCTCGACTTCCGCCGCGCCCACTATCGTGATCACCGGGGCGGGCGCCGGCATCGGCCGGGGCACCGCCCTGCACTTTGCCGCGCTCGGCTGGCGCGTGATCGGGCTCGATCGCGATGCCGCTGCGCTCAAGGAACTGGCCGCCATGCTGCCGCGCGGCCAGGGTTTGACGATCACCTGCGACGTCGGCCGGGAAAAGGCCGTGGCGCGCGCCTTTGCCCGCATCGCGCAATGGGCAGCACAGGGCATCGATTGCCTGGTCAACAATGCCGGCATTGCCAGTCCCGATTGCGGCCCGCTCGAAGACCTGGCCCTGGCCGATTGGCAGCGCTGGATCGATGCCTCGCTCACCGCCGCGTTCCTGTGCAGCCGGGCCGCCCTGCCGCTGCTGCGGCGGCGCGATGGTGCCAGCGTGGTCAATGTCGCGTCTACCCGCGCCTTGCAGAGCGAACCCGATACTTACGCCTATGCCGCGGCCAAGGGCGGGCTTTGCGCGCTTACCCATGCCATGGCCGTGGGCCTGGGGCCGCAAGTGCGCGTCAATGCCGTGCTGCCCGGCTGGATCGAGACCGGCCCCTGGCAACGCGCCGACCGCGCCCACGATGGCGATCATCGCCCGATCGACGAGGCGCAGCATCCCGTCGGCCGCGTCGGCACGGTGCACGATATCGCCGCGACCATTGCCTGGTTGGCCAGCGCCGACGCGGGCTTTGTCACCGGGCAGCAGATCGTGGTTGACGGCGGCATGACCAGAAAGATGATCTACGCCGAATGATCGCATGATCGCGGTCGATTAGACACTTGTTCAATATCGTTGCGCATGCAACTTTGCCGCCATCCCCCCGAAGAAGAGGATGGTTCATGAAAACGATGAAGAGCGTGGCGCTGGGAGCGGCCGCGCTGGTCGCATTGGTGGCTGGCACGGCCCAGGCCAAGACCGTGGTGGTGCGTGCCGCCCATATGATCGACGTGCTGGCGGGCAAGCGCGTTGATGGCGCGCAGGTGGTGGTCACCGATGGCCGCATCACGGCCGTGGGCAAGGCGGGCGACGCGGTTCCGGCCGGGGCCGAAGTGATCGACCTGGGGCCGCGCACGCTGCTGCCCGGCCTGATCGACATGCATGTCCACCTGACCAGCGACCCCACGCTCGGTGGCTATCGCGGGCTGGAGTTCACCGATAACTTCGGCACTGTCGTCGGCGTCGCCAATGCCAAGAAGACGGTGGAAGCCGGCTTTACCACCGTGCGCAACGTCGGTTCGGCCAATTACGACGACGTCGCGATCAAGCAGGGCATCGAGATGGGCTACGTCCCCGGTCCGCGCATCGTGCCGGCGACCTATGCCTTGGGCGCCACCGGCGGCCATTGCGATTCCACCGAATTCCCGCCCTCGATCACCGTGCCTTCGCCGCAGATCGCCAACACGCCCGACGAATTCCGCGCCTTGGTCCGCAAAGTGCGCAAGTATGGCGCCGAAGTGATCAAGATCTGCGCCACGGGCGGGGTCTTTTCCAAGACCGATTCGGTCGGCGCCCAGCAGATGAGCTTTGAAGAGCTCAAGGCCGTGGCCGACGAAGCGCACATGCTGGGCATGCGCGTGGCGGCCCACGCCCACGGCACCGCCGGCATCAACGACGCGCTGCGCGCCGGCATCGACACGATCGAGCACGCCAGCCTTGCCGACGAGGAAAGCTTCAAGCTGGCCAAGGCCAAGGGCGCCTGGCTCGACATGGATATCTACAACGACGACTATATCCTGGCCGAAGGCGAGAAGAATGGCGTCTTTGCCGAAAGCCTGGCCAAGGAAAAGATGATCGGCCGCAAGCAGCGCGAAACCTTCCGCGCCGCCCATGCCGCCGGGGTCAAGCTGCTGTTCGGCACCGACGGCGGCGTCTATCCCAACGGCTTCAACGCGCGCCAGTTCGCCAAGATGGTGGAATGGGGCATGACCCCGATCGAAGCGATCCAGGCCGCCACCAAGAGCGCGGCCGAGGCGCTGGACCGCACGGCGGACGTGGGCGCGATCGCCATCGGCCGCTATGGCGATCTCATCGCCGTCGATGGTGATCCGCTGGCCGACGTGCGCACGCTGGAGCACGTGGCCTTCGTGATGAAGGGCGGCGAAGTGGTGAAGGCCGCGCAGTAAGCAACAAGCCCTCCCCTAACCCCTCCCGCACGCGGGAGGGGGACTTTCTAAACTCCCCTCCCGCGTGCGGGAGGGGCTGGGGGAGGGCCTGTTCCAAAGAGCGGAGGGCTTGTCCCCCAGCCAGCCCGGAAAAATCACTCCTCGGGCGGCTGGCTGTTCAACTGGATGTAGTTCTGGATGCCCATCTGCTTGATCAGGTCGAGCTGGGTTTCCAGCGTGTCGATATGCTCTTCCTCGCTTTCCAGGATCTTCTGGAACAAGTCGCGGCTCACATAATCGCGCACGGTTTCGGCATGGGCGATCCCGTCCTTGAGCACGGGCACCGCCTCATACTCCAGCGCCAGGTCGGCCTTGAGCACTTCCTCCACCGATTCGCCCACTTTCAACCGGCCCAGCGCCTGGAAATTGGGCAGGCCATCCAGGAACAGGATGCGGTCGGCAAGCATGTCGGCATGCTTCATTTCGTCGATGGATTCGTGCCGCTCGAACTCGGCCAGCTTCTTCACGCCCCAGTGCGACAGCAGGCGATAGTGCAGCCAATACTGGTTGATCGCGGTCAGTTCGTTGAACAGTGCCTTGTTCAGGAACTCGATGACCTTGGCATCGCCCTTCATGGCCAGACCTTCCTATGCCGTTGAACCGGAAGGCAGGCTAGGCCAGACCACGCTGGCGGGCAATCCGCAGATTATGCGCGCGGGCGCATCAGGCCATGGCGCAGGCGCGCTCGTCGGCCACCACGTCGTCGGCATCGTCCAGGCACTGGCGGCACTGCGCCTGGCAGCCCAGCGTGCCATACAGCGCTTCGGCATCGCCGCGCGCGTGGCAGCGGGCGGCCTGGCGCAGGTCCTTTTCCCGAATGGCATTGCAGATGCAGATGTACATGACGCCCGTATCTCTCGCTCTGAGGGTCTCTCGCTCATGAGAATGATTCGCAGAGTAATGCGATTCATTCTCATGAGCAAGGGGTAAACGCAGGATTGCGGCAGGGTGCGGGGCTTTGCGGGCCGCCTTGCAAAGCGCTCGCCCCGCCGCTACATGCACGGCCAAGCATCGAGAGTTGGGGGCGACGCCCCAACGCCAACCTGCCGGTTTCCGGGCAAGGTGGCGCTCCCCCAACGGGGAGGATGTGGCCGATCCGGCAACCAAGCGGAGCAAGCCCCAGGCGTCTTTCCCGGTTTCGATGCAGTTCACTGCCCAGGAAAGACTTGCCCCGTGCCGATCAGGATTGCCGACAACCTCCCCGCCCGCCGTACGCTCGAAGCCGAGGGCGTGATCGTCATGGGCGAGACCGAGGCCGCGCGGCAGGATATCCGCCCGCTGCGCATCGCGCTGCTCAACCTGATGCCCGACAAGATCACCACCGAAACCCAGATCGCCCGCCTGCTCGGCGCTACGCCGCTGCAGATCGAGCTGCAGCTGGTGCGCCTCTCGGGCCATGTCAGCAAGACCACCTCGGCCGGGCACATCGCCGAATTCTATCGCCCGTTCACCGACGTGCGCGCCGAGCGCTTCGACGGCCTGATCGTTACCGGGGCGCCGGTGGAAACCATGGACTATGGCGAAGTGACCTATTGGGACGAGTTGCGCCAGATCTTCGACTGGAGCCAGACTCACTGCCATCGCCTGCTGACGATCTGCTGGGGCGCGATGGCCGCGCTCGCCCATTTCCACGGCGTGCCCAAGCATCAACTGGGCGCCAAGGCCCATGGCGTGTTTCCCCATGTGAACCGCGCGCCGGCCAGCCCCTGGCTGCGCGGCATGTCGGACCTGGTGCCCGTGCCCGTCTCACGCTGGAGCGAAGTGCGCCGGGAAGACCTGGGCGCCGGCCTCACCGTGCTGCTCGACAGCGAGGAGGTCGGCCCTTGCCTGGTCGACGATCCGGCACGCCGCGCGCTGCACATGTTCAACCACCTGGAATACGATACGCTCACGCTCGACACCGAATACCGCCGCGATGGCGAGCGCATCGTGCCCCGGCACTATTATCCCGACAACAACCCGGCCCAGTTGCCTCGCAACACCTGGCGCACCCATGGCCACCAGCTGTTCGGCAACTGGATCAACGAAGTCTACCAGACCACGCCGTTCGATCTGGCCGATATCGGTGGTTGATGACGTCAAAGATCATGATCTTGGTTGAATAGGGCGTGATCATCTAAATAGGGTATAAGGTGCCATTGTGGCTGTTTTGCCGCGTCCACTTGATGCCTGCGGTTATATGGCTTAGTATTAATTGAACAAAAACTCGCTGGTCGCATCGATTGTCTTTTGGACGGAGTGGGGCCATGCGCAGGATTGTTTCCGCTGTTGCTGCTTGCAGTCTTCTTGCCACTTCTGGCTGTTCCATGGTGTTGGATGATCTCCATGGCAACGGTGGCTATCCGGCCAAGGCGCTTGATCGGCACAGTTTTCGCGCGCGCGATAACAAGCAGCTCGTCCTGCTCCGCGCGGCTATCGTGCTGGCCATGGCGGCGCGCATGGGCCAGTCCACCGTGCGGGTGGAAGATGCCGATGCCTTTGCCAATTACCTTGCCAGCGCAGCACGGGAAATCGATTTTGCCGCTGCCAATCTTTATCAGGCGCCCGCAGCGGCCAATACGCCTTGCCACGTTGTGGGACCGGCAGCCTCGGCAGCCAAAGCGGTCGCAGGTGGCGGCGTGGCGGCCGCCGATGCGGTGGTCAACGATGTGGCAAATCTGCAGGCCTGCACAGGCTATGCCACCAATTTCGAAAGCGAATTGCCGCTGGTCGAAGCTAGCCTGATCAAGGTGGTGGTGGCCGCGTTGCCGGCCGATCGAGCGCGGGCGTTCCTCACTGCCGTAGCCAATGGCGATGTCGTGGGCGCTGCATTCAAGGCATTGAAGGCATTGAAATCGCTCGCTGTCGGCCTCCACTATGCCAATGGCAGCTTCCGCTCGGGGCTGGAGGCCGTGGCCATCCAAAAGGGTTGCGAAGATAGTGCCAGCAAGCCGATGACCGTGGAACGGGCCGTGTCTGCAGAATGTCTAGACATCGATACCAAATCCCTGTTCGACAGCACGGATCGGGGGCCACTGGGGATCGGCGCCGTCGATCCCACCGCTTTCGATGCCCTCTTCCGCATTGCCAACAATGCCTGTTCGGGTCTGCCTTTGCTCACATCCACCCAGGGCAGCGATGAAAAGACCCGGCGCCAGGCGCGCGATGCGGCCTGTGGCACTCTATGGTTCCGCCCACAGGCGCGCCCGGTCACGATGCCTTCGACCGGTTGAACGGCGATGGGCCGATTGGCGGGGAGTCCGACGTTGCAAGGACCAAGGCCCCCGAATCAAGTTGCCAAACCGGCCCTCCCTCGTTAAGGGCCGCCCCTTCAATCCACGCGGACCTGCGTTCCTGCCTGGCCACATAGGGCTGCCACGGCAGGTACACCGCGTCGAACAAGGAGACGAAAATGCCCAAGCTCAAGACCAAGAGCGGTGTGAAGAAGCGCTTCAAGCTTACCGCTACGGGCAAGGTGAAGCACGGCGTGGCCGGCAAGCGTCACCGCCTGATCAGCCACAACGCCAAGTACATCCGCCAGAACCGCGGCACCGACGTGATCTCCGACGCTGACGCGAAGGTGATCAAGAAGTGGGCGCCCTACGGGCTGAACTGAGGAGGCTGATCCATGTCCCGTATCAAGCGCGGCACCACCACGCGTGCCAAGCACAAGCGCATTCTCGACCAGGCCAAGGGTTACCGCGGCCGTCGCAAGAATACGATCCGCGTTGCCCGCCAAGCCGTTGAAAAGGCTGGCCAGTATGCGTACCGCGACCGCAAGGTCAAGAAGCGGACCTTCCGCGCCCTGTGGATCCAGCGCATCAACGCTGCCGTCCGCGCCGAAGGCCTGACCTATTCGCAGTTCATCCACGGCACCAAGCTGGCTGGCATCGAACTCGATCGCAAGGCCATGGCGGACCTCGCCATGAACGAAGGCGGCGTGTTCGCAGCCGTCATCGCCCAGGCCAAGGCAGCCCTCCCGGCCGCCTGATCGCCTGAACGCGATACAGTTCAAAAAGGCGCTCGCCCTCACCGGGGCGGGCGCCTTTTTCTGTTGGGGTTTTCGCGAAGATGCCCTCCCCCCGACCCCCTCCCGCAAGCGGGAGGGGGAGAGCGGCCAAACTCCCCTCCCGCCTGCGGGAGGGGTTGGGGGAGGGCATGTTACGCGCAGGGCCTCTTGCCCACGCAACCCATCTTCCCTTCCGCCCCGCAAAGCGCTAGCGGCAGGCGCGTATGGAACAGCTAGACCAACAGCAGGCGCAAACCCTCGGCGCCATCGCGGCGGCCACCACGCTCGACGCCGTGGAGGCGATCCGTGTTGCTGCCCTGGGCAAGCAGGGCTGGGTTTCCGCCCTGCTCAAGACCATGGGCCAGATGAGCCCCGAGGAACGCCAGGCCCGTGGCCCGCAGATCCACGCCCTGCGCGAGGCGGTCACCACCGCGCTGGCGGAACGCAAGGCCGAACTGGAAAGCGCCGCCCTGGAAGCGCGCCTGGCGGCCGAGGCGGTGGACCTCTCGCTGCCCGCGCCCGAAGCGCCGCGCGGCTCGGTCCACCCGGTTTCGCAAGTCATGGACGAGCTGGCCGAAATCTTTGCCGACATGGGCTTTGCCGTGGCCAGCGGCCCGGAAATCGAAGACGACTGGCACAATTTCACCGCGCTCAACATGCCCGAAACGCATCCCGCGCGCGCCATGCACGACACGTTCTATTTCCCCGACAAGGATGCGCAGGGGCGCGACATGCTGCTGCGCACGCACACCTCGCCGGTGCAGATCCGTGCCATGCTCAAGCAGGGTGCGCCCTTGCGCATCATCGCGCCGGGCCGCGTCTATCGGTCTGACAGTGATGCCACGCACACCCCGATGTTCCACCAGATCGAAGGCCTGGTGATCGACAAGGGCATTCACCTGGGGCACCTCAAGTGGACGCTGGAAACCTTCCTCAAGGCCTTCTTCGAGCGCGACGATATCGTCCTGCGCCTGCGCCCCAGCTATTTCCCGTTCACCGAACCGTCGGTGGAAGTGGACGTGGGCTATACCCTGGTGAACGGCAAGCGCGTGGTCGGCGGCAGCGGCGATGCGCCGGGCGGCGGCTGGATGGAAGTCCTGGGCTCCGGCATGGTCAACCGCAAGGTCATCGAATTCGGCGGGCTGGACCCCGATGAATGGCAGGGCTTTGCCTTTGGCACCGGCGTCGATCGCCTGGCCATGCTCAAGTATGGCCTGGATGACTTGCGCGCGTTCTTCGATGGCGATGCCCGCTGGCTGGGCCACTATGGATTCGGGGCGCTCGATGTGCCCACCCTTTCGGGCGGTGTTGGAGTGAAGCCGTGAAGTTTTCCCTGTCGTGGCTCAAGGCCCTGCTCGATACGCAAGCAAGCGCCACCGAGATTGCCGAAAAGCTCACCAGCCTCGGCCTGGAAATCGAAAGCGTGACCGATGCCTCGGCCGCGCTCAGCAGCTTTCGCGTCGCCCGCGTGCTGACGGCCGAAAAGCACCCGCAGGCCGACAAGCTCCAGGTGCTCAGCGTCGATCTGGGTGATGGCCAGCCGCTCCAGGTGGTCTGCGGCGCGCCCAATGCGCGCGCCGGCCTCGTCGGCGTGCTCGGCCTGCCCGGCGCGGTGGTGCCCGCCAATGGCATGGAACTGCGCAAAAGCGCGATCCGCGGCGTCGAATCCAACGGCATGATGTGCTCCACCCGCGAACTGGGCTTGGGCGAGGAACACGACGGCATCATCGAACTGCCCGCCGATACCGCGCTGGGCCAGTCGTTTGCCGACTACATCGGCTCCGATCCGGTGTTCGACGTGGCAATCACGCCCAACCGTCCCGATTGCATGGGCGTTTATGGCATAGCCCGCGATCTGGCGGCGGCCGGCATCGGCACTTTGCGTGCCATCGATGTGGCGCCTGTGGCCGGTGAAGGTGCGTGCCCTGTCGAAATCCGCATCGAGGATGCGCAAGGTTGCCCGGCGTTTTACGGTCGCGTGATCAAGGGCGTGCAGAACGGCCCTTCGCCGCAATGGCTGCAAGACCGGCTCAAGGCCGCCGGCCAGCGGCCGATCTCGGCGCTGGTGGACATCACGAACTACGTGATGCTTGGCTATGGCCGCCCGGCCCATGCCTATGACCTCGCCAAGCTGACCGGCGCCGTCACCGCGCGAAAGGCGCGTGAAGGCGAAACCGTGCTGGCGCTCAACGGCAAGGAATACGCGCTCCAGCCGTTCATGACCGTGATTGCCGACGATGCCGGCGTGCACGACATTGGCGGCATCATGGGGGGTGAGCATTCGGGCTGTGCCGACACGACCACCGACGTGCTGCTCGAAGTCGCCTATTTCGATCCGGCACATATCGCCCGCACCGGCCAGGCCCTGGCGCTGGCCAGCGACGCGCGCGGCCGGTTCGAGCGCGGAGTCGATCCTGCGTTCCTCGACACCGGCATGGACCTGCTGACGCAGCTGATTCTCGAAATCTGCGGCGGCACGGCCAGCGAAGTCTCGCGCGTGGGCACGCCGCCGTTGGCGCCGCGCACCCTGGCCTATGATCCGGCGCTGGCCGGCCAGCTCGGCGGCATTGCCGTGGCGCAGAGCGAGCAGAAGCGCATCCTCACCGCGCTCGGCTTTGCCGTGGATGAAGACTGGACCGTCACCGTGCCCAGCTGGCGCCCGGACATTGCCGGCCCGGCCGATCTGGTCGAGGAAGTGATCCGCGTCCACGGCCTCGATGCCGTGCCGTCCACCCCGCTGCCCCGCGCCGATGGCGTGGCGCGGCCCACGGCCACGCCGGTGCAACTGCTCGAACGTCGCCTGCGCCGCGCGGCTGCGGCGCGAGGGGCTCACGAGGCGGTGACCTGGTCGTTCCTGCCCCAGGCCCAGGCCGAACACTTTGCCGATGGGCAATTCGTGTGGACGCTGGCCAATCCGATTTCGGAAGACCTCAAGGCCATGCGGCCCTCGCTGCTGCCCGGCCTGCTGGCGGCGGCGCGCCGCAATCTCGATCGTGGTGCGGCCAGCGTGCGCCTGTTCGAAATCGGCCGCCGCTATCTGCGCGCCGACGATGGCAGCAGCGACGAGCGGCTGAGCCTGGCTGTCGTGCTGGCCGGCGAACGCACCCCGCGCGGCTGGGCCACGGGCAAGGCGCAGGCCTTCGATGCGTTCGATGCCAAGGCCGAGGCGCTCGCGCTGCTGGCCCAGGCCGGCGCGCCGGTGGAAAACCTGCAAGTGATGGGCGAGGCGGGGCCGCAGTTCCACCCCGGCCAATCGGCCACGCTGCGCCTTGGTCCCAAGCAGGTCCTCGCGCGCTTCGGGGTGCTTCACCCCGCCACGGCCAAGGCCTTCGGCCTCGACGTGCCCTTGGTCATGGTCGAACTGTTCCTTGATCGCGTGCCGGCCAAGAAGGCCGCCAGCGGTTTTGCCCGCCCGCACTTTGCCCCGCCCGCGCTCCAGGCCGTGACCCGCGATTTTGCCTTCCTGGTCGATGCCAAGGTGCCCGCCGGCGATCTGCTGCGCAGCGTCAAGGGCGCGGACAAGGCCAGCATCGTGGCGGCCCGCGTGTTCGACGATTTCCGGGGGGCTGGCGTGCCGGAAGGGCAAAAGAGCCTCGCCATCGAGGTGACGCTCCAGCCCGGCGACAAGAGCTTCGACGAAGCCGCCCTCAAGGCGATTTCCGACAAGATCGTCGCCGCTGCGGCCAAGCAGGGCGCCACCCTGCGCGGCTAGGCCGGGCTTGGGGCTTCGACAAGCTCAGCCCGAACGGCGGGTGGGGCGTGGGAATTCTTCATCCCACCCCCGCACCCCATACCGCACTTGCGAAGAGCGCGCGCTCTGGCCATACCGTGCGGCCATGAGCGAAACCCAGCCCGAACTCGTCACGATTGCGTCCGACACGCTGACCGCCGCGATCAACCCGCTCGGTGCAGAGCTGTGGTCGCTCACCGATCGGGCCGGGGCGCAATGGATGACCGACGCCGATCCCGCGTTCTGGAGCGGCCATGCCCCGCTGCTGTTTCCGGTGGTCGGCTCGCTGGCAGATGACACCCTGCGCCACGATGGCCAGGCCTATGCCCTGCCGCGCCATGGCTTTGCCCGGCGCTCCACTTTCGAACTGGTGGCCCACGATGGCGCCACCGCGCATTTCCGGCTGCAGGACAGCGACGCCACGCGTGAAGTCTATCCCTTTGCCTTCGTGCTGGAAATGGCCTTTGCCGTGGAAGGCGCGACGCTGGCGATGACGGTCACGGTCGGCAATCCGGGGAATGAAACGCTGCCGTTCAGTTTCGGCTATCACCCTGCCTTCGCCTGGCCGCTGCCGGGCAGCACCGACAAGCATGCGCACCGCCTGGTCTTCACCAAGGACGAACCGGCGCCGATCCGCCGCGTGCGCAAGGACAGCGGGCTGATGCTCGACAAGGGCTTTGCCAGCCCGGTGCGCGGCCGCATCCTGCCGCTGCGCGAGGGGCTGTTCGTGGCCGACGCGGTGGTGTGGACCGACCTGGCCAGCCGCGCGCTGACCTATGGCGTGGAAGGCGGTCCGGCGCTCGACGTGGCGTTTCCCGATACCACGATGCTGGGCCTGTGGCAGGTGCCGGGCGCCAACTACATCTGCATCGAGCCCTGGGCCGGCCATGCCGATCCGGAAGGCTTTGCCGGCGACATTGCCGACAAGCCCGGCATCGTCCTGCTCGCGCCGGGCGAGAGCCGCAGCTTCCGCATGGACGTGACCGTTCGCGGCGGCTAGGGGCGGGGACGTTATGTCCAATCGCCGCACCTTCGCCATCATTTCCCACCCCGACGCGGGCAAGACCACGCTGACCGAAAAGCTCCTGCTGCAAGGCGGGGCCATCCACCTGGCCGGTGAGGTCAAGGCCCGTGGGCAGGCGCGGCGCGCGCGGTCTGACTGGATGAAGATCGAGCAGCAGCGCGGGATCTCGGTCACGTCCTCGGTCATGACGTTCCAGAAGGACGGCACCGTCTTCAACCTGCTCGATACGCCGGGCCACGAAGACTTTTCCGAAGACACCTATCGCACGCTGACGGCCGTCGATTCGGCCATCATGGTGATCGACGCGGCCAAGGGCATCGAGCCGCAGACGCGCAAGCTGTTCGAAGTGTGCCGCATGCGCTCGGTGCCGATCATCACTTTCGTCAACAAGGTGGACCGCGAAGGCCGCCCGGTGTTCGAAACGCTCGATGAAGTGGCCGATGCCCTGGCGCTCGATGTCGCGCCGATGAGCTGGCCGGTGGGCATGGGCGGCGTGTTCGAAGGCGTCTATGACTTTGCCAGCGAAACCATTGCCCGCCCCGAAGGCGACAGCCGCGAATTCCTGGGCCGGCGCGATCCCGCCGCCGGCGCCATTCCCGATGAATTTGCCGAAGAGATCGAACTGGGCCGCGAAGGCTATCCCCAGTTCGACCTGGAAGCCTATCGCCATGGCGACCTGACCCCGGTCTATTTCGGATCGGCGCTCAAGAACTTTGGCGTTGCCGAACTGATCGCGGCGATCGATCGCTATGCCCCGCCGCCGCGCCCCCAGGCCAGCGACCAGGGCACGATCGAGCCGAGCCGCGCCGACGTGACCGGCTTCGTGTTCAAGGTGCAGGCCAACATGGACCCGCAGCACCGCGACCGCATCGCGTTCATGCGCATGGTTTCGGGCACGTTCAAGCGCGGCATGAAGCTGGTGCCCTCGGGCCTGGGCAAGCCGATCGCGGTGCATTCGCCGATCCTGTTCTTTGCCCAGGACCGCGAGATTGCCGACAGCGCCGAAGCGGGCGACATCATCGGCATTCCCAACCACGGCACCTTGCGGGTGGGCGACACCCTTTCCGAACGCAACGACGTGCGCTTTACCGGGCTGCCCAACTTCGCGCCTGAAATCCTGCGCCGCGTGGTGCTGAAGGATCCCACCAAGACCAAGCAGTTGCGCAAGGCGCTCGACGATCTGTCGGAAGAGGGCGTGATCCAGGTGTTCTACCCGGAAATCGGCTCGCAATGGATCGTGGGCGTGGTCGGCCAGCTGCAGCTTGACGTGCTGATCAGCCGGCTGGAAGCGGAATACAAGGTGGAAGCGGTGCTGGAGCCTTCGCCCTTCGACACGGCGCGCTGGCTGAAAGGCACGCCCGAAGCCTTGCGCGGCTTTGCCGATTTCAACCTGTCGAACCTGGCCAAGGACCGCGACGGCGATCCGGTGTTCATGGCCCGCTCCGCCTGGGACGTGAGCTATCAGCAGGAACGCAACCCGGATCTGACGTTCAGCGCCACCAAGGAAAGGTAATTTCGGGCTACCCCATGACATGGGGCGCCACGCTCTTGCCAGCGCAGTGCAGCATGGGCAGGGTGGAAATCATGAATCTGCTCGGACCGACCTCGAACACCTTCATCTCGCAGCGCCTGCGGCTCCACTATGTGGACTGGGGCAATGCGGAAAAGCCGCCGCTGCTGCTGATTCACGGCGGGCGCGACCATTGCCGCAGCTGGGACTGGACGGCGGAGGCCCTGCGCGAGGACTGGCACGTGATCGCGCTCGATCATCGTGGCCATGGCGACAGCGAATGGGCATCGGACGGCAACTATCGCATCATGGACATGGTCTATGACGTGGCGCAACTGATCCACCAGCTGGGCCTGGCGCCGGTGACCATCGTGGCCCATTCGATGGGGGCGGCCGTGGCGCTGCGTTATGCCGGGCTGTTTCCCGAAGACGTGCGCAAGCTGGTAGCGATCGAGGGCATCTTCCCCACCCCCGATTGGGAAGCGCGCATGCGCGGCGTGCCCTTCGCCCGCCGCATCCGCGACTATATTGCCGAAAAGCGCAAGGCCGCCGGCCGCCTGCCGCGCCGCTATCCCACTATCGAGGCGGCGATCGCGCGTATGAAGGCGCAGAACCCCTATATCAACGATGCCCAGGCCCGGCACCTCACCATCCACGGCATCAACCGCAACGAGGATGGCACCTTCACCTGGAAGTTCGATCCCTACGTCCACATCGAACACCCCTATGATATCTCGCAGGATCGCAAGCACGAGCTGTGGGAAGCGATTACCAGCCCCACCTTGCTGCTCAACGGCGCGGATTCCTGGGCCGGCAACCCGGTGCGCGACGGGCGCATCGCGCATTTCCGCAATGCCGAGGCGGTGGAATTCGCCAACGCCGGGCACTGGCTGCACCACGACCAGTTCGATCGCTTCGTCGCCACGCTGCGGGACTTTCTCTGACCGCGCGGGACACACCGATGTCGTCGGGCGCTGGATCGCAGGCGGGCGCTGCATCGCAAGCCGGGCGGTCGCTGGTCTTTGCCAGCTACAATATCCACAAGGGCGTGGGCGCGGATCGCCGCTGCGATCCCGAGCGCATTCTCATGGTGCTGCACGAGTTGGGCGCCGACGTGATTGCCCTGCAAGAGGCAGACCGCCGGTTCGGCACGCGCGAAGGGGTGATCCCGCCGGCGCTGCTGGCCCACGGCAGCCCATGGCGCGCAGTGGCCCCCGGCGTGATCGATCGTGCGCGCCGTGCCGGAAGCCTGGGCTGGCACGGCAATGTCATCCTGGTGCGGCGCGATCTGGTGGTGACCGCGTGCCAGCCCGTGCCCCTGCCCACGCTGGAACCGCGCGGCGCCGTGGCGGTGGATCTCGATTGGGGTGGGCAGGGCGTGCGGGTAATCGGCATGCACCTTGATCTTTCCGGTCTGCGCCGGCGCCAGCAGGTGCGCGTGGCCTGCGCCGCCGCCGGGCAGGGTCCGCGCGTGCTGATGGGCGATTTCAACGAATGGGCGCCGCGCGGCGGGGCGCTCCAGGCGTTTTCCACCGATCTCGATGTGCTCACGCCCGGGCGCAGCTTTCCCGCGCGGCGCCCGCTGGGCCAGCTCGATCGCATCGTGGTGAGCCACGACTGGGTGGTGGAAGCCACCGGCGTGCATCACAGCGCCTTGGCGCAGCAGGCATCGGATCATCTACCCGTCTGGGCGCGGCTGCGTCTAAACCCTGCCTAAAAATTGGGCAGATTCTTTGCGCTGCACAAGAATCGAGCGCACGGCAAACGCTCGACAATGGATATGGTTTCCGTGAATCGCTGATTCCGTAAGGAAACTGATTTGGCACGCCCCTTGCTTTAACATTCATGCCGGTTCCGAACCGGATGGTTGAGGCCGTGAAAGGGGGCATGAATGAAATTCATCATCGCCATCATCAAGCCGTTCAAGCTCGACGAAGTGCGTGAAGCGCTGTCAGGCCTGGGCGTTGCTGGGATGACGGTGTCGGAAGTGAAGGGTTTTGGCCGTCAGAAAGGCCAGACCGAGATCTACCGCGGCGCCGAATACTCCACGAACATGCTGCCCAAGGTGAAGCTCGAAATCGCTGCCAGCGATGACATGGCAGCGCAGATCGTCGAGACCATCCAGCAAACTGCCAGCACCGAGGCCATCGGCGACGGCAAGATTTTCGTGCTCGATCTCGCTTCGGCGGTGCGCATTCGCACCGGTGAAAGCGGCGAGCCGGCGCTGTGACTTCCGAGAAGAGGGGAAACCATATGATCCGCAAGATGATCAGTGGCATGACGGCAGCCGGGCTCAGCCTCGGCATGGCCTCTGCCGCCTTTGCGCAAGCCGGGCCGATCAAGGCCCCCACGGCCGAACAGATGGCCACCATGGTCAACAAGGGTGACGTCGCCTGGATGCTGGTCTCGGCCGCTCTGGTGCTGATGATGAGCATTCCCGCCCTGGCGCTGTTCTACGGCGGCCTGGTGCGCACCAAGAACATGCTTTCGGTGCTGATGCAGGTGCTGATGATCGTTTCGGTCGCGGCGCTGTGCTGGGTCTGCTGGGGCTACTCGATGGCCTTCACCGGCGGCTCGCCCTATGTCGGCGGCTTTTCGAAGATGTTCCTTGCGGGTGTTTCCACCTCGACTTACGCAGCGACGTTCTCCAACAACGTCTACCTGCCCGAATATGTCTACGTCATCTTCCAGATGACCTTCGCCTGCATCACGCCGGCGCTGATCGTGGGCGCCTTTGCCGAGCGCGTGAAGTTCACGCCGCTGATGATCTTCACGGTCCTGTGGCTCACGCTCGTCTATTTCCCGATGGCCCACATGGTGTGGTACTTCGCCGGTCCCGACTTCCTGTCGGACAACACGTCTGACGCCGGCCTGATCTATGGCTGGGGCGGCCTGGACTTTGCCGGCGGCACCGTGGTGCACATCAACGCGGGTATCGCTGGCCTCGTCGGCTGCCTCGTGATCGGCAAGCGCCTGGGCTTTGGCAAGGAAGCCACCCCGCCGCACTCGCTGACCATGACCATGATCGGCGCCTCGCTGCTGTGGGTGGGCTGGTTCGGTTTCAACGCCGGTTCGGGCCTTGAATCCAATGCTGCCACCGCGCTCGCTTTCATCAACACGTTCGTCGCCACGGCCGCTGCCGCCGTCTCCTGGTCGATCGTCGAGCAGATCAAGCACGGCAAGCCCTCGATGCTGGGTGCTGCCTCGGGTGCCGTCGCCGGCCTCGTCGCCATCACCCCGGCTGCCGGCTATGCCGCCCCGATGGGCGCCATTGTCCTCGGCCTCGTCGTCTCGCCGATCTGCTTCTTCTTCGTCACCACCGTGAAGAACGCCCTCAAGTATGACGACACGCTCGACGTGTTCGGCGTGCACTGCATCGGCGGGATCGTCGGCGCCATCGGCACCGCCATCGTCGCCGACCCCCGCCTGGGTGGCCAGGGCTGGATCGACTACACCGTGTTCCCCGCCAAGGCCGGCACCTATGACCTGGTCGGCCAGATCATCACCCAGGTGAAGGCCGTGGTCCTCACCCTGGTGCTCTCGGGCGGTGTCTCGGCGATCCTGTTCATCGCTCTGGACAAGACCATCGGCCTGCGTCCGACCGAAGAAGCCGAGCGCGAAGGCCTCGACATCTCCGAACACGGCGAACGCGCCTACAACGGCTAAGTTTTCACCAGCTTGGCGGGGTGGGGGGCCTGATCCTCTCCCTCTCTCCCCCTCCTCCGCCAAACCATGTTCCTCCTGCGAACGACCTGGCCCGGAAGCGCAAGCTTCCGGGCTTCTTTTTACCCGCATCCGGAAGCGCAAGCTTCCGGGCTTCTTTTTTGTTTTCCGGCCGATTGTTATGGAAGTTTGACGGACGCCCGCTGGCACTTTGCAAAGTTAACGTTCGCGAAATTGTCCCATCGTAGAACACCGTAGCGAGAACGTGTCTCGGGCGGAGATTCGAATGGTGATCCGGCGCATGGCCTGGGGCAGGCCTGGCAACACAGGCGATGGGCTGGCACGCAATGCCGATGGCGCTGCAGCGGGCCTGTTGCCCGAACAGGCCGCCGCCTTGTGCCAGGCTTATGAATCGCTGGGGCTGGGCGCGTTCTGGTCGTGCGATGCCGATGGCCGGCTGACCTATCTCTCTCCCGCCGCACGCGCCGTGCTGGGCACCGATGGCGATCCGCTGGGCCGCACCCTGCTCGACTTGTTCCAGCATGAAGAGGGGACCGGTGAAGGCGGGACCAACGCGGGGGGCACCGAGCGATCCTTGCGCTTCGTGCTGGCGCGCCGCACCCGGTTCGAGCGGCTGACCGTGCGCAGCGGCGATACCGCGCAACCGCGCTGGTGGTCGCTTTCGGGAGAGGCGATCCATCGCAAGGGCGTGTTCGCCGGCTTCCATGGCCATTGCGCCGATATCAGCGACCAGCGCCGCCATGCCGAGGAAAGCAGCCACCTGGCGCTTCACGATTCGCTGACCGGCCTTGCCAACCGGCGCCACATGAACCTGATGCTGGCGCGCAAGATTGCCGCGCTGGCGGCGGCCAAGCGTCCCTGTGCCACGATGCTGATCGACCTCGACCGCTTCAAGCAGGTCAACGACACGCTGGGCCATGCCGCCGGTGATGCGCTGCTCAAGCAGGTGGCCGATCGGCTGGTGCGGCTGGTGGGCGATGCCAGCCGGGTCTGCCGCCTGGGCGGCGACGAATTCCAGATCATCCTGCCCGATGTCGAAGATCGCGGCCGCCTGGGCGAATTGGCCGAAGCGCTGATCGAGGACTTGTCGCAACCCTATCTCATCGAAGGCAGCCGCTGCCTGATCGGGGCCTCGATCGGGGTGGCGATCGCGCCGTTCGACGGGGCCGCCGCCGACGAACTGGTGCGCAGCGCCGATCTGGCGCTCTATGCCGCCAAGGGCAGCGGGCGCGGGCGCTTCCGGTTCTTTTCCAGCGACCTGCTCAAGGCGGCCGAGGACCGCAAGGCGTTGGAGGAAGACCTTCACGATGCCCTGGCGCAAGGCCAGTTTGACCTGCACTATCAGCCCATCGTCAAGGCGCAGACCAACCAGGTGATCGGGGTGGAAGCGCTGCTGCGCTGGAACCATCCCGAACACGGGCAGATTTCCCCGTCGCGGTTCATTCCCATTGCCGAGGAATGCAACCTGATCCGTGCGCTGGGCGAATGGGTGCTGCGCACGGCCTGCGCCGATGCGGCCACTTGGGGTGCCCCGTTGCGCGTGGCGGTCAATGTCTCGCCGGTTCAGTTTGCCGACGAGAATTTCCCGATGATTGTCGCTTCGGCCCTGGCCCAATCGGGGCTCGATCCCCAGCGGCTGGAGCTGGAAATCACCGAAGGCGTGTTCCTGGAGGAAGGCGGCCTTACCGACGCGCGGTTCAAGGCCTTGAAAGGCCTGGGCGTGCGCCTGGCGCTCGATGATTTCGGCACCGGCTATTCCTCGCTCGGCTATTTGAAAAGCGCGCCGTTCGACAAGATCAAGATCGACCAGTCGTTCGTGCGCGGGGCCACCCAACCGGGCAGCCGCAACCGCGCGATCATCACCGCGATCGTCGCCCTGGCCCAGGCGCTGGACATGGAAACCACCGCCGAAGGGGTGGAAAGCTTCGACCAGTTCGACCTGATGAAAGCCTTGAGCGTTGGCCACGTCCAGGGCTTCATCTACAGCCACCCGCTCGCCAACGCCGCGTTCACCCAGGCGCTGGGCGGGGGTGACTGGATCATCGAGCCCTCGGGTCCGGCGCGCCAGCGCCACCAGCGCCAGGCGATGTTCCGCCGCGTGGGCGTGGTGCACGAGGATCACTATTATCCCGTGGTGCTGCGCAACCTCTCGATGTCGGGCGCGCTGATCGAGGGGCTGCTCGAAGTGCCGCTGGAAACGCCGTTCGTGCTCGACCTGGGCGACGGGCAACTGGTGGTGGCCAAGGTACGGCGTAGCCAGGGCCACCAGCAGGGCCTGGAATTCGAGCAGGAACTGGTGAGCGACGGTAATGGCGGCCTGTGCACGCGCTATCGCGTCTCGCCCTATCAGCTTTCGGCCGCCGGCCTGACGCTGGGCGCCGGGCCGGGCGGGCCGATGCAGATCAACCGTGGCCCCAACGCCAAAGTGACGATGCCGGCCTTTGCCATGGCGACCGACTGGAACGGCGCCGGGCTGGCGTGGAACGAAGCTGCTTAGTTTGCCTGGATTTCGGCATGCCGAAATCCAGGGTTGCGGCACCGGCCCGCTCCCCCAACGCCGAAACGCAAGTTTCGGCCAGAAACGCTCCGCGGCTTGAATTGCGCGGGGCTTGGCGTAAAGCCGCGTCATCATGACCGACCAGACCATGCCCCCGATCGCCCGCCCGCAGCCCAAGGACTGGATCAAGGCGATCCATGCCTATGTGCCGGGCAAATCGACGGGTGCGGATGGCCAGCCGCTGATCAAGCTGTCGGCCAACGAGAATCCGCTGGGCACCAGCGCGGCGGCGGTGGCGGCGCGCGGCGCGGTGGCCAATGCCGCGCTCTATCCCGATCCCGACAGCAAGGACCTGCGCGCCGCGTTGGCCGCGCTGCACGGGCTCGATCCGGCGCGCGTGGTCATGGGCACAGGCTCTGACGAACTGCTGCACATCGCCGCCCAGGCCTATGCCGGGGTGGGCGATGAAGTGCTGTTCGTGCGCTATGGCTTTTCGGTCTATCCCATTGCCGCGCGGCGATGCGGCGCCACGCCGGTGGAAGCGGCGGACGTGGATTACGGCACCGATGTCGACGCATTGCTGGCCGCGGTAACCCCGCGCACGCGCGTGGTGTTCCTGGCCAATCCCAACAATCCTACGGGCAGCTATATCGGGCGGGACGAGCTGGCGCGGCTCCATGCCGGGCTTCCGGGCGATGTCTTGCTGGTGGTGGACCAGGCCTATGCCGAATATGTTGCGGCAGAGGATGACGACGGGGCGCTCGATCTGGCGCGCAGCGCGCCCAACGTGCTGGTCACGCGCACCTTTTCCAAGATCTATGGCTTGGCGGGTGAACGCATCGGCTGGGCCACCGGCCCGGCGGACGTGGTCGACATGCTCAACCGCATTCGCGGGCCGTTCAATGTCTCGCTCACCGGCCAGGCGATGGGGCTGGCGGCCGTGGCGGACCAGGCTTTCGTCCAGGCCTCTGCCGCGCATAACCGGGGCGAGCGGGCGCGCTTTGTCGCCGCGCTCGAAGCGCTGGGCAACCACGGCCTGCGCCCCTTGCCGAGCCAGGCCAATTTCGTGCTGATCGAGTTTTCCGGCGCGCTCACCGCAGAGGCCGCCTATCTCGGGCTGATGGACGCGGGCTATATCACCCGCTGGCTGCCCGGCCAGGGCTTGCCGCAGTGCCTGCGCATCACCATCGGCACGCCCGAGCAGATGGACGCAATCGCTGGTGCGCTGCGCGCGATGGTCCAGGCCCAGCCCGAACGCGCCGGGCAATGAGCCAGCCGTTCGCGCGCATCGCGGTGATCGGCCTGGGGCTGCTGGGCGGATCGGTTGCCCTGGCGGCGCGCGCGCGCGTGCCGGGCGTGGTGGTCACCGGCTATGATGCCGATCCGGCAGTGCGTGCCCGCGCGGCGCAGATCGGCCTCGCCACGACCATTGCGCAAAGCCCGGCCGAGGCCGTGGCCGATGCCGACCTGGTGGTGTTCTGCGTGCCGGTGGGCGCGATGGCAGCGGCGGCGGCCGCCATTGCACCCTATCTGCCCGCGGCATGCGTGGTCAGCGATGTGGGATCGAGCAAGGCCAGCGTGCTCAAGGCGTTGGGCGAGGCGCTGCCTGGCGCCACGATCGTGCCGGCGCACCCCGTGGCCGGGACCGAACAGAGCGGCCCGGACGCCGGCTTTGCCACGCTGTTCGTGGGGCGCTGGTGTATCCTGACACCGCCCGACGACGCCGATCCCGCTGCCGTCACCGCCGTTTCCGCCTTCTGGGAGGCGCTCGGCGCCAAAGTGGAAATGATGGACGCCGCGCACCACGATCTGGTGCTGGCCGTCACCAGCCACCTGCCGCACCTCATTGCCTATACGATCGTGGGCACCGCGTCTGATCTGGAAGAAGTCACGCAGAGCGAGGTCATCAAATACTCGGCCGGCGGGTTTCGCGATTTCACCCGCATTGCCGCGTCCGACCCGACGATGTGGCGCGACGTGTTCCTGCACAATCGCGATGCGGTGCTCACGATGCTGCAAGTCTTCAGCGAAGACCTTACCGAACTGCAAAAAGCCATCCGCAAGGGCGATGGCGCGGCGCTGTTCGACCATTTCACCCGCACCCGCGCCATTCGCCGCTCGATCATTGCGATGGGCCAGGATGACGCCCGGCCAGACTTTGGCCGTGACCATGGCGTTGCCGGCCAGCCTTGAGGGCGGCGGCCTGGCTTGCCCTTATGCGTCGTTGGCAACGCCGGTGTGCTGTTCCTGATCCATCACGCGGGCGTGCCAGATGTTGCGCCCCACGAACACGCCCACGATCGTCAGGACCACGATGATGGCAACCACCAGGCCGGCGCGGGCAAAGCGGCGGGAGCGGCGTTCGGGCGGCAAGTTGCGGGGATCTTCCATCTAGGCTCCTGTTGCAGATCTGTTTGTTCTGCAACGCGGCAGCGCCGCTTTCGCTCCGCGTCCCGGCCCCGCGCCCTGCCCGCCAAATCGGCAGGCCCAGCAAAAAGGGGCGGCAACCGCGTGGTTGCCGCCCCTTTTTCTGTTTTGGCGTCTGGGCTCAGAGTGTGATGACGTTTCGTTGAAACGCCTTCACACTCTAGATATTTGTTGTCGCGCGATTTTTTGACAAAAACCGGTGCCCACTTTTTGTCATCGCGCTTTAGAGCGCGATGCTGAGCGAAGCGCGCACGTTGGGAGCAATGCCGCCGTTGGTCGGCTTTTCCGCCCCGGCCGAGATCTTCCAGGTGTAGTCCAGGCCGCCCTGGAGAATGCCGACCGAGCCGATCCAGGCCGAGCTCTGGTTTTCCGGGGTGAGCGTGAAGGACTGGCCCGAGCCGAAGATCGCCGTGGTCTGGCCCAGGTCGCCCGAAAGGTGGCTGCGGCGGCCGAAGTCGGCTTCCACGGTGAAGGGGCGCCCTTCGTAGCTGCTGGGGCCACGGCTCCAGGCAAAGCCCAGGGTGGTGGTGGCGTTGACGGCGGTGCTGGTGCGGCCGCGCACCAGCAGGATGATCGCGTCGGTACCGGTTTCCTGGTAGCCGTTTTCCTTGAGGCGGAAGTACTCGATGCTCGCCTTGGGCTTGATCTTGAACGTGTCGCTCAGATTGAAGTCGTAGGTGAAGCCGCCGGTGGCCGAGATCGAGTGGCCCTTCCAGCCGCCGTGCGCGGTGTAGGTGATGTCCGAAGAATCGACCGTGCCGGTGAAGGTGCGGTCAAGCTTGTAGGACGAGCGGCCATAGCCGACGCGAGCGAAGGTGTAGAGCTTGCCGAACGCCTTGCGCCAGAAGGCGTTGATTTCGATGTTGTTCACGCCCAGCGACTGCTGGTTGTGGTTGTTCACCGTGCCGCTGGTCCAATCGAAGTAGGCGCCGATGTTGCCCAGCGACGTGGCGCGTTCGAGGCCGAGCGAGACACCACCGCCGCTCAGGCTGTAGCCGATCGAATCCCCGTCGTGCTTGCTGGCACGGAAGTAGAGCGGCTCAAGCCACATGCCGGTGTTGCTGATGGTGAACAGCGACGAATCGTCGGCCACGTGCAGCGCCGCCTGGCGCGAACCGCGGGTGACGAAATCGAACGCGCCGCCGGCATAGTCGGGCAGCAGTTCGTTGAACTGGCTCTGCATCGCGCTGGTCGTGGTCATCTGCAGCAGGCTGGATTCCAGCGTGCTGTAGCTGGCCGCATTGCCGATGATCGCGTCATAGGCAGCGGCCTGGGGCGACGTGAGGCCCAGCTCGGTGGCGGTCTTGCGCGCCAGGGTCAGTTCCAGGTCGTTGCCCGACTGGGTGATCGAACCCTTGAACAGGATCGGCAGCGAAAGCGAGCTGGTGGTGACATTGCTGCCGCCGGTCAGCGTGCCGGCCGACACGATGTCATAAGTCCCGGCCGCGTTGGCGAACGAGGAGATCGTCACGCCGATCTTGGAGCCGCTGTTGAAGGTCACCGTGTTGGCCACCAGCTTCGACGCGGTGCCGGTGGTGCCATCGACATAGACGCCCAGCGTGCCGCCGGAATTGACCGTGAGGCTGTTGATCGTGGTGGTGTCGGTGCTGTTGGCGCCGAACGAGCCGCCGTTGACCGTCACGCCCAGCTGCGAACCGCCGCTGATCGTGCCCTTCCAGATCGCCGAATCGGCCAGGGTCAGCGTGCCGACCTGGTCATTGAGGATCAGTTCGCCGGTGAAGCGCGAATTGCCGGCCATCGACATGGTGGCCGTGCCGGTGCCGAAATCGATATCGCCGATCCACTTGGCGTCGTCGGCCAGCTTCACGGTGTCGTTGCCCGCGCCCAGGTAGGCGTCGCCGGTCACCTTGCCGGATTCGATGTCCACCGTGTCGTTGCCGCTGCCGGTATAGATGTCGCCGGTGATCGCGGTGTAGACGGTGGCGGTGTCCACGTCATAGCCCGAGGCGGCCTTGTCGGTCTTCTGGCTCGCCGCGTCGGTGCTGTTGAGGTACTGCGTGATCGTCACGCCGCTGGTGTTGGCCGAAAGGTCGATCGCCGCGTTCTTGCCGGTGGTGGCGCCGCTCACGGTGATGAAGCCGGTGTTGTTGACCGTGGTCAGCGTGCCCGAGAGATCGCGGATGCCATAGAGGTTGCCGGTGGAAACCTCGCTCGCCGTCGCCTTGATCGTGCCTTCGTTATACAGCGAAGTGGCCGTGACGCCCGAATTGATCAGGATCGCGGTGGCATCGCTGTTGACCGTGGTGGCCGAAACCGTGCCATAGACGCCGATACCGTTCGACAGGGTGACGGTGCCGCCCTGGCCGCCCAGCACCACGCCATAGGAGCTGAGCCCGCTGTAATAGGCGGAAGCGCCGACGCTGCCGTCGATCGCCACCGAATAAGTGCCGGTGGTGGCCGTGACCGAGCCGATCGTGGTGTTGCTGGTGCCGCCGATCAGCAGCGCCGGGCTGGTGCCATAGGACTGGATCGAGCCGGTGGTTTCGGTGGTGCTGCCGCTGCTCGATGCCACGGTGACGATCACGCCGCCGGTAACATTGCCCGAAACCTGTACCGCAGCCTTGCCGCTGCTGAGCGCGGAGGGCGAGAGGTACTGCGTGGTGGAATCGTCGGCGGTGTAGCTGACCGCCTGGCTCATCGCGCCGTCGATCTTCACCGTGCCGGTCACGTTGCCGTTCACGACCACGGCTTGCGCGCCCTGGCCGATCACCGAGACGGTTCCGCCGATGTTGAGGTTGCCGGTCACGTTGCCGGTCTCGATGCCCACCGAGCTGTCACCCTTGACGCTGATCGTGCCGGTGTTGGTGATCGAGCCGGTCAGGTCCGAATCGACGACGATGCCGCCGGAATTGTTGCCTTCGACCGAGATCGTGCCGCTGTTGGAAATCGTCGCCGTGGTGGCGCTGCCCGACAGGATGTGGATGCCATAGCGGCCGGTGAGCTGCGAGACCGAGCCATCGACGACCGAGCTGTTGCCCAGCACGTCGGGCGTGTAGTCTTCGGTGAGGGAGATCGTGCCGGCATTGGTGATCGTGGTGGTCACGCCCGAGCTGACGGCGATGCCCGCGCTGTTGCTGTAGCCGCTGAGCGTGAGCGACCCGCCCGAGTTGACGTTGACCGTCTTGGAGGAATCGACCGTCACGGCCGTGGCGCTGCCACTGGCCAGCTTGATCGCGCCGCCGCTGGCAACGGTGACGTTGCCGGCCGAGGACGTGGTGAGCGGGGTCAGCGTGCTGGTGCTGACCGTGGTATCGGCAAGCGCGGGGGTGCCCGCCAGCAGGGCGACGGGAATCGCCAGCGGGGCGGCGGAGGAAAGAAAACGAATCTTGGGGAGGCGCTGCATGGGCTCTCGTCTCGTTGGGCAAAAGGGCCAGCAGGGGCAGGCCGGTGGCATCATTGGGGGCTTCATATCCGGGGCCGGCCGGCTTTACCAGTGCCTGAAATGCGCCGAAACCACTATCCGTCGCAAGCGAAGATGAAGAAATGTTCAGAGAATTTTGGTGATCGTAAATATGGCGTTCAGATGGTACGATGCAGCAGGGCATCGGGACAAGGGAATGGACGGAGCAACCATCGTGCGCGACGGGTGGACCGCATGACCTTTTGCGGTGACGTGCAGGGCGATGCCCTTGCCTTGGGCGACGACGCCCCTGGTCCTCTTTCGACAGGGCCAGTCACCGATCATCAACACGCCGGCAGGGCCGCGTCAGCCGCCTATGTGCTGGACGGCAGCGCCATCGGCGTGGCCGGCCTCGATCTGGCACGGGTGGACGACGTGGCGCTGATGGCGCGCGTGGGCCAAGGCTGCCAGGCCTCGTTTGCCGTGCTGGTGGAACGCCATGCCGCGGCGCTCTATCGCGTTGCCGCGCGCATGCTGGGCGACGGGCACGAGGCCGAGGACGTGGTGCAGGACTGTTTTGCCCGCATGTGGCAGAACGCGCCGCGCTGGTATCCCACCGGCGCGGGCCTGATCGGCTGGCTGCACCGCGTGGCGATGAACCTGTGTTTCGATCGCAAGCGGCGCTTCCGCGTGGTGGTGACCGACGACCTGCCCGACTGCGCCGACCAGGCCCCGTTGGCCGATCGCATGATCGAGCAGCGCCAGGCCTGCGCGCAAGTGGCAGCTGCCCTCGCGGATCTGCCGGAACGCTATCGCGCCGCGCTGGTCTTGTGCTATTACGAGAACTTCTCCAATGCACTTGCGGCCCAAGTGCTTGATCTTAATATCAAGGCGATGGAGTCGCTGTTGTTCAGGGCGAGGCGGCAGATGCGGGAACTGCTAGAGGCGCGCGACGTCACATGCCGTGACGTGGCTTTTGTGGGTGCGGCCGCCGTGGCCGATGCCTCGGCCAATCCGGGCGCCGGCGCGCACGCGTGACCGGCAAGCTTCCCTGCGTGGCCGATCCCGGCCAGGATCTTGCGACCGGGCGCGATGCGGCTCCCGTTCGTGCGTCCGATCGCATGTCTGACGCCGCGCTCGACCAGCTTCTTTCCCTTCACGAGGCGCCGGCCCTGCCGGCCGGCCTTGCCGCGCGAATCCTGCGCGAGGTGCCGTTGCGCCCGCAGCTTGCCGGCGCAGGCCACGAACTTGGCGATATGGCGCTTCATGCGACCGTGCCCGGCACCATGCCCGGCGTGGCGCGCGCGCGTGGACAGGTCGTGCCGCTGCGCGTGGTCGGCGGCACCGACCATGGCGGCCGGCGCCCCATGGCAACGCGGCTTTCGGCTTGGCGCGGCGCGCTGCTGATGCTGGGCGGCACCGGTATCGGCGCCTTGGCGGCCAGCATCGCTGCGGTGGCCCTGTTCGGCTCTCCTTTCCAAAGCGCGCCGCAAGGCGCACCGGCCGATGCCGGCGCGGCGGCGCCCGCCCTGGTGGCCAGCGCGGCGCCAACCGCACCAGCCCGTGCCCAGGCTTCCGCCACGGCTGCGGCACCCGCCGCCGCACCGGGTGGCCGCGCCCAGCCTGCCGCGTTGGCGGCCAACGCGGCCCCGGCCCTGCCTGCGCCACTCGCCTCGCCCCCGGCCGACACCAGCGATCCCGATCCGGTGCTGCCCCCGGCTGCGCCCGATCGAACCAAGCTGGCCGCGCAATCGCCCGATCCGGGGCCGGACCAGCCCGGCCAGATGGGCCCGACGCTGGGCCCCACGCGCGGCGCGATGGGGCCGTTCCTGCCGCAGGGCTATGGCTATAGCGGCGGCATCGGCGGGGTTCCGGGCGGTATGGGGCCAGGCAGCGCCATTCCCGGCACGATGCAGTCCATGCCCGGACACATGCCGGCTGGCCCCTCGTTGCCCTGACAAGCGCGGCCCCGCGCTTGAAATCGTTCCTCTGACTTCGCCACGCCTTGCACCGTTCAGTGCATCGGCTGGGGTGGGTAGAGCGCGGCATCGGCGCTGATCTGGGCCAGGCGGTGATTGCCCAGCGGCACGCGGCGCGCTCCGTCCAACTGGGTGGTCCGGCACAGGCTGTCGGTGCTGTCGTTCTCGAAAATGCAGGTCACGGGCAGGCCGTGCAGCAGCCGAACGGTGCGGCGCGGATCGCTGTCCGGGGCGCCGGGATGGAACAGGCCGCCGGGATTGGCCTGGAAATAGACCGCCCGCGCCGGCGCGACCAGCACCACCGAGGCGATCCGTGCGCGCAGATCGGCCGGCACCGCGCCCAGCCCGGTATCGAGCACGCCCGCGCCGAATGCCGCGCCGATCAAGGCGATATGGGCCGCGTGGCTGCGCGCCAGGGCCTGGCGCATGGTATCGGCCACCAGGGCATCGACAAAGGCGCGGTCGCGGCCCACGCCGAACAGCGCGGGCGAATTGACCGTGACGACCGGCAGGCCGCGATCGCGCAACGCCGCGATCGTGCCGCCGCCCGCGCCCAGCGCCAGGCCCATGTCGCCCGAAAAATAGACCACCACCAGATCGTGGCGGGGCGGGCCGAGCGGCCCGCGATAGAGCACGGCCTGGCGATCGAAATAGCCGCCAGCCGCCATCGTGCCGCCGGCCACTGCGGGCAGCGCGGCAGCAAGGGCAAACAGCTTGCGACCAAGAAAGCCAATAGCCATGATGCACCGGCATGATCCCTGCGCCCTGTCCGGGCAGTGGGGGCAAGATTAACTCGTTGTCATGGAAAGTCGCACGTGGCCGGACGCATTCTGCTGGTTGAAGACGATCCCCAGATCGGGGACTACATTGCGCGCGGCTTTGCCGAGGAAGGCTTTACCGTCGACCGCGCCGACAATGGCCGGGACGGGCTGTTCCTGGCCACCGACAGCCAGTTCGACGTGGTCGTGCTCGATCGCATGCTGCCGGGCATGGATGGCCTGGCCGTGCTCAAGGCGCTGCGTGCGGCCGAAGTGGAAACCCCGGTGATCGTGCTTTCCGCGCTGGGCAGCACCGACGATCGCGTGGCCGGGCTTACCGCCGGGGCCGACGATTACCTGGGCAAGCCGTTCTCGTTCGCCGAATTGATGGCGCGGGTCCAGGCGCTGATGCGGCGCGGCACCGGGCGGCAAAAGGCGCAGGACACCGTGCTGCGCTGCGCTGATCTGGAGCTGGACCGGCTGACCCGCCAGGTGAAGCGGGGGCCGCGCAAGATCACGCTCCAACCGCGCGAGTTCCGCCTGCTCGAATACATGCTGCTGCACCAGGGCGAAGTGGTCACGCGCACCATGCTGCTCGAAGCGGTGTGGGACTATCATTTCGACCCAGGCACCAATGTGATCGACGTGCATATCAGCCGCCTGCGCCGCAAGATCGACGATGGCGAGGAGCAGGCCCTGTTCCACACCGTGCGCGGCGCGGGCTATCGAATGGCTGCCGATTGACCATGCTCGCCCGGGCCATGCGCCAGCGCCCGCTTTCGCCCACCATGCTGCGCCTGGTGGCGGCGGTGTTCGTGCTGCAATTGCTGTCGAGCGCGGCGGCGATCTTTTTCCTGCGCACCCAGATGCTCGACGTGGTGCGCGCCGATCGCGAAGACCAGGTGATCGACGTGCGCGACGATCTGCTGGCCGCGTTCTACAGCGGCGGGCGCGATTCGCTGGACGATTTCATTCGCGATCAGCGCGGCAGCGTGGCCGATCCCGGCGTCTTCGTGACGCTGACGGGCGGCGCGCGCGCGACGGTGACGAGCAATATCGATTTCGTGCCGTCGATCGCGCCGGGCCCGCGCCCGCAACCGGTGCTGGTGCGCCGCGGGGATAGCGCCAACGACCAGGAAGCGCTGGTGCTGGCCAGCACTTTGCCCGACGGCGCGCGGCTGACCGTGGGGTTGATGGGTGCGAGCGAGCGGCGCTTCAACCTGGCCTTTGCCGCCGCGATCGGGTTGACCATTGCCGTGGCCGTGGCGCTGGCGCTGGTCAGCGCGGTGGTGCTGGGCCTGGCGATCAGCCGCCGCACCCACGAAATCGCCAAGGCGGCCGAGGAACTGGCGGCCGGCAATTTCGGCATGCGCCTGGCAGAAGGGGAAAGCGGCGACGGGTTCGACCATTTGCGCCTGCAGATGAACCAGATGGCCGAGCGCATTGCCACGCTGGTGGCCGAACTGGGGGCGGTTTCGGGCGCATTGGCGCACGATCTGCGCTCGCCGGTAACGCGGCTTTCCGCGGCGATTGACACCGCGCTTGCCCGCGTGGACGAGCCGGGCGCGATCGAAGCGCTCCAGGCCGCGCGCGCCGATGCCGATGGCCTGCGCGCCATGTTGGAAACCGCGCTGGAAATCAGCCGCCTCGAAGGCGGCGCGGTGCAAGACCGCCGCGTGGCGCTCGATCTGGCGGCCGTGGCGGCCGACATGGTCGAACTCTATGAACCCTTGGCCGAACAATCGGGCGTGACCTTGGCGCTCGATCTGGCGCCGGCCTGGGTCATGGCCGATCGCGAGCTGATCTCGCGCGCGCTGGCCAACGCCATCGACAACGCGCTGAAATACGGCGGAAACGCGATCACCGTGCGCACCCGCGCCGCCGATGGCGAAGCCACCCTGGCCGTAGCCGACAATGGCCCCGGCATCGCCCCCGAAGACCGCCCCCGCGTGGTCGAGCGCTTCGTGCGGCTCGACAACGCGCGCACCCGTCCGGGTGGGGGCCTGGGCCTGTCGATGGTCAACGCCGTGGCGCGGCTGCACCGGGGGCGTCTGGAACTGGATGAAGCGCCCGGTGGCGGGCTGGCGGTGACGCTGCACGTGCCGGCTTAGGGACCGGCCCCTCCACCCCCGCCGCTGGCTGGTGGAGGGGCCTCGGTTCAGGACCCTGTATTCACCCGCCCGGTGCGTTCCAGCTTGCCCCAGCCGATGCCCAGGCCCGCGAGCGCGGCGCTGACCGCGCGGATCACCACGCCGTACATCAGCTGGCGATAGACGAAGCGCTGGCTGAGCAGGAGGAACGCGGGCAGCCGCTTTTCGCGCACGTCGAGCCGGAAGGCGACCAGCCCGCAGGCCAGGTCGATCAGCGTGAAGCCCAGCCAATAGACACCCATGCGCAGCACGTCGGTCTGGGTCTGGGCCCAGCCATGCTGGATCACCCGCACGATCGTGCCCACGATCGAGATGCCCAGCGCCAGGTCGATCAGCGGCGAGGCGATGGCAAAGGCGATCTGGAACAGCCAAGCCTGGGGAATGCCGATGAAGGCCAGGCCCGAGGGGCGCTGCTGCGCCACCACGGCGCGGTGCTTCCACAGGCATTGCAGCGTGCCGAATGCCCAACGGAAGCGTTGCTTGCCCAGCGCGCGCAGGGTTTCGGGCGCTTCGGTCCAGGCCACGGCGTCTTCGTCATAGGCCACTTTCCAGCCATGCCGCTGGATCGCGATGGTCAGGTCCTGGTCTTCGGCCAGGGTGTCTTCGGGATAGCCGCCGACATCGTTGAGCGCCTCCCGCCGCCAGGCTCCCACCGCGCCGGGCACGACCATGATCGCGTCGAAGCGGGTGAGGGCGCGGCGTTCGATGTTCTGCGCCGTCACATATTCCACCGCCTGCCAGCGGGTGACGAGGTTGACGCGGTTGCCCACCTTGGCGTTGCCCGCCACGGCGCCGATTTCGGGCTTTTCGAACCAGCGCACCAGCTTGCCGATGGTTTCGGGTTCGAACTGGGTATCGGCATCGAGCGCCACGATGATCTCGCCATCGGCGGCGGCGAGCGCCCGGTTGAGCGCGCTGGCCTTGCCGCCGTTGACCAGGGTCATCAGCGTCACGCGCGGATCGCCGCCGAACGCGTCGGTCACGATCTGGCTGGTCGCGTCCTTCGATCCGTCGTCGGCCACGATCACGCTGAGCGCGGGATAGGTGCTGGCCAGGATGCGGTGGACCGAAGCCTCGATCACCCGCTCTTCGTTGTAGGCGGGAATGATCACCGTCACGCGCGGCTGGTAGGGCGGCACGTCGGGCGCTCGGTTCAGCCAGGGCAGGTCGACGCGGCGCTGCGGGAACAGCGCCAGGCCGGTCAGCCCCAAGGCGCGCAGGGTGCCGAGCGCGATGGCGAAGAAGAACGTCCAGTTCAGCGTGGCGAGCGCGGCGGCGAGCACGGCAAAGATGCCGATGTCGAGCTGGACGGCGACGAGGTCCCAGCCCTTGACCACGGGCATCACGTCATCGCGCTTCATGCCCGCCAGCGTGGACACCGGCACGAAGCGATAGCCCTGGGCCTGTAACTGTTCGATGATCCGGGGCAGCGCGGCCACGGTCTGCGAACGGTTGCCGCCGCCATCGTGCAGCAGGATCACATTGGCGGAACGATCGGCATTGCCGCCATCCACCGCGCTGACGGTGAGCTGCACCACCTGGTCGGCCGGGCGGCGCATCCAGTCGCCCGGGTCGGCGTGGAGGCCGACGATCGTATAACCCTGCTTCTGGGCGATCAGCGCGGGATCGAGTTCGTCGGCCGTGGTCGGCTCGGCGTCTCCGAAATAGGGTGCGCGGAACAGGCGGGTGGAGCGGCCGGTATAGGCCTCGATCAGGCGCTGCGTGGCATTGAGTTCCAGCTTGATCCCGGCCGGGGTGCTGTTGGCCATGTTGGGGTGGGTATAGCTGTGGTTGCCGATCTCGTCGCCGTCGGCCACCATGCGTTGCAGCAGGCCACGGTTGGCCACCCCGTTTTCGCCGATCACGAAGAACGTGCCGGGCACGTGGTATTTCTCCAGGATCGAGAGGATCTGCGGCGTCCAGGTCGGATCGGGGCCATCGTCGAAGGTCAGCGCGACCAGCTTGGGCCGATCCCCGGTGCGGCGCACGACATAGGGCGTGGGCAGCGTGACATAGCGTTCGTCCGTGACGAGGCCGAGGCGATGGTCGGTATCGAGCGTGCGGGTGCCGGGCGTGGGAGTGGCATCGATGCGCAGGATTTCGCCGTTGCCTTCCACGTCCACGTTGCTGCTTTGGGTAATGCGCGAAATGTCGGGCAGGGTCTTGGCCCCGCCGTGCCAGGCCTGGAGCACGGGCCAGAAGCCGGGGTCTTCCGAACCCAGCCGCCACAGCGCCACCGAACCCACGCCCAGCTGGCGCAGCATCAGCATCTGGTTCCAGCTGGTGGCGGCATCGAGCAGCCACACGTCGTGGCGCACGGCAGGCGTGCCATCGGCGGTATCGGCATCGTCGTCATAGGCAAAGCCGACATTGCCGCTGGCCTTGTCCCAGCCCGGCGTCGTGCCGCTGTCGTGCGCGGCCAGCCAGGCTTCTTCCACGGTCAGCGCATCGGCATGGCCTTCATGCCAGTCATAGCCATAGCTGCCGAGCGCGACCACCACCTTGCCGGCGGGAACGCCCTTGAGCGCGGCGGAAACACGGCCAATGAACCACGGATTGGAGGCGATCGGGCCGGATTGGCCGCCTTGCCAATGTTCGTCATAAGCCATCAGCACGATCTTGTCGGCCACGTCGGCAAAGGCGCGCGGGTGCCAGTTTTCATCATCGACCGGCATGGTGATCGAGACCAAGCGATGCTTGGGCGCCAGGCGTGCGTGCAGGTCGGCGGCAAACTGGTGCAGGCCGGGCAACGCGCCCTGGGGCAGGCTTTCGAAATCGATCATCACCCCAGCGTCGCCCGACTTGTCGAGCGCGGCGTCCACCGCATTGGCCAGCGCCAGGCGGCGCGCCGGGTTGTTCAGCACGGCAGCCGTGCCCGCGCCGTCCCAGCCGGCCGCATCGCTCACGTTCTGCAACACCGGCACCACCAGCGGGCGGCGCAGCGATCCGGCGATGATCCGGCGCATCGGCGCATCATCGGTCACCGTCAGGTGGCCGGCATGATCGAGCCCCATGAGCGTGGGGGCCACCCAGTCGATCTGGCCGACGTGGCGCTGCAGCGCCCCGGCGCTTTCATCGCTTTGCGCCTGGTAGAAACCGATCGTGATGGGGGCGGCCTGAACCCGCGCCGGCACCACCGCGCGGTGGCCGAACAGCGCGGCCAGGCGGTGCGACAGGCGGCTGACCTGGGTTTTCAGCGGCAGCGGCGCCAGGCGTTCCTGGGCAAATGCCAGCGGCTCACGCGGGGTGACGGTGGCCACCGTGGTGGCAAAGATCACGCACATCGCCACCAGCACGGCCAGCACGGCAAAGGCAAGGCGACGAGTCCAGCGGCGGCGCTGGCCGGTGGGATCGAAGAAGATGGGGCGTGGCACGGCCGGTTTTTCCGAACTGCAAAGGTTGTGGAGCCGCCGGGAAGGGCAAAAGCCTTCTGCGCGTTGTCAGCGACCGGGAAACCGTCAGATCGGGAAAGCGGCGCCTGCGCGAAGCGGCAGGGGTGACGGTGAGCAGCCCAGAGCGGAACCGGAACAGGGGACCGTCACGTCGCGGATCCAGAGCTGCTCACCGTCGAAAAGCGGTCTAGCCTTTCCGGTCTGCCGGGGGCGTGATCAAATCATTACGGTTTGGCCATGGTGCCGTTTCCCCCGTGCGCCCGTATGGTGCGTGTGAACCCGGTGTTCGAATTGCCCCAACAAGATGCACAGGCTTTTGCCTGCTGTCACAAGCCCCGACAATCCTTAAATGGAACGGGAAAGGATGGTTTTCCTATGCAGCAGCCGGTTTTCTTCCTCTCGCACGGTGGCGGGCCCTGGCCTTGGCTCGATGGCCCGTTCCGCGATGGCTTTGCCTGGCTGGAAGCCTCGCTCAAGGCGCTTCCCGCGCAGTTGCCCGCCCGCCCGCGTGCGGTATTGGTGATTTCGGGGCATTGGGAGGAACCCGGCTTTACTGTGTCCACCGCGGCGCAGCCGGGCATGGTTTATGACTATTTCGGCTTTCCCGAACACACCTATCACATTCGCTATCCCGCGCCGGGCGCGCCGGACCTGGCCGAGGAGGTGATCGCCCTGGCGGCGGCGGCGGGCATTCCGGTGGGCCGCGATCCCGCGCGCGGGTTCGATCATGGCACGTTCTCGATGCTCCAGCCGATCTGGCCAGAGGCCGACATCCCGGTGCTCAGCCTGTCGCTGCGTGCCGATTACGACGTGGCCGCGCACCTGGCGCTGGGCCGTGCCCTGGCGCCCCTGCGCGACGAGGGCGTGCTGATCGTGGGTTCGGGGTTCAGCTATCACAACTTGCGCCAGTTCAACGCTGGCGCGGCGGCGCCATCGGCTGCGTTCGATGCCTGGCTGCGCCACACGCTGCTGGACCTGACGCCGGAGGCGCGCGCGGCCGCCCTGCTGCAATGGGACAAGGCCCCGGCCGCGCGCCTGTGCCACCCGCGCGAGGATCACCTGATCCCGTTGATGGTGGCGGTCGGCGCGGCCGGGGCAGATCCTGGCGTCTGCGTCTATTCGGAAAACGACTTGCGCGGGGCGCTCACCGCATCGAGCTATCGCTTTGGCGCGGGCACCGCGCCCAGCCCGTTCGACAAGGTCGGGCAATTGTTGAAAGCGTAATGGGTGGGCCCGGCCGGCTTGGGAAAACCCATGCCGACCGGGCCCCGGCACATCAGAACGTTGCGGCCTTGAGCACGAAGCGCACCGAGCGGCCCGGCATTACCACCAGGTCCTTGTTGAGCGCGGTGGCCAGGCGCTGGGTGTCGTCGGTCAGGTTCTGGCCAACGATGGCCAGTTCGATGCCCGGATGGCTCTTGAACGGGCGGAACGCCACGTTGACGTTGAGGTTGTTGTAGCCATCGGTGGGCGTGTCGAAATCGCCTGCCTTGTCCTGCCGGCCATAGTGGCTGAACATGATCCCGGCATCGATCGTCTTGCCCGCCCAGGCAAAGCCGCCGCCCACGCGATAGGGCGGGATGCGCGGCACGTTGCTGCCGCTGTCGAGCGTGGCGCGGGTATAGTCGCCCAGCACCTTGGCGGTGAACGTGCCTTGGTCGGTCTTGACCAGTTCCTGGCTCATTTCCGCTTCCAGGCCGCGGAACTTGGCGCCTTGCTGGCGATAGAACAGCTCGCGCAGTTCGCCATCGGTGCTGGCGGTGCACACGCCATCATCGTCGCAGGTGCGCCCCGTCAGGTCGCCATAGATATAGTTCTTGTACCAGGTGTAATAGGCCGAGCCGGTGAAGCTGAAGCCGCCCTGGCGCACGCGCAGGCTGCCTTCGAGCGAATTGGCGCGCTCTACCTTGAGGTTCGGATCGCCGGTTTCGAAGGTCTGCGGGCCATCGTGGGCGCCGCGGGCAAACAGTTCGGTCAGCGCCGGGGCGCGGCCGGTGCTGGAGAAGTTGAGGCCCAGCTTGACCGCCTGCACCGGGGTGTAGAGCAGGCCGATGGCGCCGCTGACGGGCGTGTACTTGCGCACCGTGAACGCGTCGTCCGCCGGGGTGCCGGTGATGCGCACGTGCTCCACGCGGCCGCTGGCTTCGACATGCAGCGGATCGGCCAACTGGATTTCGGTGAACAGGTAGCCGGCAATGTTCTGGCTGGTCGCCGGGTTCAGGTAGCTGCTGTCTTCGCCGATGGCCGAGAAATCGCGGTGCTGGTATTCCACGCCCAGCGCGGTGTTGCGCACCGGCCCCACGGCGTTGAGCAGCAGTTCGCCGCGCCCGTTCCATTCCTTGTTCTTGAACGTGGTGTTGACCGAGCCATCGGGATTCTTTTCCTGATGCTGGTAATCACCATAGCTGCCGTCGAGCGTGAAGGTCTTGAGCAGGCCCGAATCCAGCGCAAAGCTGTTGCGGCTCATCACCTTGGTCTGGCGCATGTCGATATAGGTGGTGTCGCTGGGAATGCCGTAGCGCGCGTCATAGTGCGTCACCGCCAGGCCCACGTGGCTCTTGTCGCCGGGCAGGAAATAGGACCCACCCACCGATCCGCCCCAGCCGTTGAACCAGGAGTTCTGCTGGGTGCCCAGCGGGGTGTCATAGTTGTCGGTGGTCCGCCAGAACCCGTCGGCGTGCAGCGCCAGCTGCCCGGTCTTGGTATCGACCAGCGCCGCGGTTTCCACGCCCTTGTTGACCGTGGTGTAGCTGGTGCTGGCTTCGGCCGAGAGCGCTTCGGTCGGCAAGCTCATCGGCACGCGGTTGTTGATCGTGTTGACCACACCGCCGATCGCCTGGCTGCCATAGCGCAGCGTGGCCGCGCCGCGCACCACTTCGATCGAGCGGGCCGAGAGCGGATCGATGGGGATGCCGTGGTCGGGGCCGATGTCCGACACGTCGGAGCTGGAGGTGCCGTCTTCGAGCAGGCGGACGCGGTTGCTGTCCATGCCGCGAATGATCGGGCGGCTGGCGCCAGAGGCAAATCCGGTTGCCGAAACGCCCGGCACGTCGCGCAGCGAATCGGCAATGCTGGAGCCGCCGGCGCGGGAAATCTGGTCGGCATCGACGCGCGCGGAAACGGTGGGCGTGTCGTCGATCAGGTGGCCAAACGGCGTGGCGGTGACGATGATCGGGCTGCTGCTGCCCGACCCGGTGCCGTCCGAACCTGCCTCGCTGGCATCGGCTGCGGCGTTGGCGCCGCTATCGGCGGGGGCCGGCGCATTGGCCCAGGCAGCGGCGGGCGCCAGGGCCAGGACCGCTGATCCCAGCATCAGGATGGAACGCATCGAAATCTCCTCCATAACCTTGTTCGCGCCATGGGCTTTCGGGGGGATGGCCCAAGGACACGCATTGTCGCAGCGCCCGCAACGGCTGCGGGCGTCGTATTCGTTGGCCTCTCCGCCGCGCTCGCTCCCTTGTTCCGGAACGATATAACATTTCATGATGAGGCCCGGCAAGCGCCGGGACGCGGGCGCTTTCTGGCCATGTTTCACCTGAACGCAGGATGAAGCAGGGCTAAAAAGTGCTTGGGCTTGGGGGCTTGGTGAAGATCGCCGAACGGGCAGGGCACCCACCCTTCCTGCCATCGTCACCCCGGATCAAGTCCGGGGTGACGTTGCGAGAAGAGCAAAGAAAAAGGCCCGCAATCTCTGCAGGCCCTTTTCACATGCAGGCGCTGGCGCGATCAGCCCGGAATCGAGGCGCGCGCTTCCTGGCCATCGCCCTGCGGCGCGGAAAGGATATCCTTCACCTGCGCGCCCTTGGCCACGGTGGTGGTCTGCGGATCGCCCACGGTGCTGCGAATGCCGGCTGCCGAAGCGCCGGCCTTGCCCAGCGTGTCGGTTTCCACCGCGCTGCGCGGCGCCGGGCCGCCGAACAGGGCATCAAGCGCCTGCTTCGACGAATCGACATCCTGCGGGCGCGGGGCGCCGGGGTTGGGCGGGGTCAGCGCGAAATCGGGCGGCACGACCAGCGGCGCCTGGCGGCTGACGGCGAATTCGTCTGGGCGCACGTGGTTGAACAGCGAGCTGCTGGAACTGCACGCAGCCAGAAGGCTCCCGGCCGAAACGAGAAAGGCAAGGGCGGCGGCTTTGCGCATTACTTAGATCTCCGTGGGGCTGGGGCTGCCCGAAGCGGGCTTTTCGCGCGAAAACAGCGAACGGGCAAGCAGGATCAGCACACCCAGCGTGATTGCCGCGTCGGCAAGGTTGAAAATCAAAAAAGGCCGAAATTCGCCGAAATGAAGGTCGGCATAATCGATAACATAGCCGCGGGTGAAGCGGTCATAGATGTTACCCATCGCCCCGCCGAGCACGAGGGCAAGGCCGGTGAGTTCGCCGAGCGCCTTTTCGCGCAGCATCCAGATCACCACGCCCAGCGCGATCAGCCCGGTCATGGCCAGCAGGGCCAGCTTGCCTTCGCTGGAATTGGCGCTGAACAGGCCGAGCGACACGCCCAGGTTCTGCGTCCAGCGCAAGTTGAAGAAGCTGGTGATATAGATCGCGCCCTGTTCGGGCAGGGCCAGCGGCCCGGCGATCCATGCCTTCACCCCCCGGTCCAGCCCGAACGTGCCCAGCGCCATGGCAAAGCCGGCGAGGCGATTGCGCGTGAACAGGCTCACGCGGTTTGCCCGTCGAGCACTGCCACCACGCTGTCGCAGCGGTCGCACAGCGCGCCGTCCTGCGTCACTTCGGGCAGATGGCGCCAGCAACGGCCGCACTTGTGGTCATCGGTTCGGGTCACGGAAAGCTCCTGCCCGCGCGAAACTGTCGCCGTGATGAACAGTTCCGCCAGGCCGCCTTCGGCTTCCGGCGCATTGGCCGGCACGGTGACCTTGGCTTCCAGGCCCGAGCCCAGTACCTTTTCGCGGCGCAGCGGTTCGATCGCTTCGTTCACGCTGGTGCGCAGGGCGCGCAATTGCTCCCAATGCGCCAGGTCCGCCTGCACCGCCGGGAGTTCCGGCCACTCCAGCAGGTGGACCGACGCGCCGGCGTAGCGGCTCTGCCACACTTCCTCGGCCGTGAAGACCAAGACCGGCGCGCCATAGCGCACCAGGGCATGGAACAGCGTGTCGAGCACGGTGCGATAGGCGCGGCGCTTGGGATCGGCCGGCGCATCGCAATATAGGCTGTCCTTGCGGATATCGAAGAAGAAGGCCGAAAGGTCTTCGTTGCAGAACTCCGTCAGCGCGCGGACATACGTATTGAAATCATAGTCCGCCACGGCCTGCCGCAGGGTCGCATCCAGCCCGCCAAGGCGCGCCAGCATGTAGCGTTCCAGCTCGGGCATGGCATCAGGCGCCACGCGTTCGTCTTCGCTGAACCCTTCCAGCGCGCCGAGCAGGTAGCGATAGGTGTTGCGCAGCTTGCGATACTGGTCGGCCACGCCGGCCAGGATTTCCTTGCCGATGCGGTGATCCTCGGTGAAATCCACCGACAGGGCCCACAGGCGCAAGATGTCGGCGCCATAGTCGCGCATCAGGTCCAGCGGGCTGATGGTGTTGCCCAGCGACTTGGACATCTTGAGGCCCTTGGCGTCCATGGTGAAGCCGTGGGTGAGCACGGCGTCATAGGGCGCGCGGCCGCGCGTGGCGCAGGCTTCGAGCAGCGAGGACTGGAACCAGCCGCGATGCTGGTCGCTGCCTTCCAGATAGAGATCGGCCGGCCAGCGCAGTTCGGGCCAGCGGCCCGATTCCAGCACGAAGGCATGGGTGGAACCCGAATCGAACCACACGTCGAGAATGTCGGTGATCCGCTCGTAATCGTCCACCTGGTACTTTTCGCCCAGGTAGTCTTGCGCGCGCTCGTCGTCCCAGGCGTCCACCCCTTCGGCCATCACGCCGGCGATGATGCGGGCATTCACTTCCGGATCGGCCAGGTACTGCCCGGTCTGGCGATTGACGAACAGGGTAATCGGCACGCCCCAGGCGCGCTGGCGCGAGAGCACCCAGTCGGGCCGCCCTTCCACCATGGCGCCGATGCGGTTGCGGCCCTTTTCCGGCACGAAGCGGGTGGCGGCGATGGCCGCGACGGCCTTTTCGCGCAAGCTGCCATCGTCGTGCTGCTGATCCATCGGCACGAACCACTGCGGGGTGCAGCGGAAGATGACCTTGGCCTTGGAGCGCCAGGAGTGCGGGTAGGAGTGCTTGTAATCCGCGCTTGCAGCCAGCAGTGCGCCCACTTCGGCCAGCGCCGAGCAGATCGGGCCATCGGGTGCGTTGAACTTGGGATTGATCACGCTGCCCTGGCCGGCCAGCCAGCCCCAGTCCTCGCGATACTTGCCATCGGCGGTCACGGCGAACTTGGGCTCGATCCCGTGCGCCTTGCACAGTTCGAAGTCGTCCTCGCCATGGTCGGGCGCCATGTGGACGAGGCCGGTGCCCGATTCGGTGGTGACGAAATCGCCCGCGAGCAGCGGGCGCGGCTCGCCAAAGAAGCCGCCCAGCGCGTGCATGGGATGGCGGGCTACCGTGCCGGCGAGGTCGGTACCTTTGATCATGCGAGTCGGGATTACCCGAAAGCCAATGCGGCTTTCAAAATCGCTAACCAGTGCGCTAGCGACCAAAACATGCTCGACCGGCTGTGGGCGGCCGTGGTCACCAACCCGTTCGCCAACACGGCAAAGCGCGTATTCTAACTCAGGCCCATAGGCGAGTGCCTGGTTCACCGGGATCGTCCACGGCGTGGTCGTCCAGATCACCGCATAAGCGCCCTTCAAGTCGGGCACATTAGGCGATTCCGTGATCTCGAAGGCCAAGTCAATTTGGGTAGACGTGATCCACTCGTATTCCACTTCGGCTTCGGCCAGCGCGGTCTTTTCCACCGGGCTCCACATCACCGGCTTGGCGCCGCGATAGAGCTGGCCGGATTCCGCGAACTTCAAAAGCTCGCCCACGATGGTGGCCTCGGCCTGGAAATCCATGGTCAGGTAGGGCCGGTCCCAGGCGGCGTTGATGCCCAGGCGCTTCAACTGCTCGCGCTGCACGTCCACCCACTTCTGGGCATAGGCGCGGCATTCGGCGCGGAATTCGCGTGGAGGAACCTCGTCCTTGTTCTTCTTCTTCTTGCGGTACTCTTCCTCGACCTTCCATTCGATGGGCAGGCCGTGGCAGTCCCAGCCGGGCACATAGGGCGCGTCCTTGCCCAGCAGGGTCTGGGTGCGCACCACCATGTCCTTGAGGATATGGTTCAGGGCATGGCCGATGTGCATGTCGCCATTGGCATAAGGCGGGCCATCGTGGAGGATGAACTTTTCCCGGCCCTGGCGCGCGGCGCGCAGCTGGCCGTAAATGTCTTCATCCTGCCAGCGCGCGAGAATGCCCGGCTCCTTTTGCGGGAGTCCGGCTTTCATCGGGAAATCGGTCTTCGGCAGGAAGACGGTGGATCGATAGTCGCGCGTTTCGGTCATGATCGGCGGGCCTTAGCGCCCACGGCGGATTCCTGCAAATGCCGGATGCACGGAGAGGTGAGAGCCTTGCCCCACATCTCATCCTACCCAACGTCACCCCGGACTTGATCCGGGGTCCAGCTATTCTTCGATGCGCAGCGCAAGGCGGCCAGAAATAAGCGGGACCCCGGGTCAAGCCCGGGGTGACGAAGGGTGTGAGGCGGGGTTTGGGGGGTGACGAAGGGATGGATTCACGGCGTATTGTCGTCCCGCTCCTGCGCGGCCACGGCTTCGGCATTGGTGCGGGCGTCCATGTCGGGGCGCAGGGCCGGGGCGACGGTCCAGAAATTGTCGATCAGCACGGTGCCGTGGAACGCGGCGGGCACTTGCGGCAGTTCGCGCGCATGGCGCAGGCCGGTGCCCAGGCTGTCGCCCGTGCCGTCGCTCGCCACGGCGAGGACATGGCCGCCCACGCCCTCGATGCGCTGCTGCACCCGGTTGGGCCAGCCCCACAGGGTGAACGCGTTATCGAGCGCGGCGATCATCGTTGCGCCCTGGCACGTGGCGGGCACCAGCGACGTCCAGCCTTTCCAGCGATAGTCGCTGGCGCAGGCGCGGCCCTTGGCGGGATCGATCGTCCAGACGCCGGGCAGGGCCTTGTTCACGGCGGAAACCAGCGCCGCGTTGCCGACAAAGCCCTCGCCCAGCGCCTTGGCGTCGTGGCCATTGCGCGCCAGCGTTTCGATCAGCAGCGGCACGGCGGCCACGTCGTTGCCCGGAAAGCGATAGATAAAGCGGCCCATCGGATTGGCCGCCAGGATCTCGTCGAGCGAGGGGATCAAACCGCGCCCGTTGCCGCGCAGCGGGAAAGTCTTGCCGCCATCGGCGCTATAGCCATGGCCGGCGTCGAGCCTGGCCAATTGCGCCATGGTCATCTGCGAAACCGCGCCGGTCGCCTCGGTCCGGCAGCCCAGGTCGGCATCGGGATAGAGCGCCAGGTGGTTGTCGGCAGTGCGCACCACGTCGATCGCCACGTAATCGGCGCCCATGCGCCGCGCGGTGAACACGGCGCGGGCGGTGTCTTCCAGAATCGCGTGCAGTGGCGGCAGGATGGCGCGCGCCGGGCAGGGCGCGGCGCGGCCGCCGGGCTGGTAGTCCTGGGCAATGCCGCCATTGGCGATCAGGCGCGGCCGTCCCGGCGGCGCCGTTACCAGCCAGCTGGCATTGACGAAGGTAAGCACCAGAAAGGCCAGCGCCCCGGTGAACAGGGCGCCGCGCAACCAGATCATGCCGTTTCCTTTCCGGATCAATCGGCCGATCGTGCCCAGGCGCACGCCCGTGTCAACCGCGGCGCAGCTTTTCCGCGCCATTTTGGATGGGAAATCAGGCGCTTTCCAACAACCGCCGCGCTTCCAGGCAATCGCGCGCCATCTGTGCCACCAGCGCGTCCAGGCTGTCGAACTTGGCTTCGGGCCGCAGGAAGTGGTGGAAGCTCACTTCGATTTCCTGGCCATAGAGATCGCCGGTGAAATCGAAGAAATGCGGCTCCAGCAGTTCCTTGGGCGGATCGAACGTCGGGCGGATGCCCACGTTGGCCGCGCCCAGCAGTTCGCGCTCGTCGCAAAGCCGGCCCTTGACGGCATAGATGCCATAGGCCGGGCGCAGGTACTTGCCCATCGACAGGTTCGCGGTGGGAAAATTGATCGTCCGGCCCACCTTGTCGCCATGCTGGACAATGCCGCGAATGGCAAAGGGGCGGGTGAGCAAGGCCGTGGCCGTGGCGCAATCGCCGGCCTTGAGCGCATCGCGCACGCGGCTGGACGAAACCACCGCGCCATCGTGCAGCACGGGGCCCACCGCGCGCGCCGCCATGCCGTGGGCCAGGCCCAGTTCGCGCAGCACGGCCACGTTGCCGCCGCGCTGCTTGCCAAAGGTGAAATCCTCGCCCGTCACCACCCCGGCCGCGCCGATGCGATCGGCCAGCAACTGGCCCACGAAATCCTGCGCGCTGGTCTGCGCCAGGGCGGCATCGAATTCGAACACCAGCATGGCATCGGCGCCCGCTGCAGCAAACAGCTCCTGCCGCTGGTCCAGCGAAGTGAGGCGGAAAGGCGGTGCCTTGGGATCGAAGTGGCTGACCGGGTGCGGATCGAACGTGGCGATCATCACCAGCCGCCCTTCGGCCCGCGCCCAGCGCACGGCTTCGGCCACCACGGCCTGATGGCCCAGGTGGAACCCGTCGAAATTGCCCAGCGCCACGATGGCACCGCGCCAGTTTTCGGGCACGCGCTCGCGTGCATAAAGCCGGATCATGGCTTGCTGCTTTCTTCCAGGGGATGGACCCGTTCCAGCGTGACAAAGGCATAAGCCGGGATGGGGGCTGGATGGTCCGCGCTGGCGGGGTGGCTTTCGCGCGCCACCTCGCGCCATTCCGGGCCAGGGTAGGGCATCGTCGTGTCTCCGCCCACGCGGGCGTCCACTTCGGTCAATTCGTAACGGCTGGCATGGGGGGCCAGCAGCGCGAGGATTTCGGCCCCGCCGATCACTGCCGCCTGCGCTTCATCGGCCACGGCGGCGAGCGCGGCGCCCACGCTGTGCACCACCTGTGCGCCGGGCGCGGCCCAGGCGGCATCGCGGGTGAGCACGATGTGGCGGCGGCCGGGCAGCAGGCCGGGCAGCGATTCGAAGGTCTTGCGCCCCATGATCATCGGCTTGCCCATCGTCAGCGCCTTGAACCGCTTGAGATCGGCGGGAATGTGCCAGGGCAGGCGGCCCTTATCGCCAATGGTCCCGTCTGCCCCGCGGGCCACGATCAGGAACAGCGACGCGGCCATGGCTTAACGCACCAGCCGGGTGACATGGCCCATTTTGCGCCCGGGGCGCGTTTCGGCCTTGCCATAGAGATGCAGGTGGTTCGCCGGATCGGCCAGCAGTTCGGGCCAGGCCAGCGCCGCATCGCCGATCAGGTTGTCCATCACCGCGCCCGCCGTAACCAGCCCCGTGCTGCCCAGCGGCAGGCCCAGGATGGCGCGGACATGGTTCTCGAACTGGCTGGCCAGCGCGCCTTCGATGCTCCAGTGCCCCGAATTGTGCACGCGCGGCGCCATTTCGTTGAACACCGGGCCATCGTGCGTGGCAAAGAATTCCAGCGTCAGCACACCCACGTAATCGAGCGCCTGCGCGACCTTTTCGGCGAGCGCGCGCGCCGCGGGCACCTGGCCGGCGATCTGCGCCGGAGCCGGCACGGTGGAGCGCGCCAGGATGCCGCTCTCGTGCTCGTTCTGCGCCGAGTCCCAGAATTGCACCTGGCCATCCTGGCCGCGCACCAGGATCACCGAAAATTCGCCGAAGAAGTGGACGAAGCCTTCGTAGATCAGCGGGACGGCGGGCAGATCGATGCCTGCCGCATCGGCCGGCGCCATGATGCGCCACTGGCCCTTGCCGTCATAGCCATCGCGCCGGGTCTTGAGAATGCCGGGCGCGCCGATCGTGGCCACCGCGCGGGCGAGGTCTTCGGGCCCGTCCACCGCCATCCACGGCGCCGGGCGGCCGCCCAGCGCTTCGACGAACGACTTTTCGTTCACCCGGTCCTGCGCCACTTCCAGCGCGCGGGCGGGCGGAAACAGCGCGGCATGGGGAAGGATCGCGGCCAAGGGCGCCGCGGCCACATTCTCGAACTCATAGGTGACGACAGCCACTTGGCGCGCAAAGGCGGCCAGTGCGGCTTCATCGTCATAGGCGCCCTGGGTATAGGCCGCGCTCACTTGCGCGGCCACGGATTCGCCGCGCGGCTCGGGCGCATAGACATGGGCGGTATAGCCCAGTTGCGCCGCGGCCATGGCCATCATCCGGCCCAGCTGTCCGCCGCCCAGAATCCCGATGGTGGCGCCCGGCGCAAAGGTTCTCATTGCGGACGCTCGGCCACGGCGTCGGTCTGCGCCTGGCGGAAGGCGATCAGCCTTGCGGCCAGCGCGTCGTCGGTCGTCGCCAGGATCGAGGCGGCGAGAATGCCGGCGTTGGTGGCGCCCGGCACGCCGATAGCCAGCGTGCCCACGGGAATGCCGCCGGGCATCTGCACGATCGAGAGCAGGCTATCCATGCCCTTGAGCGCCTTGGATTCCACCGGCACGCCCAGGACGGGCAGATGCGTCATCGAGGCGACCATGCCGGGCAGGTGGGCCGCGCCCCCGGCCCCGGCGATCACCACCTTGAAGCCGGCGACGTGCGCGGTCTTGGCAAAGTCCACCAGCCGATCGGGGGTGCGGTGGGCCGAAACGATGCGGCATTCGTGCGCCACCCCCAGCTTTTCCAGCACGGCGGCAGCATTCTTCATCGTTTCCCAGTCGGACTGGCTGCCCATGATGATGGCAACCTGCGCGCCGGGCACCGCACTCTCACTCATCCCAAACTCCCCCTTCGGGCGTCGGTGTGCGCCTCAGCGCTCCGACAGGTAATAGCGTTCCACTTCGGCCAGGTTGTCGTCCAGTTCATAGACGATCGGTTGGCCGGTGGGGATTTCCAGGCCGGTGATATCGGCGTCGGAAATGCCCGAAAGATGCTTGACCAGCGCGCGCAGCGAATTGCCATGGGCCGAAACGATCACGGTTTCCCCGGCCTTGAGCGCGGGCACGATCAGTTCTTCATAGGCCGGCAGCACGCGGGCGATGGTGTCCTTGAGGCTTTCCGTGGCGGGCACGGCGATCCCGGCATAGCGCGGGTCGCTGGCCAGATCGAAGGCGCTGCCCGCTTCCAGCACGGGGGGCGGAATGTCGAAGCTGCGGCGCCACACCTTGACCTGCTCGTCACCATGCTTGGCGGCGGTCTCGGCCTTGTCCAGGCCGGTGAGGCCACCATAGTGGCGCTCGTTCAGGCGCCAATCCTTGGTTTCCGGCACCCACAGGCGGCCAGCGGCTTCCAGCGCCAGGTGCAGCGTCTTGATCGCGCGGGTCTGGAGCGAGGTAAACGCCACGGTGGGCAGCACGCCCTTGTCCTTGAGCAGCTGGCCGGCGGCAAAGGCCTCGGCCGCGCCCTTTTCGGTCACATCCACATCCCACCAACCGGTGAAGCGATTTTCCAGGTTCCATTGCGACTGGCCGTGACGAATCAGGATCAAACGGGGCATCGAGGCTTCCTGCTGCAAGAAGGGACAAGAGAACGCGGCCCCTAGCGGGCCGGGGCCGATTTGGAAAGGCGACTCCCGCTTTTCGGACCTAAACTTGCGTTTCGCCAAGCGGGGCTGCTGCCGGGTCCGCACCGGGCTCCACCCCCGCTTCTGCGTTCGCGTCCTGGCCTGCTTCATTCAGGGCGCGGGCCTGCGCCTTGCGGCGGCGCAGATTCTCCCGCAGGCGCTGGGCAAGGCGCTCTTCACGGCTGTTGGATCGCGGCGGGGTTTTCGACAGGGTCATGGCAAGGGTTCTTTGCCGTGGGAATTTTTTGTCCGCAACCCCGCTTGACTTTGGCAAAGCCTGCGGCCAATAGCGCGCCTCCACCGGCGGCCACCCGCCGCTGGAGGAAAAGCCGGTGCTTGCGTGCCGGGTTTTTGCGGAAATGGTGTGCTGCTGTAGCTCAGTGGTAGAGCGCATCCTTGGTAAGGCTGAGGTCGGGAGTTCAATCCTCCCCAGCAGCACCATTTCCCGCCTGATCTCCCGATCCAAAAACGCTTGGTCACCCCGGACTTGATCCGGGGCCCCGCTGTTGTTGCGGCCCCGCGCTCGCATGCAGGCGGGACCCCGGCTCTTAGACCGGGGCGAGGATGTGGTGGAGTAGCCGCCTCCTTACGCCTGCAGGTCGGCCCATTCGGGATGGCGGCGGAACTGCGCCGCCACATAGCTGCACGCCGGCACGATCTTCCAGCCGCGTTCGCGGGCATCGGCCACCAGCGCGTCGACCAGCCGGGCGGCCACGCCGCGCCCGCCGATGGCGCCAGGCACCAGGGTGTGATCGGCCACGACCACGCCGGGTGCCGCCTCGCGCCAGGTCAGCACGCCTTGCGCGGCTTCGCCTTCCACCGCGGCGTGATAGACGCCGTGGCTGCCCTGGTCCTCATGGGTGATCGAAACGGTCTCGCTCAAGCTGGTTCTCCCGATAACCCCCTTGCCGCAGGTCCCTGGCAAAGGGGTGGCTTGACCGCACAACGCCTTCGCGGGCAGGGCGGTTTCATGCATTTCTTCTCCGACAACGCCGCATCCGTCCACCCCCGCGTCTGGGCCGCGCTGCAAGCGGCCGATGCGCCGGATTTCGCCTATGATGCCGACGCGCTGAGCCGGTCGCTGGACGAGGCGTTTTCCACGCTGTTCGGCACGCCCTGCGTGGGGCTGTGGGTGGCCACGGGCACGGCGGCCAATTGCCTGGCGTTGAGCGCGATGGTGCCGCCGCACGGCGCCGTTGTCTGCCACCGCGAGGCGCATATCGAGATGGACGAAGGCGGCGCGCCGGGATTCTTCACCCACGGCGCCAAGCTGATCCTGGCCCAGGGCGATGGTGCGCTGCTCACGCCCGAAAGCATCGCTGCCGTGATCGATCCGATTCGCCCCGGCGTGCACCAGGTGCAGCCCCATGCCATTTCGATCACCCAGGCCAGCGAATATGGCCGGGTCTATCGCCCGCACGAGGTGGCCGCGATCGGATCGCTGGCCCGCACGCGCGGCCTTGGCCTGCACATGGATGGCGCGCGCTTTGCCAATGCCGTGGCGTTCCTCAATTGCGATCCGGCCGCGCTCACCGCGCAGGCCGGGGTCGATGCCCTGAGCTTCGGCTTCGTCAAGAACGGCGGGCTGGGGGCAGAGGCAATCGTGCTGTTCGACGAGGAACTGGCCGACACGATCCGTTTCCGCCGCAAGCGCGCCGGCCACCTGCAATCCAAGGGCCGCTATCTGGCGGCGCAGATCCTGGCCATGCTGGAGCATGACCTGTGGCTGGCCAATGCCCGCGCCGCCAATGCCGCGGCGCAGGAACTGGCCGCCTCGTGCACCGGGCGCCTGCTCCACGCGGTGGAGGCGAACGAGCTGTTCGTCACCTTGTCGGACGTGGAAAAGACCGCGCTGCGCAGCGCCGGTTTCGATTTCTATGATTGGCCCGCGCCGGCCGGCACGCCGGGCGCGGCGCGGCTGGTCACGGCGTGGAACACCGATCCGGCCCATGTCGCCGCGCTGGCCCGCGCGATTCGCAACCTGTGAGCGGGGCAAGCGCCAGCGCGGATGAAACGCTGTGGCGGCCGCGCGTGGTCGTCCCGTTCCTGGCCGTGGCGCTGATCTGGGGCTCCACCTGGCTGGTGATCAAGGGGCAGGCCGGCGCAGTGCCGCCGAGCTGGTCGGTCTGCTATCGTTTCGCCGTGGCGGCGCTGGGCACCTTCGTGCTGGCCCTGCTGCGCCGCGATCGGCTGATGCTGGATCGTCAGGGCTGGCAACTGGCGGCGGGCATCGGCGTGTTTCACTTCACGCTCAACTATCAGTTTCTTTACCCGGCCGAGCAGCACATCACCTCTGGCCTGGTTGCCGTGCTCTATGCCCTGCTGATGGTGCCCAATGCGATGTTGGCGCACCTGTTCCTGGGACAACGGGTGGCGCGCGGCTTCTGGGCGGGATCGGCCGTGGCGCTTGCCGGGATTGCCCTGCTCGTCGTTCACGAAGTGCGCGTGGCGCCGGCCACCACCGCACCTTGGCTGGGCATCGGGCTGGTCACGGTTTCGATCCTGGCGGCCTCGGTCGCCAATGTCATGCAGGCCTCGGGCGCGGCGCGGTCGCGGCCGATCCTGCCGATCCTGGCCTGGGCGATGACGATTGGCGCGCTGATCGATGGGCTCGTCGCGCTGACGCTGGCGGGGCCGCCGGTGATCGACTGGGGCTGGCCCTATGTTTCGGGCGTGCTCTATCTCAGCGTGGTGGGATCGGTGATCACGTTCCCGCTCTATTTCCAGCTGTTGAAAGACATGGGCGCGGGTCGCGCGGCCTATAACGGCGTGCTCGTGCCGGTGGTGGCCATGGCGCTGTCCACCGTGTTCGAGAATTATCGCTGGTCGCTGCTGGCGGTGGCCGGCTCGGCGCTGGCGATGGTGGGCTTGGTCATGGCGCTCAAGGCGCGCAATCCTTCGCGGTAGGTGGGATAGATCGGCCGCCAGTCCAACAGGCGCCGCGCCTTGCCGGCGGCCACACGGCGGCTCTCGGCATAGAAGCCGCGCGCCATCGGCGATAGCTCGGCTTCGTCGGCGGTGAGCAGCGGCGGCAGGGGCAGGCCGGTGAGGCGGGCGGCTTCCTCCACCACGGCGTTCTGGCTGGCGGGCTCCTCGTCTGCCAGGTTGTAGACACCGGGCGGGCCGGCAAAGGCGGCCAGGGTCGCGCCGGCAATGTCGTCCACATGGATGCGGCTGAACACCTGGTCGCGCGCGATGATGCGGTGCGCGGTGCCCTCGCGCAGCTTGTCGATAACGCTGCGCCCCGGGCCATAGATGCCGGGCAGGCGCAGCACCCGCACGCGCGCATCCCATGCCTGCCACGCCAGGTCTGCCGCCACGCGGGCAGAACGGCGGCCGCCGCCGATCGGCGCAGTCTCGTCCACCCAGGCGCCGCGCGCATCGCCATAGACCCCGGTGGAAGACCAATAGCCGATCCACTGCCCCGGCCAGGCGTTGAGCGCCGGGCCATAGGCCTGCAGTACCGGATCGCCGCCTTCGCGTGCGGGCGGGACGGAGGACAGCACATGGCTCGCCCGCGCCAGCACGGCGTGCACGGCGGCGGCATCGGCAAAGTCGATCGTGCCGGCGCGGCCGGTGCCCGTCACCTGCCAGCCCCGCGCGCGCAAGGCATGGGCCAGCACTTGGGCGGCATAGCCCATGCCGAAGATGAACAGGTGGCCCGGTTCGCTTTGTTCGTCGGTCATGCGTTGCGCAGGGCCTCCAGCACCCCAACCCCTCCTTGCGAAGAGGAGGGGCTTAAAACCCGCAATTATCCCCTGTTTCGGATTTGCTCAATTGCCCCAAGGCCTGCGGCTTCCTAAGTCTAGGGCATGAAGGATTCAGCCAGCCAGCCGCCCATCGTGATCCAGCGCGCCGATTATCGCCCGCCCGCCTGGCTGGTTCCCGATATCGCCCTGGATTTTCTGCTCGATCTTTCGGCCACGGCGGTTACCGCCACCCTGGACGTAGAGCGCAACGCGGCCGGGGAAGGCGGGCCGCTGCGCCTGAATGGCGACGGGCTGGTGGCGCAAAGCGTGGCCGTCGATGGCGAACCGCACAATGCCTGGGCCATGGATGGCGACGACCTGGTGATCGAACTGCCGGGCGAGGCGCACCAGGTGACGATCGAGACCACGATCGATCCCACCGCCAATACCCAGCTTTCCGGGCTCTATGCTTCGGGCGGGCTGCTCTGCACCCAGTGCGAGGCGGAAGGCTTTCGCCGCATCACCTTCTTCCCCGACCGTCCCGACGTGCTCAGCCGCTACACCGTCACGCTCACGGCCGACAAGGCGGCGTTCCCGGTGCTGTTGTCCAACGGCAACCCGATGGACAGTGGCGAGGAAGACGACGGCACCCACTGGGCGATCTGGCACGATCCCTGGCCCAAGCCTTCCTATCTCTTTGCCCTGGTGGCGGGCGATCTCGTCGCCACGCGCGATAGCTTCACCACGGTTTCGGGTCGCAAGGTCGACCTGGCGATCTGGGTGCGCGCAGGCGATGAAACCCGCACTGCCCATGCCATGCGCGCGCTGATCGCCTCGATGGCGTGGGATGAGCAGGTCTATGGCCGGGAATACGATCTCGACTTGTTCAACATCGTCGCGGTTTCCGATTTCAACGCCGGGGCGATGGAGAACAAGGGGCTGAACATCTTCAACACCCGCTATATCCTGGCCGATCCGGAAACCGCCACCGATGGCGATTACGATGGCGTCGAAGGCGTGGTGGCCCACGAATATTTCCACAACTGGTCGGGCAACCGCGTCACCTGCCGCGACTGGTTCCAGCTTTCCCTGAAGGAAGGCTTCACCGTGCTGCGCGACCAGCAGTTTTCGGCCGACCAGGGCTCGGCCCCGGTCAAGCGGATCGAGGACGTGCGCATCTTGCGCAGCGCCCAGTTCCCCGAGGATTCCGGGCCGCTCGCCCATCCGATTCGCCCCGATTCCTATCAGGAAATCAGCAATTTCTACACCGCGACCGTCTATAACAAGGGCGCCGAGGTGATCCGCATGATGACCGTGCTGGCTGGTCCCGAACGCTTCCGCGCGGGCACGGACCTCTATTTCGAACGCCACGATGGCGAGGCGGCGACCTGCGAGGATTTCGTCAAGGCGATCGAGGACGGTGCCGGGCTGGACCTCCAGCAGTTCCGCCGCTGGTACGAGCAGGCTGGCACCCCGCAGGTGGACGTGGCGATGACGCACGATACCGCCAGCGGCACCGTGACCCTGGCCTTGCAGCAGACCGTGCCGCCCACGCCCGGCCAGCCGGTCAAGCAGCCGATGGTGATCCCGCTGCGCACCGCGCTGTTCGATGCGGCGCGCGGCACGCATGGCGGCGAGCACCTGATCGTGCTGAGCGAGGCAGCGCAGCAGTTCACGTTCGAGGGGTTCGCCAGCGCGCCGGTGCTTTCGATCAATCGCGGCTTTTCCGCGCCGGTGGCGATCAACGCGCCGCAAAGCGTGGCAGACCTGGTGTTCCTTGCCGCGCACGACGATGATGCCTTTGCGCGCTATGAAGCGATGCAGCAACTGGTGGTGCAGCATCTGGTCGCCGCAGTCGAAGGCCGGCTGGACGATGCTGCACGCGAGGCGGGCCGCACTGCCATCGGCGGGGCGCTGGGCGCGATCCTGGCCGATCCCGCGCTGGACGATCTGATGCGCGGCGAACTCGTCATGCTGCCCGGCGAGGCGTACCTTGCCGAACAGATCACGCCCGTCGATCCTGCGCGCGTCCATGCCGAGCGCGAGGCACTCAAGGCCTGGCTGGGCCGCGAACTGGGCGATGCCTGGCGCGCCTTGCACGATCGCTGCAGTGCGGTGCCCTATGGCCTTGATGCCGCGCCACGCGGCGCGCGCAAGCTCAAGACCCAGGCGCTGGTCTACCTGGCGGCAGCCGATCCCGCGCAGGCGGCCAAGCGGGCCAAGGCGCAGTATGACGCGGCCGACAACATGACCGATCGCCAGGGCGCGCTGATGGTGCTGTGCGGGCTCGACGTGCCCGAACGCGATGCAGCGCTGGCCGACTTCCACGATCGTTTTGCCGATAACCGGCTGGTGATCGACAAGTGGTTTTCGCTCCAGGCCGGCTCGCTCCATCCCAAGGCGCTCGATCATGTGCGCGCGCTGGCCGGGCACCGCGATTTCACGCTGACCAATCCCAATCGCGTGCGCGCGCTTTACATGGCCTTTGCCGCCAACCCGCAAGCGTTCCACGCCGGCGATGGCGCGGGCTATCGCCTGATCGCCGACCTGATCCTGGCGCTCGATCCGATCAACGGCAATGTCGCGGCGCGGTTCGTGGCGCCGCTCGGCCGCTGGCGGCGGATCGAGCCGGCCCGCGCCGCGCTCATGCGGGCAGAGCTGGAGCGCATTGCCGCCGCGCCCAAGCTGTCGCGCGACGTGCGCGAGCAAGTGGGCAAGAGCCTGGAAGCATGAGCGTGGACGTCGAAGTGCTCACCCATCCGGCCCTGGCCGGCGCCGCGCACGGCTTCCTTGGCCGGCGCGGCGGGGTGTCCACGGGCATCCACGCCGGGCTCAACGTGGGCTGGGGCAGCGAGGACGATCCCGTCGCCACGGCAGAAAACCGCCGCCGCGCCGCCCACGCGGTGCTGCCCGGCGCAACCCTGGTCTGCGCCTATCAGGTTCATTCGCCCGACGTGGTGGTGGTGGACAGTGCCTGGAACGAGGCGGACCGCCCGCGCGCCGATGCCCTGGTCACGCGCCAGGCCGGCCTCTTGCTCGGTATCCTCACCGCCGATTGCGCGCCGGTGCTGTTCCACGATCCCCACGCCGGGGTGATCGGCGCGGCCCACGCGGGCTGGCGCGGCGCAATCGATGGCGTGACCGACCGGACAGTGGAAGCGATGGAAGCCTTGGGCGCTGATCGCGCCGCGATTGCGGCGATTGTCGGCCCGTGCATTGCCCAGAAAAGCTATGAAGTGGATGCCGCGTTCGAGGCTCGCTTCGTGGCCCAGGCGGCAGAGAACGAACGCTTCTTTCGCGCCGGCAAGGCCGGCCACGCCTGGTTCGATCTGCCCGGCTATGTCGCGCACCGCCTCCATGCCTTCGGGGTGGGCGTGGTCGGCATGCTGGACGAAGATACGTACGCCCAGCCCGACCGGTTCTATTCGTTCCGCCGCGCCACCCATGCGGGCGAGCCGGGCTATGGCCGGGAAATCTCGCTGATCGGGCTATAGCCTTTTCAAGGCAGGTGGAACCACCTGCCGACTCGGAAAATGCGGCAATTCAAGAGGCCGGGGCGTAACCCCCGCCGCACCATATCATTCCGCGCCGCGCGGGGTGTCGTCGTCGATGCCCGCTTCGCCCAGGCCGCCTTCCTCGTCGTCGTCGTTGCGCTCGCCGCGGTAGGCGCCCATGTCGATCCGGCCGGACGAGACCATCTGCTTCATGTGATCGACCAGGTCGGGGGTGGAGCCGGCCTCGTCTCCCTGGCCGGAAACGCGCTCGCTGTCTTCGGCAGAACCCAGCACGGCGGTGGCGCGGCCCAGCGCTTCATCGGCCAGGGTCTGCGCCTGGCTGGGCGCATCGTCCTGTTCCTGGTTGTGCGCTTCGGGGGGAAGGTCGGGCAGGTCCTTGCTCATGGCGTATCTCCTTATGGAGAAGATACGCCTGCGCGGCTCCCCTGTTCCTTACCGCGTGGGAACTGGGGCCTCGCCGCTGTAATTGTAGAACCCGCGTCCGGTCTTGCGGCCCAGCCAGCCGGCCTCGACATACTTCACCAGCAGTGGGGCAGGGCGATACTTGCTGTCGCCGGTGCTGGTGTGCAGCACGCGGATGATTTCCACGCAGGTATCGAGGCCAATGAAATCGGCCAGTTCCAGCGGCCCCATCGGGTGGTTGAGGCCCAGGCGGCAGGCCTTGTCGATATCCGCGATGCTGGCGGTGCCGCTGCCCAGCACGAAAGCCGCCTCGTTGAGCATCGGCATCAGCACGCGGTTGACGATGAAGCCGGCCTCGTCCTGCGAAAGCACCAGTTCCTTGTTCAGCCGGCCGACCAGCGTGCGCATCGCGTCGAGCGTGGCGGCCGAGGTGGCCAGGCCTGGAATCACTTCCACCAGGTTCATCACCGGCACGGGATTGAAGAAGTGCAACCCGATGAAGCGGGCCGGATCGGGCGAGCCGGCCGCCATGCGGGTGATCGGGATCGAGCTGGTGTTGCTCGCCAGGATCGCGTGGGGGGCCAGCACCTGGCCCGCGGCGGCAAAGATCGCCTGCTTGATGTCTTCGCGCTCGGTCGCCGCTTCCACGATCAGGTCGGCAGCGGCCATCGGCGCATAATCGCCGATCGGGGTGATGCGGGCGACGATGGCATCGGCGTCGCTGGCCGCGATCTTGTCCTTGGCCACCAGGCGGGCAAGCGCCTTGGCGATCTTGTCGCGGCCCTTTTCCGCCGCGGCCAGGTTCATGTCGGCCAGCAGCACGGCCAGCCCGGCCTGCGCCATGACCTGCGCGATGCCCGCGCCCATCTGCCCGGCCCCGATCACGGCAACGGTCTGCATGCCCGCAAATTCCTTCTTCAGTTGGTCTAGCGGCTGGCGCCCGGCACCCACAGGGGATCGCGCCCGGCATTGAGCGCGCGGGCCAGCACGAAGAGATAGTCCGACAGCCGGTTGAGATAGGCAAGGGCCGAGGGATTGACCGGCTCTTGCGCGGCCAGGGCCACGGCGGCGCGTTCGGCGCGGCGGGCAATGGCGCGCGCCAGGTGCACGCGCGCGGCCGCTTCGCTGCCGCCGGGCAGGATGAAGCTGGTGAGCGGCGGCAGTGCGGCGTTGCGCGCGTCGATCGCGCGTTCCAGCCAGTCCACCTGGCCCGGCACCACGCGCAGCGTCATTTCGCCAGGTTCGAAATCGCTGCCGGGGGTGGCGAGGTCCGCGCCCAGGTCGAACAGGTCGTTCTGGATGCGGGTCAATTCCGCGCCCGCGTCGGCTGGCACGACCAGCGCGGCCAGGCCGACTGCGCTGTTCACTTCGTCCACTTCGCCGATCGCGGCCATGCGCGCATCGTGCTTGGCACGGCGCGAGCCATCGACCAGCCCGGTCGTGCCATCGTCACCCGTGCGGGTGTAGATCTTGTTCAGCTTGACCATGAAATAGAACGGACCCGTTCAGTTCTTGCCGGCAACCATCAACAGCACGACCACGACCACGATAGCCAGGCCCTGGAACTTGATGCGGTTGAACATCATGCGGTTCTGCAAGAGCTGCATGTCGCGGATGCCTTCGTCCCCGCGCTCCAGTCCTTCGCGCGTGGTGCGCAGGAAGGCGACGACACCGCGCAGCAGCGACCACACGGTCAGCGCCATCAGCACGATCAGCAAGGGCACGAGCACATAGGTCATGGTGCAAGGTCTATGGTGTCTGCCAGGCAAATGCCAGTGTCAAAAAGACTGCTATCAAAACGACCGGCACGCAGCGCTGCGGCCAGCGCCGGGCCATCTTCGCCGTTCTGCCGCCGCTCCGCCAAGCCCGCCGCGCCGCGCCGCTTGGCCAGCTTGCGCCCGTCGGGGCCCACCAGCACGGCATGATGGTGCCAGCGCGGCACCGGCAGCCCGAGCAGCGCCTGGAGCAGGCGATGCACATGGCTGGCACGGAACAGATCGATCCCGCGCGTGACCACGCTGACGCCATCGGCGGCATCGTCCACCGTGGCGGCAAGGTGATACGACGCCGGCGCATCCTTGCGCCACAGCACCACGTCTCCGAACAGATCCGGCGTTGCCTGCTGAATCCCGCGCCGCTCGTCGGTCCATTCCAGCGGCCCGGCGAGCGCCATCGCGCGGGCCATGTCCAGCCGCCAGGCGACATCGGGGCCGGGTTCGATGGGGTGAAGGCGGCAGGTGCCGGGATAGAGCGGGCCGTCTGGCCCTTGCGCGGCGGCATTGGCGGCGATTTCGGCGCGGGTGCAGTGGCAGGGGTAGAGCAGGCCCGCCGTGCGCAAGGCATCGGCGGCGGCGCGATAGCGTTCCACCCGCTGCGATTGCGGCTTCACTTCGGTCCACGACAGGCCCAGCCAGGCGAGATCGGCGCGGAATTCCTCGGCCAGTTCCGGGCGGCTGCGCGCGCCGTCGATATCCTCGATCCGCAGCAGGAATGTGCCGGTTGCCGCCCGTGCGCGATCGTGCGCCACGATCGCCGCCCAGGCGTGGCCCAGGTGCAACGGGCCGTTGGGGCTGGGGGCAAAGCGCGTCACGATCATGAGGATGGTGCCTAAAAGGTTTCCTCTCAGGAACAAGTGTATCCCGAAAGACACAATTGCCAAAAACGCAAAACGGCGGCCCCGCCGGACCGCCGCTTGGCGTTTCGTGCCGCGCGGCGATGCGGTGACATCGCGCTGCGTGGCGGTATTCCAAGTATTCAAACCATTTCGCGGCCGCTTGAGAGGACCGACCCGAAATGTTTCAGTGCTGCTGCCAGCGCTTAGACAAGCGTGGCAGTGAACATCGCGCCGCTGACACCAGCAGCGAGGATGAGCGGCAGCATAACGGTTGCGAACTTGCGCATGGTATGCTCCTGATTTCCTGCAAATTAACAAGGTTTATTATTTAACCTTGCAGGATCCTCTCAGTCCGTCGCGCCGGCAGGGTAAGGCTCGGAGCCGCGAACTGGGGCTCACATAAGACGAGCCGATTTTGTTACAAGTGCGATCCTGGCATCTGCACTTGCAATAAGTGCAATTCATGTATTGCAACCGGGGAGTTTGTGGCAATCTAGCAACACTTGCTTGGCATTGCGCCACTTTGGTGCCACGCGCGCCAGGCCCGCAGCGAATTTGCGCCAAGTGCTGGACAGTTCCCCGCGCCTTCCTTATCGGCCAGCCATGACTATCCAGCCCGAAGAATCGGCCCCCGAATCGATCCTGATCGTCGATTTTGGCAGCCAGGTGACGCAGCTGATCGCACGCCGCGTGCGCGAGGCGGGCGTCTATTCCGAAATCGCCCCTTTCACCCAGGCCGAGGCGGCATTCCACCGCATGAAGCCCAAGGGCATCATCCTGTCGGGTTCGCCCGCCAGCGTGCCGGCCGATGGCAGCCCCCGCGCGCCGCAGGTGCTGTTCGACAGCGGCCTGCCGATCCTGGGCATCTGCTATGGCCAGCAGGTGATGAGCGAGCAGCTTGGCGGCAAGGTGGAGCCGGGCGATTCGGGCGAATTCGGCCGCGCGTTCCTGACGGTGACCGAGCCTTGCGTGCTGTTCGACGGGCTGTGGACCACCGGTGAACGCCATCAGGTGTGGATGAGCCACGGCGACAAGGTGACGCAGTTCGCCCCCGGCTTCCGCATCGTGGCCGTGTCCGACGGCGCGCCGTTCGCGGTGATCGCCAATGACGAGAAGAAGTATTACGGCACCCAGTTCCACCCCGAAGTGGTGCACACGCCCGACGGCGGCAAGCTGATCGCCAATTTCGTGCGCCACGTCTGCGGCTGCACCGGCGATTGGACGATGGCCGAATTCCGCAAGACCAAGATTGCCGAAATCCGCGCGCAAGTGGGCGATGCCCGCGTGATCTGCGGCCTTTCCGGCGGGGTCGATTCGGCCGTGGCGGCCGTGCTGATCCACGAGGCGATCGGCGACCAGCTGACCTGCGTGTTCGTCGACCATGGCCTGATGCGCCTGGGCGAGGCGGAGCAGGTGGTGTCGCTGTTCCGCAACCACTACCACATTCCGCTGGTTCACGTGGATGTGTCCACGCTGTTCCTGAAAGGGCTGGAAGGGGTGACCGACCCCGAGGCCAAGCGCAAGTTCATCGGCAAGACCTTCATCGACGTGTTCGAGGCCGAAGCGCGCAAGGTGGGCGGCGCCGATTTCCTGGCGCAGGGCACGCTCTATCCCGACGTGATCGAAAGCGTGTCGTTCACCGGCGGGCCTTCGGTGACGATCAAGAGCCACCACAACGTGGGCGGCTTGCCCGAGCGCATGAACATGAAGCTCGTCGAGCCCTTGCGCGAACTGTTCAAGGACGAAGTGCGCGCGCTGGGCCGCGAACTGGGCCTGCCCGACATTTTCGTGGGCCGCCACCCGTTCCCCGGGCCGGGCCTCGCCATCCGCATCCCCGGCGAAGTGACGCGCGAGCGCTGCGACATCCTGCGCAAGGCCGATGCGATCTATCTGGAAGAGATCCGCAACGCCGGGCTCTATGATGCGATCTGGCAGGCCTTTGCCGTGCTGCTGCCGGTGCGCACCGTGGGCGTGATGGGCGATTTCCGCACCTACGATTCGGTCTGCGCGCTGCGGGCCGTGACCTCGACCGACGGGATGACCGCAGACATCTATCCCTTCGACGCCGGCTTCCTCAGCCGCGTGGCGACGCGCATCGTCAACGAAGTGAAGGGCATCAACCGCGTGGTCTATGACTATACGTCAAAGCCGCCGGGCACGATCGAGTGGGAATGACCTGAACCGCGACAAGGGCGCCGCGAACTTTTGGGTTCCGGCGCCCTTTTGGCGTCAGTGCACCAGCATCCACAGCGCCATGGCGACCATGCCGATGTTTTCGGTGAGCGAGACGAAGCCGAGCGGCACGTTGCTCGATCCGCCCACGCAGGCGCATTTCAATTCGCGGCGATCGATGTAGACCGCCTTGAACACCGACACGGCGCCCACCGTGCCGATGAACAGCGCCACCGGCGCCGCAAGCCAGGTCCATACCCCGGCGATCATCAGCAGCCCGGCCAGCGCCTCGGCAAAGGGATAGAGTGTGGCGTAAGGCACCCAGCGGCGCGCCAACAGGTCATAACCCAGGAACATCGTGGCAAAGCGGCCGATGTCCTGCAACTTGAGCAGGGCGAGCACCGCCATGCTCATGCCGATGAACCATTCCGCCGCGCGCAGCGTGAACGGGGTGCCGAACGCCGCCTGGCTGGTGGCCAGCGCCATCAAGGCGGTGATCGCGAACAACACGGCCACGGGGGCATAGCTGGTTGCCTTGGGATCGGGCACGGCCAGGCCGAAATGACGGCGCAGATCGTCATAGCCGCCGATCCGCTGGCCATCGATAAAGACCTGCGGCGTGGTCTGCACGCCATGCTGCGCCTTGAACGCGTCGGTTTCCGCGCGCGTGCGCAGCCAGTGATCGTCCACCGCAAAGCCCTTGCGACGCAAGAGGTGCCGCGCCTTGAGCCCGAAGGGGCAGACGTGCTTGTCGGTGACCATGCGATAGAGAACGGCGGTGCGGGGCTGGGCGGAAGCGGTCATGGCAGCGGCCTTTGGCTGGATTGGAGCGGGCTGCATCCCATATAGGGTCCGTACCATGGTACGCAGTCAAGGGGTGCCGAACATGCCATCAGAACGCGCCAAAAGCGCATTGACCATCGCCGGCCTGGCGCGCGCCGGCAATGTCGGCGTGGAAACCGTGCGCTATTACCAGCGGCGCGGCTTGATCGAAACGCCCGAGCGCGGCGGCGGTGCCGGGCAGCGTGGCGCGATCCGCCACTATGGCGAAAGCCACGTGCGCCGCCTGCGGTTCATCCGTGCGGCGCAGGCGGCCGGGTTCACGCTGGAGCGGATCGGCGACCTGCTGGCGCTGGACGCGACGCACGATCGCGCCCGCGTGCGCGCCTTGGCGGCCGAGCAGATTGCCGCCCTCGATTCCCGGATCGCAGACCTGGAGCAGGCGCGGGCCGCGCTGCACCGACTGGCGCAGGCCTGTGGCCATGGCGAGGCCGGGCCATGCCCCATCCTGACCGCATTCGAGCGTTAGGAAACAAGCACTTGCGCGGCGGGGCCGTGGGGCGGCGGGAACCAAAAGGAGCGCAAGTCATTGTTTTGGCGCGTCAGCCGCCATAGCCAAGGAGTGCCCCCATTCCCCTGATCGCCACCACGCCCGCCCTGCTTCCCGCGCCGCGACCCGGCCTGCTCTCCCGAGCCACCGTGTTCCTCGACATCGATGGCACATTGCTCGAACTGGCCGACGACCCCGACGCAGTGCGCGCCGATGGTGCGACGCGCGCGCTTCTGGGCGATCTGGCGCGACGGCTGGATGGGCGCTTGTCGATGGTGAGCGGGCGTTCGCTGGAACAGATCGATCGCATCCTTGGGCCGATCGCCCAGGCCCTGCCGGTCACCGGCAGCCACGGCCTGGAATACCGGTGGAACGGCGTGTGGGCGCGGCCCGAACGGCTTCCCGTGCTGGAAGACGTGGCGCGCGATTTCAACACGCTTGCGCGCACCTGGCACGGTTGCCTGGTGGAAGAGAAATCATTCGGCGTGGCGTTTCATTGGCGCCTGGCGCCAGAAGCGCAGCAGCCGGCACAAGCGCTGGCCGTGCATCTGGCGCAGGCGCACGCGCTCAAGATCCAGCACGGCAAGGATCTGGTCGAACTGCGCATGCCCGGCGGCGACAAGGGCCAGGCGGTGCGCCGGATGATGGCGCGGCCCGGCATGGCGGGCACCCAGCCGGTGTTCTTTGGCGATGACCTGACCGACGAAGCCGGCTTTGCCGCTGCCCGTGCGCTGGGCGGCCATGGCGTGCTGGTGGGGCCGCGCGCGCTGGATGGCAGCAGCACGGCAGCCACCCTGTCGCTGCCTTCGCCCGCGGCGGTGCGTGCGTTCCTGCGCGACTTTGCCGATGGATCGCAGCCGGCATGAGCGAGGCAACGCGCGTCGCGAGCGTCGATCTCTGGCCGATCGGCAATTGCCAGGTGGCCGGGATGATCGACCGGACCGGCAGCCTGGTGTGGGGCTGCGTGCCGCGCCTGGATGGCGACCCCACGTTCTGTGCCCTGCTGGATGACAAGCCCGCCAGCGACCCGGCGGCGCTTGGCTTCTGGTCGATCACGCTGGAAGATGCTGTCGCTACCACGCAGCATTATATCCGCAACACCCCGGTCCTGGTGACGACCCACACCGATGCCCAGGGCGGGGCGATCGAAGTCGTCGATTTCTGCCCGCGCTATAAGAACCACGGGCGGATGTACCGCCCCGTGGCCTTTGCCCGGATCGTGCGCCGCCTGGCCGGCAGCCCGCGCATTCGCGTGGCCTTGCGCCCGGCTAGCGAATGGGGCGCGAGCGTGCCTGCGCGCACCAGCGGATCGCATCATGTCCGCTATCTGCTGCATGACCTGACGCTGCGCCTGACCACCGATGCGCCCGTGGGCTGGGTGGCGGACGAGCGCCCGTTCCGGGTGGAACGCTCGCTGCATTTCTTCCTCGGCCCGGACGAAAGTTTTGCCAACGACCTGGGCCATGGCATGGAAGAGATGCTGGCGCGCACGATTGCCGAATGGCGACAGTGGACGCGCGGCCTGGCCACGCCGCTGGAATGGCAGGACGCGGTGATCCGCGCGGCAATCACCCTCAAGCTGTGCCAGTTCGAGGAAACCGGCGCGATCGTGGCGGCGCTGACCACCTCGATCCCCGAGCATGCCGATTCGGGCCGCAACTGGGACTATCGCTTCTGCTGGATTCGCGATGCCTATTACACGATCCAGGCGCTCAACCGCCTGGGTGCGCTCGATGTGCTGGAAGGCTATCTCGAATATCTGCGCAACGTGGTGGAAGGCGCACGGGGCGGGCATATCCAGCCGCTCTATGGCCTGGGCGGCGAAGACAAGCTGACCGAGCGTGTGGCCGAAAACCTGTCCGGTTATCGCGGCATGGGCCCGGTGCGGGTGGGCAACCAGGCCTATGAACAGATCCAGCACGATGCCTATGGCCAGATCGTGTTGTGCAACACCCAGGCGTTCATCGACCGGCGGCTCTATCGCATGGCCGGCATGGCCGATTTCGAAGCGCTGGAGGCGGTGGGCGAACGCGCGTTCCAGGTGCACGACCAGCCCGACGCCGGCCTGTGGGAGCTGCGCACCCGCGCGCATGTCCACACGTATTCGGCGGCGATGTGCTGGGCCGCGTGCGACCGGCTGGCCAATATCGCGGCCGAACTCGCCCTGCCCGAGCGCGCCGATTTCTGGCAGAACCGGGCCGACACGATCCGCGCCACGATCGAATCGCGTGCCTGGCGCCCGGACACGCAGCGCTTTTCCGCCACGTTTGGTGGCGATGATCTGGACGCGAGCCTGATCCAGCTGCTCGACATGCGGTTCCTGCCGCCCGACGATCCGCGGTTCCAGGGCACGCTGCGCGCGGTAGAAGAAGGCCTGCGGCGGGGCAGCCACATGCTGCGCTATGCCAGCGAGGACGATTTCGGCCTGCCCGAAACCGCGTTCAATGTCTGCACGTTCTGGCTGATCGAGGCGTTGCACGCCACCGGCCGCGCCGCCGAAGGGCGCGACCTGTTCGAGGAAATGCTGGCCCGCCGCACCGCCGCCGGGCTGCTGTCGGAAGATATCGACCCCGTTTCCGGGGAACTGTGGGGCAATTACCCGCAGACCTACTCGCTGGTCGGCCTGATCAACTGTGCCGGCCTGCTGAGCAAGCCATGGAGTGCCATAAGGTGAAGCGCCTGATCGTCGTCTCGAACCGTGTCCAGCCGCCCAGTGAGGACGAGCCGGGCAACCAGGGCGGGCTGACCGTTGCCTTGTCGACCGTGCTGCGCGAAAGCGACGGCATCTGGTTCGGCTGGTCTGGCGGGGAAACCGAGAGTTTCACCGGCCATATCAATTTCCAGAAATCGGCCGGCGTCACCACCGCCACGGTGGACCTGGAGCCGCAGGACATCCACGAATACTACGACGGCTTTGCCAACCGCACGTTGTGGCCGTTGTTCCACTATCGCGTCAGCCTGGCCGAATTCGAGCGCGGGTTCGTCGATGGCTATGAACGCGTCAACACCCGCTTTGCCGATACCCTGCTGCCGCTGATCGCCAAGGACGATCTGGTGTGGGTGCACGATTATCACCTGATTCCCCTGGGCCAGCGCCTGCGCGAGCGCGGCGTGGAAAACCGCATCGGCTTTTTCCTGCACATCCCCTGGCCGCCGATGCGGCTGATGGTTTCGCTGCCCAATCACCAGGAACTGGTCGAATCGCTGTTCGCCTATGACGTGGTCGGCTTTCACACCGAAGACTGGCTGGAAAGCTTCCTCGACTATGTCCGCGCGCAGATGGACGCGACCGTGGGCGAAGACAACACCGTGACCTGGAACGGGCGCACCTTGCGCGTGGTGGCCTGCCCGATCGGCATCGATGCGCGCGAATTTGCCGATACCGCCAACGGCCCGGTGGCCGAGGCGATGCGCCGGCGCATGGAAGAAAGCGCCGGTGGCCGCGCGATGATCGTGGGTGTGGACCGGCTGGACTATTCCAAGGGCCTGCAGGAACGCTTCATCGGCTACGAGCGGCTGCTGTCGCAGCGGGCCGACCTGCACGAGCAGGTGTTCCTGCTGCAGATTGCGCCGCCCAGCCGCGAAGGCGTGCAGACCTACCAGGAAATCCGCGCCAGCCTCGATTCGCTTTCGGGCCGCATCAATGGCGAGTTTTCCAGCGTCGAATGGGTGCCGCTGCGCTATGTCAACAAGGGCTATCCGCGCGACGTGCTGGCAGGCGTCTATCGCGCCGCCAAAGTCGGCCTGGTCACGCCCTTGCGCGACGGGATGAACCTGGTGGCCAAGGAATTCGTGGCCGCGCAAGACCCCGAGGATCCGGGCGTTCTGGTGCTGTCGAACTTTGCCGGAGCGGCAGCGCAATTGACGCAGGCGGTGCTGATCAACCCTTACAGCCCCGAGGAAATCGCCGATGCCCTGGCGCTTGCCCTGACCATGCCGCTGGCCGAGCGCCAGGAGCGCTGGCGGGCATTGATGGATACCGTGCTCAAGGAAGACGTGATGTGGTGGCTTGCGCGTTTCATGGCGGCGCTCGATCCGTCGGAAGCGGGGGAATTGGCACTGACGGAGGAATGATTTTCGCGGCGGCGGCGTGAAAACGGTGTGGCAGGGCTTGCCAAAGAGCGATCAAAGATATATCTTAACAATCGTTCGCAGGGAATATTGCATTCCCGGTGGGCCTCTCCCGCCAGGGGAAGCGTAAGCGTTAACGTCAATCAACGCGCCCACTGCCAAAGACAGGCTCTGCCCCGATGACCGACCACACCACCACTTCCGCCGCTATCGGCACCACCACCACAGCCGATGCGCCCGTGATCCGCCGCATGCGCCACGATACCGTGCGGCGCACTTTGCGCATCGCGCAGGTCGTGCGGCTCACGCCCAACATGATCCGGATCGTTGCCGAAGGGCCCGAACTAGCCGGCTTCGTCAGCGGCGCGCCCGACGATCACGTCAAGATCTTCGTGGAGGGCGCCGATGGCGAGCGCGTGATGCGGGACTATACTCCCCGCCACCACGATGCCGCCGCCGGCACCTTGACCATCGACTTCTTCGACCACGAAGGCGGCCCCGTGTCAGACTGGGCGCGGGCGGCCAAGGTGGGCGATCCGATCAGCATCGGCGGCCCGCGCGGCTCGCAAGTGATCGAGGGGCCGATCGCGCACTGGCTGCTGGTGGGCGATGAAACCGCGCTGCCGGCGATCGGCCGCCGCGTGGAGGAACTGCCCGCGGGCGTTTCCGCCACCGTGATCGGCGCAGTGCCGGGCCCGGCCGACGAGCAGGCCTTTGCCAGTGCTGCCACCGTCGAAACGCGCTGGCTGCATCGCGATGCAGCCGCTGCCACCGATCCTGCGCCGCTGCTGGCCGCGCTGGCGCAAGTCGATCTGGCGCCGAACACGTTCGTGTGGATCGCTGCCGAAGCGGCCGTGGCCCGCGCAGCGCGCGAATACCTGGTGGGCGAACGCGGTCTGGACAAGCGCTGGATCAAGGCTGCCGGCTATTGGGTGGCGGGCCAGGCGGACAGCTCCGCCAAGAACCTGGGCGAGGATTGAGCGGCCATGGCCGCTGCCGGCATTCGTGAAGCCGCACCCGCCGATGCCCAGGCCGTGATCGGCCTGTGGCAGGCGGCGGGCCTGACGCGGCCGTGGAACGATCCCGCCACCGATTATCATCTGTCGATGGAAAATTCTGCTTCGGCGGTCTTGCTGGCCGAAGTGGCGGGAGAACCGGCCGCCACGATCATGGTGGGCTATGACGGGCACCGTGGCTGGGTCTATTACCTGGGCGTGGCGCCGGCGTTCCAGCGCCAGGGCCTGGGCCGCACGCTGATGCGCGCGGCCGAGGAATGGCTGACCGCGCGCGATTGCCCCAAGATCATGCTGATGGTGCGCAGCGACAACCTGGCGACCAAGGCGTTCTATGCCGCGCTGGGCTATGAACCGCAGGCAGTGGAAACCCTGGGCCGGCGCCTGGATGGGCGTTGATCGGCTACTGTGTCAGCGCAGCCAGCGCGATGCGGCGATAGATGCGGGTCAGCACGCGCAAGTCTTCCATCGCCACGGCCTCGTCCTTCTTGTGCATCGTCGCGTTGCACAGGCCGAATTCCACCACCGGGCACAGTGCGCGCAGGAAGCGCGCATCCGATGTGCCGCCCGTGGTGGAAAGTTCCGGCGCCACGCCGGTTTCGGCTTCCACCGCCTGGGCGATCAGGCTGGAAAACGCGCCGGGCAAGGTGATGAAGCTTTCGCCCGAGATGACCGCGCGTGCCGTGCCGCCATGGCGCGTGGCAATTTCGGTCACCCGGTCGACCAGGCCCTGGCCGGTGTGCAGGTCGTTGAAACGGATCGACAGGCGCGCGCGGGCCTGGGCGGGAATCACGTTGGTGGCCGGGTTGCCCACCTCGATGTCGGTCACTTCCAGGTTCGAGGCCTGGAACCAGTCGCTGCCTTCATCCAGCACCAGGGCATCGAGTTCGGCGAGCATGGCGACGAGGCGCGGGATCGGGTTGTCGGCCAGGTGCGGATAGGCAACGTGGCCTTGCGCGCCATCCACCGTGAGCCAGATATTGACCGAGCCGCGCCGGCCGATCTTCATCATGTCGCCCAGGCGGTTGACGCTGGTGGGTTCGCCCACCAGGCACAGGTCGGGCAGGGCGCCCAATTCACGCATCCGCTCGATCAGGGCCACCGTGCCATAGCGCGCGGGGCCTTCCTCGTCTCCGGTAATGATCAGGCTGATCGTGCCGGCTTCAGCCGGGATATCGGCCAGCGCCGCCACGAAAGCGGCGATCGCGCCCTTCATGTCCACAGCGCCGCGGCCATAGAGCAGGTCGCCGCGCCGTTCTGCCGTGAACGGCGCGCTGGTCCAGCCCTGGCCGGGGGGCACCACATCGAGGTGCCCGGCAAAGGCGAAATGGCGGCTGCCGACAGGGCCCTGGCGGATCGCCAGCAGGTTTTCCACCGGCCCATCGGGAGCCTCGCCCTCGACAAAACGATGCACGGCAAAGCCCAGCGGCACGACCATGGCTTGGAGCATGTCGAACACGCTGCCGGTGGCCGGGGTGACACTGGGGCAATCGATCAGGCGCTCGGTCAGGACGACGGGATCGGCACTCATGCTTGGCTCGTTTCCTCGAACTGTTCGATGGTCCACTCCTCTTCCTCGGCCGCGTCGATCCACGCCTGCATCCAGGGATGCTCCCACAGGGCCTGCATATAGGCGAGGGCAAAGCCGGGCACGCCCACGCCATAGGTGACGAAGCGCGAGACCACCGGGGCATAGATGATATCGGCCGCGCTGAACGTGCCGAACAGGAACGGCCCGCCCTGGCCGAACCGGGCGCGCGCCTCGGCCCACAATTGCAGGATGCGCACGATATCGGCGCGCACGTCGTCGCGCACTTCGGCCACGGCCTGGCGGCGGCGGATGTTCATCGGCATGTGCCCGCGCAGCGCGAAATAGCCCGAATGCATTTCCGCCACCAGCGAACGCGCCATGGCCCGTGCCGCATCGTCCTTGGGCCAGAACCGGTCGCGGCCAACCTTGTCGGCCAGGTAATCGATGATCGCCAGGCTGTCCCACACCACCGCCTCGCCATCCCACAGGATCGGCACTTTGCCCGATGAAGGCGCCAGGTTGGCATCGCGGCGCTTGGCCTCGTCCCAATCGTCGCCATAGAGCGGAACGGTGATTTCCTCGAAAGCCAGGCCCGATTGCTTGCACGCCAACCAGCCGCGCAAGGACCAGCTGGAATAGTTCTTGTTGCCGATGACCAGCTTCATGCGGGGGGCCTTTCGAGGGATCGCCTTTCCGCCTAGAGCCTGGGGCGCGGGCTGTCGAGGGTGTGCGGGCCCGCCCGCCCCTCCGTCAGCCCTGTGGGCTGCCACCTCCCCATCGGTGATGGGGAGGACCTGATCCTCCCTGACGAAGGCGGGGAGGGGGACCGCCGCGAAGCGGTGGTGGAGGGGACTCAGACCGCCGCGTCGTCCAGCACGGCGCCGCGCAGGGCGGCGATGCCAAGGCCCTTTTCCGAAGACGTCACGCTCACATCGGGATGCGCGGCAATGTGCTTGCGCGCGGCGGCCTGCGTTTGCGCCACCACCTGCTCCAGCTCGCTCGCCTTGATCTTGTCGGCCTTGGTCAGCACCACGCGATAGCTGACGGCCGCTTCATCGAGCATCTGCATCATTTCGGTGTCCACCGGCTTGATGCCGTGGCGGCTGTCGATCAGCAGCAGCGCGCGCTTGAGCACCACGCGCCCGCGCAGGAAATCGCGCACCAGGCGGCGCCACTGTTCCACCACTTTGGGCGGGGCCTTGGCAAAGCCGTAGCCGGGCATGTCGACTAGGCGGAACAGCGTGGGCTGGCCCACTTCGAAGTAATTGAGTTCCTGCGTGCGCCCCGGCGTGACCGAGGTGCGCGCGAGCGACTTGCGACCGGTCAGCGCGTTGAGCAGCGAGGACTTGCCCACGTTGGAGCGGCCGCAGAAGGCGATTTCGGGAAAATCGGGATCGGGCAGGAATTTGAGCTGCGGGGCGGATTTCAGGAATTCCACGCGGCCGGAAAAGAGCGCGCGGGCGCGCTCTTCCAGGGCCATCAGGCGCAGGCCTTCCGCGTCAGGTCCGGTTACACTCACTTGTTCTTGGGCTTTGCATTGGAGGGAGTGTTGCGCGCCGCGCTACGATCCAGGTTCTGCTGGTCCTTGGCCGCCTGCGCCTTCAATTGCGGGTGGCGGCTATAGAGATAGCGCTGCTGTGCAATCGTGAGCAGGTTCGAGGTGATCCAGTAGAGCAGCAGGCCCGAGGCGAAGGGCGCCATCACGAACATCATCATCCACGGCATCAGGCCCATGATCTGCTGCTGCGCCGGGTCCATCGCGGCGGGCTGCAGCTTGAACTGCAACCACATCGTCACGCCCAGGATGATCGCCAGCACGCCGATGGCCAGGAAGCTGGGCGGGGTGAAGGGCAGGAGGCCGAACAGGTTGAGCACGTGGAGCGGATCGGGGGCCGAGAGGTCCTTAATCCACAGCACGAAGGGCTGGTGGCGCATTTCGATGGTCAGCACCAGCACCTTGTACAGCGCGAAGAACACCGGGATCTGCAGGAAGATCGGCAGGCAGCCGGCCAGCGGGTTCACGCGCTCTTCCTTGTAGAGCTTCATGATTTCCTGCTGGGCCTGGGCCTTGTCGTCCTTGTAGCGTTCCTGGATCGCCTTCATCTTGGGCTGGAGCGCGCGCATGGCCGCCATCGAGGCGAACTGACGCTGGGCCACCGGGAACATCATGCCGCGCACCAGCAGGGTGAGCAGGATGATCGCCAGGCCGAAGTTCTTCACGCCATGGAACAGCGAATCGAGCAGCCAGAAGATCGGCTTTTCGAACCAGCGGAACCAGCCCCAGTCGATCGACAGCGACAGGTGCGTCACGCCCTGCTTTTCGTAAGCCTCGAGGACGTTGTTTTCCTTGGCGCCGGCGAAGAGGCGCAGGGTCTGGCTTTGCGTCTGGCCCGGGGCCACGCTTGCGGCCGGCCAGATCAGGTCGGCGGCGAACAGGCTGTTACCGAGCGAGCGGAAATCGGCGGTGGGCTTGGCGCTGCCATCGGCCGGGATCAGCGCCGACAGCCAGTAGATGTCGGTAAACCCGATCCAGTTGGCAGCGCCCGCCGGGGCAACCGATCCGGCCTTGGCCACATCGGTATAGTTGTTGGAGAAATTGACCGAGCCATCGAATGCGCCGATCGGGCCGGAATGGACCTGCCAGGTATCCTGGCTCATCGTCTTGTCGGTGCGGTTGATGCGCGCGAAAGGCGCGACCGAGGCGGCCGTGGGCGCGGCGTTGGTCACGCTCTGCGTCACGGTCAGCATGTAGTTTTCATCGATCGCATAGCGCAGGGCATACGTCTGCCCCGTGGCGTTCGACCAGGTCAGCGTCACCGGCGTGGCGGGCGTCAGCTTGGTGCCTTGCGCGGTGAACACGGTCTGCCCGTTGGGCGCGGCAATGCCGTTCTGGCCCAGCCAGCCCACTTGCGCGAAATGCTGCGCCGGAGTGCCGGCGGGCGAGAACAGGCGGACCGGGGGGCTTGCCTTGTCGATCGTTTCGCGGTGGCGCACCAGGGTGAGGTCGTCGACCACGCCGCCGACCAGGTTGATCGAGCCCTTGAGGCCGGGCGCATCGATCGACACGCGATTGCCGGCAGACAGGGCCTGGCTCAGGTCCTTCTGTTCCAGCGCCACGTCGGCCGGGGCCTGCAGGCCGCCTTCGCGGGTGGGCTTGGCCGGCGGGCCGTCGGTGGTGGGGGCAGCCGGGTTTGCGGCCGGGGCACTGGCCACAGGCTTGCCCTTGGGCTGCGGATAGAAATAGGCGATGCCGTAATCCCAGCCGATCAGCAGCAGGCCCATCAGGACCACCGCCAGGATCAGGTTGCGCTGTTTCTCCACTGTGCCTCGCGTTTTGTTGAATTTAGCTGGTTGGAAAGGGGCGCCCTAGGGCACGGGATCGTAGCCGCAGCCACCCCAGGGATGGCAGCGCAATAGCCGCAAGCCGGCAAGCCAGCTACCCTTAATCGCACCATGCTTCTGCCACGCCTCGATCGCGTATTGCGAGCACGAGGGGGCATAGCGGCACGAGGGGGGCAGGATGCGGGAGGGGCCAAGCTGCCAGCCCCGGGCGATGAGGATGAGCAGGCGCTTCATGGGCTTTATCGGCCGTAAGCCGGCTTGGGTTCGGTGCGCGGGGCGTTCTTGCCGCCCGATTTGCCGCCGGGCCGGTTTCCCGGCTTGCGCGGCGGGTCGCCCTTGCCGGCGGCGGCGCGGGCCAAGGCCTGCACCAGTTCGCTGCGCAGCAGGGCGAAATCGCGTTCCACCCCGTTCTCGCGGCCGATCAGCACATGATCGGCCCCGGCAATGCCAAGGCTGGGCAGCAGATCGCGCAGCAGCGCGCGAAAGCGCCGCTTCATGCGGTTGCGCACCACGGCATTGCCGATCTTCTTGGTGACCGTCACCCCAAAGCGCAGCGAGCCATCGGCGCGCGCAAGGGGGTTCACCAAAAGAACGAATCCGGGCCTTGCGACCCGGATTCCGCGATTGGCGGCGAGAAAATCCGCACGCCTGGCAATCGTGACCAACCGGGCACTGCACCGAGGAGATCGGGGCCGAGGAGAGGGGGCGAAATCCGCCCCTGCCTCATCCGACATGGTGCCCGGAAGGGACGCGATCAGGCCGACAGGTTCTTGCGGCCGCGAGCGCGACGGGCACGCAGCACCTTGCGACCACCGACGGTGGCCATGCGGGCGCGGAAGCCGTGGCGACGGGCACGCACGAGGCGGCTGGGCTGGAAAGTGCGCTTCATGGTTCAGCTCTTCTTCTTGTCTGGCGAATCGGAACAACAGGCACGCCGCCGCAACCGACGCCGAGCCGAAATCAGGGGTGGGCCGATAAGCGAGGCGGGGGCATCCGTCAAGCATTTGCCGCGCCCCCGTACCGCGCCCGACCGCGCTTGCCGCATCGCGGGCAATTGTCTAGGTGGGGGCATGGTTGCCGACGAAACCGGGCAGGCCCACGCGTCGGGCCATATATGGCGCCGCAGGCCGGCGTGGCTGACCTTGGCCTTGTTTGCCGTGCTGGTGCTGGCATTGCTGGGCACCTTTGCGCTGATCTTTGCCACCGTGGATGCCGAGCGGGTGCAGCGCGAGCAGGCCGCACGGACCAGTGCTGTGCTCGCCGCGCTTGATGGCATCGTGGCCGCCACGCTCAATGGCGAGACCGGGCAGCGCGGCTATTATATCACGTACGATCGTCGCTACCTGGAACCCTATGACCAGGGCCACGCGGCCTATCTTGCTGAAATACGCGCGCTGCGCCGCAGGCTGGGGCGCGAGATCGATCCGCAGCAGGCCGCCCTGGTCGACGAGATCGAGCGGCTGGGCGATGCCAAGTGGGCCGAAATGGCCGGCACGGTGGAACTGGTGCGGCGCGGCGAACTGGTCGAGGCGCGGGTGCGCACGCTGTCTGACGAAGGGCAACTGGCGATGGAGGGCTTGCGCCAGGCGGTGGGCCGGCTGGAGCGCACCGAGCGGGCAAGGCTGGACGCGGCAACCGACAGCGCCGCCGTGGCCGAGGCGCGCGTGGTGCCCTCGCTGGGCCTGCTGGCGGTGATCATCGCCATCGCGCTGGTGCTGGGGCTGTGGCAGGTGATCCGCACCGCGCAGGCGCAGGCCGCCGCAGCCAATGCCGCGCTGATCGCCGAAGCGCGCGATCGCGCCGACTTGCTGGCGCGCGAATTGAACCACCGCGTCAAGAACCTGTTCGCGGTGATCCTGGCGATCGTGAAGATGTCGGCCCGGGGCGACACCGCCGCCGCGCCGGCGGTGGACCGCATCGCCAAGCGCATCCACGCGCTGGTGACCGCGCACGACGTGACGCAGGGGCGGCTGGATGGCGAGGGCGAAGTGGACCTGGCCGACCTGGTGGCCAAGGCGATCGCGCCCTATCGTTCGGACAGCGAGCGTTGCAACCTGGCCGGGGGCGCCCTGGTGGTGTCGGGCCGCCATGCCGTGCCGCTGGGCCTGGTGCTGCACGAACTGGTGACCAATGCGGTCAAGTACGGCGCCTGGGCCGCGCCGGGCGGCCTGCTGGAAGTGCGCTGGGGCGTCGACGCGGACAAGACCGTGCGACTTGTCTGGCAGGAACGCGCCGCCGCGCCATTGTCGCTGCCCGAAGACGGCGTGCCGGCGCGCGAAGGCTTTGGCTCGGCGCTGATTCGCAGTTCCGAACGGCAACTGGGCGGGCGGATCGCGCGGCGCTTCTCGCCCGAGGGCATCATGGTGGAGATCACCTTCCCCCACCGCTGAGCGCAAGGACGCCGGCAGGCGCGGTGGCTTGCCGGCGCCCACGCCATCGCGGGCGTGGCAGGTGTCAGGGCCGGGGGGTGGTGCCGGCCCAGGTGGTCAGCGTCTTGAAATAGGCCAGGGTTTCTTCCAGCGCGCGATTGCCCAGGTCCGATCCTTCGGGCGGGAAGAAGCTGAGCTTGACGATCACCGTGCGCGTGGCGGGGTGGACATAGATGAACTGCCCCTGCAGGCCGAGCGCGGTATAGGCGCCGGTATCATCCAGCTTCCACCACTGGAAGCCATAGCCCGAGCGGGCGAAGGGATCGGTCACTTCCGGCGGCGGCGCAGGCGTGCCGGGATCGGCATTGGGGATCATCGCGGTGGACTGGCGCACCCACTCGGCCGGCACGATCTGGCGGCCGTTGAACCTGCCCTGGTCCAGCATCATCTGCCCCAGCCGGGCAAAATCGCGCAGCGTGGCGTTATAGCCCATGCCATTCAGTTCGCGGCCCACCCCGGGCGCACCGTCGGCCAGCCAGTAGCCATAGGATTCCATGCCCATCGGCTGCCACAGGTTCTGCGCCATGAAACTGGCGAGCGGCTGCCTGGTCGCGCGTTCCAGGATCCAGCCCAGCACGCTGGTATCGAGCGTGGAATAGTTGAAATGGCTGCCCGGCTTCCACTTGCGGCCCAGGCGCGGCGCGGTATCGGCAAAGCGTTCGGTATTGGCGACGATGGCGTTGAGGAAGATCTTGGCGGCCGTGCTGGGCGTGGCGCCGAAATCGTAGCGTTCCTCGTAATCCACGCCCGAGCGCATCTGCAGCACCTGGCGGATCGTAACCCCGTCATAGCCCGAACCCTTGAGCTCGGGGACGTAGTCGGTGACCGGCTGGTCGATCGACTTGATCGCCCCCTGGTTAACCGCGATGCCGACCAGCAGCGAGGTGATCGACTTGGCCATCGAGAACGAGATGTAGTGCGTGGCAGCGTCGGTGTTGTTGCGATAGCTTTCGTGCACGATCTTGCCATCGCGCATCACCAGCATGGCGTTGGTGAAGGTGCGGTCTTCCCAGGCATCTTCGCTCATCCGCGTGGTGCCCAGCACGGCGTCGGGCAGGGCCTTGTCCGCGCGCGGCAGCGCGGCGATGGGGCCGGAGCGGGGCACCGGGCGGGTCTGGAACAGCTGGTCCATGTTGTGGAAGGCCAGCATGTTTTCCGGCGCTTCAAGCATGTGGGTGCGCGCGGCGGCAAGGTTGGGCGGCACGGCGCCATTGGGCAGCACATGGGGCGGCGCGGTCTGCGCGCTGGCAGCGGCGCTGGCGCACAGGGCAAGGGTGGCACAGGCAAACGTGAGGGCGGCCTTGGGGCGGAAAGCCATGGCAGGGATACCTTCTGGATGATCGACAAGGGGGAAAGGGGGCCGGAAGCGTCAGGGTTGCTTCCGGCCCAGGCAGGCGGCGCCCCGGCCGGGGCGCCCAGTCAAACTTCAGGCCGGCATTACTGGCGCATCACCAGGGTGAGGCCGAAGGTGCGGGGCCGCTGCGACAGGTTGCGATAGCTGCCCACGCCCGCCACTTCGATGGAGCGGGAGAGGATCGTCGTCTCGTTGGTCAGGTTGTCGACGAAGACCGACAGATCGTAGACGCCATGGCGCACCCCGGCGCGCAGGCTGGCATAGTGCACCTGGGGCAGGGGATAGGCGCCCGGATCATAACCGCTGGTGCGCGGATCGGTGAGCGCGGCCATCTTGGCCTTGCTCTTGTACTGGTAATCGGCGCGCAGATAGCCGGTGGCCGCGCCCAGGCTGGTTTCATAGCTGGCGCCCAGCGTGGCGGTCCACGGGTGGGTTTCCAGGTGATCGCCCACCGCCGCGATCAGATAGCCGGGCGCCGGATTGGCCAGGCCGCTCACGTTCTGGGTGAGACGGGCATTGGTATAGGCCACCGTGCCGTCCAGCGTGAAGCCGGGCGCCACGCGGGCCGTGGCCTGAAGATCGAAGCCCTGGCTGCGCGCCTTGCCCAGGTTGGCGGTGAACTGCGCGCCGCAATGCTGGAGATAGACGTTCTGCTGGATGTTGCTCCAATCCACGTGATAGGCGCTGGCCGCCAGGCTCACCCCGCCCACGCGCGTCTTGGCCCCGGCTTCATAGCTCCACAGGCTGTCCGACTTGTAGGTGGAGGGCACATCGGAAAAGCCGAAGCCGGCCAGATCGGCGCCGCACTGGCTGAGCGGCACGGGCGCGTTGGTGCCGCCGATGCGATAGCCCTTGGCCGCCGTGGCATAGAGCAGTGTGGTGGGCGTGGCCTGCCAGTTGAGCGCGAACTTGGGCGTGACCGGGTTTTCGCTGACCGACTGGTTGTTCTGCAACTGGTAGCCCGAAACCGGCCCCTGGAACAGCGAGTTGCCTTCGAACTTGGTGTGCGCCACGCGCACCCCGGCGGTGACCTTGAGCGTATCGGTCAGCTTGAGCGAACCTTCGGCAAAGCCGGCGATCTGCGCATCGGCGCCGCGCCCGTCGCCAGCCAGCGAATACTTGCCATCGACCAGCGGCGTGCCCAGCACCACTTCGGGCGGCACGCCGCCAAAGATATCGGCAAAATCGGGGTCATAGACCTGCTCGCCGAAATGCTGGACCGACTTGGCATAGAAGCCGCCCAGCACCCAGGTGAGCGCGGCGTTGCTGTCGGCCGATTGCAGGCGCACTTCCTGGGTAAAGGTGCGCTGGTCGTTGCGCATGTAGGCCAGGGCCTTGTGATCGGTGCCCACCCAGGGGCTGCCGACGAACACGGCGGGCCAGATCGTGGAATAGTCGATCTCGCCGCTTTGGTCGCGCACATAGTAGGACGTGTTGCTGATCAGCTGCACCCCGCCCAGGTTGGCGCTGATGTTGAGCGCGGGCATGTAGAAGCGGTCGCGATCGGGCGAGCCATTGGGGGCGCCGCTGACGTACTTGCCCTTCGATGCGTCAGACTGGCTTTCCCACCACGGGCTGGTGTCGGCGTTGACGCGCTTTTGATAATAGAGCGACGGCGTCACTTCCACGCCATCGACCGGCGCCCATTTCAGCGCGACACGGGCCACCTGGGTCCAGCTGGAATTGACGTTCTTGAGGTATGGTGGGTTGGTCACCACCGGGTTGGCGTTCTGCCGGTCGATCCAGCCGCCATCGTGGCGATACCAGACGCTGGCGGCGATCCCCAGCTTGTCCTTGATCAGCGGGGCGGTGATCGACACGCCCAGCTCGCCCGATGCCGCGCCGCCCTGCGTGGCCGCCGCTTCGGCCCGGCCATAGATGCGGGTTTCGGTCAGGCTGGGCTGGGTGGTGATGAAGCGCACCGTGCCGCCTTCCGATCCGGCGCCGAACAGGGTGCCCTGCGGCCCGCGCAGCACTTCCACCCGCGCCAGGTCGAACACCGCGGGAAAGGCGTTGGTGGTGGAATAGCCCACCACCCGGCTCTGGATCGGGGTATCGTCGATATAGACGCCGGTGGTGGCCGCACCCACGGTGGAGCTGACGCCGCGAATGGCGATGTTGGTCTGGTTGCCAAAGCCATTGGGATCGAACTGGATGCCCGGCGTCTGCCGCACGACCCCGGAAATGTCCTTGATCCCGCGCGCATCGAGCGAGGCCTGGCTGAGCGCGGTGACCGACTGGGGCACCTTGCTGAGCGTTTCGGCGCGGCGGGTGGCGGTCACCACGATTTCGCCGGGGGCGGTTTCGGCCGGGGCGGCGGCTGCAGCCGGGCTGGGGGTTGCGTCCTGCGCCAGGGCCGGCGTGCCGCTCCACGCCAAAACGATCGCCAGGGCCAGCGGGGTGCCCCGGGCAACGGCGGTCTGCGATCGATGGAAGTGTTTGCGCTGCATCGTCTATCCCTCATCGTGCGGCGGTTGCGTCTGGCCCGTTCCGCCCAGCCCGTTCCGCCTTTGTCGCTGCGATGATGAAGGGGTTGCAGGCCGGCCTGCACCTCCCATTTGGGATATAGACTGCGATCTCAGTTTGGTTGTGGAGAAATGGCCACGCGATGGCCCTGGCTGGACAGGGAATGCAGCACCAGGCGCACGAGATCGGCCTGCCGCCCCGTGCCGGTCTTGCCGAACAGCTGCTTGAGCTGGATGCGCGCGGTGCCAACCGTGATCCCACGGCGGGCGGCATAGTCGCTGAGCGTGGTGCCGGCCGCGAGCGCGGCGGCCAACTGGGCTTCGGCCCCGGTCAGGCGGAACAGCCGGGCCAGATCGGCAGGGGCCGCCTGCGTGCGGCGCTCGGGCGCGGCGATCAGCAGCAGCACTTCATCGCGGGTCGAACCGGAAAGGCCGGCCCCGATGCTGGCCCCGATACCGGCCTGGTTGGCGCCGGCCACGGCGCGCACGTGCAAGGGATCGTCGCCCGAGGTGCCGAGTGCCAGCACGTCGGCCTGGCCCGTGGCGGCATCGGCCACCAGCGCGCGCAGGGCGGCGTTGTCCGGCACGGCGGGCGCGGTCAGCAAGCCGCCGCGCATCGTGAGGTGCGGATTGCCCGCCAGCAGGGCCTCGGCCATGGGGTTGTGCCAGGCCACGCGCATGGCGCGGTCGCACGCCACCATGGCCAGATCGGTGGCGCGCACTGCCTGTTCCAGCGCGCGGACGCGGCGCGCGGTTTCGGCGGTGTTGAGCCACAGCCGCACCGACTGGCGCAAATGCGGCAGCAGGGATTGCAGCACCGCTTCCTCGCCCGCATCGACATCGCGATCGTCGCCCGGCGCGCGATGGAACACCAACGAGAAGTGCGAGGTTTCGGTCAATCCGAAGCCCACCCAGAAGCCCGGCCCGACGCCGCACCGCGCCAGGCCTTCGCGCATGCTGGCGTGTTCGCGGTCGCTCAGGTCCAGGCTGCGGAAATCGCTGCCGATGCCGCTGTCGCTGCGGCGCGGCGGGCGGCGGTGAAAGCGCGGATTGGCGCCGGAATTGGCCCAGGAATCGTGCATCTTGGCATGTTCGAGCGACAGCGAATCGCGCGCCGTCCACACTTGTTGCAGGCAGGGGCGCGCCGAAGACAGCACTTGCGCCACCGCGCTGTGCACGCCCAGCCGCTCGCGCAGCAGATCAAGCACGGCCAGCCAGCGACCTTCCTGCTCGATCGAGCCATAGAGGTTGAGCAGCAGGGTATCGTCGAGATGCGTCACGGGCGGGCCATGCCTGGCAAGAGGGCGACAGATGACACGCAGTGTAACGGAGCGCCCGGCCATGGCAATGGGGCGTCCGGCATGGCCCCGGCGCCTGCCCGAAAGACGGCACGCCGCCAACACGGGCAGCGGGCGAAACAGGCGTCAGCTTATCCCGGCTGGCCGGCGAACAGGCTGACGATCGCCAGGGCAAGCGCGAGCACGACGATGCCCAGGCCGATATGGCGGCGGCGGCGCAAGGCGTGGGCAGCCGGGCTGCGCGCGGCCGCCGCGCGCGAGGCCGATTGCCAGTGCCAGCCTTGCCCGTCGATCCAGGCGCGCAGTTCCCTGCCCGCCACGATCCACAGCCCAGCGGCAAGCGCCGCGCAGGCCAGCGCGATGCAGGCCAGCGCCGCCGCCGGAAAGCCGGCGGTATCGGCATTGCGGCATTGCGCTTGGTTGGCACGGGCTTCCACCGTGGCGCAAGGGCCGCTGCCGGGCAGGGCGACCAGCGAATTGCCGGCAAGATCGGTGGTCTGGGCTTCGTTGACGGGCGTGGGCGGCCCGGCGGGCAGGCCGGGATCCGGCGCAGCGGAATGAAGGAACACGTGGTGTCCCGGTCGGTTCGGCATCGCTGTGTGGCCCGTCTGTGCGCTGTCCCCGCGCCTTGCCGGTGCCTGATGCATCCCGCCCGCGTGATGACGGGCAGATTACGGCTGGTTCATCTGGCAGAAAGCTTGGCCGCCGTGCGCCGGGTCGGGCCCGCGCTCAAGTGGGCGGGCGGATAGGCTGGAAGGGCAAATCGTGTTAGGCGCCATGGCCATGACTGCGCAGATCGAACCCTTTCACGCCATTGCCGTTTCCACCCTGGCACACCGCATGGCGGCCGATGCCGCCGCTGCCGGGCGCCCGGTGATCCACATGGAATTCGGCCAGCCTTCCACCAGCGCGCCGTCTGCCGCGATCGCGCGGGCGCACGCGGTGCTGGACACCGACGCGCAAGGCTATTGGGAAAGCCAGGAACTCAAGGCGCGGATCGCCCGCCATTACCGTGAAACCGCCGGGGTCATCGTCGATCCCGCGCAGGTCGTGCTGACCTGCGGCGCATCCCCCGCGCTGGTCATGGCGCTGACCTTGCGCTTTGCGCCCGGCGCGCGGGTGGCGATCGCCCGGCCCGGCTATGTTGCCTATCGCAACACCTTGCGCGCGCTGCACATGGTGCCGGTGGAACTGGTCTGCGGGCCGGCTGAGCGCTTCAACGTTACCGCTGCCGCGCTGGCGGCGATGGAGCCCGCGCCCGACGGGCTGATCCTGGCAAGTCCCGCCAATCCCACCGGCACGGTGATCGCGCCCGACGAACTCGCCGCCATTGCCAAAGTGTGCCGCGAACGCGGCATCGCGGTGATCAGCGACGAGATCTACCACGGCCTCACTTATGACGGCGCGCAGGCGCAGACCTTGCTGACGGTCGATCCCGAGGCGGTGATCGTCAACAGCTTCTCCAAGTACTTCTCCATGCCTGGCTGGCGGCTCGGCTGGCTGGTGGTGCCGCCTGCCCTGGTGGACCAGGCGCGCGCGCGGATGGGCAACCTGTTCCTGACGCCCCCGGTCTTGAGCCAGAACGCCGGCTTGGTGGCATTTGATTGCGAGTCCGAACTGCAAGGCCATCTCGCGACATATGCACGCAACCGGCAACTGGTGCTCGATGCGCTGCCAGACCTGGGCCTGGCGCGCATCGCCCCGCCCGATGGCGCGTTTTACGTGTGGGCCGATATTGGCCATCTCACCGACGATTCGATGGCGTTCTGCCTGAAACTGCTGGAAGACACGGGCGTGGCGACCGCGCCGGGGATCGATTTCGATCCGGTCGAAGGGCGCCGCTTCTTCCGCATCAGCTTTGCTGTTTCCACCGCCGAAGTGGAAGACGCGCTGGCGCGGATGAAGCCGTGGTTCGCCGCCCGCATGGCGGACGTGGCGGTGTGACCGGCCTTGCCATCCGGCCGGCCCAGCCTGCCGATGCCGCCGCGATCTGGGCCATTGTGGAGCCGGTGATCCGTGCCGGGGAAACTTATGCCTTGCCGCAGGACATGCCGCGCGACGCGGCGTTAGATTATTGGTGTGGCGCTGGCCGCCAGGCCTTCGTGGCGCAGGATGCCCAAGGCGCGGTGCTCGGCACGTATACCTTGCGCGCCAACCAGCAGGGGCGCGGCAGCCACGTGGCCAATTGCGGCTACATGACCGCGCCCGCCGCCGCCGGCCGCGGCGTGGCGCGCGCGATGTGCGCCCATTCGCTCGATGCCGCGCGGGCCGCAGGATTTCGCGCGATGCAGTTCAATTGCGTGGTCAGCACCAATGCGCCGGCGGTACACCTGTGGCAGGCGATGGGCTTTGCCGTGGTCGGCCGCCTGCCCGGCGCGTTTGACCACCCGCGCCATGGCATGGTCGATGCCTTGGTCATGTTTCGCGTGCTATAACCATTATCACGATTATTCGCTGGCGTTGCCGTGCCACACCTGTTGGCGCGCCCGGCGCAGTGTCAGCCAGGTGGCGAGAACGACCAGCGGGGTGAGCACGCCGACGGCGAGGCGGGCATCGAAATGCACCAGGCTTTCCCCGCCTTCCAGCATGTGCCCGATCAGCGCCGTGGCATAATAGCTGATGCCCACGACCGACAGCCCTTCGACCAGGTGTTGCAAGCGCAACTGGCGCGCTGCGCTGCGTTCCAGCGAGGCGAGCAGCGCCCCGTTCTGGTTTTCGATGCGGGTTTCGATGCGTGCGCGCAGCAGGGCGGTGAACTGTCCGGCGCGCGCCGCCACTTGGGCTTCGCGCCGGGAAAAAGCCGCGCAGGTGCGCACGGCGGGCAGAAAGCGGCGCTGGGTGAATTCGGCCAGCGAAAGGAAGCCGGGAATGGGGTGTGGCGCAAGGTCGGCCAAGCGCTCGTCCACCAGCAGGGCATAGGCGGCCGTAGCGCTCATGCGATAGTCGGTGCTGCTGGCGACGGCGGCAATGGCCAGCGAGAGCGTGGACAGCCGGGCCATGAGATCATCGTCGCGCACGTCGCTGCGGGTGAGTGCTTCGCCCAACTGGCGCAGATCGGCTTCCGCCTCGTCCAGCCGGGGCCAGGCCGCGCGCGCCACCGGCAGGCCGAGCAGGGCAAGGTTGCGGTAGTTGCCCAGTTCCTGCAGCCGCTGCACGGCGCGGGTCAGGTCGCCCCCTTCCAGCCCGCCAGCGGCCACCAGCATGCGGCCATAGCCATCGGGCGCGATGCGGAAATCCGACCAGATGCGCATGGCGCCCGCCACGTGGCACGAAACCAGGTCCTCCCCGGCAAAGCCCATCGCGGGCAAGGCCGCTTCGGCGGCGGCTTCGTCGGCCACGATCAGCAGCCGCGTGGCGCGCACGGTGGCGCCTGGCAGGCTTTCCATCCAGCCGATCGCCTGGTCCAGCGCGTCGCCCGCATCGGCCGGGGCGAAAAGCGTCTGCGTGCTCGCTTCGCTATGGCGTTCCCAGGTGAAAGCCAGACCGCCGGCAAGCGTGCCCGAAACGTGGCGGCGATAGGCGCGGCGCACTTCGCCGCCATCCGGCATGGCGCCCCACGCCGCCCATTCGGCATCGCGCTCTGCATCGCCGACCAGCCGCACCATCTGCACCACCTGCATCGGTGCGCGCAGCACCGGCCAGCGGCGCAAATGCATCTCGCTCACGATCTGCCGGCGCCATTCGTGTTCGTGCATGGCTTTTCTCCCCCCGCGCGCAGAATGCGCCCGAAGCGGGGGCAAGGCAATTCGTCCTTGGGCGGGGTCCGCGATAATCCGAAACAATAGGTTTATTAAGGTTGCAAAAGGCGTTGCAGGGCGCAGCCGGAATGGTACCACGCCGACGAACGCAATCGGGCGCCACGTAATGGCGCTGGATTGCCGGCGACGAAGGCGGGCAACAGGGGAACAGGGAATGGCATTGCAAGGGATGCGTGCCGGGCAGGGTGCCCGGCACGGTGCGGCGCGTGGGTGGGCCGCCTGGCCGCTGGCGCTGGTGCTTTCGGCCTGCGGCGGGGGCGGCGAAGTGGCGAGCACGCCCGATCCGACGCCCAGCCCCACGCCCACGCCAACGCCCACCGGGCCGGTCAATGCCGATCTGCTCGGGCCGCTCAAGACGGAAAGCTTTGCCACCCTGGCCGTGCGCGCCACGGGCAGTTTCGATTCCAGCCTGCGGCCCAAGGTCACGGCTGCATCGACCACCGCGACGTTCCGCTATGACGCTGCGGCGCAGACTTATTCACTGAGCAGCCCGAGCGGATCGATCACCTTCGCCAAGAGCGAGATCGATGCCAGCCAGTCCAGCGCCACGGCCACCGTCTATGCCAAGCGCAACGGCAGCACGACCGACTTCCTCACCGTGACCAAGCCCGGCACTTCGGGCACGCTGACTTATCGCTATGTCGGCAGCGCGTTCTGGGAGCATTCGGTGGTCGGCACCAATTCGGGCAGCGGCACGGTGGATGCGCTGGTCTATGGCGCGCCGACCGCCGACGCGGCGGTGCCGCGCACGGGCAGTGCCATCTATGCCCTCGATGTGCTGGGCGTGCGCACCACCGGCGCGGGCACCGAGCCGCTGGTGGGCAGCGGCACGGCGGCGGTCGAGTTCGCTTCGGGGCAGCTCGTGTTGACCGGCACTATCGTCAAGATTCCTGGCCAGCCTTTCACCGATGATTTTCACGGCAGCGGAACGCTGTCTTCGTCGGCCAATGCCATTTCGGGCGCGTTGCAACTGGGCGGCGTCCCCGACCAGACCGGCACGTTCAACGGCCAATTCTATGGTCCCAACGCCGATGAGATCGGCCTGGCTTTTGCCACCAAGTCCACCCGCACCGATGTCTATTCCTCGGTCGCCGTCGGCACGATGACCGGGCGCAAGAGCGGCACGGGCGCCCTGGCCTTTGCCGATGGCCATCCGGCAACGCCGGTCATCCTGACCACGACGGCCAAGGAGGCCACGTTCACCTCCACCGCGCCGATCGACGACAACGATGCCGCGCAGACGTTCGGCAGCGTGACCCAGGGCGACGTGGCGATGACGATCGCGTGGGACGGCAGCCATTATACGCTCACCACGCCGGCCGGCACGCGTACCTATTACGATTATGGCTATTCCCGCACGCCAGCGCTCAACGTGGCGACCGCCAGCTATAGCGCCACGCTGACGACCTATACCGCCACCACCAGCGGCGGGGTGCAGACCAACCGGTTCGACAATGCCGTGTTCGGCGCGGTCACGCCCACGGCCGCGATGCCGGTTGCGGGGACGGGCCATTATGGCCTGTCGCTGCGCGGCTATGCGGTGGAAAACGACAGTAAGAACATCCTGCTTGCCTCGGCCACCGGCGCGCTCGATGTGAATTTCACCACGGGCGCCATCGGGCTGTCGGGCACGATGACGCTGGGCGAAAGCTATTACCTGGCCACCCGCTTCCGCACGCCAGACCGGGTCGGTGCCCTGGGCGGCAGCGGCACGCTGGCGGCCAGCGCCAACAACTTTTCAACCTCGCTGACGTTTGACCGCTACAGCGGCACGCTGGCGGGCAATTTCTTCGGTCCCAAGGCCAACGAAGTGGCCGGCACCTGGCAGGCGAGCGGGGGCAGTGCCGGCGGCACCGCGTTTGGCACGTTCCAGGGCATCGACTCGTCGCGGTTCGGCGGCTTTGCCGATCAGGTGCTGACCAAGGCCTTCGACTATGCGCCGATATCGCAGACGGAGCTCGAATACGGCTATGCCATGGTGCAGTGGACGCCCGCTTCGGGAAAGTATGAATTCCGCCCGTTCTCGCAGGTCTTCGGCCTTTCCGTCTTCGCGCTCGACAAATCGAACATCGTGGCGGGCAAGGGCACGAAGCTGGCCGATTACTATGCCTTGACCGACAACAGTGGCAGCATCGAGGGCCTGATCGCCAAGCATGACGGCTCGGGCACGACCTACTCCTACCTCGGCTTTGCCGATATCACGGCAACGATCGCGGCCGATCCCACCCATCCGCAACGCATGTTGAGCTACTTCGGCTATCCCACCGTGGCCCGCCCCACCAGCGGCAGCGCCACCTACAAGGGCGAGGCCATGGGGCAGGGCCATGTCGGGGCGCTGGACTATAGCGGCGGGCTGAAGGGCACCAGCAGCTTTTCGGCCAACTTCGATACCGGCGCGCTGACCGCGAAAGTGGCGCTATCGACCACCGAGGACACGGCCCGCACCGTGGGCACGTTCTCGCAAAGCGGCACGATGGGCAGCAACGGGGCGTTCACGCTGAACGACAGCCGCAGCGTGCAGACGATGATGGGGCAATTCTTCGGGCCGGGTGCGGAGGAAGTGGGCGCGCACTGGTCCTACCAGAATGGTGACGCGCTCGCGATCAACGGGATCGCCACCGCGCGCAAGAATTGATCCCTGCCCATCCGGGCGCCAGCCACGCTGGCGCCCGGATGGCACGTTCAGGGCTTGTAGCGGCGTTCCTTGGCCGGTGGATGCTTGGCGTGCAGCGCCTTGGCCCGGGTGGGCCGGTCCATCAGTTCGCCCTGGCAATTGGGGCAGCGGTCATCCAGGTCTTCGGCGCATTCGGCGCAGAACGTGCACTCGAACGAGCAGATGAACGCGCCGGGCGCTTCGGCCGGCAGTTCGGTGCCACAGCGTTCGCAATCGGGGTGCATGGCCAGCATTGTCGGTCCTTCGGTTTGCGGCACCGGACCACTCCCCCACCGCCTCCCACAAGGTACTATCGTTGGGAGGCCGGGTGGGGGAGTGGGCCGGTGCCGCACGCAAAACGCGCTTATGCGCGTTTTGCAGCAAACTAAGCCGCGGCTTTGCGCACGGCGTCGCAGATGGTTTCAACCACTTCGGCCACTTCGTCGGCGTCGTCGGCTTCGGCCATCACGCGGATCACCGGTTCGGTGCCCGATGGGCGGATGACCAAGCGGCCGCGCCCGGCAAGGCGCGCTTCGGCCTGGGCGATGGCGTCCTTGACGCTATTGGCCTCCAGCGGCTTGCCCCCGGCAAAGCGCACGTTCTTGAGCAACTGGGGCACGGGATCGAACAGATGCAGCGTCTGGCTGGCGGGCTTGCCGCTGGAAACCAGCGCGGCCAGCACCTGCAGCGCGGCGATCGTGCCGTCGCCGGTGGTGGCGTGGTCGGTCAGGATCATGTGGCCCGATTGCTCGCCGCCCACGTTGAAGCCGCCCTCGCGCATCTTTTCCAGCACGTGGCGATCGCCCACGGCGGTGCGCACCAGGTCCAGCCCCTGGGCCTTGAGGAAGCGTTCGAGGCCGAGGTTGGACATGACCGTAGCGACCACGCCGCCGCCGGTCAGCGCGCCGCGCTTGGCCATCTGGCTGCCGATCAGCGCCATGATCTGGTCGCCATCCACGGTCTGGCCCTTTTCATCCACCACGATCAGGCGGTCGGCATCGCCATCGAGCGCAATGCCGATGTCGGCGCGCACTTCGCGGACCTTGGCCTTGATCGCGTCGAGATGGGTGGAGCCGACGCCGAGGTTGATGTTCTTGCCGTTGGGTTCGACGCCGATGGCAATCACTTCCGCGCCCAGTTCCCACAGCGCCGAAGGGGCCACGGTATAGGCTGCGCCATTGGCGCAATCGACCACGATGCGCAGCCCATCCAGGCGCAGGTTGTGCGGCAGCGAGGCCTTGACCGCGTGGATATAGCGGCCGCGCGCATCCTCGATGCGGCGGGCGCGGCCCACGTCGGTGGCCGGGGCCAGGCCCAGGTCTTCCTCCAGCAGCGCCTCGATCGCCAGTTCGTCTTCATCCGACAGCTTGAAGCCATCGGGGCCAAACAGCTTGATGCCGTTGTCTTCGAACGGGTTGTGGCTGGCCGAGATCATCACGCCCACGTCGGCGCGCATCTCGCGCGTGAGCATGGCGACGGCGGGCGTGGGCAGGGGGCCGAGCAGGACCACGTCCATCCCCACGCTGGTGAACCCGGCGGTCATCGCGTTTTCCAGCATATAGCCCGAAAGGCGCGTGTCCTTGCCGATCACCACGCGGTGGCGGTGATCGCCGCGCTGGAAATAGGTGCCGGCCGCCTGGCCCACTTTCATGGCGGTTGCCGCGGTCATCACCCCGGCATTGGTCCGGCCCCGGATGCCATCGGTGCCGAAGAATTTGCGTCCCATCGCGAAGATCTTGTCCCTTTGCTTGGCGCCCCCAAGGCCCCATTGCACTGGCTCCCTACACCATTATTCTCACCATGGCATGAACCAAGCGATTACCGATCCGTCATCCGCCCCCGAAGGCGGCCTTCCCCCGATCACGCGCGTACCGGCGCTGTGGATTTTCCTGGGCCTGGTCGGTGGACTGGCGCTGGGGCTGGCCCTGGCCTTTGCCGCGCCGGGCGCCCTGCCGCCAGTCCTGGCCGTGGCAGGGCCGGTGGGCGATCTGTGGCTGCGGGCCTTGCGCGCCACGATCATGCCGCTGGTGGTGGCGCTGCTGTTCACCGGCGTGGTGCAGACCGTGGCGGCCGCCCGCGCCGGGGCGATGGCGCGCCGCGCGCTGGCCTGGTTCATGGTGGTGCTGGTGGGTGGTTCGGCCATGGCCGGGCTGTTTACCCCGCTGCTGTTGGCGCTGGTCCCGATCCCGCAAGGGGCGGGCGCGGCGCTGCGCGCCAACGTCGGCGCGGCGGCGGCCGATACGGCCACGACGATGCCTTCGCTTGCCGATTTCGTGACATCGATGGTGCCGGTCAACGTGTTCACTTCGGCCGCCGGCGATGCGGTCTTGCCGGTGATCCTGTTCACTGGCGTGTTCGCCATGGCGGCAACCCGGCTGGTGGCGGCGCAGCGGCAAAGCCTGCTGGTCTTTTTCGAGGCCATCGCCGGCGCCATGCTGGTGGTGATCGGCTGGGTGCTGTGGTGCGGGCCGGTGGGGGTGTTCGCCTTGAGCCTGGTGGTGGCGGCCAAGAGCGGCACCGCCGCGATCGGGGCCCTGGCGCATTACGTGATGATCGTGGGGCTGACCGGCACCGTGGTGTTCCTGGCGGCCTATCCGCTGGCAGTGCTGGCCGGGCGCCAGCCGCTGGGCGCCTTTGCCCGCGCCATGCTGCCGTCGCAGGCGCTGGCGCTGTCCACCCAGTCCTCGCTCGCCTCGCTGCCCGCCATGCTCAACGCCTGCCGCAGCCTGGGCCTGCGCGATGCCACCAGCGAACTGGTGCTGCCGCTCGCGGTTGCGCTGTTTCGCGGCACCGGCCCGGCGATGAACTTCGCCGTGGCGATCTATGTGGCGCACTGGTTCGGGGTGCCGGTCGATAGCTGGCACATGCTGGCCGGCTTTGCCGTGGCCAGCGTGATGAGCTTTGGCGCGGTCAGCCTGCCCGGCACGATCAGCTTCGTTACCTCGATCGGGCCGATCGCGCTGGCCATGGGCGTTCCGGTAGAGCCGCTGGCCTTGCTGGTGGCGGTGGAAATGCTGCCCGACCTGATGCGCACGCTGGGCAACGTGACGATGGACGTGGCCGTGACGGCGGCGGTGGCCGCCCATGACGATTGATCAGTTTGCGCTTGGACCACGATCAGAAAAATTCACTGGAAATCGCTGTCAAATGGCATAGGCCGCGATGGCAACCGATGCCGACCTGAGGCGTTGGTTTGGCATTGCCCAATTCCCTGACGAAACGGAGCGACCATGGCGATTTCCCTTCTTCCGCTGCCCTATGCTGACAGCGCGCTGGATCCCACGATCTCGGCGGTGACCCTGCAGACGCACCACGGCAAGCACCACAAGGCCTATGTCGACAAGACCAATGCCGCGATCGACGGCACCGACCTGGCCGACAAGAGCCTGGAAGACATCGTTGCCGCGGCGCAAGCCAAGGGCGACAAGGGCCTGTTCAACAACTCGGCCCAGACCTGGAACCACGGCTTCTACTGGCACAGCCTGACGCCCGAAACCAGCGAACCGACCGGTGACCTGGCCGCCGCGATCGAAGCCTCGTTCGGCTCGCTCGACGCGCTCAAGGCCGAACTGGCTGCGCAAGGCGCCGCGCACTTTGCCTCGGGCTGGGTGTGGCTGGTGGCCAAGGACGGCAAGCTGGCGGTAGAACAGACCCACGACGCGGCGACGTATTCCGACCTGTCGGGCAATCCGCTGCTGGTGATCGACCTGTGGGAACACGCCTACTACGTCGATTACAAGAACCTGCGTCCCGACTATCTCAAGGGCGTGATCGAAAAGCACCTCAACTGGGGCTTTGCTGCCGAAAACCTCGGCCGTGGCACGGTCTGGGCCTACCCGGCCTGATCGCCGCGCGCGAGCGCAGCCTAACAAAAAAGGGCAGGCCCACAAGGCCTGCCCTTTTTTGTGTCACACCGCGTGCGCGGTGCGCGGACGGGCCGGCATGCCGTCTTCATCGGGCAACAGGCCGGGTTCCTCGGGATCGTGCAATTCGTCCTGCGCGATCAGCCCAGGCTGGAACAGCGGCTCGCCAAACAGGAAGCCGACCAGGTTGGGCCGACCCAGGTGATCGACCAGGGCCGTGAGCGTTAGCAAGATCGGCACTGAAAGTAGTGCGCCGAGGGCCCCCCAGATCCACGAGAAATAGCTGATCGACACCAGGATCGACACGGGGTTGAGCGTAAGCCGCGCACCCAGGATCGAAGGCGTCACGAAATTGGCCTCAACCGCATGGAGGCCGAGGAAAGCCAGCGCCGGCAGGAGCCCAAGGGCCACCGTGCTGGCCGTGCCCACGCCCACCAGGACCAGCAGCGCGGTCATCGCCAGCGGCCCGACATAAGGCAGGAAATTGAGCACGAAGGCGAGGCCACCCCACATGATCGGGGCGGCAAAGCCAAAGGCCCAGGCGCCACCGGCCACGATCGCGCCCACGCCCAGGTTGATCTGGGCAACGGTGAGAATGTACGAAGCGACGCGATCCTGCACCGCGCGGATCACCCGGGCGATCCGCACCGACGCGCCAAAGCTGTGGCGGTCGAACAGCAGGCGCCGCTTGGTGCGGATGCGCGATTCGATCATGAAGAACGTCAGCAGGAAGGTCAGCAGCACCTCGATCAGCACGCTGGGCGTGGCGAACGCCACCTGCTCGATCACCGAAGGCGAAGCCACCACCACTTCGCGCGTGGTGGCATTGCCGGTCAGGCGGCCGATCTGGCGGTTGATATCGTTGAGCCACGCCAGGTTGCTGCGCAATTCGGCAAAGCGCAGGCTGACCCGGCGCGCCATCGCCGGCACCTGGTCCACCATGTCATAGGCCGGCTGCAGGATGAGCGAGAGCGCCGCTACCACCACCGCGATGAGCAGGATCAGCGCGAGGAACGAGGCGAGCATGTTGGGCAGGCCAAGCCGCACCAGCCGGTCTGCCGCCGGCGCCAGCACGATGGTGAGCACCACCGCCGTGACCGGCGGCAGGAACACCACCGATCCGATCGACAGCACGAACGGCAGGGCAAAGAACAGGCCCAGGCCCAAGAGCAGCAGGATGGCCGATTGCAGGCGCGCCTGCTGCGTTTGCACGCCAGAGGCAGCCTCCTGCGTTTCGATGCGTTCGGCATCGGTTCGCGGGGGAGAGGTCAGTTCGGAATCGTTTCGCGACACGGGCACGGCCTGGGGGATGGCGGTGATTCGCCGGGTCCGGTCTTGGGCTTGCCCCCTGGCGCAATCAAGGGGCAGGCGGCCGTGCGGGCACGCTTTGCGGCACGACTGGTGCACCCGTGCACGGGCGCGATCCAGGCGACAGGGTCAGCGGGCCAAGGCGGGGCTTACCCGCCCGATTGCACGGTCGTATCCAGCTCGTGCATGATCGCATCATGCGCGACCGCGTCATCCGTGCTGCGGCGCGGCAGTTGCCCCGTGTCGATCATCTGGGCCAGTGCGGCGCGGGCGCGGCCGACGCGGCTTTTGATCGTGCCCACGGCGCATTGGCAGATCTGGGCCGCTTCCTCGTAGGAAAAGCCGCCCGCCCCGACCAGCAACAGCGCTTCGCGCCGCTCTGGCGGAAGGGTGAGCAGGGCGCGGTGCATGTCGGACAAGTGCAGCGGGCTTTCCTGGCCGGCCGGCGCAACCAGCACGCGTTCCGCCACGGTTTCATCGTATTCCGCGCGAAACCGGTTGCGGCGCATGTCGGTCAGATAGGCGTTGCGCAGAATGACGAACGTCCAGGCGCGCATCGAAGTGCCCGGTTCGAACCGTTCCTGCGCGGCCCATGCCTTGAGCAGGGTTTCCTGCACGAGATCGTCGGCCAGATCGGGGCGGCCGCAAAGGCCGCGGGCAAACGCGCGCAGATGCGGGATCACCCCGGTCAGTTCGCGCTTGAAGGCCACGGCGTTGTGCGCGGCGGTGTTTGGGGTGGCGGCAGCGGTATCGCCCTTGGAATCTGCCGGGGGGCGCGGGGCCTCAGCCATTTGCGTCGCCGTCCAGCTTGTCGAGCAACTGCGCGAAGCTGTCGGGCAAAGGTTCCTCCACGACGGAATCGTAGAGGCGGCGCAAACCGTCGGCCCATTCGGGCGATTTGGCCCGCGCGCTGTTGCGCCGCCGGGTCCCCAGGGTTTTCATAGGTTTATCTTTCGACATTCGCTTTCGGCTTCGCCTCCCCCCATGGGTCGTCGCAAGAATTGAACCACTGACACCATTGCCGGTGGCACAGCCATGCATACACCATGGGGCCGCCAGAATCACAGGTGCCCGGTGTCTTGGGTAATTGCGCAAGTGGAACGAAACCGTGCACAATCGGTTCCCGCGAAATCGCCGTTCCCGTGTCTCATTTGGCCACATCGCCCGGCTGCCACTGCCATGGCGGCGTGATGATGGGATACAAACCGTGCGCAAAGCGACGGAATGCCCCGGCGACGCGGGCACAGGTGCTTGCGCCGTGCGTTGCATCAGGCATGATCGCGCGGCATCGGTAGGGCCGGGTTGCGTTGGAATGGCAAGATAAAGGGATCGCAAGCGCACGTGGAGAAACTGTTCTCCCAAAAGAACCTGGCGCCAAGATGGTATGAGCGGTTCCCGCGGGCTTTGCCCGTGGGCATCTTCACCTTGACGATGGCTGTCACCGTGTTGAGCGTGTTCGCCATCGAACGCGCCGACCGCCAGCGCGAGATCGCCCAGCTCGACAAGATCGCCCAGGAAGTGTCCTCCGGCCTGGAGCGGCGCGCCAACGGCAATGCTGCTTATCTTCGCTCGGCCGCCGCGCTGTTTACCACGCGCCGCTCGGTGGATGCATCGTTGTTTCGCTCGTTCGTCGGGCGGCTGCAGATGGAAGGCGCGGATAGCGGCGTCAACGGCATCGGCTGGGGCATGCGGGTGGCGCGCGAGGATGTGCCGATGGTTGAGCGGGTGATGCGCGATGGCAGCACCCATCGCGACGGTACGGGCGAAAAGGCCTTGCCCTTCGTGGTGCAGCCGGCCGGATATGCCGCGCGCGGCTATGCCGTGCCGGTGATGTACCTGGTCCCCGAAACGCCGCGCAACCGCCATTCGATCGGGTTCGACATGGCCAGCGACCCGGTGCGCCGTGCAGCGATGGACCGCGCCGAACTGGTGGAGCGGCCGATCGTTTCGGGCAAGCTGCAATTGGTGCTGGCAGGCCACGCCGGCGGCCCGGCCGGGTTCGTCATGTACATGCCGGTGTTCGGCGCCAGCCGCGACGATGGCAGCCGCACCTTGCGCGGGTTCGTGTTCACGCCGTTTGCGGCCAGCGATTTCCTGCATGCCTCGATGCCGGCCGATCCCGACGCCCCGCTGGGCGTGCGTCTTTACGATGGCGCGGAGAATCCGGCGCGGCTCCTGGCCGAGCAGCAGCCCGAGATTCATTCCGGCCGCATGGTGCGGCGCTGGGTGGATGTTGCCGGGCGGCGCTGGCTGCTGGTGGTGGAAGCGCCCCCGGCGATGATGCTCAGCATGCTGTCGGTGATGACCTTGCTGTTCGGCCTGCTCGTGGCCACGCTGCTGCTGGTCCTGGCGCGGCTGGTCAGCCAGCAGGTGGCAGAGGATCGCCTGTCGCTCGCCTGGTTCGAACAGCAATCCTCGATCCGCGATTCCTTGACGCGCGAGCTTAACCACCGGGTCAAGAACACGCTGGCCAATGTGCTGTCGATCATCGCGCTGACCCGCCGCCGCGCCCGCGATCTCGACAGTTTCGTGGAAAGCCTGGAAGGCCGCATCCGCGCGCTGTCGGCCACGCACGACCTGCTGACCCAGTCGGACTGGGGCGCCACGCCGGTCGACCTGGTGATCCGCACCGAACTGGCCCCTTATGCGCAAGGGGCCGATCGCCATGTCGATATTGCCGGGCCCGATGTGCAGCTCGCGCCCAACGACGCGCTGTCGCTGGGCCTTGCCGTGCACGAACTGGCCACCAACGCTGCCAAGTATGGCGCGCTCAGCGTGGCTGGCGGGCGCGTGGACGTGCGCTGGGAACTGGCCAGCGAAAGCACCGCGCGCATCTTCTGGGCCGAGCATGGCGGGCCGCCGATCGAGCCGAAGACGCCGCGCAAGCGCGGCTTCGGCACCGACCTGATCGAGAAGATCGTGGCCCATGAACTGCGCAACCCGGTGGACTTGCGCTTTGAAGCCGATGGCGTGCGCTGTACCCTGGTGATCCCGGTGCGCCAGCGTGGTTCTTTTGCCATCCGTGAGGGGCGGCAGGGCTGACGGGCTGCCAACCGCGCCGCGTTACGCCGGTGCGATCCAGCGAGAACGCCAGGCAACGAAAAAGGCCGGACCCAGTGGGGCCCGGCCTTTCACGAGGGAATGGTTGGTTGGCTTCAGGCCAGCGGGCGGCTCGATCCGAAGAACAGCGCCTGGCTGATCGCGGCACGCACGGTCGCTTCCTGAAACGGCTTGGTGATGAGATAGGTCGGCTCGGGCCGGTCACCCGTCAGCAGGCGCTCGGGATAGGCGGTGATGAAGATCACCGGCACATCGACCAGCTTGAGAATGTCATCCACCGCATCAAGGCCGGAGGAGCCATCGGCGAGCTGGATATCGGCCAGCACCAGGCCCGGCGTTTCGCGCGTGGCGATCTCGCGCGCCTGGGTGCGGGTGGCGGCCATGCCGCACACGTCGTGGCCAAGCGAGCGGACGAGATCTTCCAACTGCATCGAGATCAGCGGCTCGTCTTCGATGATGAGCACGCTGGTGGCCGATTCGCGGTCGATTTCCTCGATCGCTTCCTGGACCAGCGCTTCCACGTCGGACGGGGTGCGGTCGAGAATCTCGGCCACTTCGGGCACGGAGAAATCTTCCAGCGTGATCAGCAGCAGCGCCTGGCGATTGGCCGGCGTGATATGCGCCAGCCGCTCTTGCGCGGCGGTTTCGTGAAGGCCCAGCCCGCCACTGCCCGAATGATCGACAGTGTCGACGAAAGCGCTCGACCAGACCTTGTTGAATGCACGATAGAGCGCCACGCGGCCTTCGCCGATGGCGTTGCGCAGGCTGGCGTCGGCAAGGGCCGCTTCCAGCGTGGCCCGCACAAAAGCGTCGCCGGTCTGCTGGCTGCCGGTCAGTGCCCGGGCATAGCGGCGCAGATAGGGAAGATTGGTAGCTACTTTGGCGCCCAGCGACATTTAAACCCCTTCCTGGATACGCGATGCACCCCTAAATGCCCTAGCGCAGTTTCGGTTCCCGGGCCAGTCGCGGCTTTTTCTTGGCCTGTCTCATCCCGCCGCGGCGATGCCGTCGGCCCAGTCGGCCAACTGCCACACGCCGGTCGGTTTGGGGAAACGCGGCATCTTGGCCAGGCTGGCCGGGATGATCCCCGAATCCGCGCCCGAGATCAGCGCGACGGCGCAGCCCTGTTCGGCCAGGCGCAAAGCGAGCGTGGTGGAATCACCATCGGGCAGGCGCAGGTCAAGCAGCGCGATCCGTGGCAGCCCTTGCGCAACCAATGCTTCGGCTTCGGCCAGATCCACCGCGCTTGCCACGCTATGGCCCCGGGCGGCCAACTCGTCTTCTATTTCCATGGCGACCAATACGTTGTCTTCGAGTACCAGCACATAATCGGCAGTCATCGGGATCGTGCTCCATCGCACCTTGGCACGATCGGCCAAGCAGCCGCGCCGCCTAGCCGGGAACCGGGAACCCGTTTGTGTCATTTGACATAGCCGAACCCCCGCCACTGCCCGATGATCAGGCGCAGCGGCCGGGGGATCGTGGCCAGCGCAGGAGCAAGACAGCGTGTTCAGAAGTGGCAGCAGCGCCGGCAGCGGGGGCCAGAGCGGGGCCGATCAGCGTCCATCCAACCAACCTTGCCGCACTTGCCCGCTGCGCGATCGACCGGGCCTGGTTGCGCCCGATGCCACGCAGCGCGAATGGATCGAGCGGCAGCGCGCCGGTGAGCGCGCGATTGCGCGCGGCGAAGAGGTGTTGCGCCAGGGCGCGCCGGGCGATCGCATGTTCACCGTGCTCGATGGCGTGCTGATGCGGTATCGCCTGCTCGAAGACGGCCGCCGCCAGGTCGTCAACGTGATGTTTCCCGGTGATCTGGTCGGGCTGCAGGCCGCATTCGATGGCGAGATCAGCCACGGCGTCACCGCCTTGACCGACGTGCGGCTATGCGTGTTTCCGCGGGATCGGTTCATGGACCTGGTCACGGCGCATCCGCGTTTTGCCTATGACGTGATCTGGCTGTGCGCGCGCGAGGAAGATGCGCTGGAGCAGCATCTGGTGGCGCTGGGCCAACGCCCTGCGCGCGAGCGGGTGGCCTACCTGGCGCTGTGGCTGGTGGAACGCGGCCTGCAAACCGGCTTGGTGCCCGAAGTGGATGGGGCCGCGATTTTGCCCGTGACGATCACCCAAGGCCAGGTGGCCGACATGCTCGGCCTGTCACTGGTGCACACCAACCGCACGATGCAGGCCCTGCGCAAGGCGGGCCAGGTCGATTGGAGCAGTGCGGGTATTCGCGTGCCCGATCTTGCCAGCGTGCGCGCGCTGGTTGGTTTCGATCCTCACGGTTTGCCGAAAAGACCTTATATTTAAATTGCTTGGGTAAAGGGGCACGGCGGGTTCCGGCCGAACTGTAAAAAGATGCAAAATTTTTCGGAGCGGTTGGGAACTGATTTCCGGGTGGCCCGTTAAAGGCATGTCACCGCCGAGACCCCCCCTCCCGTCCAAGCGGCTGGTGATACGATCCCGAAGGCCTCCGCCAATCCCCGGCGGAGGCCTTTTTCGTTGTGGCGGGAAAGGGCGATGCGTTGCCCTCGTGGCCGAGGCGACGGCGCGCGTTCTACAGCGAGAGGGCGTTGCGCAGGCGGCCGAGCAGGCCGGGGTGCCGCGCATGGCGCTGCACCAGGTTGGCCAGGGCTTCCCACGGAAACGGCTTGGCCAGCACATGGCCCATTTCGGCAATGCGCGGCGGGATGCTTTCGGGCGTGCCGGTGGAAAACACGATCAGCGGCCGCGCCGGGCTGATCGCCACGGCGAGTTCGGCCAGCGCCCAGCCATCGTCGCGATCGGCCAGGTGCACGTCCAGCACCAGGATGGCCGGGCGCAGGCGTTGCATTTCGATCAGGGCATGGGCGGTGGTGTGGCAGATCGCCACTTCATCGGCGCCGGCCTGCGCCAGGGTATCGGCCATCGCCATGGCCACGATGGCCTCGTCTTCCACCACCAGGGCATTGCCCAGCCCGCCTGTTGGCACAGACGGGGCGCTGGGCGGCGCGACGTGTTTCATGGCCTGCATTCCCTTCCCGCCGGCCCGTTCACCCGGCCATGTCGGCCGGGCTTGCCGGCCAGCGCCAGCGTGGGGCAGGGCCTTGCGAACAAGGGTGCCCCGATCGGCATAACGCCCCATCGGACGCCACGTTCCTGCGACACGCACCTTGTGCCGGCCGGGGGCAACCCCCCGGGCGATCACAGCGCGCGTTCGTAGATGGTATAGCGCTTGTTGACGTGGCTATCGATGGCGTCGGCAATCGCGATCATGCCCTGGTTGTCGTCAAGGATCCAACCGATCTCACCGCGCGAGGCACCATAGCGCTCCACCGAATTGCGGCGGATGTATTCGATCATCATGAAAGCCAGCTGGCTGGCCATGCGCGAGGATTGCAGCTTCTTGCGCACGCCCATCAGCGGCACGCGCATGGTGCGGCAGCGCGGCTTGCCCAGCCAGCGCAGCAACTTGATCCAGTTGAACGGGAACAGCTTGCCGCCCATCGGCTTCATCACTTCGTTGAGGTCGGGCAACGTCATCATGAACGCCACCGGCTCGCCCTCGTACTCGGCCACCATGATCAGGTCTTCGCGCACGATCGGCTTGAACTTCTTGCCGGCGTAGGCGATTTCGGTCTGGGTAAAGGGCACGAAGCCCCAGTTGTCGGACCAGGCGTCGTTGAGGATGTCGAGGATGATCGCCGCTTCGCTGTCAAACTTGCTCTTGTCCACGTTGCGGATGCGGATCTTGGCGTTCTTCTCGCCCGATTGCACGATGCGCTGGATCAGTGGCGGGAATTCCCTGGTGATGTCCAGCTCATAAGTCAGCAGCTGCTTGGCAGGCTGATAGGGCAGCGCTTCGATATAGTGCTGATAGCGCTCGCTCTGGTGGCCCATCATCACCGTGGGCGGATGGTCAAAGCCCAAGGTCAGCTGGCCCGGTTCTTCCCAGATCGACATCGACAGCGGCGCGAGCACGCGGGTCATGCCCTTGGCGCGCAGCCATTCCTCTGCCCGCGCGATCAGGGCGTGGGCGATCGTTTCATCTTCGGCTTCGAGCAGGCCCCAGTTGCCCGTGCCCGGCCCCATGCCCTGGATCGGGTCCATCGCCACGGCAAGATGATCGATATGGGCGGAAATGCGCCCCACAACACGCCCGTCGCGGCGCGCCAGGAACAGCTGCACGTCGGCATGTTCGAAGAACGGGTTCTTGCCGGGCGTGACCAGTTCCATCGCTTCCATGCGCAGCGGCGGCACCCAGTTGGGATCGGCTGCGTTGATGCGATAGGCCAGGTCTACAAAGGCAGCACGTTCGGCCTTGTTTGCAACGGGGGTGATGACTACTTCGCCTGCCACGATATCGCCTTTGTTTTGAGTTAACACGCGCGCTGTCCCGGATGCCTGCGGCTCTATCCGGTGACTTGTCAAGCCGGACGAACCCAGGCGCACCGGCGATCGCCCCGTCAGGCACCATTCATGCCTGATCCTACAAGGGTCTCTTGGGAACCGTTTTTGCCATGCTTGCCACCGACTATTTCGAACAGAGCGATGCCCCCGCGCCTGCCGGCGCCACCGTGGCGCCGCGCGCCGCCGGGCTAGCCGGTACGCCCGAAGACAAGGCCATGCTGCGTGCCGCCGCCGATCTTACCCGCGACATCGCGCGCGCCCGGCCGGAAATCTACTGGCCCGACATGCTCGTGTCGGCCGGTCTCGGCTATGCCGCGCTGGGCCTGGCGATTGCCACTGCCCTGCGTGGCGGCAACTGGGGCGTGGTCGTTGCCCTGGGCGTGTTCTCGGCGCTCGCGCTCTATCGCGCGCTGCTGTTCATCCACGAATTGACCCATATGCACCGCGATGCGCTGCCCGGCTTCCGCTTCGTGTGGAACCTGGTGGTGGGCATTCCCGTGCTGATGCCATCGTTCATGTACGAAGGCGTGCATGCGCTGCACCACTCGCGCATCCGCTATGGCACGGCCGAAGACCCGGAATACCTGCCGCTGGCGCTGATGAAGCCGTGGTCGCTGCCGGTCTTCACGCTCACGGCGCTGCTGCTGCCGATCGGCCTGCTGGTGCGGTCGGCGGTGCTGGTGCCGCTGGGCGTGATCGTGCCGCCCTTGCGCAAGCTGGTGTGGGAACGCGCCTCGTCGCTGTCGATCAACCCGGCCTTCGTGCGGCGCAAGCCCGAGGGCGCCTTTGCGCGCATGGTGTTCTGGCAGGAACTGGGCGCCAGTGTCTGGGCCTGGACGGTGCTGGCCTGGTCGGCCACGCATGGCTGGCTGCCCCTGGCAATCGCGCTGTGCGTGATTTCGCTGGCCGCGCTGCTCAACCAGGTGCGCACGCTGGTGGCCCACTTGTGGGAGAACGAAGGCGAGCAGATGAGCGTGACCGGGCAGTATCTCGATTCGGTCAACGTGCCGCCGCCGGGTGTGTGGGGCGCGCTGTGGGCGCCGGTGGGCCTGCGCTATCACGCGCTGCACCACCTGCTGCCCTCGATGCCCTATCATTCCCTGGGCGAATGCCACCGCCGCCTGCGCGCGCATCTGGGCCTGCAATCGACCTATGAACGGGCCAACTATCCCGGCCTGTTCCCGCTGCTGGCGCGGCTGGTGCGCTCGACGATGGGCGCGCGGCCCAAAGCCTGAATTCTTCGCATTCGTGAAAAAGCCCCGCCCGGTGATCCGGCGCGGGGCTTTTTTCATTCCTCGGTGCGGATCAGCACGGCCTCGCCGATCAGCAGGAACAGCACGAAGGGGGCCCAGGCAGCAATCAGCGGCGGGTATCCGCCAAAGCTGCCCATGGCGAGCGCGGCATTGTCCACCACGAAATAGGCAAAGCCCAGCGCCATGCCGATCACCGCGCGCATGAACAACTGGCCCGAACGCGCCAGGCCGAACGCCGCCACTGCGCCCAGCAGCGGCATGAGCATGGCCGAAAGCGGGCCGGAAATCTTATGCCACCACCGGCTTTCCAGCTCGCTGGTGCTGTGCCCTGCGGCGCGGATGGCATCGATCGAGCCCGACAGGTGCGGCAACGATTCAGCGTCGGCGTCGGCCTTGCGAATCAGGATCTGCGTGGGGGTGACGCCGGTGGCAAACACCGCGCTGCCCGTGGCCGCGGTGCGGCGCGCGCTCTGCACGTCGAACGCGGTCGGCTGGTCGAAGCGCCAGCCGGGATTGGCGAAGCTGGCGTTGGGCGCACGCACGATCTCGGTGACCATGCCGGTGGGATCGCGGCGATGCCAGGTCACGTCGGTCATGCGCATGGCATTGCCTTCGCCGGTCACCGTGCGGGCATAGAGGATATTGGGCCCATCCTGCAGCCAGACGTTGCTGCGCACCTGCGTGTCGGTGGGCAGAGGGCCGTAATGCGCGGCCTGCCAGGCCTTGAGCGTGGCGGTGGAACGGGTGACGATGCGTTCGTTGAAGCCGAAGTTGGCCACCGCGATCACCCCGGCCACCAGGAACAGCGGGGCCAGGATCTGGTGCGCGGACAGGCCGGCGGCCTTCATCGCGACCACTTCGCTGTTCTGGTTGAGCGTGATCAGCGTGATGATCGTGGCCAGCAGCACCGAATAAGGCAGGAACCGCGCCACCAGTTGCGGCGCGCGCAGGCCCACGTACGTGAGCAACTGCGCCTGGCCATTGCCGGCGTGGGCAAGAATCTCGCCGCTTTCGCCCAGCAGGTCGAGCATCTGCAGCACCATGACCAGCATCAGCAGCACGGCCACCACGCGCACGGCAAACATCTTGGCGATGTACAGCGTCATCGTGCGCGACGGGAAGAATTCAAGCTGCAAGGGTATCGTCCTGTGCTGCCGGTTCGGCTGGATTGGCACGGCCGCGCCGCGCGAACAGCTTGCGCACGCGCGACGCGATCTTGGCGAACACGGTTTCCAAGGCGCCGATCGGCTGCCCGCCGGGCACGTAGGCCAGGCGCCAGTACATCCAGATGATCAACGCGGAGAACAATGCGAACGGTCCCCACAGCGCGATCGCAGGGTCGAGCCGGCCCAGGCTGGCCACGTCCTGGCCGTATTCATTGACCTTGTGATAGGCGACGACCATCACGATCGACAGGAACACGCCGAGCGCCGAGGTCGATCGCTTGGGCGGAACGGCCAGCGCCACCGCCAGGAGTGGCAGCAGGAACATCATGACCACTTCCACCAGGCGGTAGTTGAGGCTGGCCTTGCTCTTGTTGCGCATGTCCTGGGAATAGGCCTTGTTCCAGCCGATCTTGAGCAGTTCGGGCAAGATGTATTCCCGGTCCTTGTCCCCGCGCTGGCGGAACTGGGCGATCTTGGGCAAGTCGATGGGCAGGTCGTGCGTGGCAAACGTCAGCACGCGGGGGGAGGCCAGGCTCGGCCCATCCTGCACGATCTGTCCATCGGTCAGCCGCAGGATCACCGTGTCGCGGTTTTCGCGGTTGGCAAAGAACTGCCCCTCGCGCGCGGAGATCGTCATGGTTTCGCCCTTGGGCGTTACCAGGCGGGCAAAGATGCCTTGCAGGTCGCGCCCTTCATCACGGCTGGAATCCACGCGCAGGGCGGTACGGTCCTGCAGCGCGTTGAACTCGCCCACCTTGATCGACGCACCCAGCGCGCCAGAGCCAAGCTCGTACTGCAGCTCTTCGTAGTAATAGCGGCTCAACGGCTGGATATAGCCCACGATCAGCAGGTTGAGCGCGGCGAGCGCCAGGGTGAACAGATAAGGCACGCGCAGGAGGCGGGTGTAGGACAGGCCCACGGCCCGCATCACGTCGAGTTCGGAACTGGTCGCCAGCTTGCGGAAGGCAAAGAGGATGCCCAGCATCAGCCCCAGCGGAATTGCAAGGCTTGCATATTCCGGGAACAGGTTGAGCAGCATCTTGAAGACGACCGTCACCGGTCCGCCCTCGGTGGCGACGAAGTCGAACAGCCGGAGCATCTTGTCCAGCACCAACAGGGACGCGGCCAGGACGAACACGGCCAGCATGGGCACGATCACCAGGCGGGCGATGTACCTGTCGATGGCGCTCAAGGATCTCACGTTCGGACGATCACCGTGTTGGTGGCAGGGGGCACGCCACGTCGCCCGTCGGCGCCGTGCAAGTGTCCGTGTCGGTTAGCCCGCTTCGCGGCGATGCGAAAGGTGAAAATGCCGCAGGGCCGCGCACGCAGACCTGCCGTTTTGCGAGGATAGAGTTAATAACTAAAGTTATTGCCTGTCCCCTTGTTTGGTAATAGTGCTGGCAAAATAGGATCCTGGCCAAAGCACGTGCATCCCGAAGGCAGGACTGGCCGCTGGCCAACGGGAACGTTCGTGGCGACCATGGGTTCCGCGCAAGACATCGGTGCGCGGCATGGGGCGCGTGGCCGGGTACGCATGAATGACTTGGAATGAACGCTTCCGCGCTGGACCGGGCGAACAGGAAGGCGTGATGAGCAGCACCATCATGCTGCTTGCTGCCTGCCGGGCTGGCGCCACGGACAAGGGAACAGGCAGTGAATTTCGTGACGTCTGGATCGAGTTGGTGGCAAGGCCGGCTGGCGCGGTGCAGTGCGCGTCCCGAGGAATTGACCGCGCTGGCCGATCGCTGCGAAACATTGTCTGCCGACGAACAACGCCTGGGCTTCGAGCGAATCCTGCGCACCCTGGGCGAAGTGACCCTGGCGCCCGAGGGCATGCCTGCCGATGGCGACAGCCTGTGGGTGAGCCTGCTGGCCGATTCGGGCGCCTATGAAAGCGCCGCCCTGGCGCTGATCCCCCCGACGGCGGTCTATAGCGGCGGGCGCCTGGTCGATGGCCGGTTCGTGGCGCAGGTCGTGCTGCCGAGCGGCGCTGGCGCCCACTCGCGCGAGGCCAAGTCGCTGGCCATGGCATGGCTCGCCGCCCTGCTGCGGGCCCTGGCACGGGAAATGATCGAGGAACGGCCGCTGCATTGAAGGGCGGTAACCGGCGGGGGCTTCGACAGGCTCAGCCCGAACGCGATGGCAAGCCGGTCAGCGGATCAAGGCCGGATCAGGCCTTTTCCAGCGTGCATTGCAGCGGGTGCTGGTTCTGCCGGGCAAAGTCCATCACCTGGTTCACTTTGGTTTCGGCGATCTCGTAAGGGAAAATGCCGCAGACGCCCACGCCGCGCTGGTGGACGTGGAGCATGACGCGCGTGGCCTGCTCCAGGTCCATGTGGAAAAAGCGCTTGAGCACCATCACCACGAATTCCATCGGGGTGTAATCGTCGTTGAGCATCAGCACTTTGAACATGCTGGGCTTCTTGGGCCGGGCGCGGGTGCGCGTGGCCAGGCCGATCATGTCGCCGTCGTCGGCATCGCGGTTGTCGCCCGCCATGGTCGCACCCGACGCAACGACGCAAACGGGATCGGCCACGTGGATTGCGCGCGGCAGGGGGGCGTCTGGCGCCGAAAGAAGTGCTGGTCTGTGCATCGGAGGCCTGAATATCGCATCGCAGCCGCCCCACGACAAGGGGGCGTTGGGGCAGCCCTGCCCGAAAATCGTTACCGAAACGGCAAATTGCGCCCTGTTTGCGATACGCAGCGGGCGATCACCGCCCGAATATCATGTGGTCGATGGGCATTGCATCGGCCGCGAGAGCCGGGAACGGCAAAAAGGCAGCCGCACCTTGGGGGCGCTGGCTGCCTCTTGCCACGGGTTGCGTGTCCAGGATCGCCGCTTGCCCCGGCCCGCGCGCTATGGCGAGCGGGCGGAGGAAGCGCGAATCAGGTGCCGATCAGGCGGCGACCTTGATCTTTTCAACCGCGAGGCTGACGCGGTTGGAAATCGGCTGGAACGCTTCGTTGGCCAGCTTCAGCACGGCTTCGCTGTGCTTGCTGCTGGCAGCGACGGCCGCATCGAACTGCTTGCGCACGAGGGCGGTGTGCTTTTCGAAGAACTCGGTGGGCGACTTGGCGCTGGCCAGTTCCTTGATTTCGGCGGTCAGGGTTTCGATCGCCGACTTGCCTTCGGCGGCATAGTCCTTGGTCAGTTCCTGCAGGCCCGAAGCGAGGATCTTGCTCGATTCCACGACGGCTTCGACGTTGCCCTTGGCGAATTCGCCGGCATCGCCGAACGCGGCCTGGCTCTTTTCGAAAGCGGCCTTGGCCTTTTCAGAGGCGTCCTTGAAAGCGGACTGGAACTTTTCGGAAAAATCGGTGGCGGTGGTCATGATGGAGTGTTCCTTCCTGGAAGCCGCGGCGGCGGCATGAGTCACGCGGGTCGTGAGCGGGGCCGGCACCTTCGCGTGGGGGATACCGGTTCCGGGTCTTGTCGTGACCAGAGGTTTGGCAACCGGGGGCTTGGCCGGAACCGCCTTGGCGGGGGCCTTCCCGGTCGGCAGAGGCTTGGCCACGGCGGGCCGCGCGGCGCCGGGCTTGCCCACGTTGCGGGCGAGCGGCTTGCTCGCCTTGGCGGGGGCAGGCTTGGCTACGGGCGGTACCACCGGTGCTGCGGCCACGGGCTCCTCCACCACGGGCGCGGCCACGACGGGCTCGGCCAGAGGGGCGGGTTCCGGGGCGACAGACGGCGTCGCTTCGGCCTCTGCAGGGGTCACGAGCTTGCGTGAACGACGGGCGGCCTTCTTGGCTTGCGCCTGCTCCGTCGCCTGTGCCGCGCTTCCGACCGGCTCTACCGCCGGGGTGAGGTCAGCGGCAACAGCGGGCACCGGGCCTTCCGCCTGGGGGGCGGGGCTGGATGGCGTGCTGGAAAGCGTCCCTTCGTCCGTGGTATCTTCGGCCATGGCAATACGGCTCCTGCATTGCGGCCAGGCAAGGATCCGGAAAACCAAGTGCCGCGCAATGGCGGCGACTCAGTCACGGCCGGACCTGGCCCGTGCTGCAATGCAAAAAATAGGAATGCGCGGGCCAAAGTCAAGGATTTTGTGCAGTGCACAATATCCATCTTGGAGCTAATTGCACTAAGTTGCTGGGTCGTAACCGCAGATCGCGGCCGTGCCGTCATCGCATGCGCACATAACGGCCAGGGGCGTCTTCTATCGCATTGCGGCCGGGCACGCGGGCGCCTTTGGCCGGGACCGTCTTGGCATCCACATCGGCCAGCCAGGCCCGCCAATCGGGCCACCAGCTGCCCTTGGTTTCCTGCGCGCCGGCAAAGAAGGCTTCGAGGCTGGCAACGTCGCTGGGGTTGGTCCAGTACTGGTACTTGCCCGCAGCGGGCGGATTGACCACGCCGGCGATATGGCCCGATCCGGCCAGCACGAACTTCCACGGGCCGGCCAGGTGCCGCGTGAGCTTCCATACGCTGCCGGCCGGCGCAATGTGATCCTCGCGCCCGGCCTGGATGTAGCAGGGTGTGGTGATGCGGTGCAGGTCGATCGGGGTGCCGTCAGCGCTGAGCGCGTCGGGCACGACCAACTGGTTGTCGCGATAGAGATCGCTGAGATAGGCACGGTGCCAGCGCGCGGGCAGGTTGGTCGTGTCGCCGTTCCAATAGAGCAGGTCGAAGGCCGGATATTCCTCGCCCAAGAGGTAGTTGTTGATCACGTAGTTCCAGATCAGGTCCGGCCCGCGCAAGAGGTTGAACGTGGCAGCCAGATAGCGCCCGTCGAGGTAGCCCTCGGTTTCGAGGCTTTCGAGCCAGCGAAGCTGGGCATCGTCCACGAAGTGGCACAATTCGCCCGCCTCGCTGAAATCGACCTGGGCGGTGAAGAACGTGGCCGAAGCCACCTTGTCCGCTTCGCCGCGCCTGGCCAGCACGGCCAGGGTCGCGGCCAGCGTGGTGCCGGCCACGCAATAGCCGATGGTGTGAACCGCAGGCACCGAGAGGCGCTTGCGCACCACGTCGATCGCCTCGATCTGGGCGCGCACGTAATCGTCCATGGTCACGTCGGCCAGGCTGGCATCGGCGGATTTCCACGAGACCATGAAGACGCTCAATCCCTGGTCCACCGCCCAGCGCACGAAGCTTTTCTTCGGGTTGAGATCAAGGATGTAGAAGCGGTTGATCCACGGCGGGAAGATCACCACGGGCGCCGCCGCCACCTCAGCCGTGGTCGGGGCATAGTGGATCAGCTGGAACAGCGGGGTTTCGTGCACCACCTTGCCCGGCGTGGTGGCGATGTTGCGGCCCACTTCGAACGCTTCGCCATCGGTGTGGCTCAACTGCCCGCGCTTGAGATCGGCCAGCAAGTGCTCCACGCCCTTGACCAGGTTCTCGCCGCGCGTGGCGAGCGTGCGTTCGATCACCAGCGGGTTGGTCATCGGGAAATTGGCGGGTGAGAGCGCTTCGGTGATCAGGCGCGTCATGAAGCGCAACTGCCCGTGGCGCTCTGGCTCCAGCCCGGAAATCTCCTGCGCCATGTCTTCCAGTCGCTCGGCCAGCAAGAGATAGGTCTGGTGCAGCAGGGCAAACCAGGGCTGCTCGCGCCAGCGCGGATCGGCAAAGCGGCGGTCGCGGCGCGGCAGCGCCTCGGGCGCCACGTCGGCCGGGAGCTTGCCCGGCGTCGGGGGGCTGGCGGGGGCGTAAAGCTCGATCACCCGGTTCCACAGCTGCAGGCTTTCGTCCCACAGCCGCGCCTGGGTTTCGGCCTGGGCGATCGGCATGGCCGCGCACCAATCGTCGAACAGCTGTTGCCAGCGGCCGCCATCATAGATTCGCGTCCATGCCGGCTCGGCCACGGCAGTCTGTTCGGCCATGAAATCCAGCCACATCTTCTGCAACTTGGCGCCCGACATGGCCCAGTGCTGAAGATCGCCGGGATCGGGGGCCTTGGCATGGGCGGTGGGCAGGAACGGTGCGGCCATGGCCTGCATCGCTTCGGTTTGCAGGCGGAAAAGGTCTTCGAACACCGCGCTGTCGGTGGCAGCAGGCGTCTTGGCATTATCCGGTTCGCGCATCGACGACATAATCCCCACAATGCCCGGCACGCCCGAGCCAACCCACATCGTCTATCGCGCGCGGCCGTGCCAGGGGCAAGCCGCTTCGCGTCCGAATGCGCGTGATGCGCGCCGGGTGCGGGGCAGATGCAGCCCACGATTGGCGAAGCGGATCGATTGGCGTAAGGGGGCGATCCCGGCAATCCAGCCGGCAAGCATTCGAGTCACGACCGTGGAAGAAGAGTTCTACCGCATCAAGCGCCTGCCGCCCTACGTCATCGCCGAAGTGAATGCGATGCGGGCCGCAGCCCGCGCCAGCGGCCGGGACATCATCGACCTGGGCATGGGCAATCCCGATCTGCCCCCGCCCGCCCACGTGATCGAAAAGCTGTGCGAAGTGGCGCAGAAGCCTTCGGCCCATGGCTATTCCGCGTCGAAGGGCATTCCCGGCATCCGCAAGGCCCAGGCCAATTACTATGCCACCCGCTTCAACGTGGAGCTGGACCCGGAAACCGAAGTGGTCATGACCATGGGTTCGAAGGAAGGCCTGGCGAGCCTGGCCACCGCGATCACCGCGCCTGGTGACGTGGTGCTGGCGCCCAACCCGTCATACCCGATCCACACCTTCGGCTTCATCATCGCCGGAGCCACGATCCGCTCGGTGCCGACCACGCCCGATGAACGCTATTGGGAATCGCTCGACCGCGCGATGGCCTTTACCGTGCCGCGCCCGTCGATCCTGATCGTCAACTATCCGTCGAACCCCACCGCCGAAACCGTGGACCTGGCGTTCTACGAGCGGCTGGTGGCCTGGGCCAAGGAAAACAAGGTCTGGATCCTGTCGGACCTCGCCTATTCCGAGCTGTACTTCGACGGCCAGCCCACCCGCTCCATCCTGGAAGTGCCCGGTGCCAAGGACGTGGCGGTGGAATTCACCTCGATGTCCAAGACCTTTTCCATGGCCGGCTGGCGCGTGGGCTTTGCCGTGGGCAACAAGCGCCTGATCGCCGCGCTCACCCGCGTCAAATCCTACCTCGATTATGGCGCGTTCACGCCGATCCAGGCAGCGGCCTGCGCTGCGCTCAACGGCCCGCAGGACATCGTCGAACAGAACCGCAAGCTCTACCAGAAGCGCCGCGACGTGATGGTCGAAGCCTTTGGTCGCGCCGGGTGGGACATTCCCAGCCCCAAGGCCTCGATGTTTGCCTGGGCGCCGCTGCCGCCCGCGCTCAAGCACATGGGCAGCCTGGAATTTTCCAAGCAATTGCTGACCCAGGCCGAAGTCGCCGTGGCACCGGGCGTGGGCTATGGCGAGGACGGCGAAGGCTTTGTCCGTATCGCCATGGTCGAAAACGAGCAGCGCCTGCGCCAGGCTGCGCGCAACATCAAGCGCTACCTTACCAGCATGGGTGTCAACGCTTCGGCGGCGTGAATCACACAATGCTAGAGAATGGCGTCACCCCGGGCTTGACCCGGGGTCCCGCTGTTCTTTTGAAAGTAGCGCGTGACGTCCAGAACAAGCGGGACCCCGGATCAAGTCCGGGGTGACGTGGCCATGGAGAGGGGCGCTGTGCAGCCCCCTCGCGAATGCCATCTTTTAAGAATGCTTGTCGGCCTTGCGCCGGCCAAAGCGCATGCCGCGTTCCAGCCGGGCACGCAGCTGGGTGTAATAGGCTTCCAGGAACGCGCGCTCGTCGCCCCGGCCGTTGGTCCAGCCGATCTTGGTGCAGATCGCCTGGGCCACATCGGCCATGGCCTCGGCATTGTTGTCGCGCAGCACGCGTTCGAGCACTTGCAACTCGTATTCGCCATAGACCGACAGTTCCGCCTCGCCGAATTCATAGCGGGTCTGCGTCAGGGTGCTGTGCCCTTGCGCGCCCGCGCCGGTGGAGAGCGCGGCCTTGAGCCGGTCACGCCCGGCTTCCACCACCCAGGTGCCGGCCACCACATCGCCCGCGCGCAGGGCGTCGCGGTTGCAGAACGGGAACAGCACGAAAATCAGGAACCAGGCTGCTCCTGCCCAGCCGGCAAAGCTGGCGTCTTCGCCCATGGCCAGAGTCGTGCTGATGAAGATCATCGGCAGGGTCAATTCAATGTCGCGCAGGAAATTGCGCGCCACCACCGCCTCGGTCGTCAACCGGCCACCATCGCGCGCGGCCACGCGCAAGCCCACGACGCGTTTGCCTGGCGTGGCGCCGCGTGGGCCCAGCTCGAAATAGAGGAACCAGATGTGGCGGAACAGGAACATGATGACGATCCAGATGACCACCAGCGCCTGGCCAACCGGGTTTCTTTCATCGGCCTTGATATGGACGGCATTGGCCAGGGACGCGACCAGATAGGTCAGCCCCGCCATCGCCGCCACGATCAGCACGTAATCGATAATCAACGCTGCAGCACGGGCACCGCGCGCACCAATGGTGAAAGGCAACGGCACGCCTTCGGGCGTGATCACCTGGCGCTGGCGCCGGTCTGGCCCGGGGCGGAGTAGCGCGCGGCGGCGGCGAAGCAGCGCCATCAGGCCGCCGCCTGCCCGCGCGCCGGGCGCCAGGCAAAGAAATAGGCCAGCCACAGCGCCAGCATGGTGCCGCCGATGGCGAGGCGCACGGCGGTGGAATCCACCAGTTGCCGGCCAAACCCTTCGAGCACGGCGGCGCAGATCAGCATCAGCACAACGCCCACCATCACTTGCGCCGCGCGCCGGCCGGCAGCGGCCGCGGCAACCAGCACCGGGGCATCGCCGGGAAAGGCCATAGCGCGGCCGATGTGGATGCCGGCCCCGCCCGCCAGCAGGATCGCGAACAGTTCGGTCGTGCCGTGGATCGACAGCCAGCCGACCAGCTCCAGCGTCAGCCCCTGGCCGTGATAGAGCCACAGCAGCGCACCAAGCCCCGCCGTATTGTGGATCAGCAGCAGGATCGAAGGCAGGCCGAAGGCAAAGCCCAGGGCAAAGGCGAACAGCGAGACCTGGGCATTGTTGCTGAACAGGAACGCGGCAAACATCGACAGGCCGGTCTGGTCTTGCTGGCCGAACAGGGTGTGTAGCAGCGCTTCGCGGCTGGCACCGGGCACGCGCACGTCGTCGCTGCCCATCAGACTGTAATACCAGTCGGGATTGCCTGAAACCAGCAGCCAGCCGACCACCGTGCCCAGGACCATCATGGCCAGCGCGATGAGCAGGTCCACCCCCAGACCACGCACCGCCGCGCTCCACCCGCCCAGGAAAAAGCGTTTCAGCCAGGCACCCAGGCCTTCGCGCGGGCCATAGACGGCAAACCACGCGCGCCGTGCCAGCCCTTCGAGATAGGCGATCAGCGCAGCGTCGAGCGAGGTTTCGCGCGCGATCGCCAGGCTGGATATGGCCGTACGATAAAGCGCGGGCAGGGCCAGCAAGTCTTCATCCGAAAGCTTGCGCAGCCGCCCACCCTCGATTCGCGTCACGATGGTTTCCAGCCGCTGCCAATCGCCCTCGCGCGCCTGGCGAAACCGGTCGGAGCGCAGCGCGGCGGCCTCTACCGCCGCGTCCTGACTGGCGTTCTTGCCAAACCAGCGCGCGATCATCCCAGGCTCCCTTCGCGTTTCACGCCCAGATAGGCATCGATCAGCCGCGTGCCGATCTGGTCGTAGGCTGCCTCCACCACACGCACGCCCATCTGGCGCAGGCGTTGCAGCACCAGCATGCGCTGGCGTTGCAGAGCCGTGGCCGTGACGGTGCGGGCCATGGCATCGAGATCGTCCGGGGCTCCCGTGGCCAGCGCGGTCAATTCCGCATCGGCCATGACCACGAACAGCACGCGGTGGCGTTCCATCAGGCGGCCCAGGCTTTCGATCATCAGTTCGGCGCTGGTGGGATCGGTGAAATCGGAAAAGACCACCACCAGCGAGCGGCGCTGCAGCCGCGTGGCCAATGTGGCCATGGCGAACGTGAAATTGGGTTCCTCGCCATGATAGTCGAACCCGGCGGCGCTGCGTTGCAGGCGGGCAAAATCGCGCGGGGCGGTCACGAAGGGCGAAAGGCCCAGGGGCCTTGCGGCAAAGCCGTAGACCGCAACGCGATCCTGCGCCTTGAGCGCCACCCAGGCAGTGGTGAGCGCAGCGGTGATCGCGCGGTCCAGCCGGGGCAAGCCGGCCAACGGCTCGGCCATGGCCTGCCCGCAATCGAACGCGAAGACGATCTGGTTGTTGCGCTCGGTCTCGTATTCCTTGGCATAGAGGCGGCCGTGGCGGGCCGAGCTTTTCCAGTCGATGCGACGGCGGTCCATGCCCGGTTCGTAATCGGCCAGCGCCTCGAACTCGGTCCCTTCGCCGCGAATGCGCCGCGCGACCAGGCCGAACGCCGCATCGCGCAGGAAGATCTGCAACGCCGGGCTGCGCACCGGGGTGATATCGGGCCAGACGCGCAAGGTATGGGCAAGCGGGCGGCGCACCTGGCGATGGCCCAGGCCAACCGGTCCGGTCCAGCGCAGCCAGAGGGTTTCGAGCCGCGCCGTGCCCCGCCGCGTGGGCAGCAAGGCCATATCGCCGTGCCAGCGGCCCTGATCGTCAAGTGCCAGCGGGAGCGTGGCGCGCCCGCCATCGGCCAGGCGCGGATCGCAGGCCAGCGCCGCCATCGGCGTGGCGCGGGCGCCCGACAGCGCCGCCGTGAGCGCAAGGCGCACCGGTTGGCCCACTTCGGCATCTTCGGCCATGGCCAGATGCAGATCGCGCAAGGGGCCAGCTATCAGCGCATCGAGCAGGACCAGCGCGAGCAGCGCGGCGCCTGCGGCCGGGGCGACGATCCAGGCTTGCGGTGCCAGGCTGGCCAGCAACAGCCCGGCCGGCGCGGTCAGCGCCAGCAGCAGCACTGCGCGCGCCGTGGGATAGACGGCGAGCGTGGGCCAGGAGACAGGCCAGGGAACGCGCAGGCGGGGCATCAGGGCGGGGTCGCGGCCGATCAGCGCGGCGCGGGGGTGCGCTGCACCAGATCGGCGACGATGGCTTCGGCCTGGCGGCCCTCGATCTCGGCCGCAGGACTGAGGACCATGCGGTGGCGCAGCACCGCCGTGGCCAGACCCTTGATATCGTCGGGAATGACATAGTCGCGCCCGGCCAGGGCGGCCTGCGCCCGCGCGGCGCCGGCCAGCAGCACCGCCGCGCGGGGGCTGGCGCCGGCGATCAGATCGCCATTGTCGCGCGTGGCGCGCACCAGCGCGACGATATAATCCACCAGCGGCTCTGCCAGCGTCACGGCCCGCAGGCCGGCCTGGGCGGCGGCCACTTCGCGCGCGTCGGCCACGGCGGCCACGCCCATCTGCGTGGGGTGTTGCCCGGCCTTGCCTTCGCCATAGCGCCGCACGATCCGCGCTTCCTCCTCTGGCGAGGGGTAATCCACCAGCAGCTTGAACAGGAAGCGATCGAGCTGCGCCTCGGGCAGGGGATAGACGCCCTGGCTTTCGATCGGATTCTGCGTGGCGACCACCATGAAATGCGGCGGCAGTGCGTGAACCGCGCCGTCGAGCGTTACGCGGCGTTCCTGCATCGCTTCGAGCAGGGCGGCCTGGGTCTTGGGCGGGGTGCGGTTGATCTCGTCGGCCAGGATGATGTCGTGAAAGATCGGCCCGCGCGTGAGGGTGAACTGGCTCGTCTGGAAATTGAACAAGTTCGATCCCAGGATATCGCCCGGCATCAGATCGGGAGTGAACTGGATGCGCCCGAAATCGAGGCCGACGGCCGTGGCGAAACTTTGCGCCACCAGCGTCTTGGCCGTGCCCGGCGGCCCTTCGAGCAGGACATGCCCGCCGGCCAGCAGCGCCACCAGCAGGTGATCGACCACGCTGTCCTGGCCGACCACGGCCTTGGCCACCTGGGCGCGAATCGCATCGGCCAGCGCGCGCACTTCATCAAGACTGAGAGCGCCGGATGGGGAGGCGGTGTCGGTCACGCAAGATCCTTTTCTAGGGCATGCAGGGCAGCAGCCGCACGCACGGCATCGTGCGGGCGGCGTGCGGCGGCCAGTTGCGCAATGGCATGGGAAAACGGCATCGAATCGGGGTTCACGCGCGCCAGATGGGCATCGATCAGCGCGTCGGTCTGCTCGGCCGGGGCGCCGCGCCGCAGGCCCAGCCGCGTCGCCAGCCGCTCGCGCAGGGCATCGGCATAGGGCCCGCTGACCAGGTGCAGCCGCCCGGCGCGGCGAATCAGGCCGGCACTGTTGACCACCAGCGTGGTCTTGCCCGGCGGAATCGCCGCCAGGCCCACGCGCGGCGGGCCGAACCGGCAGAATGCGCGCCAGCCCACCGCCAGCAGCGCCAGGATCAGGCCTACCGTGGCAGCCAGGAACGGCGGTTCGAACGCCAGGGTGAGCAGGTTGGGCCGGCCGCCCAGCCCCGCAAGCGACAAGTCGAACGTGACCTGCTGGCTGCCTGCATTGGCCGATGCGGCGCGCAGCACATCGAGCGCGAGAACCGCGGTCTGGCGGTTGGCGAGGCCGTAATTGTCGAACAGGTCGGGCTCGAACACCAGGACCAGCGGCTGGCGCTCCATGTCCGGTCCATCGGCCAGCGCCTCGCCATCGTCGTCATCGCCCGCAGCCAGGACGGTCGGTGTTTCCACGTCGGCCAAGGCATCGAGCGCGGGGTAACGGCCGTTGTCGTCACGATAGGCGGCAAGCACTTGCCCATCGCCGGTGGTGACCAGTGGCACCAGCGCCTGGCCGGTGCCCGAAACCACCTTTTCATCGTCGGGCAGCGGGCCGTGTCGCCCGTCGGCCGTGCGCCAGCCATGGGCGCGATAGCCTTTGCCCTGGTTGAGCGTGACTCGCACATCGTCGGCGAAACCGGGCCAATTCGGCAGCGCAAAGCCGGTCAGCCGCGTCCATCCGCGCGGCTTGTCCAACTTCTTCTCCAAGGGGCCGGCCTGCCACTTGGGTGCGATGACCACGGTGGGGCCAATGTGGCGCCGCTTGTCCACGATGCTGGCGATGGTCTTGCCATCGGTGTCGGGCAGGGGGGTGAGCACCAGCACGCCAGGCTGCTCCATCGCGGCCTGGGTGCGGGTACGCGCCACGGTGAAACCATCGGCTTCCGCCATGGCCGCCAGCGCGGCATAGCCGTTGAGCCCGCGCCCGGCGCCATGGCCGCCACCGTTGTTGGCCGGCGGGCCGACATGGCCGAGGAACCACAGCAGGCCGATGAACAGCCCGGCGCCCACCACCAGCAGCGCCAGCACCGCGCCGCGCGCAAAAGGTTGTCCGCTGGCGAGAGAAGAGGGCGAGGTGACGGCGCTCATGCCGCGGCCCCAAGCGGCTGGAGCGCAAAGGCGGCATAGGCGCCGCGCGCACGCAGCCATTCGCCCTCGCCCGGCATGCGCAGGGCATAGCGCGCGCGCTCCACTTCGTCGGCCATCGTGGCAAAGGCGTGGGCCGCGGCAGAGGGCAGGGCATCGATCGCCGCGATTTCGCGCGCCGTGCTCGATGGCGCCAGCCAATCGGGCCGGGCGGCGGCAATATCGGCCACGCTGCGCTGCAGGAGCAGGTGCACGGCTTCGGCAAAGCGGCCCTGCGCGGCCAGGGCATCGGCATCTTCGAGCAGGGCGAGCGCGGTCTGCGGCGCGGGTGCCCATTCCGGTGTCGCGGTGCCTGCGCGCGTGCCACGTGCCTGCCGCCATGGGGCCAGCACACCCCAGGCCAGCCAGGCCAGCGCCACGGCGCCCACGACCAGGATCAGCACCAGGATCACCTGCCCGCTTTTGGCCAGGCCCAAGCCCAGCGGCATGAAAACGTGCTCGTTGATCCAGAGGAGCACCTTGGCCAAGGCATCGATAGCCACCTGCAGCCAGTGGGGCGGCACATAGGGCACTTCTGGTGGGGGTGGCGGCACCGGGGTGAACTGGATATCGCCCATGCCGCGCACTGTCTGCCAGGCGTGCTCGGCACGGGCAGCATCAGCCTGCGCCGATGCGGCGGGGGCTTGGGCGGTGGCGGACACGGCCCGGGCGGCCGCTGCAACATTGCTCACGCAACGGTTGGTTGCACGCCCGCCTGTGCGCCGCAAGCGCTGATTGCGCCGTTACGGTATCGGGCGGGCCTTACCCCCGGGCGCGTTCCAGCGGATAGGAGCCCAGAATGCGCAAGTCCTTGGCAAAATAGGCCAGTTCTTCCAGCGCACGATCCACCGCCGGATCGCCAGGCGCCCCGACGATATCGGCAAAGAACATCGTTGCGGCAAAGCTGGCGCCCTTCTGGTAGCTTTCCAGCTTGGTCATGTTGACGCCGTTGGTGGCAAAGCCGCCCAGCGCCTTGTACAGCGCGGCCGGGATGTTGCGCACTTCGAACACGAAGGTGGTCATCGCAGCACCGGTGAGCGTGGCGGGATCGCGCGCGGTTTTCGACAGCAGCACGAAGCGCGTGGTGTTGTCGTGCGCGTCCTCGATGTTCTCGGCCAGAAGATCCAGCCCATAAAGCTCGGCCGCGATGCGCGGGGCGATGGCGGCAATCCCGGCCTCTTGGCTTTCCGCCACCAGCGCGGCGGCGCCGGCGGTATCGGCATAGGCCATCGGCACGATGCCGCGCTCGCGCAAGTAGAAGCGCGATTGGCCCAAGGCCTGCGGGTGGCTGTAGGCGGCGCGGATCGTGCCGGCATCGGCGCGCGCCATCAGGCAGTGGTGGATGTCGAGGAAATGCTCGCCCACGATGGACAAGCCGCTTTCGGGCAGCAGGAAATGAATGTCGGCCACGCGGCCATGCTGCGAATTTTCGATCGGGATGATCGCCTGGCCGGCGCGGCCATCCTTCACTGCATCCAGTGCGTCTTCGAACGAAAAGCACGGCAGCGGCAGGCCATCGGGCATCGCTTCGATCGCGGCGCGGTGCGAATTGGCCCCCGGCGCGCCCTGAAACGCCACCGCGCGTGCCGGATCGGCCGCAGCGGCGGCACTCATGCGATCGACAAGCAGGCGGGCGGGTTCGGGAAAACTCTGCATGGGGGCTGCCGTTAGGCGCAAATTTGCCTGCTGGGCAAGGCGAATCAGGGCAGAATGCCGCTTTCCCATGGGCAAAATTTGTTCTGGATCAGAGACGGGGTTTCACGTGCGGCTCTAATCGCACTTGCGCCGGGCCGGGGGGCTGATTATCCCCCCTGCAAAAGGTGCGTACCGGCAGCGGGCCGGAAAATGCGTGCGATAAATGGGGCTGGGAATGGACGACCGTTTCAATACGATCGCGGGATGGACCTTGTTTGGCGGTATCGTGGCTCTGGGCCTTTCAACGTTGTCCGCCCATTACTTCCTTGCCGACAAGCATGAACGTCCTGAAAAGATGGGATATGCTATCGCTGGGGTGGAACCTGAAGGCGGGGCTGGCGGTGCCGCTGCGGTAGAGCCGATCGCCAATCGCCTCGCCAAGGCCGATGCCGCCAAGGGCGAGGCGATCTTTGCCAAGTGCAAGGCCTGCCACACCATCGACCAGGGCGCGGCCAATGGCATTGGCCCCAATTTGTGGGGCGTGGTGGGCGATGCCCGGGCCGAAGGGCGCGGTGGCTTTGCCTTTTCCGATTCGCTCAAGTCCAAGGCGGGCAAGTGGGATTTCGCGAGCCTTGATGAATGGCTCACCAATCCCAAGAAGTTTGCCGACGGTACCAAGATGTCGTTTGCCGGCCTCGCCGATCCGATGGATCGCGCCAACGTGATTCTCTATCTCAATTCCAAGGGTTCCAACCTGCCGCTGCCCGCGCCCGAAGCGGTGCCGGCGGCCGGCGCGGCCCCGGCCGATGGCGCAGCAACGCCCGTGGCCCTGGTGGGTGATGCGGCCAAGGGCGAAAAGGTCTTTGCCAAGTGCCAGGCCTGCCACACCGTGGCGCAGGGCGGCGCCAACGGCATTGGCCCCAACCTCTATGGCGTGGCCGGCGATGCCATTGCCGAAGGGCGCGGCGGCTTTGCCTTCTCCGATGCGCTGAAAGCGCACAAGGGCACGTGGGACCAGGCCACGCTGGACCAGTGGCTGACGGCCCCGGCCAAGTTTGCCCAGGGCACCAAGATGACCTTTGCCGGGCTGTCCAGCGCGCAGGACCGCGCCGACGTGATCGCCTATCTCAACAGCCAGGGCGGCAAGCTGAGCCTGGGCGCGGCACCCGCTGCGGCCCCGGCCGCGGCGAAGTAACAACCGGATAACCCCGCCCCCATCGGGCGGGGTTTATTCTTTGGCCATAGCGAGTAAGCCTTGTGGCCATGTCGCTTGCTGCCCGTTTTTCGCTGCCCACCACCGCCACCGCGCCGTTTTGCCCGTCCGAAGTGCGCGGCACCGTTGCTGTTGCTGCCAACGGGCCGTGGTGGAAGGTGGCGTGGCAGGCCGCAGGCCCGGGCCTGCTGGTGGCCGTGGGCTATATGGACCCGGGCAACTGGGCCACCGACATTGCCGCCGGTTCGCAATTCGGCCACGGCTTGTTGTTCGTGGTGCTGGCCTGCGGGCTGGCGGCGATCGTGTTGCAGAGCCTGGCCATGCGGGTCGGGCTGGCCAGTGGGCAGGATCTGGCCCAGCTGGCGCGGGCGCACTATTCGCCCGCTGCCTGCCGTGTGCTGTGGCTCCTCGCCGAACTGGCGATCGTCGCCACCGACATTGCCGAAGTGCTGGGCGCGGCGCTGGCGCTGCACTTGCTGCTGCATGTGCCGCTCTGGGCCGGGGTGCTGCTCACCGGGCTCGACACGCTGATCGTGCTGGGTCTCAAAGGGCATGGTTTCCGCCAGTTGGAAGCGATCGTGCTGGGCCTGATCGCCACGATCACGCTGTGCTTTGGCGTGCAACTCATGATCGTTGGAGTGGATGGCGCAGCCGTGGCGGCCGGTGCGGTGCCCGATCTGGCCCGGCTGGCCCAGCCCGGCGCGCTGGTGCTGGCGATCGGCATCCTGGGCGCCACGGTGATGCCGCACAATCTCTACCTGCATTCCAGCGTGGTGCTCACGCGCCTGGGCGACCGCAGCCCTGCCGGCACGCGCCGCGCGCTGCGCCTGGGCAGCGCAGACACGGTGGTGTCGCTGCTGCTGGCCACATTGGTCAACGTGGCGATCCTGGTCCTGGCGGCAGAGGCCTTTCACGGCCACGGGCATCGCGACGTGGCCAGTATCGAGGACGCCTGGCGGCTGCTGGCGCCGATCACCGGGGCGGGCCTGGCGCCGCTGCTGTTCGGCCTGGCGCTCCTGGCGGCGGGGCAAAGCGCCACGTTCACCGGCACCGTGGCGGGCCAGGTGGTGCTGGAAGGGTTCCTGAACCTCAAGATTCCGTGCTGGCAGCGCCGCGTGCTGACCCGCGCGCTGGCCATCGTGCCGGCGCTGGCCGGGGTGCTGTGGCTGGGCCAGGGGGCTGTGGGGCAATTGCTGGTGGCGACGCAAGTGGTGCTGTCGCTGCAATTGCCCTTTGCCATCTGGCCGCTGCTGCGCTTTGCCGGCAACCGCACGGTGATGGGGCCGTTCGTCGCGCCGCTGCCCATGCTGGCGGTGGGCTGGCTGTTGTTTGTGCTGATCCTGGTGGCGAATCTGGCTTTGATCGCAGGGGTTTAGGCGTCCTTGAAAATGGCCACGTCGGCGCGGCCGGTGTGGTCGGCAAAGCCGCGATAGAGCCCGTTGGTGTTGAACGCATGGGTCAGGTTGCCCTGGGCATCGACGGCGATGATGCCGCCCACGCCACCCAGTTCGCCCACTTCGCCCAGCACGGCGCGGGTGGCCACTGCCACGCTTTCCCCGGCCAGGCGCACGCGCGCGGCGATTTCGTGGGCCACGCCCACGCGGATGAACACCTCGCCCGTACCGGTGCACGAAACCGCGCAGGCGCGGTTGTCGGCATAGGTGCCTGCGCCGATGACCGGCGAATCGCCGATGCGGTTCCAGCGCTTGCCGGTGAGGCCGCCGGTGGAGGTGGCTGCGGCAAGATTACCCTGCGCATCGCATGCCACGGCGCCCACCGTGCCGAATTTGAGGTCGGCGTCGAACCAGCCGTCCTTGCGGGCCTTGAATTCGTGCAGCTGGCTCCGGCGTTCCTCGGTGGCGAACCAGCTTGGGTCCACTTCCTCCATGCCGTGGTCGCGGGCGAATTCCTCGGCCCCGCTGCCGGCCAGGAACACGTGCGGGCCTTGCTCCATCACCGTGCGCGCCAGGCGCACCGGGTTGCGCGTGCGGGTGACGGCACAGACCGAACCGGCGGCACGGGTGCGCCCATCCATGATCGCCGCGTCCAGTTCGTTGGTTTCGTGATAAGTGAACACCGCGCCGCGCCCGGCGTTGAAATGGGGATCGTCTTCCAGCGCGCAGACCGCCGCGCTCACCGCATCGAGCGCGCTGCCACCCTCGCGCAGCACCGCGGCGCCCGCTTCCAGCGCCTGGGCCAGGGCAGCTTCGTATTCGGCGGCCATGGCGGCATCCATGAATTCGGGAGACATGGCGCCGGCGCCACCATGGATGGCCAGGCTCCAGCGGGGCGAAGAAGGGGTGGACTGGGTCATGCTGGCGGCGATAGCAGATGCAACCGGTTTGGCCAGATGGAGTGCGCTATGCTTGATGTGACGATACGCGAGGATGACTTGAGCGGCGCGGCGATCCAGGCGCTGGTGGCGCTGCATCTGGGCGGGATGCATGCCCATTCGCCGGCCGACAAGGTCCACGCGCTGCCGCTCGACAAGCTGCGCGCGCCGGGCGTGACGTTCTATTCGGCCTGGGTGGGTGGCGATCTGGCGGGGATGGGCGCGCTCAAAGTGCTGGCGCCCGATCATGGCGAGTTGAAATCGATGCGGGTGGCGCCTGAATGGCTGGGCCGGGGCGTGGGCAAGGCGATGCTGCGGCACCTGCTGGCCCAGGCGCGGGCGCGCGGCATGGCACGGGTGAGCCTGGAAACCGGGCGCGGGCCGGCGTTCGAACCGGCCCTGGCGCTCTATCGCGCGCATGGCTTTGAGCCCTGCGCGGCGTTTGCCGATTACGTGGTGGATGATTTCAGCCAGTGTTTCACGCTGGTTTTGTGAGGGTTGCTTTAGGCTTCCACCACCCCCCGACCCCCTCCTCTAAAGAGGATGGGGAGTATCAAGCAAAAGCCCCCTCCTCTTCAGAGGAGGGGGTTGGGGGTGGTGCGAAGCCTAGCGCCAGGCAGCCCTCACAACTTCCCCACCAGTTCCGGCACGGCGGTGAACAGGTCGGCGACCAGGCCCACGTCGGCCACCTGGAAGATCGGGGCGTCTTCGTCCTTGTTGATGGCGATGATGGTCTTGGAGTCCTTCATCCCCGCCAGGTGCTGGATCGCGCCGGAAATGCCCACCGCGACATAGACTTGCGGCGCCACGATCTTGCCGGTCTGGCCCACCTGGTAATCGTTGGGCACATAGCCCGCGTCCACCGCCGCGCGGCTGGCGCCGATCGCGGCGCCCAGCTTGTCGGCCAAGGGCGTGATCGTCGCGGCAAAGGTTTCCGCGTCCTTGAGCGCGCGGCCACCCGAGACGATGACCTTGGCGCTGGTCAGTTCCGGGCGCTCGCTCTTGGCGATTTCCGAACCGACGAAGCTGGACAGGCCAGCGTCGCCCGCGCCGCTCACCGCTTCGACAGCGGCGCTGCCACCGGTCACGTCCGCCTTGGCAAAGGCGGTGCTGCGCACGGTGATCACCAGCTTGGCATCGCCCGATTCGACCGTGGCGATGGCATTGCCGGCATAGATCGGCCGGGTGAAGGTCTTGGGCCCTTCCACGGAAAGAATGTCCGAGACCTGCGCCACGTCGAGCAGCGCGGCGACGCGCGGCGCGACGTTCTTGCCGGTGGTGGTGGCCGGCGCCACGAAGGCGTCGTAATCGGCCATCAGGGCGGCCACGAGCGGCGCGACGTTCTCGGCCAGGGCATGGGCATAGGCCGCGTCATCGGCCTTGAGCACGGCAGAAACGCCGGCGATCTGCCCCGCCGCAGCGGCCACGGCATCGACGCCTTCGCCCGCCACCAGCGCCACCACGTCGCCAAGCTGGGCTGCGGCGGTCACCGCGCTCAGCGTCGCGTCCTTGATCGCGGCGCCATCGTGCTCGACCCAGAGAAGAACCTTACCCATCACGCGACTCCCAGTTCCTTGAGCTTGGCCACCAGCGCATCGACATCGGCCACTTTCACGCCCGCCGCGCGCACCGGCGGCTCGGCCACTTTCAGCGTCTTGAGGCGCGGCGCCACGTCCACGCCCAGGTCGGCGGCGGTCTTGGTGGCGAGCGGCTTGGACTTGGCCTTCATGATGTTGGGCAGCGAGGCATAGCGCGGCTCGTTCAAACGCAGGTCGGTGGTCACCACCGCGGGCAGCGCCAGCTTGACCGTTTCCAGCCCGCCGTCGATCTCGCGCTTGACGATCAGCTGATCGCCTTCGACCGAAACTTCATTGGCAAACGTGCCCTGCGGCCGGCCGAGCAGCGCGGCGACCATCTGGCCCACCTGGTTCGAATCGTCGTCGATTGCCTGCTTGCCGGTGATGATCAGGCCGGGCTGTTCCTCGCCGGCAATAGCCGCCACGATCTTGGCCACGCCCAGCGGCTCCACGTCTTCGTCGGACTGCACCAGGATCGCCCGGTCCGCGCCCATCGCCAGCGCCGTGCGCAGCGTGTCGGCCGCCTTCGCCGGGCCCACCGACACCGCAACCACTTCCGAAACAACGCCCTTTTCCTTCAGGCGAATCGCTTCTTCCACCGCGATCTCGTCGAACGGGTTCATACTCATCTTCACGTTCGCCAGCTCGACACCCGTCCCATCCGCCTTCACCCGCGGCTTCACGTTGTAGTCGATCACCCGCTTCACGCAGACCAGGGCTTTCATCGCACTCATGCCTTTCCCATCGATTTGGCGGCCGTGTTAATTCACGCTTACGTAAACGTCAACTAGCGTTCCTGCGAGGCCGCTTCACGCCATCTCGAGAATGATGGCATCCACCGCAAGGCTTTCACCCGCCTTGGCGCGCACTGCCTTGACCGTGCCACTCTTTTCCGCGCGGAGGATGTTCTCCATCTTCATCGCTTCGACCACGGCGAGCGGCTGGCCGGCTTCCACCTTGTCACCCTCTGCCACGTGCAGCGCCACCAGCAGGCCGGGCATCGGGCAGATCAGGAAGCGCGAGAGATCGGGCGGCACTTTTTCGATCATGTGCGTGGTATAGGGCGCCAGGCGCGCGGGTAGCACTTGCACCTTGTGGATCGCACCGCGCGTGGTCAGTTGGAAGCCACTGCGCGTGGGCTTGACCTTCACGCCCACTACGTCGCCGTCGACTTCGGCCTCCACCAGCACATCGCCGGGGGTATATTCCATCGCCAAGTCGAGTGGGGTGCCGTCGACGGTCACTTCGTCGCCGGAAAGCGCCACGGCGAACGTCTGCCCTGCCAGGGTGACCGACCATTCCGAGGGCGGGCGCAGGCGCTTGCCCAACTGGCCATCCACCCGGCGCGCACGGTCGGCGCGCGCGGTCGCCAGGAACGCGGCAATGCCGGCCAGCGCGCGTTGCAGATCGGCATCGGCGGGGGCGCCGTGGAAGCCCTCGGGATATTCTTCGGCAATGAAGCCGGTGGTCAGCTCGCCCGAGCGGAAGCGCGGGTGCTGCATGATCGCGCTGAGGAAATCGATGTTGTGGCCCAGGCCCTCGATCTCGAACGCATCGAGCGCGGCGACCTGGCGGTCGGCGGCTTCGTCGCGCGTTTCGCCCCAGGTCACCAGCTTGGTGATCATCGGATCGTAGAACATCGAGACTTCGCCGCCTTCATAGACGCCGTCGTCCACGCGCACGCCGTCCACGCCGCGCCGGGCATTGCCCTGGCCATCGTCGGTCCAGCCGGCCAGCGGCGGGCGATAGCGCACCAGGCGCCCGGTGGAGGGCAGGAAGCCGCGATAGGGATCTTCGGCATAGACGCGGTTCTCGATGGCCCAGCCATGGATGCCGATATCGTCCTGGGTCATTGCCAGCTTTTCCCCGGCGGCCACGCGGATCATCTGTTCGACCAGGTCGATGCCGGTGATCGCTTCGGTCACCGGGTGTTCCACCTGAAGGCGGGTGTTCATTTCCAGGAAGTAGAACGACTGGCCGCTCTTGTCCGCGCCCGAGACGATCAGTTCCACCGTGCCGGCCGAATAATAGCCCACCGCGCGCGCCAGGGCGACGCACTGTTCGCCCATCGCCTTGCGCATTTCGGGCGTAACGAAGGGGGAGGGCGCTTCTTCCACCACCTTTTGATGGCGGCGCTGGATCGAGCATTCGCGCTCGTTGAGGTAGAGGATGTTGCCGTGCTGGTCGCCCAGGATCTGGATTTCGATGTGGCGCGGATTCTCGATGAACTTTTCGATGAACACGCGATCGTCACCGAAGGAATTGAGCCCCTCGCGCTTCACGCTTTCAAAGCCTTCGCGCACGTCCTGTTCGGAGAAGGCGAGGCGCATGCCCTTGCCGCCGCCGCCGGCCGAGGCCTTCATCATCACCGGATAGCCGATTTCGGCCGCGATGCGCACCGCATGGTCGGTATCGTCGATCTCACCGACATAGCCGGGCACGACGTTGACTCCGGCGGCCTTGGCCAGCTTCTTGGATTCGATCTTGTCGCCCATGGCGGCAATCGCGCCCACGGGCGGGCCGATGAACGCGATGTTCTCGGCGGCCAGCGCCTCGGCAAAGCTCGTGCGTTCCGAGAGGAAGCCATAGCCGGGATGGACGGCATCGGCGCCGGTGGCCTTGCACGCGGCGATGATCTTTTCCGGAATCAGGTAGGATTGCGCGGCCGGGGCCGGGCCGATGTGCACGGCTTCGTCGGCCATCTGCACGAACGGCGCGCGGGCATCGGCATCGGAATAGACCGCCACGGTGGCTATGCCCATGCGGCGCGCCGTCTTGATGACGCGGCAGGCAATCTCGCCACGGTTGGCGATGAGGATTTTCTTGAACATCGTGCTCTCCCGTCCCGTCATTCGCCCAGCGGCGGCATGTTGTGGCCCAGCAGGCGCAGCATATCGGCCGCGCATTCCACCACGTTGGAGCCGGGGCCATAGATGCCCTGGACTCCCGCCTCGCGCAGGAAGTCATAGTCTTGCGGCGGGATCACCCCGCCGGCCACCACCTTGATATCGCCCCGTCCGGCCTCGCGCAGGCGCTGGATCAGTTCGGGGATCAGCGTCTTGTGCCCGGCGGCGAGCGAGGACGCGCCGATGGCGTCGACATCGCTGGCCAGCGCCAGCACGCAGGTTTCTTGCGGCGTCTGGAACAAGGGGCCGCTGGTTACGTCGAAACCCATGTCACCGAATGCCGAGGCGATGACATTGGCGCCGCGATCGTGGCCATCCTGGCCCATCTTGGCCACCAGCAGGCGCGGCTTGCGGCCCAGGCGGCGGGTGACGGCTTCGACACCCTCGATCACCTGGGCATAGCGCGCGTCGGCCGCATAGGCCGCGCCATAGATGCCCTTGACCGGGGTGGGGGTGGTGCCGTGGCGGCCGAACACGGCCTCCATCGCATCGGAAATCTCGCCCAGCGTGGCGCGGTGGCGTGCGGCTTCGACCGCCAGGGCGAGGAGGTTGGTGGACAGATCGGGCTTGCTGCCCGCGCTTGCCGCTTCGGTCAGCGCCTTGAGCGCGGCCTGGCAGGCGGCTTCGTCGCGTGTTGCGCGGACTTTGGCGAGGCGGGCAATCTGGCCCGCGCGCACGGCGTGGTTGTCCACTTCCAGCGTTTCGATGCGGTCTTCCTGGCCCAAGCGATACTTGTTGACGCCCACGATCACATCTTCGCCCTTGTCGACACGAGCCTGGCGCGCGGCGGCGGCTTCCTCGATCATCGCCTTGGGCCAGCCGGCGGCGACGGCCTTGGCCATGCCGCCTTCGGCTTCGACGCGTTCGATGATGGCCCAGGCCTGGTCGACCAGCTGCTGGGTGAGTGCCTCGATGTAGTACGACCCGCCCAGCGGATCGACCACGTTGCACATGCCCGTTTCTTCCTGGATCACGATCTGGGTGTTGCGGGCGATGCGCGCGGAAAAGTCGGTCGGCAGGGCGATCGCTTCATCCAGGGCATTGGTGTGGAGCGACTGCGTGCCGCCCAGCATCGCGGCCATTGCCTCGATCGTGGTGCGGATGACGTTGTTGTAGGGGTCCTGCTCTTGCAGCGAGACGCCCGAAGTCTGGCAGTGGGTGCGCAGCATCTTGCTGCGTTCGTCCTGGGCGCCCAGCTGCGTCATGGCGCGGTGCCACAGCACGCGCGCGGCGCGCAGCTTGGCCACTTCCATGAAAAAGTTCATGCCGATGGCGAAGAAGAACGACAGGCGACCGGCGAACTTGTCGATGTCGAGGCCAGAGGCGACGCCGTACTTCACATATTCCATGCCATCGGCAATGGTGAAGGCCAGTTCCTGCACTTGCGTGGCCCCGGCTTCCTGCATGTGATAGCCGGAAATCGAGATCGAATTGAACTTGGGCATCCGCGCCGAGGTGAAGGCGAAGATGTCGGAGATGATCCGCATCGAGGGCTCGGGCGGATAGATATAGGTGTTGCGGACCATGAACTCCTTCAGAATGTCGTTCTGAATGGTTCCGTCCAGCAGATGGGTGGCAACGCCCTGTTCCTCGCCCGCGACGATGAAGAACGCCAGGATCGGGATCACCGCGCCGTTCATCGTCATCGAGACCGACATCTGGTCGAGCGGGATGCCGTCGAACAGGATCTTCATGTCCTCGACGCTGTCGATGGCGACGCCGGCCTTGCCCACGTCGCCCACCACGCGCGGGTGATCGCTGTCATAGCCGCGATGGGTGGCAAGGTCGAAGGCGACCGACAGGCCCTTTTGCCCGGCGGCCAGGTTGCGGCGATAGAAGGCGTTGGATTCCTCGGCGGTGGAGAAGCCGGCATATTGCCGGATCGTCCAGGGGCGGCCGGCATACATGCTGGCGCGCACGCCGCGCGTGAACGGGGCGAAGCCGGGCAGGCCCGGATCGGTCGTCACGTCGTCGGCGGTGTAGAGCGGCTTGACCGCGATGCCTTCGGGCGTGTGCCAGGTGAGGTCCTTGCCCTTCACTTCCTTGGCGGCGAGGGCTTCCCAGTCCTTAATGGTCCCCACGGGGTGTCTCCATGATTTCGGTCAGCTGGCCCAGCATGTCCTTGGGGTGCAGGAAGAAGATCGGCGTGCCGTGCGCGCCGATGCGGGTGGGGCCAAGGATGCGCTTGCCCTGGGCGGTGAACCAATCGCGCGCGGCCTCGATGTCTGCCACTTCATAGCAGAGGTGATGCTGACCGCCGGCCGGGTTCTTGGCCAGGAAGCCGGCGATCGGGCTGGTTTCGCCGAGCGGCTCGATCAGTTCGATCTGGGTGCCGGCGGTCCCATCTGCGCCCGGCGTGTTGACGAACGCCACTTTCACGCCCTGCTCGGGCATGTCGAACGGCGCGGTGATCAGGCTCGCACCCATCACGTCGCGGTAATAAGCGATGGCGTCCCCCATCGAGGGCACGGCCACGCCGACATGGTTCAAACGACCCAGTTTCATGGGTTTGCCTGCCTTCGTTAGAGCGGGATGTTGTCGTGCTTCTTCCACGGGTTCTCGAGGGCCTTGCCGCGCAGCTTGCGCAGGCCCAGCGCGATGCGCCGCCGCGTGGAGTGGGGGTGGATCACCTCGTCGACAAAGCCCTTGGCCGCCGCCACGAAGGGGTTGGCAAAGCGGTCTTCGTATTCCTTGGTCTTGGCGGCGATTTCCTCTGTGCCCAGGCCCCGGAAGATGATCTCCACCGCGCCCTTCGCGCCCATCACCGCGATTTCCGCGGTGGGCCAGGCATAGTTGAAGTCACCGCGCAAATGCTTGGAGGCCATCACGTCATACGCGCCGCCATAGGCCTTGCGCGTGATCACGGTGATCTTGGGCACGGTCGCCTCGCCATAGGCGAACAGCAGCTTGGCGCCGTGCTTGATGATGCCATTGTGCTCTTGCGCGGTGCCGGGCAGGAAGCCGGGCACATCGACGAAGGTGATGATCGGAATGTCGAACGCGTCGCAGAACCGCACGAAGCGCGCGGCCTTCTTGGACGAGTTGATGTCGAGCACGCCGGCCAGCACCAGCGGCTGGTTGGCCACCACGCCCACGGTGCGGCCTTCGATCCGGCCGAAGCCGCAGAGGATGTTGGCGGCGTGGCCAGGCTGGATTTCGAAGAACTCGCCTTCGTCCACCACTTTGGCGATGACTTCGTGCATGTCATAGGGCTGCGCGGCCGACGCCGGGATCAGCGTGTCGAGGCTTTCGTCGAGGCGGTCCCACGGGTCGGACGTGGGCCGCTCGGGCACGCCGGTGCGGTTGGTGAGCGGCAGGTAGTCGAAGAATTCGCGCGCCGTCAGCAGTGCCTCGATATCGTTTTCCAGCGCGAGATCGGCCACCGAGGTCTTGGTCGAGTGCGTCACCGCGCCGCCCAGCTCTTCCTGGGTGACGATCTCGTTGGTTACCGTCTTGACCACATCGGGGCCGGTGACGAACATGTAGCTGGAATCCTTCACCATGAAGATGAAGTCGGTCATAGCCGGGGAATAGACCGCGCCGCCTGCGCAAGGCCCCATGATCAGCGACAGTTGCGGCACCACGCCCGAGGCGAGCACGTTGCGCTGGAAAATCTCGGCATAGCCGCCCAGCGAAGCGACGCCCTCCTGGATGCGCGCGCCGCCTGAATCATTCAGGCCGATCACCGGGGCGCCCACTTTGAGCGCCATGTCCATGATCTTGCAGATCTTCATCGCGTGGCGTTCGGACACGGCGCCGCCGAACACGGTGAAATCCTGGGAAAACACGAAGACCAGGCGGCCATTGATCGTGCCCGATCCGGTGATCACGCCATCGCCGGGAATGCGGTTTTCGGCCATGCCGAAATCGACGCAGTTGTGTTCGACATAGGCGTCGATCTCTTCGAAGCTGTCCTCGTCCAGCAGCACGTCGAGCCGCTCGCGCGCGGTCAGCTTGCCCTTGGCATGCTGCGCATCGATCCGGCGCTGGCCCCCACCCAGGCGCGCGGCGGCGCGGCGGCGTTCCATCTCGGCAATGTTGGCTGACAAGGGGCACCTCTCGCTTTGCAAGTTTGCAGAATTGATCCCGCGATGCCGCAGGGCGGGGGCGCTGTCCAATGTTAATCTGCAAAGTTGCAAAGCCCTACTTTGCAAACACGGGGCCGCGTGATAGCCGATGGCCATCATGGCACGCCGCCCCCTCTTTGCCGGCACTCCTTTGCGCGCGCTGCGCCAGCGCCGTGCCTTGCGCCAGGCCGACATGGCCACGCTGTTGGGCATCAGCGCCAGCTATCTCTCGCAACTGGAAAACGACGAGCGGCCGCTGACCCCGGCACTGACCGACACGCTGATGGCCACGTTCCCGGTGGACTGGGCCGACCTGGCCCCGCCAGCGGCCGACGACCTGGCCGAGGCGCTGCGTGGTGCGCTGGCCGATCCGCATCTTTCGGCCAGCCCGCCGGGCGAGCAGGTGGAGCGCCTGGCCCGCCAGTTTCCCGACCTGGCGCGCCAGGTGGTGCAACTGCACGGGCTTTACACCCAGACTCGCCAGCGGCTGGACATGATGGACGAGACCATCGGCGCCAGCCTGGCGGCGGGCGGCCGCCTGCCATGGGAGGAAGTGCGCGACTGGTTCCACCACGCCAACAACTATGTCGACGTGCTCGATCGCGCGGCAGAGGAGCTGGCAGCGCGGATCGGGCAAGGGGAACCTTCGCCCGACATCGCCCAGATGCAGGCCTGGCTGGCGGGCGAGGGGGTGGCCGTGGTGTGGCGCGGCGGCGGGCCGGTGCGGCGTTATGACAGGCGCGCGCGGGTCCTGACGCTCGATTCCACCCAGCCGCTCGAATCCAGCCGGTTCCAGCTGGCCTATCAGGTCTGCGCGATGGCGCTGGCCGATGCCATTGCCCAGATCGTGGCCGAGGCCCCCTTGCGCAGCGAAGCGGCGCGGCATTTGCTGGCAGTGGGCCTGGGCAACTATGCCGCCGGCGCGCTGACCATGCCCTATACTGCCTTTGCCCAGGCAGCGCGCGCGCTGCGCCACGATGTGGACCGGCTGCGCCAGCCGTTCCACACCAGTTTCGAGCAGGCCTGCCACCGCCTTTCCACGCTGCAACGCCCGCAGGCGCGGGGCATTCCGGTGTTCTTCTGCCGAGTGGACATGGCCGGCAACGTGACCAAGCGCCATTCGGCCACGCGCCTGCAATTCGGCCGCTATGGCGGGGCCTGCCCCTTGTGGATCGTACACGAGGCGGTGGCCATTCCCGACCGTATCCATGTGCAACTCGCCGAAATGCCCGATGGCGTGCGTTATGTCTCGATCGCCAAGGGCCTGGTGAAGCCATCGGGATCGTACTACCGCCCGTCGCGCCGCTATGCCGTGGCGCTCGGGTGCGAGGCGGCGCTGGCCAGCGAGTTCGTCTATGCCGATGGCCTGAATCTGGCCAGCGAGGAAGCGGTGACGCGCATCGGCGCCTCGTGCCGCACCTGCCCGCGCGACACCTGCGACCAGCGCGCCTTTCCGCCCAGCGACCGGGCCATCGCGGTCGATCCGGCGCAGCGCGATCACGTGCCCTATCGCATCGTCACCGGGTAGCGCGATAAGACCGAATCGGTGGCTTGGGTGCGATGGGTTAACGTGGCGCTAGGCATCCTGTGTTGGGATTTTGGCTTCGGTTAAATTCGCATTGTTCGGCAAAACCCTGCAAAACCGGGGGCTTTGCTGGGCTTGATGGCCGCCGAGAAGGCATTTGTTAACCATTGTCTGCAACACCTCTGCGTAGATTACTCAGGGGTTTGGGCTATGCGGGCAGATGCAAAGGTCTTGTTGGAGCGGCTGGGCAAGAGCGACTTTCGCTATCGCGAATTCGTCGATCGCTTTGCCGACCTGGAAAGCTGGCCGATTTTCGAAGCCCTGCTGAAAGATCCGCGCATCATGCCGCAGGAAGAGGTTTCGGCCATCGAAGCGGCCGAGCCAGGCGACAGCGCGCGGATGCCCGCTCCACGGGCCCAGGCCCGTGCGGTGGTGGCCCCGGCGCCGGCCGCGGCCAAGCCGCGCGAAGCCGAAGCCGAAGCCGCTGCCAGCCTGTTTGGCCGCTATGGCCGCCCCGAACGCGCCCAGAACATCCGCTCGCTGCTGCAACGCCTGTCCGATGCGGTCGAGGGGGGAGACGCCTGATGGCCCTGATCCTGTTCCACAGTCCGCGTGGCGGCACCGGCAATTCGTTCCTGGCGGCGACCACGGCGATTGCTCTCTCGCGCGCCGGGCACGACGTGACCGCGCTCGATTTCGCGCAGAGTGGCACGCTGCAACTGCATTTTGGCATTGGCCCCGGCGAGGCGCTGCCCGCGCTCGATGCCCCGGCCGAGGAAGCGGCCAGCGCTTCGGTCCAGGGCGTGGCCCTGCGCAGCGCGGCGGCACTGGCCCGGCAGGACGATTTTGCGCAAGGCCTGGCTGCGGGCGAAATCGGTTTTGATGGCGAGCAGTTGTTCGTGGCCGATATCTCCAGCGGTGACCAGCACTTGCGCGATCTGCTGCTGCCCTATGCCGATCTGGAAATCTGCCCGCTGACTGCCACGGCCGAATGCCTGATGATGCTGCCGGCGGTTAACGATGCGGGCCTGGCCAAGACCCGCTTCGTGATGAGCATGGTCGAAGACACCCGCCGCTTTGCGCGCCATTCGGTGGGCTTCCTGCGCGAACTGCTGGGCGACCGCCTGCTGGGCCAGGTGCGGCGTGACGAATCGGTGATCGAGGCGTGCGCCATGCTCCAGCCGCTCGGCCGCTATGCCCCGCACAGCGCCGCCTTGGCCGACACCATTGCGTTGGGCGAAAGCGTGGCCGACCTGCTGGTCGACATTCTCGATGCCGATGGCGGCGCGCCGCTGCCCGATGACGCCGCCGGCGCTGCCCCGGCAGGCCAGCCTGGAAAGAACCGCGCCGCATGATCGCCTTGCTTCGCAACCCCGCACATCTCGTGCGCCTGGGCACGTTCATCCTGCTGGCGCTGACCGCGCTGGTGGTGATCGGCGTGCCGCTCGATCTCAAGCAGCAGTGGATGCTGGCCGGTGGCACGATCGTGGGCATGATGGCCCTGTCGCGCTGGAAATCGCGCAAGGGCTCGCTGGCGATCGGCATCCTCGCGATCATCACCTCCACCCGCTACATCTTCTGGCGCACCACGCAGACGCTGTCGTTCGGCACGCCGCTGGAATTCCTGTTCGGCACCGGGCTGTACCTGGCCGAGCTTTATGCCTGGGTGCTGCTGATCCTGGGCTTCCTGCAGACCACCTGGCCACTCAACCGCCCGGTGGTGGAAATCGAAGGCGAGCCCGACACCTGGCCCACGGTGGACGTCTATGTCCCCACCTATAACGAGAGCCTGGAAATCGTGCGCAACACCGTGTTCGCCGCGATGGACATGGATTATCCGCACGACCGCTTCAACGTCTACATCCTGGACGATGGCCGCCGCCCGGAATTCCGCGCTTTCGCCCGCGAGGCAGGCTGCGGCTACATCACGCGCGACAACAACCTGCACGCCAAGGCCGGCAATCTCAACGCCGCGATGAAGAAGACCGAAGGCGAACTGATCGCGATCTTCGATTGCGACCACGTGCCCACGCGCGCCTTCCTGCAGCTGACCGTCGCCTATTTCCAGAAGGAGCGGAAGCTGGCGCTGATGCAGACGCCGCACTTCTTCTATTCGCCCGATCCGGTGCAGCGCAACCTGGCCACCGCCAAGAACATGCCGGGCGAAGGCGACCTGTTCTATGGCCCGGTGCAGGGCGGCAACGACCTGTGGAACGCCACGTTCTTCTGCGGCAGCTGCGCGGTGATCCGCCGCGAAGCGCTGATGGAAACCAACGGCTTCGCCGGCGAGACGGTGACCGAAGACGCGCACACGGCCCTGAAGCTGCAGCGTACCGGCTGGTCCACCGCCTATATCGGCGCACGCCTTTCGGCGGGCCTGGCGACCGAACGCCTGGTGCTGCACATCGGCCAGCGCATCCGCTGGGCGCGCGGGATGACGCAGATCCTGCGCATCGAGAACCCGCTGATGGGCCCCGGCCTCAAGTGGCAGCAGCGGCTTTGCTATCTCAATGCCATGCTGCACTTCCAGTTTCCGCTGCCGCGCATCTGCTTCCTCACCAGCCCGCTGGCCTATCTGATCTTTGGCCAGAACATCATCGCGGCCTCCGCCTCGCTGATCTTTGCCTATGCCGCGCCGCACCTGTTCTGTTCGCAGGTGACCAGCGAACGCTCGCAGGCCGGCGAACGCCGCCCGTTCTGGGGCGAGGTCTATGAAACGATCCTGGCGTTCCACCTGGTGGCGCCCACGGTGATGACCTGGTTCAACCCGCGCAAGGGCAAGTTCAACGTGACCGACAAGGGCGACCTGCTCGATCGCACGTTCTTTGACTGGGCGATCGTCAAGCCGCACCTGATCTGCATGGGCACGATCGTGTTCGGCATCGCGCTGGCGGTCATCAAGCGGGTGTTCTTCCAGCACCTGTTCAACGTGCAGCTCGATACCCTGGCGCTCAACGTGGCCTGGGCGCTGTTCAGCCTGATCATCCTGACCGCTGCCGTCTCGGTGGCGCGCGAAACACGCCAGGCCCGCCAGACCATCCGCGTGAGTGCCGAACTGCCCGTGGCGGTTCACTTTTCCTCGGGCCACGTGGTGGATGGCACCACGATCGACATCTCGATGGGTGGCGCGGCCATCGAACTCCCGGCCGAACTGCCGGTGGGCGATGCCACGGTCACGGATATCGTGCTGGCCATGGGTGACGATCGCCTGGCCGTGCCGGTGGAAACCGTGCGCCGCACGCGCGGACGGGCCTATGTTCGCTATCAGCCGCTTGACACGCTGGGGCAGCGCAGGCTTGTTCGTGCCGTTATGGGACGGGCGGACGCCTGGCAGCGCGCCGCGCCGCCGGAAATCGTACCCGGCCTGCGTTCGCTGAGGGATATTCTGTTGGTCGATGTCTTGACGATCAAGCGCATGCTCATGCTCAACCGTGCCGAACGCAAGGCTGCCAAGGAAGACCAGCGCAGGGCGGCAGAAGCGGCCAAGGCCGCCGCGCGGCTGGCGCAGGAGCAGGCGCAGGCCGACGCTGCGGCCGCGGCCGGCAAGGAAAAGCGCAAGAAGCGTTCCGCCCTGGCGGCTGCTGCCGCGATGCTGCTGGCCCTGCCGCTGGGCAGCGGGCTGCTGGCGCCGCAGCAGGCGCAGGCGGCCCCGGTTGCCGCGCCGGCGGCGGCAGCGCCGGCTGCGAACGGTGGCGGCGGCGTGGCGCGTGAAAGGCTCACGTTCAAGGACCTGCGCATCAAGAACGCCGTGCGCCTCCAGGGCACGCGCGGCGAAATCTCCATCCCCTTTGGCGTGCGCAAGAACCAGGTGGTGACCGATGCGTCGATCACCCTGCAATTGGCCTGGTCCCCGGCGATGCTGGGCGATCTGTCGCAACTGGTCGTGCTGGTGAACGGCGAAGTGGTGCAGACCGTGCCGCTGCGCCCGCAGGATTCGGGCGGCCAGGTGCTGACCCTGCCGATCAACCCGGCACTGTTTCTGCCTGGCGACAACCAGCTCAACCTGCGCCTGATCGGCCACTATGCCCGCGATTGCGAAGACCCGTTCAATTCGGTGCTGTGGGCCAATGTCAGCAACACGCGCTCGTGGCTGGACATCACCACCCAGGCGCTGCCCAACGTGCCCGATCTTTCGCGCCTGCCTGGGCCGTTTTTCGATCGCGCCACCAACACCACGCTGAAAATGCCGTTCGTGTTCGCCGGCCAGCCCCACAAGGGCGAACTGGAAGCGGCTGCGGCCATGGCCGGCTGGCTGGGCTCCATGGCCAGCTATCGCGGCTTTTCGTTCCAGCCGCTCTATGGCCAGATGCCGACCGGCAACGTCATTGCCTTCCTCAAGGCCGGGCAGAGCCTGCCGGGCTTGAACATCCCGGTCACCGGCGCTTCGGCGGTGGTCGTGCGCAACCCGCGCGACGCCTTTGGCACCGTGCTGGTGATCATGGGCCGCGACGATGGCGAACTGCGCGTGGCGGCGGCGGCCGTTTCCTCGGGACGCGGCGTGTTCGGCGGCGCCAAGATGAATTTCGACGGCGCGCGCGTGCCCACCTATCCGCGCTATGGCGCGCCGCGCTGGATCACCACCGATCACGCGGTCAAGCTGGGCGAGATCATGGAGCCTTATGCCCTGCAGGGCATGGGCCTGCCGCCTGGCCCGCTGACCGCGCGCTTCCGCGTGGCGCCCGACTTGTTCTTCTGGCCGCGCCAGGGGGGTACGCTCAATCTGACCTATCGCTATCCGCTGGCCAAGTGGATGGACCGCAAGGCCTCGCGCCTCGACATTTCGATCAACAGCCAGTTCCTCAAGACCCTGCCGCTGGCAGGCAGCTGGTGGAGCGACTGGTTCGGATCGAAAGGGGCCAAGAGCTTTGACGGATCGGCCAGCCTGACCCTGCCGCGCTACAATCTGTTCGGGCAGAACGATCTGGTCTTCGACTACAACCTGATTCTGGCCGACAAGCAGAAGTGCACCGGCACGCTGCCCGACAACGTGCGCGTGGCGATCGATCCCACGTCCACCATCGACCTGAGCCACGCCTATCACGCGCTGGAAATGCCCGACCTCGCCACGTTTGCCGGGGCCGGCTATCCCTTCACCATCCGCCCCGACCTGGGCGAGACGACCGTGCTGATGAGCCGCAATCCCACCCCGGCATCGGTGCAGGCGTTCCTCAATCTCATGGGCCGCTTTGGCGACAGCACCGGCGTCGCCCCCACCGGGGTGACCGTGGCCGAAGGCATCGATCCCGATCGCCTGGCCGGGCAGGACATCCTGGTGATCGGCAGTTCGGCCATTGCCGGCGCCGGCCAGGTCTTTGCCAATGCACCGCTGCATTGGGACGGGCGCGGGCTGAAAGTGTCGGAAAAGAGCCCGCTGCAATATGTCAGTTCGCTGTTTTCCGATCGCGGCCTGACCAACGAGGCCGATGTCGAGCCGATGATCCACGCCGCGCGCGGCTTTGCCGGCATCGTCAGCTTCCAATCGCCCTATGCTTCCGACCGCACGGTGGTGGCGCTGGTGGCCGATGACGCCGCCGATCTGCCGCCGCTGGTCGATGGCATGGCCGACGCCAAGATCAACGCCCAGATCCAGGGAGACCTGTCGGTGACCACCGGCGATGGCATGGCGAGCTTTGCCATCGGGTCCACTTATTGGGTGGGCAGCCTGCCGATCTGGATGAAAGTGGCGTTCTGGTTCAGCCAACGCCCCTTGCTCATGGCGTTCGGCACGCTCATTCTGGCGCTGGGGCTGACCGGCCCTGCCTATGCCTACTTCCGCCGCCAGGCCCGCCTGCGCCTGGGTGCAAAGGATGAATGAGATGTCCGCCGCCAACGCTTTCCCCCGTGCCGCTGTTGCCGTCATGCTGGCCTCTGTCGCTCCGCTCGCGGTGCCCCAGGTGGCCTTTGCCGAAGTGCCCGGGGTCAAGGCCCTGATCGCGCAGGGGCTCTATTGGAAAGCCAAGGGGCGGCAGGATTTGGCCGAGCAGGCCTTGCGCCGGGCGCTGGCGCTCGATCCCGGCAATGCCGAGGCACGCCGCGCGCTGGCAGGCGGCGCGCCGGCACCGGCAGCCGCGCCGGCGAAAGTGGCCGCAGCGCCCAAGGCCGCGCCGGCCAAGCCGGCCCCGCGCCCGGCGCCTCGCCCGGCCGTGGCCCGCGCCGCGCCACAGCCTGCCCCGCGCCCGGCGCCCGTGGCCCAGGCCGCGCCTGCCCCGCGCCAGCGCGCCGCCGACGCTGCGGGCAAGCAGCGCATGGCCGGGTTCGACGCGCTGGACGACAACAACCTGGATGCCGCCGCCAGCCGTTTCCAAAAGGCGCTGGGCGTCAACCGCAACGACGGCGATGCGCTGGGCGGTCTTGGCATCGTGCGCCTGCGGCAAAGCCGTTTTGCCGAAGCGCGCGATCTGCTCGAACAGGCTTCGCGCCAGCCCAATCCGGGCCGCTGGGCCGAAGCGCTGGCGGCCGCGCGGTTCTATGCCGGGATGGACGAAGCGCGCACCCTGCTGGCGCGCGGGCAGACCGACCAGGCCCAGGCTACGGCCGAAGCGCTGGTGCGCTCGGGCTTTGCCCAGACCGGGCCGGCGCTGGAGCTGCTGGCCGATATCTATGAACGCCAGGGCCGGTTTGCCGACGCGGCCGATTTCTATCGCCAGGCCGCCGAAACCGCCGGCGCGCAGACCGACCAGCGCTTGCAAAGCCGCGCCGCGCGTGGCCGCGCGCTGGCCGCCGTGGCGCGGGGCGATGATCTGACCGCCGAGCAGGAATTCCAGGGCGGGCTGATGCTGGATCAAACCGATCCGTGGATCCGCTATGAATTCGCGCGCTTCCTGATCCGCCATGGCCGCAGCATCGAGGCGGAATCGCTGATCGGCACGCTGACCCAGGCGAGCGATCCCGATGCGCTTTACGCCGCCGCGCTGATCGATGCCGATCTGGGCCGCAATGCCGCGGCCGAAGCCCTGATCGATCGCGTGCCCGAAACCCAGCGCACCCCGGCGATGCGCAACTTTGCCCTGGGCATCAAGACCGACAGCGCGATCGAACGTGCCAAGGCGATGGCCGCGAATGGCCAGCGCGACCAGGCGATTGCCGCGTTGCGCCAGCTTGGCGCGATCAAGACTCTGCCCGCCGCGCGCCGCGCCGCGATTGCCAGCGCGCTGTTCGACCTGGGCGATGGTGTGGGCGCCGGGCAGTTTGCCCAGCAGGCGATGAGCGGCGATATCGGCGACCTGGATGGTTATGACGCGGTGGTGCGCGTGCTGGCCAAGACCGGGCGCGACGACCTGGCCCGCGCCGCGCTGCAAAAGGCCGCGACGCTGGGCAATACCTCGCCCGAAGGACAACGCACGCTGGCGCGCATGTCGGCGGGCCTGGCGGTGGGGCAGGCCGATCGCCTGCGCCTCAACGGCCAATATGCCCAGGCGTTCGACGTGCTGCGCGGGGCCTGGGGCTCTGCGCCCGATAGCCTGGAAATCCTCTCGGCCCTGGCGCGGCTCTATCAATCGGGCGGCATGTCCGCGCGCGCCGCGCAGACGTTCCAGATCGTGCTGACGCGCGACGGGCGCAACCGCGACGCGCTGCTTGGCCTGGCGCAGACCGCGCAGGCCGCCGGCGACAAGGATCTTTCGCAAAGCGCGGCAACCCGCGCGCTCCAGGCCTTTCCCCAGGATTACCAGGTGCGGCTGACACTGGCCCAGGTGGCCCAGGCGCGCGGCGATCGCAGCACGGCGGTGCGCCTGTTGAAAGAGGCCCGCGCGCTTTATGCCCGGCAAACCGGCAGCAACGGCATCGATGCCTTTGGCGGCAATCCCTTTGCCGCCGATCCCATGGGCGTGGCGAGCGGGAACCCGTTCCGCGACCAGCCGGCCGCACAGCCCCAGCCGCAGATCAATCCCTTTGCCCTGGGGGGCGGCACGCGCCTGCCCACGGCGCAAGTCGTGCCGATGACGGGCGGCTTTGGCGGCGCTCCGGCCTATGCCGCACCGGCCAGCTTCGGCGCGCCCGCCTATGGCGCCGCGCCGGGCCTGGGCACGGCAACCGCCTATGCGGCGCCGGGCTATGCCGGTGGCGCAGGGCAGGGCGGCAATGCGCGATCGGTGATGGATGGCGGCAACAGCGGCGGCGGCTATGCGGCGTCTGGCGGCTATGCCGCGCCGTCTGCTTATACTGGGCAAAGTGCCCTGCCGGCGCCGGCCTTTGGCGCCCCGGCGTTCGGCACGGCCCCGGCGCCGGCCGCTTCGCCGTTCGGTGATGCGGCAGCGCCGCTCGCTGGCGGTGGCCCGGTCGATCCGGTCATGGCCAAGATTTCGGGCGACATTGCCCAACTCACCCGCGAAAGCGGCCCGCGTATCGACCTGGGCACGTCGTACCGCGAGCGCAAGGGCGAGACCGGGCTATCGCAATTGAGCGACCTGCGCGGATCGGCCGAGATTTCCACCGGCCTTGCCGGTGGCCGCGTGCGCGCCCGCGCCGAAGCGGTGGTGATCGATTCTGGCCGGCCGACCGGATCGGGCCTGGCGCGCTTTGGCACCAATGCCACGATCGAGGCGCAGGCGATCGTCGACCAGAAGGCTTCGGCCCTGGTCCAGGCCGAGACCCAGCACCAGTCGGGCCTGGCCTTGAGCGCCGGCTATGACAGCAGCGTGGTGCATGCCGATGTCGGCACCACGCCGATCGGCATGGGCAAGACGCAAGTGTCGTTCCACGCCGGGGTCACGCCCAGCCTGGGCAACGGCACGCAGGCGCAGGCCTGGGTGGAACGCCGCCCGGTGACGGACAGCGTGATTTCCTATGCCGGCACCCGCGATCCGGTTTCCGGGGAGACCTGGGGCCAGGTCATGCGGCTGGGTGGCGGCGCCGGGCTTTCGGTCGATCGCAATGGCAGCGGTGCATATGGCACCGTGGCCTACAACCGCTACCGCGGCACCAACGTGCGCAAGAACCACGGCGTCGAAGCCAATGTCGGCGGCTATCTGCGGGTCTATCGCACCGAACATTCGGCGCTGACCAGCGGGATCAACGTCAACTACCAGTCCTATGACAACCCGCAGAACTACTTCACCTATGGCCATGGCGGCTATTTCAGCCCGCAGAGCTTCCTCTCTGTCAGCTTCCCGGTGCGCTACAGCCTGGACAAGGACCAGTTGAGCCTGCGGGCGGCGGTGACGCCGGGCTATCAGAGCTACAGCCAGAAGGACGCTGCGCTCTATCCCACCGACGATACCCGCCAGGGCCAGCTCAACGTGCTCAAGTCGCAGGATAGCGACGTGCGTGCCCGCTATGACAGCCTGAGCAAGACCGGCTTTGCCCTCTCGGCCGAGGGCTCGCTCTATTACCAGATCAGCCCCTCCACCCGGATCGGGGGAGAGGCCAGTTACAACACCTTTGGCAGCTATGACGAGCTTCGTTCGACCATCGGCATCCGCCAGAGTTTGGGAGCAACCAAATGATGTTTGAGGACCCAAAGACACCGCGCGTGTCGAGCGCGTTTCGCGCCACACCGCCCGCCGGCGCCAGTTTCCTGGTGGCCATGATCGCCCGCGAACTTTCCAGCGCTGCCACCGAAGAGCAGAGCCACGGCTTTTACGTGGCCGTGGGCAAGCGCATCGCGGCGGTCGTACCGCTTGATGACGTGGAAGACCTGGGCACGATGACCACGCGCATCAACGCGCTGTGGGCAACGCTTGGCTGGGGCAGCGCGGTGGTGACGGTCGAGGACAGCGCGCTCGTGGTGCGCCAGGAAGGGCTCTATCCCGAAACCGAAGCCGAGATCGCCGACCCATGGAAGGCGCTGCTGCCGCCCTTGATGGAAGGCACCTATGACACGTGGTTCCGCATGATGGGCAGCAGCCATGCGCTGGCGACCACGGCGGAATGGAAAGGGCAGACGCTTGAAATCCGGCATGGTCGTTAAGTCTGTTGGTGCGGGCGCCAGTGATGCCAAGACTGGCGGTGAGATCAATCGGCGCGGGTTCGGTTTCGGATTGTTGGTGGCGCTGACGGCAGCTTGTGCGCCGGGACGGCAAAGCAAGGCCATGGGCAGCAACAGCGACTGGGATACGTTCAAGGCCCGCTTTCTCGATCCCTCGGGCCGGATCGTCGATCCGCAGAACGGCGGCATCAGCCACAGCGAGGGGCAGAGCTATGGCTTGGTGCTCGCGCTGGAGGCAGGCGATCGCGCCGCATTCGAGCTGATCGCGGATTGGACGAACGACAATTTGCTGCGCAGCGACGTGGCGCTGCATGCGTGGAAATACGATCCCAACAGCCCCGATCGCGTGCCCGATCGCAACAATGCCGCCGATGGCGACATCCTGATCGCCTGGGCCCTGCAGCGCGCCGCGCAGCATTGGGGCGTGGCCGAATGGCGCGCGCGCTCGACCGCGATCCGCGCGGCGATCCGCCAGCGCCTGGTGGTCGATCGCTTTGGCATGAAGCTGTTGCTGCCGGGGCTGGAAGGCTTTCAGGAAAACGGCCGGGTGATCGTCAACCCGTCGTATTTCATCTGGCCCGCGTTCCGCAGCTTTGCGCAGTGGGATGGGCCCGGCGTGTGGCAGCAATTGTCAGACGATGCCACCACGATCGTGGCAGGCGCGCGCTTTGGCCAATATGGCCTGCCCGCCGATTGGGTGGAAGTGGCCGGTCCCGGCCAGTTCGCGCTGGCACCCGGCCACGATCCGCGCTTCGGCTTCGATGCCATTCGCGTGCCGCTCTATGCCTTGGCCGGCAACCGCGCCAGCCTGGCCAAGCCGGTGGCCGATTTCTGGCGGCAATGCCTGGCCCAGGGCCAGCCCATTCCCGCCTGGATCGATCTCAACACCGGAGAGCGCGCGCCATATGCCATTTCCAACGGCGGCGCGGCGATTGCCGCCAAGCTGATCGGCACCCAGCCGCCGCTGGGCCTGGCGCAGGAGTATTACGGCGCTGCCTTGCAGATGCTGGTCGGCGCCTTGGTCTGATCGTGGCCCGGTGGGCAACCGTGGCCCCGGTTTCAGCAAAGATAACAACATCTGAAACTATTGCGGATGGGCTTGCCAAGCGGCGCGGGCAAGCCCACCTTGCGGCAAATGACCGAAGAAGAAATCAATCGCCAGCTCGTCAATCGTAAGTTTTACAAGGCCGAGCAGGAAGCCGGGTTCGCGCAAAGCCACCCCAAGATCACCCCACAGCAGCAAGATCCGGCCTATCGCCTGGCCTTTGGCGATACCGATTTCCTCCTGCGCGAGGAACTGCGCCCGGTGCGGTTCCAGTTGGAACTGCTCAAGGCCGAAATGCTGTTGGAAGAGGCCGATATCGGCTCGACCCTGGTGATGTACGGCTCGGCCCGCATCCCGGCGCCCGAAGCGGCCGAAGCCGCGCTCGCCACGGCCACCACGCCCGAACGCAAGGCCGTGATCGAGCGGCTGGTGGCCAAGTCGAAGTATTACGAAGAGGCGCGCAAGCTCGCGCGCTATGCCTCCACCTGCGGTGTGGTGGAGGAAGGCAAGCGCCAGTTCGTGGTCTGCTCGGGCGGTGGCCCCTCGATCATGGAAGCGGCCAATCGCGGCGCGGTGGACGTGGGGGCGGATTCGATCGGCCTCAACATCGTGCTGCCGCACGAACAGGCGCCCAACCCCTATGTGACCCCGCACCTCTCGTTCCAGTTCCATTATTTCGCGCTGCGCAAGATGCACTTCCTGATGCGTGCGCGGGCCGTGGCGGTGTTCCCCGGCGGGTTCGGCACCTTCGACGAATTCTTCGAACTGCTCACCCTGATCCAGACCGGCAAGATGAAGCCCATTCCGGTGCTGCTGTTCGGGGCGGACTATTGGAACAAGGTGATCAACTTCCGCGCCATTGCCGAGGAAGGGGTGATCAATTTCGAGGATCTCGACCTGTTCAAGCCGGTGGAAACCGCCGAGGAAGCCTGGGCCGAGATCGTCAAGTTCTATGAACTGGATTGCGGCGGGGAGTAAGGCCTGAGCCCCTCCACCACCCGGTGCGCCGGCGGCCTCCCTCCCCATTGCATGGGGAGGATCGAGCAAGTCCTCCCTGTCGCGTAGCGACGGGGAGGGGGACCAGCCGCAGGCTGGTGGAGGGGCCCTTACAGACGCACCGCGTAGTGCCCCATCGGCCCATGCCCGCCGCCCAGGCCGGGCGCGGCCAGGAGGGCGGCGCGCACGAACGCGCGGGCGCGCTCCACCGCCTGTTCCAGCGATGCACCGCGCCCCAGTTCGGTGGCAATCGCGCTCGATAGCGTGCAGCCGGTGCCATGGCTGTGGCGCGTGGCGATACGCGGGGCGTGCCACAGGCGCGGCTGGCCGCCCGGCACCACCAGCCGGTCTTCCACCACCGGCCCGGTGGCATCGCCGCCCTTGGCCAGATAGGCAATGCCGCGCGCGGCCATCGCGGCGTCTCCGCCCAGGGCGGCAAGCTCGGGCACGTTGGGCGTGGTCAGCGTGGCCAGCGCCATCAGCCGTTCGAACCCGGCGATGGTGGCCGCATCGGCGAGCGCGGCGCCGCTGGTGGCGATCATCACCGGATCGAACACGATCGGCACGCGCAAGGCTTCCAGGCGATCGGCCACCACGGCGGCAATGGCGGGTGAGCCGAGCATGCCGATCTTGACGGCATCGACGCCGATATCGGCCACGCAGGCATCGATCTGCGCCGCGACCATTTCGGGCGCCACCGCCACCACCGCGCTGACCCCCAGGGTGTTCTGCGCGGTCAGCGCGCAGATCGCCGTCATGGCAAAGCCGCCCAGCATCGTGATGGTCTTGATATCGGCCTGGATGCCGGCGCCGCCGCCCGAATCCGAACCGGCGATGGAGAGGATGCGTGGTGGCGTGGTCATCGTCCGTCTTTCAGGCCCACAGGAACAGCAGGGCCACCGCCGTCATCGCCGCCGTGGCCACCCAGCCCAGCGCGGCCAGGGCAGGGGAGATGACCAGGTGGCCCATGGCGCGCGGATTGCGCGCGATCAGCATGGTGACGACCATCAGCGGCGGGGCCAGCAACCCGTTGATCACCGCGGTCCAATAGAGCGCGCGCATCGGGTTGATGCCAAGGAAATTCATGCCCAGGCCGGCAAACGTCGCCAGCGCGATGGCCACATAGAATGCGCGCGCATCGCGCGGCGCCCGGTCCAGCCCTTCGTTCCAGCGCAGCGCCTCGCTCAGCGCGTAGGCGGCCGAGCCGGCCAGCACCGGCACTGCCAGCAGCCCCGTGCCCACGATGCCCAGCGCAAACAGGGCAAAGGCCAGATCGCCGGCAAAGGGGCGTAGCGCCATGGCCGCTTGATCGGCCGACGTGATGTCGAGAATGCCATGTGCATGCAGCGTCACGGCGGTGGCGATGACGATGGCCTGCGCGGTCAGGTTGGAAAAGCCCATGCCCACCAGCGTATCGGTGCGGATGCGGCGCAGTTCCGGCCCGGCCTGGCGCGGCGCGAGATAAAGCGGGCGCACGTGGCGGCGGCGCTGCTCTTCCACTTCCTGCCCGGCCTGCCAGAAGAACAGGTAGGGGCTGATCGTGGTGCCCAGCAGCGCCACCAGGCCCATGGCGTGATCGTGGTCCAGCGCAAAGGCGGGCACGGCCATGCCGCGCAACACGGCAGGCCAATCCACCGGCGTGGCGCAGAGCACGGCGATATAGGCAAACAGCGAAAGCGTGGTCCACTTGAGCACGCCGGCATAGCGCGCATAGGGCACCAGCACTTCGAGCGTGACGCTGATCACGGCAAAGCCCAGGGTATAGAGCAAGAGCGGGCCGGGCAGCAGCAGGTGCACGGCCGCCGCCATCGCGCCCAGGTCTGCCCCCAGGTTGATCACGTTGGCCACCAGCAGCAAGGCGACCATGCCGCGCAGCAGCCACGGCGAATAGTGGCGGCGCAGGTTGGTGGCGATGCCCCGCCCGGTGGTGGCGCCGATGCGGGCACAGATCGCCTGGATCGCGGCGAGCAGCGGAAAGGCAAAGACCATCGCCCACGACAGCGAAAAGCCGAACTGCGCGCCGACCTGGCTGTAAGTGCCGATGCCGCTGGGATCGTCGTCGGCCGCCCCGGTGACAAGGCCCGGTCCCAGCGCGGAAAAGATCGAGCCGCCTTTCCGCGTTTCCTGGGCGGGCGGTTCGGTCATGGCGTGGGTGCGGTGATCGCGTCGAGCACGCGGGCCTCGATCTCGTCACGCGGCAGGCCGGCGGGGATCGTCTCGCCAATGACATAGCGGATCGTGCCCCGCCGCTTCCACACCCGGTGGTAGAGCGCTCCGCTGTGGACCGCCACGGGCACCACCGGCAATGACAGGAGCTTGTACAGCCCGGCAAAGCCCGATTGCAGCGGCACGCGCTGGCCCACCGGCACGCGGGTGCCTTCGGGAAAGATCACCAGCGGGCGCCCTTCGGCCAGCCGCGCGCGGGCGTGGCTGAGCATGGTACGCAGCGTCTTGGCGCCAGCCTCGCGCTCCACCCCGATCAGGCCATAGGCCCAGCCGGCGCGGCCCCACACGGGAATGCGCATCAACTCGATCTTGGCAAAGATGCAGGGGCGGTGCAGCACCTGGGGCAAATCGATCGCCTCGAAAAAGCTTTCATGGCGCAGGGCATAGAACACCCCTTCCTGGGGCGGCGTGCCCACCACTTCCACCTTGATGCCCAGCACATGGCGCACCAGCGCGCGGTGCACCATGGTCCAGGCCTGAACCATCGCCGGCACGCCGCGCGGCGCCAGCCACAGCACCACGATCATCACCAGCAGCAGCGCCACGGTGAAGCCATAGAACAGAATGTAGAAGATCACGCTGCGCGCGATTTCGGCCAAAGTCGGGGGATTTTCGTCCACGCGTTCGTCACCATCCCGCCAGCCACGCCACCATGCGGGCCAGCAGCTTGTTGTATTCCAGGAACAGGATCTTGAGGCTGGGGCGCGATGGCACGGCATCGCGCACGATCACCAGCCCCTTGGGCGCCACCACCCACAAATCGAACGTGGCGCGGCGCATGTGCCAATCGGTGGTGACCAGCCGCACCGAGCGGATCTTGGCCTTCGCGATCCAGTCGGCTGCCTCGCGCGCGTTGGATCGGGTATCCACCGAATCGAAGCCCAGCGTGATGCAGCAGGCAAGCTGCGCGGGATCGACCTTGTATTCGGCGGCGAATTCGCCGGGCCGCACCTGGCGGTCCACGCCGCTGACCAGCATGGTCTGTGCCTTGCCGGCGTGCAGCATGGCCAGCGCGCGGGGGATGCGCCCGCCGCCGCCGGTCAACACGACGATGCCGTCGGTGCGCACGCTATCGCTGGCCGGCTGGGGCAGGAACCAGGCAAACCACAGGAAGCCCAGCACCCACACCAGCAGCAGCGCCGAACCGATCCGGCGGAAAAGGCCACGTGGCTTTCTCATGACGCAACTGTTCTCATGGGGGTGGGGTATCGCATGGCCATGGGCGTTATACCATGCGCCGCAGGGCAGAGAGCACGGTAAGCCGCGCGGTAACCATCACCAGCAGCACGCCGGCGATGGGAATGCCGGCCAGCACCACCCAATCGGTCCAGGCGAGCGAGCCTTGGGCGACCATGCCCGATCCCAGCGCGGCAAATTGCCGGCCCAGGCCCAGTACCGTGATCACCCCCGCCAGCAGGCCCACCACGCCGCCCATCGCCGCGTCCGTGGCCATCGAGCGCTGGAACACGCGGGCGATCTGCACATCGGTGGCGCCCAGCATGTGCACGATCTCGATCGTTTCGCGATGGGTGCCCAGCGCATTGCGCGCGGCCAGCAGCACCGCCGATACCGTGGCAAAGGCAAACAGCGCGATCAGGCCGCCCGCTGCCCATTGCAGCGCACCGATCGCGCGGAACACCGGGGCCAGCCAGCTGGATTGGGCATCGACCCGCGCGGCGGGCGCCTTGGCCACCACCGCCGTGCGCAACGCGGTGAGCCGGGGCGGGGTGGCAGCGCCCGCCAGGCGCACGTCGATCAGCGCGGGGATCGGCAGGTCGTCGAGGTCATCGCCGGTGCGCGTGCCCAGCCACGGTTCGACCAGCGCATTGAGCTGGTCTTGCGGCACAGCCGCGGCGCTGACCACGCCGGGCGCACGGGACAGCACGGCGAGGGCCGCATCGGCTTGGCGTTGCCGCTCGGCTGGCGCGGCCGAGACGATCTGGACCGTGACCCCGCCTTCCAGGTCGGCGCTGGCCGCCTGTGCGGCATGGCGCAGGGCCAGCGCGCTGGCAGCGGCCACCACGGTCAGCGCGATCATGATGGCAATCACCCAAGGCATCGGCCCGGACAGGCGCGCTTCGGGCAGCAGCGGGGATTCGCCCTCGCCGCCCCAGGCGCGCAGCGTGCGGGGCAGGGACGCAGCCAGGCGCTTCATGGCAGGAGGTTCCCGCCCGCAGGGCCGGGGCCGATCAGGCTGTCGGGCGCGCCGCCCCCCTCGATCGGGCGGCGCGGGGGATAGCGCAGCGCGCCGGTGGGGTCGGCCAGCTTGCCCTTGTCCAGCCGCATGATCAGCGAATCAGGCACTTTGCGGATCAGGTGCAGATCGTGGGTGGCCACCACCACCGTCGTGCCCAGGCGATTGAGGCTTTCGAACAGGCGCAGCAACTTGATTGCCATGTCCGGGTCCACGTTGCCGGTCGGCTCGTCGGCCACCAGGATGTCGGGGCGGGCGATCACGGCGCGGGCGATGGCCACGCGCTGCTGTTCCCCGCCCGAAAGCGTGGCGGGGCGCGCCTGGAAACGGTCGCCCAGTCCCACCCATTCCAGCATGTCGGACACCGGCTTGGCGATGTCCTTTTCGCTTTGCCCGGCCACGCGCAGCGGCAGGGCGACGTTGTCCCATGCCGAAAGATGCGGCACCAGGCGGAAATCCTGGAACACCACGCCGATGCGGCGGCGAAAGCCGGGCAGGCGTTCGCGCGGCAGCGTGATGGCATCGGTGCCGAACATGCGGATCAGCCCGCGCGAGGGGCGCCCGGCCAGGTAGAGCAGCTTGAGCAGGCTGGTCTTGCCCGCGCCGCTGGCGCCGGTGAGGAAATAGAAGCAGCCTGGGTAAAGCGTGAACGAAACGTCGGCCAGCACTTCGCGGCCGGCACCATACCGCAGCCCGACATTGTCGAACTGGACAATCTCGGCGGCGGGTTGGTTCATGGAAGTAAGGTCAAGCCCCGTTCGCGTGTTTGGTCGATCGCCAGCGGCGCAGACCATGCCGGCGCACTCGCCGATTGGCAATGTGCCGCAGCTGCGCGATTGGCAATAGGGCCTATACGCGTCAATGCATGTGGAAAAAAGGGCGCATGGGCGTTTTGCCCCCTTGCTCCCTATTGTTTCAGCCCCTCTCGCCATGCTTAGACCGTTCCCATGATAATCGCCTGTCCCGCCTGTGCGACGCGCTATGTCGTTCCCGACAGTGCGATCGGTGTGGACGGCCGCACCGTGCGCTGTGCCAAGTGCCGGCACAGCTGGTTCCAGGCCGGCCCAGAACTGCCCGCGCGCCCATCGCCCGATGCTCCCCCTGCATCATCCGGGGCGGGATCGCCCGCAGCCGCGCCGGCCGAACGGCCCGCCCCGGCACCCCGGACAGAGCCAGTGGCACCGGCAGCCGCGCCATCGCCCGCTGCCGAAACACCGCCGGCCCCCGCGCCCCGTGCCGAACCGCCGCGCCAGCCCGCGCCACCGGCCAGCGAATTCGTATCGCCGGTGTCCAGCTTCGAGCACGAGCCTCCGTTCCGCCCGCGCCGCAATCCGGCGCGGCTGTGGACGGCGGCCGGCGTCACCTTTGCCCTGGCTGTGGCGGCGATGATCGGCCTGGTGTCCTGGCTGGGCCTGCCCGATTGGCTGCCGGTCAACCGCCCCACGTTCGGCAATGGCAGTCCCGACCTGGTGCTGTCGTTCCCGCCCGCGCGGCAGGACCGGCGCACGCTGCCCAACGGCACGGCCTATTTCGGTGCCAGCGGCACGGTGACCAACGTGGGCAAGGACCTGCGCGAAGTGCCGCCGATCCTGATCGTGCTGCGCGATGCGCAAAACCGCGTGGTCTATACCTGGGATGTCGCCCCGCCCAAGGACAAGCTGCGCCCGGGCGAAAGCGTGACCATCAACGAAGCGGTGACCGACGTGCCCAAGAGCGCCAAGTCGGCCGAAATCGGCTGGAAGCCCGAATAAGCCCGAACCAAGCGCGCCCTGGGGATAAAAAAGTGTTCGCCCCTGTTGCAGGCCCCCAAATCCCCTGCTAGGGGCGCGCTCCTACCCCGACGGGATCTGGCCCCAGGCCATGCCCCGGATGCGATATGCGGTCGTGGCGGAATTGGTAGACGCGCAACGTTGAGGTCGTTGTGGGCGAAAGCCCGTGGAAGTTCGAGTCTTCTCGACCGCACCAGCACCCATCCCAGGGCTGCTCATGAAATCTCCAAATGGCTGAAAACAGCCATTTCTTGCCTCACCGCAACCCAACGTGTATCCTCCCAGTGCCCGCAAAACGGGGGACCAGACGGGGGACTGAAACCGCCCCGTTTCTCCCCGCTGAGGAAAGGTTCTGTGCAGCAGCGCATTTGCTGCGCGCCGCGACGACCGGCCAGGAACCTGGTATCAATTCAGCCGATCAGTCCAGCAACCGCGGCCCCTCGCACAGCTTCGACGATGGCGTCGGTCGTCATGCGCAGGCGCGGAACCAGGGTGGGTGACGCGATCCAACAGCGCGTGGATCGGCAGGTGACCGGCCACAAGTTCTTCCAGGACCGAGACGAGACTGCCATCGGCAATCGCACCGCGGGCAAGCCAATATGGGACCAGCCCCAATCCCTGCCCGGCGCGGATCGTCGAAGGCGTCAGAAGACTGCCGTCGAGCACCATTTTCGGTTCTAGCTGGATTGTTATGAGACCACGGCGCCAAGGCGGCGGGCGATAATCCTCGGAATTTCCGGCAATTCGCCGATCTGCACCACGAGATCGATATTGTCCTTGGCAAGATAAAGGCGGGCACGATCACATGCGTGCCTAGCAAGGAGGGGAGGGGCGACGCGAGAGCGCCTACGATCACTGGCAAAGGCTGTGCCTCGTCCAACGACCGGCACATGTCTCGGAACAGGCGCACGCCGCGCTGGTCCCGCGCGACATGTTCAGCGACAGGTTGCCTGCCAGGGCCAGACACCCGCTTAAGCCCGCCCTGCTTCGCACCGCGACGGCAAAGCATTGCCGGTGCGGTAGTATGTTGTAGGATACGCGAGTAGCCGACCGGCAGGTGACCATGTTCGATTTCCTGAAGAAGCAATTCGTCGATATCATCGAGTGGCTGGAAGAGCCCGGCCAGTTGGCCTGGCGTGTGCCTTTTGCGGATCAAGAGATCCAGCATGGCGCGCAGTTGACGGTGCGTGAGGGGCAAATCGCCGCGTTCGTCAACGAAGGCCGGATGGCCGACTACTTCGGGCCCGGCCTGCACACCTTGGAAACCGCCAACCTGCCGTTGCTCTCGGACCTGATGAACTGGGACAAGGGCTTCCGTTCGCCCTTCAAGTCGGACGTCGTGTTTCTTTCGCTCAAGGAACAGCAAGGATTGAAGTGGGGCACGGCGCAGCCCATCACGGTCCGCGATACCGAGTTCGGCGCGCTGCGGCTGCGCGCGTTCGGCTCCTACTCGTTCCGCCTGAGCGAAGCTGCGCCTTTCGTATCGCGGGTGCTGGGCACCATGTCCGGGGTGACCGTCGCATCGCTCGAACCGCAGCTGCGGGCCGCGATCCAGACCGCAATTGCAACAGCGCTGGGCGGCAGTGGCATTGCCTTTCTCGATCTTGCAGCCAACCAGCAAGCACTGTCGGACAAGATCAAGGTCGAAGTCGACAAAGCATTCGCCCAGTGGGGCCTTACCTGCCTTTCGTTCTACGTCGAGAGTGTCTCGCTACCGGACGAAGTGCAGGCCCATCTCGACAAGGGCAGTTCCATGCGGGTGCTGGGCGATCTTGCCGCTTACACCCGCTTCCAGGCCGCCGAGGCGATCGAGCAGGCTGCGGGCAACGACGCCGGGATGGCTGGTATCGGCGCAGGCATGGCAGCGGCGACCGCCCTTGGCGGTGCGATGGCCCAGGGACTGGGCGCCACGCCGATGGGGCAGCCGGCCGCCGTGACCGAAGATCCCCTGGCGACAATCGAGAAGCTGCACCGCCTGGTCACCATCGGAGCCCTGAGCCAGGAAGAGTTCGACGCCAAGAAGGCCGAGCTGCTCAGCCGGATACGCTGAGTGTAATCGGGGCCGGATGAATGGAAAGCGTGAACTGTCCCTCATGTGAGGCTTTGCTTCCGCTGCGCGATCCGGGTTTGCCGTATTCGACCTGCAATTACTGCCAAAGCCTCGTCAGGCGGCGGGACGGCGCTGCCGAGGTTGTGGGAACGGTTGCCAGCCTACCCCTGGACGTTTCTCCGATACAGATCGGGACGACGTTCGCCCTTGATGGAAACAGCGCGGTGGCGGTTGGCCGTGTGCGCTGGGGCTGGCAGGATGGTTCCTGGAACGAATGGTTCCTGCGCGCCGACGATGGCCGGCATTACTGGCTCGGCGAGGCGATGGGCATGTATATGCTGACCAGCGAATACCCCGCCGTCCTGGCGGTGCCTGCCATCAGGAACTTCGCCGACGGCAACCCCTTTGCCCTGGGGGCTACCGTAAAGGCTGGCGGCAAGTGGCTCGAGGCAACAGACGTGAAGGAAGCATCCTGTCTTGGCAGCGAAGGCGACCTGCCTTTCGCGACGCTTCCGGGCCGGACCATGACCAACGTCGATTTCCGTAACGCCAACGGCGATGCGCTTTCGGTTCAGCGCGACGATGATGGGACGACGGCATGGCTCGGGCGCTGGAGTGATCTGGCAGGGTTGCAGCCGAAGAACCTGCGCCGGATCGAAGGCTGGACCATTCCTGGAACGCTGGCATGACCCTGGCCCGAGCCGTCACTTGTCCGTCGTGTGGCGGTTCGATCGAGGTACGGGCTGCCGGCTACACCGTCACCCTCGCATGTCGCTATTGCGGATCGGTGCTCGACGTCGCCCACGAAGATGTCCGGCTGATCACCGCCTATAAGCGCGCCAACGCCAATTTCGCCATCGAACTTGGCACGCGTGGCACCTTATTCGATGTGGAGTGGGAAGCGATCGGGGCACTGCGCCGGCGGAGCCCGGGAGCGATCTGGCAGGAATACCTTCTCTTCAATCCCTACGCCGGATACCGCTGGTTGGTCGTTGCCGATGGCGAATGGCAATTCGGCACGATGCTGCTCGATCGGCCCGATGGCGCAGGGGCTTCGATCGAATGGCGGGGAAAGACCTACCAGCTTGATGACGATGCGACGGTCGAAACCACGACTGTCCTGGGCGAATTCTACTGGCGCGTGTCGCGAGGGGATCGCGTGCAGTGCGCGACTTTCGCATGCGGCAGCAGCTTCCTGTCGCGTGAAGCTGCCACGGATGAGGTTACATGGACACACCTCGTCCCGGTCGACCGGCGCCAGGTGGAGGAGGCATTCGCCGTCCGGCAGCGCTACAAGCCGAGGGCAGGCCTCAAGGCCATACCGGACGGCTTCTTCAAGGCCCCAGGCACGGGCGAAAACGACCTGCCAATGATGTTTCTGATGGCGCTGGGCGCGCTGCTCATGATCGGGATCGTCCAGGACCTGATGAGCCGGCCGCACCTGTGCGCCAACAATCGCTTCGATGTCGTTGTCGGCGCCGCTACCGCGACTCACAAGATCGGCACGATCGAGGTTACGCGCCCCTGGCAGTTCGTCACCATCCAGGCGGACAGCAATGACTTCAGCAACCGCTGGGTGGATTTAGACTACAGCCTGGTCAACCGCCGCACACAGCAGTCGATCGATGCCTATGGCATCGTGGAATACTACACCGGCACCGACAGCGACGGTCGCTGGACCGAGGGCAGCCATCATGGCGAGACCCAGTTTGCCGGCGTTCCGCGCGGTAGCTACGATGTTTACGTTGATACCGGATCACACGGCTGGCCAACCGACCCGCCGGCAAATGCGACGGATCCCGACCACCCATGGAGTGCGCCGGATTCCATATCCATGTGGTTTAACGCCTGCACCGGCGGGCATTCGTGGGGCATGTTCTGGATTTTTGCGATCCTGCTGTTCGGCGCGCCTTGCCTGATCCTGTGGCGGAGGCACCGGGATTGAGATGAGCAAGCGCCTGATCTTCTTCTCCGCCTGGTGCGCCTTCCTGATCATTCTGGCGGGCATCGCGACGTGGTTCGCCTGGTCGCCTTTCTCCGACGACGAACGACCTGTCTCTACCGGCTATCGGGGCCCCACCCACAAGTAGTCCACCTTTCGCACGATGGAGTTGTGCCCATGCTGACCCTCGATGTTTTCCTCGCAACCGTGCTTTATGCAGCGCTCGGCATCGTCATATTCATCGTGAGCTTCGTGCTGGTCGACAAGTTGACGCCCGGCGAGCTGTGGCGCGAGATCATCGAGCGCAAGAACATGGCCGTGGCGCTGCTTGCCGGGGCTGTGGCCATCGGGATTTCCAACATTATCGCTGCTGCCGTGCATGGTTGATCCGCTCACGGGGGATGACGGCGGAACCCAACCGGACGCTCCTGGATCCCTCGCGATCATCCTGCTGGTATCGGTCCTGGTCGTCGCCACCTGTGGCCTGATCTACGAGTTGCTCGCCGGGACACTCGCCAGCTACCTGCTTGGCGACAGCGTCACCCAGTTCTCGACCGTGATCGGCAGCTATCTGTTCGCCATGGGCATCGGCAGCTACCTGTCGCGCCATGTGCGGCACAACGAGATCGGAGTGTTCGTCCGCGTCGAGATACTGATCGCCGCGCTGGGAGGATGGTCGGGCGCCGGGCTGTTCCTGCTCTTCCCCATCGTCGAGGATTTCCGGGTCGTGCTCTATGCGCTGGTGCTGGCGATCGGCATCCTTGTCGGCTTGGAAATCCCGTTGCTGATTCGCATCTTGCGCCATCGCTTCGCCTTTCGCGATCTCGTGTCGAACGTCCTGACCTATGACTACATCGGGGCGCTCATTGCCTCGTTGCTGTTCCCGCTGGTCCTGGTGCCCTGGCTCGGCATGATCCGCACCGGATTTGTGTTCGGTCTGGCCAATGTCGGCGTGGCGGTCGCCTTGCTTATCGCCCTGCGCGCACGACAGAGTATTGGTCGCGATCTCGTTGCGGCCCTCATCGTGCTCGCATCGCTTGTCGCCGGCCTGTTTGCAGCCGACCATATCCAGCGCTGGTCGGAAGTCGCGTTCTATGGCGAGCCTGTCATCTATGCCCGCTCGACGCCGTACCAGCGCATCGCCATCACGCGGCGGGGCGAGGACCTGCGCCTCTACCTCAACGGCAACCTGCAGTTCTCGACGCGCGACGAATACCGATATCACGAGGCGCTGGTCTGGCCCGTGCTCGGCCGCGTTGCTCATCCGCGGCAGGTGCTGATCCTGGGCGGCGGCGACGGTCTCGCCGCACGTGAAGTCCTGCGCGATCCGCGCGTATCGAAGGTGACGCTGGTCGATCTCGACCCGGAAATGACGCACCTGTTCCGGGATGTACCCCAGCTTGCACAACTCAACCGGCATTCGCTGTCCTCTCCGAAGATGCAGGTGATCAATGGCGATGCGTTCCGTTGGGTCAGAAAGGCGGCCGGGCCCTATGACGCAATCCTGATCGACTTTCCCGATCCCACCGAGTTTTCGCTCGGCAAGCTCTATACCGAGAGTTTCTATCGCGAGGTCGCACGCCTGCTGGCCCCGGCCGGCGTGCTCACGGTGCAGAGCACGTCGCCCCTCGTGGCGCCACGCTCTTACTGGACCGTGGCAAGCACGCTTGAAGCTGCTGGGCTATCGGCACGCGGCTACCACGCTTATGTTCCCAGCTTCGGCGAATGGGGCTTCACCATGGCTGCACACAGCCCGCCGGGGGATGCTGTGGCCCTTCCTCCCGGGCTTCGGTTCCTGACGCAGGCCAGCGAACGGGCCATGTTCGATTTCCCGCCGGATATGGCGCGCCGCCCTACGCCTGTGAACCGCCTCGACAACCAGGCGCTGGTGCGCAGCTTTGCCGAGGAATGGGGGCATTACGATGGCTGATGCCACCCGGCGCGATGTCCTTCGGGCTGGCGCCGCCGGAGCAGGCGCCCTTTCTCTGGGCAGTTGCGCCACGCCGCCCATGGCTGGCACATTGGACGGATCGGATTGGCGGCGCGGCCACCTCGTCCGCGACGGCAAGTTTCCACCTGCAAACGGGGCAGAACAGCAGGCGGCGATCCTGATCGCCGGCGGGGGCGTGGCTGGGCTCTCCGCTGCCTGGCGGCTCAAGGCCGCCGGTTTCGACGATTTCGTGCTGCTGGAGCTGGAGGACAAGGTCGGCGGCAATGCGCGATCTGGCCGCAACCCGGTGAGCGCCTATCCACTTGGCGCCCACTATCTACCGGTGCCGAATAAGGAAGCGGTGGCCCTGCGGCACATGCTGAAAGAGTTCGGCATGATCGTGGGCGAGGAAGGCGGCGCGCCGCTCTACGATCCTTATCAACTCTGCGCCGATCTTGAAGAGCGCCTGCTGTGGCGGGGAAGCTGGCAAGAAGGGTTGTATCCGTCCAGCGGACTGACGAGAGAAGATGTCGCCCAACGCGATCGTTTTGCGCAGGAAATGGCGCAGCTTCGCAATGCCGTGGGCACGGATGGGCGCCCTGCGTTCGCCATCCCCCGCGCCTATTCGAGCGTCGATCCCGCCTACACCGGGCTTGATCGACTCTCGTTTGCGCAGTGGCTCGATCAGCGCGGCTACAGCTCTCCCGTGCTACGGGCCTACCTGCGTTACTGCTGCCGGGATGACTATGGGACCGAACCGGAAGAGGTATCGGCATGGGCGGGCGTGCACTATTTCGCGGCGCGCCGCGGGTGGGCTGCGGGCAACGACGGCGATCGTGAGCTCACTTGGCCCGAAGGGAACGGGCGTCTCGTCTCGCTGCTGCGTGACGGCGTCTCCGATCATGTCCGCGCGGCCCACAGTGTATGTGCGATCGCGCAGCACGGCGACCACGCCGTGGTCGATGCCTTTGACCACAATGCCGGGTCCACCACCCGGTGGAATGCGGCTTGCGCGATCGTCGCCATGCCGCATTTTGTTGCCGCGCGTGTGGCCCCAGGACACGCCAGCGAAGGGCGTTTTCGCTATGCGCCCTGGGTCGTGGCCAATGTGACCGTCAATCGGCATCCGAAGGGGCGAGGCGTCAGCCTTGCGTGGGACAATGTCTCGACCGGCAGCGACAGCCTCGGTTATGTCGTCGCGACGCACCAGTCGGCAAGTGGCGGTAATGGCCCCACCGTGCTGACTTGGTATTTGCCCTTGTCCAGGACCGCTCCAAGCGAAGCGCGGAAGCTGATGATGACGCGCACGCTGCAAGCGTGGCAACGGCTGATCGCGGATGATCTCCTGACGATGAATCCCGATCTGATGGGCGCAATCGACAGGATCGACGTCTGGCGCTGGGGCCATGCCATGATCAGCCCTACACCGGGCTTTTTGTCCGACCCGGCCCGCAGGGCTGCGATCGACGCAAAACCGCCCGTTCTCTTCGCCCACTCGGATCTGTCCGGTCTTTCGTTGTTCGAGGAGGCGCACTACCGCGGCGTCGTCGCAGCGGAGGCTGCGCTGGCCCACCTTGCTCACCCTTTCGAAAGTCTTGCCTGACATGGCGCATTTGCCCGGCACCAGTGTCCATCTGCTCGCAGACTTGTGCCAAGGGAAGCGACTGAGCGACTTCGAACTGGTCGAGGCTACGCTGCGCCAAGCGGCTTTGGCGGCAGGCGCCAAGGTATTGAGTGTCCATGTCCACGCCTTTGGAGAGGGCATGGGCGTAACCGGAGTCGCCCTGCTGGCGGAATCCCACATTTCAATCCACACTTGGCCAGAAACCGGTGAAGCGGCAGTTGACCTGTTTGTTTGCGGAAACGACGTGGATGCAGCAGCCGGACTCGATGTAATTGTAGAGAATTTTTCTGCAGAAATCTTGCGCCGACATAGAATTGAACGGCTATCCAGGACATAAGGCCGTCCCAAATTGGTGGATGGAAGGCGCCGGCCGAGGCTGGTGACGGGTTAGACAAATCGTAAATGGCATGCACAAGCGGTCAACGGCCGCCGCAAAGGCCAGCCTTGCCAAGTCCAATCACGTGCGTCCGAAGCCGCCATCGATTCACGATCATGCCGGCGGCAGATGCCGCGCCATACGGGCCTTGAGCAGCTCCACCAATTCCGGCTGCATGAAGGCATAATCGTCCGGAATATCCAGGCAGATTAGTCGCTGCCCGCGCAAGGCCGCGCGCAGCCGCCGTTGCAGCTTGGCGCGATGCTGTTTTTCCATCACCACGATGGGCCAAGCCATCCTGCAGGCGCATCGCCAGGCTGATGCGCATCAGGGCATCTCCGCCGGTCGTCCCGAAGCGGAAGCCTATCTGGCCGACCACGACGCCGCGTTGGGATGGGCTATCCTCAACCGCCAGGTCATTGCCCGGCGCTTTTGCGAGAGCCTTGGGTTTGGTGGGCTGGGTGGGCAGCATGTCAACAAGACCGACAGCGCGGTGCGGGCAACGCACCGGCCGACAGGCCTTGTCGCCACCGCGCAAGAGCAGCGGTCCCAGCACGCCAACCGCAAGCTGGCGCGGCTGAAACTGGCGATCATGCTGGAAGAGTGGCACGGGCAAGCCCAAGACGATGCGCGCAGATCGCAATGGCGGGTCCATCAGGAGCTTGAACGTGGCAACGCGGTCAGGGTCTATGCCGGAGAGCGGTTTCAGCTAAGATCGGCTTGAACGCCGTCGGTGGGTGGTTTTGCGCCCGCCCACCGATCTCCTGGAGATACCGTGTTGTTTGCCCAAGACCTTGCCGTGATGCAGATTGTCCTGGATGCCTGCGCCTTCGCCACGCGCATGCACGGCAACCAGCAGCGCAAATATACCGGCGAGCCCTATGTGCTGCATTGTCTGGAGGTGGCGCGAACGGTGGCGGAGGTCGGTGGAACGCCCACGATGATTGCGGCGGCACTGCTTCATGATGTGGTCGAGGATACCGAGGCCAGCATTGAGGATGTTCGTGCCCAGTTTGGCGAGGACATTGCGCAAGGCGTCGCTTGGCTCACCGATGTCAGCCGCCCCGAGGATGGCAACCGCACGGCCCGCAAGGCAATGGACCGCGCGCATCTGGCGCAGGCCCCGGCCGAGATGAAGACCGTCAAGCTGGCCGATGTGATTTCCAACACCCGCTCGATTGTCGATCACGGCGATGGCTTTGCCCGGGTCTATCTGCACGAGATTGCCGCCCTGCTGGAGGTGCTGACCGAAGGGCACCCCGAACTGCTGCGACGGGCGAAGGCAGAAGTGGAGCAAGGCGCGGCCAAGTGGCTGGCATGACCGCGCTTGATGCGCTGCGCCTCGCGGAACATGGGGCGCAGCTCTTCCGCGGGGCAGCCTTGGCGGACCTGCAGGAGTTGCAGACAGCAACGGCAGGACTGCCTCCCGATCAGGCGGGTGTCCGCATTCATGGAGTGGGCCTGCTGCGCCCCTGTCTGGCGCCGTCCGGCTCGATCGGTGCCATCGCCAGCAACGTCCTTGGCGCCGCAGCCAAGCCTGTCCGCGCCATCCTGTTCGACAAGAGCGCGGCGACCAACTGGTCGTTGGGCTGGCACCAGGATCGTACCATCTGCGTGCGTGATAGGATCGCGGTGCCCGGTTTTGGGCCATGGTCAGTCAAGGCGGGCCTGCTCCACGTTGCCCCTCCTGCAGAATTGCTGTCGCGCATGGTAACGCTGCGGGTTCATTTCGATGATGTGCCTACCATCAATGCTCCCCTGCTGATCGCTCCCGGGTCGCACTGCCGCGGCCGCGTGCCGGAATCTTCGGTAGCTCAGGTGGTGGCGGAATGTGGCGTTGTTGCCTGCCTTGCCGAGGCGGGAGACATCTGGGCCTATTCCACGCCCATCCTTCATGCCTCCGATGCTGCCAGCCGGCCCGGGCATCGACGCGTTCTTCAAGTGGATTTCAGCGCCGACGACTTGCCGGGTGGCTTGGAATGGTTGGGCGTTTAGCGGGCTTACCCGCCACCCCTGAAATCATCCCACCCCAGCCCGAACCGCGCCAGATATTTGCGCAGCCGGTCGGCGTCATTGGTACTGGCACGTTTTACGCGCGATGCGGCGAAGAGTGTGCGGCCTGCTTCGGACAGGGAACGGGCAGAGGCGCAGGTTTGCACAACAAAGGCCAGTTGCACGCGTTCAAACGGGTCAAGATCAGCCAGCGCATCGGCGGACAGCCAGCGTTCCAGCCCATCGCCATCGACCGGGCCATCGGCCCAGAGGCGCTTGAGCCGTTCGATCTCCTTGGCCACGGCGGGAACATCGATCCGTCCCTTGGGCGAGAAGGTTGCCATGCGCGTGACACTGGCGGCCAGATCGCGGAAATTGCCTGACCAGCGCGCGGCGGGAGACAGCGCGAAGGCGAGGTAATCGGCCCGTGCTTCCTTGTTGAACGTCACCCTTTCGCCTTCGCGCTCGGCATGGCGATCGAGTTCGTAATCGAGGTTTGGGGCGATATCCTCGCGCCGCTCGGCCAGGCCGGGGAGCGCGAAGGTCCAGAGGTTGAGGCGAGCGTAGAGATCCTCGCGGAAAGTGCCTGCGGCCACGCAAGACGCCAGATCGCGGTTGGTCCCGGCGATCAGCTGGAATTCGCTCTGCGCTTCCTTGTCGGCACCCACGGGCAGGAAGCGCTTGTCCTCGATGGCGCGCAGGATCATCGCCTGCTCGTCGAGGCCCAGTTCACCAATTTCGTCGAGGAACAGCATCCCGCCATCGGCGCTGCGCAAAAGCCCGGCGCGATCCGCCGCCGCGCCGGTGAAAGCGCCCTTCTTGTGGCCAAACAGCGCCGACATCGCGCTGTCCCCGCGCAAGGTGGCACAGTTCACCTCGACAAAGCTGCCGGTCATCTGGCGCTTGAGTTTCTTCAGTTCGAAAATGCGGCGGGCAAGCTGGCTCTTGCCAGCGCCGGTTGGCCCCATCAGCAGTATGGGCGCGCGTGTGCGGCTGGCCACCTGCTCGATCTCGTCGATCATCGTGTTGAAGGCGGGGTTGAGCGTTTCGATCCCCGATTTCAGGAACGAGGAACTCTCCGCGCTCTCGCTGGCAAAGCGCGTGGCAATGCTGTCATAACGCGAGAGATCAAGGTCGATCACGCTCCACGTGCCTGCCGCATCGGGGGCGCCGCGCCGGGGCTGGGTCTGCAGCAGGCGCCCGGGCAGATAATGCGCCTCTGTCAGTAGGAACAGGCAGATCTGCGCGACATGGGTGCCGGTGGTGATGTGCACCAGCACATCCTCGGCATCAGGGTCCAGCGCCAGCCCCCGCGCAAAGTCGAGCAGCTTGCCGTAGACTTCTTCAAAATCCCAGGCGTCCTTGAAGTCGAGGACATGCCGTTCCACCCGCGTTTCGGGCGAGACCGAGGCAATGTCCTGCGCCACATAGTCAGCGAGGCGGCTGTGCAGATTGCCATGGATCATGACGAAGCGATCCACCCGCAAATCCTCATGCATGCACAGCCCCACCGACGGCCGCCACTTCATCCAGCGCGAAGGGCCGAATTTTGCGGCGTCGAGCGTGGAGCCGAGAAAGCTGATGACGGTGGTTGGCTTCATGCGCGAAATTTATATCAGCTTATATTTCCAGATACAAATTCCCTAACTTTCGCGGTGGGCTTTGCTGCCTTCAATCGGCAAACAGATTTTAAATACATTAATTATCAATGCTTTCCAAAATTTCCAAAGCATCATTCCCAAAACTGGCACGCCATCTGCACATGGTATTGCGTCGGGTCAGTCGAACAGCCCGACAGGTAAGCGGCAAGCGGGGCGGCCGGAATGGGCCGGCCGCCCCCAGACCGCCCCTCACAACGAATTTTGCCATGGGCGGCCAGCGACTTGCCAATGCCGCGTCGCCGGCACCATGATGACCATGCGGGAGGCCGAGATGGCTGAGACCACTTATGAATTTCACGATGTCGCTGGCGGCGTGCCGATCAAGATGTGGACGCGCGGCGTGGCTGTCGAAGACCAGGCCCGCGACCAACTGGTGCGCGCGGCCAGGATGCCGTTCATCTTCAAGCATGTCGCCGCCATGCCCGACGTGCATGTCGGCATTGGCGCCACGGTCGGCTCGGTCATCCCCACGCGCGGCGCGGTAATCCCGGCGGCGGTGGGGGTGGACATCGGCTGTGGCATGATGGCCGCGCGCACCTCGCTGATGGCGCATGACTTGCCCGACAATCTGGAAGGCATCCGCAGTGCCATCGAACAGGCCGTGCCGCATGGGCGCAGCGTGGGGCGTGGCAAGCGCGATCGTGGTTCGTGGGGTAACCCGCCGGCTGCCATTGTCGAGGCATGGGCCAGCCTGGCGGTGCGCTTTGCGCGGATCTGCGACAAGCATCCCCGCCTGAAGAACACCAACAACCTCACGCACCTGGGCACGCTGGGCACGGGCAATCATTTCATCGAACTGTGCCTCGACCAGGAAGCGCGGGTGTGGGTGATGCTGCATTCCGGCTCGCGCGGGGTGGGCAACGCGATTGGCTCGTTCTTCATCGAGCTGGCCAAGCAGGACATGCGCAAGTGGCACATCAACCTGCCCGACGCGGACCTCGCCTACTTCCCCGAAGGGACCGACCATTTCGACGATTATGTCGAAGCGGTGGGCTGGGCGCAGGATTTTGCCGCGCTCAACCGCCGGATGATGATGGTCAATGTGATCGCCGCATTGCGGGGCCAGATTGCCAAGCCGTTCGAGGCGGAACTGGAAGCGGTGAACTGCCACCACAACTACGTGACGCGCGAAAACCATTTCGGCGAGAACGTGCTGGTCACCCGCAAGGGTGCGGTGCGTGCGGCCAAGGGCGTACTGGGGATCATCCCCGGCTCGATGGGGGCCAAAAGCTTCATCGTGCGGGGCCTTGGCAATGCGGAGAGCTTTGACAGCTGCTCGCATGGCGCAGGCCGCGTGATGAGCCGCACCGCGGCCAAGCGCCTGGTCAGCCTGGCCGACCATATCGCCGATACGGCAGGCGTGGAGTGCCGCAAGGACGTGGGCGTGATCGATGAAACGCCCCGTGCGTACAAGCCGATCGAGGCCGTCATGGCGGCGCAAGCCGATCTGGTCGAGATCGTCCACACGTTGAAACAAGTGGTCTGCGTGAAGGGGTGATGATGGATTTTCGCGACATTGATTGGCAGTCCGACTGTCCGGATCCGATCGCGGTTGCAAGCGATTGGGACCGGACAGTCATCACTCCAATTCGGCAAGCGGACGAGAGAATAAGGTCGGTCGTTCGTGCGTTGGTAAGTACGCACGTTAATGGCGGTGCGAAAATCGCTCAGTTTGAAATCGATGCCGCGCCCGCAGTACGATGGGCGCTTTCGCGCAATCGCTGGAATGAATTCGATTTGTTGGGACGATTTTTCAGGCACACTTTGGTCAAAGAGATTTTACCCCCAGTGGAACGGATTAAACCAACAATCTGCGCTTTCCAAATGGAGGGCACATTAACCGCATATGGTCGATTGGCCGACTGGATTCGCGAAGGCGGTGCCTATCGCAAATTTAATGGGTCGGACGAAGCCGCTTTGAAGTTGGCGACCGGCCTCATGGAATCAGTATGCGAGCAGCGATTCTCCGAAACGAACACTTGGGTAAATTGGATGCCATGGACGGATTGGTTCTTGGACGTGGCTTGGGATGGAACATTCCTGTGGTTTGACACTCGCAGGGGCATCGCGACTGTCCTCATGGTTACGGACACAGATTAGAAATGATGATCATCGACGGATCGGAAGGCGAGGGCGGTGGCCAGATGGTGCGCAATTCATGCGCGCTGTCGCTGGTCACCGGCCAGCCTTTCCGCATCACCAACATCCGCGCCAAGCGCTCCAAGCCCGGCCTGATGCGCCAGCATGTGACCGCGGTGGAGGCTGCGGCGGCCATTTCCGGCAGCACGTGCAGCGGGCTCACGGTGGGCTCGTGCGATCTCACCTTTCACCCCGGCACGGCGCGGGCGGGGGACTATCACTTTGCGATCGGCACAGCAGGAAGCACCGGGCTGGTGCTGCAAACGGTGTTGATGCCGCTGCTTTTGGCCGATGGCCCCTCGCGCCTGGTGCTGGAAGGGGGCACGCACAACATGCTGGCCCCGCCCTTCGACTTTATCGAGCGCTGTTTTCTGCCCATCATCAACCGTATGGGACCACGTGTGTCAGCACGCCTGGTGCGGCATGGCTTCTACCCGCGCGGCGGCGGGCGAATCGAGGTGGAGATCGCGCCCGCGCCGCTGGCACCTGTGGACTGCACCGGGCGCGGGGCCTTGCTGGGCGTGGGTGCGCAGGCGGCCTATTGCGGCCTTCCCGGCGAAATTCCGCAGCGCATGCTCGACCGTGCCCGCAAGGATTTGCCGAATTGGGAGGCCGCTGACTTTGCCATCCGCCAATTGCCCGAAGATCAGGGCCCTGGCGTGATCCTGATGCTGGAGGCGCGCTATGAAGGGGCGACGGAAATCGTCAGTGGCTTCGGCCAGATGGGCGTGACGGCGGAGCGCTTGGGCAAGACCGCGGCGGCGCGGATGCGCGGCTATCTGGAAAGCGACGCCTTCGCCGGGCCCTATCTGGCCGATCAGTTGGTGCTGCCCTTTGTATTGGCAGGTGGCGGTGCTTTCACCACGGTCAAGCCCAGCCAGCATCTGATCACTGCAATCGACATTGCGCAGCGCTTCACCGGCAGAGCCGTCAGGCTGGAGCAGCAAAGCGAGGGCGGCCATCGCGTTTGGGTCAGGTAACTGCCGTCGCCATGCCTTAGAGGTACTGGCGCGGTCGAGAAGACTCGAATATGGTTGTATGGCATTTATTTTAAAAGATTATTTTTTAAGATCGAAAATTCAGTTCCCGTTCCCCATGCTGAGTACTCTGCGTTTTGCTGTGCAGCCAACGACGCCCATCGCCCAGAGCACGACCTATCAGAGACAGCCCGCACACTGCATCATCCTAACGTCTTAACCAGCTTCACCTGCAATTGCGGCCGGCGCTGGCGCCAGGATTGCTGTTGCACCAGCGGTGCAAGGAGGTCCTGGCGGGTGCGACCGGGGGCAAGAAGAGTGGTGGAGAGGGACAGGGTTTTGGCGAAGCTGTGCGTCCAGGCCAGACTCACTTCGGCCCAAGGCGCGTTGCGGATCTGGTACTGATGTTGCGGGTTGTTGTACGACCATTGTAGCTGCACCACATCTCCCGGCACCGGGCAGGCGCGGGAGTCGCGCGTCTGGTTGGTCCATTCCAGCGTGCCGCTGGTGGTGGCGCGCAGGCTGTGGGCGATCGGGGCGCTTTCGGGCGTCATGCCGGCTTGGGTTTCCACCGGGTTGCGCTGGTCGAACAGGTTGGCGCTGAGCGTGATTTTTACCTGGCGTAGCAGCGGAGCGCTCAGGTCGAACTGGGCGCCGGCGGTTCGGCGGCGGCCGGCGTTGACATAGCCATAGACACTCGCCCCCGCCGCGTTGACGGCGTAGGTGGTGCTCCATACGTTGCCGGTCGTGCGCCAGAACGCGGTGAGATTGGTTTCGATCTTGCCGGGCCGATATTGCAGGCTGCCTTCATAGGCCTGCGTAGTTTGGTCGCGCAGGGCGGGGTTGCCCCGGAACACGGTCAGCGCGTCGTCCACCACGGCATAGGAGCGCAGGTAGTCAAGCGGGGCACGCTCTATGCGTTGGCTGTAGCTGGCCGTGAACGTCAGCCGCCGGCTGGCGAGGTATTGCAAGTGCAGCGAGGGAAACAGTGCCGTGCGTGCAAGACGCGCGCTGGTTAGCTCGTCGCTCACGCTGGCGCCGGCCACCTGACGCACGTTGCGCTCGGCGCGTAGCCCAGGCTCAAGAGTAACCGCGCCCAGCATCTGCTGGAACGTGGCATAGGCCGCCAAGGTCTCGCTGCTGCCGTCAAAATGGTCGGCCGCGCCGTTGCTGCGTGTGCCATCAGCGGCGGTGGTCACCAGGCTGTAATCCTGCCTGGTCGTATCGCGGTGCCAGGTCGCACCCAGCGCCAGCAACTGCCCGCGCGCCATGGGGTGCTTCCAGCCTGCCTGCGTGTCGATCGTGGTGCTGGGATGACGCAGGCGTGTCGTGAAGGCGCCGCCATTGGTGAAGCGTGCATTTGTCACATCGTCGAGCATGGGGTTCGTATAGACTTGCGCGGAGGCAGTCAGCGCTTCCCGCTCCCGCGCGCCGCGATGATCCAGAGCGAGTTCGCCGGTCAAAAAGCTGGCCCGGCTGTCAAGCCGGCGATCTTCCGAGAACGAGGCGAAATCGGTGGTAATGCCGCGATAATCGGTGCGCGTCATGTTGATGTCGTGCCCGCCGCCACCGCCCAGGGCCAGGGTCACGCTGTTCCTGGCATCGGCCGCATAGGTCGCCTTGCCGCTCAGTCGGCCGACGGTGCCGCGATAGGCGGAGCGAATATCTTGGCTGTTGCTCGTGGCTGCGCCGCCGGTGGCCGGTTCAACGCTACGCAGCGCGGAACTGTTCCAGCGCCCCATTGTGCCGATATTGCTGCCGGCCTTTACTTCATAGGACCAGGCCCCGCGCTTGTAGTGCAGCGTCGTGTCGACCAAGCCATAGCCGTAAGTTGAGCTTTCCAGGCTGGCGTTGCCCGACCAGCCCATTCGCCTGTTCTTGCGCAACACCAGGTTGATCACCCCGCCGGTGCCTTCGGCAGAAAACTGGGCGGACGGGTTGGTCAGCACCTCGATCCGCTCGATGTCGCTACCATGAAGGGTGCGCAGGTATTGCCGGGCGTCGCCCACATAGGGATGCCCGTCGACATAGATTGCCGCGTTGCCCGAGCCGAGTAGCAGCACTTCGCCTTCGGGCGTGACCGTCACCGCAGGCAGGCCGCGCAGCAGTTGCGTCGCGCTTTTCTGCTCCGATTGTGGACTCTGCTGCACCTGATAGGTGCGTCGGTCGATGGCCTGCGTGCCGGTGGACCTGGTGGCGATTACTTCGATCACGTCCGCATCCGCCGTGGTAGTAACCAGCACGGCTTGCGCCGTCAGCGGCAGTTCGGTGGCGTTCATGGCGTCTGTTCTATAAGGCTAGCGCGCTGGCGGAAAAACAGAAAAAGCGCGGCTGACCAGATATTTAATGCCAATTACTCACCAGATCCTATTGAGCATGAGGCTGCATTGTCAAAGGTCATTCGCGCATGGAAGCGGCAAGGGCCGGTTTCTGGGTTTGGTGCGGAGCACTGGAACGCCCGGCAAGGCGCGTAGCCGGCCGGCAGTTCTCATACTCACAAGTGACCGGTTCCAGCGCAAGCCGATATGCCTACGGCCGTACCTGAACGTCTCGCATTGGTTGGGAGCTGACGCCGGGCATGCCATATCGTCAACAACATAGGTCCGGCCCAGCATGGCATGAGGCGAGACTTCGCCAGCCGGATGCCCTGAAAAATGCCGCGGATTTCAGCGGCTTGTAAAGCTGTCGGGGATGCCCTGAGACCGGGAATTGGAGCGGGTGAAGGGAATCGAACCCTCGTATTCAGCTTGGGAAGCTGCTGCTCTACCATTGAGCTACACCCGCTCGGGTGGGGCGCGATTGCCACAGGGGGGCGGGGTGGTCAACCGTCTTGTTGGGTCTTGGCCGCCAGGTCCGGCAGGGTCTGCGGGGTGAGCACTTGTGGCAGTTTGGCAGGGCTTGCCGCGCCGGGGGCGTACCACAGGTAGAGCGGCACGCCGGCCGCGCCTTGCGTGGTGAGGAACGTGGTGATGGCTGGATCGGCGCGGGTCCAGTCGCCCACGATCACTTGCACGCCGGCCTTGGCGAAGGCCTTGGCCGTAGCCTCGCGGTCGATCGCGACGCTTTCGTTGACCTTGCATGACAGGCACCAGTCTGCGGTGAAATAGAGGAACACCGGCTTGCCGCTGGCGCGCACGCGGTCGAGCGTGGCCTGGCTGAACGGTTGTGCGCCAGGCAGGCCGTCGCTTTCAGTCGCAGGTCGCGCGGCCAGGCGCGGCGCGGCGAACAGCGCGGCGGCGACCAGGGCGAGAGCCAGCGGTGCGACCCAAGCCGTCACGCGTCGGCCTTGGCGACGCTGGCGCTCGGCCAGGGCCAGCATGGCCAGCAGCACGATCGCCAGGATGGTGGCGGCGGCGACCAGGCCCCAGCCACCCTGGCGCCAGGCCAGCCACAGCAGCGCCGCGACGGTGAGCCCCATCGGCACGGCCATGGCGCGGCGGAAGCGATCCATCCATGGCCCTGGGCGCGGCAGGATGCGGCGCAGCGGCGGGACAAAGCCGATCAGCAGGAACGGCAGCGCCAGGCCCAAGCCCAGTGCGGCAAACACGGCCATGCTCGCCAGCGGCGGCAGCACCAGCGCCACGCCCATCGCCGCGGCCATGAACGGCCCGGTGCAGGGCGTCGCCACGAAAGCGGCCAGCAGCCCGGTACCGAAGGCGCCGCCCACGGTGCCCGCACTGGCGCCGCTGCGCGACACCGAAAGCCCCGGCAGTTCGTAAAGCCCGGCAAAGTTGGCGGTAATCGCGGTGGCCAGCAGCACCAGCACGGCCACGACGCCGGGGTTCTGGAGCTGGAACGCCCAGCCCACTTGCGCGCCGCCCGCGCGCAGTGCCAGCAGCACCGCGCCCAGCAGCAGGCAGGCGAGGATCACGCCGGCGCTATAGGCCAGCCCTTCGGCCCGCGCGTGGCGGCTGTTGCCGCGTGCCAGGGCCATGGCCTTGAGGCTGAGGATCGGAAAGACGCAAGGCATGACGTTGAGGATCAGGCCCCCCGCCAGCGCGCCAAGCATGGCCAGGGCCAAGGTGCCCCATGAAAACGCAGCCTTGGCACTGCCGCCGATAGGGGTGCCGCCCTTGGGCACCGCACCAGGCGTGGCGGTGATCGCCAGGCCGCCGGCGCCGGGCCCCAGTGCCAGGACGCCCGAAACGCTTTGCGGATGTTCGGGCAAGGCGCCCTTGGCCCGCGCCAGGTCGACGATCAGCCAGTCACCCTGGCGGCGGAACGCCTGGGGCGCGGCATAATCGACCAGGCCCTGCGCGCCGATGAAGAAGTGGGGATCATCCACCGCCGCGCTGGCGGGAAAGGGCACGGCCAGCGACAGCCCGGCCGGTGTCGCTTCGAACCGGGCGGGTTGGTCCAGCCGCGCGGGCAGGGCGGCGCGCCAGGCGGCAAAGCGCCCATCCTTGGCGCCACTGCCCACGGTGATCGTGCCCATCAGGCTGGCGCGCTCGGGCACGCAGATCTGGTTCGTGCAGGCCAGCCATTGCGCTTTCGCGCTGACTGCCAGGGTGCTGCCCACGCGCGCATCGGCCGGCAGCGTTACCGGCACCAAGACGGCATAGGCCTGTTCGTAGACATGGTTCATCAGCCCCTGCACCACCAGCGTCCGCGGCACGGGGAATTGCAGATCCCCCGCCTTGGCGCCCGCCGGCAGGGTCCAATCCAGCGACAGCGGCAGCCCGGCATCGCCCGGATTGCTCCAGTAGCCATGCCAACCGGCCTCGGGCTCCATCAGCACGGCCATGGTAACGGTTTGGCCAGGCAGGGCAGGGCCCTCGGCCAGCAGCGTGGCGCGAATATGCGCGGCTTGCTGGGCATGCACCCCAGGCCCGCCCATCAGCGCGAACGGTAGCAGCCACACGGCTGCAACAATCGCGCGCAATGGCACGTTCAAGTGCGCTATCTGGCGCTCTGGGGCGCACATCAGGCTGGTCCACAACCGCTGCAACAGGGGCACAGGTTCTCCGTCTCCGGCGCGAAGGATCGGTCGTTCGCCCGCGCGATGTACGGCACATGGCCCGCCCCGTCCAGAACGCCCCTTGGTGAATACCCCAAGGGCGGGATAGACATCGGCGGCGGCATCCCCTTGAGGTGACTTCATGCACAAGACCCGGTTCCTGACTTCCGCCCTTGCCGCCATTGCGGCCGCCACGATCGCCGCTGCGCCGGCATCGGCGGCGCCGGCACCCACACCTGCCACGGCCCCTGCGACATCAGCTGCCGCGACCCCGCCGCGCCTGCTGATCGCACTGGCGATGGACCAGTTCTCGGCCGACCTGTTTGCCGAATATCGCAGCCATTTCACGGGCGGCCTGGCGCGTCTGGCGACCGGTGCGGTGTTCCCGGCCGGCTATCAAAGCCACGCCGCCACCGAGACCTGCCCTGGCCATTCCACCCTGCTCACCGGCAATCGCCCGGCGCACACCGGCATCATCGCCAACACCTGGATCGACCAGTCTGCCGCACGGCCCAAGAAAGAGGTCTATTGCGCCGAGGACGAGACCAAGGCGGCCGCCGATCCCAAGGATTACGTGGCGAGTGTGGGCCACCTGCTGGTGCCCACCCTGGGCGAGCGGATGAAGCAGCAGTGGCCCGCCGCGCGCAACGTGGCGGTTTCGGGCAAGGATCGCGCCGCGCTGATGATGGGCGGCCATGTGATCGACCAGGTGTGGTGGTGGAAGAACAATGCCTTCGTCACGCTGGATGGCCGCACCGCCATACCGGCCGCCAGCCAGGAAAACGCCGCCGTGGCCAAGCTGCTGGCCAAGGGCGCCCCGGCCCTGCCGTTGCCCGCGTTCTGCGCCCCGCGCGAAGGCGCGATCCAGGCCGGCAGCGCGACAGTGGGCACTGGCCACTTTGCCCTGGCGGCAGGTGATGCCACGGCGTTCCGCGCTTCGCCCCGGCTGGACCAGGCGACGCTCGATCTGGCGCTCAAGCTCGTCGATGCGATGAAGCTGGGCCAAGGGCCGGCGCCCGACATGCTGGCCGTCAGCCTTTCGGCCACGGACTACGTCGGGCACAGCACCGGCACGCAAGGGCCGGAAATGTGCATCCAGCTGGCCACGGTCGACCAGGCGCTGGGGGCGTTCTTTGCAGCGCTCAATGCGCGCCACATCGATTACGGCGTGGTGCTCTCGGCCGACCACGGCGGGTTCGACATGCCCGAGCGGCAGAACCGCGAAGCGCTGCCCCAGGCCGCCCGCGCCGATGTGGCGCTGCTGCCCAAGGCGCTGAGCGAGCAAGTCGCCGCGCGGCTGCAACTGCCGGCACAGGGGCTGATCCTGGGCGATGGCGCGGCCGGTGATTTCTGGGTCAAGGCCGATCTGCCCGCGGCGCAAAAGACCGCCGTGGTGGAAGCCGCACGTGCCATCCTGGTGGCCAATCCGCAAGTCGCGAGCGTGTTCACCGCCGCTGAAATCGCGGCCACGCCGATGCCGTCCGGATCGCCTGAAATCTGGAGCCTGATCCAGCGCGCGCGCGCTTCGTTCTATGCCCCGCGCTCGGGCGATTTCGTGGTCATGCTGCGGCGCGGGGTCATGGCGCTGCCCCAGCCGGGGCCGGGCTATGTCGCCACCCACGGTTCGCCCTGGGACTATGACCGGCGCGTGCCGATCCTGTTCTGGCGCAAGGGGATGACCGGCTTTGAACAGCCATCGCCCGTTGAAACAGTGGACATTGCCCCCACCCTTTCGGCATGGATCAATTTGCCGGCGCCGCAAGGCGCCTATGACGGTCGCTGCCTCGATCTCGATTCCGGGCCGGGCAGCACCTGCGGAGTGAAGTGATGAGCGATTTGGCGCCGAATAGGGCTGGGGAACAGGCTGGGGAACAGGCTGGGGAACAGGCGCTCTCGGGCGACGTGGTGATCCTGGGCGGCGGCCTGGTCGGCATGACGCTGGCGATTGGCCTCGCCAAGCAGGGCCTGTCGAGCGTGGTGGTCGATTCCTCCGATCCGGCAGCACAGACCGCCGCCGGGTTCGATGGTCGCGCCTCGGCGATTTCCACCGCCAGCTGGAATCTCTACACCAACCTGGGCATGGCCGAGGCACTGGCGCCCAAGGGCTGCCCGATCGACGCCATTGCCGTGACCGACAGCATGAAGCCCGGCCGCATCGATTTCCGCCCCGGCGCCGACGAGGGCTCGCTCGGCCGCATGTATGCCAACCGCGATCTGCGGCTGGTGATGTACGAGGCTGCCGCGCGCGAAAGCCTGATCACGTTCCTGCCCAACGCCCAGGTCGCCACGCGCGAGCGCGGCGAACATGGCGTCACCGTGACGCTGGCCGATGGCCGTGTGCTGAAAGGCAGCCTGCTCGTTGCTGCCGAAGGCCGTCGCAGCCCCACGCGCGACGAGGCGGGTTTTACCCCGGCGCGCTGGGACTATGGTCATCGCGCGATCATTGCGGGCCTCACCCACGAAAGGCCGCACGAGAACACCGCCTGGGAAATCTTCTATCCGGCTGGTCCCTTCGCCCTGCTGCCCTTGCTGGACGAGGCGGACGGCACGCACCGCAGCGCGCTGGTGTGGACCGTGGCGGAAAAGGATGCCGCGGGCGTGCTCGCCATGGGCGAAAAGGCGTTCCTGGCCGAAGTGGAAAAGCGCATGGGCGGCGTGTTCGGCACAATCGCGCTCAATGGCCCGCGCTCGTCCTACCCGCTCAATTTCCATCACACCGCCAAGGTCGTCGATCATCGCCTGGCGCTGGTGGGCGATGCCGCGCACGGGATGCACCCGATTGCGGGGCAGGGCCTCAACGTGGGCCTGCGCGATGTGGCCGCGCTGGTCGAAGTCCTGGCCGAAGGCGCGCGGCTGGGGCTGGAGCCGGGCGAAGCGCAATTGCTTGCCCGCTATGAACGCTGGCGCGCGGCCGATACTTTCATGGTGGCAGCGGCCACCGACGTGCTGACCCGCCTGTTCGGCCTGCCGGGCCGCGTGCCCAGCCTGGTCCGGCGCTTCGGCATGGCCGGGGTGCAGCGCCTGCCCGCGCTCAAGCGCTGGTTCATGGACGAGGCACGGGGCATGAGCGGGAAGCTGCCGGAACTGCTCAAGGCGTAAGCAGATCGGCCCGCAGGCGTTATTGCGTCTCGCGGGCCAGGCGCTCGGCCAGTTCGGCGATTTCGGGCGGGTCGAGCAGCCAGGTGCGCGTCTTGCGCCCTTCGCGATGGATCGGCACGGTCAACAGCACGCGCGCATTTTCGCGCGCATGCGGCTTGTAGAGCGAGAAGTGCAAAGCACAGTCGCGGATCGTGCCGATGATCGGCGTGCGGCCTTCCAGGTCGATCATCGTCGCCGCCTGGTCCCAGGGGATGGTCTGCGTGCTCATCGCGCTTAAACGTCCAGGTTGGCCACGTTGAGCGCGTTTTCCTGAATGAAATCGCGCCGCGGCTCGACCACGTCGCCCATCAGGCGGGTGAAGATCTCGTCCGTCACGTCGGCGTCTTCTACCTTCACTTGCAGCAGCGAGCGGACTTCGGGATCGAGCGTGGTTTCCCACAGCTGCTCCGCGTTCATTTCGCCCAGGCCCTTGTAGCGCTGGATCGCCAGGCCCTTGCGGCCATTGGCCATGACCGCCTCGAGCAGTTGCGAAGGCCGGGTGATGCCCGCGTCCTTGCTGTCGGCGCGCGTGGCAGCGGGGGTTTCTTCCCCATCGGGGGCGGCGCTTTCCGGCTCGGCCGTGGCGGCGCTGGCGCGGACCAGGCGGGCGACGCCGGCGTAGACGTCGGCGTGTTCACCGGCCAGCCGCGCCAGCTTGCGCGCTTCGGCGCTGGTGAGGAAGCCGGCCTCGATCATGTGGTGGTCGGTCACGCCGCGCCAGGCACGCTGGATGTGATAGCCGCCTTCCGCGCTCATCTGCGCAGACCACTGCGCCTCGGGATCGCCGCGATCGAGCCAGCTTGCCGCATCGGCAAGAGCCGCAACGCGCGCATCGGCCGAAAGATCGGGATCGAGCGCCCCGGCCAGGGCCAGCGCTTCGATGATGTCATAGTTGTAGCGGCGCGGCACGAAGGCCATCAGGTTGCGCAGGCGCAGCGCATGATCGACCAGTTCGGCCAGTTCCTGGCTCCCGCGCGCGCCGCCCGGGGTTTCCAGGATGCGGCCGGCCGTGCCGGCTTCGACCAGGTAGCGATCGAGCGCGGCGTTGTCCTTGAGGTAGACCTCGCTGCGGCCCTTGGCGACTTTGTAGAGCGGCGGCTGGGCGATGAACAAGTGACCGGCGCGAATGATGTCGGGCATCTGGCGGTGGAAGAACGTGAGCAGCAGGGTGCGGATATGCGCGCCGTCGACGTCGGCGTCGGTCATGATCACGATCTTGTGATAGCGCAGCTTTTCCAGGTTGAATTCGTCACGGATGCCCGTGCCCATCGCCTGGATCAGCGTGCCCACTTCGCGCGAGGAGATGATGCGGTCGAACCGCGCGCGCTCCACGTTGAGGATCTTGCCGCGCAGGGGCAGGATTGCCTGCGTCTTGCGGTCGCGGCCCTGCTTGGCGCTGCCGCCGGCCGAATCCCCTTCGACCAGGAACAGTTCGCACTTGCTTGCGTCACGCTCTTGGCAATCGGCCAGCTTGCCGGGCAGGCTGGCAATGTCCATGGCGCCCTTGCGGCGGGTGAGTTCGCGCGCGCGGCGGGCCGCTTCGCGCGCGGCGGCGGCGTCGATCACCTTGAGAATCACCGACTTGGCGTGGGCCGGGTTTTCCTCCAGCCATTCGCTCATCTTGTCGGCCATCAGGCTTTCGAGCGGCTGGCGCACTTCGGAAGAAACCAGCTTGTCCTTGGTCTGGCTGGAAAACTTCGGGTCGGGCAGCTTGACCGAAACGATCGCGGTCAGCCCTTCGCGCATGTCATCGCCCGAAAGCGAGACCTTTTCCTTCTTCAGCAGGCCCGACCGGTCGGCATAGTTGTTGAGCGTGCGGGTCAGCGCCGCGCGGAATGCGGCCAGGTGCGTGCCGCCATCGCGCTGCGGGATGTTGTTGGTGAAACACAGCACGTTTTCGTAATAGCTGTCGTTCCATTCCAGCGACACGTCGATGCCGATGCCGTCGCGCATCGCGGAAATGGCGATGGGTTCGGGGATCAGCGCCTGCTTGTTGCGATCGAGGTACTTCACGAAAGCGGCGATGCCGCCTTCGTAATAAAGGTCGTGTTCCTTGACCTCTTCATGGCGCTTGTCGCGCAGCAGGATGCGCACGCCGGAATTGAGGAACGCCAGTTCGCGATAGCGGTGTTCGAGCTTGTCGAAATCGAAATCGGTGACGTTCTTGAACGTGTCGTGGCTGGCAAAGAAGGTCACGCGGGTGCCCTTCTTGGGCTTGCCCTCGGTGGTCTGCGGCGCGGGCCCGGTGATCTTGAGCGGGGCCACGGCATCGCCATGGGCAAACTTCATCCAGTGTTCCTGGCCGTCGCGCCAGATCGTCAGTTCCAGCCATTCCGACAGCGCGTTGACCACCGAAACGCCCACGCCATGCAGGCCGCCCGAAACCTTGTAGGCGTTGTCGTCCGACGTGTTCTCGAATTTCCCGCCGGCGTGCAGCTGGGTCATGATCACTTCGGCGGCCGAAACGCCTTCCTCGGCATGGATGCCGGTGGGAATGCCGCGCCCGTTGTCTTCGACCGAAACCGAACCATCGGGGTTCAGTTCGATCAGCACCAGGTCGCAATGGCCGGCCAGCGCCTCGTCGATCGCGTTGTCCGACACTTCGAAGACCATGTGATGCAGGCCCGAGCCATCATCGGTATCGCCGATGTACATGCCGGGGCGCTTGCGCACCGCGTCCAGGCCCTTGAGGACCTTGATCGAGTCGGCGCCATAGGAATTGGTGTTCGGGGTATTTTCGTTGGTGCTGGCCATAGTCTCGCACATAGGCACTTTGCCCGCAAAACCCAAGCGAATTGGCCATGTTTTGCACAGGGCGCGCAGTGGGTTGTGGCAACCGGCTTGCATGCATGGCCAAGTGCGGCATGCTGCGCGCATTCGATCGGAAACAAGGGGGCAATCCTTTGATCAAGCACACATTCGTTTCGGCCGCCGTGGTGGCGGCGATGGCCACTGCCGCCGCGGCCCAGGCTGCGCCCGCTGCGGCGCCCGATTCTGGCGAGGCGCAGTTTCGCGCGATCTATAAAGAGCTGGTGGAAACCAACACGACCGTCAGCACCGGGTCCTGCACCCTGGCGGCAGAGCGCATGGCCGCGCATCTCAAGGCGGCCGGTTATGCCGACAGCCAGATCACCCTGTTTTCCGTGCCCGATCATCCCAAGGACGGCGGCCTGGTCGCCGTGCTGCCCGGCACGTCCAAGGCAGCCAAGCCCATCCTGCTGCTCGCCCATCTCGACGTGGTGGAGGCCAAGCGCGCCGATTGGGAGCGCGATCCCTTCACCCTGATCGAGGAAGGCGGCTATTTCTATGGTCGCGGCACCGCCGACGACAAGTCGATGGCGGCGGTCTGGGTCGATACGATGGTGCGCCTCAAGGCGGCCAAGCCGCTCAAGCGCACGGTCAAACTGGCGCTGACATGCGGTGAGGAAACCACCTGGGCGTTCAACGGCGCGCAATGGCTGGCCCAAAACAAGCGCGATCTGATCGACGCCGAATTCGCGCTGAACGAAGGCGGCGGCGGCAAGACCGACGGCAAAGGGCTTTCCGAGGGGGGCCGCCTCGTCAACCAGTCGATCCAGGTGGGTGAAAAGGCGGTGCAGAACTATCGCTTCGAAACCCGCAATCCCGGCGGCCACAGTTCCATCCCGGTGCGTGAGAACGCCATCTATGAACTCGCCGATGCCCTCGCGCGCCTGCGCGATTTCGACTTCCCCGCCGAACTGAGCGACACCACGCGCGCTTTCTTTGCCAAGGCGGGCGCCGCGCGCGGCGATGCCATGGGCAAGGCGATGCAGGCACTGGCCGCCAATCCGATCGGCAGCCCGGCTTTTGTCGACGCGGAAAAACTGGTGAACACCGACCGCAGCTTTCATTCCAAGCTGCGCACCACCTGCGTCGCCACGCTGCTTGATGGCGGGCACGCCAACAACGCCCTGCCGCAGCGCGCCGGGGCCAACGTGAACTGCCGCATCTTCCCTGGCCATTCGGTGGAGGAAATCCAGGCTGCCTTGCAGAAAGTCGTCGCCGATCCGGGGGTGAGCGTCAGCCTGGTGCCGCCGCAGCGCCCGCTTGCCAAGGCGCCGACGCTCGATCCCAAGATCATCGGCCCGATGGAAAAGCTGGCCGCGCAATATTTCCCCGGCGTGCCGGTGGTGCCCGACATGTCGACCGGGGCGACCGACGGCATTTTCCTGGAAGCGGTGGGCATCCCGACTTACGGCGTGCCGGGCGCGTGGGGCAACCCGGATGGCAACGGCGTGCACGGGTTGAACGAGCGGATCGAGGTCAAGTCGCTGCTTACCGGCCGCGCCTATCTCTATGATCTGGTGAACGCCTACGCGCGGTAACGCCAAGCGGCGTGCCAAGCTGTGGATAAAGCCCGGCTGCCCTTTTGGCGGGGCAGTCGGGTCTTGACCGAAAAGGCGCAAAGGTGTTCGTTGTGCGCATGCGTCATGAAGCGGTCATGCCTGTCCTTCATGCCTCGCCCCGAGCGAGGCTGAAGCCGATTTGGCACAGGAGCGCAAGCGGAGCATGCTTCACCAGGCGCTGATCGAGCGGGCGGCTGCGGCCAGGCCCCATAGCGGCGATGCCGCCGCCACACCCCGTTTGCTGGCATCCAATCGCCATCTCGACAATTGCCCGGCACTGGTTCTGAACGCGGATTACACGCCGCTCAGCTATTACCCGCTCAGCCTGTGGCCCTGGCAGACCGCGATCAAGGCGGTGTTCCTCGAACGGGTGGACATCATCGCCACGTATGATCGCGCGGTGCACAGCCCCTCGCTCGACATGAAGATCCCGTCGGTGATCGCGCTGCGCCAATATGTAAAGCCCAGCGAGTTTCCGGCTTTCACCCGCTTCAACCTGTTCCTGCGCGATCGCTTCGTATGCCAGTACTGCGGCAGCGGCGAACACCTCACGTTCGATCACGTCGTGCCGCGCCGGCTGGGCGGGCGCACCACCTGGGAAAACGTCACCACCGCCTGCGCGCCGTGCAACATGGCCAAGGGCGGCCGCACCCCGGCCCAGGCGCACATGCGCCTGATGGAAGAGCCGATCCGCCCCACCACCTGGCAATTGCAGGAAAAAGGCCGCGCCTTTCCGCCCAATCACTTGCACGAAAGCTGGCGCGACTGGCTCTATTGGGACGTCGAACTGGAAAGCTGACGCCGCCGCGCCGGCGGTGTTCAGGCCGGCTGTTCACCGGCGCGGCCTGCGCCTTTCAGGAATAGCGCCAGGGCTGCCAGGGCAATCGCCGTGGCCACCAGCATCGGCATCGTCGGCAGGTCGATCAGCGCATTGGGCCCGCTGAACCGCGCCAAGGTCTGGGCATAAAGCGGCGGCCCGATGATCTGGGCGATCGATCCGATCGACTGCACCGCCCCCTGCAATTCGCCCTGGCTGCGCGCATCGACCGCGCGGCTGTTCATGGCCGATATCGCTGGCTGCACCGCGCCCTGGAACGAACCGATGCCGATGGCGATATAGACCTGCCACGCCTCGCGCGCGAGGCAATAGGCCACCGCCGACAGCGCCAGCGACACCACGCCCATGATCACGGCGCGCCGTTCGCCCAGCCGCGGCAGCAGCAGGCGCATGCCAAATCCCTGGAACAATGCGGCCGTCAGCCCGACCACCGCCAGCGCCAGACCCACCGCCTTGGTCGAAAAGCCATAGGCAGCGATCGCCATGTAGGTCCAGATCGCGGGATAGACCACGTTGGCCAGCTGCCACGCGCCCAGCGCCGCCACGAACCACAGCACCCGCGCGCTCTGCCCTTTCAGTGCCAGCAGGCTCGACAGCGCGTTGGCGCGGCGCCAGTCGAACGGGCGGCGATGATCGGCATCGAGCGATTCGCGCAAGGTGAAGAAGCCGAACACGAAATTGGCCAGGCTCAGCCCGGCGGCGGCCATGAACGGCACGCGCGGTCCCAGCGTGCCGAGCAGCCCGCCCAGCGCCGGGCCGACCACGAAGCCGATGCCAAAGGCCATGCCCATCAGGCCGAAACTGGCCGCGCGCTTTTCGGGCGGGGTCACGTCGGCGATATAGGCATAGGCGGCCGAAAAGCTGGCGCCGGTGATCCCGGCGATGATCCGCCCGGCAACCAGCCAGCTCATCGCCGGGGCAAAGGCCTGCAGCAGATAGTCCAGGCCCAGCGCGAACACCGCGGCCAGCAACACCGGCCGCCGGCCATAGCGATCTGACAGGTTGCCGATCACCGGGGCGAACACGAACTGCATGACGGCATAGCCGGCGCCCAGCCAGCCGGCATATTCGGCCGCCTGCGTGATCGAAACCTTGGCCAGATGCATGATCAGCCCCGGAAACACCGGGATGACGATGCCAAAGCCGAGCATGTCGATCAGCACGATGGCAAAGACGAAGCTCAGCGATGCCCGATGCGTCATGAAATGCCCCCTCCCGCGCGCTGGCCCGATTCAGCGCGGCTTGTGTGTCAGCGCCGGTCCAGCGCGGCTTCGCACTCGTCCAGCAGTTGCGCCATGATCGTGGCCACCGGTTCTTCCTTGGTGACCATGCCCACCGATTGCCCGGCCATGACCGAGCCACGCTCGACATCGCCATCGATCACCGCGCGGCGCAGCGCGCCGGCCCAGAAATGCTCGATTTCCAGTTGGGCGGCGGCCATGTCCAGTTCGCCGGCGTCCAGCCGTCGCGCCACTTCGATCTGCTTGGCAGTGAATTCCTCGGTGCCCTTGTTCTTGAGCGCGCGTACGGGAATGACCGGCAGCCGCGGATCGACCTGGACCGACGCGATGGCATCGCGCGCGTTGCCGCGAAAGAACGCCTGCTTGAACGCAGGGTGGGCAATCGATTCGCTGGCGCAGGCAAAGCGCGTGCCCAGCTGCACCCCGGCCGCGCCCATTTCCAGATAGGATGCGATTGCTTCGCCCCGGCCGATGCCGCCGGCCACGAACACCAGGTGGTCGGCCGCCAGCGCGGGCAGGAATTCCTGTGCCAGCACCGAGGTGGAAACCGGCCCGATGTGGCCGCCTGCCTCGCTGCCTTCGATCACCAGCGCATCGGCGCCCGAACGAAACAGTTTCTTGGCCAGCGCGATCGTCGGGGCGAACACGATCACCTTGGCGCCGAATGCCTTGATCGCTTCCACGCTGCCCTTGGGCGGAATGCCGCCGGCCAGCACGACATGGCCCACGCCATGCTTTGCGCACACCGCGATCAGATCGAACAGCAGCGGGTGCATGGTAATGAGGTTCACGCCAAAGGGCTTTGCCGTCAGGGCCTTGGTCCCGGCGATTTCCGCGTCGAGCAGGTCGGGCGTCATCGCCCCGCAGGCGATCACGCCAAAGCCGCCGGCATTGCTGATCGCGGCCACCAGGTTCCGTTCCGAAACCCAACTCATCGCCCCGCACAGAATTGCGTGTTCAGTGCCCAGGAACGCGGCGCCGCGCGCCATCAGCGCGGAAGTCTTGGGAGTGGCCGTCATGTCTGAAAAATCGCCCCGTCTGCGATGGAGAAAGTGGGCGCGCTTTACGGTGCCATGGCCTGCCGGGCAAGGGCCTTGCGCCAACACAAATCGTCATTTCAACTTACTCTGGGCATTTTAATCCATTTAGACGATCAAACGCCAGGCACTACACCGCGTCCAACGATCTTCCCCTGATGGAGAGCCAAGCGATGTCTGCCCCTTCGAAGTGCCCGTTCCACCAAGGCGCCAGTGCCGACGCGCTGGCCCAGGCCCAGGTTCCGGCACAGACCAACCAGATGTGGTGGCCCAACCGGCTGGACCTGGGCATCCTGCGCCAGCATTCGCACAAAAGCGATCCGATGCCCCATGGCCACGATTATCGCGCGGCCTTTGCCCGGCTCGATCTCGATGCGGTCAAGGCCGATATCCACGCGTTGATGACGCAATCGCAGGATTGGTGGCCGGCTGATTATGGTCATTATGGCCCGCTGTTCATCCGCATGGCGTGGCACAGCGCGGGCACCTACCGCACGTTCGACGGGCGCGGCGGCGCGTCCACCGGCACGCAGCGCTTTGCCCCGCTCAACTCCTGGCCCGATAACGTGAACCTGGACAAGGCACGCCTGCTGCTATGGCCGGTCAAGCAGAAGTACGGCGCCGCGCTGAGCTGGGCCGATCTCATGGTCCTGGCCGGCAATTGCGCGCTGGAATCGATGGGGCTGCCCACCGTGGGTTTTGGCGGTGGCCGCGAAGACGTGTGGGAAAGCGAAGCCGACATCTATTGGGGCCCGGAAACCGAATGGCTGGCCGATGCGCGCTATAGCGGCGAAGATCGCGAACTAGCCGATCCGCTCGCTGCCGTGCAGATGGGCCTGATCTATGTGAACCCGGAAGGGCCCAACGGCACGCCCGATCCGCTCGCCTCGGCGCGCGACATCCGCGAAACCTTTGCCCGCATGGCGATGAATGACGAAGAAACCGTCGCCTTGATCGCCGGTGGCCACACGTTCGGCAAGGCCCATGGCGCGGGCGATGCCGCCCACGTGGGCGTCGCTCCCGAAGGGGCTGACATTCTTTCCCAGGGGCTGGGCTGGATCAGCACGCATGGCAGTGGCGCTGGGGTGGACGCGATCACCAGCGGGCTGGAAGGCGCCTGGACGACCAACCCCATCGCCTGGGACAACGGCTATTTCGATGCCCTGCTGGGCTACGAGTGGGAACTGACCAAGAGCCCGGCCGGCGCCCACCAGTGGAAGCCCAAGGGCGATGCCGGCGCCGGCACCGTGCCCGATGCCCACGATGCCACGCGCCGCCACCAGCCGATGATGTTCACTAGCGATATCGCGCTGATCGCCGATCCGGAGTACCGGTCGATTTCGCAGGATTTCCACGCCAACCCGGACAAGTTCGCCCGCGCCTTTGCCGAGGCCTGGTTCAAGCTGACCCACCGCGACATGGGGCCGCAGGTGCGTTACCTTGGCAAGGATGTGCCGCAGTCGCCGCGCATCTGGATGGACCCGGTGCCCGCGGTGGACCACCCGCTGGTGACCGAAACCGACATCGCCACGCTCAGGGCCCATATCCTGGCCAGTGGCCTGTCGATTGCCGACCTGGTGAAAACCGCCTGGGCCAGTGCGTCCACGTTCCGCCAGTCCGACAAGCGCGGGGGCACCAACGGCGCGCGCATCGCCCTCTCCCCGCAAAGGGATTGGGCGGTCAACGAACCCGCCGAACTGGCCCGCGTGCTAGACGTGCTGCGCAGCATCAAGGCGGCGTTCGACGTGGTCGCGCCCGGTGGCCGCAAGGTGAGCCTGGCTGACTTGATCGTGCTGGCCGGCAATGCCGGCGTGGAAGCGGCGGCCAAGGCGGCCGGTCACGATGTGGTGGTGCCGTTCCACCCCGGCCGCACCGACGCCAGCGATGAGCAGACCGACGCGGACAGCTTTGCCGTGCTCGAACCCAAGGTCGATGGTTTCCGCAACTATGCCGGCGGGCCAGGCTCCGGCAGGGCCCGGCGCAGCCCGGAAGAACTGCTGGTCGACCGCGCGCAGTTGCTGGGCCTGACCGCGCCGGAAATGACCGTGCTGGTCGGCGGGTTGCGGGTGCTGGGCGCCAACCACGGCGGCAGCAAGCTGGGCCAGTTCACCGATCGCCCCGGCACATTGAGCAACGATTTCTTCCGCAACCTGCTGGCCGCCACCACGGCGATGCGCTGGCAGGAAACCGGGGAAGGCGTGTTCACCGCGTTCGATCGCAAGACCGGCGAGCCCAAGTACGGTGCCACCCGCGTAGACCTGATCTTCGGCGCCAATTCAGAACTGCGCGCCCTGGCCGAAGCCTATGCCACCGATGATGCTGAAAAGCCGTTCGTCGATGCCTTCGTGGCGGCCTGGGCCAAAGTGATGGAGGCCGATCGCTTCGATCTGAAAGCCTGACCCCCAGGACTGACAAAGTCGGCAAGAAAGGCGCAGATCCCCTTCTCGTGCGCCTTTCTGGCTTACCACCCCGCCTTTTTCCGGTATCCCCAACGGAAGAAGGCGGGGTTTTTCACGTTTGCATGGCACAAGGGGTGCCGTTCCCCCGTTGCAACCGGATGCCGCGCCGCCCCCGCCCATGCTGAAAGCCACCCTGGAAATCGTGCTGTTCCTGCTGTCGGGCATAGCCATGGCCGCGGCAAAAGTGGCTGCATTTGCAGCGCTGGGTCTGGCGGTGCCGGTGGCGGGGGTGCTGCTGTGGCGGAGGTTCCGGAAGTAAGGGGGGCTTGGGGATTCAGAGCTGGCGTCTGCGATACCGGCGCTTCCACGCACTGAACATTCAAATCCGGTTTAGGACCGATCGGACAAGTGGCGTTGGGTCAGCCTGTGGGTTGCGCCAATCGGCTCTGCCCGGGTGCGTTAGGGTGACGACAGCGATTCCTTCCGCCGATACATGGGCATTGCTCATCCAACCGCGGGCGTTGGTCTCTCGAAAACCATCGACTGCGACGTAGGCATTGAGCCTTGATCTCGCCCATGCGCCAGCAGTTGTGCCCAGACAGAGCAAAGTGTGAATTTCCAATTCTTTGATAACGGTCTCGTGGAAATGCCAACATCTGCTAAAGAGGTCATTGGCTTCCAACCGAAGATCGGCTTCGGAATTGGTACGCACAAACACAACATTGCTGGCCGGAATCTGCCGTAAGTCCAATCCGAGCGCATCAAACATGTGACGAATGCGTGGCTGCATTCCGTACGTGCCTGGCTGTTGCCCGCGCCAGGCTTCATCTACATATCGAGACCAACTTTTCGGTCGCTGGCTCCACTCCATCAAATCGCGGCCAATGGTCTCTTGCGCTTGCAATTCAGGTGATCCGCCAGGATTGAGCCCCAAAATGTATATCGGGCATGGTGACGAAAAGGCCAGTTGCCCCGAGTAGAATATGGAACCTGACCGATCAGTGAGGCCTTGGCTAACTTGATATGCGGCGGCCATGATTGAGCTGAGTCTCGAATTCATTGAGGCACGTTAATCGAAAACCGATAATTTTCGGTAGCATAAATTTTAAAATACAGGCCGATACTCCAAGCCAATGCACGCAATTACCACTGTAGCACGCGATCGCTGGCGTAATGCTGGATGCGGATCAAAATCCGACGTTCCACGCCGCCTAGACCTGAACTGAATGTCGATCCAGCCCCGAGCGCCGCGCGCAGCCCTTCGACAGGCTCAGGGCGAACGGGAGGTGGGTATGGATTTCCCTGAGATTCCGTTCGGGCTGAGCTTGTCGAAGCCCCTTGTCCGCAAGCCCTCGGTCGGTGCCAACTGAAAAGTTAGGGGCTAAGTTCTCCTAACTCGCCAGCAAATCTGCAATCCGCGCGGCGGAATGCCCATCGCCGAAGGGATTGTGTGCCCGCGCCATGGCGGCATAGGCGGCGGGATCATCCAGCAGAACGGTCGCCTCTGCCACGATGCGCGCCGCATCGGTGCCGACCAGCTTGGCGGTGCCGGCTTCCACGCCTTCGGGGCGCTCGGTGGTTTCGCGCATCACCAGCACGGGCTTGCCCAGCGCCGGGGCTTCTTCCTGCACGCCGCCGCTGTCGGTCAGCATGATCTCGCTGATGGCCAGCAGGCGGGCGAAGTGGGGATAGTCCAGTGGCTCGATCAGGGCGACGTTGGGCAGGTCGGCAAGGGCCGCGTCCATCACCGCGCGCACGTTGGGGTTGGGGTGGACCGGGAAGATCAGCGCCACATCCGGCCGCGCGGCCAGGGTGCGGATCGCCTGGGCGATGGCTTCCAGCCCGCCGCCGAAGTTTTCGCGGCGGTGGCTGGTAACGCCGATCAGGCGCTTGCCGGCAAAGCGGGCTTCGAGCGGCGCCAGGCCACTGGCGAGCGTGGGCTCTGCGGCGATCTTGTCGGTCACCCAGTGCAGCGCGTCGATCACGGTATTGCCGGTCACGTGGATCGCGGCCGGGTCCACGTTTTCGGCGCGCAGCGCGGCGGCGGCGGTTTCGGTTGGGGCGAAATGCAGCGCGGCGATCGTGCCGATGATCTTGCGGTTCACCTCCTCGGGCCAGGGGTGATAGATATTGTGGCTGCGCAGCCCCGCTTCCACGTGGGCCACGGCAATCTTGCGGTAATAGGCAGCGAGCGCGCCGGCCATGGCCGTGGCGGTATCGCCCTGGACCACCACCCAATCGGGCCGTTCCGCGTCCATCACTTTGCCGATTTCGGTGAGCAGCGCTGCGGTCAATCCATCCAGCGTCTGGTTGGGGCGCATCAGGTCAAGGTCGTGATCGGGCACGATCCCCGCGATGGCCAGAACCTGATCCAGCATGCCGCGATGCTGCGCGGTGACGCAAGTGACCACGCGAAAGCGCCCATCGGCGCGCAGGGCGTGGACCACGGGAAACATCTTGATCGCCTCGGGCCGGGTGCCGAACACGAGGAGGACGGTCTTGGGTGCGGACTGGGTCATGGGCCCGCCTTATAGGGCGAATCTTAAGCGCCGGATAAGGGCTTGCGCTTAAGGGAAGCATCGGATGTGGAGCGGTAGCGGGCTAGCCTCTCCACATCCCGATCCTTTAGGCCCTCGGCATCTGCTGGCTGGCGCAGTGGAATCCGCCGCCGCCCACCAGCACGGCATCGCCCATCACGCCCACCGTGGCGCGGCCGGGGAACAGCGCGCCGATCGCTTCCACCCCGGCCTCGTCGTGAACCGAACCGAAGATCGGCACCACGACCATATGCGTGGTGATCACGAAGTTCATATAGCTGGCCGGCTGCACCGTGCCGCCCCATTCGATACGGCCAGGGGAAGGCACTTCCACCAAGTCCACGCCGAAGTCGCGCGCACGGGCGGCAGCATCGGCATAGATCGCCGCGTTGGGATCGTCCGGCCCGGTGGCGCGGGGCAAAGCCAGGCGATTGGCGCCGACGAAGCGCGCCAGATTGTCTACGTGACCATCAGTGTGGTCGTTGATCAGCCCATCGCCCAGCCACAAGACGCGGTCATAGCCCAGGTCGCGGTGCAGCCGCATTTCCAGGTCGGCGCGCGAGAGGTGCGGGTTGCGGTTGGGGTTGAGCAGGCATTGCTCGGTCGTGGCGACAAGGCCGGTGCCATCGCCATCGAGCGCGCCGCCTTCCAGCACCCAATCGGCCTTGCTGGCGGAAAGGCCCGCATCGGCCGCCAGCCGGGCGCCGATCTCCTGATCCCCCGGCATCAGGTACTTGCCGCCCCAGCCGTTGAACCCGAACAACTGCGCGCGGCGCCCGCCGGCACCATCCGACACCACCAGCGGCCCGGTGTCGCGCAGCCACACGTCGCCATAGATGCGCTCTTCGATGGTCACGGCGGCGCTGGTCAGCCGCTCGGCCCGCATGCGGTTGGCCGCATCGCGCACGATCAGCTTCACCGGCTGGCCGCTCTCGGCCACGGTGCTGGCAAAGGCCGCGATCTGTTCCTGCGCGCGGTCGATCACGCCCGACCATTCCTCGGCCAGGTGGGGAAAGCCCACCCACAGCCAGTCCTGCGGGGCGAATTCGGGCGGCATCAAACCGCCCGTGAAGGTGTTTTCGCTCATCAGGTTTGCTTACTTGCCCTGCGTGACGGTTGCGCGGCTGGCATCGCGGATCGCGCGGAACTCGTCGCCCTGGTGCCAGTTGGGCCAGGTCGTGCCGGTGGCCAGCGCGCGGCCCAGGCGGTAATAGAGTTCCACTTCCTGGGCCATGCCGGTCATGTCCCAGCTATCGGAATATTCGTCCGAAGGCTGGTGATAGTGATGCTCGACATAGTCTTCGGTGGCCGCTTCGCCCGCCTTGGTGCCGCCATTGACCAGGTCGGTGCCCCGGCCCACGGCAAACATCGGTACGCCGCGCTTGGCCAGGCTGAAATGGTCGGACCGGTAATAGTGCCCGCGCTCGGGGTGATCCTCGGGGGTTTCGGTCAGGTGCATCTGGCCTTCCACCTGGCGCAGGATGGCGGTGAGATCGGACTTGTCGCCCCCCGTCACCTGCACGTCGCGCGTCGGGCCGATCAGCGAAAGCGCATCCATGTTGACCCCGCCCACCGTGCGGGCCAGCGGATAGACCGGGTGCTGGGCATAGTATTCCGAACCCAGGAGGCCCGATTCCTCGAGCGTCCAGGCGGCGAACACCTGCGTGCGCGGGGTGGGGCCGGCGCGGCGGTTCATCTGCGCCAGCGCGACCAGTGCGCCCACGCCGCTGGCATTGTCGATCGCGCCGTTGCAGATATCGTCGCCGGTGGCATCGGGCTTGCAGTGGCCCAGGTGGTCCCAGTGGCCCGAATAGAGCACATATTCATTGGCGCGACTGGTGCCGGGGATCACCCCGATCACGTTGTGCGAGGTGCTGTGCGTCACCGTGTTGTCGAACGACAGGCTGGCCGTGGCGCCCAAAGACACCGCGTGGAAGCCCTTCTGCTTGGCGGCGGCCGACAGCGCGGCAAAGTCCTTGCCGGCGGCCTGGAAGATCGCCTCGGCCACCGGGCGGCGGATCCAGCCGTTGGCCTCGGTCTGGTCCATGCCCTTGTTGGCGCTGGCCACGAAATTGCCGGTGCCGCCGCTCGATTCCAGCACGTTCCAGCCATAGGCGGCGGGGAAGGTATCGTGCACGATCAGCGCGGCCTTGGCGCCGTGGCGCGCGGCTTCGGCATACTTGTAGGGCCAGCGGCCGTACCAGGTCATCCGGCGGCCCTTGAACAGGCCCTGCTCGTCGGCGTTTTCATAGTCCGGGTCGTTGACCAGGATCACCGCGATCTTGCCCTTCATGTCCACGCCGGCATAATCGTCCCAGCCCAGCTCGGGCGCGGTGATACCATAGCCCACGAAGACCAGTTCGCTGGCGTCGATCGCGGTGTGATCGGCCTCGCGGTAGGAACCCACCACGAAATCGGCGCCCGGCTTGAACGACAGGCTGCCCACGGTCAGCGGGCTGATGTTCTTGGCCGCGATCGTCACCATCGGCACGGGTTGCAGCCACTGCCCCTTGTTGCCGGGCTTGAGGCCGGCGGCTTTGAAGCGGGTTATGATCGCATCCAGCACCGCCTGTTCCTTGGGCCCGCTTGGCGCGCGGCCTTCCAGTTCGTCAGACGCGAGGGTCTTGATCGTTTCGCGCATCAGCGGAACCGGTACGGAGGGCACCGGGGCGGTGGCGGCAAAGATGGGCGCGGGGGCGGCCAGCGCCGTGGCCAGCAGGAAGGCAGCCGCGCGGGCGCCAAAGGAAACACGCATGGGGCAAATCCCTTTTTGCAAACAATCCCGCGCCATGGGGGGAACGCGCGGGCCTCATGCCGGCTACTTGGCAGAGGCGGCCCGCTGCGGCAAGACGGCCTGCCGTGGCCGCGCGAACGGCCAGCTAGAGAGGAAGCCCGCGTGCCGCACGGAATCGATTGGGAACAAGGGTTGGTCCTGGCGCGCACGCATACCACGTTCCTGGCCCGCGCGCTCGATCGCCAGCCCGATCTGGCTGCCTTGCTGGCACAGGGCAAGATCGAGGCTGCGCTGGCCCATGCGCGCCGCGCGGGGGAGGGTTGCGACGATGTGGGCATCGCCTTGCGGCGCGAGCGGCTGGCCCTGGCGCTGGCCCTCGCGGTGGGTGATATCGCCGGCGCGCTGCCGCTTGGCCGGGTCATGCAGGAATTGTCCGATTTTGCCGATCGCGCGCTCGATGCGGCGATTGCCGCCGCGATCGCGCGGCGCGTGCCCGATGCGCCTTCGGTGGGCTTTTCCGCGATTGGCCTGGGCAAGCATGGCGCGCAGGAATTGAACTATTCGTCGGATATCGATCCCATCCTGCTCTACGATCCCGATGCCCTGCCGCGCCGCGCGCGTGACGAACCGGGGGAGGCGGCGCAACGCGTGGCGCGCGGGGTGGTGGAACTGCTCTCCACCATCACCGACGAAGGCTATGTCTTCCGCATCGACTTGCGCCTGCGCCCCGCTTCGGAAGTCAGCCCCCTGGCGATCCCGTTCGAAGGGGCGATCACGCATTATGAATCGAGCGCGCTGGCGTGGGAACGTGCCGCCTATATCCGTGCCCGCGCCGCCGCCGGGGACGTGGCGCGCGGCCAGGCGTTCCTCGACACGATCCGCCCTTTCGTGTGGCGGCGCAGCCTGGATTTCGGCGCGATTGCCGAAATCGGCCGGCTGACCGCGCGGATCCGCGATCACTATGCCGCCGGGCAGCAGGTGGGGCCGGGCTATGACTTGAAGCGCGGGCGCGGCGGCATTCGCGAAGTGGAATTCTTTGCCCAGACGCACCAGTTGATCCACGGCGGGCGCAATCCGGCGCTGCGCCTGCGCGGCACGCGGCCCGCGCTCGATGCCCTGGCAGAGGCCGGGATCATCACCGATGGCGATGCCGTGATCATGGGCGAAAGCTATGATCGGCTGCGCGTGCTCGAACACCGGCTGCAGATGGTGGCAGATCAGCAGACCCACGCCCTGCCGCAAAACCAGGCCGCACTCGATAGTGTCGCGCAACTGTCCGGCCATGCCGATGGCGCCGCGCTGATCGCTGAAATCCAGGGCATTTCCGAGGCGGTCGCCCTGCGCTTCGACGCGCTGCTGGCGATCATTTCCCCCACTGGCGCGGTGGCGGTGGACAACCGCAGCCTGGCCCAGGATCTGGCCGAACTGGGCTTTGCCGATGCCGACGGCCTCGCCCGCCGCGTGGAAGCGTGGGACAGCGGCGCCTTTCGCGCGCTGCGCAGCGACGAGGCGCGCGCTGCCTTTTCGCGCGTGCGCCCGCAATTGCTCCAGGCCCTGGCAGAGGCGCCAGACCCCGATCATGCCCTGGCGCGGTGGGAGCGGCTCCTGGCCGCGCTGCCTTCGGCAATCAACGTGTTCCGTTTGCTGGAGGCGCGGCCGGGCCTGATGGCCGTGGTCATGCGCGTGCTGGCCCATGCGCCAACCCTGGCCGACGACCTGGCGCGGCGGGCCGACCTGCTCGATACCCTGATCGATCATTCCGCCTTCGCACTGCCGGGCGGCGTGGCAGAGATCATGGCCGATCTGGCGCGCGGCGAAGTGGGCGACGATTACCAGCGCCTGCTCGATGCCGTGCGGCGCAAGGTAGGCGAACTGCGCTTTGCCCTGGGCGTGCAACTGGTCGAAGGCCTGCACCCGCCGCTGGCCGTGGCCGCCGCGCTCAGCCGCGTGGCAGAGGCGGCACTGGCGGTGCTGGGCACGGCGGCGGAGGAGGAATTTGCCCGCGTCCATGGCCAGGTGCCCGATGCGCGCATGGTCGTGCTCGGCCTGGGGCGGCTGGGCGGGGGCGCGCTGACCCACGCCTCGGATCTCGATCTGGTGTTCCTGTTCGGCGGGCCGGCCGATGCTTTCGCCCGCGAATCCGATGGCGCGCGGCCGATCGGCGGCACGCTCTATTTCAACCGGCTGGCCCAGCGCATGATTGCCGCGCTATCCGTGCCCACGGCCGCCGGCGCGCTTTATGACGTCGATACGCGCCTGCGTCCTTCGGGCGCGCAAGGGCCTATCGCGGTCAGCCTCGACAGTTTCGAGCGCTATCAGCGCGAGGATGCGTGGACATGGGAGCACATGGCGCTGTGCCGCGCGCGCCCGCTGTTCGGCACCGCCGCCGATCGCGCGGCCTTGGCCGAAATCGTCGGCCGCGTGCTCTGCCGTCCCCGCGATGGCACGGCGCTGCGCGATGATGTGCTGGCCATGCGCAGCGAAATGGCACGGCACAAGCCCGCGAAAGGCCCGCTCGATGTCAAGCTTGCGCGCGGTGGCCTGGTCGATCTGGAATTCCTCGCACACTACCTGCAATTGCGCGATCATGTCGCACTCGAACCCGATCTGGGCGCGGCGGTTTCCGCGCTGGAGCAGTCGGGCCTGCTGCCGGCGGGCCTGCGTGGCGCGCACGATCTGCTGGCGGGGCTTCTGGTGGTGGTGCGCCTGGTTGCCCCTGATGGCATGTTCCCGCCGCCCGCCAGCCGTGCCATCGTCGCCACCGCCTGCGGCCAGGAAAGCTGGGATGCCCTGCTTGACGCGGTCGCCCGGGCAAGACACCGCATCGCCCACGCCTGGGGCCAGGTCTTCGGGCAACCATTGGAGATATAACGCATGAGCACTTTTCCCGGCGTGGGCGATCCGCTGCCCGATCTGCCGCTGACCGCGCCCGATGGCAGCCCGGTGAAGCCTTCTGATTTTGCCGGGCGCAAGCTGGTCGTGTTCTTCTATCCCAAGGATGATACGCCCGGCTGCACCACGGAAAACAAGGACTTCTCCGCCCTGGCCGAAGAGTTTGCCGCCGCCGGCACCGCGCTGCTGGGGGTGAGCAAGGATCCGCCCAAACGCCACGAGAAGTTCATTGCCAAGCATGGCCTGGCCGCGCCGCTCGCCAGCGATGCAGAAGAAGGCGGCCTGTCCGATGCGCTCGGCATCTGGACCGAAAAGTCCATGTATGGCCGCACCTACATGGGCATGGAGCGCACCACCTACCTAGTCGGCACCGATGGCAGGATCGCACAAGTGTGGAACAAGGTGAAAGTGAAGGACCACGCCGCGCAGGTTCTCGCGGCGGCCAAGGCGCTGTAACGCGCGCGGCATGACTCCATCGCTTCCTACCGTGGCGGCGGCGATTCGCGCCGCCATGCTGACCGCCGATCCGCGTGACAAGGTCATGGCCACGCGGGCCGTTGCGCGTGACTGGGCTGCCGGGCAGCTTGCCTTCGCCTTTGACGTGACCATGCCCGATGTGCCGGCGCGGCCCGCACAACCCGAACTGCTGCCGCCGAGCCAGATGCCCAAGCGCGGGCGCGGCGGTTCGGAACGGGGGCGTCTCGCGCTGATCCATGCCTTGTGCCACATCGAATTCGTGGCGATCGACCTGGCGCTCGATGCCGCAGGCCGCTTTGGCGCCGAGCGCGGACGCGATTTCGTGTCGGACTGGTTGGGCGTGGCCGCAGACGAAGCGATGCATTTTGCCCTGCTGGCACGCCGCCTGCGCACGCTGGGCAGCCACTATGGCGCCATGCCGGCCCACGATGGGCTGTGGGATGCGGCGCGCGAAACGGCGCACGATGTGGCCGCGCGCCTGGCCGTCGTGCCGATGGTGCTCGAAGCCCGCGGGCTGGATGTGACACCGCAGACCATCGCCCGCTTCCAGGCGGCAGACGATCACACCACCGCGCGAATCCTGCAGCGAATCGTTGACGACGAAGTTCGGCATGTCCGTTTTGGTACAAGCCATTTCGCCAAAGTGTGCGCAGAGCGTGGTAAACAGGCACCGCAGCTTTGGAAAACGCTGGTTACGCAACACTTCAGAGGCAGCGTTAAGCCACCGTTCAACGACTCGGCGCGTCGTTCAGCCGGTTTGTCGTGTGAAATGATGGCGGCTCTTGCGTGAGAGGCGCACCCGCCGCTACCCCACCGTCACGAGATCGGCGGGGGGTTACCACCAATCTCTGAACAACGCCCGGCCGGGCACGCGGTTCCACCGCGATCGTCTGGCAGGCGCGGTTCGCTGGGGGTCAGCACAAAGCGGGTGCCGATGGCGCAAGGCCCGATGGGCAGGGCGCGCGGCATACCAGCCGAAAAGAGGTTGTACGGGTCGCAATGAAAAAAACCTTGTCTACCGGTCTGGCTGCCCTTGGCACCATTCTCACTCTTGGGCTTGCCACGCCGGCTCTGGCCAACAACGCCGCTTCCGCCGATATTGCTGCCCCGCTGCGCAACGCCGAAGCCGCCAAGGCCGGCCTGACCGCGCCGGCCGGCGATGAAGAATTCTCCAAGCTGTTCGCCAGTTGGGAAGCACTCGATGGTGGCAACGCCGCCTCGGCCCAGGCTCCCCTGGTTCGTTCCAGCTCGGTTTCGATCCCCACCCTGATGCCGATCACCAGCAGCCGCGCGATGAGCAGCGCCTTTGGCCTGCGCACCCACCCGATCTACGGTGGCCTGCGTGCGCACAAGGGTGTCGATCTGCCCGCGCCCACCGGCACGCCGATCCGCGCCAGCGCCGATGGCCTGGTGGGCAAGGCCGAACGCTTTGGTGGGTATGGCCTTTATGTTCAGCTCGAACATGGCGGCAATCTCGAAACCCGTTATGGCCACATGTCGCGCATCGCCGTTGCCGAAGGGCAGCGCGTGCACAAGGGCGACGTGATCGGCTACGTCGGTTCGACCGGCCATTCGACCGGCCCGCACTTGCATTATGAAGTTCGCGTTGCTGGCGAAGCGGTCAATCCGCTGCCCTACATGCAGCGTGACGCCAATCTTGCTCAGCTGGCCAGCGCCGCCGACGCGTCGCAGATCCGCGCGTTCAACGCCACCGACGCCGAAGGCGAGGGCGAAGAATAAGCGCCAGCTTTCCCGGATAAAGCATCGGAGAGGATGCGGAAAAAGGCGGTCGGCAACGGCCGCCTTTTTCTATGCCGGTGCCGCGCGCGGTGGCGGCTCTGGCCCGCAAAAAAGGGCGGCAAAGCGCAAGATCGCTTCGCCGCCCTGTTTGCCTTGCTGGCAAGGCGTGCGGGGTTCAGCCCACCAGTTTCTTGATCACGGCGCGCACATCGTCGGCCAGGTCGGGACGCTCCAGCGCCAAGGCGATGGTCGCTTCCACGAAACCGGCCTTGCTGCCGCAGTCGAACCGGCGCCCGGCAAAGGTCACCGCATGGAACGGCTGGGTGCCGATCATCTTGGCCATCGCGTCGGTCAGCTGAATTTCGCCGCCGGCGCCCTTTTCCTGGTTTTCCAGCGTGCGCATCACTTCGGGCTGAAGGATATAGCGGCCCGAGATGATCAGGTTGGACGGCGCATCTTCGCGCTTGGGCTTTTCGACCAGCCCGGTCACTTCGGTCAGGCTGCCGGAAATCTTCGCGCCCGGTGCGATCACGCCATAGCTCGACACTTCTTCCTCGGGCACTTCCAGCACCGAGATCAGGTTGCCGCCCACTTCGTTATAAGCGTCGACCATCTGCTTCATGCAGCCGGGCGCGCCCACCATCAGTTCGTCGGGCAGGAAAATGGCAAAGGGTTCGTCGCCCACCACTTCGCGCGCGCACCACACTGCGTGGCCCAGGCCCATGGCCACCTGCTGGCGCACGGTGACCAGGTTGCCCGGCTTGATGCGGGTATCGTCGAGCACGGAAAGATCCTTGCCGCGGCTGGCCATCGTGGTTTCCAGCTCGAACGCGGTGTCGAAATGCTCCACGATCGCGGTCTTGCCGCGGCCGGTCACGAAAATCAGTTCCTCGATCCCTGCTTCGCGCGCTTCGTCCACGGCGTACTGGATCAGCGGGCGGTCGACGATCGGCAGCATCTCCTTGGGCACGGCCTTGGTGGCCGGCAGGAAGCGGGTGCCAAGGCCGGCAACGGGAAACACGGCCTTGCGGATCGGTTTGCGGGGACTTGCGGTGGTTTCGCTCATGACGTTGTCTTTCCCATTGTCCTGTTACACGATAGTTAAGCAGCCTGCCTTTGCGATGACAAGTTCCGCAACGGGCAGGGCGTGCAAAAAATGCTGCAACGCAATATTCACCATGTTGCCTGCAATGCCGCCTAGCCCCTTGCCCTGCATCGCAAACCGGCTAAACCGCCGCGATGGACAAGATCATCATTCGCGGCGGCAAGCGTCTTTCTGGTACGGTCCCGGTCTCGGGGGCAAAGAATGCGGCGCTCACGTTGCTGCCCTGCGCGCTGCTGACCGATGAAGCGGTAACGCTGCGCAACCTGCCGCGCCTGGCCGATATCGACGGTTTCCAGCACCTGATGAACCAGTTCGGCGTGTCCACTGCGATCGCCGGCGCGCGCCCCGAGGATTTCGGCCGCGTGATGACGCTGCAGGCCACGCGGCTCACCTCGACCGTCGCGCCCTATGACCTCGTGCGCAAGATGCGCGCCTCGATCCTCGTGCTCGGCCCGCTGCTCGCGCGTGCCGGCGAAGCGACCGTGTCGCTGCCCGGCGGCTGCGCCATCGGCAACCGCCCGATCGACCTGCACCTCAAGGCCCTCGAAGCGTTCGGCGCGCATATCGAGCTGGCCGCCGGCTATGTCCGCGCGATCGCGCCCGATGGCGGGCTGCCCGGTGGGCGCTACAGCTTCCCGGTGGTGTCGGTGGGCGCCACTGAAAACGCGCTGATGGCCGCGGTGCTGGCCAAGGGCAAGTCCACCCTGCACAACGCCGCGCGCGAGCCGGAAATCGTCGACCTGTGCAACCTGCTGGTGGCGATGGGCGCGGATATCGAAGGGATCGGCACCTCGGACCTGACGATCCATGGCGTGGAGCGCCTGCACGGCGCCACCTACATGGTCATGCCCGATCGCATCGAGGCTGGGTCCTATGCCTGCGCAGCGGCGATCACCGGCGGCGAAGTCACACTCCAGGGCGCCAAGATCGAAGACATGGAAACCACGGTCCAGGCGCTGCGTGATGCCGGCGTTTCGGTAGAGCCGGTGCGCGGTGGCCTGCACATTGCCGCCGATGGCGATTTGCGGCCCGTGACCATTTCCACCGCACCCTATCCCGGCTTTGCCACCGACATGCAGGCCCAGCTCATGGCCATGCTGTGCCTGGCCAAGGGCTCCAGCGTGCTGACCGAAACGATCTTCGAAAACCGCTACATGCACGTGCCCGAATTGAACCGCATGGGCGCGCGCATCGAAACCTCGGGCCGCACCGCCGTGGTCCACGGCGTGGACAAGCTGTCGGGCGCCGAAGTCATGGCCACCGACTTGCGCGCCTCGATGAGCCTGGTGATCGCCGGCCTTGCCGCCGAGGGCGAAACACAGGTCCATCGCCTCTATCACCTCGATCGCGGGTACGAGCGGCTGGAAGAAAAGCTCGCCCTGCTCGGCGCCGATGTGGAGCGTGTCGGCAGCGATTGAGCCGGCCCGCGTGTAGGGCATGCAAAAAGGGCCGCGCAGCATGGCTGGCGCGGCCCTTTTTCTGTCTGCGCTTCGCCCGGTTCAGGCGGCGGCGTCGTCGCGCCGCTTGCGGCCCAATATCAGCCCGCCCAGGCCCAGTGCCAGCAGGGCCAGCATGCCCGGCTCGGGCACGTCGGTGCCGCCCGTGCTGCTGCTGCTCGTGCTGGACGAAGACGGCACTTGCGGATCGCTCGGCACGACATAGCTGCCGCTATACGTGCCGATGTGCATTTCGCCGTCCTGGACCAGGCTGCCGAACACCGCCGAACCCTGGATATAGTTATAGGTGTGCGCGGCTGCCTTGGGCGCCAGCACCGAACCGCCCCACGCGGTCGTCAGTGTCAGGTCCGTCGCGTCCACGAAGTTCCAGATCACGTGTTCGCCCAGGTTGGCCGTGCCACCCAGGAAATTGTCGTTCAGGTTGATCGTGCTGCCGGTCACGTTCACGATTACCGTATCGGCGCCGTTGGTGTTGAACTGGATCTCGCCGATCTTGTCGAGATCGGCTGCCGTGATCGAAAACACCGCCACGCCGTTGCTGCCCGGCTGCGCGTTGAACGTGCCGCGATTGCCGCTGATCGAAAGGGTGCTGTTCGCGCCCTGCTGGGAAAGCTGGTAGGACAGCCCGGTCATGCTGGTCGACATCAGGCTGCCGTCCTGCTGCAGGCTGCTGACGAAGCCCGGATTGGTCGTGCCCAGGTTCGCCTGGACGGTGTTGGAATTGACGTTGGTGTTGGCGATCGCGCCACCCACCTGCACGGTCTGCGTGGCGCCGTTGAGGTTGAACCCGCTCGAAACGTTGCCCCCAACGATCGCGCCCGACCCGTTGTTGAGGTTCTTGATCCCGCCGGTCACGTCGCCCACCACGACCAGGCCGGGGCCGGTATAGCTCGACGCAGGCAGGGTTGAGATGAGATAGTTGGACGAATTGCCCGTGAGGTTCCCGCCCACGAACGTGCGCCCTTCCACTTCCGATGAAGAGGTAAGGTTGCCCAGCACGATGAGGTTGTAGACCTTGAGCGCATCGATCCCCACCGGGGTGGATGCGGCAATGGCCTGGAACGGCAGCGCCAGCGCAGCCAGCGTGGCAACGGCAGCGGTCAGGCGGGTACGGGCGGGCAGCCGATAAGGGGCGGGCATGGGAAAGTGATGTCCTGTCGCAGCGCGCGCCCGAGCGTCAGGCGCGCGAAAAACCCTGGCCACGCTTGGCGATACAACGCAACACAGTTTTGCGTCGGGTCTCACGATGGCACAGTGTTTTGACAATCCTTAACGCTTGAGGCCCGGTTTGGCGGCCGCTGGCATGCGCCAGGCGGCCTTCCGGTGCGCGGTCGCGTTAACCTTGCGCGCGGGCGCTCAGGATATCCACCTGGGCGCGGATCGGCCCGATGTCATAACCGGCTGCGCCCGCCTTGGCCGCGATCTCGAACGGATTGCCGCCGTTGGCCGCCTGGGCCAGCGCCCACAGCAGCGTGGACCGCGTGCCCGACCGGCAATAGGCGAGCACCGGCGCATCCCCGATCTGGGCCAGCGCCTGCTTGAGAGCTTCCACCTGCGGCATGGAAAAGCCCGCGTGCGTGACCGGAATGGCCACATAGGCAATACCGGCGGCCTCGGCAGCCGCGGCGATTTCCGCGCCGGGGTCTGGTCGTCGGATTCGCCCTCGGGGCGGTTGTTGACGATCAGCTTCACCCCCAGTTGCTGGGCTTCGGCCACGTCGGCCACGGTGATCTGCGGGCTGGCCAGGAACTGGCTGTCGACTTGGCGAAACTGGGACATGGCAATACCTTGCGTGCGAAAGGAGAAAGTTCAGGAGGCCTGGCGCGTGGCGGTGCGCCGGCGGCGGCCGGCAATGTTGAGCAGTTCGACGAACACCGAAAAGCCCATCGCGGCGTAGATATAGCCCTTGGGAATGTGAACGCCAAAGCCATCGGCCAACAACACCAGCCCGATCATCACCAGGAACGCCAGCGCCAGCATGACCAGCGTGGGATTGTGCTCGATGAACTTGGCCAGCGGATCGGCCGCCAGCATCATCAGCGAAACCGTGGTGATGACCGCCGCGATCATGATCGGCACCTGGTCGGTCATGCCCACGGCGGTCAGGATCGAATCGATCGAGAACACCAGGTCCAGCGCGATGATCTGGGCAATCGTCGCGCCGAAGTTGGCGACGACGGCCTGGCCCAGGCCGCCTTTTTCCCCGTGTCCCTTCTGGTCGAGCAGTTCGCCGCTGGGTTCGGGGTCAAGCGTGTGGTGGATTTCCTTGGTCGCTTTCCACAGCAGGAACAGCCCGCCCGCCACCAGGATCAGGTCACGTCCCGAAAACGCCGTTTCGAACGTGGGCTCGCCATGGGCGCCGGGGGCGCCGGCCAGGCCCAGGTCGAACAGCGGGCCTGCAAGGTCACGATCCAGCCGATCAGGGACAGCAAAGCCAGGCGCAGCACCAGCGCCAGCGCCAGGCCGATGCGCCGCGCGCGTGCCTGCTGGTGGGCTGGTAACTTGTTGGACAGAATCGCGATGAACACCAGGTTGTCGATGCCCAGCACGATTTCCAGCAGCACCAGGGTGACGAACGCGGCCCAGGCCTGCGGGTCGGATAGAAGAGCGACAAGGTCCATGGGCCGCTTGTGCCGTATCGTTCAGGCTGCGGCAAGGCGCCAAGCGGCACTAAAGCGCGGCACTTTTGTCACGAATTGTGGCTGAGAATGATATTTTGCGATTGAATCGCGTATGCGCGTCGATTCCGTTCGCGCATCGGCTTTTTATTCGTTATAGTCTTCCGCGCAATGGAGAGGGCCGGCCCATAAAGCCCGGCACGTCGTCCTTGTCGTGCCCCTGGTCTCCGCGTCCGGCCAGTGGCGCCGGGAAAATTGGGGCGGATTGTAAGGTTTATTGGGTTTTATGGGTTTTGACAGAGGGCGGCGTGGTCGCGGACGCGACAAGCGCGACGGTTTCGGCGACGACGGCGGTTTCGATCCCTACGGCGGTGGCGGCGGTTTTGGCGGTGGCTACGATCGCGGCGGCTTCGGCGGCGGTGACCGTGGCGGCTTTGGCGGCGGCAACCGCGGCGGCGGCTTCGGCGGTGGTGACCGCGGCGGCTTCGGCGGCGGCGATCGCGGCGGCTTTGGCGGCGGCAATCGCGGCGGCGGCGGTGGTGGCGGCTTCGGCGGCGCTCCCCGTGGTGGCGGCATGCCTGCCCAGGTGGTTGGCACCGGCAAGGGCGTCGTGAAGTTCTTCAACGGCCAGAAGGGCTTCGGCTTCATTCAGCGTGAAGACGGCGGCGAAGACGTGTTCGTGCACATCAGCGCCGTTGAACGTGCCGGCCTTGAAGGCCTGGCCGAAGGTCAGACCCTGGAATTCAACCTCGTCGATCGCGGTGGCAAGATTTCTGCCGCCGACCTTCAGGTTGTGGGCGACGTGATCCCCGTGGCGGCCAAGCCGGCTGCCCCGCAGCGTCAGCTGACCGGCGAAAAGGCCACTGGCACCGTCAAGTTCTTCAACAGCATGAAGGGCTTCGGCTTCATTACCCGTGACGATGGCCAGCCCGATGCATTCGTGCACATCAGCGCTGTCGAACGCTCCGGCCTGCGCGAGCTCAACGAAGGCGACAAGCTGGAGTTCGACCTCGAAGTTGATCGACGAGGCAAGCACTCGGCGGTCAACCTGGTGCCGCGCCAGGATTGATCCCGGCCGCATTGCCCCTTGGGTCTGATGGACCCAGGGGCCTTGCATCACCACATACGCGTGCAAATGGCGGTCCGCTGGGCCGCCATTTGTCGTTTTGCAGCCATTTCCGATCCATACACCGTCCTTGGAATTTACAGGAGCATACCCCATGTCGATCACCCCGCTCATGCCCGTCTATCCCCGGTGCGGCGTGCGTCCGGTGCGAGGCGAACACTGCCACCTGATTTCCGAAGACGGCACGCGCTATCTCGATTTCGCCAGCGGCATCGCGGTCAACCTGCTGGGCCATTCGCATCCGCACCTGATCGGCGCGTTGCAGCGCCAGGTCGAAACGCTGATGCACGTGTCCAACCTCTATGGCAGCCCGCAGGGCGAGCATCTGGCGCAGCGCCTGGTCGACATGACCTTTGCCGATACGGTGTTCTTCACCAATTCCGGCGCGGAAGCGGTGGAATGCGCGATCAAGACCGCGCGCGCCTATCACCAGTATCACGGCCAGAGCCCGGAGCGGTTCGAGATCATCACGTTCCGCAATGCCTTCCACGGCCGCACGCTGGGCACGATCAGTGCCTCGGACCAGGAAAAGATGCACAAGGGCTTCCTGCCCATCCTGCCCGGCTTCCACTATGTCGATTTCAATGACCTGGAAGCGACCAAGGCGCTGATCGGCCCGCACACCGCCGGCATCCTGGTCGAACCGATCCAGGGCGAGGGCGGCATCAAGGAAGGCACCGAGGAATTCATCAAGGGCCTGCGCGCGCTGTGCGACGAGCATGGCCTGATGCTGATCTTCGACGAAGTGCAGTGCGGCGTGGCGCGGACCGGCACGATGTTCGCCTATGAACAGTATGGCGTTACGCCCGATATCATGTCCATCGCCAAGGGCATCGGCGGCGGCTTCCCGCTCGGCGCTTGCCTGGCTACCGAGCAGGCCGCGCGCGGCATGGTGTTCGGTACGCATGGCAGCACTTATGGCGGCAATCCCCTGGCCATGGCCGCGGGCGAGGCCGTGCTCGACGTGGTCGCCAATCCTGAATTCCTGGCCCAGGTGCGCGCTACCGGTGATCGCCTCAAGGCGCGGCTCGAACAGTTCATCGGCAACTATCCCGACTTGTTCGAACTGGTGCGCGGGCGTGGCCTGATGCTGGGCGTCAAGTGCAAGATGGAGCCGCGCCCGTTCGTCGCCCACATGCGCGACAACCACCAGCTCCTGGCGGTTTCTGCTGGCGACATGACGTTCCGCGTCCTGCCGCCGCTGGTGATCGACGACAGCCACATCGATGAATTCATGGACAAGCTTTCGGCCGCCGCGGCCAGCTATGTTCCTCCGGCTCCCGCGGCGTGAGACGAGCAGACATGATCAGGCACTTCCTCAACCTTTCCGATGCCGGCGGTGATGCGGTGGCGGCGATGCTGGCCGATGCGCTGGATCGCAAGGCGGCGCGCGCCGCGCTGCCCAAGGGGCGGGCCGATGCCGATGCGCCCTTGGCCGGGCATGTGCTGGCCATGGTCTTCGAAAAGAATTCCACCCGCACGCGCGTATCGTTCGACGTGGCGATGCGCCAGTTGGGCGGATCGGCGCTGGTGCTCGATGCCGGCACCACCCAGCTGGGCCGCGGCGAAACCATCGCCGACACGGCTCGCGTGCTCAGCCGCATGGCCGACGCCATCATGCTGCGCACCGACGACCATGCCAAGGTCGAGGAACTCGCGCATTATGCCAGCGTTCCTGTCATCAATGGCCTTACCGACCTTTCCCATCCGTGCCAGATCATGGCCGACCTGCTGACCGTGATCGAGCATGGCAAGGCGCTGCCCGGGCTCGAAGTGGCCTGGCTGGGCGATGGCAACAACGTGCTCAACTCGATCGTCGAGGCCGCCGGCCTGATGAAGTTCAACGTGCGCATCGGCGTGCCCGAAGGCTATGATTGCGACGCCGGGTTCGTCACGCGCGCGCAGGCCCAGGGCGCCAAAGTCACGGTCTATCGCGATGCGGCGCAGGCCGTGGCCGGGGCGGACGTGGTGGTGACCGACACCTGGATTTCCATGGGCCAGGCCCATGCAGAGGCCAAGCTGGCGGCCATGGCACCATTCCAGGTGAACGAGGCCCTGATGGCCCAGGCCAAGGGCGACGCGCTGTTCCTGCATTGCCTGCCTGCCCACCGCAACGAAGAGGTGACCGACGCGGTGATCGATGGCCCGCGCTCGGTGGTGTGGGACGAGGCCGAAAACCGTATTCACGCGCAAAAATCGGTGCTGCGCTGGGCGTTCGGCCAGATCTGACCGCGCTGCTAACCAACGAAAGCTTCCATGACTGACCAAGCCGAAACCGGATTTGACCAAGTGCTGCAATTCACCGTCCCCGCGCGCGATGCGCGGGGGCGCGTGGTGCGGCTGGGGCCGGTGCTCGATACCGTGCTCTCGGCCCATGCCTATCCGGCGCCGATCCGCAACCTGCTGGCCGAAGCGCTGGCGCTGACCGCGCTGCTGGGCGCCCTGCTCAAGGACGATGACGGCCAACTGACCATGCAGGCCCAGACCCAGGATGGGGTGGTGGACTTGCTGGTATGCGATTATCGCGGGGGCGAATTGCGTGGTTATGTTCGCCACGATCGCGCGCGGCTTGATGAACTCGGGCCGCACCCGTCGCTTCATGCCCTGTTCGGGGATGGCTATCTGGCGATCACCTTCGATCTGTCCAGCAGCGATCAGCGTTACCAGGGCATCGTGCCGCTGGAAGGTGACAGCCTGGCGCGCGCCTGCGAAAGCTATTTCTTCCAGTCCGAACAAGTACCCACGCTGATCCGCGTGGGCGTGCACAGCGAAGGCGGCCGCACGGTGGCGGGTGCCCTGCTGGTGCAGCACCTGCCCGATGGCGAGGAAGGGCGCGAGCGGTTGCATGCCCGGCTCGACCATCCCGAATGGGAGCACGTGGCAGCGCTGGCCGGTTCGCTCACGCCTGCCGAACTGACCGATCCGCAACTCGGCCTCGAAAACCTGGTGTGGCGCCTGTTTCACGAGGAAAGCGAAGTGCGCGTGGCGCGCGGCCTGCCGCTCACCCGTGGTTGCCGCTGCTCGGCAGAGCACTACCGCGAATTGCTGGCCCGGTTTGGCGAAGCCCAACGCGCCGAAATGGCCAATGACGATGGGCTTATCGTGGTGGATTGCGCGTTCTGCTCGAAAGAGTTTCCGCTTCGTTTCGATTGAGGCGGGCAAAACGCGCAGGCCTTCAATTGCGGCGCCGTTGCTCTATATTGCAAGCACCTGCTGCGCGCGTCGGGCAGGGATGGAGGGTGGTTGATGACGTACCGTGCTGCGTTGCGCCGCGCTTGCGCTGCGGCGATCCTTGCTTCTGCACTCGCCTGGGTGGCGCCGGCGGATGCCGAGCGGGGTGACGCGAGCCTTGCCATGCTCGATCGGATCCTGCCTGGACAATGGCAGGTGCGCGCGCGGGAAACGGGTGGTTTCGAAAGCCGGCTGTGCCTGGCCGAAGGGCGCCCGCTGATCCAGCTGCGCCATCCCGGCCAAGCCTGCCGCCGGTTCGTGGTGCAGGACGAGGCCAACGCCGTGTCGGTCAGCTATGCCTGTGGCCCAGCCGGTTCGGGGCTCACCCGCATCCGCTTCGAAAACGAGCAACTGCTGCAGATCGAAGCCCAGGGCATCGCCCAGGGGTTGCCTTTCGCCTTCAATGCCGAGGCACGCCGGCTGGGCGCCTGCACCCGCTGACCGGCACCAGGCCAAAATCGGCGGGTGCCGGGGGCTTGCCTGCGCCGGGCGAGAGGGCTAGCCCCTTGGCCCATGACCGATACCGACTTGTCTTCATCTTCCCCCGCGGCACAGGCGCCGCTTGCCGTTGTCCTGCTGTCCGGCGGACTGGACTCGATGGTCTGCGCGGCCCTGGCCCAGGAGCAGGGCTTTCGCGTCCTGGCCTTGACCATCGACTACAACCAGCGTCATCGCGTGGAACTTGATGCGGCGCGCGTGATTGCCGCACGCCTGGGGGTTGAACGCCACGTCATCCTGCCGCTCGATCTGCGCCAGTTCGGCGGCTCGGCGTTGACCGCTGCGATCGACGTACCCAAGGATGGCCTGACCGATGACATCCCGATCACGTATGTGCCCGCCCGCAACCTGGTGTTCCTGTCGCTTGCCCTGGCGTGGGCCGAGGCGGCCGGGGCCAAGGATCTCTATATCGGCGTGAATGCGCTGGACTATTCGGGCTACCCCGATTGCCGGCCCGAATTCATCCATGGCTTCGAAGGCCTGGCGCGCGTCGCCACCAAGGTCGGCAGCCAGGGTGGCACCGTGACCGTGCATGCCCCGCTCCAGCACCTCAAGAAATCGGAAATCGCGCAAGAGGCCGCGCGCCTTGGCCTCGACGCCGGGGAAAGCTGGTCGTGCTATGATCCGCTGCCCGATGGCCGCGCCTGCGGCGAATGCGACAGTTGCCGCCTGCGCAAGGCGGGCTTTGCCGAAGCGGGCCTGACCGACGGCACGCGCTACGGCGCCTGATACCGCCAACCCGTTGCAAAAAAAGGGGGATGAGCAGCCAGCCTGCCCATCCCCTTTTTGCGTCAGCGCGCGGTCACTGCCGCACGAAGACCCCGCAGGCCAGGCGAGCGCCGCTGTTGCCGCTGGGATCGGTCTTGTAGTCATCGGGCGCGGCATGGATCACCAAGGCGGTGCCATCGGCGTCGAACAGGGCCGGCCCGGTCATGTCGGCGCCGCCACGCAGGCTGAAATCGAGCGCGCCGGTGCCGTCGGCGCCCACCGTCAGGTTGGTGAGGTCACCCAGGTGCGATCCGGCCGGATTTTCCGCGCCGTGCTGGTGCCCATCGGGATTGAGATGTCCGCCGGCCGTGGTGAAGCCGGGCGCCTCGCACTTGCCCACGGTGTGCAGGTGAATGCCGTGCACGCCGGGCGGCAGGCCCTTGGCATCGACATGCACGCGGAAGCCATCGGGGCCCTGCAACAGTTCGGCCGTGCCGGCACTGGCGCCGCTGGCCAGCATGAGCGTGGCATTGGCCACGACCTGCGCCTTGGGCGTGGGGGTGCTGTGCATGCCCCCCATGCTGCCATCACCGCACGCGGCCAGGGTTAGCGGCAGGGCCAGGCCCGCCAGGATGGGGAGGGGACGCAGAGCGCGCAGTCGGCGGAAAAGAAGCGATGAAGGCATCCGGGATCTCCTTGGCATATTGCCGCTGTGCCGTGGCGCTAGTCGATGTGCCGGGCATTGCTGCAGCGGACAACGAAAAAGGGGCCGGATTGCTCCGACCCCTCTTCGTTTTTTTGCGTTCGGCTTGGGTAACCCGGCCCCGTTTTACCGGGGCCGAGGAACTTAGTTGCCCGAACCCGGACCGTAGGTGATTTCCACGCGACGGTTCTGGAGTTCACGCACGCCGTCGGCGGTCGGAACGCGCGGGTTGGCTTCACCGAAGGCCTGGCTGGTGATCGTCGAGGCCGGGATGCCGTGCGACGTCAGGTAAGCCTGGACCGAGTCGTTACGACGCTTGGACAGGCCAAGGTTGTACTTCGGCGAGCCCGAGCGGTCGGTGTAGCCGGCCAGCATGATCGGAACGGTCTGGCAGTTGCCATACTGGGTGATGGCGTTGTCCAGGATGGTGGCCGCTTCAGGCGTGATGTCCGACTTGTTCCAGTCGAAGAACACGATGTACGGGCCCTTGTTGCACACCGGCGGCGGCGGAGGCGGCGGCGGAGGCGGGGGGGCGGCGGAGGCGGCGGGGGCGGCGGCGGCGGGGGCGGCGGCGGAGCCGGCTCTTCGCCACCGAAGTTGTAGGTCAGCGTGCCCAGGATCGAGTGCGAACGGAAGCGGGTCGAGAAGTCCGCACCGGCATAGGCGCCGTTGGTGCCGACCAGGTTGACGTCGCTGACGTTGAAGAAGCGATACTTCAGGCCCACGTCGACATGCTTGGTGAGCGGCGCGCGAACGCCGGCCAGGACCTGCCAGGCGAACTTGGTCTGCGAGTCGTCAAGAAGGCCGACCGGGGTGGCGACGTAGTACTTCGCCTTGGCAACACCGGCACCACCGCCGATGAAGCCCTGGAGGCCATCGTCGGGACCGAAGTCGAGCAGGCCGTTGACCATGAAGCTCAGCGCGCTGGTGCTGCCGCCGATCTGGCCAGCGTCACGGGTGTATTCCACGCCGCTGACGTTGTTGCGAACCTTGTCGTTACGAGCGCGGCGATAGCTGGCTTCGGTTTCGAGGCGGAAGCCACCGAAATCGTAACCGACGACTGCACCGAAGTCATAACCGGTCTTGGCGTCGACCGTTACGGCATCCGTGGTGCCGTTCACATCGTGGTTGGCGTCTTCAAGCAGCATCGCGCCGCCATCGCCTTCCACATACCAGCTCTTGCTCTTGGCAAGCGCGGGCGTCGCCAGTGCGCTTGATGCCAAGGCAACGCCCAGGATCAGTTTCCGCATTACGTTTCCCCTTTTTAGCGAGATCATGCCACGTCGTGGCAGTTGTCTACCGGTTCTGTTATGTTCATGCAAGCGGACACACGCGTGAACTGTTGCCGAAAAGCAACTGTATCAGTCACCATCGCAGCAATTTCCCGGTTGAAACCACCCTCATGTGCCCCTCCAATGCTGCAGGTGAAAAGCGGTTCCCGAATTTCGCGCAAAAAATGCCGATGAGCTGCATTTGGTCCGCGATAGGCGGAGATCGGGCCTTGCCATCCCGCATGCGCGCGGGGTGCCAATCTGGCGCGAGCGTGCCGGGGCAAAGCGGCAACACCGGGCTTCACATGGCTGGCGCAATCTTGTGCACTGCACTAGGAACGGGCGGTGCGGCCTGCCCGCACGCCATTGCCGCCACTGACCCGGGACACGACAACACCATGCTGCGCCGCCTTTACGATTGGACCATGGCCAAGGCCGCCCATCCGCAGGCCAGCTGGTGGCTGTTCCTCTTCGCCTTCATGGAAGCCAGTTTCTTTCCGATCCCGCCCCACCCGCTCCTGGGTTTGATGTGCCTGGCAGAGCCGCGCAAGGCCGTCCGCTATGCCGCATTTGCCACGGCGGGATCGGTGCTGGGCGGGATGCTGGGCTATGCGATCGGGCATTTCCTGTACGACAGCGTGGGCACGCAACTGCTTGCCCTGCTGCATATGACGGAAAGTTTCCCCAAGGCAGCCTGCTACTTGCGCGAATATGGCGTGGAGATCATCGTGCTCAAGGGGCAACGCCGATCCCCTTCAAGCTGCTGACCATCACCGCCGGCTTCATCGGCATGCCGCTGGTGCCGTTCCTGCTGGCCAGCGTGGTTTCGCGTTCGATCAGCTTCATGATCGTGGGCGTGCTGTTCCGCCTGTTCGGGGCACCGATCAAGCGGTTCATCGACAAGTACCTGGGCCTGGTCACCGCCGGGTTCGTGATCCTGGTGGTGGCCGGCTTCGCAGCCGCAACCTTGCTGGGCGGCGGCGGTGGCAAGACCGCGGCGATGGAGCGCTGCGAAAAGGCGATTCTCACCCAAGGGTAAACGCCGCTGCGGTTAATGCCGCGGCTTGACTGTGCAGCGCAACGTGCCAAGCTTGGCCCCTCAAGTCTTCAGGCTTTCACGGGGCCTGACCGCTTTGCGTCGGGCCGGGCCCCTTTCTCGCACGGAGGGAAGGCATGGTGCGTGGCGGAGCGAATACTGGACGAATTGATAGCGATTTCTTGAGCCAACTTGCCGGCTATGGCCTGACCACGATCGAGGTGCATTATTACATGCCCGATCACCCGGCGCTGTTGCAGATGTTTGCCTTTCAGCAATACGATCTTGCGCCGCGGTTCCCCCGCCTGGGCGGGTTCCTCGATCATTGGCGGCGCGAAATCGATGCTGCACTCCATTCCGTGCGCATCGCCCATCGCCACCTGATCGGCCCGCAGGAATACCGCGCGGTCAATGGGGTAATCACCATCAACTGAGCGCGGCGGAAAGAGAGCGGGCGCTTTAGTAGCGCCAGCTCTTCAGGTCGGCGCCGGGTGGGGCGGTTTCCTCGATCCGCTTGAGGATCTGGGGCAGGTAGAACGTGTGATAGCGCAGCCGCGCAATCGCGTTGGGATGGGCATGATCCCCGTTCCAGCAATGCTCTGCGCGGTCGCCGTAATCGACCACGCCGCGATAGGGCGGATCGCTCTTCTTGAGGAAATCCTCCATCAGGTAGACGGCGTTGTTGAGGAAGAAATTGTCCATCGTGCCGACATAGATGTGCAGCTTGCCCTGCAGCTTGGGCGCCAGCTTGGGCCAGTCGCGCTCCAGCGTATAGCGCAGATCATAGTTTTCGCGCCAATAGGCCGCCACCTTGGGATCGATCACCCCGGTGCGCTTGTCCCACAGCCGCTGGGATAGCCATCGGCACCCATCGGCGAAAACACCGCTTCCCAGATGTCCCATTGCCCGCCCGAGCGGTTCTTGTCGCCCAGCACCAGCTCCAGGCGGTTTTCCATCTCCATCGTATAGGGCACGTGGTCCAGCCAGTCGCGCTTGCCGGGATGCTCCACCCGCCCGAACGGCCCCTCATAGGCATAGGCGTTCTTGTCGGCATAGATGTCGGTCAGCATGAACTGGCGAAAATCGATGGGATCGGGGCAGGCGGCAAAGGCGCCGTTGTAATCGTCGGGATACTTGATCTGCACGCCCAGCGATTCCCACCCGCCGGTCGATCCGCCATAGAGGAACCGCGCCCAGCCCTGGCCCAGGCCGCGGAACTGCTTTTCGATGGCCGGCACCAGCTCGTGCGTGATGGCATCGCCATAAGGGCCGAGGTTGGCCGAGTTCACCGCATAGGAATCGTCGTAATAGGGGTTGGAGTGGTCGATCTCCACCGCCAGGAAGCGGGGGAATTTGTCGCCGATCCACTGCTGGTAGAACGCATAGGCTTCTTCCTGCTCGGTGCGGTTGTAGCAGGGCAGGTTGAAGCGTTCGCTGGGCTGGCATTTCAGGTTGGGATCGGGTGGGCTGGTGCGGAAGCCGCCGAAGTCGGCCGGGAAGTGGCCGTGGAATATCATGAGCGGAAAGTGCGCTTCTGGATGCTTGTCGAAATCGCGCGGCACCAGCACGTGCGCCGTCAGGAAGATGTCGCGCCCCCAGAACTTGGAGAGCAGCGCGCTGCGCATCTTGAAATGGCGCACGAAGGGCGTGTCGGCCGGCGGGGTGATCGGCGGGTTCACCTGGTCGAGCGTGAGGGCGATCGTGCCCGGCCGCGCCGGATCGAAATCAATCTGTTGCGGCGTGCTGAACAGATTGCCCGGCTCTGCGCGCCAGTTCTGCCCGGCGCCGCGCGGGGCGGGCAGCTTGACGGTCTTGCCGTTGCCCAGGTGATAGGTGTCATAGCGGTGCAGCACCGCCTGGACGGTATAGTGCCCTGCCGGCACGGACTTGAGATCGAGCGTCGGGAAGCCGAGCACGCCGCTGCCCACCGTCGTGCTCTCGCCGGGCTTGAGGCCATCGACCATCACGCCGAAGACCTGCGCGCCATCATAGTCGGGCTTTACCTGGTCGCGCGGTTCGGGGTCGGGCTTGGCGGCCAGGATCACCAGCACACGCCCATCGATGGGGCCGTCCTTGGCCGTGGTGGGCACGGTGACCCGGAAATCTTCGGCGCTGGCCGGCGCTGTGGCCATGACCATGGCGAGCGCGGCAAGGCCCAGCCCTTGCGCGAAACGACGATGACGCGTGTTGCGATTCATGAATTTTGCCCCCGCCTGGTGATCGTGGCGAAGGCCGCACTATTCCCGCAAAATCACCGCTTGTCAGCCATTTCCCGCAGCGGCATCGATCCGCGGCAAGTGCTGCTGTTCCAGCGCGGTATAGAAGTGAGCCACGCTGCGCTGCAGCTCGTAACGGGCCAGTTTCATGGATGCGAAGCGTTCGGGAATGGGAAGCGCGCCCGCCTCGGTCATGTCCAGCCCCCGCGCCACGGCCTGTTGCAGCGCCGGTTCCAGCCAATCGAGCCAGTCGCGGGTCTGCGCGATGGCGGCCTGGCCGGTGGGATCGAGCGGGCCGTGGCCCGGCACCAATTGGCGATGGGGCAGGGCCGCCAACGTGGCAAGGCTGTTGCGCCAGGCGGCCAGGTCGGCATCGGGCGTGGCTGGCGCGCGGTCGTGGAACACCAGGTCTCCGGCGAGGACGGTGCCGCTCGCCTCGTCCACCAGCACGAGGTCACCGGCGGAATGGCCGGCCAGCGACAAAGCCGTCAGCTTGCGCCCGCCCACCTCGATCGGGCCGGGCACAACGCTGGCGCCGGGCAGGGTGACGGCGGTGCCGCGCATCCAATCGGCGAGGATGCGATACATCGCATCGGCAAAACCATTGCTGTCGCGCTCCAGTTCGGCGCGGGTGGCGGGCAGCGCGGCCACGATGGCCGGATCGAACGCGGCGGTGCCCAGGGCATGGTCGGGGTGCAGGTGGCTGAGGAACACGCGGCGCACCGGCCCGCCAGCCAGCCTCTGGGCCAGGGCGGCCAGCCCCTGAGCATAGCGCAGCGAAGGGCCGCAATCGAACAGGATCGCCCCGCCCTGCGGACAGGCCAGGATCACCGCGTTGGCAATCGCCCCGCCATTGCCGAAAACGATCGCTTCATCCGCGCCGCGCACCAGCCAGATGCCCGGCCCGATCGCTTGCGGATCATAGGCATAGGCGCCGGCAAAGGTCTCCGCACGGGCTGCGATGGGTGTTGCCGCGATGAGGCCCAGCGCGGCGCGCCGCGTGCAGGTCATGGCGTGAGGTTTCCATCGAACGTGCGGCCATTGCTGTCGGCCATGTGCAGGTGCACCGGGCCTGACACGCCAGGCGGCAAGAGCAGCGTGAAAGCGGGGTCTTCCGATACCGAACCGTTGATCGCCATGGTGCCCAGCGCGGCGCCATCTGCGCCGCGCACGGTCAGCGCTTCGATATTGTAGGCGGCGATATTGTCGACATAACCGGTGTCCATCGGATGGCGCACTGTCAGGCGCAGTCGGGTATCGCCGGCCTCGCGCCACAGCGCACCGCGCATTTCGCCCAGATGCTGCGCCCAATCGCCTTTGACCCGGCTGACCGGCGGGGCAGAACATCCACCCCCGGCGGCATCGATCCAGCGCCCGGCCACGTGCCACACGCCGTCAGCGGTCAGCACCAGGGCACGCACCGGGGTGCGCTGGTCCAGCTTGATGCGCAGCGAGACGTAAGGGAGCGCGGCCTGGGGCTGGTAATCGATCGCCACGGGCAGGGGTTGAGATCCATCAGCACGACGATGCGCTGCACGCCCGCCAAGGCGCGGGCATCGACGGTAACGGGAAAGGCGTGCTGGTTTTCCGTCACATCGGGCATGGTCACGATCACCGCCGGATCAAACCGGACCGGCGCCTTGCCGAGCAGCCAGGCGGCATGGTTGGCCCACATCGGCGAATCGAGCGGGTCGGCCACCGGCGCGGCCAGGGTCGTTCCCGGCACGGCCAGCAGGATGGCCAGCAAGAAGGGGCAGCGCGCTTCATACCAAGGCACCATTTGCCTTGGGCCGGGGCCCGCTTACAATTGCACCATAGGCCAAGAACGGAAGGCATGAGAGGATGATCGCAGCGATGGGCCGCATGCTGCCCGCCGGGGTCGCAGGCGCGGCGATCCTGGCCCTGGCGTCTTCGCCGGTTCATGCCCAGGCTTTGTCACAGGCACCGTTCGATGCCCAGGGTTATCGCAGCGCCGCCTTTCGCGCGCCGGTCGATCGCGATCCCGCGCCCGCCACGGCCATATCGCCGGCGCAGGCGCTGGGCCTGGCGCCGGGCGCTGCCTTGTTCCTCGATGTGTTGCCGGCCGAAGGCGCCCGCCGTGATGGCGCAAGTGGCGCATGGCAGCTGGCCAGCCCGCACCAAACCATACCCGGCGCGCTGTGGTATCCCGAAACGGGGCGCAGCCCGCCCGATCCGGTGTTGTGGCAGGCGCTTGCCGCGCGCGTGGCGGCGTTCCGGCAACAACACCGAGGGGCGCCGATCGTGGTGTTCTGCCGGGCCGATTGCTGGATGAGCTGGAACGTGGCGCGGCGCCTGGCGCTGGGCGGCGTCACGGGCGTGCGCTGGCTGGCCGAAGGCATCGAAGGCTGGCACGATGTCGGCGGCAGCCTGGTCGATACGGCCCCGGTGCCCGTGCCGAATCCCTGAATTTCTGGATGTTCACCACAGGAGACATGCGATGGCCACTTTGATCGTCAGTTATCCCGCGCAAGAAGGCGCCAGGTTCGACACCGCCTATTACACCGGCACGCACATTCCCCTGGTGGAAAGGCTGTGGACGGCGCACGGCTTCACCCAGGCCGAAGTGCTGTTTCCGGCGGGTGAGCAGCCGTGGAAAGCCGCCGTTCTGCTGCGCTTTGCCAGCCAGGCGGCAATCGATGCCGCGCTGGCCAGCCCCGATACGCCGGAAATCCTGGGCGACGTGGCCAAGTTCACCGACATTGCCCCGGTGATCTACCGCGCCGGGGACTGAACGAGGTTACGGTGCCTGGTAGACCGTCTTGCCGCCGACGATGGTGCGCAGCACGCGCGTTTGCGCGATGGCATCGGGGTTGCCGGTGAAGATATCGCGGTCGATCCAGATCAGGTCGGCAAACTTGCCCGGTTCCAGGCTGCCGACCTGGCTTTCCGCGCGCAGCGACCAGGCCGCGTTGATCGTGGCGGCGCGCACCGCTTGCGGCACAGTGAGCGGCGGGCCGCCCGACAGCGGCTGGCTATATTCCGGCCCGGCAGAGGGATCGTTGCGCCGTGTGACGCCCACTTTCAGCGCGAACCATTCGTTCAGCGGATCGACCGGCCAGTCGCTGCCGAACGTGATCCGCGCGCCGGCCTTGGCCAGCAGGCCCGATGGCTCCATGAAGGCATAGCGTTTCGGCCCCAGGAAATCCTTGGCCCCGGCCACAGTATCGGCGGCCTGCTTGCCCCATTGCAGCGACAGCACCGGGTGACGCCCAGCGCCTTGAAGCGCGGGAAATCGGCGGGATCGACGATCTCGTCATGGGCGATGGCCGGGCGCGCATCGCGCGCCGGGTGGCTCTTGCGCAAGGCGGCCACGGCATCGAGCGCGATGCGCACCGCGCCGTCGCCATCGGCGTGCATGTGCGGGTCGAACCCCAGCGCGGTGATGCGATCGAGCAGCGGGGCCAGCACGGCCGGCGGGAAATAGGGCGCGGGGCCACGGTTGGTGCCGGGCTGCCAATCGGGCTTTTCCGCCGTGCCGTGGTTTTCCAGATAGGGCGCGATCATCACGCCGGTAAACGCGGGCGCGGTGATCACCCCGTCCATATAGAGCTTGACCGTGCGCACCATGATCGAGGGCTGCACGCGCGCGGCGCCTTCGTCATAGGTGCGGCGCCATTCGATGATGCGCGACAGCGCGCCTTCCGGGCTCGGCCCTTCCTCGGGCGCGATATGCGGGGCGAAATGGCCGCGCGCGGTCAATTGCCCGGCTTTGGACAGGGTGGAAAAGGCGCGGATCGATTCGGCCGGCGCATCGGCATCGAGGAACGTGGTCACGCCTTGCGCCGCCATGGCGGCCAGTGCGGCGCGGGCGGCCACCACGTCATCTTCCGGCGTGGGGGTGGGTATCAGCTTGCGCACCAGATCCATCGCTGAATCCTCGAGCAGACCGGTGGGCGCGCCGCTGGCATCGTGATGGATTGCCCCGCCCACTGGATCGGGCGTCTTGGCATCGATCCCGGCCAGTGCCAGGGCGCGGCTGTTGACCAGCGCGGAATGGCCGAACGAGTCGAACACCGCCACGGGGCGTGGCGTGGGCAAGGCATCGAGCATGGCCTTGGTCCGCTCGATGCCCAAGGGTTGCATTTCGTGCTGGAACCAGTGCACCGCGACCAGCCACTTGCCATCGTGGCCGCCCCCGTTTCCACTGGCCCCATCCTTGGCGGCGCAGGCGCTCAGCGCGGCCTGGAATTCGGGCACGGTCAGCCGCTTGTATTGCAGATCGCATGCCTGCAGGCCCGATCCCCCTTCCAGCGGGTGCATGTGCCCATCGACCAGGCCGGGCATGACCACCCCGCCTTTCAGGTCGATGGTTTCGGTCGCTGGCCCGGTAAACGCCTTGGCCCCGGCATCGCTGCCCACATAGACGATGCGCCCGTCCTTGATCGCCACGGCCTGGGCCACGCTGTCGTGCGCGTCGATGGTGTGAATGCGGCCGTGGAGCAGCACCGTATCGGCGGCAGGCGCCGCGTGGGCCGTGCCGGCGGCGAGCGCCAGCGCCGAACCGGCGAGAAGCGAAAGCAGGCGAAGGGAAGACATTTGGGCAACCTCGCGCATCGGCGCGACGCCCCCTGCGCCGCCCTATCTGTGATCTAAGCAGATAGGGCGGGGGTAGGACAAGTGTCCAATTTCAACCGCGAAACGTCAGCGCGGCTTTTCCGCCTCGGACAGGGCGGCGCGGGCGATCGGCTCCATCACGGCATAGCCGGCCGCATTGGGATGCACCCCGTCGCTCGACAGGCCTGGCTTCATCGCGCCTTCGGGCGTGGCCATCGCGCTGTAGTAATCGGCATAGGCCAGGCCCCGCGCGCGGGCGAGATCCTTGAGCCAGGCATTGAGCGTGGCAATCTGCGCGGCAGGCTTCATTTCGCTGCGCCAGTTGAAGCCACCGGCCGGCAGCACGCTGCCCAGCACCACGGCAATGCCGTTGGCCTTGGCCAGATCGACCATGGCCAGGACATTGGCGGCATATTCCTCGGGGCTGGTGGGGCCGGTGTTGCCGGCCACATCGTTGGTGCCGCACATGATGTGCACCACCCTCGGGCGCAGGCGCACCACATCCTGGTAGAAGCGCAGCAGGATCTGCGGGCTGGTCTGCCCGGCAATGCCACGGTCCACCACGCCACCGGCAAAGATGCCGGGCGCCGTGGTCAGCCACCATTCTGTGATCGAATCGCCGATGAACACCGCGCGCACCGGCTGGGGTACCTGGCGATCCGCTTTCTGATAGCGGCACAAATTGGCCCAGTCATAGCCGCCCACGCGGCTGGGCGTGCAGGTTCGGGTACCATGGCGGTGGGCCCCGTGGGGGCCACCGCCACTGCCACGGCAGCGCGCGGCGCGGGTGCAGCCGGCACCACCACGGGTGCGGCCGGCTGCCCGGCCTGGGCTGCCAGCACGGGCGAAGCGGCCGTGGCCAGCGTCAGCGCGCCGGCCAAAGCAACCAACCGCACGCGCATCAGATGATACCCACCGCCTTGCCGGCGCGTTCGAACATGCCGATGATGGTCTGCACCTGATCGGCGCTGTGCGCGGCACACAGCGAGCAGCGCAGCAGGGTCATGCCGGCGGGCGTGGCCGGCGGGCGCGCCAAGTTCACATAGAGCCCTTCGTGCAGCAGCGCTTCCCACATCATCGCGCCGCGTTCCAGATCGGGCATGATCACCGAGATGATCGCGCTTTGCGGTGTTTCCGTGCCCAGCTTGAAGCCACGCTGGATGAGGCCGGCGTGCAGCGTCTTGGAATTTTCCCACAAGTGCGCGCGCTTGTCGGCCGCGTGCATGAGCTTGCGGATCGAGGTGCTGGCGGTGTGGACCACGCTGGGCGGCAGCGAGGCGGTGAACACATAGGGCCGGCAGACCAGGCGCAGGATCTCGAACTTGGGATGGTTCGAAACGCAGAAGCCGCCGACGGTGCCGACCGACTTGGAGAACGTGCCGATCACGAAATCGACCTGGTCGAGCACGCCCTGGTCCTCGGCCACGCCGCGCCCGTTGGGGCCGATGAAGCCCATCGAGTGGGCTTCGTCCACCAGCACCATGGCGCCATGGGCCTTGGCCACGGCGATCATGTCCTTGAGCGGGGCGATGTCGCCCAGCATGGAATAGACGCCTTCCAGCACGACCAGCTTGCCCGCGCCTTCGGGAATGCGCTTGAGGCGCTTTTCCATCGCTTCGATATCGTTGTGCTTGAACGGCACGACTTCGGCATCGCCCATCTTGCAGCCGTCCCAGATGGAAGCGTGGCTGTCGATGTCGAGCACGATGTAATCGCCCTTGCCGGCCATCGTGGAAATGATGCCCAGGTTCGCCTGGTAGCCGGTGGAAAACACCATGGCATGGTCCATGCCATAGAATTCCTTGAGCGCGTCTTCCACGGCGCGGTGCCCGGCATAAGTGCCGTTGAGCACGCGGCTGCCGGTGGTACCCGAACCGAATTCGTCCAGCGCCTGCTTGCCCGCGGCGATCACGTCCGGATCGAACGTCATGCCCATGTAGTTGTAGGTGCCCAGCAGGATCGTCTCGCGGCCGTTGCAGATCGCAACCGTGGGCGAGATCACCTTTTCCATCACCAGGTTGAACGGATCGGTGACGCCGGTGGACAGCAGGGCGCGGCGCTGTTCGATCAGGCCGTCAAACTTGGAAAACAGGTCGGTCATGGGCAGTTTCACCCTTGCAGCTTGGTCACGGCGTCGATCAGCTGGCCGTACGTCTCGATCTCGGCCTGCTGGTTCATGCTGATGATGATGTCGAATTCGTCCTCGATCGCGGCAACGAAATCCATCACCGTCAGGCTGTCCCACTCCAGGTCGCCGGCAAAGGTGGTGGCATCGCTGATGGCCACGCCCTTCTTGTTGAAGGGCTCGATCAGTTCGGCAATCCTTGCGGCGGTCGCTGCGCGGTCCATCTTGTCTCTATCTCCGTGGGGCAGGGCTGTGCCCCTGCCAGAACATTGCGGCGGAAAAGCGGCCTGTGGCCTGCCCTGTCAAGCCTGAACGGGGAATTACACCAGTTTCATCACCGCCTGCATGAACGGCCCGATCGACACCGGCTTGGCCAGGTATCCTTCGGCGCCCGCCTCGCGGATGCGCTCCTCGTCGCCCTTGCCGGCATAGGCGGTGACGGCCAGCACCGGAATCTGGCGCAGTACCGGATCGGCTTTGAGCGCCTCGATCAGTTCCAGGCCCGAAATGTTGGGCAACTGGATATCCATGATCACCAGGCCCGGCACAAACTGGCGCGCGCGGTCCAGCGCCTCGCGCCCATCAGCCACCGGCTCCACGGTAAAGCCGTTGGCGACCAGCAGGTCGCAGAACAGTTTGCGGTTGAGGTCGTTGTCCTCGACAACCAGAATTCTTTTTGCCACGGAACACCCCTATTGCACGGCACGGTCCGGCCACGCGCTGGCGCCCTGCTCTATTGACCTGGAAAGGCTCTGACAATCATTCGCGAACCATCGTCCCCCGTACCCGATCCCCAGGATCTGGCGCTGGCCGCGCTCGGCTGGGTGCTGGGTGACGGGCAGCGCGCCGAACGCTTCCTGGCGTTGAGCGGGATGACGCCCGAAACCCTGCGCGCCGGCCTGGCCGATCCGGCCGGGCAAAGCGCGGTGCTGGGCGGGGTGCTCGATTTCCTCATGGCTTACGAGCCCGATCTTGTTGCCGCGGCCGACGCGCTCGATATAAGCCCCCAGGCCTTGGCCGCAGCACGGGAGAAGTTGGGATGAGCCGCCCGCTGGTGATCAGCGATTGCGATGAAGTGCTGCTGCACATGGTGGCCCCGTACAAGGCCTGGTTGAAAGCCCACCACGACATCGACTTCGTCATGGAAAGCAACGATTTCGGCAAGGCCATGCGCCATGCCGCCGATGGCAGCGCGGTGGAGCCGCGCGAGATCTGGCGCTTGCTCGACTTGTTCTTCGACACGCAGATGCACGCCCAGCCGGCCATTGCCGGCGCGGTGGAGGCGGTGGGCACATTGGCGACACGCGCCGATTTCGTGATCCTCACCAACCTGGGGGACAGCTATCGCGCGGCGCGCACGGCGCAGCTGGAAAGCGTGGGCATCACCGCCCGCGTCTTTACCAACCAGGGACCCAAGGGGCCGGCGCTCAAGGCCATTCTCGATGAATACCAGCCCACGCGCGCGGTGTTCATCGATGATCTGCCCCAGCATCACCATTCGGCGTCACAACTCACGCCCGAGGTCATCCGCCTGCATCTGTGCGGCGAGCCCTTGCTGGCGCCGCATATCGATTGCGCGCACAAGGCGGGGCACGCCCACGCGCGGATCGATACCTGGGACCACGCGCTGCCGTGGCTGATGGCGCGGCTGGATTAGCCCGCCTGGGCTGGGCCGCCTGGATTGGGCTGCCTGGACTGGGCCGCCGCCTGATTTTTCGCTTCACGTCTTGGAGTTTGCCGTAATGACCGTTTCGATCGATGCCCGCCTTGCCGAACTGGGCCTGGAACTGCCGCAGGCCGCCGCGCCCGTGGCGGCCTATGTGCCCACGGTTCTGGCGGGCGGGCTGCTGCACGTATCGGGGCAGTTGCCGTTCATCGAGGGCAAGCTGGTCACCGGCCGCCTGGGCGAAGACGTGAGCCTGGAACAGGGCGCCGCCGCGGCCAAGGCCTGCGCGCTGATGCTGCTGGCCCAGGCCAAGGCTGCGCTCGGCTCGCTCGATCGGATCGAGCAGGTCGTGAAGCTGGGCGCCTTCATCAATTCGACCGGCGATTTCACCGATCAGCCCAAGGTGGCCAATGGCGCCTCGGAACTGATGCAGGCCGTGTTCGGCGATGCCGGGCGCCATGCCCGCAGCGCCGTGGGCGTGCCGGTGCTGCCGTTGGGCGCTGCGGTGGAAATCGATGCTGTCTTTGCTGTTCGCGCTCATTGATCGCTTCCTCCTGCCGGCGCGGGCTGCGGACCGGGCCGGCTGGTTGGCGCACGCGATCTATGCCCATCGCGGGCTGCACGGCCCCGGCGTGCCGGAAAATTCGCTGGCAGCGGCCGATGCCGCCATCGCGCGCGGCTTTGGCATCGAGTGCGATGTGCAGCGCAGCCACGATGGCCAGGCCATCGTGTTCCACGATTGGACGCTCGAACGCCTGACCGGCCGCGAGGGCAGCGTGGGCGATCTCAACGCGGCAGACCTGGCGCGCATCGGCCTGCTGGACGAAACCGGTGCTGCGGTGCCGGGCGAAACCATTCCCGGCCTGCGGCAGTTGCTCGATCGCATCGAAGGCCGCGTGCCGCTGCTGATCGAGGTGAAATCACAGGGCGGCCGGCGCATTGCGCCCTTGTGCCTGGCGGTGCGGCGCCTGCTCGAAGGGTATCGCGGGCCGGTGGCGGTAATGAGCTTTGATCCCCGCGTGCCCGCCTGGTTCCGGCGCTATTCGCCCCATGTGGTGCATGGGCTGGTGGTGACCGAGGCGGGCCGCCGCACCCTGCTGGCCCGCCTGAAGAGGCATCTTGCGCTGTGGCGGGCGCGTCCCCAATTCCTGGCCTATGACATTGCCGATATCGCCAATCCCGTGGTGCGCCTGGCCCGGCGCCGGGGTGTGCCGGTGCTGACCTGGACCGTGCGCACGCCCGAAGACGCCAAGCGCGCGGCCGCCTATGCCGATGCGCCGATCGCCGAAGGACCGGTGCTGTTGGCCCCTCCCGCATCATGAGCCTGGTCGCCCGCGTGGAACACGCGGTGGGCGCGATTCCGGCCGATGATTGGGACCGGCTGGCCGGCGCGGACAATCCCTTTGTCAGCCACGCGTTCCTGACCCTGCTGGAAGAATCGGGCAGCGTCGGCGGGCGCAGCGGGTGGACGCCACTGCCGCTGCTGATCGACGATGCCGATGGCCGGCCTGCGGCGGCATTGCCGGCCTATCTCAAGCAGCACAGCCAAGGCGAATATGTGTTCGATCACGCCTGGGCAGATGCTTGGCAGCGCGCGGGCGGGGAATATTATCCCAAGTTGCAGATCGCCGCGCCGTTCACCCCGGCCACGGGCCCGCGCCTGCTGTGCGAGGGGCGGCCCGACCTGGCGTTGCCGCTGTTGCGCGCGGCCGAAGCGGTCGTGGACCAGAACGGCCTGTCATCGGCCCACGCCACGTTCATCGCGCCCGCGCAGTTGCCGCTGTTCGAGGAGGCCGGCTGGCTCTTGCGGTCAGACCTGCAGTTCCACTGGGAAAACCGCGGCTATGCCACGTTCGACGATTTCCTGGCCGTGCTGTCTTCGGCCAAGCGCAAGAACCTGCGCAAGGAACGCGCCGCTGCCCAGGCGGGGGTGGAGATCGTGGCGCTGACCGGCGATGCGATCACGCCAGCGCACTGGGATGCATTCTGGGTGTTCTACCAGGATACCGGCGCGCGCAAGTGGGGCCGGCCCTATCTGACCCGCGCGGCGTTCGACCTTATCGGGCAGCGCATGGCGGACAAGGTCTTGCTGGTGCTGGCGCTGCACGAGGGCGAACCGGTGGCAGGCGCACTCAATTTCATCGGCCGCGATACGCTGTACGGCCGCTATTGGGGTGCCGTGGTGGACAAGCCGTTCCTGCATTTCGAGCTGTGCTATTACCAGGCGATCGATGCAGCCATCGCGCTGGGCCTGTCGCGCGTGGAGGCAGGGGCGCAAGGGCAGCACAAGCTGGCGCGCGGCTATGAGCCGGTGCAGACGTGGTCGGCGCATTACATCGCCGATCGCGGTTTTCGCGCCGCCGTAGCCGATTTCCTGGTGCGCGAGCGCGAAGGGATCGAACAGGGCCAGCTCGAACTGGCCGGGCACACCCCCTATCGCAAGGGGTAACCTTGCCGGTCAGGCAGCGCGGCGGGCGGCGGCGCGCAGCCATTCGCGGGCGCGGCGCTGCGCTTCGGCAATTTCGCGTGCGGTCAGGTCTTCGGCAACATCGGCGCGGGCGCGGGCGGCATCGTCATGCCCGGCAACAGCGGCCAGGTTGAACCACTTGTGCGCTTCGACCAGATCGCAGCAGGCCCCATAGCTGCCGGTGGAAAACGCGACGCCCAGATCGAAATAGGCGTGGCTGTCACCCTGCGCGGCAGCAGCCAGGCATGCGGCGATCAGGCTGTCGGCGCGATCTGCGGTGCCGTGCGCGCCCATCGCGGCATGGGCGGGCGGTGGCGGCGGCACCAATGACATCCTGCTCTGCGCCGTTTCGGATTGTGCTTGTGGCATCGTTCATTCCCCCTGCGAATCTGCCAGACCCAACCCCTGGCGGCACGGCAACGCTCGCCAATTAAGGTCAACAAACCGTTAATCATGAATCGCTGCGTGCCGCGATTTGGCCGGGGGACTGGTGCGCAATGCCTATCGGCCTGTTTCACATCGGTTCAGCAGCAATGCGCCAAGGTGTTGAGGAAGTGCTTGTGCGCCCTTTCCAGCCTGCCTATAGGCGCGGCAAGCCGGGGCTGGTCGCGCCAACATGCGGCGCGTTGCGGCCCCGGTGGTCGGAAGGCGCAATACGGAGGGCCGGATGGCTGGGGTTCTGGGTGACGAAATTGACGTGTTGGCAAAAGCCCGCCGGGCCATGCCGGGTGATTACGTTCCGAGTGACGACGAACCCTATATGAGCGAGCTTCAGCTCGACTATTTTCGCCGCCTTTTGCTCGAATGGAAGAAATCGATCCTCTCTGCCTCGGCCGGCACGCTTTCGGCCCTGCAGGATGGCCCGCTGCGCGAACCCGATCTCAACGATCGCGCGTCGAGCGAAACCGACTGGGGCATCGAGCTGCGCACCCGTGATCGCCAGCGCAAGCTGATCGCCAAGATCGATTCGGCCATGCGTCGCATCGACGAAGGCGAATACGGCTTTTGCGAAGTGACCGGGGAGCCGATCGGCCTGGGCCGCCTGATCGCCCGCCCGATCGCGACGATGACTGTCGAAGCGCAAGAAGCGCACGAGCGCCGCGAAAAGATTTCGCGCGACATGTGATGGGCTTGGCGGCACGCTTGGCCTGGCCATGCGCCGGCCGGCGGCCGCGGGCGATCCGCCACGCTGTGATACTCGGTAAACGCGCGGGCGGGCCTGCCGCCCCGCTGCCATCGGCACTTGTCCGCTGGGCCATGCCGATTTTAAGGATTTTTTTGCCGTTTTCGTTTACAGCGTCGGTACGGATAGCTGCGCATGATGGGCAGGGCGGGCGCAAGCCACTTGTGGCTGGCCCCATCTTCCTTGATCCATCCTTGCTGGCCCATCTCTGCTGGAACGGAACCTGACGGTGACTGATATCGACCATCGGCAATTGGGGCGCGACAGCCTTTTTCTGATGGCCGACCTGCGCCTTGATGGGCAGGACGGCGAGCATCGCGTGCGCGTGCGCAATCTTTCGGCCGGGGGGATGATGGCCGAAGGTGCGCTGCGCGTGTCGCGCGGTACCCGGCTTGAGGCGAACTTGCGCCACATCGGCTGGATCGAAGGCGTGGTGGCCTGGGTGCAGGACAACCGCTTTGGCATCGCCTTTGTCGAACAGATCGATCCCAAGCTGGCGCGCGAGCCGGTGGCCACGCAGCCATCCGACGATTACGCCCCGCGCTATGTGCGCCCGCCGCTGGCGCAGAACGAAGCCAAGCGCCTGCGCAAGCTGTGAGCCGTCACAAGCGTTGACTGGGCGCGGGCGAATTCTACCACGCCCTTCTTTACTGGCCTGCCGGCCTTGATCTGCTAGGCAGGGGCCATGGCCCCGCTGTTTTGCCATTCGCGCCGCACGCTTGCGGCGTTTCTGCCGCTGTTGGCCCCGGTTCTGGCCGGCGCTCTGGCCAGTTGCGGCGCAGACCGTCGCGGCCCGCTGCCGGTGGCGCTGGCTGGCGATGAAACCGCATTCCAGACCGCCGCCACTCGCCTTTCGCCCGCGGCCCAGGTCTTGCGCGCGGCAACGGTGGAAGGGTTGGTGGGATTTGACGCGCAAGGACGCGTGGTGCCCGCGATTGCCGAGCGCTGGATCGTGACCGACGATGGCCTCAGCTATATTTTCCGGCTGCGCGATGGCACATGGCCCGATGGCACGCCGATCGACGCACCCAGCGTGGCCACTGCCCTGCGCCGGGCGCGCAGCGCGCTATCGGGCACGGCGCTGGGGCTCGATCTCGCGCCGATCGACGATATCCGGGTGATGACCGATCGCGTGGTGGAAGTGGATTTGTCCGCGCCGCTGCCCGACCTGCTCACCCTGTTGGCCCAGCCCGAACTGGGCCTGCCACGCACGCGGCTGGGTTCGGGCCCGCTTGGCCTGCGCCATGATGGGCTATTGGCCACGCTTTCCCCGATTCCCCCCGAAAAGCGGGGGCTGCCTGCGCAGGACGGGTTCTCGCGCAGCGTGCGGCCGCTTGCCCTGGAATTGGAGCCGATGGCCGTGGCGGCGCAGCGGTTCAACGACGGGCTGATCGATGTGGCGCTGGGCGGCACGATCGATTCGCTGCCCTTGGCCGGTACCACCATGCTTTCGCGCGGCAACGTCCAGCTCGATCCGGTCATGGGCCTGTTCGGATTGCAGGTGCTGCGCGCCGACGGGTTCCTGGCCGATCCCCTGCGGCGTGAGGCATTGGCCCTGGCGATCGATCGCGATGGCCTGGTGGCTGCATTCGGCATCGGTGGGTGGAGCGGCACGACGCGGCTGGTTTCGGCCGAAGTGCCCGACAGCGACGGCAGTGTCGGCGAACGCTGGGGCGGCACCACGCTGGACCAGCGGCGCGCTCTGGCCCGCCAGCGCGTGATCGCGTGGATGGCGACGGGCCAAGGCGCGCCGCGGTTGCGCATCGCCGCGCCCGATGGGCCGGGTTCACGCCTGGCGCTGTCGCGCATCGCTGCCGACCTTGCCGGCATCGGCGTGGAGGTGGAACACGTGGACGAGGGCAGGGCGGCGGACTTGCGCCTGGTCGACAATGTCGCCCGCTATACCCGCGTTGCCTGGTTTCTCAACCAGTTGGCCTGCCCGGTCAGCCCCGCGGCATGCAGCCCGCAGGGCGATGCCCTGGCGGCCCAGGCGCGGGCCGAGCGCGATCCGGCGGCGCGCACCGCGCTGCTTGCCCAGGCCGAGCGCGCGGTCACCGCGGCCAATGGCTTCATTCCGATTGCCCGGCCGCTGCGCTGGTCGCTGGTGCGCGGCGGCGTGACCGGGTTTTCCCCCAATCCATGGGGTTGGCACCCTCTGCCACCGCTGACCGTCGTGCCAAAATAGGCATTTTTTCGAAGAATCGCCACGATGATGGCGATTTTTGGCATTTGGTCATGGCGGTGAAAGGAACAAGCGGCTAGGGGGCTCGGGCCGAGAGATGGTATATCGGGCTTCGCGTGGTGAGGCCGTGGCACTGTCATCAGGCCTTTAGACCCTTCGCGTAATAATCCCCCGCCGGTCCCTGCCCACGTTGCGGCCCGGCCCAGACCCGTTGAGTTTCATGCCCTTTTCATCTCTCCCTGCTGCCGTTTCCGAATCCCTTGCCGCACGCGGCTATGCCGAGCCGACTCCGGTCCAGGCTGCCGTGCTCGAAGCGGAAGCGGCCGGCCGCGATCTTCTCGTTTCGGCCCAGACCGGCTCGGGCAAGACCGTGGCCTTTGGCGTGGCCATGGCCGCCGACCTGCTGGGCGACGGCATTCCGCCCGCCGGCGCGCCGCTGGCCCTGGCGATTGCCCCCACCCGCGAACTGGCCCTTCAGGTGAGCCGCGAACTGGCCTGGCTTTACGAAAAGGCCGGCCTGCGCATTGCCACCTGCGTTGGCGGGATGGACCCGTCCAAGGAACGTCGCCAGCTCAACCATGGCGCGCATATCGTGGTGGGCACGCCCGGCCGCCTGCGCGACCATCTGGAACGCGGCGCGCTCGACCTCTCGGCCCTGCGTTTCGTGGTGCTCGACGAAGCCGACGAAATGCTCGACATGGGCTTCCGCGAAGACCTGGAAGAACTGCTCGACGCCACCCCGGCGCAGCGCCGCACCTTGCTGTTTTCGGCGACCATGCCGCGCCCCATCGCCTTGCTGGCCAAGCAGTACCAGCGCGACGCGCTGCGTATCTCGACCATCGACGAACGCCAGGGCCATGGCGACATCAGCTATCAGGCGGTCGCCGTCTCGCCCAACGACATCGAGAACGCGGTGATCAACCTGCTGCGTTTCCACGAGGCGGAAACGGCCATGCTGTTCTGCGCCACGCGCGACAACGTGCGACGGCTGCACGCCACGCTGGTCGAACGCGGCTTTGCCGCCGTGGCGCTTTCGGGCGAGCACAGCCAGAACGAGCGCAACCAGGCGATCCAGGCGCTGCGCGACGGGCGCGCGCGGATCTGCGTGGCAACCGACGTGGCCGCACGCGGGATCGACATTCCTTCGCTCAGCCTGGTGGTGCACGTGGAAGTGCCGCGCGATGCCGAAACCCTGCAGCACCGTTCGGGCCGCACCGGCCGCGCCGGGCGCAAGGGCACGGCCGTGCTGGTGGTGCCCTATCCGCGCCGCCGCCGCCTGGAAGAAATGCTGCGCCGCGCGCGGATCGAGGCGGAATGGATGCCGGCACCCGGCGCGGACCAGATTCGCCAGCGCGACAGCGAGCGCCTGATGGAAAAGCTGCTGACGCCGATCGACGCCGAAGATTTGGCCGACGTGGACGTGGCGCTGGCCGAAACGCTGATGGAAAAGATGGCCCCGCGCGACATCGCGCTCGCCCTGGTGCGCAGCCATCGCCTGGCCATGCCGCAGCCCGAAGACCTGATCGACCTTTCCACCGAGGAAGGCCGCAAGGCCACCCACCGCACCGGCTTTGACGATGTGGCCTGGTTCCGCATGGATATCGGCCGCCGCCAGAATGCCGATCCGCGCTGGCTGCTGCCGCTGCTGTGCCGCCGTGGCCACATCACCCGCAACGAAATCGGTGCGATCCGCATCGGGCCGAGCGAAACCTTCTTCCAGGTGCCCAAGGCAATGGAAGACCGCTTCCGCGCCGCGCTGCAACGCACCGCCCGCGAAGGCGCCGAGGACGAAAGCGGCATCCGTATCGAACCGAGCGAACCGCCGCGTGAAATGGCCCGCACCAACCGCCGCCAGGGCAATGGCCCCAACCGCCCGCGCGAAGGCTTCGGCCCACGTGGCGATGGCCCCCGCACCGACGGACCCCGCACGCACCGCAAGGGCCCGCCCCGCCGCCGCGAGGGCTGATGCCGCAACGATCCTCCCCCACATCGTGGGGGAGGTGGCGGCCAACGGCCGTCGGAGGGGGCATGTTCCCCAACTCGAAGCCCAATTACCCCGCGCGTTCGTCCTGCCGCTCCAGCGGTTCGGTGCGCAGCAAGCCCGCCAGCGCTTGTGCATCGGTACAGGTTGCTTCGCCGCCCAACCGGGCCTGCAAGGCGCGGTAGTGCGACAGCACGGACTGGCCCAGCGCGCTGACCTTGGCGCCGCCGCCGTGGGCACTGCCGGGGAAGGTTTCCACCAGCGGCCCGTGCCAGCAGCGATTCATCACGTCGACCAGTTGCCAGGCGCGGCGATAACTCATCCCCATGGCGCGGCCCGCGGCCGAGATCGAGCCTTCGCGAGCGATGGCATCGAGCAGGTCGGCCTTGCCCGGCCCCATGGCGATGGCATCGCCGCAATAGAGTTGCAGCTTGATCTTGATATGCGGTGCCGGTGCCATGGCCCGAGTTTAGGCCAGCACGCATGCCGGCTCAAGCGCGATGGCGATTTGCGCCGGTGTGGCTGCGATCGACGGTGGCGCATTCGAAACAAACGGTTATCGTGGGTTCGGCAATTGGGAGAGAGCGCGATGCGGCCGGGTTGGACAACGTGGGCGATGGGCAGCGTGGTGCTGGGGCTGGGCCTGGCCGTATCGGGCCATGCGGCCACGCCTGATGTGGTGGAAACCCGAAGCGCGCAGGGTGATGTGGCGCTCACCATCTATAACGGCATGGCCCTGATCGAGGATGTGCGGCGGATCGAGCTGCCCAAGGGCCTCAGCCGCCAGGAATTTCCCGATGTTTCGGCGCAGATCAGGCCGGAAACGGTCACCATTTCTGCGCCCGGTGCCGCCGTGGTGGAACAGAATTTCGATTATGACCTGCTCACGCCCAGTGCCCTGCTCGACAAGTCCGTGGGCCAGGACGTGAGCGTGGTGCGCCTGGGGCCTGATGGCAAGGAAGTGGCCACGACTGCGCATGTTCTGGCCAACAACCAGGGCGCGGTGGTGCAGGTGGGCAACCGGATCGAGGTGCTGCGCGAAATGCCGGGCCGCGTGGTCTATTCCGGGCTGCCCGCCGGCCTGCGCGCGCGTCCCACGCTTTCGGTCACGCTCGATGCTGACAGTGGCGGCGCTCGGGCTGTGGGCCTGCGCTATCTCTCGCGCGGGTTCGGCTGGAAGGCCGATTATGTGGCGCTGTTCGATGAGGGCGCGGGGAAGTTGGATGTCCAGGGCTGGGTCACGCTGACCAACACCACGGGCACCAGCTTTGCCAATGCGCGGGTCATGCTGGTGGCGGGCCAGCCAAGCGGCGACGGCGACGATGGCAATGCTGTCGTCTATCCCCCGCAAAGGCGGCGTCCGATCGGCAATCGCATGGGCACCGGCGGCGAAGATGGGCGCGAGACGCTGGGCGATTTCCATGTCTATCCGCTGGCCGGGCGCACCACGGTGGCCAATGCCCAGACCAAGCAGGTCAGCTTCCTCAACGTGGCCGGCGTGCCGGCGCAAAAGCTGTACCAGTATCGCAACGACTGGCAGCATAGCGCGGAGGAAGGCGAAAGCGTCGACACCGTGCTGGCGTTCACTTCGGCCAAGGATGGCGGGCTGGGCGATGCCCTGCCGGCGGGCACGATGCGCGTCTATATGCGCGATGCGCGCGGCAATCCGCAGTTCGTGGGCGAAAGCCCGCTGCCCCACACCCCGATGGGATCGGACCTGGCGCTGAAAACCGGCACCGCGTTCGATGTGAAAGTGCAGCCCACGGTTGAAAAGCGCGAGCGCATCACCGGCGAGGAATGGCAGCGCGTCGATCAATGGCGGATCACCCGCAATGCCGAGGCGCCCGTGACCTATACGGTGGAAGCGCATCCCACGTATTGGCGCACGCAGATGGCCTGGAAAGTGACCAATGCCCGCGCCGTTCCGGTGGAGGTGGACGTGATCCAGGATGGCCTCGACAATGGCTGGCACGACACGCGCGTTTCGGCCGAAAGCCAGCCAGGACGGCAGCTTTCGCGCGATAGCCGGGTCTGGCGTGTGAAGGTGCCGGCGCGCGGCGCGGTCACCCTGACGGCCACGATCGACACCCGCTATTGAGGCGGGTGGCGATGCGCAGCCTGATCGCGGCCGTGGCGCTGTGGCCCGGCCTGGCGCTGGCGCAGCAGGCGGTGACTTCGCCAGCGCCGGCCAGCGTGGCGGTGACGATCTATCGCGAGCCGGGACGGACAGCGGACGCCCATTTCGATGGTGATTGGCTGCGTGGCTATGCCCTCGTCACCGAAACGCGCGACGTGGCCTTGCCCGCCGGGCCGGCCACCGTGCGGTTCGAAGGGGTGGCGGCCGGGATGCTGGCCGAAACCGCGCTGGTGCGCGGGTTGCCTGGCAGCGTTGCCGAACAGAACCTGGACGCAGACCTGATCGGCGCGCGCAATCTCTATGCCCGCAGCTTTGGCCGGCCGGTCATGCTGCGCCGGGTCGATCCCAAGACCAAGGCGGTGATCGAGGAAGCAGGCGTGATCCGCTCCGGCCCCGATGGCGCGGCGGTGATCCAGACGCGCGAAGGTTTTCGCTCTGCCCGCTGCGCCTGGCCCGGTGAATATATCAGCTATGGCGAACTGCCCGCCGGCCTGGTCGCCAAGCCCACCCTGTCGGTGCAAACCGCCGCGCCGGTCGCCACGTCGGCGCGCCTGACGCTCAGCTACCTGGCCTGGGGGTTCGACTGGCGTGCCGATTATGTGCTGTCGATGCGGCCTGATGGCCGCCATCTCGATCTGGCGGCGTGGATTACCCTGGCGAGCAGTGACGATACCGCCTTTGCCGGGGCTGCCGCCGCCGTGGTGGCCGGCAAGCCGGAAAAGCAGCCGCGGGGCTGGGGCGACCGGTACAACAGCGACGAGTGGTTGTCGTTTCAATGCGAAACCAACCCTCCCCCTCCGCCGCCACCCCCGCCACCTCCGCCGGAGTCGGCGCCGCTCATGTTGATGGCCCCGGCCCCCATGGCGGCGAGGGACAACATCATCGTCACCGCGCAGCGCCGCGCGCCCGTGATGGCGGGGCAGGAAGCCTTGGGCGATCTCAAGCTCTATCGCCTGCCCATGCCCACCACGATCGCCCCGCGCGCGCAAAAGCAAGTGGCCCTGGCGCAGCGGCGCGGCGTGAAAGTGCAGCCGTTCACCAAAGGCACGCTGTCGCTCGACGATCGCGAGGACCAGCCGCTGCGCCAGGCCATTCGCCTCAACAACCGCAAGGCGGATGGCCTGGGTCTGGCCTTGCCGGCCGGGCATGTCGTGGTGCTGGAACCGCATGGAGCCACCACGCTGCCGGTGGGCGAAGGCCGCATGGACGACAAAGCGGAAGGCGAGGAGATCGAGATCGAACTTGGCCAGGCAACGGCGGTGCATCTGGCCGAGGCGGAGACCACGGAAGACGAACATAGGCAGTGGCGCGATCACATAGCCACTCTGACCAACAGCCGTGACCAGCCCGTGCAGGCCGAACTCACCATTCCCGTGCCGGAAGACCAGCGCCTGACCCGCCCCTCCCGCCCGCTCACCCGCAAGAACGGCCAGCCGCTCTGGCGCGTGACCGTGCCCGCCCACGGCACCGCGCGGCTCACATTTCGGATAGAGGACAGTGCGCAAACCCGTTGACCTTGCCGCTCAAATCCCGCAAAGGCGCGCTTCCCCGGACGGGGGCGGTTAGCTCAGTTGGTAGAGCATCTCGTTTACACCGAGAGGGTCGGCGGTTCGAGCCCGTCACCGCCCACCAGGACCACGCTCCAGAGCATCTCGTTTACGCCGAGAGAGCCGGCGGTTTAGGGCCTCGCGGGACATTTTGCCCTGATGACAATCCGGCTAGCGCCACTTATGGCGTGTATCGCATGATTGCCCTGCGCGCCTTTCTTCTGCGGAATCGTGGCCTGGCCCTTGCGCTGGTGGTCTTGGCCCTGGCGATGAAGGCGCTGGTGCCCGCAGGCTACATGGTGGGCGGGGAAACGCGCAGCTTTACCATCCAGCTCTGTTCCGAAGGAATCGACGGGCGCCACGATCTGGTGCGCCAGGTGGTGGTGCCGGCGAGCGGTGGGGCCGACAAGGCCGATGCCGGCCATGCCAAGGCGCAGGGCACGTGTCCGTTTGGCGCCCTGGGCCATGCCTTGTTGAGCGGCGCCGATCCGGTGCTGTTGGCTGGCGCGCTGGCCTTTATCCTGGCGCTGGGCTTTGCACCAGTGTCGGCTCTCGCGCCGCGCCGGCATTCCCATGCCTGGCCCCCGCTGCGCGGCCCACCCCTGCTCGCCTGATCCACACCACGCCGCCCCCACTGCCGGGGCGGCATGACCAAGGTTCAGGCCGGCGCCAGGCGCCGGACAGGGGATTATCACAATGCGTATTTCGGGAAGCGCGCTTGCCTGCGCGCTTGTTTTCGCCATGCCCGCGCGGGCGGCAGAGCCAGCGCCGGCTGCTGCAGAGAAAGCCAACGGTGTCGATACCGGTTTTTCGATCGGGGAGCAGATCGTGGTGTCGGCGCGATCGATGGCCGCCTCGTCGCAGAACGTCCTGACGTCCATCGACCGCATGGGCGGCGACGTGGCGCAGCGGGCCAACGTCAACTATGCCTGGGAACTGGTCGGCCGCCTGCCCGGCGTGATGCTCACCAATTTCAACCAGGGCACCACCAGCGGCAAGTTCAGCTTTCGCGGTTTCAATGGCGAGGGCGAGATCAACGCGGTCAAGCTGCTGATCGATGGTGTGCCGGCCAACAGCAACGATGGCAACATGCCCTATATCGATGCGGTCTTTCCGCTCGATATCGCCGGGATCGAAGTGGTGCGCGGCACTTCCGATCCGCGCTATGGCGTGCATGCCATTGCCGGCAGCGCCAATATCCAGACGCGGATCGGCGGCAACTATCTGGAAGGCAAGGTTTCGGGCGGCAGCTTCGATACCTATGAAGCGCAGTCCGTGGCGGGAATCGAAAAGGGCCGGTTCAGCCAGAACTACCTGGCGGCCTGGCGCCAGGCCGGCGGGTGGCGCGATCATGGCGGCCTGACGCGGGGCACGCTGGCGGGCAAGTGGTTCTTCCGGCCGAGCGAGGATGTGCGCATCGGCGCGATCGCGCGCTGGTATCGCGGCACGGCCGACGAGCCGGGCTATCTGACCTTGGAAAACGCCGCCGCCAACCCGCGGATGACCAATGCCTACAACCGCACCGATGGCGACACGCGCACCGTGGCGCAGGGCAGCCTGCACCTGGATGCAAGCCTGGGCGACACGGTCGATTTTACCGCCAAGGCCTATGCCAACCGCCTGCGCGACGATCGCTATGTCAAGTTTTCCGCCACCACATCGCAGCAACGGCGGATGACCGACGAAGACCATTACGGCGCCAGCGCGGCGCTGCATTGGCATGCGCGCGTGGCCGGCGTTCCGGTCATGGCCGAAGTGGGCGGCGACATGCAGTGGCAGGACAATGTCTCGCTGCGCTACAACACCGTGGCGCGGGTGGTGACCACGCAAACGCGCGACCAGGCCTTCACCACCAACATCGGCGGCGTCTATGCCCAGGTTCGGCTGGAGCCGGCGCCCTGGCTGACGATCAGCCCGGGCTGGCGGCTCGATTGGGTGGGCGGCACGTTCCACAACCGGCTGGCCGGCACCACGGCGCCGATCAACGATTACGGCAGCATCAGCCAGCCCAAGCTGCAAGTGGCGATCACCCCGGTCAGCCAGGTCACGCTCTATGGCAACTATGGCAAGAGCTTTCAGATCGGGGTGGGATCGGGTGCCTATCTGATCCCGCCGCGCACCACCGACCTGGCGCCTTCGATCAACGAAGGCTGGGAAGCCGGCGTAAAGCTGCGCCCGGTGGCAGGGGTGGAAGCGCGCGTGGCGCTGTGGCTGCAGGATGCCAGCGGCGAGATCAAGCGCAAGCTCAACGATCCGCTGGGCGACAGCGAAAACGTGGGCGCCACGCGGCGGCGCGGGGTGGACGTGCAGGTGAACGTCAGGCCGGTGGCGGGCGTTTCCGCCTGGGGCGCGCTGTCCTGGCAAACCTCGCGCATCCGCGTGGCCGATCCGGCAACCCCCACGTATGTAGGGCACGAGATCGACCACGTGCCGCACTGGTTGTGGTCGGGCGGGGTGGACCTGACGCCCTCGCCGCGCTGGCGCGTTTCGGTCTGGGGCAATGGCCAATCGAGCTATTGGCTGACCACGGCCAACGACCCGGCGGTGGGCAAGTTCGGCCAATACGCCGTGTTCAATACCGAAGTGGCGTTTCGCCCGCTGGAAAGGCTGGAGAAGCTGGAACTGGCGCTGACGGGCAAGAACCTGTTCGATCGGGCTTACGAATATGTCTGGTACGATTCGAGCATAACCACCAGCCAGAGCCGTTCGCCCAGCGCGCACAGCCCGGCCGAGGGCCTGGGCGTAACCGCCAGCGCCCGCGTGCGTTTCTGACCATGGCGCGCCGTACCATAAGCCGGCGCGCATGGGTGCGGCGCGTGCACCTGTGGCTGGGTCTGTCGCTGGGGGCGCTGATGGTGCTGGCCGGGGTGACCGGGGCGCTGCTGGTCTTCTATGTGGAGATCGACCGCGCCCTGCACCCGGCCGTGCAGGTGGCGGGCCATGCCGGGCCGGCCGATTGGGACCGGGCAGCGGTTACCCTGCACGCCACGTTTCCACAGCGGGACGGTCCGTGGCGGCTGGAACTGACCGGCCGGGATGGCGCGATCCCCGCGCGCTATTACCATCCGGCCGAGCGTGCGGGCGCGGGCCATGCCCCGTTGATGGCCTGGCTTTCCCCCGATGGCGGCCGGGTGCTGCGCGCCGAATTCTGGGGCGACGGGGGCATGACCTGGATTTATGACCTGCATTATTGCCTGAAGCTTGGGCCCTTGGGCGGCACGATCTTTGGCTGGGCGGGGCTGGCCCTGGCGATGCTGCTGGCCAGTGGCATCTGGGCCTGGTGGCCAAGGGGCGGCTGGGCCAAGGCCTTGCGTTTCAAGGCCGGGGCCGCCCCGGTGCGCCGGCTTTACGACTGGCACAAACTGGCGGGCCTGGCGGGCGCGCCGCTATTGCTGCTGCTGACGTTGACCGGCGTGATGCTGGCCCTGCCGCAGGAAACCGACAGCGTTCTGTCACCCATGCTGGGCCAGGCGCAAAAGGCGCCGGTCCAGCCTGCGGATGCCGCGCCGGGGCGCGACATTCCGGTCTCGCGCGCGGTGGCGGTGGCACAGGCGGCCCTGCCTGGTGCCCGCGCAGTGTGGGTGGAATTGCCCGGGCGCGGGCAGGGCGCCTATCGCTTGCGCCTGGCCCAGCCCGCCGATCCTTCGCCCCGCTTTCCGCATAGCTGGGTCATGGTCGATCGCCACAGCGGCGCCGTGCTGGCCACGGCAGACGTGGCGCGGGGCGGGGCCTTGGACATCTGGCTCAAGTGGCTGCATCCGCTGCACGATGGCTCGGCCGCCGGGCTGCCCCTGCGGCTGGCCGTCGTGCTGGCGGGGCTGGTGCCCGTGGCGCTCTATGTCACCGGGGTGTGGCGCTGGTGGATCAGGAGGCGGCCTTGATCAGGGCCGCAGCCTCGGGCCCGGTCCAGTCGAACGCGCCGACCACGCGCCCCACTTCCTTGCCTTGCGCGTCATAGACCACGGTGGTGGGCAGCACGCCGGTGTTGTAGTGGAACGACAGGTCGTTGTCGGGATCGAGCAGCATCTGCACGTGGGCCAGGCCATGCTCGGCCTTGAAGCCCTTGACCTTGTCGGCCTGGCCCGCGCTGTCCTGCGACACGGTCAGCACGCGCAGGCCGCCGGCGGCTAGCTTGTCGAGCGTGGGCATTTCCACCACGCAGGGGCCGCACCAGGTGGCCCAGAGGTTCACCAGCACCGGCTTGCCGGCCAGATCCTTTGACGAAACCTTGGTGCCATCGGGCCCGGTCAGCGCAAAGGCGGGCATGGCAGCGCCCTTGTGGCTGCTGTCGATCTTGCCAGCGGCGGCGTTCGCGCCACCTGCGGGTGCGGCAGCGGCGCTCGACGGTTGCGCCGGCGGGCTTGCTTGCCTATCGCAGCCGCCAAGCGTGGCTGCGGCCAGCGCACCCAGGATCAACGGCACATAGGGCGGACGAGCGGACATGAGCGGCAATTCAGGCTCCAACCAGATGTGGGGCGGGCGTTTCGCCGCCGGCCCTTCGGCCATCATGCGCGAGATTAACGCCTCGATTCCCTTCGACAAGGCGCTGTGGCGCCAAGACATCGCCGCGTCAAAGGCCCATGTGGACATGTTGGCCACGCAAGGCATCGTGGCCGAGGATGATGCGCGCCTGATCGCGGGCGGCCTGGACCAGGTGGCCGCCGAATACGAAGCCAATGGGGTGCCCGAGAACTGGGACCTGGAAGACATCCACATGACCACCGAAAGCCGGCTGGCCGAACTGATCGGCCCGGCGGCAGGCCGCCTGCACACCGCGCGCAGCCGCAACGACCAGGTGGCCACCGATTTCCGCCTGTGGGTGCGCGATGCCATCGATCAGGTCGATTCGGGCCTGCTGGCGCTGCAAACCGCGCTGGTCACGCGCGCGGGCGAACATGCGGCCAGCATCATGCCCGGCTTCACCCACCTGCAAACCGCGCAGCCGGTGACGCTGGGCCATCACCTGATGGCCTATTACGAGATGATCGCGCGCGATCGCTCGCGCTTTGCCGATGCGCGCGCGCGCATGAACCGTTCGCCGCTGGGCGCGGCGGCGCTGGCCGGCACCGGCTTCCCCATCGACCGGTTTCGCACCGCGCAGGCGCTGGGTTTCGACGGGCCGACCGACAACAGCCTCGATTCGGTGTCCGATCGCGATTTCGCACTCGATTACCTGATGGCCGCCGCGCAATGCGCGCTGCACCTTTCGCGCCTGGCCGAGGAATTCATCATCTGGGCCAGCCAGCCGTTCGGCTTCGTCACGCTGCCCGACAGCCTTTCCACCGGCAGCTCGATCATGCCGCAGAAGAAGAATCCCGATGCTGCCGAACTGGTGCGCGGCCATTCGGGGCGGATCGTGGGCTGCCTCACGGCCCTGATGATCACCATGAAGGGCCTGCCGCTGGCCTATTCCAAGGACATGCAGGACGACAAGCCGCCGGTGTTCGAGGCGGCCAGCCTGCTGGCCCTGTCGATCGCGGCGATGGCCGGCATGGTGGCCGAGGCCAAGTTCCGCACCGAGCGGATGCGCGGCGCGGCCGAACTCGGCTATGCCACGGCGACAGACCTGGCCGATTGGCTGGTCCGCCAGGCCAATATCCCGTTCCGCGAGGCGCACCACATCACCGGCAGCGCGGTGAAGCTCGCTGAAAGCCGGGGCATCGCGCTCGACCAGTTGCCGCTCGAGGATCTGAAAGCCATCGATGCGCGTATCGACCAACGCGTCTATGCCGCGCTTTCGGTCGAAGCGTCGGTGGCGGCGCGTAGCAGCCATGGCGGAACTGCCCCCGCCGAGGTAAGGAAGCGCGTGGCCCAGGCGCGCGAAGCACTGGGTATAGAGGAGTAATCGCTTGATCCGTCCCGCTGCCCCGAAAGCCGTTGGGTTCCTGCTCGTTGGTGTAGCCGCGCTGGCGCTTGCCGGCTGCGGCAACAAACGCGAGCTGAAACCCACGCCGGGGCATGGCCTGCCGCCGGCGCCCTATGGGCGTGCGCAGAGCCGCGGGGCGGACGAGCTTTTGAAAGCGCCGATCCAGGCCAAGCCCGATCGCAACGTGGAGTTGCGCAGCCGCTCGCAAGAGCGCGAGGACGACCCGTTCGATCTGCCGCCCGAAGAATAAGCGTTTTCAAAAATCTGTTTCGAGAGTTCCGATGGACCACTTTCACACGTTGAACGGCGTGCTGCACGCCGAGGATATTGCCCTGCCCACGCTGGCCGAAGCGGTGGGCACCCCGCTCTATGTCTATTCCCGCGCCACGCTGACGCGCCATGCCCGCGTGTTTCGCGATGCCCTGGCCGTGCTGCCGCGGGTGAAGCTGGCCTTTGCGGTCAAGTCCAACCCCAACCTTGCCGTGCTCAAGGTTCTGGCCGCCGAAGGCTATGGCGCCGATGTGGTTTCGGGTGGGGAAATGGAACGCGCGCTGGCGGCGGGAATGCCGGCCGATGGCATCGTGTTTTCGGGCGTGGGCAAGACACACGCGGAACTCGCCCGCGCGCTGGAGGCCGGGATCGGCCAGTTCAACCTGGAAAGCGAAGAAGAAGGCCTGGAGCTGGCCGAAATCGCCGTGGCCCTGGGCAAGACCGCGCAATGCGCGCTGCGGGTGAACCCCGATGTGGACGCGGGCACCCATGGCAAGATTTCCACCGGCAAGGCGGAAAACAAGTTCGGCGTGCCTTATGACCGCGCGGGCGCGATCTATGCGCGCCTGGCCGCCACGCCGGGCCTGGCGATGCGCGGCCTGGCGCTGCACATCGGCAGCCAGCTTTCGCGGCTCGATCCGCTGGAAGCCGCCTTTACCAAGATCGGCGACCTGATGCGCGCGATCCGCCAGGCTGGCCATGCCGTCACGCATATCGATTTCGGTGGCGGCGTGGGCGTGCCCTACAAGGCCGGCGAAGTATTCCCCCAGCCGGAGGAATACGCCGCGATGGTCGCCCGCGTGACGCAAGGCTGGGACATTACCGCGATGTTCGAGCCCGGCCGGGTGATCACCGGCAACACCGGCGTGCTGATGACGCGCGTGGTGCGCGTGAAGGAAGGCGTGGGCGCCCCATGGGTGGTGGTCGATGCCGCGATGAACGATCTGGCGCGTCCGGCCCTCTATGATGCCTGGCACGATTTCGCCTCCGTTTCGCCCGGTGGCGAGACGATGGAGGCCAACATCGTCGGCCCGATCTGCGAATCGAGCGATACCTTTGCCATGGGCCGCACGATCGACAAGGTGGCGCGGGGCGACCTTGCCGTGTTCCGCACCGCCGGCGCTTATGGCGCGACGATGGCCAACACCTACAACTCACGGCCCTTGGTGCCCGAAGTGATGGTCGATGGCGACAAGTGGGCAGTGGTGGCCGACCGCATCGAGCCCGCCACGATCCTGGCCGCCGAGCGCGTGCCGGAATGGCTGGCCTGACGCGATGAGCCTGCCTGCTCTCCCCCTGTTCCACCGCATCGCCGGGCAGCCGGTGATCGTGCTGGGCCATGGGGAGGCAGCGCAGGCCAAGGCCCGGCTGGTGGAGCGGGCCGGCGGGCAGGTGATCGACGATCTGGCCCACGGCATCGACATCGGCGCGCGGCTGGCCTTCATTGCCCACGACAGCGCCGATGCCTGCATGGCCGACGCGCTGCGCGCGCGGGGGGCGGGCCTGCTGGTCAACGTGGTGGATCGCCCGGCGCTGTGCGATTTTACCACGCCGTCGCTGGTCGATCGCAGCCCGGTGGTGATCGCCGTGGGCACGGCGGGCGCTTCGGCGGGCCTGGCCAAGCATATCCGCCTGCGGCTGGAGCGGCTGCTGCCCCAGGGCCTGGGCGCGCTGGCCGATGCGCTGTTTGCTGCGCGCGAAGGCTTGCGCGCGCGCTTTCCCGATGGTGCGGAACGGCGCCGCGCGCTCGACCTGGCACTGGGCGAGGGCGGGGCGCTCGATCCCATGGTGGCGCAGCCGGCGGGCGCGGTAGAGGCCTGGCTGAGCGGAGCACGTGGCGGCGCGACCGGCCATCACGTGATCGCGCTGCGCAGCGCCGATCCCGAAGACCTTACCTTGCGCGAGGCGCGCCTGCTCGGCATGGCCGACGCGGTTGTCGCCGCTTCCGATGTGCCCGCAGCGCTGCTGGCCCGCGCCCGCGCCGATGCGCAGCGCCTGCCGCCCGGCGCGGCCCTGCCCGAGGGGCTGACCGTGGAACTGCGCTTGCCCGGCTGATCAGGCCTTGGGCGCCGAGAGGTGGAAATTCATCCAGCAACTGGCGATGGGCGTGGCGCGGTCAGCCTGCCAGGCTTCCACACGCACATTGGCCACGCGGCGCCCGGCGCGCAGCACTTGTCCCATCGCGTGGATCGGGCGGGGCAGGCCGGCGCGCAGATATTCGATCGAGATGTTGATCGGCTTCATCCGCTGCTCCACCCCGCGGCGGGCGTGATCGGTGGCAAGCGCGGCAAAGCCGGCCATTTCCAGCAGGCCGCCGATGGCGCCGCCGTGCAGGAAACCCGGACGCCCTTCGGAATGGCTGCCGAACTGCATCGTGACGATCGGATTGCCATCGTCGTCGGCGGACAGCGCCATGCCCATCGCCAGCGCAAAGGGAGGCAGGATGAAGGCCGGGCGATCGCTCATTCGCTTTCCCCCAGCACCATGAATATCGCCGCGGCATGGGCCAGCGGATCGGCGATGTCGCCATCGTGGGCCAACGCCCGCGCAAAGGCCAGGTCCCCGCGCAACTGATAGCATTCGGCCCGCGCGATCACGCTGCGCCCCGGCACGGCGGCGCGCACGTAATCGATGCGCAAGTCCAGCGTCACATGGGGCACGTAGCGTCCGCGCCGTGTCCAGATCGCCATCGCCGTGCAATTGTCGAACAGGCTGATGATCGGGCCCGAAGCCAGCACGCCGGTGTTGCCTGCGCCCACCAGGTCCTCGCGCCACGGCAGTTCCGCCTCGAACCAGTCGGGGCCATGATTGCCATAGCGCATGCCCAGGAATCCGCCGTGGCCCATCCGCCCCAGCAACTGGCCGGCACGGGCCGGATCGAACGGGCCTTCGTTGCGCCAGGTTGGGGGTTGATCGTCTGCCATCACTGTTCCTTGCCGCATCGCGGGGCAGTGTTCAACCGAATGCTTAAATTACAGGACGCCGCCGGCCAGGGCGTCGATCGCGGCCTGGAGAATCAGCGCGGCGGCATGCGAATCGATGCGCTGGGCGCGCTTGGCCCGGCTGAAATCCTGCTCGATCATCGCGCGTTCGGCGGCCTGGGTAGACCAGCGTTCGTCCCACATCAGGACCGGCAGGTTGAGGTCAGCCAGATTGCGGGCCATGGCGCGGGCGGATTGGCTGCGCGGCCCATCGCTGCCATCCATGTTGAGCGGCAGGCCGATGACCAGGCCTTTCACGCTGCGTTCGGCGACGATGGCGGTGAGCGCGGCCTTGTCCTGCGCAAACTTGCGGCGGATCACGGTTTGCCCCGCCGTGGCAAAGCGCCAGCCGGTATCGCACAGCGCCACGCCGATCGTCTTGGTGCCGGGATCAAGACCCATCAGCACCCCGCCCATCGGCAGGGCGGCGCGAAAATCGGCAGTGCTTTGCGTGATCATCGGGTTCCTCCATCCCGCTTCTGGTGCCACGCGGCGCTGCGACGCAAGGCGTCCGCGCGCAGATTGGCCCAGAACAGCGGGATATCGTAGACGTGATAGTTGTTGCCGGGCAGCACGAACAGGCCGATTTCAGGCGGCGACCCGATCAGCAGAATGCCTTGCGCGCTGCAGTGCGCCGGCACCAGGGCCGGCACCAAAGGTCCCGCCCGTTCGGTCTCGTCGTCGTTCTCATCGGGCAGCAGCGTGCCGCGGTTGGCGCTGCGTGGCGCCGCGCCCCCCTGGGTGCCGGTCAGGGGATTGACGCAAAGCAGCGGCGCATCGGCCGGCTGGGTTGCCGCGCCGGTTTCGGGCCAGGGGTGATAGGCCTGGATCAGCAGCCTTGGATCGGCCGGTTCGGCAAAGCTGATCCAGCCCGCCAGGCATCCGGCCTGATCGGGCGCGCTGCAGGGTGGCAAGCCGGTTTCGGCAGCGGCACGCGACGCGACGATCGGCCAGCCGATGGCATAGGCGGCCACTATGCGGCGGGCCAGCGGCTTGCCCCGCACCATGTCACGCAGCAGGCGGGCCACGATCCAGGCCCCCTGGCTGTGCCCGGCCAGCACGATCGGCGTCTCGGGCGGCAGCGTTGTCAGGAATGTAGCAAAGGCCGCGCGCACGTCGCCATAGGCAAGGTCCATCGCGCGCTGCCGCTCTGCCCCTTCGGTGAGAAATGCCCCGAAGGCGGCCTGGCGATAGCGTGGCACCCAGACCGGGCCCACGCTGTTGAACGCGCTGGCAGTTGCCGCAACCAGCACTTCGGCACGGCGGCGTGAATCCGCGTCTGTCAGCGGGGCGTTCCAGTGGTTGCGGCTGAGGTAGCTGGTCGGATGGACGAAGAACACCGCCGCATCGCCGGTCACGCCATGGATCATGCCGGGGGGCAGCCATTGCGCGGGATCGCGGGCCAATCCCGGCCGCGCGATCCACATCGCGGCGTCGTCATAGGCGCGCGGCGGCAGCGGTGCACCGGGTTCGAACCCGTGGGTTGGCGCAAAGGCATAGCGTGAAATCTGCGCGGAACATTGGCTCAGCACGCCAAGGCACAGCAAGGCCAGCGCCACGAACAACGCGCCGGCCTGGATTACCCGCTTGATCATTATACCGTCATGTCGAAAGCGCAGTGCCGTCGTGCGTGGTGGTTTCGCCGTCCGGTTGCGTGCGCTCCCCGTCGTTGCGCTCCGCCTGGCGTTCCAATGCGATCTTGATCATCGCCACGATCGGATCGGCCAGGGCCAGCCCCAGGATACCGAACAGGACGCCGAAAATGAGCTGCGCGCCCAGCACCATCGCCGGTGCCAAGTCTGCCGTCTTCTTCGCCACCATGGGCACGATGATGTTGCCGTCCACCGTCTGCACCACCAGGTAGACGATGATGCAATAGATGCCCATGTCGGTGCCGCCCGAGAAGCCCACCAGCACCATCAGCAACCCGGAAAGCGGCGCGCCGATATTGGGCAGGAACACCAGGAGGCCGGTGAGGATGCCGAGCAGCGCGGACATCGGCACGCCATAGACCGCCAGCAGCACCCAGGTGGCCAGACCTTCGGTGAACATCCCGATCATCCGCCCGAACAGCAGCATGCGCAACGACTTGCCCATGCGCTGCAGCGTCACCTGGAAATGCGGGCGGCTTTCCAGCGGAAACAGCCAGGCAAAGCCGCGTCGATAGATGTCGGGCTCCAGCACGAAATAGATGCCCAGGATCACGATCAGGAAAAACGTGGTGAAACCGCCGAAAATCCCGCCCAGCGCCTGGGTGACCGGGCCCACGCCGCCGATCACCTGTTCGGCAATCTTCGAAACGTCGGCCTGGCCCACGTTGATGCCATGGCCGTGCAGCCAGCTCAGCGTGCGCTGGGCCTGCCCTTCCACGATATGGGGGAACTGCGCAGCCTGCGCGGCGATCTGGTTGCCGGCGAAATAGCCCAGCCACACCAGGAAACCGACCGCCGCCACCAGCACCAGGGCGATGCGCAAGGCGCGCGGGCCGGGCAGGATGCGGCCCAGCAGGCGCTGTCCGCCTTCGATCAGCGATGCGAACACCACGCCGCCGAAAATGACCAGCAGCGGTTGCGCCAGGAACACCGCCAGAACCACCAGGGCCGCGATGCCGATCCACACGAAGGCCTTCTTGGCTTCCTGGCGGACGGTGCGATCGGCGATGTCGGTGGGGCCGGGGGCGTGGGCCTTGGTCTGTACCCCCGGTGTCATAGCTGGTTGCGCGGCGGCGGAATGGGCAGTGTCGGGCATCGGTGGCAAGCTACCTTGCTAAGAGACGTCAGGAAGCGGGAACGGGCGTTGGCGCATCCCGTTCCGGCCCCCGTTCGGGGCGCAGTGTCGTCCCACTGCGGCCGTGGCGCAAGGCATGCCACCACGTCAACGGGTTCCAGGTCTCGCTGCCATCCAGCGAAACGGTGACGAATTCGGCGCGGCCGCCCACGTCGGCCAGCGGCACGGGCCCGCCCAGTCCCTTGAGCGCCAGCGGCTCGCGGCTGTCGGCGGAATGATCGCGGTTGTCGCCCATCAGAAAGACGTGGCCGGCCGGCACCGTTACTTCGGCATAATCGTCCAGCGGCTGCTGCTTGTGGTCGATGATGCGATAGGTTGCGCCATTGGGCAGGGTTTCGCGCAGGATCGGCAATTCGCAGAAATCGTGGCCCATGGCGTCGCGAAAGCGCAGGCCGGGAAAATCGGCCGGATCGCATGGGTCGTTGGCGTCGACCGGCAGATCGAGCGGGGCTTCGACCGCTTGCGGCACGGCGCGGCCGTTCAGCACGATCTGCCCGTGGACCACCGCGATGCGATCGCCCGGCAGCGCCACCACGCGCTTGATATAGTCCTCGTTGCTGCCGCGCGGGACCACGATGACGATATCGCCATATTGCGGCGTTGCCGGAAACAGCCGCGTGGCCGAGCGTGGCAGCACGTGGAACGAGGGCGAAACCCACGACCAGCCATAGGGATACTTGGACACCACCAGCCTGTCACCGACCAGCAGATTGGGCATCATCGACATCGAGGGGATGTAGAACGGCTTGGCCAGCAGGCTGTGGAACACCAGCACGGCCAGCAGCATGCCGACCAGGCCGCGCAGTTCCTCCCACCAGTTGACACGCCCGGTGCGGGCCTGGGCCTGTTCGGGCGGGATGCCGGTCACGCCGTCGCTCATGCCGGAACCGCCTCGATCACCACGAACGCCTGCGCCCAGGGATGGTCGTCGGTCATCGTCAGGTGCACCACGGCCTTGTGGCCGGGCGGGGTGATGGCAGCGAGGCGTGCGGCAGCGCCACCGGTCAACGCCAGGGTGGGGGCACCCGACGGCGCATTGACCACGCCGATGTCCTTCATGAACACGCCGGCCTTGAAGCCTGTGCCGACGGCCTTGGAATAGGCTTCCTTGGCAGCAAACCGCTTGGCCAGGGTTCCCGCGCGGGTGTAGGGGCGCCGCGCGGCCTTGGCTTGTTCCGTGGGTGTGAACACCCGTTCCACGAAGCGATCGCCAAACCGTTCCAGCGAGTGCTGGATGCGTTCGATGTTGCACAAGTCGGAACCCAGGCCGATGATCACGCGGGGTGCTCCTCCGATGCGCGCGCTGGCATCAGCGCACTTCGTCCATCAGACTGCGCATGCGGCGCACCGCTGCGTCAAGTCCCACGAAGATCGCCTCGCCGATCAGGTAGTGGCCGATGTTGAGTTCGGCCACTTGGGGAATCGCGGCGACGGGCTGCACGTTGTCATAGGTCAGGCCATGGCCGGCGTGGGGCTCGATACCGTTCTTGGCGGCCAGCGCGGCCATGTCGGCCAGGCGCTTCAATTCCGCCGCGCGGGCTTCCCCTTGCGCATGGGCATATTCGCCGGTGTGCAGTTCCACCACCGGCGCGCCCAGTTTCATCGCCGCTTCGATCTGCCGCGCTTCGGGCGCGATAAACAGGCTGACGCGGATGCCGGCGTCGCGCAGGCGCGCTACGATCGGGGCAAGGCGGTTGTGCTGCCCGGCGGCATCAAGCCCGCCTTCGGTGGTGCGTTCCTCGCGCCGCTCCGGCACGATGCAGCAGGCGTGCGGCTTGTGGCGCAGCGCGATCGCCAGCATTTCGTCGGTGGCGGCCATCTCCAGGTTCAGTGGCAGGTTGGTCGCGGCCTGGATGCGGGCCAGATCTTCGTCGCGGATGTGGCGCCGGTCTTCGCGCAAGTGCGCAGTGATCCCGTCGCCGCCCACGGCCGCCACGATTTCGGCCGCGCGCACCGGGTCGGGATGATCCCCGCCGCGCGCATTGCGGATCGTCGCCACGTGATCGATGTTAACCCCCAGCCTCAGCCGGGCCGGCGTGAACAACTCGCTCACTGCCACCGTCTCCTGTCCTTGGGTCGTGCCTTCAGGGTTGCGCGCGGCTGCCGGGCTTGATCGCCGGCAGGGCGGCCAGTTCGGCCGGGATCTCGTCCGGGGCATAAGTGGGGAAGTTGAGCGAGACGAGCGGATAGAACGGCACACCCAGGTCCACCGCGCCGGCCGACCGATCGACCAGCGCCGCCTCGGCGATCACCACGCCGCCGGCTTCTTCCACGGCCTTGATCGCCTCGCGGCTCGAAAGGCCGGTGGTCACCACGTCTTCCACCATCAGCACCTTTTCGCCCGGATTGAGCGAAAAGCCGCGGCGCAGTTCGAACGTGCCGGTGGGCCGCTCCACAAACACCGCTTCCACGCCCAGCGCGCGGCCCATCTCGTGGCCGATGATCACGCCGCCCATCGCGGGGGAAACCACCTTGGCAATCTGCTGGCGCAAGTCGCGCGGCAGCTTGGCGGCCAGGGCACTGGCCAGGCGCGAGGCGCGCATCGGGTCCATCAACACGCGTGCGCACTGAAGATAATAGGCACTGCGGCGTCCCGAAGAGAGCAGGAAATGCCCTTCAAGCAGCGCCTGGCACGCGCGGAATTCGGAAAGGATGTCTTCGTCCTGCATGGCTGTCGTTCGCTGGTCCTGCACGATCGCCCGCCCGGGGTGTTGGGGGGCTTGCTGGTGTTTGCGGCCTGCCATGGGCGCTGGCGCGGCGGCGGGCAAGGATTTTTCGCCCATTGGCCCGCGTCAAAGCGGCATCTTGGCCAAAGGGGCAATCCTTTCCTGCCGCCATGGTGAAGGTCGCAACTTGTGGGGCGCGACAAGGCCGCGTATAGCCCGGTTCAATCGAGGGAATTACAATCAGTGCACGCGGACCTCGAAACCGGCGTGTACGCGGGGAAGAGCGGAACAAGCGACGATGAGTCCAATCGAATTCGTCCGCCATGCGGGCACAGCGTTTCGGACCGCCGGTCATCTCGTGGCAGGCATTGCAGCAACTGCGGCGGCTGCCGCGCCTTCGTTGGCGCTGGCTGCGGCCACCTATGTCCCGGCCAAGCCGGTTGCGGGCAAGGGGCAACCGGTTCCCGGTGGCTGGACGTTCCAGGACCAATATTCGCCGATTGGTCAGGAAGCATTGAAAATGCACGATTACGTGCTGATGCCGGTGATCACGGCCATCGTGCTGCTGGTGCTGTTCCTGCTGATCGCGGTGATGGCCAAGTTCAACCGCCGCAAGAATCCGGTCGCTTCCAAGACCAGCCACAACACCGTGATCGAAGTGATCTGGACGCTGGTTCCGGTGCTGATCCTGGTGGTGATCGCGGTGCCCTCGATTCGCCTCTTGGCCCACCAGTACGAACCGGCGCCCAAGGGCGCGTTGACCGTGAAGGTCACCGGCTACCAGTGGTATTGGGGCTATACTTATCCCGACAACGGCGGGTTCGAGGTGATTTCCAACATGCTGCCGCCGGCCGAGGCGATCAAGCGGGGCGAACAGCCGCAGCTTGCCGCCGACAACCGCATGGTCGTGCCTGCTGGCGTGCCGATTCGCCTCCAGACCACCGGGTCTGACGTGATCCACTCGTTCGCGGTGCCCTCGCTGTGGTTCAAGCTCGACGCCGTGCCAGGCCGCATCAATGAAAAGGTGCTGATGATCAACAAGCCCGGCGTCTATTACGGCCAGTGTTCGGAACTGTGCGGCGCCCGCCACGGCTATATGCCGATCGTGGTCGAAGCGGTGACCAAGCCGCAGTTCGACTCCTGGATCAAGAGCCAGGGCGGCACCGTGGGCGCAGCGCCTGCAGCGCCTGCTGCCTGAACGACAATCGGAAAGAGGATCGCCCGTCATGGCCACCATTCCCGCCGATCATGAAAGCTTCGATGCGCATCATGATCATGCGCATGAACACGATCACAAGCCCAGCTTCTTCGCGCGCTGGTTCATGTCCACCAATCACAAGGACATCGGCACGCTCTACCTGATCTTCGCGATCTTCGCCGGTGTCATCGGCGGCGCGATCTCGGGCATCATGCGCGCCGAACTTGCGCATCCCGGTATCCAGTACCTGGCGTTCTGGACCCGCTTCGTCGGCGGTGATGGCGCCGATTTCAACCAGACCTTGCACATGTGGAACGTGCTGATCACGGCCCACGGCCTGATCATGGTGTTCTTCATGGTCATGCCCGCGATCATCGGCGGCTTTGGCAACTGGTTCGTGCCGATCATGATCGGCGCGCCCGATATGGCCTTCCCGCGCATGAACAACATCTCGTTCTGGCTGACCTTCTCGGGCTTCTGCTCGCTGATGATCTCGCCCTTCGTGCCGGGCGGCACCGGCCATGGCGCCGGTACCGGGTGGACGGTCTATGCGCCGCTTTCCACGTCCGGCTCGGTCGGCCCGGCGGTGGACTTCGCGATCTTCTCGCTGCACCTTTCAGGCGCCGGCTCGATCCTGGGTGCGGTGAACTTCATCACCACCATCTTCAACATGCGCGCACCGGGCATGACGCTGCACAAGATGCCGCTGTTCGTGTGGTCGGTGCTGGTCACCGCGTTCCTGCTGCTGCTGGCGCTGCCGGTGCTGGCCGCGGCCATTACCATGCTGCTCACCGATCGCAACTTCGGCACCACGTTCTTCGATCCGGCCGGCGGTGGTGATCCGGTGCTCTACCAGCACCTGTTCTGGTTCTTCGGCCACCCCGAAGTCTACATCATGATCCTGCCGGGCTTCGGCATCGTCAGCCAGATCATCTCCACCTTCTCGCGCAAGCCGGTGTTCGGCTACCTCGGCATGGCCTACGCCATGGTCGCCATCGGCCTGGTCGGCTTCATCGTGTGGGCCCACCACATGTACACCACCGGGCTCGACGTGAACACGAAGATGTATTTCACCGCCGCCACGATGGTGATCGCGGTGCCCACCGGCATCAAGATCTTCTCGTGGATCGCCACGATGTGGGGCGGTTCGATCGAGTTCAAGTCGCCCATGGTCTGGGCCATCGGGTTCATCTTCCTGTTCACCGTGGGCGGCGTGACCGGCGTGGTCCTCGCCAACGGTGGCATCGACGATAACCTGCAGGACGGCTATTACGTCGTTGCGCACTTCCACTACGTGCTGTCGCTGGGTGCGGTGACTTCGCTCTTCGCCGGGTTCTTCTACTGGTTCCCCAAGATGAGCGGCCGGATGCACTCGGAATTCCTCAGCCATCTGCAGTTCTGGGTGTTCTTCGTCGGGGTGAACCTGATCTTCTTCCCGATGCACTTCCTGGGTGTGCAGGGCATGCCGCGCCGCTATCCCGATTATGCGCCGGCGTTCGAATACTGGAACCACATCGCCACGATCGGCTACATGGTCATGGCCGTGTCGCTGGTGATCTTCTTCATCAACATCGCCTACGCCTTCCTGGCCGGCAAGAAGGCCGCGCCGAACTACTGGGGCGAAGGCGCCACGACGCTGGAATGGACGCTGTCCAGCCCGCCGCCGTTCCACCAGTTCGAAACGCTGCCGGTGATCGAGGATACGCCGCACCACTAAGCCGCGATTCGATCGCAAAT